>NZ_JANZKY010000009.1 GCF_025770765.1 Propionivibrio soli | reverse complement strand
GCGTGACGTCGCGACCGTCGAACTTCACGGTGCCCTGCGAGGGCGCCACCAAGCCCGACATGATGTTGAGCATCGTCGTCTTGCCGCAGCCCGACGGCCCGAGCAACGCATACGCTCCCCCGTCTTCGAACGTGATATTCAGTGGAAGTAGTGCGTAGTCGCTTTCGTCGCGTGGATCGGCTTTGTAAGAATGCGCGAGCTCAAGTTCGATACGCGCCATATCAGCGTCCTCCGCGGCGCCGAGGAGATAACAGCAGCGAACCGGAGGCGTCGAATAGGTAAATCTGCGCCGGGTCGAAGTACAGTTGGACGGGTGTTCCCAACTCGAAATAATGCACACCGGTGAGTTGAGCGACGACTTCGCCCACCGGAGTCGCGAGATGAACGAAGGTATCCGAGCCTGAGATTTCCGCTAGTTCAACCTTGCCGGGCAAGGTAACGTCGCCTTGCCGGGCCTGTACCCTCAACGCACTCGCGCGTATGCCGACGGTCAACCGTTGCGACGCATCGCCCGGCAACGCCACGCCGAGTACGGGGCCGTCTTGCAATTGGACACCCGACTCGCAGCGAACGCCGGGGAGCAGATTCATGGGCGGATCGCTGAACGCCCGAGCAACGCGCAGCGATTTAGGGTGGTTGAATACCTCCGCCGTCGGCCCGTACTGGAGCAACTCTCCTGCGTCGAGTACCGCCGTATAACCGCCCAGCAGCAAGGCTTCGCTGGGCTCCGTCGTCGCATAGACCACTGTCGAGTTGCCTTCAGCGAACAAGGCGGTCAACTCGTCACGCAGTTCTTCGCGCAACTTGTAGTCGAGGTTGACCAGCGGCTCGTCGAGGAGCATCAGGGGCGCGCCCTTCGCCAGCGCCCGTGCTAACGCGACACGTTGCTGCTGCCCGCCGGAGAGCTCGGCTGGGTAGCGGTCGAGAAAAGTTTCGATGTGGAGCTTTGCCGCCAGTTCGCGCACCCGATTGGCGACGTTTTTTTCGCCCCGCAGCTTCAACGGCGAAGCGATGTTGTCGAAGACCCTCAGCGACGCGTAGTTGATGAATTGCTGGTACACCATCGCGACATTGCGCTCGCGGACAGGAACGCCGACGACATCACGCCCGTCGACGCTCACCCGCCCTGCGGATGGCGCATCGAGTCCGGCCATGACGCGCATGAGGCTGGTTTTGCCCGCCTGCGTCGCGCCGAGGAGCACAGTCACGGCATTTGTGCTCGGCGCGATGGTCATATCGTGCAACCAAGTCTCCGGACCGACCGTCTTGCTGACGTTTTCCAGAATCAACTGCATGACTCCACCCTTTGTCGTTGGTCTTCAACGTGTCGCGCTGCCCATCCACAAAGAACTGATACCAGCTTCCGCCTCCACGCCACCACGCTGTGATGTGAGGCAGCAACAACGGATCGCTCCTCAAGAGCGAGTCGGTGCCCGGAAGAAGA
The DNA here is from genome assembly GCF_025770765.1 of Propionivibrio soli. Lineage (GTDB taxonomy): Bacteria > Pseudomonadota > Gammaproteobacteria > Burkholderiales > Rhodocyclaceae > Propionivibrio > Propionivibrio soli. Next base: position 226,029 of record NZ_JANZKY010000009.1, on the reverse strand, counting down.
CAATCAGAAAGCGATTTCGCATGAACGTTCAATCGAACTTCGAATTCACTATTCGAACGCGCGTTCGATCTTCGTCCCGGTCCAGAGGCCCGTTGGCAGAGTTCGTTTCTGTTTGTTTCCAGATGCTCTCAGCCCCGGAGCCGATGAGAGCAACTTGCAGTCGACACGCGGAAGGGCGTCGAACGAAACCAGGGGTTCGAACTCGTGGGCGCTCGAGGGAAGTGGACCGCGAACCAGGAAGGGTATTGAGGCGGCGTGGTCCCGGGCTTGGCTTGGCTTCGCCAACCATGGCCACCCGGGAGGGTAGGAAAGTATGCGAAGGGTGAAAAAAAACGCCAACCGATCTGGTTGGCGTTTTTGGAGCGGACTCGCTTCCGGCAAGCGGCGTGTAGCGAGTACCTACACGGTCGTTTGCGTCGTTTCGTTCAGAACCCGAGGCCGAGAAGCAGCGCCGCCGAGATGATCGTGGCGACCAGCGGGCCACCGTAGCAAATCAGACGAGCGAAAAAGCCAGGGTGGATCCCGATTTCATGCAGCGAGTGGAATATCCGGTGACCGGCATGCCAGAGCATCAGGGCGATGACGACGAAGATGAAGCCCTTGCCGATGAAGTTCTGCGCAAAAGCGAGCATCTTCGGATAGCTCATCGTATTGGCCGGCAACAGCAACCCCATCGGAACCGCGATGCCGGTGATGAAGACGAGCATCGTTCCGAATAGCGCGGCGATCATGCCGCCGGCGCCAAACAGACCCCAGAAGATCGGTGCGTTCGAACGCTTACGATTGATCATGCTGCAATCCTCCAAACCAGACCAAGCAACACCAGCGACGCGACGATGGCCGCCGTCCAGCCGGTGCCGACGACTACGCCCGGCTCAACCCGCTTGCCGTTGACGATCATTGGGGGCATCGTCAGCGGGAACAGCTTGAACCACGTGAAGGCGTGATAAGCGATGGCAACCAGGAAAACGAGATGGACAACGATCGACAGCGGGCTCTTCAGCGCTTCGAGAAAACCGTTCCACGCCGCCTCGCCCTGGCTCAACCGGAGCAAGCCGACGAGCAGAACGATCGCGTAAGCGGCGACAAAGAACGCCGTGCTCTCGTGAACCATGTACTCGACGTAGTAGGGATTCTTCTTCCACCATCCGTCCATTGAACGGACATAAGGACGACGCTTGCTCACTTGGAACCCCCTTTCGGCGACAGGAAGCGCAGGAAGTAATCCTTCGCTGCATTGATCTTGTTGACGTTAACCGCGTTGCCCGGGTCGACATGCTTCGGACAGACTTCTGAACAGTAGCCGACGGCGCTGCAGTTGTAGACGCCGTCCATGGAGGCGAGCAATTCCATGCGCTGATCCTGGCCACCGTCACGCGAGTCCATGTTGTAGCGATGCGCGAGAGCGATGACGGCCGGCCCAAGGAAGTTCTGGTTGAGACCGACTTGCGGGCATGCGGCATAGCACAACGTGCAGTTGATGCACGAGGTGTACTGGATGTACTCGGCGAACTGGGCGGGCGACTGAATGTACTCGCCTTGCTCGACGGTCCGCGGTTCCTTCGGAATGATGTAGGGCTGGATCGCTTCGAGTTTCTCGATGAAGCTCGACAGATCGACGACGAGATCCTTCTCGATCGGGAAGTTGGCGAGCGCTTCAATCGTGATCCGGTTCGGATAGTAGTCGCGGATGAAGGTCTCGCACGACAGCTTAGGAACGCCGTTGATCATCATGCCGCAGCTGCCGCAGATCGCCATCCGGCACGACCAGCGGAAGGTCAGCGAGCCATCGAAGTTGTCCTTGATGTATTGCGCACCCTGCAACACCGACATGTCGTCGGTGAAGGGAACCTTGTATATCTCGGAATGCGGGGCTTGGTCCGACTCCGGCAGGTAGCGCAAGACCTCGATTTCAATGATTTTTTGCTCAGACATGGGATTCTTTCCTTTCCTGGTCTGCTTTTTCGCCGGCAGCGCCATAGACGCGAGCTGCCGGTGGGGACTTGGTGATCTTCACGTCGCCATAGGTTATGCGCGGCGCGCTGCCCGGCACGTAGTACGCGTCAGAATGCTTCAGGAAGTTGACGTCATCGCGCTTGGTGTAGGCACCGTCCGGACCGTCGAGACGCTGGTGCGCGCCGCGCGATTCTTTGCGGTTGACCGCCGAGTGCGCCATCGCCTGCGCCACGTCGAGCTGGTAATCGAGCTCGATGGCCATCAGCCAATCGGTGTTCCACACGCTGCTCTTGTCGTCGAGGTTGATGTTCTTGAAACGTTCACGCAGCTGGGTGAGCTTGTCGCAGGTCGCCTGCATGGTGTCTTCGACGCGGTAGATGCCGCACCCGTCTTCCATCGACTTGACCATCTCCTTGCGAATCGTCGAGATGCGCTCGGTGCCGCCGGTCTTGGTCTTCAGCGCCATGACACGCTGCTCGGCAGCCTGCGCCTGCTTGAGCAGACTGGCCGAATTGCCCGGTCCAGTAGACTTGGCGCGGGCGGCCGCTTCATCGCCGGCCTTCTTGCCGAATACCAGGAGTTCGGTCAGCGAGTTCGAACCGAGGCGGTTGGCGCCGTGGATACCCACGCTCGCACATTCGCCGATCGCGTAGAGCCCCGGCAACGACGTTTCGCAATTGCCGTCGACGCGAACGCCGCCCATCGTGTAGTGGACGCCTGGACGCACCGGGATCGGTTCCTTGGCCGGGTCGATACCCATGAAGGTTTCGGCCATCTCGTAGATCAGCGGCAGACGCTCATGCAGATAGGCTTCGCCGAGGTGACGCAGGTCGAGATGGACCACTGAACCGAGCACCGGGTGCTCGATCGTGCGGCCCTTCTGCTGTTCATACCAGAAGGCTTGGCTCAGACGATCGCGCGGGCCGAGTTCCATGTACTTGTTCTTCGGCTTGTCCTGTAGCGGTCCCAGACCGTAGTCCTGCAGGTAACGGTAGCCGTCCTTGTTCACCAGGTAACCGCCTTCTCCGCGGCAGGCTTCGGTAAAGAGCAGCCCGGTGATCGGCATACAGGTCGGGTGGTACTGCACGAACTCCATGTCGCGCAACGCGACGCCGTGACGGAAGGCCAGCGCCATACCGTCGCCGGTGACGATGCCGCCCAGCGTGCTTTCACGGAACACGCGCCCGGCGCCGCCCGTGGCGAGAATGACCGACTTGCCTTCGATCATAGTGAACTCACCAGTCGCCATCTCGATGGCGACGACACCCTGAACGCGCCCATCCTCCTCGAGCAGGTCGACGCAGAAATATTCGTCGAAGCGCTTGATCGAGGGATACTTGATCGAAGTCTGAAACAGGGTATGCAGGATGTGGAAACCGGATTTGTCGGCCGCGAACCAGGTCCGCTGAATCTTCATGCCGCCGAATGGGCGAACGTTGACGTGGCCGTCGGGTGTGCGGCTCCACGGACATCCCCAGTGCTCGAGGCGGGTCAGTTCGACCGGCGCCTGATGCACGAAGTACTCGACGACGTCCTGCTCGCATAGCCAGTCACCGCCGCCTACTGTGTCATGGAAGTGATAATCGAAGCTGTCGTCCGGGCGCTTGACGCCCGCCGCACCGCCTTCGGCCGCCACGGTGTGGCTGCGCATCGGATAGACCTTCGATACCAGGGCGATCTTTAATGACGGATCGGATTCAGCGACGGCAATTGCTGCACGTAAGCCGGCGCCCCCCCCTCCCACGATGACTACGTCCGCTTTGTAGATTTCCACGCTCAATCCTTTCTCGCTTTACGCGAACTCAGCTACGATTAGCGCACTGTGACCCCGCCAGAGCGCTTCCCGACGGTGCTCTATGCTCAACAGCCCGCGATTATGGCGTCTTTTTCATTGTCCGACAACTTGGGATGGCCGCAAGCCAAGAGGCGCGGCCCCTTCCTGCCGGACAAGAAACCGGGATGTTTTGAGCGCATCGAGCGCCTGCAATAGAGCCGTTGCGCGGCGGAAAACCGCGAGTCAAGAGAGAAAGAGTACCGACTTGGCGTTGCTTGTCGTCATGGCGGCCACTTCGGCGGTTTCTATGCCGCGCAAGTCCGCCAGCGCCTCAGCGATGCGAGGCAGCTCAGCCGGGCTGTTGCGACCTCTGCCGATCCACGCCGGAGGGATATCGGGAGCGTCGGTTTCGAGTACGAGCGCTTCGAGGGGTAAATCTGCCGCCAGGGTGCGAAGGCGGGTGGCACGGGGATACGTCATTGCGCCGCCAAAACCCAGCTTGAAACCCAGCGCGAGAAATTGGTCCGCCTGTTGCCGGCTGCCATTGAATGCGTGGGCAATTCCTCCGCGCACCCCGACACGCCGTAAGCATTTGAGCACTTGATCTATCGCGCGCCGAACATGCAACAGCACAGGAAGGTCGAAGTCACGGGCGATTTTCAATTGCTCGATGAAGAATCTCTCTTGGCGGGCAACGTCGACCCCAGGCACGTAGTAATCGAGTCCGATTTCCCCTACGGCGACGGGGCGCAATGCCCCGCTCTCTTCGCATCGCAACCAGTCGCGCAAGCGCAGGAGGTCGTCATCGAGCGCTTGTTCTATGTAGAGAGGATGGATCCCGTAGGCAATCCGGCAGTGCGAGTAGCACTCGGCACATGCCCGAACTACCGTGAAGTTGCTCGCCGCGACGGACGGAACAACGATCGTACCCACGCCGACATGCCGGGCCGCAGCGGCAACCCCGTCGCGGTCATCGGCAAACTCGCCGGCATCGAGATGGCAATGGGTGTCGATCAAAAGCGTTGCGGGCATGCAGACCTCCTGGCCATTTCGTGTCTTCGCTGCCCGCCCACCACGTGCTTGCAGATCGCCATTCCCGCGTAACGTGCGCGAGAAGGTTGGTCACATCGCGCGCAGAGGAACCTCCGGCTTTCGGCCCGCGACAATGTCCGCAAGCGCCGTCCCCGAGCCGCAGGCCATCGTCCAGCCCAGCGTTCCGTGGCCCGTATTGAGGAACAGGTTGGGTATTCCGCTACGCCCGATGTAGGGGACATTGGACGGCGTTGACGGACGCAGACCGCACCAGAACTCGGGCTTTCCTGCGGGGCGAAGTTCGGGGAAAAGTTCATGCGTCCGCGACATGAGCGCCTCGCACCGTACTTGATTGAGTTCGGTGTTGTAGCCATTGAACTCTGCCGTGCCGGCGATGCGCAACCGCTGCCCGAGGCGGGAGAACACAAGCTTGTGGCCGTCGTCGGTCATGGCGACAGTCGGCGCGACGCTGGATTCGCCGAGCGGGACGGTCGCCGAATAGCCTTTGGCCGGATAAACCGGCAGGCGGATTCCCAAAGGTCGGACCATGCGGGGGGAGTAGCTGCCCAGAGCAACAACGTATGCATCAGCGCTGATCGTCTCGTCTCCGCGAGGCGTTTTAGCGATGACGCCTCCGACACCGCTACCGTCGGTGGCTAACCGCTCAACCGATACGCCGTAGCGGAATTTCACCCCTTTGCTTTCGCATAGTTCCGCCAGCTTACGGGTGAAGCATTGAGCGTCTCCCGATTCATCAGCCACGGTATAGTCCCCGCCGACAAGGAGTGGCCGTGCCGCCTTCAGCGCCGGCTCGATCGCAACGCATTCGTCCGCATCCACGGTGCGCCGGTCACAGCCAAACTCGCGCAAGACCTTGGAAGCCTCCACCGCGGACGCGAACTCTTTCGGGTCCGTGTACACATGAAGAATGCCGCGTTCGAGGTGGTCGTACTCGATCGCCGTTTCTTGCCGCAGCGCCTTGAGCTGCTCCCGGCTATAGAGCGCCAGGGTCACGATGTCCCGAATGTTCGACCGCGTGCGGCCCGGCGTGCATTCGCGCAGAAAGCGCACGCTCCAGTCGAAAAGCGCCGTATCCCAGCGCAGACGGAAAAGTAGCGGCGCATCCTCGCGGCCGAACCACGACAGCGCACGGGCGGGGGCATGCGGGTTGGACCAGGGTTCCGCGTGGGAAACCGAAATCTGGCCGCCGTTGGCGAAACTGGTTTCAAGACCGGCGCCAGGCTGGCGATCGACAACAGTTACTTCGTGCCCATCTTTGGCGAGGTACCACGCACTGCTGACGCCGACGACGCCGGCGCCAAGAATCAAGACTTTCAAAACTACTCCTGTTCGCGGACGATACGCACCACATCGGGAATGCGGCGCAGACTGCGCATGAGCGCAGCGAGGTGGGGACGACCGGAAACCTGAACGAGGAAATGCAGGTCGATAAAGAGACCGGGTTTCTTGCCGTCCATGTTGACATGTTCGATGTTCGCGCCGGCTTGCGAAATGCCGGTCGCAACCCGCCCAAGGAGTCCGCGGACCTTCTTGGCCGTCACCCGGATGCGGACGTCGAAACACTGATCGGGATCAGGCTCCCACTCAACGTTGATCCAGTTTTGCGGCTCGGTCGTGCGGGATTTTCGGGTTGCCTGGCAGGCATGCGTATGGATACGCAGGCCCTGGCCGTTGCGAAGCAGGCCGACGATCGGGTCACCCGGGATCGGCTGGCAACACGGCGCCAGCTGCACCGCCATGCCCTCGGTACCCCGGATCACCAACGGCTTCGATTCGCTGACTTCGTTCTGCGGCACCTCGTCATTGGCTACCAGGCGGCGAGCGAAGACGGCGGCCAAACTGCGGCCGAGGCCGATGTCGGTGAGGATTTCGCGCCGGGATTTCTTTCCCGAGTCGCGGATCACGCGCTCCCAGACGGCCGCTGGAATTTCCGACGGCACTACGCCCAGGGCTTGTAGCTCCTGATTGAGCATGTTCTCGCCCAACGCGCTCGAACTGTCCTGCTGGATGGCCTTCAGGAACTGACGGATCTTGCTGCGCGCCCGGCTCGTTTTCACGTAATTCAGCCATGCCGGATTCGGGTTGGCGTGCGGGGCGGTGATGATCTCGACCTGGTTGCCGTTGTTCAACTCCGCAGACAGAGGAATCAACTCGTGGTCGATGCGCGCCGCCACGCAGCGGTGGCCAATGTCGGTATGCACCGCATAGGCAAAGTCGATGACTGTCGCACCGCGCGGCAATGCAAGAATTTTTCCCTTCGGCGTGAAGACGTACACCTCGTCCGGGAAGAGGTCGACTTTCACGTGCTCGAGGAACTCCGACGAGTCGCCGCTCGCGCCTTGCAGTTCAAGGAGCGATTGCAGCCACTTGTGCGTCTTCACCTGCAAGTCGGCGCCGCTTTCCTCGCTGTCCTTATACAGCCAGTGCGAGGCGATCCCCTCCTCGGCGAGGTGGTGCATGCTCTGCGTGCGGATCTGGATTTCGATCGGCGTCCCGTACGGCCCGATCAGCGTCGTATGCAAGGACTGGTAACCGTTCGCCTTCGGAATCGCGATGTAGTCCTTGAACTTGCCGGGGACGGGCTTGTAGCGCGAGTGCAGCGCACCGAGCGCGAGGTAACAGGTAGGCACGTCGCGCACGATGACGCGAAAGCCGTAGATATCGAGCACCTGCGAGAAGCTCAGGTGCTTGTCGACCATCTTGTGGTAAATCGAGTAGAGGCTCTTCTCGCGGCCGAAGACGCCGGCTTCGATGTTCGACTCCTGCAACTTGCTGCGGATGCCGTCGAGGATTTTCGACAGCAGTTCGCGCCGATTGCCCCTTACCGCCTTGACCGCCCGCGTCAGCACTCGAAAGCGCATCGGATAGATGTGCTTGAACGATAGATCCTGCAACTGGCGGGAAATATTGTTCAGGCCAAGCCGGGTCGCGATCGGCGCATAGATTTCCAGCGTTTCGTGCGCGATCCGGCGCCGCTTGTCAGGCCGCACCGGCGCCATCGTCTGTAGGTTATGACGGCGGTCGGCAAGCTTGATGAGCACGATGCGCAAATCGGTCGCCATGGCCATCAGCATCTTGCGGAAGTTTTCCGCTTGCGCATCCTGGTACGACTGGAACTCGATCCGGTCCAGCTTCGAAAGACCGTCAACGAGATCGGCAACCTGCTTGCCGAAACGCTCCGCGATCTCCGCCTTGGACACCGAAGTATCTTCCATCACGTCGTGCAGTAACGCGGCGATGATGGCGGGCGCATCCATCCGCCATTCGGCGAGCGCCCCGGCCACGGCGAGCGGATGCGTGATGTAGGGTTCTCCCGACAGGCGAGTCTGCCCCTGATGCGCCTTCTCGCCGAAACGATAGGCTGCCAGGACTTGCTCGATCTCCTCGGGCTCGAGGTAGTTGAGGGTGTCTACGAAGACCCGGTACGCCGGATCCTCGTATTCGTAAACGACTTTACCCGGTCCGTTGTGCTCATCAACGCGACCGTCTTGTTCCGTTTCGTTGGCCGTCGGGCCGCTTGTCGAATCGGTGGCCATAGCGTTCGAGTCCACTATCGCTCACCACTCAGTGCTTCTACTCGGTCAAGCGTGGCCGCGGTTGAGGACTTCCAGACCGTACATGCCTTGCGCCAGTTCACGCAATGCGATCACCGTGGGTTTATCGCGATCCGGGTCGACCATCGGCGACGCGCCGGCCGTGATCTGACGGGCGCGGTAGGTGGCCGCCAGCGTCATCTGAAAGCGGTTGGGAATGTTCTCCATGCAGTCGTCTACAGTAATACGTGCCATCGTTCTCTTCTTCCTGAAATCATAGGAGCGCCGCGAACAGCGAGGCGTGCCGCTGACGCTGCGTAGCATAGCGAAGCCGCGAGGCGCGGACGACCGAAAGAAGGTTGTCCAAGGCCTGCCGCAGATCGTCGTTGATAATAACATAGTCGAATTCATCGACATGCCGCATCTCGTCCCGCGCTGCCGCCAGCCGACGGGCGATCGTCTCCTGCGAGTCCGTCCCCCGATCCGCCAGTCGCTCCTTCAGCGTTTCGAGCGAAGGCGGCAGGATGAACACACCGATCGCGTTGGGAAACGCTTTCCGTACCTGCTGCGCGCCCTGCCAATCGATCTCGAGCAGGATGTCGCGTCCGGACATCAGTTCGGACTCAATCCAGCCTTTCGATGTCCCGTAGTAGTTGCCGTGCACCTCAGCCCACTCGAGAAAATCGCCACGGCTCACCATGTCCAAGAACCGGTTAACGTCCACGAAATGGTACTCGCGGCCGTCGGCTTCTCCTGGACGCGGAGCGCGCGTGGTTGTCGAAATGGACACGCGGATACCCGAATCGTTCTCCAACAAGAGGCGAACAAGCGTTGTTTTTCCGGCGCCGGACGGCGCCGCCACAATATAAAGATGACCGTTCATGAGAATGCGGAGATCGTTCCGATGGCGATCGGTCGATTGTAACCCGATGCGGATTGTGGACGCCGGCCGCCGTTCGGGTCAGAATGAATCAGCAGCAAATCCCTGTGCTGATGGAATGAAAAAGATGTTGAGCAAGCCGTTGCGCCTGTTACTCCCCTGCGTGCTGTTCGCTACCGTGTACGGGGCGTCGGCCGCGCCGGTGGTGATCGTCGGTTTCGACGAAATGTCGTGCCAGACCTGGGTCAAATCTAAAGATGACCCCGACCAACGCAAAGAGCTTGTGTCCTGGATTCGCGGCGTATTGACAGGACATAATTACGCAAATCAGAAGCAGCAGGTATCGGCAATGTCTCGCGGAACGGTAGAGAACTTCGTGGACCGTTACTGTGCCGAGAAACCTACGGGTCTTTTCAGCGATGCCGCTTTTCGCATGAGCGATCGCTTCTCGGGACGAAACGACCCGATCGCGAAGTAGTCCCGCCCCGGCAGAAAGGATCTCGCAACGCAGATTGCGGCCTGACAACTTTACCAATCGAGAGTTGACGTCCGATTGGCCCGGCCATAAAGTGATTCCCGTGGCGCCGGCGGTGCCAAAAGCGTCGGCGGCTATTCAGAGTCATCCCTGATGGACAAATACTAGAACGAGGAGGCCCAGTCATGAAACGCAGAACGATGCTCGCAGGTGCCGTCGCTTTAGCCGCCGGCATTATTGTCACTCCCGCCTTGGCGGCGTATCCGGATAAGCCGGTAACAGTCATCTGCCCTTGGACGGCAGGCGGTGGGACGGACGTCCTGCTCCGTGCGCTGGCAAAAGCCGCCGAGAAGCACCTCGGTCAGACGATCAACGTGGTAAACCAAACTGGCGGCGCCGGTGCCATTGGACATAACGCCATTCGTGCCGCGCGCCCGGACGGCTACACACTGGGCATGATCACCTTCGAGCTGAATTCCTTGCCGCCACAGGGCCTCGTTCCCTTCACCTGGAAGGACTTCGACCCGTTGATGCGCATCAATTCGGACCCGGCGGCATTGACGGTACGCCAAGACGCTCCATACAACACCGTGCGCGGCTTCATGGACTACGCGAAGGCACACCCGGGTGAAATCACCATCGGTAACTCTGCGCCGGGATCCGTATGGCATATTGCGGCGGGTCTGGCGGCGGAAAAGACCGGTGTCCAGGTCAAGCACGTTCCGTTCGACGGTGCACAACCGGCGGTCACAGCGCTGGTAGGTGGCCACATCAAGGCGGTTGCCGTGTCGGTTGCTGAAGTGAAAGGTCAGGTGCAAGCCGGCAACTTGAAGCTTCTTGGCGTCATGTCGGCCGATCGCGACAAGATCTTCCCAGACGTTCCGACGTTCAAGGAGCAGGGCGTCGACGTGCAGTTCTACACCTGGCGCGGTCTCGGCCTGCCGAAGGGCGTTCCGGCACCTATCAAGACAAAGCTGGCGGACGCGTTCAAGAAAGCGTACGACTCGCCGGAATTCCAGGAATTTGCAGCGAAGGCATCGCTCAATCTGGCTTACCAAAACAGTGCTGATTTCACGAAGTTCCTCGATCAGAACTACAAAGACGTCGAGGCTGTGATGAAGAGCCTCGGACTCGCCAAGAAGTAACGGCAGTTATCCGGGAAAGGGCGGCCTCGTTGGCCGCCCTTTTTGTCTAGGTAGATAAAGCTTCAGCGCTGGGAGAGTTGCGCAACCATGAAGATCGCAGATATCGTCGGCGGGCTCGTCGGCATCCTGATCGGCTTGTATGCCATATGGGAAGGCACGAAGATGCCAACCGACGTGGTGATGAAAATCGGCCCGAGTTTCTTTCCGAATTTTTTGGCTGGGTTCCTGATCCTCTTCAGCGTGGTGCTCGTCATTAACGCGGTGCGCGGAAAGAGCAAAGGAACCGTTGAACCGATGCGCTTGGCAGACAAAGGCGTGCAACGCGGCCTGATAACGCTCGCGGCGTCTTTGGTGTTCTGCGTCATCCTCGAGCCCGTTGGCTTCATTCCCTCCTCCATCGCGTTCCTCGCCTTCATGATGGTCGTCATGGGCAAGCGCAAACCGATTCCTATTCTGATCGCTCCACCGCTTATCACGGTCAGCGTCTGGCTGGTGTTCGAGAAGATTCTCAACCTTTCAATGCCGGCCGGTCTCCTGGCCGACATGCTGTAGCCGGAGATCCGCCATGGAATTCAACTGGGGCTTGATGTTTTCGAGCTACGCGGCAGTATTCACGCCGGGCATTCTGTTCATGATCTGCGTCGGCACGACGGCCGGGATCGTCATCGGCGCTTTGCCAGGTCTTACCGCCACGATGGGGGTCGCGTTGCTGGTTCCCCTCACTTTCGGGCGCCCGCCACTGGAAAGCCTGTCCATGCTGATGGGCATCTACTGCGGCGCGATGTATGGCGGCGCCATTTCCGCGATTCTCATCCGTACCCCGGGTACCCCGGCCGCTGCAGCGACCGTAATGGAAGGCTATCCCATGGCCAAACGCGGGGAAGCGGGCCGTGCCATGGCGATGGCACTCTTCGCGTCATTCTTCGGTGGGGTCGTGGGCGCGGTCATCATGACTTTCGCATCGCCCTTCATATCGAGCATTGCGCTTGAGTTCGGGCCTGTGGAATATTTTGCGCTCGCGATTTTCGGGCTCTCCGTCATCATCTCCATCTCTGGGCGGTCCTTGATCAAAGGGATGATGGCCGGCTTTTTCGGTCTGCTCATCTCGGCGATCGGGTTCGATCCGATTTCGGGCTTCCCGCGCTTTACCTTCGGCATGGTGGAAATGATGGAAGGTCCCCCCTTCATTCCCACCCTGATCGGCTTGTTCGCGGTTTCGGAAGTCTTCAACGAGGTCCAGAAGTCCGGCGTCACACAACAGGTAAAAGCCAAGCTGGACCAGTATCTTCCGAGCTGGCAGGACATCAAGTACTGCTTCAGGGAACTCTGCCGGTCGAGCATCATCGGTACCGTCATCGGCGCCATCCCGGGTGCCGGCGGCGACATCGCGGCTTTCATCTCTTACGGCGAAGCCAAGCGCGCCTCCAAGAACCCGGAACGCTACGGACACGGCGAGATCGAAGGGCTGGCCGCCAGCGAGTGCGCGAACAACTCGTGCTCAGGCGGCGCAATGATTCCGTTGCTTTCGCTCGGCGTGCCGGGCGACGCGGTCACTGCCGTCCTGCTCGGAGCGTTCGTGATTCAGGGATTGCAACCCGGCCCCATGCTGTACAAGGAACACATCGACATCGTCTATCAGATTTTCGCGTCGATGATGCTCGCCCAGTTCGCCATGCAGTTCATCGGCATGGCCGGCATCCAGCTCTTCGCCCGAGTGATCATGGTGGATCGGGCGATCCTGACGCCGGCGATCTTCGTGCTCTCGGTTGTCGGCGCGTTCGCGATGCGTAGCAACATCTTCGACGTCTACACGACCCTGGCGTTCGGTATTCTGGGTTACGTGATGACGCGCTACGACTACCCGCTGTCGCCGATCCTTCTCGCTCTCATCCTGGGCCCGATGGCGGAAGCGAACCTTCGCCGCGCGATGGTTATCTCCGGCGGCGACCCGTCGATCCTGGTAAGCCGTCCGATTGCGATCGGCCTCATGGTACTGGCGGTCATCTCGCTGATCCTGTCGATCCGGGGGCACCAGAAGGTTGAAGCACGAATGGCGGAGATGGAGGCACAGTTCGAAAAAGCCGTCGCCGATTGAGCTCGGACCGGCCAATCTTCGGGAGTCATCAAAAAAAATAAAGCGCGGAACTCCGCGCTTTATTTTTTCGCGAATGCGAGTGCTGCTTACTCGAGGTTCTGCACTTGCTCGCGCATCTGTTCGATCAACAGCTTCAATTCCATTGCTGTCTGCGACACCTCGGCAACCACGGATTTCGAGCCAAGCGTGTTTGCCTCGCGGTTAAGTTCCTGCATCAGGAAGTCGAGGCGTTTGCCTGTCGAACCGCCGGCTTCTAGAACGCGCTCGACTTCGTCGAGGTGGGTCATCAAGCGAGCGAGTTCTTCTGCAACGTCGATGCGCACGGCGAAAACGGCGACTTCCTGACGTATCCGATCGTCGTCGGCGCTGCCGATCGCCTCGACCAGACGCTGTTTCAGCTTTTCCTGGAATGCCCCCTGTGCCACCGGAATCCTCGGCTCCACTTCCCGCACGAGCGCACGCATGCGGGCGACGCGTTCGCCAATGACGGCGGCGAGCTTCGCGCCTTCGCGCTGCCGACTCGCCGTGAAATCGTCCAGCGCGTTTTTCGCAAGATCGAGACACGCGGGAGCCAGCGTCTCGATATCGAGCGAATCGTCACCGAACATGCCTGGCCAACGGAGCACGTCGCTCACCGAGAGGCCCGGCGCGTGCGGCAATTCGTTCTTTACCTGCGCTTCGAATGCCTTCAGCCGCTGCAGCAGTTCGGCGTTGAGCAGCGCCGGTTGCGCGCGTGCCGCGACGGCGGTGAACCCCAGCCGGCACTCCAGTTTCCCGCGCGCCAAGCGAGCGGTGAACAGCTCACGCAACGCGGGCTCGACCGAACGCAATTCCTCGCAAATGCGGAATTGGATATCGAGATAGCGCGAGTTCACGCTCTTCAGCTCGATGTGCAAAGCGCCGCGCTCGACATCGAGCGTTCTCGCGGCATAACCCGTCATGCTAAAAATCATGGAGTTCCTGGAGAATGGTTGCATCGGGCGTCCGCTCGGCTTTACAGCCTTGGAACAAACCCCGAAAATGGCCCAAAGAACGCATCATAGCTTCCTTATCGATGACACAACAAGCGAACCACGCCCTGCCGCCCGGTTACCAACTCGATGCTTACCGCATCGAGCATCAGCTCTCCCTTGGCGGGTTTTCGATCGTTTATCTGGCGACCGATGCCGAAGACAAGTTCGTCGCCATCAAGGAGTACCTGCCGAATAGTCTCGCCCTGCGCGGTGAAGGGGAGATCGAACCGGTCATCACCGACGAGCACATGCCAGCGTTCCGCTATGGAATGAAGTGTTTCTTCGAGGAAGGTCGCGCCCTGGCGAAGCTCTCCCATCCCAACGTCGTGCGCGTGCTGAATTTCTTCCGCGCCAACGGGACCGTGTACATGGTGATGGAGTACGAACAGGGACGGACGCTGCAGGAGTTCATCCAGAAGAACCGTACCCTGATCACCGAGAACTTCATCCGCAACGTTTTTACCAAGCTTCTCAATGGGCTGCGTGAAGTTCATTCACACAAGCTGCTGCACCTCGACCTCAAGCCGTCGAACATCTACATGCGCAACGACTACACCCCGGTGCTTATCGACTTCGGCGCCGCGCGACAAACCCTGGCGCGCGACACGCCCATGCTCAAACCCATGTACACACCGGGCTTCGCATCGCCAGAACATTACCGACAGCGCGAACTGCTCGGCCCGTGGAGTGACATCTACAGCGTCGGCGCATCGATGTACGCGTGCTTGGCCGCGACGGCCCCGCAATCTGCCGACAGCCGCCAGGAAAAGGATCGCCTGATTCCGGCGATGGTGCGCTGGGAAGGCCAGTACTCGGACCAGCTGCTCGAAACGATCGATTGGTGTTTGTGCCTAAACCACCTCTATCGCCCGCAAAGCGTCTTCGCATTACAAAAAGCGCTGACCGAGAAAGTAAATAGCAAGCCCAAGGTCGTGGAGAAGAACAATTGGTTAGGCAGTGTGATGGGCCGGTTTACGAGAAAGTCGGGGTTGAAGTGAAGTTCACGATTTACCAGGAAAGTCGCGTCGGTAAGCGCGCGAACAACGAGGACCGCCTGGCGCATTGCTACTCGCGTGACGCTCTCCTGATGCTGATCGCGGACGGCATGGGCGGGCACTACTACGGTGAAGTCGCGGCGCAGATTGCGGTACAGACGCTGGCCGAAGCCTTCCAGCGCATGGCCACGCCAACATTGCGCGATCCGTTCATGTTCCTGCAGACGGAGATGATGAACGCGCACCACGCGATCCTCGATTTCACCGATCTGCATAATTTAAAGGATTCGCCGCGCACCACCTGCGTCGCCTGTTTGGTCCAGGACAATGTCGCCTATTGGGCGCATGCCGGCGATTCCCGCCTCTACCTGATTCGCGCGGGAAAGATCCATGCGCAGACGCGGGACCATTCTCGCGTGCAGCTCCTTATCGATCAGGGAATCATCGAGAAAAGCGAAGCAGCGACGCATCCGGATCGCAACAAGGTCTACAGTTGCCTCGGCGGCCGTCAAATGCCCGAGATCGAGTTCTCGCGCAAGACGCCCCTCGAAGCTGGCGATTCGCTCGTGCTGTGCACTGACGGCGTCTGGGGAAATATCCCCGCCGAGATGCTGATCGCCGCCATGCAGAGCGAGAACCTGATCAAGGCCGTGCCGCTGCTGCTCGACCAGGCGGAAACCCGCGGCGGACCGAATGCCGACAACTTGTCCGTGGTCGCCGTGCGTTGGTCCGACAGTTATGTCGATGAGGGCGAGTCCTCGTCCAGCTTCATCTCGACGCAAACCATGCCGCGCGATACCGTCACCACGCGCCTCGATGCCTTCGGCCGCAATCCGCACTACAAAACCGAACTGTCGGATGAGGAGATCGAAAAGGCGATCGAGGAAATCCAGGCCGCCATCCACAAATACTCGAAGTAGGAATACAGGAAATCCCCATGCGTCCAAGCCAAAGAGAATCCACGCAACTGCGCAATGTCCGCATCACCCGCCGCTTCACCCGCCATGCCGAAGGATCGGTGCTCGTCGAGATGGGCGACACACGGGTTCTGTGCACCGCCAGCGTCGAGGAATTTGTTCCGTCCTTCCTGCGCGGCCAAGGGCAAGGTTGGGTGACTGCCGAATACGGCATGCTGCCGCGCTCGACGCATACGCGTACGGCGCGCGAAGCTGCAAAGGGCAAACAAAGCGGCCGAACGCTTGAAATCCAACGCCTGATCGGGCGTTCGCTGCGCGCCGTGACTGACCTTGCCGCCCTCGGCGAACGGCAGATCACGCTCGATTGCGACGTGCTGCAAGCCGACGGCGGCACCCGTTGCGCTTCGATCACCGGCGCCTGGGTGGCGCTCCATGACGCCTGCGCCGGCCTCGTCGCACGCGGCGTCTTAACGGCGAGCCCGATACGCGACCATGTGGCTGCGGTGTCGGTCGGCATCTACAAAGGAACGCCGGTCCTCGACCTCGACTATGTGGAAGACTCCGATTGCGACACCGACATGAACGTCATCATGACGGGCGCGGGCGGCATCGTCGAGATCCAGGGAACGGCCGAAGGCGAGCCGTTTACCCGGGCACAGATGGATCAATTGGTGGACATGGCCGAGGCCGGCATCCGCGAACTCGTCGCTCGGCAGAAGGAAGCGCTCGCAACTCAATAGTTGGCGTCGCTCCGCCCGCGGCATTGAAGCGGGCGCCGGCATGGTCTGCAACAACCTCCGGGCACCCCATTCCCGCCGAGCGGTCGAAAGCGTGTTACCTTCCGGCCTTTGCTTTGGCCGAATCGCTCCTCTGTTCGTTGCTGCAGTGGGCTTTGCGCGGTCCTTTCAAATCCACGAAGTGAAGAGCACCCATGAGACTTGTCGTCGCCTCCAACAACCCAGGCAAACTGCGTGAATTCGGTGAACTGCTGGCGCCCCTCGGCTGGGAGACGATTCCCCAGCGCGAACTCGGCGTCACCGAATGCGAAGAACCGCACGGAACCTTCGTCGAGAACGCGCTTGCCAAAGCCCGGCATGCCTCGGCGAGCACCGGGTTACCCGCGCTGGCGGACGACTCGGGCCTGTGCGTACATTCGCTCGGAGGCGCGCCCGGCGTTTATTCGGCTCGCTACGCCGGCGAACCGAAGTCGGACGAACGTAACAATGCGAAGCTCGTCGCCGAACTTTCAGGAAGAAGCGACCGCCGGGCACATTACGTCTGCGTGCTGGTTTTCGTGCGCCACGCGGATGACCCCCAGCCGTTGATCGCCGAAGGGGAATGGCATGGCGAAATCGTTGACACTCCGCGCGGACAAGGCGGCTTCGGTTACGACCCCTACGTCCTGATTCCGGAACTCGGACTGACCGCCGCTGAACTCGACGCCGCGGAGAAGAACCGCCGCTCGCACCGCGGCCAGGCCTTGGCGCTGCTCGTCGAGCGGCTCAAGAACCGGCGTTCATGAGCCGAGAAAAGGCGGCACGGGTCATCCCGATTCAGGTTGCCGGTCACCGACAGACCGCCAGCGACGACAGTCCCGATTTTCGGGAACCATTGCCCCTGTCGTTGTACGTCCACGTGCCGTGGTGCGTACAGAAATGTCCGTACTGCGATTTCAACTCGCATCAGATCCGCGACGGGTTGCCGGAAGAGGCCTACATAGAGGCGTTGATCGCCGACCTCGAGTCCGCCCTGCCGCAGGTCTGGGGACGGCGCGTGAATACCGTCTTTCTCGGTGGCGGCACGCCGAGCCTGCTCTCTGGAGCAGCACTGGACACCCTGCTGACCGCGATCCGTACGCGCTTGCCGGTAAGCCCGGATGCCGAAATCACGCTTGAGGCCAACCCCGGCACCGTGGAAGCGGAGAAATTTGCGGCGTTCCGCGCCGCCGGCGTCAATCGCCTGTCGCTCGGCATCCAGAGTTTCAACCCCGCGCATTTGCGGGCGCTCGGACGCATCCACGACGACGCCGAGGCACGGCGCGCGATCGAGATTGCGGCACGGCATTTCGCGAGCTTCAACCTCGACCTGATGTACGGACTGCCGGGGCAGACGCTCGCCGAGGCTGAGGCCGACATTGAGACCGCGCTGGTGTTCGCACCCCCGCACCTGTCGTGTTATCAATTGACCATCGAGCCGAATACTGCGTTCGCTGCGGCACCGCCCACGCTCCCCGAACCCGATCGCTGCGCTGACATGCAGGACGCCCTTGAGGCTCGCCTGGCCAGCGAAGGTTACGTACATTACGAAACGTCGGCGTTCGCCCGACCTGGTTACGAATGCCGGCACAACCTTAATTACTGGACCTTTGGCGACTACCTCGGCATCGGCGCCGGGGCGCACGGCAAGCTCACATTGCCGACAGGAGGAGGATGGGAAATCCGGCGTCAGATGCGCTGGAAGCAGCCGAAGCAGTACCTCGCCCAGGTCGCCGCCGGCCATCCGGTGCAGCAGGAATTCGCCGTTCCGTTGGATGAACTGCCGTTCGAATTCATGATGAACGCCTTGCGCCTCAACCAAGGCTTCGATGTCTCGCTGTTCCAGGCACGCACCGGGCGGCCGCTGCATGTCGTCGAGCCGATCCTGCGCGCCGCGGCGGCGGATGGGATGATCGTGCGCGAGGCCTCCCATCTAGCGCCGACCGAACGAGGCCGACGCTTTCTCAATCGGCTGCTTGAACGCTTTCTTGCCGACCCGGCCGCTTAGGCCAGCCACAACCTCTTCAGGCCCCTCCTCCGCGGGCTATTTCAAAGAATCGACCGCTTCCGACAGTTCCCGGCGCAGATCGGTCGCCGGCCGTCCTTGCGCCTCATTAAGGCGGATCTGGCGCATCAGGTCGGCGATGCGCGCCTGAATCGCGCGTTGATCGTTGACCGGCGTAATTGTGATCGAACCCGGTTTACCCGGCGGGGACGCCGGCGCAGCTTGCACAGCCGGCTTGCGCTCGCCGGTGATCTGAACCCGCTCGGCCCCCGGGCTGCCGCGCCTTCCCGTAATCACCAGCGTACGCGGCTGGAATGGAATCGGCATCGGCCGCCGTGCCACCGTCGCGTTCTGCACGGTGGCGTTACGCCGGAAGTTGTTCACGGCCTCCATCAGTTGCTTGTGCAGCGCCTCGCTCGGCCGGCCTTCGGCTTCGGCTTCGCGGATCTGACGCAGGATGTTCTCGATTTCGCTCGGCGCCGATGCCGAGCGCACGGGTTCGCCGAACGTTTCTTTCGGCGCCTTGACCGCGATCTCGAACTCTTCGGGCGAGGCAATCATTTTGCCGATGCGGTAGTGGTCGTAGCGCATGGCCATGGTTAAGGCGTTGTCGCCCCAGTCGCTCTTCAATTGCGGGTCGGCACCGGCCTCGAGAAGGGTTTTGACGAGTTCCTCTCGGCCCTCACGCGCCGCCATCATGATCGGCGTTGAGCCGTTCGGTGAACGCGCGTTAACGTTGGCACCGCGTTCGATCAGGTATTTGGCGAGTTCCTGATGCCCGTTGAATACGGCGTAGTGAAGCGCGCCCCAATAATTGCCGTCGCGGTTGAGGACGGCACCGTGGGCAAGCAGCCACTTCACCGCCTCCGTATGCCCATTCCAGGCCGCGAGCTGCAACGGCTGCTCACCGTTGCGGTTGGCACGCCTTGGATTCGCTCCGCGTTCGAGGAAAAGCGACATCATCTCGATGTTGCCGTTCCATGCGGCTATCATGAGCCCGGTGCCCAGCTGATTTCCCTGGAACTCCGGATCAAGCCCTTCGTCGAGCCAGGACCTCACCTTGCCGACGTCGCCGCGTTCGACGGCCCAGCCAAAGGCAATCGGGTCGGGCGTAGCCGCCAACGCGGGAGCGGCGCAAAGGACCAATACAAGAAACGACAAACGCAGCGCAGCGAGAAACGGGTACATCTGAAAACTCCTTCAAGCCGTATACCATACAGGATGTCGGCGCCGGTTTTATTGCACAATACGGGGCTGATGCCGTACCGTCTGATCTTCGCTATCGCGCTTTCGCTTGCTCTGCACGCCGGGTTGCTCTTTCCGGACGTTTTCAAGCGCCTTTCCGCACCGCCGCCGCGCAACGCGCTCGTCGCGCGGTTAAGGCTTCCTGCGGAGCCGGCTCCTCCACCTGAACCGCTGGTCAAGAACACGCTCGACGCCAACGAGGAACCGAAGCCGGTTCCGGCCCCACCACCTCCATCAGCGGCGCCCAAGAAAGATGCGCGGCCGAAAACGGCGAACAAGCGCGAGACACAGGTTGCACAACGCAAGCTCGCTCAGCACCTCTACTACCCACCCGAAGCATTAGCCAAAGGCATCGAGGGCGAGGTGCGGCTGATCGTCCGTCTGGACGCCAACGGCGCGGTCGAGGATGTGACCATCGCGGCAAGCAGCGGCCATGCAATTCTCGACAATGCGGCGATCCGGGCGGCGTACGCGATGGGGCATTTGGGCGGCGGCAGTTCCCGAGAGCTGATCCTGCCCGTGGTTTTCCGCCTGCAATAGCACTTTGTCATCGACGACAAACCTTCTCGCTGCCCAAGCAACGCCCGCGAGCAGAAGCTTTATGCTTTCTTCCGGAAAATGACGTCCCACACGCCGTGGCCAAGACGCAGGCCGCGCTGTTCGAACTTGGTCAGCGGCCGGTAGTCGGGGCGCGGCGCGTAACCGTCGGCGGTATTGACGAGCGACGGTTCCGCCGAAAGCACCGCAAGCATCTGCTCGGCATAGTTTTCCCAATCGGTCGCGCAGTGAATGTACGCGCCGGATCGCAGGCGGCTCGCAATCAGGGCCACGAGCGGCGGCTGGATCAGGCGTCGCTTATGGTGCCGCGCCTTGGGCCACGGATCTGGAAAGAAGATGTGCACGCCGTCCAATGATTCCGGCACGATCATCTCGCGCAGGACATCTACGGCGTCGTGTTGAACGATGCGCACGTTACTCAGCCCGCCTTCGGCGATCTGTTTGCAGAGGCTGCCGACCCCCGGGGTGTGAACCTCGATTCCCAGATAATCCTTGTCCGGATTCGCGGTCGCAATCGTTGCGGTCGTCTCGCCCATGCCGAAACCGATTTCGAGAATCTTCGGGGCGACGGAGCCCGGTCGACCGAACAAGGCTTCGAGATCGCAGGGCGCCGCCGCATACGGCACGCCGATCTTGACCATCATGCTGTCGTAATAACGCTGCTGCGCACTCGAAACACGACCCTGCCGCAGCACGAAACTGCGGATGTGCCCGGCGCGCCCGGCGGTATAGACGTTCTCGGGGCGCTCCTCGCCCACCGTCGGCGTGTTCACCGACGTATCGATCGCTTCGCTCACGCTCAAGAGCCGATCAGGCCGCTAGTCGGAGACGAAGGATCGGCCGAATAATACTTGCGAGCCATGCGGCCGGCCAGAAAGGCTTCGCGCCCCGCTTCGACGGCCTTCTTCATCGCACTAGCCATCAGGACAGGATCCTTGGCATGGGCGATGGCCGTGTTCATGAGCACGCCGTCGCATCCCAGTTCCATGGCAATCGCCGCGTCGGAGGCGGTTCCGACTCCGGCGTCGACGAGCACGGGGACCTTCAGGCTGTCGATGATCAGGCGCAGGTTCCACGGGTTGACGATGCCCATCCCGGAACCGATCAGTGACGCCAGCGGCATCACGGCAACACAACCGAGGTCTTCGAGTATCTTGGCCTGGATCGGGTCGTCGGCGCAGTACACCATGACCTGAAAACCGTCTTTCACCAGGATCTCGGCCGCCTTCAAGGTTTCCGGCATGTTGGGGAAGAGCGTCTTCGAATCGCCGAGCACTTCGAGCTTGCACAACGGATGGCCATCGAGCAGTTCCCGGCCGAGGCGCAGGGTACGCACGGCATCGTCGGCCGTATAGCAGCCCGCGGTGTTAGGCAGGATCGTAAATTCGGACGTCGGCAGCACGTCGAGCAGATTCGGCTCGCCGGGGTTCTGGCCGATGTTGACGCGGCGAATGGCGACCGTGACGATTTCGGCGCCTGAGGCGTCGATCGCCGCCCGCGTTTCTTGGAAATTCTTGTACTTACCGGTTCCGACGAGCAGCCGCGAACGGTAAGTCTTGTCGGCAACTGTCAGGTTATGAATGGGCGTGGGCATGGGTTTTCCTCGGAAAACGGGTTCACGAAAAGCACGCGGGACTTCAACCAGGCGGATTAACCGCCACCCACGGCGACAACGATTTCCAGCCGGTCGCCGGCAGCGAGTTCGACGGCGCCATGACGGCTGCGCGGAACGATCTCGCCGTTGCGTTCGATCGCAATGCGCTTGCCGACGTATCCAAGGGTCTCGACCAACTCGGCCACGGTGAATGGTTCGGGAAATTGGCGAGACTCGCCGTTGATGGTGATCTCCATAGCCTTGGATTCTACCATGCTGCTCCGGGTGCCTCAGTCGTTGAGCAGGCGCAGGATCGAGTGTCCGTAAGCCTCCAGCTTGCGTACGCCGACGCCGGCGATCTCGCCCAACGCGGCCAGGGAAGTGGGCATTCGTTGAGCCATTTCGGCTAGCGTCGCATCATGGAATACCACGTAAGCAGGGACGTTATGCTCGCGCGCGACGTCGGCGCGCCACGCCTTGAGCGCCTCGAAACGCGCCAACCCTGCCGCATCGAGCGGCAGAGGGGGCCGGCTCTTGCGCCCGCCTCCCTTCTTGCCGCCACGCGTCGATCGTTTGGCCTGCACGCTCTGCTGGCGCAATTGCAGATTGACTTCGCCTCGCAAAACTTCGCGCGCGGCGGACGTGAGTTCCAGCGTGTTGAATTCACCCTCGGCCCGAATGCAACCGAGCGCGACGAGCTGCCGCACGACGGCCCGCCACTGCTGGTCGCCGAGCTCCGCACCGACGCCGAAGGTGGATAGCGCGGCGTGGCCGTATTGCTCGACTTTCTCGGTCGTCTTGCCGCGCAGCACGTCGATCAGATGGCCGGCGCCGAAGCGCTGCCCGCCGTTCTGGTGGAACCGATAGATGCACGACAGCGCCTTGCGTGCCGCCTCGGTGGCGTCCCAGGTCACCGGCGGCTGCCGGCAGTTGTCGCAAGCATTCTGGTGCGCGCCGCATGGTCCCGCTTCTTCACCAAAATAGGCGAGCAAGCGGGCACGCCGGCAATCATGCGCCTCGGCAAGCGCCAGCAAGGCGTCCAGCTTGCCCCGCTGCGCGCGCTTAAATTCCTCCGCGGCCGGGCTCTCATCGATCATGCGCCGTTGATTGACGACATCGGCCAGGCCGTAGGCCATCCAGGCGTCGGCAGGCAAACCGTCCCGCCCCGCTCTGCCAGTCTCCTGGTAGTAGCTTTCGATATTCTTCGGCAGGTCGAGGTGGGCGACAAAGCGAACGTCGGGCTTGTCGATGCCCATGCCGAAGGCGATCGTGGCCACCATCACGACCCCGTCCTCGCGCAGGAAGCGATCCTGATGGCGGCGCCGCGTCTCGGCGTCGAGCCCGGCGTGGTAGGGCAAAGCGACAACGCCTTCGCTTCCCAGCCAGGCCGCCGTCTCCTCGACTTTGCGGCGCGACTGGCAATAGACGATGCCGGCGTCGCCTTCGTGCTCTTCCTCAATGAAAGCACGCAGCTGATGACGCGCGTCGGTCTTTTCGGCGATCGCGTAGCGGATGTTCGGGCGGTCGAAGCTACTGACGAAAACGCGGGCCTCGCCAAGATCGAGACGTTCGACGATGTCGGCCCGGGTCAGGACGTCGGCCGTCGCCGTAAGCGCCACGCGCGGGACGCCCGGGTAGCGCTCGTGCAGAACATTGAGGGCGAGATAGTCGGCGCGGAAATCATGGCCCCATTGGCTCACGCAATGCGCCTCGTCGATCGCGAACAGGCTGAGCAGGCCGCGCGCGTGAAGCGAGTCGAGCTGCGCCAGCATCCGCGGCGCCGTGAGCCGCTCGGGCGCCACATAGAGCAGAACGAGCCGGCCGCTTAGCATTTCGCGTTCGATGCGCTGCGCCTTGTCCAGGCTCAGCGTCGAGTTCAGGAAGGCCGCATGTACACCGGCCTCTTCAAGCGCTCCGACCTGATCGTGCATTAACGCAATCAATGGGCTGATCACAAGCGCCACGCCTCGTCCCGCACCGTGACGCACGATGGCCGGGATCTGATAGCAAAGGCTTTTGCCGCCGCCGGTCGGCATGAGCACCAGAGCGTCGCCGCCATCGACAATGTGATCGACGATCGCGGCCTGTGCGCCACGAAACGCGGCGTAGCCGAACACGCGCTGCAGAACGGATTGCGGGGAGTTGGGGGACGAGGGATTCACGAGCAGCAGTGTTGCGAAACCCGCGATGGTAGACGATTACTCTGCACCTCGGGAGTCGGCGCAGGGGAAGAATGAATTCTACGTAGGTTTCGGCGGGACCCGCCGCATAGCCAGGAATGCATCCGATCTACAACTGCAGACCAGACCGCGCCCTCAAGTTCTATCCAGATACCAAGGTCAAGCGCCGGGCACCCAGGGTCATTTCTTTCCTTCTTCGGCTCGCGCGGCGTGCGACGCCAGCCAGTCCGGGACTTCGTTCGGCGACAGATTGTCGAGCAGATACTGGCGCATGAGCTTGCGGATGACCTGCGAGGTGTTGAGGTCCTGGCGCGCGCAGAGGTCCTCGAACAACTTCTTCTTGCGCGGATCGATCAGGATAGTCAAACGGGCCGTACGGCTTTCCATGGCGGTCTCCCTTGCGGAATCAATGTCAGTGAGCCCGAGATCCGCTTTGGCTGCCACCCCAGCCGCCAGCGATCCCAGGCGGCAGACAGTGGCTACTTCAGCTTCTTCTTGTCGCCGCCATTAATCTTCAAGGCTAACCGTATTATAATGGTACGCACATCGTAGGCACATCGGTTTTTGCATTAGGATTTCTTCTCTCCCCAATGACGACACGTCGCCAACGCGCCTACGCGCCGGCCGACATTTCCCAAGAGTCCCTCAATGATTGCCGTGCTTGAAGCCGCCCGCGCCGGGCTGCTCGATAAGAAATATTTCGCCAAGAACCTCGTTGCCGGCATAACCGTCGGCATCATTGCCCTGCCCCTGGCCATGGCGTTCGCGATCGCCTCCGGCGCCAAACCCGAGCAGGGTATCTACACCGCCATCGTCGCCGGCCTGCTCGCCGCCCTCTTCGGTGGCAGCCGTTTCCAGATTTCAGGGCCGACGGGGGCCTTTATCGTCATTCTTTCCGGGATCACGGCCAAGTACGGAATCGTCGGTCTGCAGGTCGCCACGCTCATGGCCGGCTTGATCCTTGTTGCGATGGGCTTTGCCCGCCTCGGCGGCGCCATCAAGTACATACCCGATCCCGTAATCATCGGCTTTACATCGGGCATCGGCGTCATCATCTGGGTCGGGCAGTGGAAGGACTTCTTCGGCCTCAAACCGGGTGCCGCAGGCGACCATTTCCACGAGAAGTTGTGGCAGTTGATTCTCGCCTTTGCCGACCTGCATATAGCGACGACGGGGCTTGCTTTGCTGAGCCTGGCGCTGTTGCTGATCATTCCCCGTTTGCTCAAGCGCGTACCGGGACCGCTCGTCGCGATGGTGGTAACGACCCTGGTACAGGCCATCTTCAAGTTCGACGGCGTGGCGACGATCGGTAGCGCATTCGGCGGCATCCCGCAGTCGTTGCCGCATTTCGAAGTGCCGGCCATCTCGTTTTCGGACGTCATGCGCTTGATCGGTCCGGCCTTCACGATCGCCTTGCTCGGCGCGATTGAATCGCTGCTATCCGCCGTGGTCGCGGACGGCATGGGCGGTACGCGCCACGATTCGGACCAGGAACTGATCGGCCAGGGTATCGCCAACATCGTTTCGCCGCTGTTCGGCGGTTTCGCGGCAACCGGCGCCATCGCCCGTACGGCGGCCAACATCCGCAACGGCGGCAACAGCCCACTGTCGGGCGTCATTCATGCGCTGACGCTGCTCGCCATCGTGCTGGCCCTGGCACCGCTCGCTGCGTACATTCCGCTGTGCACGCTGGCGGCGATACTCTTCGTCGTCGCCTATAACATGAGCGAGATTCACCACTTCATCCACCTCGCCCGTACCTCGTCGCGAGCGGACGTGGGTGTGCTCGTGCTGACCTTCCTGCTCACCGTCTTCTCCGACTTGGTGATCGCCGTAAACGTCGGTGTTGTCCTCGCCTCGCTGATTTTCATGCGCCGCATGGCGACCGCCGTACAGATCGAGAACGACAACGAGAACTTCCTTGCCGCCCGCGCGCACGAGAACTTCGTGCTGCCGAAAGGCACCATGATTTACGACATCGAGGGGCCGTTCTTCTTCGCCGCCGCAGACAAACTCGAACGTACGCTGGAGAGCATCCAGGCGCACACCGACACGCTGATCCTGCGCATGCGGCACGTACCGTTTGTCGACGCTACAGGCATCCAGTCGTTGAGCGAAATCATCGACGATTGCCGCCATTTCAAAACGCGCCTGATCATCTGCGGCTTGCGCAACAACGTACGGCGCAAACTCGTGCGCGCGGGTGTTCTGGGTAAACTGCCGCCCGGCAGCCTGCATTCATCGGTAACGGACTTCATGCGCTCCGAGCAAGCCAAGTCGTAGAGCAAGCCCGCTGCCAAGGGCGCACACACCAACGCCACGGCCTGATCTCCACCGCCCGCGCACCAGAGGAAACTCAAACTCGAAAGGCGCTAAGGAGAGTGGGAGAAGGTTCCCGCTGCCATTGCAGTGGGAACCCGAACGGCCGATGCCGGCTGCTTCAGTTCTTGGCGCTTGTTGGTACGTCGGACAAGTTTGTCTTCGCCGCGCGATCCGCGACTTCAACCCAACGCGGGTCGCTCTTGCCAGCTTCCGCACAACGTCCCGGCACTCCATCCTTGCCGGCAATCAGCGGCCGCAGCACCGGCTGCAATTCCTTGAGAATCTGCACCGGTAACGCCGAGGTGAAGTCGTAGCCGGCGGCCTTACCTCCCGGAACGAACGCTGTGACGACGCCGAAAAAGCGGTCGCCGATGTAGAAGGCGAAGGTCGCGGCGCGGTTCATGACGCGTGAACTCTTCACCGTGCCGTCGGCGGCAACTACGTCGAAGCGGTGATCCCCGGTCCCCGTCTTGCCGCCTACCGTCAGCGCATGATCGTCGGCATCCAGGTATATATCCTTGACGCGACGCGCCGTACCGCTGTCGACAACGCGCAGCAGCGCCCGGCGGGCAACCCGAGCAATCTCAGGCGGCAGAACCTGCTCACCCGCTTCCGTGCGTCGTTCGACGAGCGTTTCGTACGGCGTGGCGGCGGCAAAGTGCAAGCGGTCGATACGCACGGTCGGGCGACGCACGCCGTCGTTCACCACAATGCCCATCAACTCCGCCAGCGCTGCCGGGCGGTCGGCAGAGCTGCCGATCGACGTGGCGAGCGAGGGCACCAAGTGCTCGAAGGGGTAGCCGAGGCGGCGCCATTCGGCCGCAATGCGCTCGAACGCTGCGACCTCCACCACGATATCGATACGCACTTGCTGCGCATGCCGAAACCGGGACGAAAAGAGCCAGCGCGACGCCTCGCGGCGCTCGTTCACGCTCTCGGCGACAACCGTCCGCAGATCGGCGTCCGGGTGGGCGCGCAAATAGCGCACAAGCCACAACTCAAGCGGATGCACGCGCGCCAGGTAACCCTGGTCCGAGAGGTTGAAGTTGCGTGTGGCGTGTAGTTCGTGGATGCGGCGCAATCCGCCCTCCGTCCCGGCCTTGTCGCCCAGGTGTTCGCGCATGAAGGCCTCGAAGGTCGCGAAGTCGGCCTCCGGAACGACGGCGAGATACGCCGCGGCCAGCGGCGCCTGTTTCGCGGGCACTGAATCGGCAAGCACCTCGAGCCGCTCGTCGGGCGGCACATCCCGATATTTGTGCCAGAAAGTCCGCAGGAAACCGATGCCTTCGCGCTCGGCGAAACGGTTGAGGAAATCCTGACGGGCCTTGTCGTCGCCTTCGCGCAGCGAACGTGCCGGCGCGTCCTCGGCTTCGTACGCGTGGTAGTGCACCACGTCGTCCATGATGCGCACGAAAACGAGATTGATCGATTGCTCGAGTGCGCCAGCGACGCTCGGCATCTGGCCATCATCTTCGTGCTTGAAGTTCGAAAAGCGATGCACGCCGCCGCCGGTAAAGAACGTTTCGTTCGGATTCGCCGAATAGCGACGTTCCATCGCCGCTTCGAGCATCGCCGTGAGATCCCGGTCTTTGTGCTCCCGTAGATAGCCGAGCGCCCAGTTCGTGAGTTTGTCGGACGACCGCGTTTCGACGCGTGCTAGTGCAGCGCTTTCCACGTCGGCGTAGCGGCGGTGCAAGTCGGCGACGACCGAGAGATACGAAATCAGGGTCCGGAACTTGGCGCTTGAGCCCAAGTCCAGTTTGGTGCCGGCATTGATGTCGAGCGGCTGGTTGAGGTTGTCGGCCTGCACGCGCAGCACATTGCCGAGCGCCGTACGCTCATACAACGTGAAGCTGTAGTTCACGCCGGTCGGATCGCCACGAT
This sequence comes from Propionivibrio soli, assembly GCF_025770765.1. GTDB lineage: Bacteria > Pseudomonadota > Gammaproteobacteria > Burkholderiales > Rhodocyclaceae > Propionivibrio > Propionivibrio soli. Next base: position 197,650 of record NZ_JANZKY010000009.1, on the reverse strand, counting down.
CGAGCAGGCGCTTCTCCTTGAACCCGGCGCATCGCAGGTAGTCTTCTTGCGCCAGGCGGCTGAAGTACGCGGTCACCCCCGCCTGCGCCGCCGTATCGAGCGTCGTGCGCGCTTCGAGATCAAAGCGATCGAGTGCATAAAGGTCTTCGACGCCGAGCAAATCGCCCAGGGTGCCCCGAGCATCGTTGATGGCCTTGCGCTCGACGAACGAGATGGCGTCGCCCGTGCGCATCCGCCGCGCGGGATCAAGCCGCGTCTTCAGTGCCGCGTCGCGTAAGCCTTCCGGCACTCCGCCGTCGCTGGCGAGCAACCGCAGATAGCTGTCGGTCAACCGGTCGAGGCGCTCGGTGGATTCGAGCAGTAGTCCTGACGGCCGCCGCTGCGCGACGATTAGCGACAGCATTTCGCGGAACACCTGCGCACGCAGCGCGGGGTCGGCCGAGGGATCGGCCAGTACCCGGTTGGCTTCGGCGAAATCACGTCCGTACCACGCCCACAACCCGTCGCCGATCCCGTTAACCTCGCCATACCCTGCCAGCCCGGCGAGCGGCACCGAGTTGAGGTAATCGAGCACGATGCGCTGCCGGGCAACGAGTGTTTCCTCGCCGTCGCTGTAGGCGCGCAGCGAAGCCGAAATCATCTGCCGCAGCTTGTCGTCGGTGTTGCGTGTGCGCCCGCCGGGGGAATGGCGGAATTTCTCAATCTGCGTTGCCAGCGTACTTCCACCGCCACGTTCACCTTCGAGGTCGAACGCGCGCAATGTGTGACCGAAGGCGGCGCGGGTGAATCGGCCCCAATCGACAGCCGGGTTACGCATTGGATGTTCGGGGTCCAGCAGTCCCCGGTTCTCGATGTACAGCAAGGCGTCGACGAGTACCGGCGGGATTTCGTCAAAACTGCGGTACTGGCGTTGAGGGTACCGGCTGGCGTACAACGGCTTGCCGTGCCGATCGAGTAGCCTCAGACCGGCTTGCGATTTCTCACGGTAAATGGGGTAAAAACCACGTTCGACGCTCTCACGGAAGCCGTCCGACTGCCGCGCCTGGCTGACGACCGCGTAACCGGCTTGATCAAGCCGCGGCAACATGTCCTTCATGTGTACGTAGCCGAGCCGGACATCGTAGGGTCCGTCCTGCGGCAGCCATAGGCTGGCATTAGGGCCCGGCTCGACGCTCCAGCGGATCGTGCGCGCAAATTCTGAGAAGTAGCGGGCCTGCAAACGGGAATCCCGCGCTTCCCATAGCCCGGCTGTCGCCGCTGCGCCACCCATCAACGCAAGGCCGCCCCAGATGATGATGCGGCGTTTCCAAAGTTTCTTCGGTACGCCCCCGCGGCCGGTTTTCTCGTCCTGGCCGTTTACTGCCACCCTACCCACACTGTCTGCCATTTCCACTTACCAAGCTGCAATTACAACGATGCGGCGGGCTTTTCTCCGCCGCGAGAACGAGCATTATTACATCTGATTATCGCGCGGTATTCGATTGTTTCGTACTCCGTGCAGCTTACCGCCGAAGTGGACAGGTGCGCCACGCACGCGTTCCACCGCTATCACAAGAAGTAGCTTGGAAAGTGGGCACATGAGCGGGCCCACGCAAACAACGGCCCGGTCGCCGTGAAGGGTTGGAGAGCAATCCACCTTTCGGAAGCTCAACCGGGAGATAATCGTCCTCCAGGGCCGGCGCCCGCCGTGGGCGCCATGAGCCTCGCACAACGAGATTCAGTCATACAGGAAGACCGCGAAATGGCTTTTTTCCTTCCGTCGCCGGCAGTTCAGTTGCCGAGACCGGCAAAACGGCTACGGCTTAACGCCACCGATTCTGTCGCATGAGCATCGCCGCCGTTCGCTTGCGCCCCGAGGCCGACTATCTCGCTTCCTTGAACGACGAGCAGCGCCATGCCGTCGAATACGACGGCGAACACGGACCGCTGCTTGTGATCGCCGGTGCCGGATCGGGCAAGACGAATACGCTCGCGCATCGGGTCGCCCATCTCGTTGTACGCGGTGCCGATCCGCAGCGCATTCTTCTACTGACCTTTTCCCGTCGGGCCGCGGCCGAAATGGCGCGGCGCGTCGGCCTGATCATCAATCGCGTGATCGGCGCACCGGCCGACCAGCGCCCGCCGAGCTTTCCCTGGGCGGGAACATTTCACGCCATGGGCGCGCGCTTACTGCGCGACTATGCCGAACGCATCGGTCTGCATGCATCGTTCACCATCCACGACCGCACCGATTCAGAAGACCTGCTCGCCATCGTCCGGCACGAACTGGAGCTCGACACCACCGAAAAGCGTTTTCCCACCAAGGGCGCCTGCATGGCGATCTACTCGCGCGCGGTAAACAGCGAACAACCGCTGGCGCAGGTGCTCGCCGAGAATTTTCCCAGGTACGCGATGTGGGAAATTCAGCTCAAGCGTCTGTTCCAGAACTACGTTCAGGCCAAGCAAGCCCAGAACGTGCTCGACTACGACGATCTCCTGCTCTACTGGGCGCGCCTGGCGGCCGAACCCGCCTTCGCCGGCGAAATCGGCGAGCGCTTCGATCACGTCCTGGTCGACGAATACCAGGATACGAACCGCCTGCAGGCGGCCATTCTGCTGGGTCTCAAACCGCAGGGACGCGGCCTGACGGTAGTCGGCGACGACGCGCAGTCGATCTACTCGTTCCGCGCCGCGACGGTGCGCAATATTCTCGACTTTCCGACGCAATTCGAGCCACCGGCGCACGTGGCCACGCTCGAACGCAACTACCGGTCGACGCAACCGATCCTCGACGCATCGAACGCCGTCATCGGCCTCGCCGCCGAGCGCTTCACCAAAAACCTGTGGACCGAGCGGGTCGGCGGCGGCAGGCCGCGTCTCGTCTCGGTACGTGACGAGACCGATCAGGCGCGCTACGTCGCGGAAAACGTCCTTGAAGGTCGTGAGCGCGGTCTGACACTCAAGTCACAGGCGGTACTCTTCCGCACGTCGAGCCACAGCGCGCCGCTGGAACTCGAACTCACGCGGCGCAATATCCCGTTCGTGAAGTTCGGCGGCCTCAAATTCCTTGAGGCTGCACACATCAAAGATGTCCTCGCCGTTCTGCGCTGGGCAGAAAACCCGCGCGGCCGCCTTGCGGGGTTTCGCGTCGCCCTGCTCATTTCGGGGATCGGGCCGGCCACCGCCACCCGCATCCTCGATGCCGTCGATGTGAGCCCGGACCCGCTCGCCGCCCTGGCTGAGGTTCGCGTTCCGGGCGCCGCCGAGGAAAGCTGGCGCGGCTTCATGAAGCTCTATGCCGAACTGCGTTCCAATGCGAGCTGGCCGGCTGATGTCGAGCAGGTCGTCGCTTGGTACGAGGAACACCTGATGCGCCGCTACGACGACGCCGCCGTTCGGCAGGCAGATCTTCTACAACTGCAGCGCATCGCCGCCACCTTCGCTACCCGCGAGCGCTTTCTCACCGAACTCACGCTCGACCCGCCGGACGCCACCAGCGACGAATCCGGCGCACCGTACCGTGACGACGACTACCTGATCCTGTCTACGATTCATTCGGCGAAAGGCCAAGAGTGGCGATCGGTGTCGGTACTCAACGTCGTCGACGGCTGCCTGCCTTCGGATCTCGCCACGGGTTCGGAAGCCGAAATCGATGAGGAGCGCCGGCTTCTCTACGTCGCTATGACGCGCGCCCGCGACGATCTACAGCTCATCGTACCGCAGCGCTTTTACGTGCAACAACAGACGCGTTCCGGCGATCGGCACGTATATGCCACACGCAGCCGCTTCATCACCAACGGCGTCGCCCGCCACTTCGAGCACACGACGTGGCCGCCAATGCCGGAAAGCGCCGCGCAGGCGACGACCGATGCGCAAAAAGCCCGGGCGGATATCGCAGCGCGCCTCGCCGAGATGTGGAAATAGGAAGACCGAAGAGCGGACGGCACGCCAACAAGCCGACCGTCCGCCCCCAGGCGATCAGACCAGCGCGTCGTAGATGAGCTTCACGCCGCTGATGAAAAGCAGGGTGTAACTGACACCGAAGAAGGCCTCGGCGCTTACGCGTTTATGCAGCCAGACGCCGAGCCAGACACCGAGCGGCGCCAGCGGCGCGAACACGAGCGAGGTGGCCAGGTTGCCCGTATTGAGTTGACCGACGAGATAGTACGGGATCAGCTTGAGGTAGTTGCCGACGCAAAAAAACACCGCCGACGTAGCGACGATCAGCGTTTTGTCGAGTTTCTGCGAGTAGATATAGACGGCAAATGGCGGCCCGCCCGAATGCGCGAGCGTGCTGGTGAAGCCTGAGAGAAGGCCGCAGACGGCGCCGGTTACCGGCCCCGGCGCCCTCTCCCGCATCGCAAGCCGTTGGCTGATGCGCTCGGAGAGGCGCAGCCATTTGTTCAGCGTGTAGATGACGGAAATGAGCCCGAGCAGCAGCCGGATTAGATTCACCGAGAGCATGCCGAAAGCCACGCCGCCCAGCGCGACGCCGATGATCGAACCAGGCAAGAGAACGCGCAAGTGATGGCGCGACCACTGGCCGCGGTAGGCATATACGCTGAAGATGTCCATCGCGCACAGGATCGGCAGCATGATGCCGGCTGCTTCTGGCGGCGCAATGAGAATCGACATGAGGGGTACAGCGAGGCCGCCGGCGGCTCCCCCGAAACCGCCCTTGGAAATGCCCGCCAGCAAAATGGCGAGAATGGCGACCGGATAGAACGCCAGGGGAAAATCGGGCAACGACACGTACGTCTCCTTATTATCGAGACGCATTGTACGTCGACGCGGTACAAGCTGCTTTTAGGAAACTATACGAAGAGGGGGAAATGTTAGGGCGGTCCGTGAGAAGCGACCGCCCGAGGGTCTGGCGTGAGATGTACGAGAGATCAGCGTTTGATCTGGTTACCGACGACGCCGCCGACGACAGCCCCGCCTACCGTACCGACACCGCTGCCACCGGACAGGACCGAGCCAGCCACGGCGCCGGCACCCGCCCCAATAGCCGTGTTGCGCTCTTGTGGCGTCATGTTGGAACATGCGCCGAGCGTCGTCAGGATCGCCACCAGCGCAATCGATTTAGTCCAGCTATTCATCGTGTTCTCCTTTATGCGTCGAACGCGGAATATGGCAAATTAGAGGGTCGCGGCGTTTCCGCTCGCCTCAGTTGATGAGGGGCAAAAACCGCTCCCACAAAGCTGCCGGATCGACGAGTCGCGTCGAGCCGCCCTATAACTAGCTGATATGAAAGGGAGAAATCGAATGAAAGAGCACACTGGGAGCTGCCACTGCGGCGCCATCCGTTTCCGGTTCCGCGGACCGGAAATCGAGAACGGCCTGCGGTGCAACTGTTCGATTTGCCGGCGAAAAGGGGCGCTGATGACCGCGTTCACCGTCGCTCCCGAGGACATCGAAATTGAGGTGGACAGCGACGCGCTCGGAACGTATGAATTCGGGCGCCACATCGCCAAGCATCACTTTTGCCGACGCTGCGGGATTTACCCATTTCATCAGACGATGAGCAAACCGGGCCATTACCGAATCAACGCTGGCTGCGTGGACGGCGTCGAGCCAAGCCGCCTGCCCTTCACCCTGATTGACGGGGCCTCCTTCTAGTTGGAGCCGGGACTGGTCCCCGGCTTGATTTTCGCCTAGCCCCACCGGAACCGCCCCGAACAATTTCGGCTCTACCGTCGGCTAGCCGCGCTTGCCGCCCGGGCGGCAGGCTTTGCCGCACATCCCCACTCTACCGGCACGCCAGGCGCCGCGTCTGCCCGCAGATGCTGGCTCTCTTGTACCTCGTGAACGTGCAGCACGCTTGGCATGCACCTTGCGGCGCCCCACTCCCTAACCGAGAAGGAGCGCGCAATGAAGATCGATCAAGCGGCGGTTGCCATGCATTCAAGCCACGAGTTGGCGAGCGAAAGCGAGATGACGTTCGAATCAGTCTCCTTTCGCTCGATCCTCGCCGGAGTATCGCAATCTCCGGCGTCTGTCTCAGCTACGAACAGTGATCAGGATTCCGAAACCCAACTGGTGATCGTGATCAAGCGGCTGGTCGCACAGTTGCTTGACCTCCTCGACCCGCAACGACGAACGCGAAGCGACGGGCTCGCCGATTTCCTGCAGACTGGAATGCAGCGGGCCGCTTCCACCACCGACGAGCGCGCGGCCGACTCCAAGGAAACCAGCGCCACAGCCCCCACGATCACCTGGCAAACGAGGTATACCGAAACGGTGCGCGAGCACGAACAGACCGATTTTGCATCCACGGGCAAGGTCGTCACCACCGACGGCCGGTGTTTCGATTTCAGTTTCGGCCTCTCGATGTGCCGAAACTTCGAATACGCCCGAGAAGTCACGGAGACCCAGACTGCGGTTCTGCGTGACCCGCTCATCATCAACCTTGGAGGAGCGCCGATTGACCTTTCGGGGCGCCGTTTCGACTTCGACCTCGACGCCGATGGGTTTTCCGAATCGATTCCGGCGCTGGCCGGCGGGAGCGGCTATTTGGCGTTCGACCGCAATGCCGACGGACGGATCAACGACGGCAGCGAGCTTTTCGGTACCGCCTCCGGAAACGGTTTTGCCGACTTGGCCCGACTCGACAGCGACGGTAACCACTGGCTCGACGAAGCTGATCCGGCGTTTGCCTCCTTGCGCGTGTGGCGACCCCAAGAAGACACCGGAGGCACGGGTGAAACCTTGAGAGCGGACGGCATCGGCGCCATCTGTCTGACCGCCACGGCTACGCCATTTACGGTGACTGATGGCGAAAACCGTACGCTTGGCCAGGTCCGCGCAAGTGGAATCTATTTGTGCGAAAACGGGCAGGTCGGGTCGGTACAGCAGGTCGATCTGGCAGTATAGCGGGAGGCCGGACGACGCTTAGGCGTCGTCTCGGTACTACGTAGTTTCCGCAACCGTTGGCGCAAACTACGGATTTTCAGCGGTTCCCGCTTTTGCCATCATGCTTTCCACGTATCCGTGGACGGCGTGGAGAAGAAGAGTTTATGTCGGGCACTGTGGGCGGAAATCCCGCTAACGAGGTGGAGTCATTCTGTGCGGTGAACCCGCACTGCTTGCACAACATCGTTCGCCTGTCCGACGACATGGAAGTCATGGCGTCGAGCGACATCTACGACGAACGCGGAACAAAGTTGTGGGCCAAGGGAGCGGCGGTATCGCGGTCGCTGCAGGAGAAAATGCTCCTGCGGCGACTGCAGAAACCGCTTGAGTTGAGCCTCGACGTCGAGCATGGCGTCACGCTCGAAACGGTCGTCGGCGACTGTTTCGAGCAGATCGAAGCGAACCGGTTTCTGGGGGTCCTGGGAGGGGCCAGCGGCGCACGGAGCATCTTGCGCTCCGTGCGCGGCCAGCCGTTGCCGGGACCGTTGAAGCTACTGTTGACCTCCAGCCGCGAGCATAAGCGGCAGAACTACGACACGACGATTGCCGGCATCGTCGTCAGTGCCGGGCTCGCCAACGGCATCGGCCTCAATGAACGCGACAGCACGCTGCTCGTGCTCTCGGCGCTCGTCCACGATATCGGCGAGATGTACATCAATCCGGAATACCTCGACGGTTCTCGTCAACTACAGCCGTCGGAGTGGAAACACGTCGCCTCCCACCCCTGTGTGGGGCAGGCTTTTCTGAAGGAATTCACGACCTTCCCGCCTGCCGTTGGGGACTGTGTGCTGCACCACCACGAACGGCTCGACGGCAGCGGTTATCCCTTCCAGCTTTCCGGCGCCAGCATGAGCCCGCTCGGGAAGGTCATGTGCGTCGCCGACTCGGTGGCATCAATCATCATGCGCGGCGGCCCCGGTCTACGCGACCGCGTCGCGGTGGCTTTGCGCATCGTCCCCGAGGAATTTCCACGCCGCGCCGTCTCCTTCTTCACGCAAGCGTTGGCCGCGTTCGAGGATGCCGGCCCACCGGCCGTTTCGGAAAGTTTTGCGCAACGCGTGCTGCCCACGCTGCAGCAATTGCGCAAGGCGCGCCTTCTGGCCGAGGACCTCTCCAACGCGACGAGCACGCCGCGCGTCGCCGCCGTCGGGCTGTTCGCGCTCGACGCCATCCGCAGCATCGACCGCTGTCTGCGGGCAACCGGCGTCTACGACCTTTCGCAACTCGAAGTGCTGGAGCGCGACCCGGCCGTCATGGGCGAGGTTTGCATCGTTCTCGACGAGGTGACTTGGAGGTTGCGCAACCTGGCCCGCAATGTCTATCTTCGCCTCGAACAGAGCGGAGATGCGACCGACCTGGCGCTTATCGACGGACTGATCGCCGCACTCAATCCCCCGCGCTAAGCGGCTCCAGCGCTTCGCCCGCCCGCCCGCGTGCGCGGGAAGCGCGCCTCATGCCGATGACCAGCCACAGGCATGCCGCCGCCTGTACCGCGAACAAGGCAAGGAAAGCGTTGCGGTGCGCGATAGCGCTGGTGGCGCCGGCCGCCGTCTGCGCATCGATGAGCAGGCCCATCCCCCACTGCATGCTGAAGGCGCCAAGGAAGGCGGCGAGATTGAGCGTGGTGTTCACCCGTCCCGACAAGGCGACTGGGAAACCGGCGGACGTGACCGAGTAAGTGAGCGTCCCGAAGCTGGAAAACGTCCCGTAGGCTACCCACAGCGCGTAATGTTGGTCGACCGCCTGGGTGATGATCAAAAACAATGTCGTAAGCGCGAGGATCATGCCGCCGCCGAGCAGGTACACAGGGCCGATGCCGCGCCGCGCCAGCCGGGTGGCGAGCAGCCCGATCAACGCGTAGGCCACCACCATCGCGACGCTCATTGCCGCCAGATGATCGGCGGCAGCGGTGCGTGAGTAGCCGTTCACCTGCATCAGCCAAGCACTCGACCACAAGCTCTGTACGGCCATGAAACCGCCGATCTGGGCAAACGAAAGCGGCGCAAAGCGCCAAAAATGAGGCGTACGCAAGACTTCGCGAATACCGGACCACTGTTCCGCGAGCGGCTGCGGGCGCGGGACGCCCGCCTTATCCGGGACGCTCAAGAAAACCCACGCCGCAACGGCGACGGTAACGCCCGACAGCGCCAGGAACACCGTCCGCCAGCTCGCGACGTGCAGTGCGGCGTCGAGCGGAGCCGAGGCGGCAAGCGCCCCTAGCGTGCCGGAGGTCATGATCCAGCCGGTCAGCGATGCCTGACTCTCGGCCGGGAACCATTGCGAGAATGATTTGAACGACGACATCAGGCAGGCCGAAACCCCGAAGCCGATCATTCCACGACCGACGGCCAGAACGGTGATGTTATTGCCGTGGGCGAACACCGCCGCACCGGCCGCGGCGACAAGAAGCATCACGGCGTTGATGCGCCGGGCGCCGAAACGATCGAGAAGTACGCCGAGCGGCAGCTGTGCGGCCCCGAACGCCAGGAAATACGCGCTCGTGAGCAGGCCGAGGTCGGCCGCGCCCAAGGCGAGTTCTGCACTGAGAACCGGCCCGACGACGGCGTTCAGCGTACGGAAATGGTAGGAAAGAAAATAGGCGCCGGCGAAGGGCAGAAACAGACGGATCCAGAGCATGGTCAAGCGGTAGGATAGCCAAGAACAACGCGGTTCGCCCCGATCAGATGTCCGGTCTTCGTCCAGCGCAGAGGCGCGACGCACGCGTCGCAATGTGCCGAACGTCGGTTGGCGCACCCGAACGCGTCAAAGCTTCAAAAGACCGGTTCCGGACAAGGCCGGAGCCCGCCTTGTCCGGACAGAATGCCATGGTAGCCGAAGCCGCCGTTTCTCGCCCGTCCCCGATGCTGTCTGCGCGCCTCTCCGAAGCCGCTATTCACCGGCCGACGGGCGCCAACGCACGAAGCAAGGCGTCTTCTTCCCAATGACATCACTACTTTTGCTCAATTTTGCGCTAAGTTCGGTCTTGACCGGCAAAAGAGGCGCTCTCTAGGATACGCTGCAAGTCGCATCGCATTCCGCATGCGGCCTAGCCGGGGGGCGTCGTGTTGATACGTTGGGACGATTTAACGCCTGCTGAAATGACTGCGCTGGAGGCCGTTTTCTGGTCCGCCGGCATGTCGCGCGCTGAACTCGCCGAGCAAACCGGCTTTTCGCGCAGCAAGGCGAACACGGCCGCCTCGTCGCTGATCGCCCGCGGCATGCTCGACGAAACCGGCCCGCAAGCATCGTCTGGCGGTCGCCGTCCGGAGACGCTGACCCTTTCGTCGTCCATGGGCCTCCTTGCCGGCATTGACCTCGGGGCGTCGAGCGTCGACGTCGCCCTGTTCTCACCCGACATGACCACGCTCGCCCACCACGCGGAACCGATCGAGGTTAGCGACGGTCCAGGCATCGTACTTTCCCGTGTACGCGAAATTCTCGCCGACCTGCGCCAGCGCTGCGGCGTGCGTAGCGAGCAGGTGATCGGTATCGGCATGGGTGTTCCGGGCCCTGTCGAGTTCGAACGCGGATTGCTCGTCGCACCGCCCATCATGCCTGGCTGGGAAGGCTTTTCGATCCGCGATTACCTGGGCGAGGAGTACCGCGCCCCGGTGTTCATCGACAACGACGTTAACGTGATGGCGATGGGCGAAATGTGGCGTCTGCATCGCGAACTGCCCAACTTCCTGGTCGTCAAGATCGGTACCGGTATCGGCTGCGGCATTGTCTGCAACCACACGATCTACCGCGGTGCGAACGGCTCGGCGGGCGACGTCGGCCATATCTGCGTCGATCCGGCCGGCGAGCGTTGCCATTGCGGCAACCAGGGTTGCGTCGAGGTTATGGCCGCCGGGCCCGCCATCGCGCGCATGGGTACCGAAGCGGCCAAAGCGGGCAAGAGCGCCGTACTCGCCCAAGTGCTCGAAACGCAGGGACGCATCCGCCCGGAAGACGTCGGACAGGCAAGCCGCGGTGGGGACGTGGCGGCCAATGCGATCATTAAGCTCTCGGGCAAACTGATCGGCCAAATGCTCGCCTCGGTGGTCAATTTCTTCAATCCCTCGCATGTGTTCCTGTGCGGCGGCATCTCGCACATCGGGCCGCTTTTCCTCGCGTCGATCCGCCAGAGCATCTACCAGCGCTCGCTGCCTTTGTCGACGCGACACCTGGAGATTGCCTACGCGCCGCTCGGCGACCGTGCCGGCGTCATCGGCTGCGCGGCGATGGCATTGCAGGAAACCATGCGCGTGCGCGGAGTCTTGCCGTGAGGACCGTCGAATGAGCCTCGCCGTCGAATTCCGCTCGGTGGTCAAGCGCTTCGGCCCGGTCGAAGTGCTGCATGGCGTCAGCTTTCGCATCGAGCCGGGACGCGTTGTCGGCCTCCTGGGTGAAAACGGCGCGGGCAAGTCCACGCTGGTGAAAATCCTCTCGGGTTACGAGCAGGCGACGGGCGGCGACTTCACGATCAACAGCACGCCGCACAGCTTCGCCTCGTCGCGCGAGGCCGAGCACGAAGGCGTCGTTCTCATCCACCAGGAATTCAACCTCGCCGAGCACCTCACGATCGCCGAGAACATCTTCCTCGGCCACGAGCGCGTGAAGGGCTGGCTGCTCGACGATGAGGCGATGAACGCGGCGGCGCGCGAGGCGATGCAGCAAGTTGGACTGACCGTTTCCCCCGCGACGCGCGTGCGCGACCTGATCGTCGCCGAGAAGCAGCTCGTTGAGATCGCCAAGGCCCTGTCACGCAACGCGCGCTTGCTGGTGATGGACGAACCCACCGCGACGCTCACGCCGTCGGAGACCGAACGCCTGTTCGCGCTGATCGGGCAGCTCAAGGCGCGCGGGGTCACCATCGTCTATATTTCGCACAAGCTCGACGAGGTCGAGCGCATCACCGACGAGCTCGTCATCATGCGCGACGGCAGCTTCGTCACCGCCGTGCCGACGCGCGGCACCTCCCGCCAGCAGATGGCCAACCTGATGGTCGGCCGCGACGTATCCGACATGTACCCGGTCAAGGATCCGGTGCCCAACGCCGCACCGCTTCTGAAGGTAAGCGGCTTCTCGGTCCCCGGTTGGGCCGAGGACGTGAGCTTCGACGTACGCCCCGGCGAAATCCTCGGCTTTGCCGGGCTGGTCGGCGCCGGACGGACGGAACTCTTCGAAGGCTTGCTCGGCCTGCGCCCGCGCCGTGCCGGCCGCGTCGAGATCGATGGCCACGAGGCCGTGCTCGATACGCCGCGCGACGGCGTCCGTCATGGCATCGCCTATCTTTCCGAGGACCGCAAGGGCAAGGGCCTGCACGTCACGCTCGGCCTGCGCGAGAACCTGACGCTGGTGGCGCTCGATCGTTACGCCCATCCACTGCTCGACCCGGCGGCGGAACGCCGTGCGTTGCGCGACAAGGTAGCCGAGTTCGGCATCCGGACCGGCGACCTCGAAAACCGCGCCGCCTCGCTCTCGGGGGGCAACCAGCAGAAGCTGGCGCTCGCCAAATTCCTGCATGTCGACCCGAAAATCATCGTTCTCGACGAACCGACGCGCGGCGTCGATGTCGGCGCCAAGCGCGACATCTACTTTCTCGTGCAGCGGCTCGCCCGCGAGGGCCGTGCCGTCATCGTCATCTCGTCCGAACTCGTCGAACTCATCGGTCTCTGCCATCGTGTCGTCGTCATGCGCGCAGGTCGCGTGCAAGGCACGCTGGCCGGCGACCGGCTTACCGAAGAGGAGTTGATCGCTCATGCCACCGGCACCCACGACCACCGCTGAATCAAGCCGGGCGGGCGACTTCGCCCGCGTCCTGTCGCGGCGCATCCACGAAGTCGGCCCGCTCATCGGTCTCGTCCTGTTGGGAATCGCGGGTACGTATCTGAACCCCGACTTCGCCACCGTGGACAACATCCTCAACGTGCTCACGCGCACTGCGTTCATCGGCATCATCGCCATCGGCATGACGTTCGTGATCATTTCCGGCGGCATCGATCTCTCCGTGGGATCGATGGCGGCACTGATCGCGGGCAGCATGATCCTGCTCATGAATGCGATCGCCGAATCGATCGCCTCGCCGGTTCTCGTGGTCGTCATCGGTATCGTTTTCGCGCTGGTGTTGGGCGCGTTGTTCGGTCTCGCCCACGGGTTGCTGATCACCAAGGGCCGCATCGAGCCCTTCATCGTCACACTCGGCACGCTCGGGATATTCCGCGCCTACCTGACCTACTTCGCCAACGGCGGCGCGATAACGCTCGACAACGAAGTGTCCGACGTCTACAGCCCGGTGTATTACAGCAGCCTGCTCGGCGTGCCGATACCGATCTGGGTCTTTCTGGTGACGGCGCTGGTCGGCGGCCTGGTGCTCAATCGCACGAAATACGGCCGCTACGTTCAGGCCATCGGTTCCAACGAGCAGGTGGCGCGCTACGCGGCGGTCGAGGTCGACCGCATCAAGATCGCCACCTACGTCATCCTTGGCATCTGCGTCGGGGTCGCTACCGTACTCTACGTGCCGCGTCTGGGTTCCGCGTCGCCGACCACCGGGTTGCTCTGGGAGCTCGAGGCCATCGCATCGGTCATCGTCGGCGGCACCGCGCTCAAGGGCGGCGAGGGCCGGATTGCGGGCACTGTGATCGGCGCCATCCTGCTTTCGGTGATCAGCAACATTCTCAACCTGACCAGCATCATCAGCGTGTATCTCAACGCCGCCGTGCAGGGCGTGGTCATCATCATCGTTGCATTCATGCAGCGCAGTCGGCGATGACCCGGTTTCTTCCGTACCTGAAGTTCATCAACGGGTAGCCGCCGGGACGTCCGGCGGACTATCCCCTTCCAACCGCAACAAGAGGAGGCGTTCGACATGAAATCAGCATTTCGCAAACTGGCGCTAGGCGCGTTGGTACTCACGTCGCTGGCGGCACTTCCCGCCATGGCGCAAAGCAACGTCGTGCTCGGCGTGGCCATTCCGGCCGCCACGCACGGCTTCACCGGCGGTATCGTGTTCTGGGCCAACCAGGCGAAGAAGGATCTGGAGAAGGCCCATCCCGGGATGAAGGTGATCGTAAAGACGGCGGCCAACGCGGCCGAGCAAGCCAACCAGCTGCAAGACCTGCTGGCGGTGAGCAAGATCAATACGCTGGTCGTCTTCCCGTTCGAATCAGCGGCGTTGACCAAGCCGGTGGCCGAGGTGCACAACAAGGGCGTGTACGTGACGGTGGTCGATCGCGGACTGACCGACACCAGCGCGCAGGACGCCTACGTCTCCGGCGACAACACCGCTTTCGGCAAGATTCCGGCCGAGTACCTGGCCAAGGCGATGAACGGCAAGGGCAACCTGGTCGCCTTGCGCGGCATCGCCACCACCCTCGACAACGAGCGTTGGGACGCATTCACGGGCGTCATGAAGAACTACCCGGACATCAAGATCCTCGACGCCAAGTATGCCAACTGGAACCGCGACGACGCCTTCAAGGTGATGCAGGACTACCTGACGCGCTTCAAGGAAATTGACGCCGTATGGGCGGCCGACGACGACATGGCGGTCGGCGTGTTGAAGGCCATCGACCAGTCGAAGCGCAAGGACATCAAGATCGTCTTCGGCGGTGCTGGCGCCAAGGGCATGATCAAGACCCTGATGGACGGCAAGGACCCGCGCATCCAGGCCAACGTCTCGTACTCGCCGAAGTTCATGTACGACGCGATCAAGCTGACTGGCGAGGCTCGCGCCAAGGGCGAGAAGCTGCCGGCCACCTACATCATCCCGTCGGTACTGATCACCCGCGAGAACGCGAAACAGTTTTACTTCCCGGATTCGCCGTTCTGACCGTTTCAACCGTTCTGGCCGGACGCGATCGGACGCCGCGTTGGCGCCGATCGCGCCGTTCCCGCACTAGCCGGCAGGACTCTTACAGGAGAGGACCATGAAATCGATCGTTCGCAAGTTGTTGGTATCCGGCGCGCTCGTCGCTTCCTCCGTCGCCTTCGCCCAGGCCGACAAGGTGGTGATGGGCGTCTCCATTCCCGCCGCCACGCACGGTTGGGCAGGCGGCGTCGTGTATTGGGCCAATCGCACCAAGGGCGAGCTGGAGAAACAGTACCCGGGCATCAAGGTGGTGGTCAAAACCGCCGGCTCGGCGGCCGAACAGGCCAACCAGATCCAGGATCTGCAGACGGTCAACAAGATCAACACGCTCGTCATCCTGCCGTTCGAGTCGGCGCCGCTGACGCAACCGGTGGCCCAGATCAAGAGCAAGGGCGTCTTCGTTACCGTGGTCGACCGCGGCCTGACCGATGCCGCTGCGCAGGACGCCTACGTCGCGGGCGACAACCCGGGGTTCGGCAAGGTGGCCGCCGAGTTCATGGCCAAGGAGCTGGGCGGAAAGGGCGACATCGTCATACTGCGCGGAATCCCGACCGTCATCGACAACCAGCGCGTCGATGCCTTCAATGAAGTCATCAAATCGCATCCGGGGATGAAAGTACTCGATGCCAAGCACGGCAACTGGAACCGCGACGATGCGTTCAAGGTCATGCAGGACTACCTCACCCGCTTCAAGAAGATCGACGCGGTATGGGCGTCCGACGACGATATGGCCGTCGGTGTGCAAAAAGCCATCGAGCAGGCCAAGCGCACCGATATCAAGCTGGTCATCGGCGGCGCCGGCGCCAAAGGCTATGTGAAGAAAGTGATGGACGGCGACCCGATCGTCAAGGCCAACGTCACGTATTCGCCGAGCATGATCGCGGATGCCATGAAGCTCACCGCCGAAGCCCGCGTCAAGGGCACCAGCATGCCGGCAACCACCATCATCCCGTCGATCCTGATCACCAAGGAAAACGCCGCCAAGTACTACTTCCCCGATTCGCCGTTCTGAAGACGGATGGCGGCAGGGCCGCCGGGACGCCGAGGCTTGCCGTTGTCCGGCGCCGCGGCGGCCCGGTGGTCCGTGGCCCAGTCAGTGGAGCATCAAGCACGTTGCATGAGGAGGACAAGCATGACCCGACCGATCACACTCTTTACTGGCCAATGGGGCGACCTGCCCCTGGCCGAACTCGCGCCACTCGCCAAGTCGATGGGCTACGACGGACTCGAACTCGCCTGCTGGGGAGACCACTTCGACATCCAGGCGGCACTCAAATCCGATGCCTATCTACGCGAGAAGCGCGCATTGCTCGAGCAGCACGGACTGCAATGTTTCGCCGTCGGCTGTCATCTCGTGGGTCAGGCGGTCTGCGACCGCATCGACGAGCGTCATCAGGGCATCCTGCCGCCACACGTGTGGGGCGACGGCGATCCGGAAGGCGTGCGTCAGCGCGCAGCCGCGGAGATGATGGACTGTGCCCGCGCGGCCGCGAAGTTCGGCGTCAAGACGGTTACCGGTTTCACCGGTTCGTCGATCTGGCATTCAAACTATGCCTTTCCTCCGACTACCCAGGATTATTGGGCCAAGGGCTACGCCGACTTCGCCGCGCGCTGGACGCCGATCCTCGACGTGTTCGACCAGGTCGACGTCAACTTTGCGCTGGAAATCCACCCCACCGAAATCGCCTTCGACATCGTTTCCATGCAGCGTGCGCTGGAGGCCGTCAAACATCACCGCCGCTTCGGCGTCAATTTCGACCCGAGCCACCTCGGCTACCAGGGCGTCGACTACGTGAAGCTCCTGCGCACCTTTGGCGAACGCATCTACAACGTGCACATGAAGGACGCATGGTGGGGCAAGGGCGACGGCTCCGTCGGTGTCTTCGGCGGCCATACGAGTTTCGGCGACGCGCGCCGTTACTGGGACTTCCGCAGTGTCGGACGCGGCCAGATCGATTTCGAAACGATCATCGTCGCGCTCAACGACATCGGCTACCACGGTCCGCTGTCGGTCGAGTGGGAAGACAGCCGCATGGACCGCGTGCACGGTGCGACGGAGAGCGCGGCGTTCTGCCGGCGGCTGGATTTCAAACCGTCCGGCGTAGCCTTCGACGCGGCATTCGAAAAATAGGGAGGAAGACCCACATGCGAAAACTGCGCTATGCCATGGTAGGAGGCGGTCAGGGAGCGTTCATCGGCGGCGTTCATCGCAAAGCCATGGCCCTTGACGGGCAAATGGAGCTGGTGGCCGGCGCGCTGTCGTCGAGCCCGGACAAGGCGCTTGCCTCTGGCCGCGAACTCGGCCTCGCCGACGACCGGAACCATGCCTGCTGGCAGGATCTGTTGGATGACGAACTGCGCCGCCCGACCGGCGAACGGATCGACTTCGTCAGCATCGTTACCCCCAACCACATGCATTACCCGGTGGCCAAGGCCTTCGTCGACGTCGGCATCAACGTCGTCTGCGACAAACCGCTGGTGCACACCTCGGCCCAGGCGCAGGACCTCATCGAGGCAGCGGCCAAGTCGGGAGTCGTCTTCGCCGTTACCTACAACTACACGGGCTATCCCCTCGTCCGCCAGGCGAGGCACATGGTGCGCAGCGGGGAGCTTGGCGAAATACGCAAGGTGATCATCGAGTACAACCAGGGCTGGCTGTCGACCCTGCTGGAAGGCTCCGGAAACAAGCAGGCCGACTGGCGCACCGACCCCGCCCGCAGCGGCATCGCCGGCTGCATCGGCGACATCGGGTCGCACGCCGAGAATCTGGCGGCGACCATCACCGGGCTGGAGATCGATGCATTGTGCGCCGATCTGACCACCTTCGTGTCGGGCCGCAAGCTCGATGACGACGGCAATCTGCTGCTGCGGTACACCAACGGCGCGCGTGGCATCCTAATCTCCTCGCAGATCGAGATCGGTTGCGAAAACGACTTGCGTATCCGCATCTTCGGAACCCAGGGCTCGTTGACCTGGCAGCAGGAAAACCCGAATCGCCTGTGGCACGCACCGCTCGACGCTCCTCCACGGCTGTTCACGCGCGGCTCACCGTGGTTGTGCGCAGAAGCCATCAAGGCGACGCGCCTTCCGGCCGGACATCCAGAGGCCTTTTTCGAAGCGTTCGCCAATATCTACGCCGGGGCCGGCGAGGCGATTCGAGCACGTCACGAGCGGCGCTCGCCGGCTCATCTTGAAGCCGATTTTCCGACGCTTCAGGACGGCGCACGCGGAGTGCGATTCATCGAGAAAACCGTCGAGTCTGCCCATTCGACGGCCAAATGGACGCCGTTCTAGCCTTTCCTCCTGCGCACGCGGGGAGGTAGCCTCCCCGCCTCGCACGGCAACGATCGCCACCGGCATATCCAGCGGCGTGTAAAATCAAGTTGACGCGGCGCATAGCGTCGGCCACTCCCTGGCAGCCGGGCGGCGAAGCCCTGTCGTTGGCTTCGTCTTTCTCCTTTGCGCCTGACGATGTTGATTCGCTCCCGGGAACCTGTCGCCGGATTCGCGCCTAACCCTCACGCACGACTTTACGGAGGATCACTATGCTGGTCAGGCTGACTTCGAGTAAATCGGGGGAAATGGTCATGCTGGCCGAACACCTACGTCCCCTGTTCGACATCATGGGAAAGACCGGAACGGCACGCGGCATCTTTACCCTTGAGCAGCTCCCCGAAGCGATCGAGAAGCTGCGGCAGGCCGCGGAGGACGACAAGACCGCAGCGCAGGAGGCGGAACGCAAGGCCCGCGAAGAAGGCGAAGATGAGGACGAAGAGGGCGAGGACGGCCGCGCGGAAGACGAAGAGAAACGTCGCGCCGGACGTAACCGGGTCCATCTCGCGCAGCGCGCGTATCCGCTGATCCATCTGATGGAGCTGACCCAGAAGGAGAAGGGCTACATCGTCTGGGAGGCGGCGAAAGATTTCTAACAGCAGTTCATCCGGATGTTCGCCCGATACGGCAGATACTCCGCCACGCCGATCCGCGGTACCAGGCGGTGGTGGGGCAATGGCGGCGATCCTTCTTGCATGCGCCTGCTCGGTTCCTCTATCTGGCCACGCGCTTGAGGTCGCGGTCGACGTCGGCCATACGCTGGCGGCGACCGGTGCGGTGAGCGCTCGCGGTGGCCGCGAGTTCGACTTCAACCGGGTGCTGGCCGAACGCGTCGCCGTGGCACTGGCCGAGCGCGGCATCACGGTGCGTCCGATCAACTTCGACGGCCGCGTGGCGAGCCTCGACGAACGTCCTCGGCAGGCGGCCGGCACCGATTTCTTTCTCTCAGTGCACCACGACTCAGTCCAGGAAAGCCTGCTCGAAACGTGGCAATGGGAAGGCAAGCCACAGACGTACAGCGACCGCTACATCGGCTTCTCCCTTTTCGTTTCGCACGACAACCCCGACCTGGCGACGAGCTTGCGCTGCGCGTCGTCGATCGGCGCGCGACTACGCCGCCTCGGCTTCGTCGGCGCCACGCATCATGCCGATTCGATACCCGGGCGGCCGCGCCCATACGCCGACGCCGCCAACTCGGTGCACTACTACGACAAGCTCATCGTGCTGTACCGAACGACTCTGCCGGCCGTACTCCTCGAGGCCGGCATCATCAAGCACAGGGCGGAGGAGATGGCGCTGCGCGATCCGGTATTGCAGACGCGCATGGCGGACGGCGTCGCCACCGGCATCGCCGCCTGCCTTTTCGTTGGCTGAACAGTCGCGAGGCGAGGCGGCAAACGCCGGGGAGCGGACGTCGTAGGCGCGGCTCAAGCGAGCGCCGACAAGCTCGACAAAGTCTCAGCGAAGGTGTTCGCTGTATCGTCTGAACCATAGGCACGCATCAAGTCCATCAACTGGCGGTAAACCTGCGCATCGCTCACCGTGCTTTGCGAGTTCGTATTGCTCGACGCTGACGAGGCGCTTTCCGAGTTCGAAGCCGACGAACCCGAAGCCGGTAAGATGTTGTTCGCCTGCGCATACGCCATCGCCTCGGCATTGCTCACCTTGCCGTCCTCGTTGGTGTCGGCGGCGTCGAAGTTCTCGACGATGCTGCTGATCAACGTCGACCGCGCCGAATCGGTGCTGCCGATCTCCTCGAGTTGGCTGTTCAACTCGTCTTCCGTGAACCCTTCGTCGTCCTCCGGTGGGGGTGGCGGGGGCATCGCCCCTTCCATGCGCGACATATTGAACTGGTTGTCGAGTGTCTCGGCGAGTTTGTTCAGACTCGTGGTCAACTCGCTCTCGGTCACCTTGCCGTCGCCATCGCTGTCGAGTTGCGAGAACAGTTCGCTTGCGGCGGTCACCTCTTTATCCGAGCTGCTCGAATCCAAACTGGACAGCGCGGTTTCAAGATCGCTGACTTCGAAATAGCCCTTTCCGCTGGTATCGAGTTTCGAATACAGGGCACTGACGCTGAAACTGCTGCCGATGCTGCTCACTGAGCTCATGATTGCCTCCTCTCAATTGGTTACGCCGGCCGGCAGGTCGCCTTGGCCAACACGCGGAACCACTCGCCTACTGGCAAGTTATCGGCCAGAAATCCCTGCCAATCAGGGCGTTTCGGGTTAAGCCGAGTAAAACTGCGTGAAGCAAAGCGGCCTAATCAGCTGGAATTTCGCATAAGAGAATCGAGGGAGTCATGGATAGCACCCATGACGATCCACCGGGCGCCGGAAGCGGCAATCCACTACCGTATTTTCTTGAACTATTTCATGGGCATACGCCGCATTTGCCGGGAGTCTCGGCAAGTTTGGCCGGCGCCGTAAATCCGCGTAAAGCGGCCGGATGCGACATACCGTCCAGCGGTATCATTTGCCGACTGCAACTCGTTTTGTGAAAGATGACGCTTACCGATCCTGCGCACGTCTTGCTCGTCGATGACGACGTCGAGCTGGTTGGCCTGCTCGACGCCTATCTGGTCAGCGATGGATTTCGGGTATCCACCGCGCATGACGGCGAGGCGGCGATCAAGGCGGTAGCGACCCAACTGCCCGATATCGCTGTCATCGACGTCATGATGCCGGGCTTCAGCGGCATCGAAGTGCTACGGCGTATACGCGCGCGCAGCAGCCTGCCAGTCCTTATGCTCACCGCACGCGGCGATGAAGAAAGCCGCGTTCTCGGCCTCGATCTCGGCGCTGACGACTACGTCCCGAAGCCTTGTACGCCGCGCGAGCTCAGCGCCCGCCTGCGCGCGATCCTGCGCCGGACGCAGGCGCCTTCCGTGGCGAGCGGCGGCGCGCGCGACGGCGTACGCCTCGGCGAACTCACGCTCTACTCGGGGCAACGGCGCATCACCTGGGACGACAAGGACCTGCCGCTGACCAATGCCGAATTCAACCTGCTCGAAATTCTGATCCAAAAGGCTGGGCACGTCGTGAGCAAGAATGTGCTTTCCGAGCAAGGGCTCGGGCGGCCGTTCGAACGTTATGATCGCAGCATCGATGTGCACCTGAGCAGCATCCGGCGCAAGATGCCGCCTCTCCCCGACGGACGTCCGCGCATCCAGGCGGTGCTGCGCAAGGGTTATCAACTGCTTACGGGGTAGCTCTGCCGACCGCCGCCGACGATGAGACGATACAGCTTGCTTTCTGGCATCCCAGGCGAGTCTCACACCCCAGTCGTCCGGCCTAGGCGTTCGCACCTCGCCGTCTCCTGTTTTCGCGGATAGCTTAAATGTCTTTTCTGCCGTTCGGCCGCTTGTTCTGGAAATTCCTGGTCTTCTTCTTCCTCGCACAGGTAACGGCTGTTCTCGGCATCGGCCTGGCCATCTGGATCTGGACGGCGGACCGCGATTTCGGACCCAGCCCCACCGAACCGCCACCCTTCGCGGCACCGCGCCCCGAGCGGCCCGGAGAGCCACCACCGGAACTGCGCCGGTTTCCTCCGCCACCGCGCGCCCGCATTCCGGTAGCCCACCTGCTGACCGGGGCCCTGGTCAGCCTCGTCTTCGCCGGCCTGCTCGCCGCCTACGTGGCGCGGCCGATTCGTCGCTTGCGCCACGCCCTGCAGATGGCGGCCAATGGCCAACTTACGCCCGGCGCGGGCGCCGCGATGGGAAACCGGCGCGACGAACTCGCCGACCTCGGCCGCGATTTCGATCGCATGGCGCAACATCTCGCCCAGTTGATGCAGAGCCAGCGGCGTTTGCTCCACGACGTGTCGCACGAACTGCGGTCGCCACTCGCGCGCCTGAACGCCATCATCGGCCTGATGCGGCAACAGCCCGGCCGACTCGACGATTGCCTGTCGCGGCTGGAACATGAGTCATCGCGCATGGACCGGTTGCTCAGTGAATTGCTGACGTTGTCGCGCCTCGAATCGCGGATGCAGGAACGCGCCAACGAAGCGGTCGACCTCGCCGAGCTGCTTGCCGACGTCGTCGAGGATGCGGTACCGGAGGCGGAACTCGCCGGTTGCCGAATCGAGCTTGCGGTAGGCCGCGACGTCATTGTCGCCGGCGACCCGGAGATGTTGCACCGCGTATTCGACAATCTGCTGCGCAACGCGCTGGCCTACGCCCACGCAGGAGGCTGGATCGGGATCACCGCGTCGTCGTCGGCAGAAGCCGTCACGATCCGCGTCGAGGACCGCGGACCGGGGGTTTCGGGCTTCGATCTCGAACGCCTCTT
Organism: Propionivibrio soli; assembly: GCF_025770765.1. Lineage (GTDB taxonomy): Bacteria > Pseudomonadota > Gammaproteobacteria > Burkholderiales > Rhodocyclaceae > Propionivibrio > Propionivibrio soli. The sequence continues at coordinate 175,279 of NZ_JANZKY010000009.1, read as the reverse complement.
CGTCCCCTTTTTCCGCAGCGCGCCCACGCCGGATGCCAAGGGTTACGGCCTGGGCCTCGCCATCGCGCGCCAGGTCGTCGAGAACCATGGCGGCCGCATCGACGCGGCGAACCGCCCCGAAGGCGGCCTGTGCATGACGGTGACGTTGCCGCGCGGCAATGCCTGATGCAGGAATTGTTGGCCCCGGCCTGATGCACCGTCGTTCTCCGCTCGGTTCATGAAATGGAGAGAAGGAAGCCCTACCGAATGCGTCGACATTTGCTGCGTGACCCTCAATGACGCCACCGGTCTTTACTTGGCCAACCGTCTTCTTTTTGGCGCGCAAACAAGACAAGCGCCGGATTCAGACCTCGGCGTAGCCGTTTTCGTGGCAATCGCTGCTAATGTATATCTATATCGTTAGCTGGCGAGTTCCAATCCAAAACGTTACTCAGTCCCGGGGAGGTGTCGATATGACGGAGGAGTTGATTTCGTGGTCAGATGACCTTTCGGTTGGCATTCAAGAAGTTGATAAGCAGCACAAGCATTTGGTGGAACTGCTCAACAACCTGCATCGGGCGATTCGCGAACACCACGGGTCGAGTGTGGCGCGCGATATGCTTCGCGATTTGACGGAATACACGCGCGTCCACTTCGCTACCGAGGAAAGCCTGATGCAAGCGTCAAGCTATCCGGAGTATGACTCGCACAAGGTCAAGCACGAGGCGTTGATCCAGCAAGTTGTCGCGCTGCAGAAAAAGGTCGCTGCCGGAGAAACCGGGATTTCGTTCGAGTTGCTTCATTTTCTGAAGAACTGGCTTACGCAGCACATACAAGTCGTGGACAAACAGTTCGGCGCCTTTTTTATCAAGTCCATACGACACAGAACGTCGACACCGGATACAGCAGGCAACGTCGCGCGGGCGGAGGAAGCCAGGCACTGGTGGAAGTTCTGGCAGTAGATCCAGCGACGCAGTCATATTCGGGCGAGCGACCTCGGTGTTCCGCACCGGGGATGAGCGAGTAACCGGCGAATCGGCGGCGTCGCGCTCGCCGACCGCTGATCGAGCGGTCGGCTTCTTCAAGGCAACGGCACGAGCCCGAACGAGATAGGCTCACAAACGCCGCGATAGGGGGGCGTTCACTGAGAACGCGGGACTTGGCAGCGGAGGGGCCGGAATTAACTGCTGCTTCTTAGCGTTCCTTGCCTCTGCACGCGATCATGCCGGGCTGCTCGGGTAATGCTCGAACGACCTACAGCATTTGATTGACCAGACGGTCCGCGCGTACGCGCGCCAACCGCTTGATCAGGCGCTGCACGGGCAGCGGATAGCTCTCGACGGCATCAAGCGCCTGGTGGTTATTCAGTCGCCGGGCGTGCTCGAGGATACGGTCGAGTTCGGCGAGATGCTGACCGAGCAGCAGGTTCTCCGGATCGTGGATCACCAGACCGTTCTCGACGTCCAGCCGCCACGCGCGCGGGTTGAAGTTGTTGCCGGTGAGCAACGCGTAATCGGAGTCGACGAGCATGCCTTTGAGGTGGAAGGTATTGTCGTCGTGCTTCCACAGGTGCACGTTGAGCAAGCCGTTGTCGATCGCCTTCTGAAAAGTACGGCAGAACCGGCGCAGGTTGGCTTCGTACAGATAAGGCAGGGCACCGATTGTCTTGAACGGCTCATCCGGCGGAATGTAGAAATCGTTCGCCGTTTTGTCGCCGAGGATGATCGTCACCTGGCATCCGGCCTTGATGCGATTGCCGATGGCCTTGCGCATCGGCGTCGGCAAGTTGAAGTACGGCGTGAAGAGTACAAGGTGTTTTTCGGCGCGCGCGAGCAGCTTCAGGATCGTGGCATTCAGCTCGTTGTTGCGCATGCCAAGACCGACCAACGGCGTGATGCCAACCTCTCCGGAACCGGGTTTTCCCGGAGCAAACTGGTATCGGCTTTTCGCGAGCAGGCGGCGGAAGCGGATGATCGCGTTGCCGATGGCCGCCGTGGCCGGCGGCCGGCCGGGCCCGAACGGATGCACCGCCGGATTACCGCGTACGATTTCCGTCAGCAGACCGGCCAGGCTGTCAGCCAGCGCTCGGCTGCGGATCACATGGTACCGGTCGAGGCGGTAGCGCTCGTGCCGCTGCAAGTAGACGTCATTCAGGCTGGCGCCGCTGTAGAGCACCGTGTCGTCGACCACAAACCCCTTGAGGTGCATGACGCCGAGGAATTCGCGCCGCTGCACCGGCACGCCGTAGATATTGACACCCGGCCCGAGGCGCCTCGCCATATCGCGGTACAAGGCGGAATTGCCGGCCGATTTCGCTTTTCCGATCAGCCCGCGCTGCGCCCGATGCCAGTCGACGAAGACCGCGATTTCCAATTGCGGGCGCGCGGCCTTGGCGTCGTAGAGGGCGGAGAGGATTTCGCGCCCGCCGTCGTCGTCCTGCAAGTAAAGCGCGGCAATCAGGATGCGCCGTTGCGCGCCGGCGATTAAAGCCAGCAGGGTTTCACGGTAGTTGGTCGGCCCGCTCAACGTCGTGAAGTCTTTCGCCGGAACGGCGATGCGCGGCAAGTCGTCGAGCAGAGAGCGGTCGTGTGCCCGGCCGCGCAACCGCTGCCATGCCGAAGCAAGACTCGAAGGTTTCAGAAGGCGTCTGGTCGTTGGTTCCACAGACCGATTATACGGTAGGCCCGCAAAATGCCGAGCCGGACCGGTTTTCGCCGCCGCCACGGCCCGCCACCGTTTCCGCTCAAGCGGCGCACGGTGGGCGAGTACGCCGCAGAGTGTAGCGATCAGCCGTTGAGCCGCATCCGATGTACGGCGATCCCGAGCAATAGGCCCCAAAAAGCGCTGCCCAACCCGCCGAACGTCAACCCAGAGGCAGTGACCAGGAAGGTGATCAGCGCGGCATCCCGCTCGCCCTCATGATGCAGCGCGCCGGCGAGACTGTTGCCGATCGTGCCGAAGAGCGCAATGCCGGCGATGGCGGCGATCAACTCCTTGGGCAGGGCCGCAAACAGGCTGGCGACGGTCGCGCCGAGCAGTCCGGTCGCGATATAGAAAAGCCCGGCGCAGACGGCGGCAAGGTAACGACGTTGCGGGTCGCGATCCGCCTCCGGACTCATGCAGATGGCGGCCGTGATGGCCGCAAGGTTGAACGAAAAGCCACCGAAAGGCGCGAGAACAAGGCCCGTCAAACCCGTCCACGAAATCAACGGTGATACCGGCGTCGTGTAACCGTTGGCGCGCAGGACCGCGATTCCGGGCACGTTTTGCGAAGCCATCGTAACGACGAACAGCGGCAACCCGACGCCGATGGCGCTCGCGATGGAGAACACAGGCATCGTGAACACCGGCTGTGCGAGCGTCACCGTCACGGCGTCGAAATGGATCAGTCCGCTCACCGCCGCCCATCCGAGCCCGGCAAGGAAGGTTAGCGGTACGGTGTAACGTGACCTGAGGCGGCGACCGGCAAAGTACACGACCAGCATCAACGCCACGAGACCGAACTGCGAACCGAGCGATACAAAGACATTGAGCCCAAAGCGCAACAGCACACCGGCGAGCATCCCACCCGCGAGCGACTTCGGTACGTGCTTCATGATCGCTTCGAACCAGCCCGCAACGCCGCACAAGGTAATCAAAGCCGAGGCGACGATGAAGGCACCGATCGCCTCGCCCATCGGCACACCAACGAGCGCCGTCGTCAGAAGAGCCGCCCCGGGCGTCGACCAGGCCGTCAGCACCGGCGCGCGATAGTAGAGCGACAGCCCGATGCACGTTATTCCCATGCCCAGCCCGAGCGCCAGCAGCCACGACGTGATGTCCGCCGGACCCGCGCCCGCCGCGGTCGCCGCCTGGAAAACGATCGCCGCCGAACTCGAATAGCCGACGAGCACCGCGATCAAGCCGGCCGAAAGGTGCGAGAACCCGAAAAGTCGTCCCATGAGTGCCTCGGTATGGTGTAATTGGTCGTGCGCCATAACGCACAAAGCCAACAGCGCGAGACTAACACTTGTGCGCTATAACGCACAAGTCGAATATCACGAATCAATGAACCCGAACGAAGCAAGCACCGTGAACCCGCAAGAACGTAACGACCACCTTGCCGCTACGCTGCGTACCCTGCGCAACGAGCGCGGCTGGAGTCTCGACCGGGCGGCCCGGGAAACCGGGGTCAGCAAGGCCATGCTCGGGCAGATCGAGCGCGGCGAGTCGAGTCCGACGGTGGCCACGCTGTGGAAGATCGCCACGGGTTTCGCCACCTCGCTCTCGACCTTTCTTGAACCCGTGCCACCAGCGGCGGAGGGTGGCCATCTCTTCCGCTCCGCTGACGCTCTCCGCACCCAGCCGGGCAATGGCGGCATGCTCGTTGCGCCGCTTTTTCCCTACGAGGCGCGATTCGGTTTCGAGGTTTTCGAGCTGACCCTGCCGCCGGGGTACGAGCGCCTGTCGGAAGCGCATGAGCCAGGCGTCACCGAATCGGTGCTCGTCGTGCGCGGGACGATGGAGGTGCTCGTCGAGGAATCCTGGATTGCGCTGGGCGAGGGCGAAGCCGTGCGCTTTCCGGCCGACCGCCCGCATGGTTACCGCAACCCGTCGGCGGAGCCGGCAGTCTTCCATAACCTGATCCACTACGCCCGCACGCCGGACCCGACGCGCAGCATCTAGCAGGCTCCCAAACATCGAAGGGAACGCCACTGCTCGGGGCCAATCCAAGCAGCAGGCGGGATGGGCGCAACCCGGGCAGACCCGGCGTCTCAGTCGAACCGCCGTTTTTGATCAGGATCATAAAAGGCCCTCTGTGTAGCCACTAGAATGGACGCGGCGCAGGCGGGCGGCGCCATGCCCAGGGCCAGAGCGGAGCGAATAATCCAAGTGAAGCGAATCATCGAGTTGGCATCGCCGGTCACCGACACAAGGCAACGTCCGTTGCGTGATCTGCGCATTTCGGTCACCGACCGTTGCAATCTGCGTTGCACCTACTGCATGCCGCGCGAGGTGTTCGACCGCAACTTCGTCTTCCTGCCGCGCCCGGAACTGCTGACTTTCGAAGAAATCACCCGCGTTGCCCGGCTCTTCGTGCAGCGCGGCGTACGCAAGTTCCGCCTCAGCGGCGGCGAACCGCTGCTCCGGCATCGCGTCGAGAACCTGATCGAAATGCTCGCCGGCATCCGCACGCCCGACGGTGCTCCGGTCGAAATCGCCCTCACCACCAACGGCGTCCTCCTGGCCAAGAAAGCCAAGGTGCTCAAGGAAGCGGGGCTCACGCGCGTCACCGTTAGTCTCGACGGACTAAGCGACGAAACCTTCCGCCGCATGAGCGACTCCGCGGTCCCGGTGGCGACCGTGCTCGCCGGCATCGAAGCCGCCAGCACCTGGGGCTTCGCCCCGGTGAAAGTGAATACCGTCGTGCAGCGCGGCGTGAACGAGCACGAGATCCTGCCGCTCGTGCGTCACTTCCGGCATACGGGCGTCATCCTGCGCTTCATCGAGTTCATGGACGTCGGCACGACCAACGGCTGGCGCATGGATGACGTGGTCCCGGCGCGAGACATTATCAGCCGGGTGAATGAGCACCATCCGATCCATCCGCTCGATGCCAATTACGGCGGCGAGGTCGCCAAGCGCTGGGCGTTCGACGACGGCGCCGGCGAGATCGGCGTCATCGCCTCGGTGACGCAGGCTTTCTGCGACGACTGCAGCCGAATGCGGCTATCCACCGACGGGAAGCTCTACACCTGCCTGTTCGCTACGCAGGGCGTCGATCTGCGCGATCCGTTGCGGCACAATGCCGATGACGAGGCGATCGAGCGCTTGATCGTCGACACGTGGTCACGGCGCACCGACCGCTACTCGGCCGAACGCCACGCGGCTACGGTACGGCCGGAAAAACGCATCGAAATGTCGTACATCGGCGGCTGATGCCGCTTCGAAACGAGAATTAGCCGAGAATCAGCGAAACTCGAAACTCAACGGGGAGACGATTGAATACCACGACCAAGGCCCCCACGGCGGGCGCCGCGAACGATCTGACGCACTTTTCCGACGCCGGACGCGCCCGCATGGTGGATGTTTCCGCCAAGGCGAACACGCAACGCGTGGCGGTGGCCAGCGGCATTTTGCGCATGCGGCCGGCGACCTTAGAGCGCATCCATGCCGGCGAGATCGCCAAGGGCAATGTGCTCGCGGTTGCCGACGTGGCGGCCGTCATGGCGGCAAAGCGCACGCCGGACATGATCCCCATGTGCCACTCACTGCCGCTCACGGGCGTGGAGGTCGCGTTTGCCGACGTCGGTGCGGATGCAGCGGGCGATGTCGGTTTGGCGGTGACGACAACGGTGTGCTGCACCGGACCGACCGGCGTCGAGATGGAGGCGCTGTGTTCCGCCAGCGCGGCATTGCTCACCGTGTACGACATGTGCAAGGCGATCGATCGCGGCATGCGTATCGAATCGATCCAGCTCGAAGAGAAGCGCGGCGGCAAAAGCGGCGAGTGGCGCCGTGCCGCCCAGGCCAAGGTGCCGCCGCGATGATCACGGTGCTCTTTTTCGGCCCGGTGGCCGAACGCATGGAAACGGGGCGTATCGAGGTCGAGCATGTGGCCGGCATGCGCCTCGCCGACCTGCGCTCGACACTGGCGGCACGCCACCCGGAAGCCTTCGAAATTGTCTCGCTGGCGGCGGTGAATGGCGAGCACGTGCGCAACATGGACGTGCCGCTCGGCGACGGCAGCGAGGTCGTCTTCATGTCGAAATTCTCGGGGGGTTGAGATGAGCGAACCGGTACGCCTGCAATTCGAAGACTTCTCGCAGGATGAGGAGATTAGCGCCCTGCAAGCGGCCTCGACGCGCATGGGCGGCATCGCCACCTTCCTCGGTTGTGCGCGCGATTTTTCGCAGGGCCGCTCGGTGCATGAGATCGGCTTTGAGGCCTACGAACGCATGGCGCTGCCCGAACTGGTCAAGCTGCGCGACGAGGCGATCACGCGCTTTGGCCTGATCGATGCCCGCATCGTGCATCGGCTGGGGACGGTGCGCGCCGGCGATCGCATCGTCTTCATCGCCACCGGAGCCGAACACCGCGCACCTGCGCTCGAAGCCTGCCGTTGGCTGATCGACGAACTCAAGGAACGCGTGCCGATCTGGAAGAAGGAAATCACGCCCGAAGGCGATTCATGGGTCACGCCACACCCATGAGCGTGCAAACGCCTCCGCTGTTCATCTTCGTCGGCCACTCCGGGTCGGGAAAAACCACGCTGGTCGAGAAGCTCGTCGCCGAGCTGGCGGCGCGCGGGCAACGCGTGGCGACGATCAAGCACGCGCACCATAAGGTGGTACTCGATCATGAAGGCAAGGACAGTTGGCGCTTCACCCAGGCTGGCGCGGCGCTGAGCATGCTGGTGACGACCGACGCGCTGCAGCTCGTGGCCGAAGCCGCCGAGCGGCGCGAGCCGGCCCAGCTTGCGCAACGTTTCCTCGGCGAAGCGGACATCGTTCTCGCCGAGGGGTTTTCGCTGGCGCCGGGCGACAAGATCGAAGTGCTCCGCCGCGCTTGCGACAAGCCGCCGCGTTGCGTCCCGGCGGACGGCCTGATCGCGCTCGCCACGGATGTGGCTGAAACCTACCCCGAGCTGCCGCACTTCGGCCTCGAAGAAGTCGCCCGCCTCGCCGACTTTCTGCTCGAACGCGCCGGACGATGATCGATGATGCGACGGCGCTGATCCTCACCGGCGGCGATTCGCGCCGCATGGGGCGCGACAAGGCAACGCTGGTGCTCGACGAACAAGTGCTCTGGCGGCGCATCGCCGAGACCGTGCGCGCGGTGTTTCCGCACGTGCTCCTCAGCGTGCGCCGGCCGCGCGTTGAGTTTGACTTGCCGCAGGTCTGCGACGCGTTCGAAAACGCCGGACCGCTCGCCGGCGTCTGCGCCGGGCTGGAGGCGGCCGCGACACCTTGGGTCTTCGCGGTGGCGACCGACATGCCGTTTCTCGAGCCGCGTGCCATCGAGCTTCTGGCCACGCGGCGCGGAGGCTACGAGGCCGTCGTGCCGGTCGTTGGCGGGCACCCGCAACCTCTGGCCGCCTTCTACGCCGTGGAGTGCGCGTCGGCGGCGCGGGCCTTGCTGAAGGCAGACGGGCCGCGCAGCCTGCGCGCGTTTCTGGAACGCCTGCGCGTTTGCCGTGTCGATGAGTCCGAGCTGCGCGGCGCCGACCCCGCGTTGCGCAGCTTCATCGACCTCGACACACCGCAGGACCTCGACGCCGCACGCAGCGAACCGTCGCCGCGGAACAGCCAACGCCCTTGAACGAAGACAGAGAAACAAAGGACATGGAAGCCAATACCCAAGCCACAGGCTCGGCGGCGGGACGCCTCTCGGTGCTCGCCGCCCAGCGCATCGTGCTCGACCATGTCGCGCCAGCCGCCTCCGAGACGGTAAGGCTCGAAGCCTCGCTCGGCCGAGTGCTCGCCGAGGAGGTGCGGGCCAATCGCGATCAGCCGCCCTACGACGTTTCCGCAATGGATGGCTTTGCGCTGCGCGCCGGGGATCTCGCGGCGATTCCCGCCACGCTGGTTGTCGTCGAGGACATCAAGGCCGGCGACCGGCCGACGAAAACCGTCGGCCCCGGCCAGTGCGTTCGCATCATGACCGGTGCACCGATCCCTGCGGGCGCCGATGCCGTGATCCGCGTTGAGGATACGCATACCCTCGCCGACGGCCGCGTGGAAATCAGCACCCGCGTCGCGCCCGGCAACGACATCCGGCCGCGCGGCGAAAACATGCGCACCGGCGAGATCGTGCTGACGCCGGGCACTGAGATTACTCCGGGGGTGATCGGATTACTGGCCACCGTCAAGCGCGCCCAAGTGGACGTGGTGCGGCGGCCGCGCGTGGCTATCCTGTCCACCGGCGACGAACTGGAAGGGCTCGACGAGCCGTTCGACCCGGAGAAGATTCCCAACTCGAACAGCTACGCCCTGATGGCACAGTTGCAGGCGCTCGGCATCGAACCCGTCCTGCTTGGCATTGCGCGCGACGATCCCGAGGATCTTGCCCGACATCTCAAAGCCGGCCTGGAGCACGACGTGCTGCTCGTGTCGGGAGGCTCGTCGGTCGGCGTTCATGATTTCGTGCGCCCGATGCTCGCCACGCTGAACGTCGAGATGCACTTCTGGCGCGTCGAGATGCGCCCGGGGCATCCGGTGGCTTTCGGTACGCGGAACGGCACACTGGTGTTCGGCCTTCCGGGAAATCCCGTGTCGAGCATGGTCTGCTTCGAGCAGTTCGTAGCGCCTGCCTTGCGCCGCCGGCTCGGGCATCCGCGCCTTTTCCGGCGCACCGCGACGGCGCGCCTGACACACGCGCTTGGCAATAGACCAGGGCGGACCGAGTTCGTGCGCGTCGTTCTCGCGCCCGATAGCGCGGGCGGCTTGACCGCGAGTTCGACCGGCAACCAGAGCAGCGGCGTCCTGCGCTCGATGGCGGTCGCCAACGCCTTGCTTGTCTTGCCCGCAAGCGGCGCGCAACTGACCGCCGGCGAGATGGTGACCGTGCAGTTGCTTGACGGCACCAGTTACCAACACGAACCCGGATTCGAGGAAACCGCATGACCCAGACGACGACAGGCGCCGCCGCAATCGCCCGCATCGGCATTCTCACGGTATCGGACCGCGCCAGCCGCGGCGTGTACGAAGACAAGGGCGGCCCGGCGATCAACGCGTGGCTGACGCGTGCCCTGACCAGTCCCTGGCAGGCCGTGGCGCGGGTGATTCCCGACGAGCAACCGCAAATCGAAGCCGCGCTACGCGCTATGGCTGACGGCGAAGGCTGCTCCCTCATCGTGACCACCGGCGGGACCGGCCCGGCGTTACGCGACGTGACGCCGGAAGCGACCGAGGCCATCTGCGAGAAGATGCTGCCGGGATTCGGCGAGTTGATGCGCACCGCTTCGCTGAAGTTCGTCCCCACCGCCATCCTCTCGCGCCAGACCGCCGGTATCCGCGGCCACTGCCTGATCGTCAACCTGCCCGGAAAACCGTCGGCCATCGACGATTGCCTGAACGCGGTGTTTCCCGCAATTCCGTATTGCGTCGACCTCATCGAAGGCGCCCGCCTGGAGACCGACCCGACCGTGTGCAAGGCGTTCAGACCGGCACACGCGAAGTAAAGGGAAGAACCCGCGGGCAGGCGGGAAAGGCCGCGGCTACCGCCGCCCAATGTTCGATGTGCGTCAGCCCCTGGCAACGAGGAACAAGGGGGTTAAGAGCCGCCAGCCTTCCCGAAACGTCATCCCAAGCCACGTTGCACGCCCCGGCCCGGCCACCGCCACCGCAAAACGGTGCGGTGCGGTGTGGCCTGCGTGCTCGGCTCCACCCCTCCCAGTCCCCTTGCCAACGAATGAGTCAGTCGAACCAGTTACGCGTAGCCTGCCCCGGCCCCACACCCTCCGACTGCTAAAATGCGCGGGTCGCCAACTCCCAGGAATCCTGCCATGCCTTCGTCCGCCCGCCCTTCTCTTCCCTTGCGCATTGGTACGCCGCTCAGTCCGTCGGCCACGCGCGTGATGCTGCTCGGCGCGGGCGAACTCGGCAAGGAAGTGATCATCGCCTTGCAGCGCTTCGGCGTTGAAACGATTGCCGTTGATCGCTATGCCGATGCGCCTGGCATGCAAGTGGCGCACCGCTCGCACGTGGTCAAGATGACCGACGGACCGGCGTTGCGAGCGCTGATCGAGCAGGAAAAACCGCACCTCGTCGTCCCGGAAATCGAAGCCATCGCCACCGACATGTTGCTTGAAGTCGAGCAGGAAGGGCTCGCCGAAGTCATTCCGACGGCGCGCGCGACCCGCCTGACGATGAACCGCGAAGGCATCCGCCGCTTGGTTGCCGAAGAGCTCGGCCTGCCGACATCGCCTTACGCCTTCGCCGGCTCGCTGGCGGAGTTGCAGGCGGCAATCGATGCGGGCATCGGGTATCCGTGCCTCGTCAAGCCGACGATGTCGTCGTCGGGCAAAGGCCAATCTCTGCTCAAAGGGCCAGACGACGTGGCGCGCGCCTGGGAATATGCGATGCAGGGCGGGCGCGTGAACCAGAGCCGGGTCATCGTCGAGGGTTTCATCGATTTCGAATACGAGATCACCCTGCTCACCGTGCGTGCTGTTGGGGCTTCCGGCACGGTCGAGACCCATTTCTGCGAACCGGTCGGCCACATGCAGGTGAGCGGCGATTACGTCGAATCGTGGCAGCCGCAAGCGATGAGTCCCGCCGCGCTGACGAAGGCGCGTGCCATCGCGCAAGCGGTCACCGAGAACCTCGGTGGGCGCGGCCTTTTCGGCGTCGAACTGTTCGTCAAAGGCGACCAGGTGTGGTTCTCCGAAGTCAGCCCCCGCCCGCACGATACAGGCCTCGTCACGCTGGCCTCGCAGCGCTTCTCTGAGTTCGAACTGCATGCCCGCGCGATTCTCGGCCTACCGGTCGATACGTCGCTACGTGCATCCGGAGCCTCGGCGGTGATCTATGGCGGCGTCGATGCGGCCGGCATCGCCTTCGACGGTGTGGCCGAGGCACTGCAGGTGCCGGATACCGACCTGCGCCTTTTCGGCAAGCCGGAAAGTTTCACCCGCCGCCGCATGGGCGTGGCCGTCGCCACCGCTCCGGATACCGACGAAGCCCGCCGCCGCGCCAAGCTCGCCGCGAGCCGTGTGCGCCCCGTCAAGGCGTAGGGCGCGCCAGCCGGGACGCGCAAAAGAGATTGAAGCGCGCGCCGGGAACGCATAAAATGGCCGCCTTCGCGGGCGTCGTATAATGGTAATACCCAAGCTTCCCAAGCTTGTGCCGTGGGTTCGATTCCCATCGCCCGCTCCACACGGACTCCAGCGGATTGCGATCTGCTAAACGAAAAGCCAACCGACTCCGGTTGGCTTTTTTGCGTTTAGGGATTCGGCAACTTGGCCGGCGAACGGGGATCGACGTTGGCCTTCATGCCGCCACTGAAGCTTGCGACGTCGAAACCGTTTTGCGCCAGCACGCGGGCGGCGAAGTAGCTCATCTTGCCGAAGGCGCAGAGCGTCACCACCGGACGGTTGCGATCGAGCTTGCCGAGGTTGGCGCGCAACGTCGGGAAGGGAATATTGACCGACCGGCCGGGCGGCGGAAAAGCTTCGGCTAAGGGTGCTCCACGCACGTCGACGACTTGCACCGCAGGATCTTCGGGTAGCTCGGTGATATGCCGGACAAGGCCATCACGCCGGTTGCAGGCGGCGAATCCGGCCAGATTGACGACGTCTTTTGCCGATCCGAACGGCGGCGCGTAGGCGAGCTCGAGGTGGCAGAGATCTTCGACGGTCATGCGGGCCGCGATCGCGGTGGCGAGCACGTCGATGCGTTTGTCGATGCCTTCGAATCCCGTAACCTGCGCTCCGAGCAGGCGGCCGCTATCGGGTGCCCAGAGCACCTTCAGCGTCAGCGGCTTGGCCCCCGGATAGTACGAAGCATGGTGGTTGTCGTTAACGGTCACGGTTTCGTACGGAGTCTTAGCGGCCAACAGACGTTTTTCGCTCCAGCCGGTAATGCCGGCGGCAATACCGAAGACCCGCACAATGCCCGTTCCGATCGAGCCGGGATAGGGCCGCGCCTTCTCGCCGAGAAAGATGTGGTCGGCGGCGACCCGCCCTTGCCGGTTGGCCGGCCCGCCCATCGGCACGGCGGTTTTGCCTTCGAGGACGCGGTCGACGGTCTCGACGGCGTCGCCCGCCGCGTAGATCGCCGGGTCCGAGGTACGCTGGAACTCGTCGACCACGATATGCCCGCGTGGGCCGAGTTGCAGCCCGGCCGTCTGAGCGAGTTCGCTATCCGGTTTGACACCGATCGAGAGGATAACGAGGTCCGCATCGAGGGCCTTGCCAGAGTTCAATTGGCAGCGCACATGCGTTTCGCTGCCCTCGAAGCGGGCGATGCCGTCGCCAAGGTCCAAACCGATACCGTTGTTGCGCAACTCGCTCTCCAGCAGGGCAGCCATTGGCGCATCGAGCGGCGGGATGACCTGGGACTGTAATTCGACGAGTTGCACTGATAGCCCCTTGCGTTGCAGTTGTTCGGACATCTCAAGCCCAATGAAACCGGCGCCGATCACAACGGCGCGCATCCCCTCCTTGGTCGCCGCGACGATGCGGTCCATGTCCTGCAAATTGCGCAACGTGAAGATGCGCGGGTCGTCGATTCCCGGCAGTGCCGGACGCAATGGCGAAGCGCCCGGTGCCAGCATGAGCTTGTCGTAGTCGAGCCAATTCGTCTCGCCGCTGCTGAGATCGCGCACTTGCACTCGCTTTGCAGCGCGGTCGATGGCGACCGCCTCGCAACGCGTGCGGACCTCGAGGTTGAGCAACGCCTTCAGGGATTCGGGCGTCTGCACGGCAAGCGCCTCACGGCCTTGGATTTCGCCCCCGATGTGGTACGGCAACCCACAATTGGCGAACGAAACGTCCGGGCCGCGCTCCACGATGGTGATGCGGGTCGATTCGCAGAGGCGACGCGCACGCGCTGCAAATGACGCGCCTCCGGCAACCCCTCCGATGACGACGATATTCAGTGGCCTATGCTGTTCCATGAGCTTCTCCTGTCTTCCATGCGATGTTCACCTTTATCGTTATATTAACGACTTATAATATATTTAACAATATAGTGTGAAATGATTCTGGAAGCCAGTTAATGGCACTCGCCACCCAACGAAATAGCCAGCCGGGGAGTCGACACAGAAACACCAGGGGATTCTCAGAATTTCGGACGGCACACGGAACCGGTGCAGCTCGGGTATGTCGCAAAACACGACCTGCCACGTGGTCGTCATCGTCGACCGTCTCGACCTGTCGCCGAGCTGATCTCACGCACACAAGCAGAGCGGCTAAATCACTAAGTGGCCACTCGAGGTATCAACATCAAGAAAAGGATCAGCCGATGAACATGTGGGACCAGAACTATTCGATCGAAGGCTACAAATACGGTACCTCGCCGAACCACTTTCTCGTCCAGCAGGAACACCTGCTACCACGTGCCGCGCGCGTTCTGGTACCTGGTGATGGCGAGGGCCGAAACGGTGTGTGGCTCGCAAGCCAGGGCCATCGGGTAACCTCGGTCGATAGCTCGGCGGTGGGTTTGGCCAAGGCTCGGGCGCTGGCGGAACGTCAATCGGTCCAATTGCAAACGGTCCTCGCCGATCTCGCCGACTGGTCGCCGGCGGCGCAAAGCTGCGACGCGGTGGCCCTGATCTTCGTGCACTTGCCGTCCGCGACCCGGCAGGACGTGCACCGCCGCCTCGCCCAGTCGCTGGCGCGCGGCGGAATCCTGATTCTCGAAGCCTTTCATCCCGCCCAGCTCGGCTATGGCAGCGGCGGCCCCAAGGACGCCGACATGCTTTACACGCTCGAATCGCTGCGCGCCGACTTCTCGGGAGTTCTCGAGGAACTCTCCGCTTTCGAAGGGGAGATTGCACTCGATGAAGGCGCGGGCCACCAAGGCCAGGGTTACGTGACGCGCTGGGTTGGGCGAGCTGCAAGCCACGAATAGAGCGAAGCGCACCCCGGCATCGGGTAATCTGAAGCTGGCCGGCGACGCAAATAAAAAAGGGACACTCGGTGAAGTGTCCCTTTTTCCGAATCCTTGGCGCGCCCGGCGCGATTCGAACGCACGACCCCTGCCTTCGGAGGGCAGTACTCTATCCAGCTGAGCTACGGGCGCATGGAGGTTGCGAAGCATAGCCGGTTTGGGGCTCGCCGTCCATCCCGGGCTCTACCTCGGGCAGGCAAGCAGCGCCTCAGCATGAGGCCGCACCGTGTTTTGCTGCCGCACCGCGTCTTCCCTTAACGCCCAGCGCTAGAAAGCGCAGAATGCAAGGGTGCCCGGACGCCCTCCGGCCGGTTGCTTTTATTCTTCTCCTCGCTATACTTTGTGGTCGGACGTACGATGACTTAAAAGGCCTTGTGTGAGCACTGCACCGCGAGAAGCGGCCTTTGCTTCAAGGCTCCGGAGCTAAGGTCAGCAAACGGTCAGTCACCGAATCCATGAGACGTCACAAGATTAGAATCGCCGAAACAACGACAGGACAGGAGAGATCAGGGATGGGCTTGGAAACTCGAATCGATGCGCCACGCGTGGTGGCGATGGACGTCATTCCGGTCGCTGGACAGGACAGCATGCTGCTGAATCTCTCCGGTGCGCACGGGCCGTTCTTCACGCGCAACATCGTGATTCTCAAGGACAGCGCCGGCAATACGGGCCTCGGCGAAGTACCGGGC
The DNA here is from genome assembly GCF_025770765.1 of Propionivibrio soli. Taxonomy (GTDB): domain Bacteria; phylum Pseudomonadota; class Gammaproteobacteria; order Burkholderiales; family Rhodocyclaceae; genus Propionivibrio; species Propionivibrio soli. The sequence goes on along the minus strand of NZ_JANZKY010000009.1, from coordinate 160,017 downwards.
GGCGAGAAGATCCGCCAGACGATCGAGGATGCCCGCCCGTTCATCATCGGCAAGACCCTCGGCGAATACAACGCCGTGCTCAACCAGATGCGCGTGACCTTTGCCGATCGCGATTCCGGCGGTCGCGGTCTGCAAACGTTCGACCTGCGCACGACGATCCACGCCATTACCGCCGTTGAATCGGCAATGCTCGACCTGCTCGGCCAGTTCATGAACGTTCCCGTCGCCGCGCTGCTGGGCGAAGGCATGCAACGTGAGGCCGTCGAGATTCTCGGTTATCTCTTTTACATCGGCGATCGCCGCAAGACGACGCTCGACTATCGCAGCGAGCCAAACGCCGACAACGCTTGGTTCCGGCTACGCAACGAAGCCGCGCTGGATGCCCAAGGCGTCGTACGACTGGCCGAGGCAAGCCACGAACGTTACGGCTTCAACGATTTCAAGCTCAAGGGCGGCGTGCTGCGCGGCGAGGAGGAAATGGAAGCCATCGTCGCGCTGCATGAGCGCTTTCCCGAGGCACGCATCACGCTCGATCCGAACGGGGCCTGGTCGTTGGCCGAAGCGATCGCGCTCTGCCGCGACAAGCATGGGATTCTGGCCTACGCCGAAGATCCGACAGGCGCCGAAGCCGGTTTCTCGGGCCGGGAGGTGATGGCCGAGTTCCGCCGCGCCACCGGCCTACCGACGGCGACCAACATGATCGCCACCGACTGGCGCCAGATGGCGCACTCGATCCAGTTGCAGTCGGTCGACATCCCGCTCGCCGATCCGCATTTCTGGACGATGCAGGGCTCGGTGCGCGTCGCACAGTTGTGTCAGATGTTCGGACTCACCTGGGGCTCGCACTCGAACAACCATTTTGATATTTCACTCGCCATGTTCACCCACGTCGGCGCCGCCGCACCGGGCAAGGTCACGGCGATCGACACCCACTGGATCTGGCAGGACGGCCAGCGGCTGACCAAAGAACCGTACCCGATCCGCGACGGGTTGATCCGCGTGCCAAAGAAACCCGGCCTCGGGCTCGAAATCGATATGGCGGAAGTCGAGAAAGCGCATCAGGCTTACAAGGCGATGGGGCTGGGCGCGCGTGATGATGCGGTGGCCATGCAGTTCCTCATCCCCGGCTGGAAGTTCGACAACAAGCGCCCGAGCCTCGTCCGTTAAGCGGGCGAACACTGGAAAGGAACTAGCGCATGGGCACAAAATACGACGGCATGCGATTAAGAACGGTACGGAGACGATCCCTCGCTGAAAAGAAGCGAGGCTGTCCGGCCGCAAGAGAGAACGTAAAGGAGAAAAAACAGATGAGCAAAGTAGGCTTCGTAGGACTGGGGATCATGGGCACGCCGATGGCCGAACACCTGATCCGGGCCGGGCATGAGGTGTTTCTGTACAGTATCCCAAGCATTCCGGAGCGTCTCGTGCAGGCGGGCGGCAAAGCCTGCGCCTGTGGCAAAGAAGTGGCGCAACAGGCCGAAGTGATCATCACCATGGTCCCCGACACCCCGCATGTGGCCAGTGCCCTCTTCGACCCGAACGGGATTGCCGAAGGCCTCACCCCCGGCAAGATCGTCGTCGACATGAGCTCGATCTCGCCTATCGAGACCAAGGAGTTCGCCCAGAAGATCAACGCCTTGGGCTGCCAATACCTTGACGCTCCGGTCTCCGGGGGGGAAGTCGGCGCCAAGAACGCCACGCTCTCGATCATGGTCGGCGGCAGCGAAGCCACCTTCGAGAAGGTGAAGCCGCTCTTCGAACTGATGGGCAAGAACATCACCCTCGTCGGCGGCAATGGCGACGGGCAGACGGCCAAGGTCGCCAACCAGATCATCGTGGCGCTGACCATCGAGGCGGTGGGCGAAGCCTTGCTCTTCGCGTCCAAGGCCGGGGCCGACCCGGCCAAGGTCCGGGCGGCGCTGATGGGCGGTTTCGCGTCGTCGAAGATTCTCGAAGTGCACGGCGAACGCATGGTCAAGCGCACGTTCAACCCGGGCTTCCGCATCGAACTGCATCAGAAGGACTTGAACCTCGCGCTCTCGTCGGCGCGCAAGCTCGGGGTGTCGTTGCCCAATACGGCCACGTGCCAGGAGCTGTTCAACGCCTGTGCGGCCCACGGCGGTTCGGCCTGGGATCACTCGGCCATGGTCCGCGCCCTCGAAATCCTCGCTCACTTCGAGATCGGACAGAAGGACTGAGACGAATCGCTGGTTAATTGCCGCCACAGCCAGAAGCAGCGGCATGCCGTTCGAGTAACAGGGAGAAGTGGCGCCGCCGTAATCGGTTGCCGCTTCCCCGCTTCTCCATCCTCCCCTCCGCCTTTGTCATAATCGAGGTGGCTATTCGATAAAAAACAGGAGGCGGCATGGACCAGCCAGCGAGAAAAACGACCGTACAACGCGGGACGGAAGGTGCCAGCCACGCTTCAACGTCGCGCTTGAGCGGTGGGTGCGGCGTGGACGCACCGGCTTTCCCCTTCCAGCCGAATCAACGCTACCCCGATCCGGCGATCCAGATTCTCGATCCGAGTTTCCTCAAGTACCGTATCTACAGCAGCACGCTCGAACAGGTGGCAAGCGGCCTGCGCTGGGCGGAAGGCCCGGTCTACTTTCCGGACGATGGCGGCTATGTGCTGGTGAGCGACATCCCGAACAACCGCATCATGAAGTACAGCGAGCGCGACGGCCGCTTTACCGTTTTCCGCAGCCCGGCCAACTTCGCTAATGGTAACGCGCGCGATCGGCAAGGACGGCTCGTCACCTGCGAGCATTCGTTGACCCGGCGCATCACGCGCACCGAGAGAAACGGCAAGATCACCGTGCTCGCCGACCGCTACGAAGGCAAGCGGCTCAATGCCCCGAACGACATTGTCGTCAAATCGGACAACAGCATCTGGTTCACCGATCCGCTCTTCGGAATCAACGGTGAGTGGGAGGGCTACCGCGCCGAATCCGAGCAGGCCACGACCAACGTTTACCGCCTTGGCAGCGACGGACGGCTGACGGCCGTGATCACCGATCTCGGCAACCCGAACGGCCTGGCCTTCTCGCCCGACGAATCGAAGCTTTACGTCGTCGAATCCCGCGGTACGCCAAACCGCAGCATCTGGAGTTACGACGTGCACGCGGACGGTACGGTGAACAACAAGACCAAGCTCATCGACGCCACCGACCACGGCGCACTCGATGGCTTCCGCGTCGACCGCGACGGCAATCTTTGGTGCGGCTGGGGAAGCAACGGCGTGCTGCAGCCCGAGCCCACCGAGATCGACGGACGCCATGTCTATCTGCCTAAAGGTCGTTCCGAGGACCTCGACGGCGTCATGGTTTTCAACCCCCAAGGAAAAGCCATCGGCTTCATCAAGCTTCCTGAGCGCTGCGCCAACCTTTGTTTCGGGGGAGCCGAACGCAACCGGCTATACATGGCGAGCAGCCACTCGCTATACGCGCTGTACGTCGAAACGCAAGGAGCCGAGCGGTAGCACCCGCTGCGTCCATCTGCAATCGAGGAGAAGAGAAAGGTGCGGAGCGACTATTTCGGCCGTCGGCTGCGCGCCGTTTCCAGGTGCTGACAGAGGCGTTCCGCGCCTTCGAGCAACCGCGGCGTGTGGCGCTGGATCAACTCGGGCTGGACGAAAAACAGGTTGTCGCGCGCGACGGCCGTGATCGCCGGCCAGCGTTTCCAATCGTCGAGCCATTCGGGCCGCGACGCGTCCATGCCGCTCGCGACGATTGCCTCGGGGTTGGCAGCGATCACCGACTCGACGCTGACGACCGGCGCCAAGGCATCGAGCTTGCCGAACACGTTCTCGCCGCCGCACAGCGCAATGACGCTCGAAATGATCTGCCGGCCACCGATCGTCGATAGCGGCTGTTTCCATACCTGGTAGAACGTGCGCACTGTCGGGCGATCGCTGTAGCGTTTGCGGATGTCCGCCAGCCGCTGGCGATACTTGGCCGCGACGTCGTTGGCCACGGGCTGCGTGCCGGCGAGTACGCCAATGCGCTCGATTTCCTTCGCCACATCTTCGATGCGATTGGGTTGCGAGACATAAATTGGCAAGCCAAGCGCGCGCAACCGCTCGATGTGCGCCGGCGCATTGCCGCTCTGCCAAGCAATGATGAGGTCCGGCTTGAGCGCGGCGATAGCTTCGAGATTGAGGCGCGAATAGCCGCCAACGAGGGGGAGCTTCTTCACCTCCGGCGGGAAATCGCTGAATTCCACCGTTCCCACGAGCCGCTCGCCGGCACCGGCCGCGAACAGCGTTTCTGCCATGTGCGGTGCCAGCGTGATGATGCGGCGCGCCGGCTGTGCGAGACGCACGGTCGTTCCGGCATCGTCGATCACGGAGATTTCGGCGCGGGCCGGGCTGGCTCCCAGGGCGAGCACACCGAATAAAACCACCGAAACCGACAACGCCCGAGCGCCCGTCATTCGGTACGGCTCCACTCGGCAACGGCTGCTTGCAGACGCAACCACTGCCTCTCGTCGCCCGGCAGGCCGAAACGCAGCAGTCCCAGGTTTTCGAAGCGGCGGACGAGGATCGCGCGCCGTGCGAAGTGCTCGAACAACGCAGCGCAGCGCGCTGGATCGCCAGGCAAGGACACAGTGCAGAACAGCGCCGTTCGATTCACCGTGCCGAGCGGCGTGAGCAGCTCGGACAGGCGATGTGATTCGACAGCCAATCGCTCGCGCATGGCTGTTTGCCATGCAGTGTCCGCCAGCGCTTTGCACGCCGCCATGCGCGACGGGTGAGCAACCGGCCACGGGCCAATCATTTCGCGCAAGCGTTCGAGCTTTTCTGCCGCGCCGAAAACGAAACCCACACGCGCTCCGGCCAAGCCGAAAAACTTGCCAAGCGAACGCAACACGATGAGAGACGGCGCTTCCGGGCCGCCGGCCAGGTCGACAATGCCGCGCGTCGGTTCGGCATCGGCAAAGGCCTCGTCGACGATCAGCCAACCGCCGCGGCGCTGCAGCTTGTTTGCTGCGTCAAGGAGCTCGTCGCGTGAAAACGCCGTACCCGTCGGATTGTTCGGATTACACAGCAGGACGTTGGGCGTCACGACGCCGAGTGCGCGCTGAAGCGTCGGCAGGCGGCGCACGGTATGGCGGGCGCGCTCCCAGGCATGCGGATGCTCCTCGTAAAGCGGCGCCACGCAAGCCACCGTGGCCGGCCGGAACAGCGACGGCAACGTCTGGATCGCCGCCTGCGAACCGGGCAATACGAGAAGACGCTCGTTGCCGTAGTACGCGGCGGCCACCGTTTCGAGTTCGTCGTCATCCTCCGGCAGCCGGTTCCAGCAACTGGCGTCGAGAGGAGGAACCGGGTAGGTATGCGGGCTGATGCCGGTCGACAGATCGAGCCAGTCGGACAGTGGCAGCCCGTAAAGGCGTGCGGCGGCGCGCAACCGTCCGCCGTGCTCAAGCACAGGCAAACCCTCCGAGCAGGTAGAGCGAGAGCCACAGGAAGGTCGTCCGCCGCAGAAGCCTCAACGCGCGGGGAATATCCTTGCCGCGCGCCGGCTCGCCCTGACCGAGCACGGGACGCTCCTCGATCTGGCCGTGATACACGGCCACGCCGCCCAGGGCTACGCCCAAGCTGCCGGCGCCCGCCGCCATAACCGGTCCAGCGTTCGGGCTCTCCCAAGCCGGCGCCTGCGCCCGCCAACACGCCAAGGCGCGGCGGGTATGCCCGAACGCGGCATAGGACAGCGCCGTAAGCCGCGCCGGAATGTAGTTGAGCCCATCGTCGATGCGCGCCGCCGCCCAGCCGAAATACCGCAACCGCGTCGTCTTGTAGCCCCACATCGCGTCAAGCGTGTTGGCGAGGCGGAAAAGAACGGCGCCCGGCCCGCCCAGCAGCATGAACCAGAACAGCGCGCCGAAAACGGCGTCGTTGCCGTTCTCCAGCGTCGTCTCGACACAGGCTTTGGCGACACCGGTCTCGTCAAGCGCGCTCGTGTCGCGCGAAACGATCCAGCCCACATGCTGCCTTGCCGCCTCCAAGTCGCCGGCACCCAGGTCGCGGGCAACGCGCTCGGCATGTTGCGCAAGGCTGCGTCCGCCGAGTGCGAGGTAGAGCAGGACAACGTCGCTCAACCAGGCACTGAGCGGAGTACGCCTCGCCCAGACAGCGAGTCCGACCCAGGGAAGGACCGCCACCATCCAGGCAATGACGCCTTTGGCCCGGCGGCCAGTATCCGCGCCCCGGTTGAGAAGAATTTCGAGTCCGTTCGCCACACGACCAAAACCGACCAGCGGATGCCAACGCGGCACTTCGCCGAGCAGCCGGTCCAGCAGTACGCCGGCAAGCGCGGCCAGCGGCAAGCCGAGGGAACTGGGAACGGAAAACAGCAAGGGATCGGCGAGGAACGGGACAGGCATGAGAAAATACGGAGCAACGAAGGCGGAATTCTACGCCCTAACCCCAACCGGGGCGAATCGAGGCCGCTGCAATGACGGATCGTTTTCCAGCATTCCATCCAACGGAGGCCGGGAAAACCTCGACAACCGCCAAACACCGATTAATCCGTTCTTTTGACAACGGCACTGCGCCGCACCGACCCCATGTCCATTATTTCCCGCAAGACCCCCTGCCTGATGGTCCAGGGCTGTACTTCCGATGCCGGAAAATCGGTTCTCGTCGCCGCGCTCTGCCGCGTACTCGCACGCCGCGGCGTCCGGGTTGCTCCATTCAAGCCGCAGAACATGGCGCTCAATTCGGCGGTCACCGTGGACGGCGGCGAAATCGGCCGCGCGCAGGCATTGCAGGCGATCGCCGCCCGCGTTCCCGCGCACATTGACTTCAATCCGATCCTGCTCAAACCCGCCACCGACAAGCGCGCCCAGGTGGTTATCCACGGCAAGGCGCTCACCGACCTCGACGCCCGTGCTTATCACGAGTACAAGCCGCGGGCGATGAAAGCTGTGCTCGAATCGTGGGGGCGGCTGTGCGTCGCCTACGAGTGCGTGCTCGTTGAAGGTGCGGGAAGCCCGGCCGAGATCAACCTGCGCGACCGGGACATCGCCAACATGGGCTTCGCCGAAGCCGTCGACTGCCCGGTGATCCTCATCGCCGATATCGACCGTGGCGGCGTCTTCGCGCACCTCGTCGGTACGCTGGACCTGCTCTCGGCGAGCGAACAGGCGCGCGTAAAGGGTTTCGTGATCAACCGTTTTCGCGGCGACATCAGCCTTCTCGAACCGGGCCTGCGCTGGCTCGAGGAGCGCACCGGGAAACCGGTCCTCGGCGTGCTCCCCTACGTCCACGGTCTCTATCTCGACGCCGAGGACGCGCTACCGCGCGGCAAGGAGGCCAAGAGCGCCGCGCGCTTGAAAGTCGTGGCACCGGCCTACCCGCGCATCTCGAACCACAACGATCTGGACCCGCTACGCTTCCATCCGGAAGTCGACTTCGCCTTTGTCGGGCCGCACGACTTGCCGCCGCCGTGCGACTTGATCGTTCTGCCCGGCTCGAAAGCGGTGCAGGCCGACTTGGCCTGGCTGCGCGAAATGGGCTGGGAGAACGCGATCCGCCGGCATTTGCGTTACGGCGGCAAGGTGATTGGGGTTTGCGGCGGGTTGCAGATACTCGGTCGCCAGTTGCACGATCCTCTCGGACTCGAAGGTAAACCGGGCAGCGCTCCGGCGCTCGGGCTGCTTGACTACGAGACGACGCTGGAAACGGAAAAGACGCTCGAAAATGTCACCGGCACGCTGCGCCTCCCCGGCGCACCGGCGATTGCCGGCTACCGCATTCACATGGGCGTGACGCGTGGGCCGGCGCTCGATCAACCGGCCACCGATCTGGCGACTCCGGCCGGCGGGTCGTCGACCGTGGCCGAAGGCGCACTGTCGGCGGATGGGCAGATTCTGGCCACCTATTGTCACGGATTGTTCGACACGCCGGAGGCATTGGACGCTTTGCTCACTTGGGCCGGGCACCGGCCGTCGGCGAGTTTCGATCCAAACGCACGCCGCGAGCACGACATCGACCGCCTCGCCGACGCCGTCGAGGCGCACTTAGACTTGCGTCGGCTTGCGGAGTGGTTACCGTTTTGAGAGCGAGAGCGTTCCCGGCGTCATGCCGACATTAAGGCGCCGCAGAACGCTCATACCGATCAGTGTTTCGCCGCTAACGCCGATCGAGACTTCGACGTCCCGCAGCTTGATGCCCGCGATATCGACCAGCGGCACGACCAGGTTCTGCGTAGAAATCGTGCCGTTCGCCGTGGATGCCTGTCCGGCCTTTGCACCAGCGGCGGTGATGCCGAAGGCCTTCGCGGTCTCCGCACTCATCGCCAGTGACGAGGCGCCGGTGTCGACCAGGCCGCGTACGGTGTGGCCGTTGATCGTGATCGGGGCGAAGAAATGCCCGCTGCGCGCCGCGTCGGCGTAAAGCATGGCGACCCGGTTCTCGGCATGTCCCGAGCAATGTTCGCCGACGCATTCGTCGCCGCGGCTCAACGCCGACAAGGCTTGACGTCGCTCGATCCATGTGCGGGCCGTTGCATCGCCTCCTGCGGCGGCTTTTTCGTACCAGCGGTACGCCTTGGACTCACAGCGCGAGACGAGGTAGCCCGTCTCGTAGCTCACCGCCACGGCGCGCTGGGCGCTCGCCGTGCCGTCTTGCGCGTCAGCCAGGGCTTGCGCGAATTTCGCGGACGGCCGGCGCAACGGCTTCGCATTGGCATAATCGTCGGCCGCGAAATAGCGCTCGTCGCAATCGCGTGCCACCGCCGAAACGGCTGGACATGCCAGCGCGATCAGCGCGGCGGCGAGTGTCGACCTCCCCCTCCCTTTTTTCCCCATCTTTCCCCCTCAACTGCTTTTTTGTGCGGTCGTCAGCATTGACCCGATTTTATTGCGGCACCAGGCGGAACGTCGTCTTCGCGCGTCTCCGCCTGCGTTTCATGTTTCTTTCAATTTTGCCCTACGCTGAGCGCACGAGCAGCAAGGACGTCGTCGCCTTCTTGGCCAACGCCTCTGCCACACTGGCGACAAAGAAACGCTCCACACCAAGGCGGTGCATGCCGACCACGAGCAAATCCGCCTGCCACTCTAGCGCCGCGCGCGCCAGCATGTCGGCCACCGTTTCCTTTTCCGACTCGACAATGCGCGTGTCGACCTCCAGCCCGGATGCCCGCGCGGCCTCGGCCGCCCGGTCGACTACTTCCTGCGCGGGCCCATGCATGTCGCTCTCGATCTGCTCGACGCTGTTCGCAAGCAGGACTTGGCCCTCGCGCCGTGCGAAAACCGTGTGGTCGAGCGCATAGCAGACCGCCAGCCGGGCGCGCGATTGCGCCGCCATGGCGATCGCCGCCTCCAGCACCGGACCCGTGGCGAAGTTCTCATCGACGGCAGCCATGATGCGTTTGTACATGACGTCCTCCTAAGCGGGTTGTTTGAGTACGAGCGGCAGACCGGCAGCCACCAGCGTCACACGTTCGCAGACTGCGGCGACGCGCTGATTGAGCCGACCCTGTTCGTCGGCGAAAAGCCGCGACACCGCCGCCATCGGCACGATGCCCCAACCGACTTCGTTGGAGACGAGGATCACTCGCCCCGGCAACCGGGGCAAGCATTCGACAAGCGCCGCCACCTCGCCGGCAAGGCGCGGACAATCGACGGTTTCGCCCGCTTCCGCCTGCCGAGCGGCCGCCCCGGCGAAGAGCAGGTTCGACAGCCAGAGGGTCAGGCAATCGACGAGTAGGCAGACATCGGGCGCTGCATGCCGGCGCAGCGCCACGGCAAGATCGAGCGGCGATTCGACAAGCCCCCAGGTGGCGGGACGCCGCGCACGATGGTGCGCGATGCGGCGCGTCATTTCACCGTCGAGAGCCTGCGCCGTGGCAACGTAGACGACCCGCAAGCCGCTTTCCGCCGCCCGCGCTTCTGCCAGCGAACTCTTGCCCGAACGGGCACCGCCGATGATCAACTCGTTCATGCAACAAGCTTAGCATGACACCCCGGGGCGTATAATTGCGGGTTTTTCCCGCTTCCAAATTCGAATATCACACCATGCCCTTCTCCATTCGCCCCCTGGATAATTCGCTCGACGCAGCGCTTCAACACAAGATCGACAACAAAACCAAACCGCTCGGCGCGCTCGGGCAACTCGAACGCATGGCGTTGCAGATTGGGCGCATTCAGAAGACGCTGACTCCCTCGCTCACGAATCCGCACATCCTCGTCTTCGCCGGTGACCACGGCGCGGCCAAGGCGGGCGTTTCGGCCTTCCCGCAGGAGGTCACCTGGCAGATGGTCGAAAACTACCTTGCCGGGGGCGCCGGCATCAACGTGTTCGCCCGGCAGAACGGCATGGCGCTCAAGATCGTAGACGCCGGCGTCGCCCACGACTTCGGCAAACGGAAGGATCTTGTCGACGCGAGCATGGGGCCCGGCACCCGCAGCTATTTGTCCGAACCGGCAATGACCCTCGCCGAATGTGAAGCGGCACTCGCCAAGGGCGCTGAGATCGCCCGGGGATTAAACGACGCCGGTTGTAACGTACTCGGCTTCGGCGAGATGGGAATCGGCAACACGGCGTCCGCGTCGCTGATCACACACGCGCTGACCGGTACGCCGTTGATCGATTGCGTCGGCCGGGGTACTGGTCTCAACGATGCAGGACTGACCCGTAAGCGCGACCTGCTAGCGCAGGCCGTCGAGCGCGCCAAATTGCCCGCGCAGCCGGACCCGCGCTCCGTGCTCGCCGAGTTCGGCGGCTTCGAGATCGTCATGATGGCCGGCGCAATGCTCGGCGCGGCTCAGCGCGGCATGGTCCTGCTCATCGACGGATTCATCGTTACCTCGGCCTTGCTCGCCGCCGCGCGCATCGCGCCCAACGTGCGCGAGTACTGCATCTTTTGCCATCGCTCGGCGGAACCCGGCCATCTTGCCCAGTTGCGCGAGCTCGGCGGCGACCCGCTGATCGACCTCGGCCTGCGTCTGGGCGAAGGCACGGGCGCGGCGTTGGCTTGGCCACTCGTGCGCGCCGCCGTTGCCTTCCTCAACGAGATGGCGAGCTTCGAATCCGCGGGCGTCAGCGAGCAGTGCTGAACGCCGCTTTCTCCAACGCACCCCCAGCCGCCCATGTCCGCGCGTAACGAACTCGAGTATTTCTTCGGCGCCATTCGCTTCTTCACCCGGCTGCCGGTACCGCGCTGGATCGGGCACAGCAGCGAGGCGTTGCAGCATTCGACGCGCTACTTCCCGGCCGTCGGCCTCATCGTCGGCGGCATCGCGGCGATCGTTTACGCCGTTACGACATTCTTCTGGCCGCGCACCTTGGCCGTCGTCGCGTCGATGGCGGCAACGATCTACGCCACCGGCGCTTTCCACGAAGACGGCTGGAGCGACACCGTCGACGGTTTCGGCGGCGGCTGGGACAAGGAGCGCATCCTCGCCATCATGAAGGATTCGCGCATCGGCAGCTTCGGCGCCGTGGCGCTGGTCCTTCTCCTGCTTGCGAAGTTCTGCGCGCTGGTGGAAATCGAGCCGCTATTGGTGGCAGCCTCGCTGCTTGCCGGGCACACCTTCTCGCGTTTGTGTGCCACCACGGTGTTGCGCTCACTTGAGTACGTGCGCGACGAAGGCAAAGCCAAGCCTATGTCCACACACATCGGGCCGCGCGCCTTTGCATTCGCCATAGGCACAGGGCTATTGCCCTTGCTCCTGCTACCATTGCGGCAATCCATTCCCGCCGTCCTCCTCGCCGTACTCGCGACCTGGTGGATGGCACGAATGTTCAAGCGCCAGGTTGGCGGCTATACGGGCGACTGCCTTGGAGCGACACAGCAACTCGCCGAAGTCGCCTTCTACGCCGGGCTATTGTGCAAGTTTTCCTGATCCGGCACCCGCGCCCGCTGATCGAACCCGGCATCTGTTACGGGCGTTGCGATGTAGATGCGGAATTGCCGGGCGTCGCCGCGGCACGTATCCGCCCTCACCTGCCCGCGGGTGTCCCGGTGTTTTCGAGTCCGTTGCGACGGGCACGCCAGCTCGCCGAAGCGCTGGATCCGGCCGTTCGCGTTGACGGCCGGCTGAGCGAAATCGATTTTGGCGAATGGGAAGGCCGGCCTTGGTCGCGGATCGACCGGCAAGCCCTCGATGCCTGGGCGGCCGACGTCCTCAATTTCGTTCCGCCGGGCGGTGAATCCGTGGCGCAACTGAGAGACCGCGCCGTCAGCTTCGCCGCGTCGCTCTCGGGCGAACATGTCGCGATCGTCGCTCACGCGGGGATTCTGCGCGCTCTCGTCGGTCATTGGCTTCACCTGCCGGTCGCCGAGTGGACGCAAATGAAGTTCGACTTTGGCAGCATCACAACGCTGCGGGTCTGACCACGCAGGACCGCTGAAAAAATGGCCACGACCGACCTTCCCACACCCGCCGCCGACGCGCTCGCCTTCAGCAATGCGTTGCAACGCCGCATCGCGGACGAAATTTCTGCCGCGGGAGGATGGATCGGTTTCGACCGTTTCATGGACCTTGCGCTCTACGCGCCGGGAATGGGCTACTACTCCGGTGGCGCGCACAAATTCGGCGCGGCGGGCGACTTCGTCACAGCCCCCGAACTCTCAGAGCTGTTCGCGTGGGCGCTGGCGTCCCAAGTGCAGGAAATTCTCTCGCTCAGCGCGCCGTACGTCCTCGAAGTCGGTGCCGGATCGGGGCGGCTCGCCGCTGATCTGTTGCAGGACCTCGAACGACGCGCGGCTCTTCCCGAGCAATACGCAATCCTCGACCTGTCGGGCGAATTGCGCGCGCGGCAACGGGCGACGATCGAGGCTGCGGTTCCGCACCTTGTCGAACGCGTGCGCTGGCTCGATCGCCTTCCCGATCGCTTCGACGGGCTCGTGCTGGCGAACGAACTGCTCGACGCGATGCCCGTGCACCTCGTCGTCTGGGGTACCGAAACGGATGAACAGATGATTCTCGAACGCGGAGTGGTTCTCGATCGGAACGGGCAGACGTTCCGCTGGGACGACCGGCCGGCCAGCCCGCGCGTCCGGGACGCCGCGCTCACGGTTGCCGACGAGAACGAACTGCCGGTCGGCTATCTGAGCGAGCTTGGCCTCGCCGCCAGGGACTGGACGGCCTCGTGGGGACAGATCATCGGCCGAGGCGCGCTGTTGCTTATCGATTACGGGTTTCCGCGCCACGAGTTCTATCATCCCCAGCGCGACACCGGAACGCTGATGTGCCACTACCGGCATCGGGCACACACGGAGCCGTTCTTCCTGCCCGGGCTGCAGGACATCACCGCGCACGTGGACTTTACGGCGATCGCGGAGGCCGGATTCGAGGCGGGGCTCGATGTCCTCGGCTACGCCACGCAGGCCAGTTTCCTGCTCAATTGCGGTCTCACCGAGGCGCTGGCGCGCATCCCGACCGATGACCATGGACGCTACCTGCCGCAGGCGCAAGCCGCACAGAAACTGATTTCGCCCGCAGAAATGGGAGACTTGTTCAAGGTCATCGCGCTCGGCAAAGGCCTCGATGACGCCCTGATCGGCTTCGCGCACAACGACCGACGGCTCACGCTTTAGGGCCAGGGTGCAGGGCACGCCGCCTGGTGGTCTACTGGAGGCCTGTCATGGCAGCGCAATGCGGCCATGTTTTCATGGGCACCATGGAAACCATCATCGATCGCGGCACCCGCCTCCTAGTCCGCCTGCTACTCGGAATCGCAATCGGCACGGTGCTTCACGATCTTGCTGAAGCCACCCCTCAACAGCTTGCACTGCACCCACCACCGATCAAGGCTTCCTTACTTACGCCCCAAAGACAGTAGGCATGGCCAAAGGTTAATCGCGCCATTCTTCTGCTCAGAGGGGCCGGCACGACCTGGCGATGGCAATGACGAGCACGCGCGCAACTTTCGATCAAGCCCTCGCCTGAACTAAGAGCGCTAAGGCCCGAAACGGGCGGGGACCTGACGTAGGCGTTTCGCCTGTCCAGTTGGAGTTTGGAAAAGAGCCCAAGCAACCCAGAGAACGCCACGGCACAAAGCGGCTATCCTCGGAGCGTGAAGTATTGGGAGTGGTCGGCGTACGGCGCGGCGTTGGGAATTCCGCGAGCACGCCAACGGCAGACTCGGGGGAGGATGCTATTTAATCAAGGGCGGTCGTTAATCCTATTCCGCCCCACCAGCAGCCCCGAGCCAACATTCCGCACCGCCTGCCGGGTTGCCGGATAAGGCGGACCCTCACTAAGCGGCACATCCGCGCGTGGCAGCCGCCTAGTGAAGACCCGCCTTGCCCTTGGCAACACCCGGTCGGGCGATGAACGCGGGGAAGGCCGCCCACATTGCCCAGGTATTTCCGTTGTCTGCCGCGCGTGTCGGCGCGACAGCCGTCTGCGGCGCATGCAACCATGCCGTATACAAACCTTCGTCGCTGTAGGCGTCATTGTTGCTGTTGCACGCCTCGTCCAGGACTTTTCCGGATTCCATTTCCATCGTTTTCACCATTGCATCGGCCATCCATCAAAGGGACTCAAAACAGCGAGCTCGTGTTTGAGATAACGCACCGTGACGAAAAAGGTTGAGGCAAAGAAGACTATTTTTTTGGGGTCCCAATGCCGCTCTTGAAAAGTGCAGCGCCTGTCCGCACATGCCAGTAAACGTGCTAAGGTAAGAATGTAGCAACGAGGTCACTATGGATATCAACAGCGTCGGAAACGTGTCGGCTTCACTGAGCTCTGCAAGTACAGGGAATGCCGTGGCCATTGCCGTCCTGAAAAAGTCGCTCGATCTTCAGGCACAAGCGGCGTTGCAACTCGTCCAAGCGTTGCCGCAAGCGGCTCCCGGAACGACGGCAACGCTCGGTAATAACGTTAACACCTTCGCTTGACGTTCCGGGGCGAGCAAGCTCGCATCCCTTTCTTCTTTGCTAGCCGGGGACGGCCATCCCGCGCACGACCGCCGCTCGCGCACCAATCGTTTCGAACCAACGCAGTACTTCCGGAAAATCGGTAAGGTCTACGCCTTGCCACTCATGCCGCGCAACCCATGGGTAAGTCGCGATGTCCGCAATTGAATACTCGTCGGCAAGGAATTCCGTTTCGGCAAGCCGTTTGTCGAGTACCCCATAGAGCCGGACCGTTTCGGTGCTGTAGCGCTTGATCGCGTAAGGGATCTGCTCGGGGGCAAAACGCCGGAAGTGGTGCGCCTGCCCGAACATCGGCCCCACGCCGCCCATCTGGAACATCAGCCACTGCAATGCCTCGAACTTGCCGCGGTCGCTGCCCGGCAGGAATCGGCCCGTCTTGCTGGCCAGGTAAACGAGGATGGCACCAGACTCGAAGAGCGTGATGGGCGCCCCGTCTGGGCCGTCCGAATCGATGATCGCCGGAATCTTGGAATTCGGATTGACCGCGACGAAGTCGGACCGAAACTGGTCTCCACGGGTGATGTCGATCGGGCGGACTTCATAAGGCAGCCCGCACTCCTCGAGCATGATCGAAACCTTGCGCCCATTGGGTGTTCCCCATGTATAAAGCGTGATCATCGATAGTCTCCGTAGACGAAAATTTCAGGATGTCGCGCCTGTGATCAGGCCGCTTGAAACGTGCAAGGTCAGTTCGCGTCGCCGTCAATGTCGGGGCGCGCCAACGCCTTTTTGATCGCCTCAACGCGGGCAGCATGCAAGCGCTCGGCGATTTGTGCCGTGCTGGCGCAGGAAGCCGCTATGGCCGCCGCGTCAACCGAGCGGGCGGCATCCAGCGCCCGCGGGAAAAGATCGGGTTCCGGCAAAGGTTTGTCCTCCCAGCCGAGCCGGCCGTGGAAATCACATGCACACGCATCGAGCAACTGGCGGAACCGCTCCGGCCGGCGCAAAGCATCCGCCCGCTCAAGCAAGGTGGCAATCGTACCGGCGCGGAGTTCGGGACCGCGTCGGATGTCCCCGTGATAACGAGCGACGAGTACGGCGAGGTCGCGACACTCCGTCGGGGGACGCAGACGGCCGCACACCTCGTCGACGAGCTTTACGCTCCTCGCTTCGTGTCCGGGGTGGCGGGGTAGATCCGTATCCGGCGTTGTGCCTTTGCCTAGATCGTGCAACAGGACCGCGAAGCGTACGGGCAGAGCAAAGCCGCAGCGCGCCGACCAGTCGAGTGCCATCATCACATGCACCCCGGTATCAACTTCCGGGTGGTAATCGGCACGCTGAGGAACGCCGAATAAACGATCAACCTCAGGCAACAGCCGGGCCAGCGCACCGCAGTCGCGCAGCACGGTGATCATGCGCGATGGCCGTGCTTCCATCAGGCCGCGCGCGAGTTCCTGCCAGACGCGTTCCGGCACCAGATGATCGGCTTCGCCGCTGCGCACCATCTCGCGCATCAGTTCGACTGTTTCCGGGGCCACCGAAAAGTCCGTAAACCGGGCCGCAAACCGCGCCAAACGGAGGATACGGACAGGATCCTCGATGAAAGCCGGTCCGACGTGGCGGAGAATGCGCGCCCGAAGATCGCCCACGCCGTTGAAAGGATCGGTCAGCGTTCCGTCTTGCGCACGCGCGATCGCATTGATGGTCAGGTCGCGGCGCGCCAAATCCTCGATTAGCGAAACGTCGGGCGCCGCGTAGACGGTAAAGCCCTTGTAACCATGACCGGCCTTGCGCTCGGTACGCGCCAACGCATATTCCTCGTGCGTCTCGGGATGGAGAAAGACCGGAAAGTCCTTGCCGACGGGCCGAAAACCACGCGCCAGCATGTCCTCCGGCGAGGCGCCGACGACGACGAAATCACGATCCTGCACGGGCAAGCCGAGAAGTTCATCGCGAACGGCACCGCCGACAGTGAATATCTGCATGGGCGACTCGCGATGGCGGTCAGCAGGCGGCAGCCAACCCGCTATTTCACACCCTTCTCGGCCAGCGCGCCGGTACGCCATTCTTGCATAGCCGGAAGCGCGCACATGTTTTCCACCCACGCTTGCGAGGCCGGCGGCAACTCCACGGCATAGGTGAGGAAACGCCAGACGATTGGTGAGAACATCGCGTCGGCAATCGAGAAGCGGCCGAACAGGAAGGGCCCCTGCTCGGCAAAACGGCTACGGCAACCTTCCCAGATATCCACGATGCGGGCGATATCGGCGCCGCCTTCCGGTGTACGGCCCTCAAACGGTTTCGAGGCATGGATCTCCATCGGCATGCTCCGGCGCAGAGCTCGGAAGCCGGCATGCATCTCGGCGGAAATCGAGCGCGCCTCGGCGCGGGCCTTGGCGTGCGCGGGCCAGAGGCCGGGGACTTTTTCGGCTAGGTATTCGCAGATGGCGAGAGACTCCCAGACCACCGTCTCGCCGTCAATCAGACAGGGAACCTTGCCGGAAGGCGAATATTTGAGAATCTGTGCCTTGGCGCCGGTACTGCTCAGGCGGATCGGGATTTCTTCGAAAGGCAAATCGGCTTGTTTCATCACGAGCCAGGGACGCAGGCTCCACGACGAATAATTACGGTCGCCGATGACGAGTTTCATCATGAAAACAATACTCCAGGGGTGAACTTAGCGCCCGGCGCGGCAACGGTATCCGTCCATCCGCTGCCTCAGCTTGACAGACGATAGATAGGTCGGCGCGATCGCCTCCAGCGAGCGGGGGTGCCAGCCGGGAAAAACTTGGTGGCCGTCGGTGACGTTGTCCACCTGCATCGAGCGCAGGTTGTCCGGCGACAGCGGCGGGTTCGGCAGCAGGCTCAAGACGGCGGCCTCAAAGTAAGCGAGTCCGTCCGGAAGAGCGATCACCGGCCGCGACTTGCCCACCATTTTGCCGGTGCACTCGACGAGTTCACGCAACGTATAGACCTTGGGCCCCGCCAGCTCGTAGGTCTTGCCGAACGTCTCGCTGTTCGTGAGGCTCGCAGAGATGGCGTCGGCGACGTCGCCAACAAAAACGGGCTGAAAGCGCGCCGACGAACCGCCGAGCGGCAAAACGGGAAACAACTTCAGCATCCTGGCGAAACGATTGAGGAACGAGTCGCCCGGACCGAAGACGACCGACGGCCTGAAAATCGTCACATCGACATCTTTCGCCGCGTCGAGTACGGCCGCTTCACCGGCTGCCTTGGAGCGCAGGTAGGCGGACGGCGCGTCGGGCGCGGCCTTGAGCGCGCTCATGTGCACGAGCCGACGTACGCCGGTCGCCTTCATCGCGGCGATGATCTTCTTCGGCAATTCGACGTGCACCGCGGCGAAGCGCTTGCCATACGGTTTGCTCGAGTCGCCGTCGTGCAGGATGCCGGCGAGATTGATGACCGCATCCATGCCCTCCATGGCTTCTGCCAACGCCTTTTCGTCGTTGACGTCCACGTCGGCCATGTAGACCGTAGGCACCAGCGTCCCGAGTTTGGTTTTGTCGTAACGACGCGTCGGAATGGTGACGCGGATCTCGCGTTGCGACAGCCGGTTGGCGACCCATCCACCGATGAATCCGCTCCCCCCGATCAACAACACCTTGTTGACGTTCATAGCGCCTCTGCGACCCAAAAAAGCGAAGATGTCGATTTTACGGCAATTCCTCGGCCTTAGGATCAAGCACGGTCGGCACGCCGATCACGCCGAGGCGGCTCTTGATCGACTGCGCCTTGCCGTCGAACAGCGCCGAGTAATACACGGCGTTGCTCATCACCTTCTTGACGTAGTCGCGTGTCTCGTTGAACGGAATCGTCTCGGCGTAGATGGCGCCTTCCATCGGGCTGTCCGCTCGCCATTTGCGAGCGCGCCCCGGCCCGGCGTTATAAGCCGCCGAGGCGAGCACGGGATGGTTGTCGAGGCTTTCCAGCACCATGCGCATGTAGCTCGTGCCGAGCAGGACGTTGGTTTCGGCGTCATGGACCTGGTTCGGCTGAAAATCACGCAGTCCGATCTTGCGCGCGACCCATTTGGCCGTCGCCGGCATGAGCTGCATGAGACCGGCCGCGCCAACGGATGACTTCGCGTTGGTAATGAAACGGCTCTCCTGACGCATCAGGCCGTAAACCCAGGCATCGTCGAGCGACTGGCTACGCGCTGCCGGGCGCACCTGATCGCTGAACGGCGAGAGGTAACGCAGGGAATAGTCGTGCTCGCTGCGGGTCCGATCGGCGGCGGCAATCGCGCGATCATAGATTCCCGCACGCTGGGCGATGTCCGAGGCGGCCAGGAGTTCGCGGTCGCTCATCCCGCGCAAAGTCCAGTTCCATTCCCGCACGCCCTCCGTACGCAGGTTGACCCGGAATAACGCCAAGCTGCGCTGCACGCCGGGCTTTGCTGCGATCGCGGCCACTTCGCTCGGCGTCGGCGGTGTCGCTTTTGGCGGCAGCGCAACGGCGCGTCCGAGTTCCTCGTCGGCCAGGTTGCCGTAGAAATTCGGCTGGCCAGAAATCTTGGCGAACAGGTTGTCCGCATCCTGCAAGCGGCCGCCGGCGCGATACGCGCGCCCGAGCCAATAAGTCCATGCCGGCTGTTCGGCGAGTTCAGTGGGCATCTTCTCGATCGTCGTGCGCACCGTCCCCCAATCCTGGGAACGCAACGCCGCACGCACTTTCCACTGCATCACCTCGTCGGAAAGCCCTTTGTTACCGGCCTTTGCGTACCAGTCGAGCGCGTCGCTCATGTGTTTCTGCGCCGCTTGCCAGCCGATTTGGCCCCAGGCCCAGTTCCGCTCATCCGCCTGCAGCTGACTTTCGATCTTGCCAAGGCGTTCGGCGGCCATGCGTGGGTCATTACGGGCGATGCGGCTGATCGCCAGCGCCGCCAATTCCCGATTCATGCGGTTGCCGGCAATGCTGGCGGGGAGTTTGACAAGCCACGCCAGCGGCTTGTCGAGAACCGTCTCGGCCACTCGGATTTCGGGCGTTTGGCTCGCCGGCAAGTAGTTCATGGTAAAACGCGCGCCGGCCAAGCGATTGGCTTCCACTTGTCGGCGGACGCGGGCCCAAACACCGTCGGCGAGGACGCGTTTTTCGATGATCAGCGCTTCGAACACCGGATAGCACGACTCGGGCGGCTCGATCAGGTTTTGCCACAGCGGCATCGCTTCGTCGAGGACCGACGCATCCCCTTGGCGGCGACGGCTTTGCAGCGCGTAACAAGCGAGCTCCTGGTCGGGCTGCACCAGCGACGGGTATTCGGCGTCGAAGTCGGCCCATTGCTGTTTCCTGGCGAGTTGCTTAAGCCAGTCGGCACGCATCTTCTCGGCGATGTAGCTGCCTTCGTTGCGCGTCAGGAATGCCTTGATCGCCTGCGGGTCGGCGTTGCCGAGGTCGACGGAAAGACGCCAGTAGTCGACGTAGGACTCGAGTTCGTGTCCTTTGATTTCCGGGGCAAGACGTTCGAGTGCGCCACGGTCGCCGCCGCGTGCGGCGGCATTGGCAGCGAGAATTCGCTCATCGCCCGGTGCGGCGTGGGCAGGAGGCAGCGAGGATACGAAAAGGACGGCGAAGAGGAGGAGCGTGCTGCGGAGGAACTTCATGATAAGCTGGAAGGCGCGTAAACACTGCTTTTGAGCATACCACATGGGCGTCGACGCAACGGCAGGAATCGAGGATTTATCAAGCGACGAGGCACGCTTGGCATACCGTCGGCGGCTACGTCGCGAAAGCGTCGAGAAACGGCAGGCGCTTCCTCCGGAAATGCATGCGCAATTTTCCAGCGTCATTTGCGGCCATTTGCGCACAGCATTTCCTCAACTCGCCCGCAAGCGGGTCGCCTATTGCTGGCCGGTCAAGAACGAGCCGGATCTCCGTCCCCTGATGGCGTCTTGGCTGGCACAGAATCTCCAAGGATTTGCGGCTCTGTTGCCCGTTGTCGTTGGCTCCGAGCGCCCGCTTGCCTTTCGCGCGTGGACCCCGAAAAGTCCACTCGTCCCGGACGCGTACGGGATTCCCACGCCGGAGGATGGCGAGTTCCTGGTCCCCGATGCCCTCCTGCTGCCGACGAACGCCTTCGATGCCGCGGGCTATCGCATCGGTTACGGCGGCGGTTTCTTTGACCGTACCTTGGCCTCGCTACAGCCGCGTCCGCTGGCGATCGGCGTGGGTTTCGAACTGGCGCGAGTCGAGTCGATCGCTCCAATGGTGCACGATGTGCCGCTCGACGCCATGGTCACCGAAGCCGGTGTGTTCTATCCCGAAACCTAAACGCCACCGACGTTTGCATGTCCTGACGCGGCGAGAGGTTCCGTTAGCCGCGCTCTCCGAGCTTCGTGCCGGCCAAGTGTGCTCGCATGAAGGATTCGAGTTCTGCGGCGGGCATCGGGTGCGCAAACCAGAACCCCTGGATTTCATCGCAATGAAAAACGTGCAGCAGATTGGCCAATTCCTCGTTTTCGACCCCTTCGGCGATCGTCTTGAGCTTGAGGCTGTGTGCCATTTGGATGATCGCACGCACGATCGCCGCATCGTCCGGGTCGCTCACCAGATCGCGGACGAACGACTGGTCGATCTTGAGCTTGTCGACGGCAAAACGCTTGAGGTACGCAAGACTTGAATAGCCGGTCCCGAAGTCGTCGACCGAGAGCTTGACACCAAGCGCCTTCAGGCGACGCACCGTATCCAGCGTCACCTCCGCATCCTGGATCAGAATCGACTCGGTAAGTTCGAGTTCAAGCCACTGTGAGTCGAGATCGGCGAGAACGAGCGCGTTGATCACCGTATTGACGAGGTCGAGGCGCTTGAACTGGATCGCCGACAGATTCACGGCGACTACGAAAGGCGGCAGGCCCGCATCCTGCCACGCGCGCGCCTGCCGGCAAACTTCACCGAGCACCCAGGCACCGATCGGTACGATCAGACCCGAGTTCTCCGCCACCGGGATGAACTTGCCTGGGGATACCAGTCCGCTCTCGGGACTGTTCCAGCGCAGAAGCGCTTCGACACCTATGATCCGGCCTTCGCTGAGGTCGAGCTGCGGCTGGTAATGCACGACGAACTCGCGGTTATCGATGGCCCGCCGCAGTTGCGTTTCCAGCGTCAGGTGTTCAACGACCTGCTGGTTCATTTCCTCGGTGAAGAAGCGATAGCCGTTCCGGCCTGCCTCCTTGGCGTGATACATCGCCGTATCGGCCTTCTGCAGGAGGCTGTCGAAATCGCTGCCGTCCTCCGGGTAGAGGGCGATGCCGATCGAGAAAGAACCGATCAGCGTGTGCTCGCCGATGACGAACGGTTCGGCCATGCGTTGATGAATCTTGTCGGCTACCCGCGAAACGGCCTCGCCGTCGCGGACGTCGTTGAGCAGGATGATGAACTCGTCGCCACCTTGACGGCTGATGGTGTCGGACTCGCGCACGCAACTACGCAGGCGGCCCACGGCCTCCTTGAGCATCGCATCGCCGACCGGATGCCCGAGCGAGTCGTTGATCGTCTTGAAGCGATCGAGATCGAGGAACATCAGAGCCACGTGGCTCTGCATCCGCGCCGCCTGCGCCTGCGCCTGCTCGACGCGGTCGCGCAGCAGCAGGCGGTTCGGGAGACCGGTCAGCGGGTCATGGTGCGCGAGAAACTCGATGCGTTGCTGTGCCTCGTTGCGCACCGCCATGTCGGAGAAGATATAGACGTAATACCTCGGACGATCGTCTTCGTCGCGCACGACGGATACGCCGAGCCATTCCAGGTAAACCTCGCCGTTCTTGCGCTGGCTCCACACTTCCCCCTGCCAGTGGCCAGTCTTCTCCAGCACTTCCTGCATCGCCGCATAAAACGCCGCATCGTGCCTCGATGAAGCGAAGACAGCAGGAGGCTGACCGAGGATTTCCTGCGCGCTGTAGCCTGTCACGGATTCGAAAGCGGGATTGACCGAGACGACGTGTTGTTCGGCGTCGGTGACCAGGATGCCTTCACCGCTGCAGCGGATCGCGGCAAAGGCGAGCTTGAGTTCTTCCTCGACGCGGCGACGTTCGGTGATGTCGGAAAGCGTTTGCACGGCGCACCATCGCCCGCCGCTCGGGGCAGGCATCGGCGACGAGTTGACCTCGAACCAGCGTACGCTGCCGTCGGCATAGCGATGGCCGAGGATGAAACCACGCACTTCCCGACCTTCAAGCAACGTGGCGCGCGACGGGAATTCGTCCCGCGGACAGACCGTGCCATCCTCGCGCAAGCGTTGTACCGGGCACTGTTCCGGCCGCAGTCCGGTCAGTTCGTCCACCCGGCATTTGAGATACTCTTCGGCGGCCCGGTTGGCATACAGATAGGTACCGTCGGGACCGATGATGGTCAGCCCTTCGATCATCACCGACATAGCGGCGCGGAAACGGCTCTCGCTCTCGAGCAGGCGGTTCATCAATTCGCGCAACTCGGTAATGTCTTCCTGAACCGTCATGTAGCGCGTCGTGATGCCCGATTCGTCGCGGATCGGGAATACGACCGTGCGCAGCCATTTCACCGACCCGTCGGCATTCCGCACAGAGGACTCGCCATGCCAATCGCTCCCCGCCGCGAGCGCGGAGCCGATCTCTGCCTGCAAAGCATCGTCGGCGAACCCGCACGGTAGTGCTTGTGCTTTTCTGCCGATCACCGTCTCGCGCTGGCACCCTGTAGCCTCGACGAACCCGTTATTCACATACTCCACGCAACCGTCGAGATCGGTGATGTAGATCGACGTCGGATTCTGGTCGACGGCCATCGACAACATGTCGGCACGCGCCTCGGCCGCCCGGCGGCGTTTGATGTCGTCTTCGTGCGTCGCCGCGAGGACGTTCACGAGAGCACTGCGACGCAAAAGGAAATCCAGCCCCAGAACGAGCACGATGGTGGCGAGGAAACCGAAGGCCGGAATGAGTGCCAATCCGTGTGACTGGTTGCTTTCGACCCATCCGGGCGTTGCTTCGACCCGAACCAGCCACCGTTTGCCGCCGAGGTCGATACGCTGGCTGGAGGTAAGGACAGCGCGATGTGACTCCGGACCCGTCCAGGGATTGCGCGCGTTCCAGACAGCCAGTTCATTGTCGCCATCCGGGCGTTGCGCATCGAGAAGGCGCACGTTGAAACCGGCTTCGGTCAAGCCGGCGTTAGCCGCTGCAAAAAGACGGCCGATATCCGCCACGGCAATGACGACTCCTTTCGCACCTCCTTGGCGCGCCTCAGGGGTGGAAGACTCTTCTTCGTTGTATACAGGAAGGACGATCAGCAGCGCTTCGGAAATATCCGGATTGATCGTCAATGGACCGATGTCGCTTACGACAGGCTGGTTACCTGCAATCGCGGCGTCAATCATCTCCGCCCGATGGGGAAGCGAATAGACATCGAGTCCGATGCCATGCCGCGCACTTTCCTCCGGAACCGCGTACAACGCAGAAAAGTAATGGTCACGGCGAGCCGCCGGCACGAGGTGGCCGGCGCTCTCGATCTCCCGTATCGCGAAATCTTTGCCCCAGATTTCCTTGCCGCGTGCCTCGAAAGCGCCCCGTTCCGCATCCGTGACAAGCGGCACCCAATTGAGGTTGAGAACTCCTCTTTTGCTGAGCATCGAAGCGGTGAAGCGCTTGAACGCGGGCCAATCGACGTCGGTCACGTCGAACAAGCGTTGCAGCATCACGAGGTCATCGAGCGGCTGACGCAGTTCGTGGGCGATTTCTTCGGCGCGCGCATGGGCCGCCATCTGAAAACGGTGTTCCAGCCACTCCTGCTCGTGTTCTGAGAACGAACGCGTGACCCAGCCAGTGACAAGCAGGCCGAGCAGGCCGACCCCACCGAGCACCAGCCAACGGCCGGGGCGGCGAGGGAGCGATAGGCGCACAGAGGTCATTCCTACGGGGCCTTTGGAGCGGCTCTCCGCGTCAGGACGAAGGCGCCACGATACATCACGGCCGTCGGGACGAACAGGCCGCGGCCATGCGAACCAATCCCTCATCGAGTGTCGAGATCGGGCACCCGAAGTTAAGTCGCACCCAGCCCGGCGATCCGAAATCCGCCCCATCCGAAAGACCGACGCCGGCCTGCATGAAGAACGCGGCGGGGTCCTCGACGCCCAGACCGCGCGCGTCGATCCACGCCAGATACGTGGCCTCAACGTGTGTCATGGCAAGTCCCGGCATGCCGGCAACGGCTTTCTCCACTCGATCGCGATTACGGCGGAGTACGTCGAGCAGCGCCGCGCGCCATTCCGCACCGTCACGAAATGCGGCTTCGGCTGCAATGAGGCCAAAAACATTGACGTCGGGCAGGATACCGCGCGTCGCGCCGACAAAACGGCGGCGCAGCGCTGGGTCGGCAACAACCGCGAAGGCGCAAGCGAGTCCCGGAACGTTGTAGGTTTTCGACGGGGCCATCAGGGTAATGGTGCGTGCCGCGGTATCCTCGTTCAGCGAGGCGAAAGGTTGATGGCGAAGCCCGGTTTCGAGGACGAGGTCGCAATGGATTTCGTCGGAACAAACGATGAGATCATGCCGCTTGCAAAAGGCGGCGAGCGTCGCCAGTTCGTCGCTACGCCAGGCACGGCCCACCGGGTTATGCGGGTGGCAGAGAAGCAGCAATTTCGTCTGCGGCGTAATCGCCGCCTCGAGGGCGGCGAAGTCGAACTGCCAACGCCCATCGGCAAGTGCCAACGGCACGCGTACCAAGTCGCGTCGAGACAAGGGCGGCGCCGAGAAAAACGGCGGATAGACCGGGCTGCAGGTCAGCACGTCGCCGTCAACCGCCCGACAGGCGACATTGATTCCCGGCACCAGGCCGGGCAGCCAGACGATCCACTCCGGTTCGATGTGCCAGCCGTATTCGCGTTCGGCGTACGCGACCACCACATCGAGCAGGGAACCCGGCACACGGCCGTAACCGAAACATCCGTGGTCCAGTCGTTGTTTCAGCGCCTCGAGCACCGGCGGCGGCGCCACAAAATCCATGTCCGCGACCCACATCGGCAACACGGCATCGCCGTACTTGTTCCACTTCAGCGAGTCGCTGGAGCGGCGGTCGATCACACGGTCGAAATCAAAGGGAGAAGCAGACATGGCAGATACCGAAAGAAGAGAAATCAGTTAGAGGAACGGAACAGCGCGCGGCGATCCGTCACGCGTCGAGGTTGGCGTACAGAGCGGTGGACAGGTAACGCTCGCCGAATGAGGGCACTACAGCGACCGTCAGCTTGCCCGCATTTTCAGGCCGCCGCGCGACGCGCAACGCCGCCCACACCGCCGCACCCGACGAAATCCCCGCGAGGATGCCCTCGTCGGTCGCCAGGCGGCGGGCAACGTCGTACGCGTCCTCGGCGGTAACGCGGATCACCTCGTCGTAGATCTCGGTATTGAGCACCTGCGGAACGAACCCGGCACCAATGCCTTGGATCGGGTGCGGTCCTTTGACGCCGCCCGAAAGTACCGGTGAAGCATCGGGCTCCACGGCCACCACGCGCACGCCGGGCTTACGCGACTTGAGCACTTCGCCGACACCGGTCAGGGTACCGCCCGTGCCGACGCCGGCGACGAAGATGTCCACCTGTCCGTCGGTATCGCGCCAGATCTCCTCGGCCGTCGTCGCGCGGTGGATCGCCGGATTGGCGGGGTTTTCAAATTGCTGGGGAATCAGGTAGCGCGGATCGGCGGCAGCCATCTCCTCGGCGCGCCGGATCGCGCCGGCCATGCCCTCGCCTCCGGGGGTCAATACAAGCTGCGCGCCGTACGCTTTGAGCAACAGACGCCGCTCGCGGCTCATCGTTTCCGGCATGGTGAAGCAGCAGCGGATACCGCGCGCCGCACACACCATCGCCAAGCCGATGCCGGTGTTGCCCGACGTCGGTTCGAGGATGATCGTATCGGGCGTGATACGGCCGGCCGCCTGCGCCGCGTCGACCATCGCCATCGCGATGCGGTCCTTGACACTGTGCGCCGGGTTGTAGAACTCGAGCTTGACGGCCACCGTCCCGTCAATGCCTGCCGCGACACGGTTGAGTTTCACCAGCGGTGTGTTGCCGATAAGGTCGGTAACGTTCTGTGCAATATTGAGAGCCATCGTTCTCCTCCTTGGCGTTCGAGTTGTCGTTGCGGGGGCACTATCCGCGTTACCGTGCTCCGGCTGCGAAAGCTAACCGAGGAACAGCTTATAGGCGGAATTCTCCGTCTCGTTCCAATGCGCGTAGCCCAGGTTCTTTAGGAATTCGCGAAAGTCTCGGGCTTCGTGGGGTGGCACCTGCATGCCGACCATGACGCGGCCGTAGTCGGCGCCATGGTTGCGGTAGTGAAATAAAGTGATGTTCCAACCCGAACTCATCCGGCTCAGGAAGTTCATCAAGGCGCCGGGACGCTCCGGGAATTCGAAACGGTAGATGATTTCGTGTTCGACGCTCGGTGAATGGCCGCCGACCATGTGCCGCACATGCAGCTTCGCTGTCTCGTCGTCGGTCAGGTCGACGGTCGCATAACCATTTTTTCGCAGCTGCTCGACGAGCTTCAGCGACTCGGCCCGGGACGACACCTGTATACCGACGAAAACGCGCGCGAACTCCGGGTCGTTATAGCGGTAGTTGAACTCGGTAATGTTGCGCGAGCCGATCAACGCCACGAATTTTTTGTAGGCGCCGGGTTTTTCCGGCAGCGTTACGGCCAGCACGGCTTCGCGCTGCTCGCCGACCTCGGCGCGTTCGGCGACGAAGCGCAGACGGTCGAAGTTGAGGTTGGCTCCAGAGGCCACCGCCACCAGTGCCTTGTCTTTCAGGCGATGGCGTGCCGCGTATTCCTTGGCCCCGGCGACCGCCAAGGCACCGGCCGGCTCGAGGATGGCACGCGTGTCCTCGAAGACGTCCTTGATGGCGGCGCAGATCGCATCGGTATCCACGCACACCATTTCATCGACGTATTCGCGGCAAAGCCGGAACGTCTCCTCGCCCACATACTTGACCGCCGCGCCGTCCGCGAAGAGGCCGACCTGCTTCAGTCGTATCCGGCGGCCGGCGCGCAGCGATTGCGTCATGGCGTCGGCGTCACAGGCTTCGACGCCGATGATCTTCGTCTCAGGACGCAAACGCTTGATGTAGGCGGCGACGCCCGAGATCAGGCCGCCGCCGCCGACACAGCAAAAAACGGCGTGAATCGGCTTTGGGTGTTGGCGCAGGATTTCCATGCCGATCGTCCCTTGGCCGGCGATCACGTCCGGGTCGTCGAAGGGATGGACGAACGACAGCTTCTCGCGCTTCTCGAGTTCGAGTGCGTGCGCGTAGGCCTCGTCGTACGATTCACCGGCGAGAACGACTTCGCCTCCACGACCGCGTACGGCTTCGATTTTGATCGACGGCGTGGTCGTCGGCATCACGATCACCGCGCGGCAGCCGATACGCGCAGCCGCCAGAGCCACTCCCTGCGCGTGGTTGCCCGCCGAGGCGCAGATCACGCCGCGTTTGAGTTTCTCGGGCGAAAGCTGCGCGATCTTGTTGTACGCGCCGCGTAGCTTGAACGAGAAGACCGGCTGCATGTCCTCGCGCTTGATGAAGATCGGCGTGCCCAAGCGCGCCGAAAGATTCGGGGCCGGATCGAGCGGCGTTTCGAGCGCAACGTCGTAGACCTGAGCGGTAAGAATTTTCTGAAGATAATCCGGATACATGCCCACGGTCCTGCCGACAAAAGATTCGATTCTAGCAGCCTCGGGAACCCGCGCCGGCGATGGAGTCCAGGAGCGTATCGCACTGCGTGCCAATCGTTTTACACTGCCGCATTCTTTGCAGTAGAAACGCCCGCTCCATTGACGCGATTTGACGTCCCGCCGCCGTTCCGCCCGATCGCTCGCACTATGCGCGGCGTCCGGAGTCTCATATTGTGGGCGCTCTTGCTCTGCGTCGCGTCGATCGGCGCAGCACTCGACCCACCGGAACTGCAGCGACGCCTGGCCGCCCGTTTCGGCATCGAACGCGTCGTCGTGCTCAATGAATGGCTGCATTTGCTGGACGCTCTGCCGGGACAGGAAGAATTGGCGATACTGCGTGAAGTCAACGATTTCGTGAACCGAAACATCGTCTTTGCGGCCGATACTGACGTGTGGAAGCAAGCCGACTACTGGGCCACACCGCTGGAGACGATCGGCCAGGGCCGAGGCGATTGCGAAGATTTCTCGATCTTCAAATATGCTTCGCTACGCCTCGCTGGAATTGCCGAGAACAAACTGCGACTGGTCTACGTCAAGGCGCATTTGCGGACGCCGGAAGGCGAGGTCGAGCAGGCGCACATGGTGGTCGCCTACTACGCCGCACCCGACCGGGAAGCTCTGGTGCTCGACAATCTCGATCCCGAGATTCGGGCGGCGTCGAAACGACCCGACTTGAAACCGGTCTTCAGCTTCAACGGCGAAGGCGTTTTCACCGGCGCATCGGGACGTTCCGGCGGGCCGCGTAGCCAGGACCGGCTGTCGCGCTGGGAGGACGTCCTGCGGCGAATGCACGCCGAGGGTTTCGAATAGCAAGCGGAGAATCTATACCGTGAACAGGCGGCCGGAACGACGTACCGGCACCCGGGCCTAAACCGCGGCACGGCACGCGCCGCACGCCGGAGCTGGCCCACCGACTGAGGAAGGCTCACGATGTCGATGTATCGCCAAATGTGGCTTGCCGTCGTCAGCAGCATGCTGCTCGCTCTCGCCGGCGCACTCCTTGCCTCGGTGCTGAGCGCGCGCGACTACCTGGAGTCGCAGCTGTCGCTGAAGAACGCCGACAACGCGGCCGCCTTGGCGCTAACCTTGAGCCGCGGCGACCAGGATCTGGTGTCCGTTGAGCTGGCGACCAGCGCCCTTTTCGACAGCGGACACTACGAGTCGATTCGCGTCGTTGACGGCAAAGGCAAGACGCTCGTCGAGAAACAGAGCCGCGCGGGCGAGACGCGTACGCCTGCATGGTTCGTCAGCGCGCTGCCGATTCGCTCCGTACCTGGCCAAGCCCAGATATCAAACGGCTGGCAGCCGCTTGGTACGGTGACGCTCGTCAGCCACAGCCGCTTTGCCTACGAGGCACTCTGGTCCAGCGTCCTGCGCATGACGGCCGCGTTGGCCGCGGCCGGCCTCGTCGCCGGCTTGCTCGGATCGTTCATTGTGCGCCGGCTCAAGGTGCCGCTCGATGCCGTGATCGGGCAGGCGCGCGCAATCAGCGAACGCCGCTTCGTGACCATCCCCGAGCCGGACGTTCCGGAATTGAGACATCTCGCCGCGGCGATGAACGGCATGGTCAAACGCCTGAAAGCGACGTTTGACGAGGAAGCCGCACGGCTTGAGCAGCTTCGCCGAGAAGCCAACCTCGACCCGCTCACCGGCCTCGCAAACCGTGCTCATTTCCTGGCTCGGCTGGAACACGCGCTCGCGGCCGAAGATGTAGGCGGCGGTCTGCTGCTCCTCGTGCGTCTGGCCGAACTCGCTGAGGTCAACCGACGGCTGGGCCGGGCAGCCGCCGACGAATACGTCGGCCGCGCGGGAGCAGCGATTGACGTGTGGGCCCAACAGCGCCACGAAGGGGCCGCCGCTCGACTCAACGGTTCCGACTTCGCCGTCATGCTGCTCGGCGAGACGGACGGGGAAGCGGCAGCGGTTTCGCTGTTGCGCGCACTCGGCGAAGCGGGCAGCGCCTACGTCGGCGGCCGTCGGGCGGCGTCGGTCGGATTCGGGCTGTTCGGTCACGGCATGGACCTCGATGCGTTGCTCGCCCGCGTCGATCTCGCCCTCGCCCAGGCCGAGGGCCGAGCCGACGAGCCATACGGCGAAGCGCCGGTCGACGACGGTCAGGGCCATCCCCACACTGCGGCGCAGTGGTCGCGCCTGATCCGCCGTGCGCTTGATCGGCAACAGGTTCGTCTCGGGTCGTTCCCCGTCGTCGATATGGCAAGTGTTCTCTCGCACCGCGAGTGCCCGCTACGGTTGATGCTCGACGATGCCGCCAGCGGCGAGTGGCTTCCGGCAGGTCAGTTCATGCCGGTCGCGGAGCGCCTGGGAATGACGACGACGCTGGACCTGATCGCCGTCTCGCTCGGGCTCGATACGTTGCGCGCCGAGCCGGCCTTGCCCGGTCTCGGCATCAATCTCGCGGCGGGCTCGGTCGCCGACGCGCCGTTCCGCAAGCAACTTCTGGCGCTGCTCGGAAGACGACGCCCGGAGGCCAAGCGTTTGTGGATCGACATTACGGAAACCGGGGCCTTCAGGCACCCGGCGATGTTCCGCGAACTGTGCCGGGGACTCAAGGGCATCGGCTGCCGAGTCGGGCTCGAACATGTCGGCCATCAATTCAGCCGCATCGGCACATTGCACGACCTGGGAATCGACTACCTGAAGGTCGATGCCAGCTTCGTGCGGCGCGTCGACCAAACGCAGGGAAACGCCGCGTTCCTTAAAGGCCTTTGCTCGATTGCACACACGATGGGTCTGGAGGTGCTCGCCGAGGGCGTAGAAACGCCGGCAGAGTTGATCGCGATACGCGAACTGGGATTTGACGGCGCGACAGGACCGGCGGTCGCGCAGGAGGCAACCGAGGGTTAGCGCGGACGATACGGTAAAATCGCGCTTTTGCGTGTTGCCGAAGCCCATGAACGCGCGTCTGCGTGAAATCCCGTACAACTACACGTCGTTCTCCGACCGCGAGATCGTCATCCGCCTGCTCGGCGCCGAGAATTGGGCGATCCTCGACGAGCTGCGTAGCCAGCGCGTCACCGGCCGCTCGGCACGGATGCTCTATGAAGTGCTCGGCGACATCTGGGTCGTTCGGCGCAATCCCTACCTCGAGGACGATCTGCTCGCCAACCGCCAGCGGCGCGATGCGCTCGTGCAGGCGCTCAGGCACCGGCTGAACGAGATAGAGAAGCGGCGGCAGGGAAATGAAACAGTGCGCCGTCTGTGCGAAGCCGCCGCACAGGCCGTTCTCCAATTCGAACGCCATTTCGAAGATACCGCCGCCAAGCGTCGGCAGGTCCTGAAGGTATTGTCCCGGCACACGCGCCGCGACAACATTGCTTTCGACGGACTCGCCCGTGTCGCGCACGTGACCGACGCGACCGACTGGCGGGTCGAGTACCCGTTCGTCGTCCTCTACCCGGATACCGAAGACGAGATTCCCGGTCTCGTGCGCGGCTGCATCGAACTCGGGCTGACGATCATTCCGCGCGGGGGCGGCACCGGCTACACCGGCAGCGCCGTCCCGTTGACGCCCGATTCAGTGGTGATCAACACCGAGAAGCTGATCGACATCGACCCGGTCGAGGAAACGTTGTTGCCCGGCTGCGACCGCCCGTACGCGACCATCCGTACCGGGGCCGGCGCCGTCACCGAGCGCGTTTCCGACGCGGCGGGCATTGCCGGCTACGTCTTTGCCGTCGACCCGACGTCGGCGAACGCCTCGTGCATCGGCGGCAACATCGCGATGAACGCGGGCGGCAAGAAGGCGGTGCTGTGGGGAACGGCGCTCGACAACCTCGCGTGGTGGAAGATGGTCGATACGAACGGCTACTTCATGGAAGTCACGCGTATCGGGCACAACTTCGGCAAGATTCACGATCAGGATATCGCTCGCTTCGAAGTTCGCCGCTTCGCCAAGGACGGCACGACGCCGCGAGGCGAACCCGAGATGCTCGAAATCCCTGGAGCGCGCTTCCGCAAGACGGGGCTCGGCAAGGATGTCACCGACAAGTTCCTTTCCGGCCTCCCGGGCGTGCAGAAGGAAGGCACCGACGGCCTGATCGTCGCCGCGCGCTGGGTGCTGCACAAGATGCCGCCGCACACGCGCACCGTCTGCCTCGAATTCTTCGGCCAAGTGCGCGAAGCCGTACCGGCGATCGTCGAGATTACCGACTATTTCAAGCCGGGCGGCGCCGGCTATGCGGCGGGTGTGCAACTTGCCGGTCTTGAACACCTCGACGAGCGCTACGTACGCGCCGTCGGCTATTCGACCAAAGCCAAGCGCAAGGGCGAGAAGGCCGGCCGACCGAAGATGGTGCTGATCGGCGATATCGTCGGTCACGATGAAAACGCGGTGATGACGGCGGCTTCGGAGGTCGTCCGTCTATGCAACCTGCGTTCGGCCGAAGGTTTCATTGCCGTCGACGCGGACACCCGGCGCAAGTTCTGGCTCGATCGTTCGCGCACGGCTGCGATCTCGCGGCACACCAACGCGTTCAAGCTCAACGAGGACGTGGTCATTCCTCTGCCGCGCATGGGCGACTATTGCGACGGTGTCGAACGCATCAATATCGAGCTTTCGATCGGCAACAAGCTGGCGTTGTGCGATCGGTTGAGCGAATTCCTGCAAGGCGACCTGCCCTTGCATAGCGGCGACGCCAACCTCGACAACGCGCTTCTGATCGGTGATCAACGGCAGGCGGCGCTGGAAGCGATCGGGGCGGTGCGGGCGCGCTGGCAGTGGTTGCTCGACAACCTTGACCTACCGCTCGCGTACGCGGAAACACAGTTTGAGTCGCTTGGCATCGCGGCCGGGATGCTGCTCAACAAGGCCGCCGCACCGAAACTCTTTCACCGCCTGCAGGATTATTCGGTGCGCGTTTCGTGGAAAAGCGAACTCAAGCCGCAATTGGAAGCGGTCTTCGACGGCAAGGTGTTTCGGCGTGTCCTCGAACGCATCGACGCCATTCAGAAAGAGAACTTGCGCGGACGCGTGTTCGTCGCCATGCACATGCACGCCGGCGACGGCAACGTGCACACCAACATTCCGGTGAACTCCGACAACTACGCCATGCTGCAAACGGCGAACGCCGCCGTCACACGCATCATGGCGTTGGCTCGCTCACTCGACGGCGTCGTCTCCGGCGAGCATGGCATCGGCATCACCAAGCTCGAGTTCTTGTCGGAAGACGAGATACGGCCGTTCCGCGATTACAAGGCGCGCATCGACCCCAACGGCCATTTCAATCGCGGCAAGCTAATGGCCGGCGGCGATCTCTCCGGGGCCTATACGCCGTCGTTCTCTCTGCTCGGCACCGAGTCGCTGATCATGGAACAGTCCGAAGTCGGCGACATCTCGACGATGATCAAGGACTGCCTGCGCTGTGGCAAATGCAAACCGGTCTGCTCGACGCACGTACCACGGGCCAACCTGCTCTACTCGCCGCGCAACAAGATCCTCGCCACCTCGCTGCTGATCGAGGCCTTCCTATACGAAGAGCAAACACGGCGCGGTATTTCGCTCAAGCATTTCGACGAGTTCAACGACGTTGCTGACCACTGCACGATTTGCCACAAGTGCGTCAAGCCATGCCCGGTCGATATCGATTTTGGCGACGTCTCGATTCGCATGCGCAACTTCTTGCGCGAGCAGGGCAAGCGAAAAATCGTGCCGGCGAAGGCGGCGGCAATGGCCTTCCTGTCGATGACCGACCCGGCGACCATTCGCCTCGTGCGCAAGACGATGATCGAGTGGGGGTACGCTGGTCAGCGGTGGGCGCACAAGGTCGCTCGCGCCGTGGGTCTCGCCCAGCGCCAGACACGGCAACCGCCGTCGACTGTCGGGCAACCGCCGTTGCGCGCGCAGATCATCCACTTCATCAACAAGCCGATGCCCGGCGGGCTACCCAAGCGTACGTCGCGGGCACTGCTTGATATCGAAGACAACACAATCGTTCCGGTGATCCGCGACCCGCGCAAAATCGGCGAGCCGGATTATGACGGCGACGCCGTCTTCTACTTCCCCGGCTGCGGATCGGAACGCCTGTTCTCGCAGGTTGGCCTGGCAACGCAGGCCATGCTCTATGAGATCGGCGCCCAGACCGTTCTGCCACCCGGCTATCTGTGTTGCGGCTATCCGCAGACGGCGGCCGGCGACGCCGACCAAGGGCAGAAGATCATCACCGATAACCGCGTTCTTTTCCACCGTGTGGCGAACACCCTTAACTACCTCGACATCAACACGGTGATCGTCTCCTGCGGCACGTGCATGGACCAGTTGCTGCAATACCAGTTCGACAAGATATTTCCTGGTTGCAGGTTGCTCGACATCCATGAATATCTTCTTGAAAAAGGCGTGAAACTATCCGGTGACGAGGTCAGTGGCGTCCGCTACATGTACCACGAACCGTGCCATGCTCCCATGCAGACCATCTCCGGAATCAAGGCCGCTACTGCCCTGATGGGCCAGCGTGTCGATCTTTCAGACCGCTGCTGCGGCGAGTCGGGCACGCTCTCGGTCACGCGGCCCGACATCTCGACGCAGGTGCGCTTCCGCAAGCAGGAAGAAATCGAGAAGGGTGCCAACCGTTTGCGCGACGATGGGTTTGCCGGCGAGATCAAGTTGCTGACCTCATGTCCGTCATGCCTGCAAGGGTTATCACGCTACAACGGAGATGCAGGGACGCAGGCGGACTACATCGTCGTCGAGATGGCCAAGAGACTGCTTGGGCCCGACTGGCTGGAGAATTACGTTCGGCAGGCGAACGACGGCGGCATCGAGCGCGTCCTGCTCTAGCCAGGGCGAGATCCGACCGGCGCGACGTATCGCTTGGCCGGGCAGGAAGTGTGGACGGGGAGCCGCCTGTTGTATCCGGTGGTTCTTTGCCTTATCGTGCGCTCCGTCTTCCGCACACATTCAATTGGAAATACTTGTGTGACATAGTGCCTTGAAAGATCGAGCAAACTCCGTAAGCTGAAGGCGAAAATCGGCGGCCTGAGAAACAGCAACCTTTGGGGGTGGAGAATAATGGCCGAAGTCCTTGCGTCGCGCGAAGTGCGAAGTAGCGGCCAGCGGTGGTCCACCGAGGATCGCGCCTGCCCGGGACGCTTGCTGTGCGCGCAGCGCGGCTGACCGGCCGCATCAGCCCCCTCGTCCGGCGCCATGACGACCCCCCTGCCATTTCCTTTCACCGTACGGGATCTGAAGACCGGGTGCGAGCTCCTGGCGCGCATTTCGCTCGCCAATCCCTGGCAGGCCGCGGGAGAACTCGACGCCTTTCTTGACAGCCTGCTCGCCGCGCCGCCCGACGGGGAAATCTACTTTCGGTTGCTTGAACACGCCCGAGTACCGATCTGCTTCGTTCAAGAAGAACTTGCCAAGCGTTATCTGAACAAAACGCTGCCGCTCGCGGAGCTTGAAGAAAAAACATTCCAGCGCGTCATCGCCCTCTGGCTGAAAACCGCGCGCGCTTACGCTCATTGCCTGGATCATGAACGCGTCGACGAGGACGACCCGGCGCGCCCCGCGCGCCTCGCGGTCGTCCTGCACCGATGCATCTACCACGTCGGCATGGCAATACTCGAGCACCAGCAGGCTCGCCGGGAGTTGCCTTGGGGCCTTTGGCTCGATTTGCATGGCTACTTCGGTTCCGCCGAGGATTGGGACATTGCGACCCTCGCGGTTGCCGATCCGCTCGATCCGCTCGGTCGGGCCGTGCATTGCACCGCCGCCTACGTGAGCTTCATTCTCGTCGAAATGGCCGGGGGTTACGGCTTGCCGGTGCGAGAACAACGGCTAGTCCGCCGCTGGGCGACCTATTGGGCGCCGCTGGTTGGAATACACCGTGCCCGCCCGGGCGATACGCTGCCGCCTTTCGTCATCGACCTCATGCAGGACGTGGCGCTGCGCCCTGTTGCCATGTGCCTACAGACCGAGAACGTCCGCCGCCTGGACACATCGCGGCTGGCGATGCACATGGTGCACATCCGCCAGCAACTGCACGAGCGTATTCCGCCCGCCCAGTTGGCGTTGGGCGAGGATTGTACGGCCGGGCAGTGCAACCGGCTGCTCCACCGACTCTCCCGACCTTGGTCGCAAGTGCAGGCGCCACGCCGTTTCAAACGCCACGCCACATCAGGGACGGCGCGCTTGTGCACGGGTTTCGACGAGATTCATTACTTCGTTTCCGGCAAGGAGTTCGAACAGCCGGAGAATGCGCGCGTCTATTCGCGGCATGAATTCGAGAGCCTGTTCGCCTTCCGGCATCAGGAGAATCCGCAAGAGGCCCTCAAGTATCGTGAAGAGCGGCTGGCATACCGCGTCGATACGTGGGAGATCGTCAACCAGTCGGCAAACGGATTCCGCCTCGTCCGCAGCGCGGTTGGCAAGAGCATGGCGCATGATCAATTGGTTGCTTTGTGTCCGCACGACGGCGGTCGCTTCCTGCTTGCTCGCAACGTCTGGCTGATGCAGGAAAAAGGCGGTGGTTTGATCGCCGGTCTGATGGCGCTCCCCGGCTTGCCGAGCGCCATCGCCGCGCGTCCCGTAGAACCAGCGGCGGTACAGGATGGCCGGTATCACCGCGCCTTTCTTCTCCCAGCCGTACCCGCCGTAAGCGCGGACGCGTCATTGGTGCTGCCACGCGGGTGGTACCGCCGGGAACGTTTGCTCGATCTTTTCATCGATACGCCAAAGCGTGTGCAGCTTGTCCACATGCTTGAAGACGGCGTGGATTTCGAACGCGTCAGTTTCGTTGCCGCCTGACCAACAAGCACGGCTAAACTAAAGCGAATTCATGCGGGTAGCCCGCTTGCCGGTGTACTGGGCGAGAGTCCGGCGCATCGCACGCCATGCCATTCGCCTGAAACGCCGTCCCACTCATTATCCCGAAAGAAAAAACCGCCCCGCGAGACGAAGCCCGGGAGCGGTTCAATGGGGTCATTCCCGTCCGCGTCAGGCGCCAGCGAACGGGAAACGTTGGCTGAATCAAATATGTTCGACGTTCACCTCGAAGGACTGTGCGCCGACGGCGATGCGGTAAGCGCGCTTCGTCCCGGCCGGAGCGGAACCCGATGCCGTGGACGGGGCAACCGCCGCAGGAGCCGGCGCCGCAGCAGCCGCTTCCTTCTTTTTCTTGGGGACGGAGATCTTGAAGTTGCCCTTCAGGAAGTCCAGGCCTTTGTTGCCGCCCTTCGTCGCCAACGCGCCGATGGTGAAAATGTTCTCGTCGGTTACCGGCAGACCGTTCTCCTCAAGGATTTTCTTCGCCTTCGGAATGCCCGGCTCCAAGTGTTTGATCGGATCGCCGCTAAAGACGGGTTTCTTCATCTGCTCGGCGGCGATCTTCACGATCTCCGGGTCCGGCTCGACCGGCGTCTTGCCGAAATAGCCGAGCACCATATTACCGTAGCCCTCGGTGATCTTCTTCCACGGTCCCATCATCACGTTTGCATAGGCTTGCTGGAAGTAGAACTGGGACACCGGGGTGACCGACGTACCATACCCGCCACGCGCCACGCACTCGGCCATCGCCTTGATGACTTCCGGATACTTATGGAAGGTTTTGTTCTCACGCATCATCAGCGTGTTGGCCGTGAGCGCACCACCCGGCATCGGGCTGAAGATGACTTCGGTATCGATGCCCAAGGCTTCCGGCGGGAATTCGTAGTCGCCCAGGCATTCCTTGGCGACCTCGTTGGCCTCCATGATCTTCTCTACATCGATGTCGAGGGTATAGTCGGTGCCCTTCAATGCGTGCCAGAGCGAAAAGAGATCGGGCTGCGCCGTGCCGCCGCTTAATGGCGCCCGGCCGAGACAGACGCCGTCGCAGCCGGCTTCGATTGCCGCCACATACTGAGCGACGCCGGTGCCGCAGGTGTCGTGCGTATGCATGCGCAGTTCGACCTTGTCGCCCAGTAGCTTGCGCGCTTGTTTGAAGGTCTCGTAGACCTTGCGCGGATTCGATGTTCCCGACGCGTCCTTAAAGCACACGCTGGAGAACGGCACGCCGGAATCGAGAATGTTGCGCAGCGTCTTGGTGTAGAACTCCGGATCATGAGCACCCGAGCACCCGCGCGGCAGTTCCATCATCGTCACCACGACCTCGTGCTCGAGGCCGGCATCGTGAATGCATTGGCCGGAGTAAATGAGGTTGTTCACATCGTTCAGCGCGTCGAAATTGCGGATGCGCGTCATGCCATGCTTCTTGAACATCTTGGCGTGGAGATCGATCATGTCGGCCGGCTGCTGTTCGAGCGCGACGACATTGATACCCCGGGCCAGCGTCTGCAGCTTGATATCCGGCCCGACCGCCTTGCGGAAGGCGTCCATCATGTCGAAGGCCGACTCACCGCAGTACAGGAACGGCGCTTGAAACCGCGCACCGCCACCGGCTTCAAAGTGCGTTATGCCGGCAGCAACCGCTGCCTCGACCGCTGGAATGAAATCCTTCGTCAACGCCCGGGCGCCGAAAATCGACTGGAATCCGTCGCGGAAGCTGGTGTCTTGGAACAGAATCTTCTTGGTCATGATCATCCTGCGTAAGTAAGTGAAACCTGCGTTGGCGCAAGGAGCAAACGGGGGACGACGGAACAATCAAAGGCGGCGGGTCCCAGCCCGTTTTGCGCTGCGCAACTATAACGAGGCAGTATCCTTGACGCCGCCGGGAACGTCAATGAGTGCGGGCTCACCTGCGGTACGCGGATTCGGCGGACGCGGTCAAATCGCTGACGGAAGTGCTTGGCGCAACGGATGGGCGGGTTCGAGCAACCGGTCGGCGGGAAAGCGCGCCGTAAACCGGCTTCCCTTGCCCGGCTCGCTCTCGATTTCCAGTGTTGCGTGGTGACGCGTCAGGACGTGCTTGACGATCGCCAGACCGAGGCCGGTCCCTCCTGTTTCGCGTGAGCGGCTTCGATCAACGCGGTAGAAGCGTTCGGTCAGCCGCGGCAAATGCTCGGCCGCGATGCCGATACCGGTGTCGGCGACTGAAAACGCTCCGCCCGTTTCGTCTGCCCGCCACGCTATCTCGATCCGACCGCCAGGCGGGGTATAGCGAACCGCGTTGCCCGCCAGGTTGGCAAAAGCGCTGCGCAGTTCGTTCGCACAACCGGACAGGATCGATGGTGTCGCCATGTCGAGGACAATCTCGTGAGTTCCGGCAGACAGGGCCTGTGCGTCGGCGAGAATGCTGCGCAACATCGGTTCGAGTTCGACGCGTTCCTCGATTGGTGTCGGCGCTCCCGATTCAAGCGCCGACAGCGTGAGCAGGTCCTGGATCAAGCGCTGCATGCGAGCAGTCTGCTCATAGATGAGCCCGAGATAGTGCTTAATCTCGGCGTCATCGTAGTCTTCGTATCCTTCGGTCAGCATTTCCGAAAAGCCGGCGACCACCGTCAACGGTGTTTTGAGTTCGTGCGACACGTTGGCGATGAAATCCCGGCGCATCCGCTCGGTCCGTTCGATCTGGCTGATATCGCGAGATACCAGCAGGCTTTGTTCGTCGCCGTACGGAATCACCTGCAGCAAAAGCGTGAGCCCTTCGACACGGCCGCCTCGATAGATGAGGGGTTCGTCGTAGTTTCCGGCTTCGAGATAGCTCACAAAATCGGGATGGCGGATCAGATTCGTGAGCGCCTGTCCGCGGTCGGTCTTCGCCGACAGCGCAAAATGCGCTTCAGCACGTTCGTTGATCCAGTCGATGTGCCGGTGCCTGTCGAACGCGATAACGCCGTCCGGCAATGCCTGAAAGACGCGCATGAAGCGCTCGAGCGTATCGGAAAGCGCCCGGTGCTGGCCGAGGCGGATACGAACGCGCCGGTGCAATCCGGCAAAGGCGATTTCCCATACGCCGCGACCACGCGGTAACCGGGCGTCGAGAGGCCCTTCGAGCCACTTCATCAGCTGACTGAGCAGCGTGAGGTGCCAGGCAAGCATCGCCAACACGCAAATCAACACGGCAACGAGCGCCCATGCCACCCCGGAAATGATGAGCACCGGCAGGAAAACGAAGCAGGCAATCGCGACCAGCAGCCATAACGTACGGCTCCAGAGAGCACTCATTGGCTGCACCCGATCGCGTCTTTCTTTCTCATTCAGGCTGCGTCGAAAAACGGTAGCCGCTGCCACGTACGGTCTGGATCAGCCGGTCATGGCCAGTGGGTTCGAGCGAAGCCCGCAAACGCCGGATGTGCACATCCACGGTCCGTTCCTCGACAAAAATGTGGTCGCCCCAAACCTGGTCGAGCAGCATGGCTCGGCTATGGACACGTTCCGGGTGCGTCATGAAGAAGTGAAGAAGGCGGAATTCGGTCGGACCGAGATCGAGCGGACGTCCGTTGCCGTAGACTCGATGCGTTATGGGATCGACGCGCAGGCCGTCGACGTCGACGCAGTCTTCGGTCATCTGCGGCGCCCGGCGGCGCAGCACGGCCTTTATCCGTGCCAGCAGTTCCTTGGGAGAAAACGGCTTGGTCAAGTAATCGTCGGCTCCGGCTTCGAGCCCGGCCACCTTGTCATGCTCTTCCCCACGGGCAGTGAGCAAAATGACCGGCAGGTCGCGCGTTCGTTCTTCGGCCCGCAACCGCCGCGCATATTGCACGCCGCTTATCCCGGGAAGCATCCAGTCAAGCAGGATCACATCGGGGAGCGTCTGGTTTACGAGGTGGGCGGCCTCTTCCGCGCTGTCGGCTCGCAACACCCGGTGGCCGGCATGGTGCAAGCTCGCGGCGATCAGCTCCTGGATCGAGGGCTCGTCTTCGACGACAAGGATGTTCGCGGGCATTTCGCAGTCCTTCATTCGGTTCGCCGGCGTAGCTTATGAACGTAAGGTTACAGAACGATGACAACTTGCGCGAGATTGAGATCTGAAAGAGGGAGGGTCCCGCGATGAGCCTCTCGATAGCATCCATGCTTCATGTCAACGCGTACCTCACACGGGTCGCGCTACCTCTGGCCATATCTCGCCTGGGACAGAGGGTCGGTCCGGCGGACGGGGTTGCGCTATGATACGCGTTCGCTGGTAGCGCTCATCACTAAGGTAGCCATGGCAGGACTGCACCCCGACACGCCGATTCCGACTGAAATCAAGCAACATCAGAAGTCGCGCGTTCTCGAACTCGCTTTCGAGAACGGCGAACGTTACGAACTCACCTACGAGTTTCTGCGCGTTTTTACTCCGTCCGCGGAAGCCCGGGGCCACGGCCCGGGGCAAGAAACGCTCCAAGTCGGCAAGCGCGATGTGACCATCTTGAGCATCGAGCCGGTAGGGAACTACGCTATCCGGCCGATTTTCTCCGACGGGCACGATAGCGGTCTCTACTCATGGGACATTCTGCACGGACTGTGCGAGCACCGCGACGAGCTATGGCAGGCTTATCTCGACAGGCTGCAAGAAGAAGGTGGAAGCCGTGATCCGGCCGAGTGCCCGCCTCCTCCGCCCAAACCCGCGCCTTCCTGCGGCCCGCGCAAGAATTGAAGCGCGGTTGAAACTCGGGGGTGTCGCCCCCATTTGGTGATCACTATGGAACCTCAACCGACCACGCATTTCGGCTACGAGCAAGTATCGGAGGCTGAGAAGGCTCAGCGCGTCGCCCGTGTTTTCGATTCCGTGGCCCAACGCTACGACATCATGAACGACCTCATGTCGGGCGGGCTGCATCGTCTCTGGAAGTCGTTCACGATCGGCCAGAGCGGAGTACGCGAAGGATCGCGCGTGCTCGACGTAGCCGGGGGCACCGGCGATTTATCGTTGGCCTTCGCGCGGCGGGTGGGCAAGACTGGCCAAGTTTGGCTGACCGACATCAACAACGCCATGCTGACCAACGGTCGGGACCGGCTGTGCGATAAGGGCTTTCTGATTCCCGTCGCGCAGTGTGACGCCGAGAAGCTGCCTTTCCCCGACGATTACTTCGATTGCGTGACGGTTGCCTTCGGATTGCGCAACATGACGCACAAGGATGTCGCGCTTGCCGAAATGCACCGCGTGCTGCGCCCTGGCGGACGGCTGCTCGTTCTTGAGTTCTCGCATGTCTGGAAGCCGCTCTCACCGATCTACGACTTCTATTCGTTCAAGATCATTCCGCGCATTGGAGAAGCGATAACGAAAGACGAAGCGAGCTATCGCTATCTCGCCGAGTCCATCCGTGTCCATCCAGACCAGGAAACGCTAAAGGCGATGATGGAGCAGGCCGGGCTCGAAAAAGTGGACTATTTCAACCTGACGTTGGGCGTCGTTGCCCTGCATCGCGGTTTCAAATTCTGACGAGGAAACAGATGAAAAGCATTTTCATGGCGGTTTTTCTCTCGGTTCTGGCGCTTGGCCTGAGCGTCGGCGACGCCGAAGCGGCTCGCCTCGGTGGCGGCCGGTCGTTCGGCATGCAACGCCAAGCCGTAGCGCCGCGGCCCTTGAGTCCCACACAGGCAGCTCCCGCGCCCGCCACACCCCAACAACCCGGAACGCCGGTCGGTACGCCGAGGCGGAGTTGGATGGGACCGTTGGCTGGCCTGGCCGCGGGTCTCGGGCTCGGCGCTCTGCTTTCGCATTTCGGGTTGGCCCCCGCGATGGGCGACTTTCTGATGATTGTCCTGCTCGTCATGGGCGGCATGTTCCTTTTGCGATTGCTGACTCGGCCGCAAAATGGAAATGCACGCCCCGCGACTTACCCAAATCAGCCAACGCAGTATGCAGCGATGGAGCCCGTCTCTGCAGCGAGCACCAACTCCACCGCTCCGACTGGCGGCAACGTTCCCGCTGGCTTCGACCGTGAGGCCTTTCTGCGAGTGGCAAAACTCAACTTCATCCGCCTGCAAGCGGCCAACGACGCACGCAATCTTGCCGATATCCGCGAATTCGTGAGCCCAGAGCTTTTCGCCGAGATCAAGATGCAAATGGATGAACGGGGTCAGGCGGAACAAAAAACCGACGTCGTCACGCTTGATGCGGAACTGCTCGAAGTGGTCACGGAAGGCGACCGGCACATTGCCAGCGTCCGTTTTGGCGGCATGATCCGCGAGATGGAAGGTGCCGCGGCGGCGCCGTTCGATGAGGTTTGGCACCTGGCCAAGCCGGTGGATGGCAGCCGCGGCTGGACAGTCGCGGGAATTCAGCAAGTTAACTGAACGGCTGCCCTAGGAGCCGAGGATGCTGACGGCAGCCGCGCTTCGGGCGCTCAACCACCTGCTAGGTGAAGAAGACTGGGCAAGCGAGCGCTTGCGGGGGTTCGTTGGGCGAACAGTGAAGTTCGAAGTGGGTCCGTTCTCGTGGCCATTGGAGATCACCGAGGCCGGCCTTTTCAAACGTGCCGCCGCCGACGCCCAGCCGGATGTCGAAATCAACCTTCCTCCGGACGCCTTATTGCGTGGCCTCACGGATCGGCCGTCGGTTCTCGCATCGGCGCGTATCAGCGGACCAGCGGATTTGGCAGAAACGATCGGATTCGTTTTCCGTCATTTGCGTTGGGATGTCGAAGCCGAGCTTTCGCGTGTTGTCGGCGACATTCCGGCACGGCGCCTTACCCAAGTCGGCCGGCGCTTCCTTTCGTTGCAACAGGAGCAGGCAACAAACTTGGCTATGAATGTCGCCGAGTATCTCACCCACGAGAAGCGAGCGGTCGCCGGGCGTTCCGAAATCGCCGGGTTCTGCTGTGACGTAGCCGGCGTACGCGACACGTTGGCAAAGCTTGAACAGCG
Organism: Propionivibrio soli; assembly: GCF_025770765.1. Taxonomy (GTDB): domain Bacteria; phylum Pseudomonadota; class Gammaproteobacteria; order Burkholderiales; family Rhodocyclaceae; genus Propionivibrio; species Propionivibrio soli. The sequence continues at coordinate 115,788 of NZ_JANZKY010000009.1, read as the reverse complement.
CATCGCTCAACTGGAACACTGACGCCGGGTAGACGCCGCGAGCACATGCCCGCATTACGTTGTAGGTCGGCAGACTCCTTGGCCCAAGCGTGGGAACTGATGCCCCCGAAAGGAATCGCCGTAACGCCAAGGTAATCCGTGGATCCGGCTTGTTCCGGGAGCCGGAAACACGGCGATCGCCATGAAAACAAAGGGCAGGTCGAAACCTGCCCTTTAGTCGGCTACCTGCTGCTTGAGGCGTTCAGCGGTTGGGCTTGCGGATACGCTTGATCGTCTGCAGCTGAGCAATGGCCTGTGCGAGCTCAGATTCGGCCGCCGCGTAGTTGACGTCGGACGAACGGTTGCGCAAGGCTTCCTCGGCACGTTGCTTGGCTTCGATCGACTTCGCTTCATCGAGGTCATGCGCCCGGATCGCCGTGTCGGCGAGAACGGTGATCATCGCCGGCTGGACTTCGAGTATCCCGCCCGAAACATAAACAAGCTCGTATTCGTCGCGATCCGGCACTTTCAGGCGCACGGTACCGGGCTTGATGCGCGTCAGCAGCGGCGCGTGACGCGGATAGATGCCCAGTTCGCCGGCCTCGCCAGGAAACACCGCAAAGTCCGTCTGCCCCGAGAAAATGAGTTCCTCGGCACTGACGACATCGACATGTACTCTGAGTGGCATAGGTTTTCTTCCCCGCGCGGCGGCTGCATCCGGAGGACGCAGGCCGCGCCGTCCGGTTTAGAGCGTCTTCGCTTTTTCGAAAACTTCCTCGATCGTGCCGACCATGTAGAAGGCCTGCTCGGGGATGTTGTCGCACTCACCCTCCACGATCATCTTGAAGCCCTTGATCGTATCCTTGAGCGGCACATATTTGCCCGGCGAGTTGGTGAATACTTCCGCCACATGGAACGGCTGCGACAGGAAGCGCTGGATCTTGCGCGCCCGGTAAACACTGAGCTTGTCCTCGGGCGAGAGCTCGTCCATCCCGAGAATGGCGATGATGTCGCGCAGTTCCTTGTAACGCTGCAAGGTCATCTGCACCGCACGCGCCACTTTGTAATGCTCTTCCCCGACGACCTGCGGATCAAGCTGGCGTGAAGTGGAATCGAGCGGGTCGACGGCCGGGTAGATACCGAGAGCCGCAATGTCGCGGGAGAGCACGACCGTCGAATCAAGGTGCAGGAAGGTCGTGGCCGGCGAGGGGTCCGTCAAGTCGTCGGCCGGGACGTAAACCGCCTGGATCGAGGTGATCGAGCCGACGTTGGTGGACGTAATCCGTTCCTGCAACCGCCCCATTTCTTCCGCCAGCGTGGGTTGGTAGCCCACCGCCGACGGCATCCGGCCGAGCAGCGCAGAAACTTCGGTTCCCGCGAGCGTGTAGCGATAGATGTTGTCGACGAAGAACAGGATGTCGCGGCCATCGTCGCGGAAACGCTCGGCCATGGTAAGACCGGTCAGCGCCACGCGCAGACGGTTACCTGGCGGTTCGTTCATCTGGCCGAAGACCATCGCCACCTTGTCAAGGACGTTGGAGTCCTTCATTTCGTGGTAGAAGTCGTTGCCTTCGCGGGTCCGCTCGCCGACGCCTGCGAATACCGACAGACCCGAGTGCTGCTTGGCGATATTGTTGATCAGTTCCATCATGTTGACGGTCTTGCCGACGCCGGCTCCGCCGAACAGGCCGACCTTGCCGCCCTTGGCGAATGGACAGACGAGGTCGATCACCTTGATGCCGGTTTCGAGAAGATCGACCGACGGCGACAATTCGTCGAACTTCGGCGCCGGTTGATGGATCGCACGGCGCTCTTCGGTCGCGATCGGCCCCGCCTCGTCGATGGGACGGCCAAGGACGTTCATGATGCGCCCGATCGTCGCATCACCGACCGGCACCGAGATCGAGCCACCGGTGTTGTTAACCTTCATGCCGCGGCGCAGGCCGTCAGAGGAACCCATGGCGATCGTACGCACCACGCCGTCGCCGAGCTGTTGCTGCACTTCAAATACAAGGTCCGCCTCACAGCCGGGGTGTTCCTCGGATTTGTCGAGCACGAGCGCGTCATAGACCTTCGGTATCCCCTCGCGCGGGAACTGGATGTCCACCACAGCGCCGATACACTGAACAATGTTTCCTTGACTCATCGTCATATCCCCAATCAATAAACTGCGTTCGCTCGATCAAACGGCCGCTGCGCCGCCGACGATTTCCGAGAGTTCCTTGGTAATCGCCGCTTGACGCGCCTTGTTGTACATCAGCCTGAGTTCGCCGATCACGTTCTTGGCGTTATCCGACGCCGACTTCATCGCCACCATCCGCGCGCTTTGCTCGGAGGCCATATTTTCCGCGACGGCCTGGTACAGCACGGCTTCGACGTAGCGCACGAGCAGATCGTCGATCACGACCTTCGCGTCGGGCTCGTAGATGTAATCCCAACCATGCGCGCCACCGCCAATCAAATCGCCGGACAACGGCAGCAGCTGCTCGACCACCGGCTCCTGCTTCATGGTGTTGATGAAGCGCGTGTAGGCGATGTACAGGACATCGATCTCGCCGTTGATATAGGCGTCGAACTGCACTTTCGCCGGGCCAATCAGTTTCTCGAGCCGCGGCGTGTCACCGAGTGCAACGACTTGCGAAACCAGCGTCGCGCCGGCGCGTAGCATGAATCCGAGGCCTTTGTTACCGATGGCTGTCACCTGCAGCTTCTTGCCCTCGGCATCCCACTCCTTCATGCGGGTCAGCGCCAGCCGCAGCACGTTGGTGTTGAGACCACCGCACAGCCCCTTGTCCGACGTCACTACGATCAGGCCGACGGCTTTTACCTCGTCGCGTTTGGTAAGAAACGGGTGGCTATAGTCGGTCAGCGCATGCGACAGGTTGCCGGCAACACGGCGGATCTTTTCGCCGTACGGGCGCGCCGCCCGCATGCGGTCCTGCGCCTTGCGCATCTTGGACGCAGCCACCATTTCCATTGCCTTGGTGATCTTGCGCGTGCTTTCGACGCTCTTGATCTTGTTGCGTATTTCCTTGCCGCTCGCCATGGCGTCTCCCTGGTCGCTCAGGCCAACGTGGCCTTGAACTCCTCGATGGCCTTGGTGAGCGCCTGCTCAGCATCAGCATCAAGTTCTTTCGTCGTCTCGATCTTCTCGACGACGGCCGGGTGCTTCTGCTTGATGTAGCTTTGCATCTGGCTTTCAACAGCCAAAGCTTTCTTGACGTCCACGTCGTCGAAAAAGCCCTTGTTCACCGCATGCAGGGTGATCGCCATTTCGGCGACGGCCATCGGCGAATACTGTGGCTGCTTCATCAACTCGGTGACTAGGCGGCCACGGTCGAGCTGCTTGCGTGTCGCTTCGTCGAGGTCGGAAGCGAACTGCGCGAATGCTGCCAGCTCGCGATACTGCGCCAGGGCGAGACGTACGCCGCCGCCGAGCTTCTTGATCACCTTGGTCTGCGCCGCGCCGCCCACCCGCGACACCGAAATACCGGCGTCGATGGCCGGACGGACACCGGCATTGAAGAGGTCCGTGTCGAGGAAGATCTGGCCGTCGGTAATCGAGATGACGTTCGTCGGAACGAAGGCGGAAACGTCGCCGGCCTGCGTTTCGATCACGGGCAACGCGGTCAGCGACCCCGTCTTGCCTTTGACTGCGCCGTTGGTGAATTTCTCGACGTATTCCTCGTTGACCCGCGCCGCGCGTTCGAGAAGGCGGGAGTGCAGGTAGAAGACGTCGCCCGGATACGCTTCACGCCCCGGCGGGCGCCGCAGCAACAGCGAAACCTGACGGTACGCCCATGCCTGTTTGGTCAGATCGTCGTAAATGATCAGCGCATCTTGGCCGCGGTCGCGGAAATACTCGCCCATCGTGCAGCCCGCATACGGCGCGATGAACTGCAGGGCCGCCGATTCGGACGCCGTCGCCGCCACGACGATGGTGTAGTGCATCGCGCCATGCTCTTCAAGCCGGCGCACGACGTTCGCCACCGTCGATGCTTTCTGCCCGACCGCGACGTAGATACAAATGAGGTCCTTACCCTTTTGGTTGATGATGGTGTCGACGGCAACGGCCGTCTTGCCGGTCTGCCGGTCACCGATGATCAACTCACGCTGGCCGCGGCCGATCGGGACCATCGAGTCGATCGACTTCAGACCCGTCTGTACCGGCTGCGATACCGACTTGCGCCAGATGACGCCGGGCGCGACCTTTTCGATCTTGTCCGTCAGCTTGGCGTTCACCGGGCCTTTGCCGTCAATCGGCTGACCCAGCGAATTCACGACCCGGCCGAGCAGCTCGGGACCAACCGGGACTTCGAGAATGCGGCCGGTCGTTTTAACCGTGTCGCCCTCGGTGATGTGCTCATACTCGCCAAGCACGACCGCTCCGACGGAGTCGCGCTCCAGGTTGAGTGCCATGCCATACGAACCGCCGGGGAATTCAAGCATTTCGCCCTGCATCACGTCGGCTAGCCCATGCACACGGCAGATGCCGTCGGTCACCGATACGACGGTTCCCTGCGTCCGCGTTTCAGCCCCGGTATCCAGATTCTGAATCTTGCTCTTGATCAGCTCGCTGATCTCGGAAGGATTCAATTGCATTCAAAATTCTCCTAATTCTTGAGCGCTACGGCCATCGCTTCGAGTTTGCCGCGGACGGAGGCATCCAGTACTTGGTCGCCGACGGTGATCTTCACGCCACCGATCAGCGTCTCGTCCAGTTCGACGCGTGGTTGGAGTTTGCTGCCGAAGTATGGCTCGAGCTGGGTCATCAGATTCTTGAGCTGGGCTTCGTCAAGCGGATACGGTGTGCTGACCACGGCTTCCTTGATCTGCTCGTCTTCGCTTTTAAGTTGCGCGAAAAGCTCCTCGATCTGCGGCAGTACCGCCAGCCTCTCGTTTTCAGCCAGAACGCCGAGAAACGAGGCCAGCTCCCGGTCTCCCGGCTCCTCGGATAAGGACAAGACGACGTCGGCGATCTGCTTGGCGGAGAATTTGGGGTTACCGATGACGCCGGCCATCTCCGGGTCCTGCACGATGACGCTGAGGCGTTTCAACCGTTCGAGCCAGAGATCTTGCGTCTTGGCTTCCCGCGCCAAGCGGTACACAGCCTGAGCGTAGGGGCGCGCGATAGTGACGAATTCGGCCATGGGATTACAGATCTCGCCCGATCGAGCTCAACATCTCGGCATGCGCCTTGGCGTCGATCTCGCGCCGCAAGATCTTCTCGGCACCGGAAACCGCCAGTTCGGCGACCCGTTCACGCAGGTCCTCCTTGGCACGCATGGCTTCCTGCTCGATTTCGCCCTTGGCCGCAGCAATGATGCGATCTGCTTCGACCCGGGCCTGATCCTTGGCCTGCTCGATGATCTGCTCCGCGCGTTTTTCGGCTTGCGCGATGACATCCGCCGCCTTCTCCTTGCCTTCACGCACGGCCTCGGCCGAGCGTTTGGCCGCAAGATCCAGGCTTTGCCGGCCGCGTTCCGCCGCCGCCAAACCTTCCGCGATCTTCGCCGCACGCTCGTCAAGCGCCTTTACGATGGGCGGCCAGACGTACTTCATAGTGAACAGCGCAAGAATGAGGAAGACCGCGAGCTGTGCAAATAGCGTAGCGTTCAGATACACGTTAGATACCTTTCCATTGAATGGATGGCACGTACCCCGAGTGCGCGTTACTTGAGGAAGGTCGAGATGGCGAACCAGACGGCGATACCCGTCCCGATGATGAACGCCGCGTCGATCAGGCCGGCGAGAATGAACATCTTCACCTGCAGTTCGTTCATCAATTCGGGTTGACGGGCGGAGGCTTCAAGGTACTTCCCACCCATCAGGCTGATGCCGATACAGGCTCCGATGGCACCGAGACTGATGATCAGACCGCAGGCCAGGGCGACATTCCCGAAAACTTGTTCCATGACTACTCCTTCAGATTGATTTACCAGCGAAATGATGAAAAAACGGCTTCCCCAACAGCGTGATCAGTGGCTTTCGTGTGCCTGACCGATATACACGAGCGTAAGCATCATGAAGATGAATGCCTGCAGCACGACGATAAAAATGTGAAACAGCGCCCACAGCGTCCCTGTGATCAAGTGTCCCAGCCAGAGCAGTGAGCCTCCGAAAATCGGCAGCGACGGGAAGGCCATGCCCATCAGCGCGATGAGCAGGAAGAGCAACTCTCCGGCGTACATGTTTCCCCACAGCCGCATGCCGTGCGAGACGGTTTTGGCCATGAACTCGATGATCTGAATTGCCAGATTGGGGATGTAAAGCAGCGGATGGTTGCCGAAAGGCGCCGTAAAGAGTTCGTGCACCCACCCGCCCAAGCCCTTGACCTTGATGTTGTAGAAGAAACAAAGGAGCAGCACGCCAACGGAGAGTCCCAGTGTTCCATTCAAATCGGCCGTTGGCACCACACGCAGATAGGCGTGCGGATTCCCTGATATTTTTTGCCATAGAGCAGGCAGCAGATCGACGGGCAGGAAGTCCATCGAGTTCATCAAGAACACCCAGACGAACACAGTCAACGCGAGCGGCGCCACGAAACGCCGCGATTGTTCGTTATGAACAATCCCTTTGGCCTGATTACCGACCATCTCGATCAGGATTTCGAGCGCGGCCTGCGCCCGGCCCGGAACACCCGCTGTCGCCACGCGCGCCACCCGCCAGAGCAAAAAGATGCCGGCGGATCCGAGCAGGATCGCGAAAAAAAGCGTGTCGAAGTTGATGATCGAGAAATCGACAATCGCGGTTTGCGGATGCCCGGCGGAATTCAGGTTGCCCAGATGGTGCAGCACATACGCGCCGGCATTCGGAGCTTGCTCAGCCGCTTCATGACCCGTCGACATAGTTATTTCGTTTTCCAGAAAGCCAGAAACATCGCTTGCAACGCAAGCCCCAAGCCGATCAGCATCGAAGGCCAATGCAAATCGGCATAAATTCGCGCAGCCAGAAACAAAAACGCAATCGTGAGGAGGACCTTGGCCAGCTCACCGACGAAAAAATTCAATGGATAAGACGCGCCGCGACGGTTAGCTACCGCACGCAGACGTAATGCGAACAACGCGTTGGGGATAATGCAGGCCGCCCCACCCAAAAAGGCGGACACAGCCCCCCGAATTCCTACCACCAGACCCGCCACAGCGACGACGATCAGCGTTACGATGACCTGCAAAAGAATCGCCCGAAACATTTTATGTACCGTCGTCGGCACTCAGCCACTCAGCTATTCCACGCAAGGTTCGGTGCCGCCGCCAGCGCCGAATACTATACTATCTTTTTAATGTTACCGTCGTTCCGTCCGCTCCTGCTCCACTAAGCTGCTCAAGGCTTCCGCCCCACCGGCGAGCTTAACGCAGGCGTTGCAAAATGCCTTCCAGTTGGTCGAGATTACCAAAGTCGATCTGAATCTTGCCAGCGCCCTTCTTGTTGGTCCGGATTTCAACCTGGGCTCCGAGCAGATCCGAAAGCTCTTCTTGTAAGCGCAGGACATCCCGGTCGGGCTTCCTGGCTTCTACTTCCTTTGCCGGCTTCAATGCATTCTGGGCGAGCCGTTCCGTTTCACGGACGGAGAGCCCTTTCTGCACCACGCGCTGAGCCAACTGCACCTGCAAAGCTCCCGATAAAGGGAGCAGCGCCCTGGCGTGGCCCATATCGATCGCGCCGCTCATTAAAAGTTCCTGAACCGGCGCAGCAAGTTGTAACAGACGCAGCAAATTCGACGCCGCCGGACGCGAACGCCCCACGGCATCGGCCGCCTGTTGGTGTGTCATCGAGAATTCATCGATCAGCCGTTGCAGACCCTGCGCCTCTTCGAGCGGGTTCAGGTTCTCGCGCTGGATGTTCTCGATCAGCGCCATCGCCAGTGCCGACTCGTCCGGAATTTCACGGATCAGCGTAGCGACTTCGGAGAGGCCGGCGATCTGCGCTGCGCGCCAACGCCGCTCACCGGCGACGATTTCATACCTCTCCTCGCCGTTGCCGAGCGGTCGGACCAGGATCGGTTGCATCAGTCCCTGGGCACGGATCGAGGCCGCCAATTCCTCAAGTGAGGCGCTGTCCATGCGCGTCCGCGGCTGGTATTTCCCCGGCTGCAAGCTACCAACGGGCAAGGCGCGCTGCTGCTCCCGGATCTGCGTTTCGTTGCCGGCAAGCAGCGCGTCGAGGCCGCGGCCGAGTCCCTTGAGTTTCATGCTTGTGCTCCTTGTGCCTCGGCTGCATTCGCGAGGGCGTCCCGCCGGTCGAGGATTTCCTGTGCCAGGGCCATATACGCTTGTGCCCCCTTCGACAGCCGGTCGAACGCGATCACCGGCTTTCCGTACGAAGGCGCCTCCGCGAGACGGACGTTGCGCGGGATGATCGTACGGTAGACCTTGTCGCCGAAATGATCGACGAGTTCGCCCGAAACCTGTTGCGTGAGCGTCGAACGCGGATCGAACAAAGTGCGCAGCAATCCTTCGATTTCGAGCCGGGAATTCAGATTGGCACGCACCTTCTTCAGCGTGGCAACCAGGTCGGTCAGTCCCTCGAGCGCGTAGTACTCGCACTGCATCGGAATCATCACCGCGTGGGCGGCCGCTAATCCATTGACCGTCAACATATTGAGCGCCGGCGGACAGTCCATGAGCACGAAATCGTAGTCGCCCAACGCCGGTTCCAGGGCCGCACGCAGCCGGTACTCGCGCCCGTTGATTTCGATCAATTCGACTTCGGCCCCCGCGAGCTCGCGATTCGCCGGCAGGATGTCGAAACCGAATTCCGTCTTGATGCGCGCATCGGCCAGCGTCGAACGGCCGATTAGTATCTGATACACCGTGGGCAACGCCTCGCGTTTGATGACGCCACAGCCAGTCGTCGCATTCCCTTGCGGATCGAGATCGATCATCAGCACGCGCTGACCGAGAGCCGAGAGGCAGGCGGAAAGGTTGACCGCCGTGGTCGTCTTGCCGACGCCGCCCTTCTGGTTCGTTACCGCCAGTATTCTTGCCAACTCAATTCTCCCTGGTGCTCTCATCCGGTTTTTTGCACTCGGCGTCCGCATCGTCCGGCCGCAAGACAATCACGTGACGCTCGGCGTCAACTCCCGGCACGGATAACGCATGCGCCGCTTCAACCCGTACGTCAGCGGGCAATTGCGCGATTTCAGCGCTCGGCAAGGCGCCTTTCATCGCTAGCCAGCACCCGCCTTCAGCGAGCAGGTGTCGGGACAGGGCAACGAAATTCGCCAGTTCCGAAAAGGCCCGCGACGTGATCGCCGTAAAGCCAACCGACGGATGATACTGTTCGACCCGCCCGCAGTGAACGGCAGCGTTCGGAAGTGCCAGCTCAATGATCGCTTGGCGCAGGAAAGCCGCTTTCTTTGAATTGCTGTCGAGCAGCGTAACCGTCAGATCCGGCCGGGCAATAGCGAACGGGATTCCCGGCATGCCGCCGCCACTGCCGACGTCGAGCAGCGATCCGGCTGGAACGTAGGGCAGCACCGCCAAGGAGTCGAGCAAGTGGTGGCTGACGCCTTTTTCCTGATCGCGTAGCGCCGTCAGGCTATATGTCGCATTCCATTTGTTGAGCAGCGCGAGATAGGCAAGCAGCTTTTCCTGCGCCGCTACCGGCAACTCGATACCGAGTTCGGCCAGTCCCTGCGCAAGCCGGGCGGAGGTGCTCATGCGCTCCGCCGCGCGGCTTCGAGGCCGGCGCGTTTCAAATGGACGAGCAGGATCGAAATCGCTGCCGGCGTCATGCCTTGGATGCGCGATGCCTGGCCAATCGTCTGCGGGCGATGGCGGGTAAGCTTCTGGCGGATTTCGGCCGAAAGGCCGCTGATTCGGCTGTAGTCGATCGTTTCCGGCAGCTCGGTTTCCTCGTTCTCCAGACTCTTCGCCACTTCCTCGGCTTGGCGATCGATGTACCCCTGGTACTTGGCCTGAATCTCGACCTGCTCGATGACCGCCGGGTCCGCAACTCCGGCGTCAACCGAGGCGTCGCCGACGCGCAGCGTCATCAGGTTGGCGTAATTCACGTCGGGACGGCGCAAGAAATCGTACAAGGTATATTCGCGCTCCATCGGCTTACCGAGCACTCGCGTGGCTTCTTCGGCGCTCACCCGCGTCGGATGCACCCACGTCGAACGTAGACGCTCCTGTTCGCGGGCGATGGCCTCGCGCTTTTCGCAGAAAGCCTGCCAACGCTCGTCGCCGACGAGTCCCAGTTCGCGCCCCTGTTCTGTCAGGCGCATGTCGGCGTTGTCCTCGCGCAACGACAGACGGAATTCGGCGCGGCTCGTAAACATGCGGTAGGGTTCGGAGACACCGCGCGTGATCAGGTCGTCAACGAGTACGCCGAGGTAGGCTTCGTCACGACGCGGCGTCCAGGAGGCTTTACCCTGCGTCTGCAATGCGGCGTTGGCGCCGGCGAGCAGTCCCTGCGCGGCGGCTTCTTCGTAGCCCGTCGTGCCGTTGATCTGCCCGGCAAAGAAAAGGCCGCCGATGGCCTTGGTTTCAAGCGAGGACCTGAGGCCCGTGGGATCGAAATAGTCGTACTCGATCGCGTAGCCCGGCCGCAGGATATGGCAGTTTTCCAGCCCACGCATCGAACGCACGACGGCCAACTGGACGTCGAACGGCAGGCTGGTCGAAATCCCGTTCGGATAGATTTCGTGCGTCGTCAGGCCTTCCGGCTCGAGGAAGACGTTATGGCTTGTCTTGGAGGCAAAACGGTGGATCTTGTCTTCGATCGACGGGCAGTAGCGCGGCCCCACACCTTCGATGACGCCCGTGTACATTGGCGAACGATCGAGATTGGCCCGGATGATGTCGTGCGTACGCTCGTTGGTGTTCGTGATCCAGCAGGGCAATTGCCGGGGATGCTGACTCGCATCGCCGAGGAACGAGAACACCGGCAGAGGATCGTCCGAATACTGCTCCTCCATGACCGAGAAATCGATCGTCTTGCCGTCCAGCCGCGGCGGCGTGCCGGTCTTCAAACGACCGACGGGCAGTTTGAGCTCACGCAGGCGGGCCGCTAGAGATACCGAGGGCATGTCGCCCATGCGCCCGCCCTTGGTATTGGCAAGGCCGACGTGGATCAAGCCGTTGAGGAAGGTGCCGGCGGTAAGCACGACCGCGTCTGCGGCAAAACTGACGCCGAGCTGGGTCACCGCACCGACGACCCGGTCGCCTTCGACGAGCAAGTCGTCGCAGGCTTGCGCAAACAAAGTGAGGTTCGGCTGATTCTCCAGCCGGCGGCGAATCGCTTGCCGGTAAAGCACGCGGTCGGCCTGCGCACGCGTCGCGCGCACGGCGGGTCCCTTGCTTGAGTTGAGGATGCGGAACTGGATTCCCGCCTCATCGGTAGCCGCCGCCATAGCGCCGTCAAGCGCGTCCACTTCCTTGACGAGGTGACCCTTGCCGATGCCGCCGATCGACGGATTGCAACTCATCGTGCCCAACGTATCTAGACTGTGCGTCAGGAGCAGGGTCTTGGCGCCGATTCGCGCGCTGGCAAGAGCCGCCTCGGTGCCGGCATGGCCGCCGCCGACCACAATGACGTCAAAACGATCTGGATACAGCATTGAGAGAATCACGATCTTGGGAACGCAGGAGGGATGCGGATTTTAAGGCAATTCGCTGAAAGATAACAGGTTTCACCGTTTGTTTTCGCTCAAATCGGACTCCGGAAAGCGGCCTTCGGGCACCGGACGACATGCCGCGGGCGGGCTCGAGTGGCACGTTCAACTCACTTTTAACCGTTGGCTTCTGGCTACCGCTACAGCGCTGTTACCATACGCGGGACACCAGCTCTCCCGCCGTTGAGGCAAACAAGAAGACCCATTCGACCACGGAAGCCCGCATGAGCTCGCAATTCTCGCTGCTTAAAGCCCGCCGCTTCGGCCCCTTCTTTGCAACCCAGTTTCTCGGCGCTTTCAACGACAACCTCTTCAAGAACGCGCTGCTGGTGTTGCTGACCTTCCAGGCCGCTCAGTGGACAACGCTGAAACCCGAACTGCTCGCCAACCTTGCAGCGGGTATTTTCATCCTCCCGTTCTTCCTTTTCTCGGCCACGTCAGGACAGCTTGCCGACAAGGTGGACCGGGCACGCCTGGCGAGAACCGTCAAAGTGCTTGAAATCGGCATTGTGCTCGTTGCCGGTACGGGCTTCTGGCTCCACAGCCTCAACGTTCTGTTGGGGGCGTTGTTCCTGCTGGGCCTGCACTCAACGCTGTTTGGGCCCGTCAAGTACGCGATTCTTCCGCAGCATCTTGCAGAGGATGAACTGGTCGGCGGCAACGCCCTCGTGGAAGCCGGCACTTTTGTGGCCATTCTCCTCGGTACGCTTGTGGGCGGTTTGCTCGCGGGAATGGAGGGCGGCAAGGCGTGGATCAGCGCCGGCTGCCTGCTCACCGCCCTTGCAGGTTATGCCACCAGCCGGAGGATTCCTTCGGCGCCTGCGCCTGAACCGGGACTCCGGATCAATCCGAACCCGATCACGGAGACGTGGCGCAATATAGGCTTCGCGCGGGAGAACCGCACGGTCTTCCTGTCGATCCTCGGCATTTCCTGGTTCTGGTTGCTCGGTGCCTTGTTGCTTGCGCAGTTCCCGGCGTACGCGAAGAACGTTCTCGGCGGCACCGAATCCAGTGTTACCTTGCTCCTCGGCACATTCACGCTCGGCATCGGCACCGGGTCGCTGTTATGCGAACGGCTATCGGCCAAGCAGGTCGAGATCGGTCTGGTGCCCTTCGGTTCGATCGGTCTGACCGTGTTCTGCCTCGACCTCGCCTTCGTCACGCCAGCGGGTTCGTCGGGAGCTCCCTTGGGGATTCTGCCCCTCCTTGCCACGGGCGGCACGTTGCACGTGCTTGCCGACCTCTTCGCCATCGGCCTTTTCGGCGGCTTCTTCATCGTTCCGCTCTATGCACTGATGCAGATTCGCTCGAGCCTCAATCACCGGGCGCGCATCATTGCCGCGAACAATATCGTCAATGCCCTATTCATGGTCGTCGGCGCGCTCGTGGCGGCCGGGCTATTGTTGTATGGCCTTTCGATCCCGGCGCTGTTTGGCATCGCCGCGCTGTTTAACGCGATCGTCGCCGTCTATATCTATACCCTCGTTCCGGAATTCCTGTTGCGCTTCGTCATCTGGATGCTCGTGCATTCGGTTTATCGCCTGGAGAAGCGAGACACCGAGCGCATCCCGCTGGAAGGGGCCGCCGTCCTCGTTTGCAACCACGTGAGCTATGTCGATTCGCTGGTAATCGCCGCGGCCAGCCGGCGGCCCATCCGCTTCGTGATCAATGAGCGCTTCTTCGCGATGCCGCTACTGCACAGCCTGCTCAAGGCCGGGCGGGCGATCCCCTTTAACGCACGCGATGCCGCCGGGTTTCCGGATTCACGGACACTCGCCGATATCCGGAGTGCTCTCGATGCCGGCGAACTGATCGCCTTATTTCCGGAAGGCGACATCACGGCTGACGGCGATCTGCGGAACTTCCAGCCTTGGTTGAGCGAGATTCTCGACGGCGCCCCGGTCCCGGTCATTCCGGTCGCCGTCTCCGGGCTCTGGGGCAGCGTGTTTTCCCGGCATGCGGAGAACGGGCCACGGCGCCTGACCGGCTTGCGTCCGATGCGCGCGGTCGGCGTCACCGTCGGCATGCCGATGCCAGCGAAGCAAGCGACGCCCGACGGCCTCGCGCAAGGTGTCCTCGCGCTACGTGGAGAAACGCGGTAGGGTGCCGGCAACCGACGGAGATCGGCCGGCCGCAGTGATGTTTGGGGAAACGTCCAGCGCCGCTTGCTCGGCGCGATTCAACCGCGTAAGGTGATTGTCATGGCCGTGGCTGAACAACTCAACTCGACGGAAGTGCTCAAGAAGATGGGAAGGGAGTTGACGCGCATGCGCGTCCTGCTCGTCGACCGCCATTCGAGCGCCCGCAACAGCCTACGCGTCATTCTCTCGACGCTCGGTGTCACAGCCATTCACAATGCGGGCAGCACGGCGGAGGTGTTGCGGCAGGTGAAGGGGTTTCCCTTCGACATCATTTTCGCCGACTACCATCTGGAAGACGGCCGTGATGGCCAGCAGCTCCTCGAGGAATTGCGACAGAAGCACCTAATCCCGCTTTCTACTGTATACATGGTGATTACGGCCGAGCGCGCCTATCAGAACGTCGTCTCGGTCGCCGAATTGGCGCCCGATGACTACCTGATCAAGCCCTTTACCGCTGATCAGCTGCAAAGCCGGCTGGCGCGTGCGCTGTACAAGAAGCGCTTCTTCGCGCGGGTGTTCGAGCATCTGGACAACGGCGCCTACCTCGATGCCCTCGCCGCCTGCGAAGCGCTGCAGGGGCAGGAAGAGTTGTTTCATTACGACACGCTGCGCTTCAAAGGCGAAATCCTCAACGTTCTGGGCCGTTACGACGAGGCGAAGGCGGTGTATCAGGAGGTTCTGGACAACGCCATGGTGCCCTGGGCCCGTATGGGCCTGGCGGTTGCGCTACGCGGCATGGACAATCTCGATGAGGCGGAGGCGATCGGCGCCGAATTGATCGAGGAGTTCCCGCAATACCTCGCGGCCTACGACTTCGTCGCCAGCGTGCGCGAGGAGATGGGTAAGCTCCCTGAGGCGCAGGAAGCCTTGCTGAAGGCGTCGGAACGGTCGCCGAACAACTCGGCCCGGCAACGCATGATCGGCGACGTAGCGATGCGCAACGACGACCTCGACGCGGCGGAGCGGGCCTACAGCAAGGTGCTCGAACGGCGCCGCGGCTCGTCGCTGCGAGTCATCGACGACTATACGAACCTGAGCCGCGTCATGCTCGGCAATGGGCATACCGAAGGAGCTCGCCGTGTCACCCAGGAATTGCGACGCGACTGGCGTGGCAGTCGGCAGGGCGAGCTCGCGGCACTGATCATGGATAGTCTCTGCGCCGACAAGGAAGGCGAGCCGGCGAAGGCAAAACAGTCGCTGGAGAAAGCGCTCGAACTGCATAACGAACTGCGTAACGACGGCCTCGCTGGCGAGTTTTCACAGAAGATCGCGGTCGACCTGGCGCACGCCTGCCTTGCCAACGGCGATGAGGCGACGGCCCAGGAAATCCTGGGCAAAGTCGCCGCCGAGTACAACGAAGACCGCGGCATGATCGCGCAGATCCGGGGTGTGTTCAGCAAGACGGGCAAGGAAGAGGCTGGGCAGACATTGCTCGCCAAGGTCAGTCGCGAGATCGTGGAGCTCAACAACCGTGGCGTGCTCGCGGCGCGCAGCGGCAACCTCGAAGGCTCTGTGCAGATGCTGATCGAGGCGGCCGAGCGCGTTCCCAATCTGCAATTCCTGGTCAACGCGACGAAGGCCATCTTCACGCTCATCGATCGCAAGGGTTGGAACGAACCCCTCGCGATTCGGGGCCTCCGCTATCTCGAGATGGCGCAGAGCAAGGAAGAACGCAATCCGAAAGTCATATCCGCGCGCGAGCTCTGCCACCAGGTCGCACGCAAATACGGAATCGAAATCGTGCAGGGAGGAATCCGGTCGCCGCGCGAGAAAAATGCGTCTGGCGCTCTCCCTGCGCGCGCGAGCTGAGACTAGATGCCGAAACGTTGCCGGCCCATTCCCTGCCGAACTATAGCCGCTGCAGTCGCACCGCTTTAGGTCACCGGCGCCGGGTTGAAAATGGCCAAGTCGTTGTACAGCCCCCAGCGGTCGGACCATGTCTTCTTGCGCCCGCTCGCAACATCGAGAATGAGTTGGAAGATTTCCTGGCCGACGTCCTCGATCGTCGCCTCACCGGTCGCGATCCGCCCGGCGTCCACTTCCATCAGGTCATGCCAGCGTGCGGCGAGGCCGGAACGCGTGGCCACCTTGATGACCGGTGCGGCCTCAAGCCCATAGGGCGTACCGCGACCAGTCGTGAACACCTGCAAGGTCATTCCCGAAGCAAGCTGCTCGGTGCCGCAGACGAAATCACTGGCCGGCGTCGCCGCAAAGATGAGGCCCTTCCGGTTCACCTTCTCGCCCGGCCCCAGCACACCCGCAATCGCGCTCTTGCCTGACTTCGCGATCGACCCCAGCGCTTTCTCGACGACATTCGCCAAGCCGCCCTTCTTGTTACCGGGCGACGGATTGGCTGCTCGGTCAGTTTGTCCGAGGGCCAGGTAGTTGTCGTACCACGCCATCTCGCGCAGCAAGGCGTGGCCGACCTCCGCGTCCGCTGCACGCGGCGTGAGCAAATGGATCGCATCGCGCACTTCGGTGACTTCGGAGAACATGACGGTAGCCCCTGCGCGTACCAGTAGGTCGGCGGCATGACCCACCGCGGGATTGGCGGTTACGCCCGAAAATGCATCGCTGCCGCCACATTGAACGCCGACCACGAGATCCGATGCCGGGCACGTTTCACGACGCCGTAAGTTGAGTTTCTCAAGATGCTTCTCGGCTTGCGCCATGATCGCGTCGACCATCGACATGAAACCTATGAACTTTTCGTCCTGCAGGCAGACGATGTCGTCGGAAGCGACCTTGATCGGTATGCCACCTTCCTTGAGCAATCGGTCGGGCGTCAGCTTTTCGCAGCCTAGGCTGATCACCATGACCTCGTTGCCGAAGTTCGGATTGAGCGCCAGGTTATGAACGGTTCGTATGGGGATGATCGCCGCCGGCGCGTTGATCGCCACCCCGCATCCATAGATATGGTTCAGGCCCACCACACCGTCCACATTCGGATACTTCGGCAGGAGTTCGGCTTTGATCCGTTTCACGACGTAATCGACGACCCCCGCGACGCACTGCACACTGGTGGTGATCGCCAGCAGATTCTTCGTGCCCACCGAACCATCGGGGTTCCGGTACCCTTCGAAGGTGTAACCTTCGAGCGGTGGTAAGGGCGGCGGCACGCGGGTCGCCAGCGGGAGGCTATCGAGCGCCGGGGCTTCGGGCAGACGCACGAGCGACTCTTCGACCCAACTTCCCAGAGGAATTGGTTTCACCGCATAGCCGATGATTTCACCGTAGCGTACGATCGGCGCGCCTTCGGGCAAGTCGGAAAGCGCCACCTTGTGCCCTTGTGGAACGTGCTCGCGCAGGGTCAGTCCGTCGTCGAAAACAGTGCCTGTGGCCAAGCCACCGGAATTGACGACAATCGCTACGTTATCGGCATCGTGAACCTTGATGCGCAGTGGCTTTCCGACTTGAGATTCGGCGGACATGGAATGCGTTTACTCCTTGAACGTTTCCTCGCGTTTCTTGCTGATCGACGGCATCAGCACAACGACCATCGCGACGGCCGCAACGACAAGCAAGGTTGCGCTGAGCGGGCGAGTAAAGAACACCGAGAAGTCCCCCGAGGACATCAACAGCGCGCGCCGCAGGTATTCTTCCATCATCGGACCGAGGATGAATCCAAGCAGCATGGGCGCCGGTTCGCATTCAAGCTTGCTGAACACATAACCCGCCAAACCGAAGAACGCCATCATGAAGACATCCCACTCGGTGTTGTTGATGCTGATGACGCCGATGGCACAGAAGACGATGATCACCGGGAACATTAGATGGTAGGGGGCGGTGATCAGTTTCACCCAAAGCCCGATCAAAGGCAGGTTCAGTACGATCAAGAAGAGGTTGCCGATCCACATCGAAGCGATCAGGCCCCAGAACAGCGCCGGTTGCTCCGACAAAACCGACGGCCCTGGCTGGATGCTATGGATCATCATCGCGCCGATCATGATGGCCATGGTCGGATTCGACGGAATGCCGAGGGTCAGCATCGGGATGAATGAGGTCTGCGATCCGGCATTGTTCGCAGATTCAGGCCCCGCGACACCTTCGATGGCACCCTCGCCGAATGGTACGGTGCTTTTTGCGACCTTTTTCTCAACCGCGTAGGAGGCAAAGGACGAAAGTACCGCGCCGCCTCCGGGCAGGATGCCGAGGAACGAGCCGACCGTCGTGCCGCGCAACACGGACGGAAGAATATGCTTGAATTCGGCCCACGACAGGCGGAGTCCAGAGACGGACTTGAGCATCAGGTCGCGCTTGTCCTTCTTCTCTAGATTGTTGATGATTTCGCCAAGACCGTACATGCCCATGGCCAGCACGACGAAGTTGACGCCATCGGCTAGCCACGGAGCGCCGAAGGTGAAGCGTTCTGCGCCGGAGTTCACGTCGGTACCGATGATGCCGAGCAGCAACCCCAGAAAGATCATCCCGAGCGCGTGAAGCAGCGAGCCGTGCGCGAGCACGATGGATACGACAAGCCCCAGTACGAGCAGCGAGAAGTATTCCGCCGGGCCGAACTTCAGCGCCATTTCGGCGAGCGGCGGCGCGAAGAGCGCGATCAGGAACGTGGCGATCGTTCCGGCAATGAACGAGCCGATCGCTGCTGTCGCCAGCGCTTTCCCTGCTTCGCCGCGTTTAGCCATCGCGTGGCCGTCCAGCGCGGTGATCACCGAGGACGCTTCACCCGGGAGGTTCACCAGGATGGCTGTGGTCGAGCCGCCGTATTGGGCGCCGTAGAAAATGCCGGCCAGCATGATCAATGCCGTGACCGGCTGAAAGCTGAACGTCACCGGCAGCAGCATGGCGATCGTAGCCACAGGTCCAAGCCCTGGCAAAACACCGATCAGCGTGCCGAGTACAACGCCGACGAAACAGTAGAAGAGGTTGGCTAGCGAAAACGCCGTGCTGAAGCCAAGTGACAGATTTGCCAAGATGTCCATGGGGCTCTCTTATTCGCTTTCGCTAGATACCGAACCAGGGGCCGATGATGGCAAACGGTAGCCCCAGCCCCTTCACGAAGACCAAAGCGCTGAAGACGCTGGTCAGGACGGCCAGTAGCAGGGCCGTTTTCAGGCGAAACTGATCGCTCGCCCACGCGCTAACGATGACCAGAAGGATCAACGAAGGCACAAGGCCCGCTCCCCGCACAAGCACGCCGAACAGGACGACGCTGCCGAGCACGAGCACGATTTCCTTCCATGAGAAAGCTGGGATGCCTTCGCCTTTATTAAAAAAGGAGCGCACCATCGAGATGGCGCCCACGAGGACGAGCAATCCGCCGAGCATCGTGGGAAAGTAGCCTGGGCCCATGCGCACGCTGGTGCCCATGTTGTAATCCCGGGCGATGATGATTGCACCGAGGCCGACGGCGGAGTACATCAACCCGGCGTAAAAATCCCTCGGGTGTTTGATCAACGAACTCATTTGCGGTCCTCAACTCGCCTTCTCAAATGAGCGGCCGGCGGCGGTCAGAGTTCGTAATGCCTCTCCGCCGCCAATGCCCCTCTCCCGTATTGTTGTTCTTGGCTGGCTAACGCTCGAGCGATCGAAAGATCAATCCAAAGTGATCTTGCCGACTTCGATGACGTGCTTCCACTTGGCCAACTCGGATTGCAGGAACTTCTCAAACTCCTCCGGAGTGGACGCCGTTACCTCGAATCCCGGGTCGGTCAACTTCTTGGCCGTCTCTGGATCCTTGAGCGCGGCCATCATCGCGGCATGCAGGGTATTCTTCACGTCTGCCGGCAGCCCCTTGGGCGCCCCGAGCGCTTGCCAGGACGTGACCACCATGTCCTTGTAGCCGAGCTCAACCATGGTCGGTACATCGGGTAGAAGCGCGGCGCGCTTCTCGCTAGTCACTGCGAGCGCCCGCAACTTGCCGGCCTTGATGTGGCCGATGACGTTGTTCAGGTTTTGGAAAGATACCTCCGCGTGGCCGGCCACCAAGTCGGCGATGGCCGGGCCGCCGCCCTTGTACGGGACGTGAATGCCGGTGGTGTCGGTCAGCATCCAGAACAAGGCGATTGATAGGTGATCGGAAGAGCCGGCGCCCGAAGACGGGAAGGTGACCTTGTTCGGTTTCTGCTTCAAATAAGCGACCAACTCCTTGACGTCCTTGGCTGGGACATTCGGGTTGGTCACCAGGACGTTGGGCGACTTGACGGCGACGGTCAGCAGATCGAAATCTTTGGCCGGGTCGTAAGCCAGATTTTTCTGCAGGAATGGGTTCGCGGCCCACATGCCGATGGAGGCGCAGAGGACCGTGTAGCCATCCGGCGCCGCCCGCTTGACCTGTGTGGCTCCGATTGCGCCGGTCGCACCCGGCTTGTTTTCGACGACGACCGGCTGCCCGAGCTTTTCGGACATCTTCGGAGTCATGATGCGCGCCAACATATCTGTTGAACCACCAGGCGGGAACGGCACGATAATCGTCACCGGTTTGTCGGGGTAGGCCGCCTGCGCACCCGCAGCCAGGACGAGCCCCGCCAGCAGAGCCGTGATTGTCTTTTTCATCATGAGCTTCTCCTCTCTGTAAAGTAATCCCGTTTATTCTTCGCGCATTCTCGGGACACAAAATGCGCTTTTATGGCCGGAATCACCGCCGCACCTGCCGGTTCGTTCCGACTTAGTTATTTGTTCGCCTAGTCTTCGGCTACCTTTTTGCGTCTCAAGTCGATGGCACTCCCCGACGGGACTGTTCAATGAAAATCGCCCGGAAGTCATTCACGTTGGTTAGCGTCGGCCCGGTGACAATGGAATCGTCGAGAGCGCTGAAAAAGCCATGTCCGTCGTTGTTGGCAAGGGAATCCTTGGGCCGGATATTCTTGGCCCAGGCCCGCGACAGCGAGTCCGGCGCGAGATAAGCGCCGGCAATTTCCTCAACGCCATCCACGCCGTCGGTGTCGCCAGCAAGGGCGTGCACACCGGGCAGGCCATCGAGAGCCACGCCGAGGGAGAGCAGAAACTCGACGTTGCGCCCGCCCCGGCCCGTGCCGCGCACCGTCACCGTGGTTTCGCCCCCGGAAAGGAGAATGCACGGCGGCGTAAAGGGCTGCTGGTGGGTCGCTACTTGGCGAACGAAGCCGGCCATCACTTTGCCGACGTCACGCGCTTCACCTTCAATGCTGTCACCGAGAATATGCGCCGTCACCCCGGCCGCCTGAGCCACTCTGGCCGCGGCTTCCAATGCCATTTGCGGCGTCGCGATAAGGTGTGTCTCACTGCCGGCCAGGCGTGGATCATCCGGCTTGACTGATTCTCCGCGGCCACTTTCCAGGACTTCGCGCACATGGGTCGGCAAGGCAATGCCGTAGCGCCGAACGATGGAGAGCGCATCCTCGCAGGTTGTCGGATCGCCGACGGTGGGCCCAGAGGCGATATCGCAAGGGTTATCGCCCGGAACATCGGATATCAACAGCGTCACCAAACGTGCCGGATGGCAGGCCGCCGCCAGACGGCCTCCCTTGATCGCAGATAGATGGCGCCGTACGCAATTCATCTCGCCGATGCTGGCGCCGGATTTGAGCAGTTCGCGGTTCACAGCCTGCTTGTCTTCGAGCGTCAGTCCATCGAGCGGCAAGGGCAGGAGAGCGGATCCGCCGCCCGAAATCAGACAC
Organism: Propionivibrio soli; assembly: GCF_025770765.1. Lineage (GTDB taxonomy): Bacteria > Pseudomonadota > Gammaproteobacteria > Burkholderiales > Rhodocyclaceae > Propionivibrio > Propionivibrio soli. The sequence goes on along the minus strand of NZ_JANZKY010000009.1, from coordinate 94,432 downwards.
AGGACGGTATCGTCTGCCGTCAAATCACTAACCAGACGCTTGATGCGCCGAGCCGCTTCCAGGCCCGCGGCGTCAGGAACAGGATGTGCCGCCTCAACGATCTCAATACGCTGACACGGAACCGCGTAGCCATAGCGCGTGACGACGATTCCCGACAACGATTCCGGCCAGTATTTCTCGACGACTTGAGCCATTGCTGCCGACGCTTTGCCCGCACCGATGACGACCAGGCGGCCTTTGGGCGGCTCCGGCAGGTAAAGCGGAACGCCATGAGCAGGCTGCGCCGCTTCGATGGCGGCGGCAAACATCTTCTGCAGCAGTTCGCGTGGATTCACGGCGGCGGTCGTCGTCATGGCGGGCTTATTCGTCTCAGGCCTTCTGTCCGATCTCGAAGTGAGCGAGGATTTCGAGGGCGCGGACCATGGCCGAGTGATCCCAGGCCGAACCGCCGTGGGCCGCACAGGCGTTGAACAGCTCCTGACACGTGGCCGTATTGGGCAACGACACCCCGAGCTTGCGCGCCGACGAGAGCGCGAGGTTCAAGTCCTTCTGATGCAGTTCGATGCGGAAGCCCGGGTTGAACGTGCGCTTGACCATGCGTTCGCCGTGCACCTCGAGAATCTTCGACGACGCGAAACCGCCCATCAGCGCCGCCCGGACCTTGGCCGGGTCGGCCCCGGCCTTGGACGCGAAGAGCAAGGCTTCGCCCACCGCTTCGATGGTCAGCGCCACGATGATCTGGTTGGCGACCTTGGCCGTCTGCCCGTCGCCGTTGCCGCCGACGAGGGTGATGTTCTTGCCCATGAGTTCGAAGAGCGGCTTCACCTTCTCAAAGGTGGCTTCGCCGCCGCCGACCATGATCGACAGGGTGGCGTTCTTGGCGCCGACTTCCCCCCCGGAGACCGGAGCGTCAAGGTATTGGCAGCCCAAGGCATTGATCTTCTGGGCGAACTCCTTGGTCTCGATAGGCGAGATCGAGCTCATGTCGACGACGATCTTGCCGGGGGTGAGGCCTTCGGCAATCCCGTTCGGGTCGAAGAGGGCACTGGCCACATGCGGGGTGTCGGGGACCATGGTGATGATCACTTCGGCCTGTTGCGCCACTTCTTTGCCACAGGCGCAGGCTTTGCCGCCCGCCTGCACGAGACGCTCCGGAATGCTCGGGATACTGTACAGAAACACCTCATGCCCGGCCTGGATCAGGTGTTCGGCCATCGGCGTGCCCATGATCCCCAGTCCTACGAAGCCTACTTTGCTCATCGTTTCTCCTTTACGTTCTCTCTGGCGGCCGGACAGCCTCGCTTCTTTGTCGGTTGCCGCGGCTCCCGTCTACTAATTCATCCGTATTTGGCGGCAGATCATTTGTACTTGTTGCACAGGGTCAGCGAAGCGCCGCGGAAGAGGCCAAGATCACTGCCCACCGCAACGAAGGTCACGCCCATCTCCAGATAGCGCCGCGCGTCCGCCTCCGCCGGGGCGAGGATACCCGCCGGTTTGCCGTGCGCCTTGGCCGCGGCGAATACCCTCTGCATCGCGTCCTGGACCTCCGGATGCGCGGCATTCCCGAGTTGGCCGTACGCGGCGGCGAGATCCGAGGGGCCGACGAACAAACAATCGACGCCATCGACGGCACAGATTTCATCGATCGCCTCCACCGCCTTGCGGCTCTCGATCTGTACGATGACGGCGATGTTGTCGTTGATCACCTGCATATAGTCCTTCACCGCACCGTAACGATTGCTGCGGTGACCGACCGAAACACCGCGCATTCCCTGCGGCGGGTAGCGGGTAGAAGCGACGGCACGCTGAGCATCCTCCGCGGATTCGACGAAAGGCACCAGGAAGTTGTAAAAACCGATGTCGAGCAGCCGCTTGATGACGACGGGGTCGTTCCAAGGTGGCCGCACAACCGGTGCGCTGACGCTGTCCTTGAGCGCCATTAGCTGGGGAATGAATGACAACACATCGTTCGGCGCATGCTCGCCATCCAGCAATAGCCAATCGAAACCCGCCAGCCCCATGATTTCCGTGGTGATCGGACTCCCCAGCGAACACCAGCAACCGATCAGCCGCTTTCCGGCCGCCAGGTCCTGACGGAACCGGTTCGGTAATGCGCAGTACGCCGTTTCGCTCATTTGTTGTTCCTGCCTGTTCCCATGATTGATCTTTGTCGCCGCATCGACACCGCTTCCGATCTTCGCCGGTGACGTTACTTAGGTAATCTTTAGCTCGTCGGCTTAAAATCAGTCGTCGTACGACTGGCTTGTGAGTATAATGACCGCATTGATTTTTGCAAGCGAAACTCGCACCCTTCTGCCACCCGTTACGACAGGCATCCGAAATGGACCACGTCAACGCGCCTTCGCTGCCCCGGCGGCGCTCCCGCAGCCTCGCTCAGGAGGTCATGAATGACCTTTCCGAGAAGATTCGCAGCGGTGTCTACCGCCCCGGAGACAAGCTGCCCACAGAACCCGAAGTCATGGCGGAACAAGGCGTTAGCCGCACCGTCGTGCGAGAAGCGATGTCGCGCTTGCAGGCGGCCGGCCTCGTCGAAACGCGTCATGGCATCGGCACTTTCGTCTTACCGCCCAAGCCAGCCGGCCTTGACCTGATGACGGTCGTCACGATCCGCGACATTCTGGCCATGCTCGAGTTGCGGATCAGCATCGAGACCGAAGCTGCCGGGCTCGCAGCGTTGCGGCGTACGCCCGAGCAACTCGCGCGCATGCACCGTGCCATCGAGACGATCAACGAGAATATTTCGAAAGGCGAGCGCTCGGTAGATGCGGATTTCCAATTCCATCTGCAAATCGCGCAAGCGACCGGCAACAAGTACTTCGAAGACTTTTACCGTCACCTCGGCACAGCCACGATTCCGCGCGATCGCCTTGATACTCCACAGCTTTCAGCGGAACCCGCGCCTAACTACATGTTCCGCGCCAATCGCGAACATGAATACATCCTGAGCGCGATCGAGCGCAAAGACCCAGAGATGGCGAGGGCCAGCATGCGTATGCATCTGTCCAACAGCAGCGAACGGTTGAAACGAGCAAGCGAACAGGCGGAAGAAAAGAGCCAAGAGGGAACGAAGGGCAAAGACCCGACCGCGGAATCCTAACTCAAGTCGTACGACGTTTTAACTCCAACGCGCAACAGCTGACGCATTGGGGTCGGCAAAGCCGCGGTTTCGATTTCCTCCCGCGCGAGCCATTGCCAATCTGCTTCCGCAACCATCGACTGCAGGCGCTCGACTCGGCACAGCAGCGTCGTGATATTCAGCCGGAAGTGGCTGAACGTGTGTTTCAGAGGCGAGAGGGGCCGCATATCAAGCAACCGGCACCCGACGCGGCTGGCGAAAGCTCGTGCCTCGGCAACTCCACCTTCGGGAAGCACCAGTAGCCCGCCCCAGATTCCGGCGGCCGGGCGGCGCTCAACCAGAACGCGCTCTCCGTCTGTCAGGAGAAGAACCGTTGTTTCGCGTTCCAGAAGCACCTTCTTAGGGCGAGCCACGGGCAGTTCGCTTTGCCTTCCGTCGCGGCGGGCAACGCAAACGTCGTACATCGGGCACGCGGTACATAGCGGCTTGCTGCGCACACACAAGGTCGCGCCGAGATCCATCAACCCTTGTGTATACGCTTCAATGCTCTCTTCCGGCAGCAGCGATTCGGCCAGTTCCCGCATTTGCGGCTCGGTACGCGCGGCCCCCGGAAAGCCTTCGATGCCGAAACAGCGTGCGAGCACCCGCTTGACGTTGCCATCCAGGATCGCGGCGCGCGTACCGAACGCAAAGGCCGCAATGGCTGCCGCAGTCGAAAAGCCAATCCCCGGGAGTTCGGCAATGGCGACCGGGTCCGCCGGAAACCGGCCGCCGTGCTGAGAAGCGAGGATCTGCGCGCAACGATGCAGGTTACGGGCTCGCGCGTAGTAGCCGAGGCCAGCCCATAGCTCCAGCACGGTTTCGACCGGAGCTCCAGCCAGCGCCTCTATCGTGGGAAAGCGGTCTAGGAAACGCTGATAGTAAGGGATGACCGTCGCCACCTGCGTTTGCTGCAACATGATCTCCGACAACCAGATCCGATAGGGGTCGCGCGTCCTTTGCCAAGGCAGATCATGCCGTCCATGCCGACGCTGCCATGCCACCAGGCGGGCGGAAAAGTCGCTCATCGGGTTCCTTCTTGACGCGAGCTGGCCATCCGGGGCCGCTCGACACGCTGCGCGGGCAAAGCGATAATCGGCCGCAAATACCGCGCGATGACGACTGTCGCGGGGGAATGACAAACGCAGCCGGGGCAACCTGCCGGCATTGGCAGCTCCTGAACTTCTGCAAGGACGACCGATCTTAGCATGCCATCACATTCGCTCCTGACCTCGAAATGACCGCCCCTCTTCCTTCCGTGGAGGCGCCCGAACTGCCGCCGGCAGATGCCGGCCCACCTGTACCCGAAGTCGCGGCCGCCGCTCCGGCCGTCTCTCGCGAACGGGAGTTCCGCTTTGCGCTGAGCCGCTTTGCCACGGGCGTCACTGTCGTTACCGCCCTCACGCCCGACCGCCTGCCGATCGGCGTGACGATCAGCTCGTTCAACTCGGTCTCGCTCGAACCGCAGCTCATCCTCTGGAGCCTGTCGTTGAACTCGCCGAAACTCGAAGCGTTCCGCGACGCCGACCGATACGTAGTGAACGTGCTGTCCGCGGGGCAGCGCGATATCTCGGACCGTTTCGCCGCCCGCAATGAGGACCGCTTTGCCGGCTTGGCGCAGCATGGCGGGCTCGACAACGTGCCGGTACTCGAAGGCTGTTGCGCATGGTTCGAATGCAGCAACGCCGCCCACTATCCCGGAGGAGACCACTTGATCTTCCTCGGCCGGGTTGAACGGTTTGCCGTTGGGGAAACGGCCGAGCCTCTGGTATTCCACGGCGGTCAGTATCGCCACTTGGTGCACGAAGCCGGCACATGAAGGAACGCGGCCGGTTGAACCAGACAGTCCCGTCGTTTTGAACAGACAAGACCAATCACAGGAATCACGTCATGGCTAATAAACAATTCTCTTCACGAACGATCATGATGATTACCATCGCTGTGGCCATCGTGTTGACGGTGATCATCTGGCCCCTGTCGATGATCGGCAAGGGCGACCCGAGTAGCGCCAGCGGCGACGAAGCCGAGCTGCGGATTCAACCTGTCGCCCGGGTGGAGATGAAGAAGGCCGCACCGGCCAGCGATGGGAAGGCGCGTGACGCGGCGTCGATTTACAACGGCGTTTGCGTCGCCTGCCACGGTACCGGCGCCGCGGGGGCACCGAAGACAGGCGACAAGGCCGCTTGGGCGCCCCGCATCGCGCAGGGTATGGAAACGCTGCTGAAGAATGCAACTAACGGCAAGGGAGCGATGCCGCCCAAGGGAGGCGCCGCCGACCTGAGCGACGCCGAACTCAAGAGCGTCGTGGACTATCTCGTATCGCAAGCGAAGTAGCTGCGATAACGATGCAACAAAAGAAAGGGAGGCATGGCCTCCCTTTCTTGCTTCAGGAACAGGCTGAAAGCGAGACTTACTTCTTCGCCGGTTCGGCAGCCGGCGCTGCCGGGGTGGCAGGAGTTGCCGCCGTCGCCGGCGTAGCGGCGTCGGATGCTGCGCTACCCGGTGTCTTAACTGCCTTCGCTTTCTTATTAGTCGTTTTCTTCACTACCTTCTTGTCGCTGTGGGTGGTGGCCTTCGTACCTTCTTTCGCGGCCGGGACAGCGGGTGTCGCAGCCGGTGCTGCCGGGGCAGCAGCGGCCGGTTCGGCTGGCTTGGCGGGGGTGGCCGGCGTCGCGGCATTTTGTGCGTAGGCGGCTGTACCGAAAACGGTGGCCATGGTCAATGCAAGAACGGTCTTCAGCATGATGATTTCCTCAAAGTAACGTTTGTTTGGCACTCGGTCGCTTTCGCCAGGAAACGTTGCGGCCTTGATTGCTTTAACGCGCCGTTACACCGGCTGATGTCAGCAACTCGGTAACAGTTGTAACGCGTTGTAAAGGCCGAATTGCCGTAAGCCAGAGGAGGAGAACATCAGATCGGATCGGGTAGCCGGACTCCGGCGCGCAGCGCTTTTGCGCGCAAGGCTTCCACCATCGCGGGAGAAAGCTCCAGGCCGGTTTCCTCGGCGGACTTCATGCGCGCTTGCGCACCCTCCCCGGGCATGCGGACAGGCTGCAGGGGATCGATAGGCGCATTGGCGTGACAACTCGCCGTGAGAAACCCCATTTGCCGCGCGAACGCCTCCCGGCCAGCGAACGCATCCGGATCGAGCAACTGCAGGAATACGTTAGCGCCCCAGCGTTTCTCCACATCCTGGCGCCCGAAACCTGCCAGGCCTTGGGTGAGCATTTCAATCATCAGCGCGAGACCAAATCCCTTGTGGCCATATTCGCGACCGCCGAGAGGGAGCAATGTGCCAGCGGGAGTGGCGTCGAGAACGCGGGGATCGTTCGTCGGCGAACCATAGCCGTCCATCATCCACGGATGTTCGAACAGCGTATCCGCCGCCGCTTTCTGGCGCGCCATGCCGACAGTGGTAATCGACGTGCTGACGTCAATCCACACGGGTACCTCGCCGGGATATCCCACAGCGATGGGATTGGGTGTGAGCAATCCTTCCTTACCGCCAAACGGGGCGATGAATCCGAACGCGGGATCGGAAGAGGCAAGAATCGCAACCAGGCCTCTCTCGGTCGCGCGTTTGATCAGCGCCGACAGACACGCAATATGGTGGCTGCGGCGAATGACGGTCGTGACCACGCCGAACTCAGCCACGCGCTCGCTGCCGCTCGCGATCGCCCGGTCGACGAGCCACGGGCCCGGGAGATAGTTGCCGTCCCATACCAGCGTCGCGCCATGATCGCGGGTGACCTCGGGCAGGCCGCGCGTGGCCATCAGCCCTTTCTCGATTTCGTCGATGTATTTCGGACAGAGCGCGATACCGTGCGTGCGAGCCCCCATTTTGTCGGCGGTTACCAGCACATTCGCGACGCATACCGCCTTTTCTTCGTCCATGCCGGCGGCCGAAAACAACTCACGAGCGAGCATCTCGAGGAATTCGGGGCGATAACGCGGCATAGTCATTTGTTTCTCCATGTTCTGTTTCAACTTGCGAGTGGGAATTGGGAACTGGAAACTGGGAATTCGAGGTGCGTACGCGGCCTACGCCTGGACTTGCGCGCCGCCATCCGGCGGTCGGTGAAAACGGATTTCGTTCGCTCCCGCATCCTTCGCCTCGTACATTGCGGTATCCGCGCGCTTCAGCACCTCGTCCTGAGTGACGTCAAGATCATGGAACAGGGCGATGCCGATACTCGCGGTGCAGCGGTGCTTGACGATGACGTCAACCTTGCCGTTGCGGCCGACCTTCAATCGATACGGTTCGCCGAGAACGGCACGGATCTTTTCCGCAACAGCCTCGGCCTGCAAGACAGATGCCGCTTCGTTCGCGGCCAACGAAGTAAGGACAACGACGAATTCGTCGCCGCCGAAGCGAGCCACGGTGTCGCTTTCCCGTACGCAGCTACGCAGGCGCGAGGCCGCTTCAACGAGTAGCAAATCGCCGACTTCGTGGCCGTGCATGTCGTTCAGCGGCTTGAAATTGTCGAGGTCCAGAAACAACAGCGCACCGTACGTGCCACTGCGTTTACTCGCCGCCATCGCCTGGCCAAGCCGGTCAGCCAGCAGGCGGCGGTTCGGCAACTGCGTAAGGCTGTCATGCAGGGCCTGCTGACGAACGAGTTCTTCCATCTGCTTGCGTTCGGTGATGTCACGGAACTCGAACACGCGCAGGACTTGCCCACGGTAGGGGATGTCCTTCGAACTCAAGCTGAGGTGGAAACGAGTCCCGTCCTTGCGCACGCCCAGCGCGTCATGACGCCGATGGTCGATTCTCGACTCGACGTAGTCTGCAAAGCTCTCGCGCGATTCGGGCGTAAGCAGGTCGAAGACGTCCATGCCGATCAGTTCCTCGATCGGATAGCCGGTCAATGTCGATAGGCCGCGGTTGCAGTCGACGATCCGACCGCGGTCATGGATGGCGATGCCGCCAAACGAGGCGTCATCCAGCGCGCGGAACCGCGCCTCGCTTTCGCGCAGCGCGCGCTCACGCTGGGCCAGCGTTTCCAGTAAGCGGTTGAATCCCTCAATCAGGCGGCCAATTTCGTAGCTACGCGGGACGGGCAGCGGCAACGGCGGCTCGTCGCGAGTGGAAAGCGTGGTCAGCGTACGGATCGCCGTCAGCATCGGTTCCAGTTCGCGGCGCAGCATCCATGAGGTCAGCGCCGCCGCGAGGATCGTCAGCACGAGCGCCGAGCCGAACATCAGGTGGCGCATGTCGCGAATGGCTTCAAATGCTTCGTCGGCAGGCAACGCGGCAACGATGAACCAGCGAGCGGAAGGCACGCGACGCGCCGACGCCATGATCTCGGCCCCTGTTACGTCAATGGCAATGCCGGTTTCGTCAAACCCCTCGGCAAACCGATCGAAGAGCGCGTTGCTCCCGGGTGGCGACAAAGGCGTTAGGACGCGTTCCCGGCCGGTCGTCGAAACGACCATCCGGCTGGCTTCGGAAACCAGCAAGAAATATCCGGTACGGCCATAGTAGCGGCCGGTAATCTGGTCAAGAAAGCTCTCCCGGCTGAGGTCAGTGAACCCCACCAGCGCGCCGATCACTTCGCTCGTCTCGCCGCGGATTGGAACGGCCATGCTGAACATTGGCGTATCAAGCGTCTGATCGCGGACGGGCTGCCCGATGGTCGACCGCCCTCCCTTGAGCGCGGCATCCACCGTATCGAGACCAGCGTAACTGAGCCCCAACCTTCCCGATCCCGGTGTTCCGGCGATGATTTTGCCATCCGTGCCAACGACACTCACGCCGGCGTTGAACTGAACAACGAGAACCGGGCGCTCTTCAAGAAACGAGGCCAGAGCGGCGGGATCGTGTATTTCCTTTGGGGACAGCAGCCCCGCTGTCCTGCCCAACGACAGAAGTCGCTCGTTCAACTCTCTGTCCGCGTCGGCCGCCATGAACGACGCGAAGGAAAACTGCTGCCGAGCCAGCAGCCTTTCCATATCGTTCCGTAAGGCCCCGCTGACATAGATCACAAGCGCCCACGTCCCGGCCAGGAAAATAGCGAGTGTAAATAGCGTCACTCGGGTCTTCAACGAGCGCCAGCGTATCAACGAAAAATCCATTGCGTTAGGCCATCGAAATTGGACCGTGCCGCAAACCGGTAGCTTGGCTGAATCCCGCTTGGGGCATGGGGACGTACCGGTTAATGTTCGAGTTCCCGGTCCGCCGCGCGCCCACTTTACCATCCAGAAGAGCAGACGCCGCGATTCTGGTATCTGCTTCGGTGTTTAACCGCCTCCTTTTGCCGACAGCATAGCTCGCATCGCGGCAAGTCGCGCGGCACCGCTGGCTTTGTCCGGCGTGCTGTCTGCCTTGCCGCCAGAAAAACGCAGGTCGTCCTTGCCCATTTCAGCGATGAATCGTGACGGCTCGCACGGAATGAGTTCCCGCCCCTGCTTGCGTTTTTCGCTGTAACTCAAATGGAGCGAGCGTTGCGCCCGCGTCACACCGACGTACATGAGGCGCCGTTCTTCCTCGATTTTGGCCGGTTCGAGCGATTCGCGGTGCGGCAGCACGCCTTCTTCGACGCCGATGAGGAAGACATGTTTGAACTCAAGCCCTTTCGCCGCATGCAGCGTCGACAATTGAACGGCGTCAGGGCGGTTGCCGTCCTCCTGTTTGTCCAGGAGGTTGATCAACGCGATCGTCTGCGTCAGCTCGATCAGGGACTTGCCTTCCTCCTCGCCCTTCGTCGCCAGCCACTTGACGAGTTCTTGCACGTTCTCCCAGCGCGCCGCGGCGACGCGCTTGTCGTCCTCATCGTGAAGCCAGAGTTCGTAGCCGATGGCCGCCAGCAAATCCTCGATCACCTGCCCCGCCGGCTCGCGCGCCGCGCGGTGCTCGAAACGGTTGATAAACTCGCAGAATTCGAGCAATGGCGCGAGTTGCCTCGCTTGCACGCGGTGCGCGAAGCCTTCCTCGAAGGCGGCGGCAAAGAGCGAAAGGTGCCGCTCGCCTGCGTAAGTACCCAGCGCTTCCAGCGTCGTGCCGCCGACTCCGCGCTTCGGCGTGGTGACGGCGCGAATGAACGCGGGATCGTCGTCGTTATTGGCCAGGAGCCTGAGGTAGGACGTGATGTCCTTGATCTCCGCTTTGTCGAAGAACGACTGGCCGCCGGACAGGAGATACGGAACACGTTGATCGCGCAGATGCTGCTCGAGCGCGCGCGCCTGGAAGTTGCCGCGGTACAGGATCGCGTAGTCGCGGTATTCGGCGCGGTGCTCGAACTTGTGCGCCTGTAGCTTCATGACGACGCTTTCGGCTTCCTTTTCGTTGTCCTTGCATACGGTTACGGTGATCGGGTCGCCCTGCCCGAGATCGGACCACAGCCGTTTGTCGAACAGCTTCTCGTTGTGCGCGATCAAGGTGTTCGCCGCTTTGAGGATACGTACCGTCGAACGGTAATTCTGTTCGAGCTTGATCACTTTCAGCCGAGGATAGTCCTGAGGAAGGTTGCGGAGGTTCGCGATATCGGCACCGCGCCATCCGTAGATCGCCTGGTCGTCGTCGCCAACCGCCGTGAAAGCGGCACGTACGCCGGCCAGTTGCTTGAGCATGCGATACTGGCAGGCGTTGGTGTCCTGGTACTCGTCGACGAGCAGGTAGCGCAATCGGTTCTGCCATTTTTCGAGAACCGTCGGGTGTTCCTCGAACAGCCGCACAGGAAGCGCGATCAGGTCGTCGAAGTCGACCGCCTGATAAGCCTTCAGCGTTGCCGCATAGCTCGCGAAAGCCTGGGCGGCGAGCTTTTCGGTGTCATTCTGAGCGTCCTTCAATGCCTGTTCGGGCGACACGAGGGCGTTCTTCCAGTTCGAGATCAGTGTTTGCAGCCGACGGATCGTCGCTTTGTCCACGCTTCCAGAGAGGTCGGAGATGATGCCGTAGCAATCGGTTGCATCGAAAATCGAAAAGCGCGGCTTATAACCAAGCGCCTTGGCCTCTTCGCGCAGAATGCGTACGCCAAGCGAATGGAAGGTGGAAATCGTGAGCCCGGTGGGCTGAGTCTTAAGCAGCTTGCCGACGCGCTCCTGCATTTCGCGCGCGGCCTTGTTGGTGAACGTAATCGCGGCGATGGCCGACGGCGCGAAGCCGCAGTCTTCGATCAAATAGGCGATCTTCTGCGTGATGACCCGCGTCTTGCCGGAACCGGCACCGGCGAGAACGAGCAAAGGGCCATCGAGATAGCAGATGGCTTCGCGTTGGGGAGCATTAAGTAAAGCGGACATCGATAGGAAACGGGGAAAATGTTTCACAACGGCAAGTGCGGCGGAGTTCCGTCGCGGCAAGACCGTCGCGCAACGGTCAAGAACGGGTCAAAAATACTGGAAGGCGAGCAGGGCGAGCAACAGCGCGGCGACGACGAAGAGCAGCCGGTTCTGCCGGCGTTGGGTGACGGCCAGATCGGCGAGAACCAGCGCGATGTCCGCACCCGGCTCGCGAACAAGAGCGCGATGGACGAGGCGGGGCAGTTGCGGCAGGGTTCGCGCCCAACCCGGCGCCTCTTGCTGCGCGGCACGGACAAAGGCGCGCCAGCCCACTTGATTCTTCATCCAGCGCTCAAGGAAGGGCTTGGCTGTGGTCCAAAGGTCGAGGTCGGGATCGAGCTGACGTCCGAGGCCTTCGACGTTGAGCAGGGTTTTCTGCAGCATGACCAGTTGCGGCTGGATTTCGACATTGAAACGGCGGGACGTCTGGAACAGGCGCAGCAACACCCGGCCGAACGAGATTTCGCGTAGCGGCCGGTCGAAAATCGGCTCGCAGACGGCGCGGATCGCCGCTTCGAACTCGTCGATCCGCGTATCGGCGGGCGCCCACCCGGCCTCGACGTGCGCCATCGCAACGCGCTTGTAGTCGCGGCGGAAAAACGCCAGGAAGTTTTGCGCCAAGTAATCCTTGTCGTCATCGTTCAACGTGCCCACGATACCGAAGTCCAGGGCGATGTATTTGCCCCTGTTTTCGCCTTCGGTGGCCACGAAGATGTTGCCGGGGTGCATATCGGCGTGGAAAAAGCCGTCCCGGAAAACCTGGGTGAAGAAAATTTCGACACCGGCACGCGACAGCGATTTAAGATCGATTCCCGTCGCCACAAGCGCGTCGATCTGGCTGATCGGGATGCCGCGCATGCGCTCCATGACCATCACCGTCGTCGTGCAGTGATCCCAGTAAACCTCGGGGACCAGCAACAGCGTCGAGCCGGTGAAGTTGCGCCGCAACTGCGAGCAATTCGCGGCCTCGCGCATGAGATCCAGCTCGTCATGCAGGTACTTGGCGAACTCGGCCACGACTTCGCGCGGTTTTAGGCGCTTGCCGTCCGCCCACAATTTTTCCAGCAGGCCCGCAAGCGTTTCGAGCAAAGCGAGGTCGTGCTCAATAACGCTAAGCATGTTCGGCCGCAGGATCTTCACCGCCACCTCGTGGCCACCGTCCTCCGGACGCAGTCGCGCGAGGTGTACTTGCGCCACCGATGCGCTCGCCACCGGCGTCGCATCAAACTCCGCGAAAACTTCGCTCGCCGGTCGTCCATAAGCCGCTTCGATTTCGGCAAGGGCCACCTCGGCCGAGAATGGCGGCACACGGTCCTGCAGCTTGGCGAGCTCGTCCGCGATGTCGAGCGGCAGGAGGTCACGCCGGGTCGACAGCACTTGGCCGAATTTGACGAAGATCGGCCCCAGGGCCTCCAACGCCAGGCGCAGGCGAACCGCGCGTGGCGAGTCGAACCTACGCCAGAAATGGACCGAACGCCATAGAGCCGCGAGGCGCCCCGTCGGCTCGTGCTCGAGAATCATTTCGTCGATACCGAAGCGGCTCGCGATACTGAGAATTTTGGCGAGGCGGAAAAGGCGCATGCGCGATGCAGGCAAGGGAACAAAAACGTGAGTCTATCCCGAATCGGAATCCACGCAGAACACCAGGCTCGGTTCGAAGGTTAGCCGGACTGAATTTACCTAACAATTTTGGCGATTGCCACGAATGCCACTTGCAATTGCGCGTGCGGTTCGCTAGGATTTGCCGAAATTTGCTAAATCGTGTTAGTTGAGAGGCGCAGCACTTTCCGCGACGCGTAGAGAAGAAACAAGATCTTCCGTTGGGATCTTCCCGATGAGAAGGGCGAAACCTACCTTAGCGGGGGGCGGCGCTCCATTCGTGGTGTGTCGACAAAACCAAGGAGGGGTCCATGTTTGCCAGAACACGTTGTCTAGCTCTCGTTGTTGGAATGGGTCTGACGGCCGGCGCGTTTGCGCAGCAGCCGATTGTGATGCGTTGGGGTGACGTTGTCGCCGGCGGCCATCCGCAAGTCGTGATGATGGATCGGGTCGCTGCCGACGTAAAAGCCAAGACGAACGGACGTATCGACATCCAGCCGTTCCCCAACGGCCAGATCGGCAGCTCGCGCGATATGATCGAAGCGGTCTCCAACGGCACGCAACAGTTGGTCACCGAAGGCGCGGCCAATTTCGGCGCGTGGATTCCGTCGATTTCGGTCACCGAAGCGCCTTTCATTTGGAAGAGCCCGGCACATCTCATCAACGCGCTGAACGGCCCGCTGCTGGAAAAATACAACGAGCAGTTGATCAAGGCGCGCGGCATGCGGATTCTCGGTGCCGTCTATTACGGCACGCGTCATCTGACAACCTCCAACCGGCCGATCAAGACCGTCGACGAAGCGAAGGGCTTGAAGGTTCGGGTCCCCGAGAATGACGTCTTCAAGGCGATGGCCGAAAGCTGGGGAGCCAAGCCGACGCCGATGAACTTCAACGAGCTTTACCTGGCGCTGAAGACGGGCACCGTCGACGGGCAGGAAAACCCCTTGCCGACAATCAAGTCGGGCAAGTTCCATGAGGTACAGAAGTTCATTATTCTCACCGGGCACGTGATGACCCCGCGTCTGGTGGTGGTCAACGACGCGTTCTGGCAAAAGGTGCCCGCCGCCGACCGCAAGATCGTCGAAGACGCGCTGAAGACGCATATGGCGTGGGCCGACGCGGAAATCCAGAAGCAGGAAGTGGCGCTGCTCGATGAGTTCAAGGCCGCGGGCGTAACGATCGTGCAACCGGACGTCGAGTCGTTCCGCAAGGCGACGCTCGCCGTCGTTCCGGCGAAGTTCGAAGCCAAGTGGGGCAAAGGCACGTTCGATTCGATCGCCAACATGAAGTAAGCGGGGGGTTCATGGGAACGACTCGTACATCCCGTGCGGCCGTACGCGTGCTGCACGGGACAGGGGTGGTGTTGTTCATTGGCATGTGCCTCCTGGTCCTCGCCCAGGTAGTGGCGAGAAAATTCTTCGAGCCGCTCGTGTGGAGCGAAGAACTTGCCCGCTATACCTTCATCTGGGTGTGCTTCATCGGCTGGGTGATCAGTACCGAACGCAAATCGCATATCCGGATTTCGCTCGTTACGGATCGGGCGGGCCCTCGCTTGAAGACCGCGCTCGGCGTATTCGGGGACGTGGCGGTCATTGTCTTTGCGCTGATCTTCGCCCTCAACGGCTGGCGTCTGGTGAACAACAATCTGGATATCGAGACGGTAACGTTGTTCTTCGGGTTCTGGGTCGTCTACCTGATCGTTCCCATTTCGGCGATCGCCACGATCGTGATTGCGACGTGCGGCTTGCTGGCCAATCTGGCTGGCACGGCGCGCAACAAGGAGGTCGTGCTATGACCTCTGTCATGCTGATCATCCTCGCGGTATGGTTCGTGGCGCTATTCTCCGGCGCGCCGATCTACGTGATGATGGCACTCGCCGGTGCCGCCTTCGCCTACGTCGCGGGAATCGATCTGATCGTCGTTCCCCAGAAATTCACCAAAGCAGCCGATAGTTTCCCATTGCTCGCCGCCCCGATGTACATCCTGATGGGTAGCCTGATGAACTCATCGGGCGTGACGGTCCGGATTTTCAGGTTCGCCACGGTGTGCGTCGGTTGGTGGAAAGGCGGCCTGTGCCATGCCAACATTCTCGGCAGCGTCATCTTCGCTGGCATGAGCGGATCGGCCGTGGCCGATGCCGGTGGGATTGGCGTGATCGAAATCAAAGCCATGCGCGACGCAGGCTACGACGGAGAAACCGCCGCCGCGATCACGGCCGCCTCGGCCACCATCGGGCCGATCATTCCACCGTCACTGCCGATGATCATCTACGGCGTATCGGCGGAGACGTCGATCGGGGACTTGTTCCTCGGCGGTGTCGTGCCGGGCCTGCTGATGGCTCTCGCGCTCATGGTCATGGTGCGCGCGCTCGCGATCCGCAAGAACCTTCCCAGCGCCCCGGTCCCCGGCATGCAGGAAATCTGGGAAGCCTTTACCGGTGCGTTCCCGGCGCTCATGTGCCCGGTGGTGCTTTTCGGCGGCATGATGACGGGCTTCTTCACTCCCACCGAAGCGGCGGCGGTGGCAGCCTTTTACGCGCTCGTCGTCGGCATCTGGTATCGCGATATCCGCTTGCGGGACATTCCTCGTGTTGTCCTGGAAACGGTGGAAACCACCGGGGTGTTGATGGCCCTGGTGATGAGTGCGGCCCTGCTCGGCTATGCCTTGTCGATGTCCCGCCTACCGCAGGAGTTTGGTGGCTGGTTGACGGGAAATCTCTCCTCCAAGATGGGCTACCTCTTGATGGTGAACATCATGTTGCTCATCGTCGGCTGCTTCATGGAGGCGATCTCGGCAATGCTGATCCTGATTCCGATTCTGGTCCCGCCCGCAATGGCGCTAGGAATCGATCCGACTCAGTTCGGTGTCGTCGTTGTCCTCAATCTGATGATCGGTACGATCACGCCTCCCGTTGGCATCGTCCTGTTCATCACGGCACGGGTGGCCGATTTGCCCTTCGATAAGGTATGCAAGGCGACTTTGCCATTCCTCTGGCCGTTGTTCGCGGTCTTGGTCGCGACCTCCGTCGTTCCAGCGCTTACGACTTACGTTCCAGCGCTATTCCGTTAGCGTTCCTGGGCAGAGTGGACCGCACCGTCGTCCACTCTGCTTTTCTTCGTTCCCCGCATTTAGGCGTTGACCGAAACCGCGCCTCGCCCGACAATCCGTGCATGACTGCTCATTTCATCCGACGCCATCGTGAGAACCGACGCCAATTTCCGGCGGCACGTGGCACGTCGCGAAGTTCGAGCGGTGCGGGCAGATAGAAAGCAGGGACAATCAGCTAGCGCCCCATCCCTAGGGTTCTTCGACAAAAGCCACGGTCTTCCGTGGCTTTTTTATTTTCAGGAGGTAACTCGTGAATCAAGACCATTCCAGTTGTTATGCGCCGATCATGCCGATCACCCCGCGTCCATCACTCGTGTTCGAGCGTGGTCAGGGAAGCTATCTTTTCGATGGCGAAGATCGACGTTATCTGGATTGGGTCCAGGGCTGGGCAGTCAATTGCCTCGGGCACTCGCCAGCGGCCGTCGCCGAAGCGCTCAACCGGCAGGCAAACACGTTGATCAATCCCAGCCCGGCGTTCTACAACCGTCCGGCGCTCGAACTCGCGACATTGCTCACCAAGAACAGCGTCTTCGACGAAGTGTTCTTCGCTAATTCTGGCGCCGAGGCCAACGAGGGCGCTATCAAGCTCGCCCGCCGGTGGGGGCAGAAACACAAAAATGGCGCTTATCAGATCATCACCATGAAGAACGCCTTCCACGGCCGTACGCTGGCGACGATGTCGGCGAGCGGCAAACCGGGCTGGGATCGCCTCTTTGCGCCCCAAGTGGATGGTTTTCCAAAGGCGTTGTTGAACGATGTCGATTCGGTGCGCGCCCTCGTCGGTCCCGAGACGGCGGCTGTCATGTTCGAACCCGTCCAGGGAGAAGCTGGCGTGATTCCCGCAACACCCGCGTTCGTCCAGGAGATCGCTGCCCTGTGCAAGCAAGAGCGTCTTCTGCTCATCGTTGATGAAGTCCAAACCGGCTGCGGGCGTACCGGGACCTTGTTCGCCTACGAGCAGTTTGGCGTGGAGCCCGACATCATGACACTCGGCAAGGGGATCGGCGGCGGGACGCCATTGTCGGCGCTTCTCGCGCGACGCGAGATCAGCTGTTTCGATCCGGGCGACCAGGGGGGTACTTTTTGCGGCAATCCGCTCATCTGCGCCGTCGGGCTCGCCGTGATGCAGGCGCTCCTCGCGCCGGAGTTTCTCCCACGGGTGCGCGAAACCGGTCTCTATTTCGCTGAACGTCTAACCTCGTTATCCAATGGGCTCGGGCTCGGCGAAGTACGCGGCAATGGACTCCTCCTCGCGCTCGAACTCGGCCGCGAGTGTGCCTACGATGCCGTCATCCGGGCCCGGAAAGCCGGCCTCCTGCTCAATGCCCCGCGCGCCCACAGTCTGCGTTTCATGCCGGCCCTCAATTCAACGCACGAGGAAATCGATGAGGGAATACGCATCCTCGACGACGTATTGAGCGAAATCCTCGCCGAAGAGGCGACCGCGGATGTTCCTTGACGACGGTGCATACAGGCTAGCGTGGTGTTTTCGTGGGATAGCCGCTTCGGTCGACAAGGCGCTTGCCGAAGCGGCCCGGGTGCTCTACGCTCCCGGCTCCGCCGCACGGCCCCGCATTCCCGTACGATTCCAAGATGACTCACCAACCCGCCCATTCGCTGCTCGAAGACGCTCAGGCGCTGCTCACCGGTACGCTG
The DNA here is from genome assembly GCF_025770765.1 of Propionivibrio soli. GTDB lineage: Bacteria > Pseudomonadota > Gammaproteobacteria > Burkholderiales > Rhodocyclaceae > Propionivibrio > Propionivibrio soli. The sequence goes on along the minus strand of NZ_JANZKY010000009.1, from coordinate 76,656 downwards.
CTTGTCGCGTTCGCCATCGTTCTCTTCAAGCAAGCCGGACTGCTCACGGGCGGTTCGCCGGGACTCGCATTTCTTGCCCACTATGCAACCGGAATGTCGTTTGGCCTGCTCTATTTCGTCATCAACATTCCGTTCTACGTCTTCGGCCTGCTGGCGATGGGCAGAACGTTCACGATCAAGACGTTCTGCGCGGTAGCCCTCCTCTCGCTCTACAGCGAATGGCTACCGCACTGGATCGACATCGCGAGCATCAACCCTACTTTCGCCGCGGTTCTCGGCGGGTTGCTCGCCGGCGCCGGCTTGCTGATGCTGATCCGGCATCAGGCCAGCCTCGGCGGTATTGGCGTCCTGGCGTTTTATCTGCAAAAAAGACGCGGCTGGCGTGCCGGGACCCTGCAAATGATCGCCGATGCCCTGATCGTTGGCGGCGCCTTGTTCGTCGTTTCGCCGCTGCGGGTCGCCTTGTCGATTCTTGGCGTACTCGCACTCAACATGGTTCTCACCATTAATCACCGACCCGGTCGTTATTTCGGGCAGTGAGCGAGACTACGTTCCCCTCGGCGATTGAGAGACTGCTCTCTGCCCGATGCCAGCTTGCGCCGTTCGTCCCCGCCCCGGACGCCGGTTGCGCGGGGCATCGTATAATCTCCGGTTCGCTCCATTCACACTAAAGCAAACAAGCGATGACTCACGACATCAAAGCCCATCTCGCCGATCTGATGCACACGGCGCTGCTCAGCGTGGCGCCCGATCAAGCTGACACGGCCATCGTTATCGAACGTCCGAAACAGGCCGCACACGGCGATTTCGCCTGCAATCTCGCGATGCAATTGGCGCGCGCGATGAAGCGTAGCCCGCGCGATCTGGCAAAACTGCTGCTCGGCGAAATTCCTAGCTCGCCGTTCGTCGCCAAAGCCGAAATCGCCGGCGCCGGGTTTATCAACTTTCACCTCCTGCCAGCGGCCAAACTCGAAGTGGTACGCAGCGTACTGACGCTCGGCGATGTCTTCGGGCGTTCGCAGGCAGGCGGCAACAAGAAGCTGCAAATCGAATTCGTTTCCGCCAATCCGACCGGGCCACTGCATGTCGGTCACGGGCGCGGCGCGGCTTACGGCGCCAGTCTCTCAAGCCTGATGGCTTACGCCGGCTGGGACGTGACGCGCGAGTACTACGTAAACGACGCCGGGCGCCAGATGGACATCCTCGCGGTCTCCGCGTGGTTGCGCTATCTCGACTCGTACGGAGAGCGCATTCAGTTCCCGCCCAATGCGTACCAGGGCGATTACGTCATTGCAATGGCCGAGCAGATGAGGGCCGCTCACGGCAACAAATTCGTACGTGCCGCTTCCGCCGTAACGCAAGGAACGCCGGGCCTGCCAGACGCGTCGCGCGGCGACGACGAGGCCAAGGCGCAGCGCGAAGTCCATCTCGACACGCTGATTGCCAACGCCAAGAAGCTCCTCGGTGACGATTGGGCCTACGTGCACGACCATGTGCTCAACGAGCAACTCGAGGACTGCCGCAGCGATCTCGAGGAGTTCGGCGTGCACTACGATGTCTGGTTCTCCGAAATGTCGTTGTTCGAAACCGGCCTCGTCGAACGTTGCATCGACCGCCTGGATAAAGCGGGCCACCTGTACGAACAGAACGGCGCCAAGTGGTTCAAATCGACCGCCTTCGGCGACGAGAAGGACCGCGTCGTTCAACGCGACAACGGCCTGTACACCTACTTCGCCTCCGACATCGCTTACCACCTGAACAAATACGAGCGCGGCTTCGAGCGCATCATCAACATCTGGGGCGCCGACCACCATGGTTACATTCCGCGGGTAAAGGGCGCGCTGGCGGCGCTCGAACTCGACCCGGACGTCCTCGACGTCGCGCTGGTTCAGTTCGCCGTCCTCTATCGCAATGGGCAGAAAGCATCGATGTCGACGCGGTCGGGCGAATTCGTCACGCTGCGTACGTTGCGCGATGAAGTGGGCAATGACGCCTGCCGCTTCTTCTACGTGCTGCGCAAGTCGGACCAGCATCTCGACTTCGACCTCGACCTGGCGAAAAGCCAGACCAACGAGAACCCCGTGTACTACATTCAGTACGCCCATGCGCGCGTCTGCTCAGTGCTTGCACAATGGGGAGGCGACGCGGAAGCCGAAGCCGCGCTGCGCGACGCCGATTTCTCCCGTCTGGATAACCCGCGCGAACTCGCGCTTGCCGCCAAGCTCAGCGAGTTTCCCGAAATCATCGAATCCGCGGCGGAAGATCTGGCACCGCACATGGTGGCTTTCTACCTCAAGGATTTGGCCGCCGAATTCCACAGTTATTACAATGCGGAGCGCATGCTGGTCGACGACGTGGCCTTAAGAACCGCTCGTGTCGCTCTCGCGGCCGCGGTGCGCCAGGTAATCCGGAACGGCTTGGCGCTTCTCGGCGTCAGTTGCCCTGAGTCGATGTAAGCCGCTACCTCAATAGAGAGAACCCATGAGTCGCGACATGAAACCCCGCAAGAGCCGGGGAGCAACAACCCGTAGCCGCTCAGGCGGCGGCACGCTGGTCGGCCTTTTTGTCGGTCTTGTCATTGGCGTTTTGGTTGCGGCCGGCGTCGTCTGGTACATCTTCAAGACACCGATGCCGTTCAGCAACAAGGGACAACCGAGTCCGCCGGTGGCACCGCCAACGACGGCCCCGAAACAGCCGGTCGCCCAGAATCCGGCCGCCCTCCCGGGCAAGCCCGGCGACCCCGTTCCGCAGAATGGCGACAAGCCACGCTTCGATTTCTACAAGATTCTCCCCGGCAATGCCGAGGCGATTCCTGACCCGAAAGCGGCCGACGCCAAACCCACCGATCAAAAGCAGCCGGCCGCGGTCAAAGGCAAAGATGACGTGCTGAAGGAGCCGCTGTATCTGCAAACCGGTTCCTTCCAGAATGCATCGGATGCGGACAACCAGAAGGCCAAGCTGGCCCTCGCCGGCGTCGAAGCGTCGGTTCAGCAGGTGATGCTGCAGGATAAGACGTGGTACCGCGTACGCATCGGCCCCTTCAAGCGGATGGAGGAGGTAAACAGCGTTCGCTCGGACCTCGCCAAGCAGGGAATAGACGCCAACGTCGTGAAGAAGGATTGAGAGACGAACAACAAGCGGTCTTGGAGCAATGGGAACCGCAGGATAAAGGGCCAAACACCGGGGATTGAAAGTCCAACGGAGGGTACGCTGGCGAGATCGGCGGCCCGCTCGGACACTTTATATTTGAATTGGCTTCGAAGGAGAGAGATTGATGATGCGTACGCGTGTGTCCCGGTGGTTCGTAAGCCTGCCCCTGATGTGGCTCGGAGCCGTGCTCCTGCTGCTCGGCGCCGTCCCCGCCACGGCCCAGCAACTGACGGTCGGTCGCGACTACGTGCTCGTCGACCCCGTGCAACCGACCGATGACCCCTCGAAGATCGAGGTTCTCGAGTTTTTCTCATATGCTTGCCCACATTGCGCCGAGCTCAATCCGCACTTGGTGCGCTGGGCTGGAAAGCTGCCCGCCGACGTGACGTTGCGGCGGGTCCCGGTCGGTTTCGGCAATCCGTTCTACCAACTGATGGCCAAACTCTATTACACGCTGGAAGCGGTCGGCGAACTGGAGCGGCTCGACGCCGCGGTCTTCAAGGCGATCCATGAACAGGGCCTGAAGCTGATCGACGACAAGAGCATCATTCAATGGGCCACGTCGCAGGGTATCGACGAGAAGAAATTCACGGCGGCCTACAACTCGTTCGGGGTCGTCAGTAAAGCCAAGCGGGGCGATCAGCTGGCCCAGGCGGCACGAATTCGGGGCGTTCCCGCCCTGGTCGTCGACGGTCGTTACCTGGTCACTGGGCAGGATGTGAAGAACTTCCCCGACCTCCTTGCGCTTACCGATCGCGTCGTCGCCAAAGCACGCGCGGACCGCAATACGGCGGCGGGAACCGGCAAGTCAGGCGGTTCCGGCGCCCCGGTTGCGGCCGGCAAGAAATAGGAAGCCGGAGCCGGAATCCGGCCGCGCACGTGGCTGCTTCTCCGATCGTCTTTATCACCGGCGCCTCGTCTGGAATCGGCGAGGCGCTGGCGAGCCACTATGCGGCGCACGGCGCGGTACTCGGTCTGGCGGCAAGGCGTAGCGAGACGCTACAGACCCTATCTGGAAAACTGATGCAGCTGGGTGCTCAGCGGGTCGCCTGCTATCCCCTCGATGTCGCGGACGCTGCCGCACTCGACGCGGCGGCGGTTGACTTCATTGCTACCACCGGCATCCCGGACATTGTCATCGCCAACGCCGGCGTGTCGTCCGGGACGCTCACCGAATGCAAGGAAGATCTGGCCATCATCCGGCGCATCTTCGATACCAACGTCTATGGCATGGCGGCAACGTTCGCGCCGTTCATCGAAGCCATGCGGGAGAAAGCGCGGGCCGGCCTTCCGGGACGCTTGGTCGGCATCGCATCGGTCGCGGGGATTCGTGGATTGCCCGGTGCCGAAGCCTATAGCGCCTCGAAATCGGCCGCCATTACGTATTTGGAAAGCCTGCGCCTCGAAATGCGCCCCTCGGGGATCAAGGTGGTGACGATCGCGCCGGGCTACATTCGGACGCCGATGACGGCGGTCAACCCGTATCCGATGCCCTTCTTGCTACCCGCCGACGAGGCTGCACGACGTTTCGCGCGTGCCATCGAGCGCGGCGTAAGCTATGCGGTCATCCCTTGGCAAATGGGGATCGTCGCCAAGTTTCTGCGTCTGTTGCCGAACGCCGTGTACGACCGCCTGTTCGCCAACGCTCCGCGCAAGCCGCGCGTTCTCTAGTCCGTCTCCCCGTCGTCGCCAAGCGGCACGCCGTTGTGCGCCCGGCAATAGGCGATAAAGTCTGCCGCCGGCATCGGCCGGGCATGCAGATAGCCTTGCGATTCATCGCATTGAATCGCGCGCAAGTACTCGAGTACGGCGTCGGTCTCTACACCTTCAGCCACCGTGCGCAGCCCCAGGCCATGCGCCATCTGGATCACCGCGCGCACAATGGCGGCGTCCTCGGAGTTGGAGGCGAGATCGCGTATGAAAGACTGGTCGATCTTGAGCTTGTCGACCTCGAAGCGCTTGAGGTACGAAAGACTCGAGTAACCGGTGCCGAAATCGTCGATCGACAAGCGGATCCCGAGCTGCTTCAAGCGCTTGACCGTAGAGAGAACGTTCTCGGTATCGCTGATCAGGATCGATTCGGTGAGCTCGAGTTCAAGCATTTCCGGCTGCAATCCTGAAGCCTCCAGCGCCTCGCTGACCGCACGCTCGATATCGCCACGCTTGAACTGCAACGCCGACAAGTTAACCGCCACCACCGGATGCGTGAATCCCGATTCGCGCCAGCGGGCGGCCTCAACGCAAGCTTCGCGCAGCACCCAAGCGCCGATATCGACGATCAGACCCGTCTCCTCGGCCACCGGAATAAAGCGGCCCGGCGAGACCAGCCCAAGATCGGGATGATTCCACCGAATGAGAGCCTCGGCAGCAACGAGATTGCCGGTAGCGATGTCGATCTGCGGCTGGAAGCAGAGCACGAACTGATGCATTTCCAGTGCACGCAGCAACCCCGAGTACAAGGCGGCTTGCTCGACCACCGCATCGTTCATTTCTTCGTTGAAGAAACGGTAGGCGTTGCGCCCGGCCTCCTTGGCGCGATACATCGCCATGTCGGCCTTGCGGTGCAGCGTCGCAAAGTCTGCGCCATCCTCCGGGTACACGGCGACACCGACCGACGCCGTGATCGCAATGCTGTGGCCCTCGATCCTGAACGGCTCGCGGAACGTCGCCGCCAATTCCCCAAGAAAGGTAACGATCGCGTCGGGTTGCGCCAGGTTGGTGAGCAGCAGCAGGAATTCATCGCCGCCTTGGCGGCTGATGGTGTCTGAACCGCGCACGGCGTTCTTGAGTCGATCGGCAACCGCAATCAGCGCCGTATTGCCTGCCGTATGCCCGAGAAAATCGTTGACCGCCTTGAAGCGGTCCATGTCGAGAACCATCAGCGCCACTTTCGTACCGCTGCGGTGGGCGAACGCGATCGCCTGCTGCAGGCGGTCCTGCAGTAACGCCTGGTTGGGCAGGCCGGTCATCGTGTCGTGGTAGGAGAGGAAATTGGCGCGTTCCTCGGCGAGTTTGCGTTCGGTGATGTCGGTAAAAATCCAGATGCTCGCTTCCTCCGGCTGCAGAGGATCAAGCGCGCTGCCCGTCAGCTCGCACCAGAATTGCCGGCCGTCGGCGCGTCGCATCGAAACGGAGGCGGTCAGGCTTTGCCCGCCGATCAGCGAACGGTAGGCTTCAACACCGAAGGCCGCGAAAGCCTCTTCCGACTCGAAGAGCAGGCGGGTCGACCGGCCGATGAGCTCGGCCGGCGCGTAGCCGAAGATCTCGGCGAAGCGCCGGTTGGCCGAAACAATCCGCCGTTGTTGAACCATGATGATGCCGACCAGGGCGTTTTCGAGCAGCGCCTCCTTTTCCGCCAGTAACGCAGTCACCATCTCATGGTGGCGTTCGCGCTCGGTAACGTCACGGCCGACCATGACACCATATGGACGGCCGTCGACGACCGCCACCCGATACGTGAATTCGAGACGGACCGCCGCTTCCGCTTGGGGCGGGATAAAGCGGACGGCCACCGAATGGCTGGGCGCCTCGTAATCGGTGCCGGACCGCTCGGTCTCGCGCTTGAGGACATTGAGGATCTGCAGGCCGTCGCCCAAGCCGAGCGCCGCCACCGGACGCCCGATTAGTGCCTCGACGGGCTCGCCCAGCAGTCCGCCGACGGCCGCATTGGCGTCCGTGACCGTGCCCTCCGGCAAAGCAACGAGGAGCACGAAGTCCGTCGTGCGATCGAGCAGTGCGCGAAACCGTTCCAACCGCTCAACATTCTCGCGCAACTGGGGGTAATAGCTCTTGTGGAACGAGCGCTCGCCAAGCCCGACGATGTCGGTCCGCCGAGCTTCCCAGTCGTTAGGGTCAGAGGGCTTCACCATAAATGGCCTTGACGTCGTCGAGGTTCGCGTACTTCGGGTTGGTGACGATGCACGCGTCCTTGACTGCGTGAGCGGCAAGATCGGGAATGACGGCCGCGGACACGCCTCGCGCCGCTAGCCCGCCGACTATGCCGACCCGATTTCGGAACGTCGACAAAGCTTGTGAGACCTGCTCGGTCAGTATCTGGCTGCTCGCCCCGCGCAAATCAAGCTCCATCGCTTCGCCGATCTGCCGATAACGCTCCGGAGCCGTTGGCGCATTGAAACGAACGACGTGCTCGAGCAATAGCGCGTTGCACTCGCCGTGCGGCAGATCGAGGAACCCGCCGAGTGAATGGGCAAGCGCATGCACGGCGCCAAGGCTGGCATTTGAAAACGCGATCCCGGCTTGCAGGCTGCCCAAAGCCATGTTCTCGCGTGCCGGCATCAAATGCGGCTCGCGCACGGCCTGCCCCAGGTTGGCCCAAATAAGGCGGATCGCAGCCAGCGCATGCACATCGGCGATCGGCGAACTCGCGGTGGACGCAAAGGCTTCGATCGCGTGCGTGAGGGCGTCGATGCCGGTACACGCGGTCAGATACGAATCCATCGTGACCGTCGTTTCCGGGTCGACAAGAGCGACGTCCGGAATCACCGTCTTGCTGATGATCGCCATCTTGTACCGCTCGGCCGAGTTCAGGACGATGCAGAACTGGGAAATGTCGGCGGACGCCCCGGCCGTCGTTGGAATGCAGATCAGGGGCGGACCCGGCTTTTCAACTCGATCGACTCCTTCGAAAGCCCGTACATGGCAGTTATTGGCATGTACGATCGCGATCGCTTTGGCACAGTCGATGACACTGCCGCCGCCCACGGCGACGATCACGTCGCAACGTTCGGCCGCATACATGGCCGCCCCGGCCATGACTTCGTCGTCTTTGGAGTTGGGAGAGACGTCACTGAAGACAGTCGACGCGATCCCGACCTCCGCCAAAGCGTCGCGGACCTGTTGGGTCCACCCGGCTGCAATGACTCCGGGATCGCTCACGATGAAAACGCGCCGCGCCATCATGGTCCGCGCGTAGTAGCCGAGCCGCCATCGCGCTCCGACGCCAAAGATGAACTCGGGGACCACGAACTTGCGCAATTCGTATAGCGGCATGGCTTCTTCCTTGGCCCCGCGGAGCCCGGCTGACACACCCGGCGCTTCCTCCGGCCGACTCGATTTCTGCGTCTCTCGTACCCGTGAATTAAGGATAACAATTAGTCGGCCGAAATCCAGGAAATACGATACGGTTTCATTTAGGCATCCAGACGGCTGGCCTCCAGGCCCGTCAATTCGGCAAGGCAAGGTGCTACGACCTCCCTGCATAAAACTCCTTGCCTACTACCGTACAGAATGTACCGTCATAACCGCTGTCGATCTTCCGTCGAGGGACAGCGGATACGCGCGAAAACTCTCGAAACTTGATCGAAATCATGCGGTTTCGGTGGGCCGCCGGTATACTTGAAGGCTTCCCTAGGCGAAGAACATTCATGCCTCAAATCAAATTACCCGAGCTCGTGTGCCCGGCCGGCAGCCTCCCGGCGCTCAAGGCCGCGGTCGACAACGGCGCCGACACCGTCTATTTCGGCTACAAGAACAGCACCAACGCGCGAAACTTCGCGGGACTCAATTTCGACGAAAAAGCGATGATCGAAGGCATCCGCTACGCGCATGCGCGTGGCCGGCATGTGCTCATGGCGATCAATACGTTCCCGCAGCCGGGCCGCGAAGCCGAATGGCGCCGCGCGGTCGATGGCGCCGCCGATCTGGGGGTCGACGCCGTGATCCTGGCCGACGTAGGGCTCCTTGATTACGCCAGTAAACGTCATCCTGACCTGCGCCTACATCTTTCCGTGCAGGGGTCGGCGACGAGTTACGAGGCGGTCAACTTCGCCCAACGCGAGTTCGGCGTACGGCGGGCCGTGCTGCCACGCGTGCTCACGCTCGCCCAGGTCGAACTCGTCATCAAGAACACCAGCGTCGAGATCGAAGTCTTCGGTTTTGGCAGCCTGTGCGTGATGAACGAGGGCCGCTGCTGGCTTTCCTCGTACGCCACAGGCGAATCGCCGAACACGGTCGGCGCGTGTTCGCCGGCCAAGTTCGTCAAGTGGGAGAAGGCGCCTGGGCAGATGAACACCCGACTCAACGGCATCCTGATCGACCGCTACGACGACAACGAGCCTGCCGGCTACCCAACGCTGTGCAAGGGACGCTTCGAGGTCAACGGCGAAACGTACTACGCGCTCGAAGAACCGACCAGCCTGAACGTGCTGGAAATCCTGCCCGAGATCGTCAAGATCGGCGTCTCGGCGATCAAGGTTGAGGGCCGCCAGCGCAGTCCGGCCTACGTGGCACAGGTAACGCGCACGCTGCGCGCCGCACTCGACGAGCTCGGCCGCGACGTCGATCATTTCAAGGTCAAGCCCACTTGGCAAACCGAGCTCGCCAAGGTTTCCGAGGGCGTTCAGGCGACGCTCGGGGCCTACAACCGGCCTTGGCGCTGATACTCTCCGGAGCCCGCTCATGAAAATCGCTCTCGGCCCCCTTCTCTACTTCTGGCCTAAACAGGAAGTGCTCGAGTTCTACGCCGAGATGGCGCAGATCGACGCCATCGACATTATTTACGTCGGCGAGGTGGTCTGCTCGCGCCGGCAGCAGCTGCGTGTCGCCGACTGGATCGGCTTGGCGCGCGATTTGACCGACGCCGGCAAGGAAGTCGTCGTCTCGGCCCAGGCCCTGCTCGAATCGGAAAGCGATCTCAAGGCGCTGCGGCGCGTGATTGGCGAACTCGGCGAGTTGAACGGCTGCACCCTCGAAGCCAACGATCTCGGCGCGGTTAACGTAGCGGCCGGGCGTCCATTCGTCGCCGGCCCGCATCTCAACATCTATAACGCGGCGACGCTCGCCACCTTCCATCGCTACGGACTGCGCCGTTGGGTGCCGCCGCTGGAGAGCGGCCGATCACTTATCGAGGCCCTGCACGCGAGTCGCCCGACCGGAGTGGAAACCGAGGTGTTCGCCTACGGAAAGCTGCCCTTGGCATTTTCGGCACGATGCTTCACGGCGCGTCACTACAACCTCAACAAGGACGACTGTCAGTTCAAGTGCCTGGACCATCCGGAGGCGATGACGCTGAAGACGCGCGAAGGCCAGCCCTTCCTCGCCATCAACGGCATCCAGACAATGTCGGCACAGACCTATAATCTGCTGGCCGAGATCCCGGACATGCTGCAGATGGGCATCGACGTCGTCCGCCTCAGCCCGCAGCCGAAGCACACGGCCGAGGTCGTTGCCGCCTTTGACGCCGCGCGTCGGGGTGAAACGACTGTCCCTGACATGAGCGGCTGGGCGAACGCGGGTATGGTTGACGGCTATTGGTTCGGCGACGCGGGGATCGCCGCGCATCATCATGCGGCGCTCGCGGAACTGCAAGACGCACAACGATAACGGGCGGCGGTGACAAGCCGCGGCCCAAGCAAGGAGGAACACATGTTCGAGAGCTTTCCGAAGTCATTCACCATTCCGAGCTTCAAGCTCCCGACCTTCGTTTCGGCCGTCGGCGCCAAACTGCCGCAATGGCCGCACGCCGTCGTCCTGACCACCGGGCTCAACGCCGCGGTAAAAATGAGACTGCTGCCCGAGGACAGTCTCGAGTTGCTCGAAGGCAAAACTTTTCTCGTCGAGGTGCTCGACACCGGCAGCCATGCGCGCTTCACCTTCCGCGGCGGATTGTTCCGGCCGCTGTTCAAAACCGGTTCCCCCGCCACCAGTGAGGGAGCGACCGTTGTGGACGACCTCGTGTTCCGCGCCAACCTGTCAGCCTTCCTGCAGCTCGTGGCGCGCCAGGAAGATCCCGACACGCTGTTTTTCAATCGGCAGCTGACGATCGAGGGCGACACGGAACTCGGCCTCGTCGTCAAGAACATGCTCGACGCGGTCGAGTGGCCGAAGCTGCCGCACTTTCCGGGGTTCGCCACGTCGAGTCGTTGAAGCGGACCCACCCGCGCTGTAGCGGCGGGCGACACCGGCCCCACTGGAATAAAAGGTAAGGTGGGCGGCGAGAACGAAAAGAATTACGCCATCAGGGGAGTCATCGCATGCCGATCTGGAACAAGGAAATCGAGTGCGCTTCGCACGAGTCGCGCCGGAAACTACAGCTTGAACGCTTGCAGAAGACCGTCGAAAGGGTCTACGCGCGGGTACCGTTTTATCGCAACAAGTTGGAAGGCGCGGGCGTCACGCCAGACACGATCGCAAGCCTGAAGGACATCGCGAAGATCCCGTTCACCACCAAGGACGAGCTTCGCCAGACCTACCCCTATGGGTTGCTCGCTTGCGACCGCTCCGAGCTGGTGGAGATTCACACCTCGTCCGGAACCACCGGCACCCCGGTGGTCGGCGCCTATACCGAAGCCGACATCGACATGTGGTCGGACGTCATGGCGCGCACCCTGTCGATGGCCGGCTGCACGAAAGACGACACGGTGCAGAACGGTTACGGCTACGGCCTGTTCACCGGCGGTCTTGGCGTCCACTACGGAGCGCGACGTATCGGCGCCAACATCCTGCCGATTTCTTCCGGTAATACGCGCCGGCAATTGAAGGTCATGCGCGACTTCGGCGCAACGCTGCTCACCTGCACGCCCTCGTACTCCCTCTTTTTGGCGGAGGCAGCGCACGAGGAGGGTATCGACTTCCGCGAACTCCCGCTCAAGGCCGGATGTTTCGGCGCTGAGCCGTGGAGCGAGAACATGCGCGTCGAGATCGAGAGCAAGCTCGACATCAGCGCGCACGACATCTACGGCCTCACCGAACTCATCGGTCCCGGTGTCGCCGCCGAGTGCGAGCACAAAAACGGCCAGCACTTCAACGAGGACTGCTTCTACCCCGAGATCATCGATCCACACACGGGCGAGGTCCTGCCCGACGGCGAGAAGGGCGAACTTGTGATTACCGCCTTGCGCCGCGAAGGGACTCCGCTCCTGCGCTACCGTACCCGCGACATCACCTACCTGATGCGCGATACCTGCGCTTGCGGACGAACCTCCGTACGTATCCACCGCCTGCTCGGTCGCACCGACGACATGATGATCATCCGCGGCGTCAACTGCTTCCCGTCGCAGATCGAGAACGTGCTCATGCGCATCGAGGGAACGCAGCCACACTATCAGATCGTCATCGATCGCGGTGCCACGCACCTCGACGAAATCGAAATCCAGGTGGAAGTCGAGGAAGCGGTTTTCTCCGACGTCACACGCGCGATGGAACAACTCCGGCAGCGCATTCGCAACGAACTGAAGAGCGAACTCGGCATCATGGCCAACATCAAGCTCGTCGAGCCTCGCACGATCGCACGCAGCGAGGGCAAGGCGCAGCGCATCATCGACAGGAGGACCATCTGATGATCATCAAGCAGATATCGATCTTCATGGAAAACAGCGCCGGACGACTGGCTGACATCACCGAGCTGCTCGCCGACGCAAAGATCAACCTGCGCGCGATCTCAGTGGCCGATACCGCCGATTTCGGCATCCTGCGCATGGTTGCTGACAAACCGGACGAGGCCGTGACCCTGCTCAAGAATGCCGGCTTCACTGCCCGCGAAACCGACGTGATCGCCGTCGAAGTGCCGGACAAACCGGGTGCCCTCGCCCGCATCATGGGCCTTTTTCGCGACCAGGGGATCGACATCGAGTACCTGTACGCCTCGCTTGAGCACAAGGTAAACAAGGCCGTCATCGTCGTGAAAGTGGCCGACGTGGCGACCGGCCTGCGCGTGCTCAAAGACCACGGGCCGAACACTGCGCCATCGCTCTGATCTCATTCGATAGACGTTCTGCCCACCAGGCACCGCACGGCGGATCGCTTGACGGTGTGGTTTGCGGGTCGCGCCAAGAGCCCGCATAATCGTCCTCAAGATGCCCGTGGAGCCAGAGAGGCCGCGGCGAACGACTGGAGAATTTGATGGATTTGTGGGAGTGCCCGGCCGTGGTGACCGGGGCGGCTTCGGGTCTTGGCGCGGAAACGGCGCGCTATCTCGCTGAGGCCGGGGCGAAGGTAGCGATGATCGACATCGACGCCGAAGGCATGCAGAAGCTCGCCGACGAAATCGGTGCGCTGGCGATTCAATGCGACGTCGCGGACTCGGCGTCCGCCGAGCAGGCGTTCGCCAAAGCGCGGGAGGCTCACGGACCTGCAAGAGTGCTGGTCAATTGCGTCGGGCGCGGCCATTTCGAGCCGATTTTCGGCGACAACGGCCCGATGTCGCTCGAAAGCTTCCGGCAACTCGTCGAAGTCAATCTGATCTCGACGTTCAACATGATGCGGCTCGCCGCGGCCGACATGGCGAAGCTGCCGCCGCTGCTTACCGGCGAGCGCGGCTTGATCCTGTCCACCGCATCGGTTTCGGCGTACGAAGGTCAGGTCGGCGAAGCCGCTTATGCCGCCTCCAAGGGCGGGGTGGTGAGCATGATTCTGCCGGCGGCACGTGAGCTCGGGCCGCTTGGGATTCGCGTCGTGGCCATCGCGCCCGGGCTGTTCGGAACGCAGACATTGTTCGCGCTCGAGAAGGATCTCGATTCGCGGCTCGCGCGGCAGATTCCGTTTCCGCACCGTTTCGGCGACCCCGCCGAATTCGCGATGCTTGTCCTGCATGTGATCAAGAACGTGATGATCAACGGCAGCGTGCTTCGCCTCGACGGCGGGTACCACCGCTAATAAGCCGATGCTGAGGATACGCCGATGAGCAAGGCGATCGTCATGTACCTGGTTTCCCACGCCTCCGGCGAACTCGTGGAAATGCTGGCCCGCAATTCGATCGCCCAGCTTGAGGACCTCGAGGTCAAACGCCGGTTGTGGAAAATGGTGCGCCGCCTCGACCAACTCGGCGACATTCTGAGCACGATCGCCAGCGAACCGGGCTACGTGCTGCACAGCATTTCGCATAGCGACGTACGCGGCGCGCTGGAAGAAGGCTGCCGGCAACTCGGCGTTCCATGCCATTACGCGCTCGAACCGCTTGTCAGCCGCCTGTCGGAGTATTCGGGCGCACCGGTCGAGACGCACAACAGCAGCGGCGATGCGTTCGACGAAGACTACTACCGGCGCGTGGAGGCGATGAAGTTCACGCTTTCACATGACGACGGCCTGGAAAGCGAACACTTGGAGGGAGCCGACGTTGTCCTTGTTGGCGTCTCGCGTACGACCAAGACGCCGACCTGCATGTACCTCGCATCGCGCGGCATCAAGGCCGCTAACGTGCCGTTGGTTCCGGGAACTCCACCGCCACCCGCGCTGCTGCAAGCTAAAGAACCCTTGATCGTCGGCTTGACGGTAACCCCCGGACGCCTAGCGATGGTGCGCGCTGCCAGGCTGCGCGATCTCAATGACGACGGCAATAGCGAGTACGCCGACCTCGAATGCCTGCGCAAGGAAGTGCTCGAAGCCCGCCGGCTTTTTATCCAGCGCGGCTGGCCGGTAATTGACGCCACGCAACGTTCGATCGAGCAGACGGCATCGCTGATCATCGAGATGTTGCGAAAGCGGGCGGGGAACGGAACGTAAGCAACGCAAGCGCGTACCGCTCTCCGAATCTGACGCGACCGGGCGCCCGCGGTGCCCCCGAATTTCCGCGGCCGGGACCGGATCAACGCCCGCCGGCGGCAAGGACAGCTTTACGCGCCGCTTCCGCCCAATGCTGCTCGTCTTCGAGCGATGACGCGAAGCGCTTGGAGTTTTTCACGATCTCGTTGAAGACCTCCAGCGCGGATTCGTTCTTCCCTAGCTGAGCCAGAAACGACGCATACCGGTAACGTGCTTCGAGACCGACGAACACAGGAATCAGCTCCTGATAGACAGCCAACGCCCTGTCATTCTCGCCAAGCCCCTCGCTGACCCGTGCCTCGAGCAAACGGACTTCCTGGGTGCGCGACTTGGGTGCCGCGGCCTTGAGCTGCGCTATCGCTTCCTTGGCTTTGTCCCATGCCCGGTGCTCGACCGAGGCCCGCGCCAATCCATAAAGAAGCGTTGCGTCGGACGCGAAGGCGCCGGTCAAGCAGCTTTCATAGAGCTGCACGGCCTCGGCATACATTTGGTGGTTGATGCATTCTTCGGCGAGCGCTATGCGATTGTCGACGCTGCCGCAGATTTCCAGTTCTTCGGCGCGTTTTTTCAGGTCGGCGTCCGGCTGCATGGCCTTGACGATCTTGCGTACGGTTTTGTCGGCGCGCCGGTGTTCTCGGGAACCGGGAAAGACTTCGACGAAGTAGTAGATGACGCACCCCATTACCGGAAACGACATGATGATGAAAATCCACCAGTACGGCCGCCCGGTTTTCAAGACATGGAAAGCAAAACAAAACTGGATAAGGACTTCAAGCCCCATCAATATCGGCATGACATCCCCCTATGACGGATTGTTTTTTTTCACATGCTACCGCATTGAGCGATGCGCATCGAGCGCCGGAAATCGTTCGGGAGACGACGCAGATGCCGGGCGGCCGCAGCCGCCGTCGTGGCGAGGCGGCCTAGTTGCCTCGACTCTTCAGCAGGTCCTTGAGGTTGGCGAAGGGTTGCGCCGTCGCATGCGCACGCTTCGCTGCCCCGTTGCCACTCGCACCCGCCTCATTCGCCGCGGCTGCGTCGAGTTCGCGAGCGTGTTCATTGTCATGGCAATACAGGCACAGCAACTCCCAGTTGCTGCCGTCGGAGGGGTTGTTGTCATGATTGTGGTCGCGATGGTGCACTGTCAGCTGCTGCAGGTTCTCGCGCGTGAATTCGCGCGCGCAGCGGCCGCAAATCCACGGATAGATTTTGAGCGCCTGTTCACGATATCCCTGTTCGCGCGTCTGCCGGGCGCGAATGGCTTCGGCCACCATCCGGTCGGCGTGGGCGCGTTTCGCATCGTTGCCTTGCATCGTTGTTCCCTTATTCTCCGATTGTCGAATAGATTGAGTCCGCCGATTGTACGTGAGCGCTCCGCCCGTGGGATAATCCACGGCTGGCCGCCGTAGAGGCGCGGCTGCAAGCCTTCCTACCTTTGATCCAGCCGCATACTGATGCCCGCCCGCGCCACGATTTACGTCAAACTCGTTCTCACCGCTCTTTTCTGGGGCGCTACGTGGATCGCCGGCCGCGTCGCCGTGCAAGAAGCCGCGCCGCTGACCATCGCGAGTTGGCGCTTCTTCATCGCGTCGCTGGCACTCGGCGCGCTTCTGCTCACAAACGAGAAGTTGCCGCGTTGGTCGCCGCGCGACTGGTTGCTGCTTGGCGCGCTCGGGCTCACGGGTGTCTTTCTCTACAACATGTTCTTCCTCTACGGTTTGAAACAGGTAGAAGCGGGACGCGGCGCACTGGTGACGGCGCTCATTCCGGTACTGATTGCCATCGCCGACCGACTGTTCTTTCGCCAGCCGATGTCGCGCCTGCGTACGCTCGGCGTCGCTATCGCACTGTCGGGCAGTCTGCTCGTCGTCTCGGGCGGTCATCCGACCCGCTTGCTGGCTGGCGAGGTGGGTTTCGGCGAACTCATCCTCCTTGGTAGCGCGCTTGCCTGGGTGGCCTATACGCTGTTCAGCCGTCTCGCATCAAAACGCTTCACCCCGCTGGCGATGACGTTCGGTGGCTGTCTGACCGGTTGGATCATGCTCACCTGCGGCGCCCTCGCCGAAGGGACACTATTCGCATTCGACCGGCTAACCTGGCAAGGCTGGTCAAGTATCGTCTTTCTGGGGCTGATCGGCACAGCGGCGGCTTTTACCTGGTACTCGGAAGCTATCAAGCAGGTCGGAAGCACCAAGTCCGCCGCCTTCATCAACCTCGTTCCGGTCTTCGCCGTCCTGCTCGGCGCGTTGATCCTCGGCGAACGGCTGCCAGCGGCGGTGCTTTCGGGCGGCGCGCTCGTCATCGTCGGCGTCTTCCTCACCAACCGACCGAGCAAGGCCTAGTTTCCCGACGCGATCAAATCTTCGCCGTAATCAGCGGGATGCGCATTTCGTCCGTGCTGGTACCGCCGTGCACTCCGATCATCGCGCAACGCTTTTCCCATGGCAGCCAGTCCTTGATCGTCCAGTTGTCCTTCATGAGCAACGTGTAGTCGCCGGCCCGGGAAGCCAGACGGCGATGTACCGGTGGTGGGCCGAACCAGCCGCGACCGATCAGTTCGGCACTTGGCACAAGAATCGCGCTCTCGCTCAGATGCTCCTCGATGTATCTTTTGAACTCGACACACCGCTCCGGGAGAACGTAGGCGTACGCTGCCCGGCGTTCGCCGCACAGCGGTCGAGCCAGGCAAGCGGCAAGCCTCGGATGGTCGTCGAGGGTAATCACGCGCTCGGGCGGTGAGTCGATGAAACCATGGTCGGCCGTCACCAGTATCCAGGTCGGGGGCCCTTGCCGGCGCGTCATGAGGTCGCCGAAAGCCGCGTCGAAGGCGGCGAGCGTCTCCCGCGCCTGATCGCTGCCGGTGCCGAAGCGGTGGGAGACGGTGTCGAGTTCGGGATAGTACGCGTAGATGAAGCGTGGCGTCTCGGCGGCCATCAAGAGCTGTAATTGTTCGAATAGTTGGGGCAAGGTCACGTACGGCACCACCTTCGCGCCGCGCGTATGCCAGGCATTGAAGGGGCTGGCGGCAATGCTTTGCGGCGATAGAACCCAGGATTCGCGCCCGAGCCGTTGAAACAAGGTGGGGTAGTCGAAAAGCTCCGGCAGCAATGGCGACGTGACATCGGGTGCCGCCGGCTGAACCGGAGGCGGCTCGCGCGGCGTCATGGGTAGTATCGCCAATGTACGGCCGATTTCCTCAAGATACATATGCCACCCGGTCAGCCCGTGCTGTGAGGGCGCCAGCCCCGACATGAACGTGGTGATTGCCGATGCCGTGGTGGATGGGAATACGGACGTCAGCGTCGTCCGCCAATGGGTTGCCAAGCGGGGAGCAGCGCCCGAGTCGTCGAGCGTTTTCTGCCCCAGGCCGTCGACTACCAGCAGTACGATGTGGCGCGTTTCCCGGAGTTCGTCCGGTGTCAGGCTGCTTAATTCAGGATGGGGGGGGTTGGCATCTCCGCACGCCGCGGCGATGCTCTGGACCAGATTAAGGAGATTGCCCCACGTATAGTCCGGAGGCAAAGGCATTCCATTCGAAGCGTCGATCATTGATTAGTGATCTCCTTGCCGCTAGCTTTGCCGCACGTTGAAACACGAAGGGCGTCCGCTATACACTAGCCCATCCAGATGCCGACCCGCCGAAGGGCGCCAGAACGCCTCTTTCTCGGGGAAACGTGAACCGTCCAAGAGTCTGACAGCGGCGCGGGGTATCTGTCCCACTCATTTGAGGTGTTTCGCACCCCTGCTTGGCCGCTTGGCGGAGATCTTATGTATCAATCGATAGTCACCGAAATCGACAACACGGTCGCCATTGTCACGCTGAACAAACCCGACCGCCACAACGCTTTCGATGACCACCTGGTGGCTGAACTCACCGATGCGTTGCTTGTTCTCCAGAACGACGACCGGGTGCGTGTGGTCGTTCTTTCCGCAGCGGGCAAGAGCTTCTGCACGGGGATGGATACCAACTGGACGCGCGAATCCGCCGGTTTCACGGCTGAGGAGTGTCGCGACGACGCGGTACGACTCGCTACCCTCATGAAAACCCTGAACGAGCTTCCGAAACCGACGGTCGCCCGAGTGCAAGGGCCGGCATACGGCAACGGCCTAGGCCTCGTCGCCGCGTGCGACATCGCGATTGCCAGTTACGATGCCCAGTTCGCGATGACGGAGGCGAAACACGGCCTGGTTCCTGCGGTAGTCAGTCCTTACGTTGTAGCTGCCATCGGTGAACGGCATTGCCGGCGCTACATGCTTTCGGCCGAACGCTTTTCGGCCGCGGAGGCCTACCGGCTCGGCCTGGTACACGAGATCGTCCCTGGCGACGAACAACTCGACGACGCTGTCGGCGAAGTCGTCGAGAACCTGCTGAAGAACTCCCCCGGTGCGCAGTCGGAATGCAAGGCCTTGCTGCGAGCCGTGGCCGGGCAACCGATCGACGAGTCGACCATCGATGAAACCGTGCGCAGCATCGTGCATGTGCGGTCGACCGCCGAAGGTAAGGAAGGCGTGGCCGCGTTCCTTGAAAAACGCAAACCGAGCTGGGTTCGAACCGGCGCGTAGCGCACTTGTCTCACGCAATACGCTTGATTAATGGAGAAAAAGCCGGGTGATGGGATTCAGAGCGCGCGAGGCGGGTGAGCAGGTGGCTTCGCCATGTACCAACTTGTGTGCTATCGACGCAGCGAGCGGCATGTGCCGCGGCTGCCTGCGGACGCTAGACGAAATCACGATCTGGGGGCAGGCGACCAACGAAGAACGGCTGGAAATCCTAGCCGCCGTTGCTCGCCGTAAGATCGACGTCCCGGACCCGAAGCCATGAACGACGATGACCTTTACGTCTGTGCGGGCATTTGCCGGATCGATGACGATTCCGGCTGTTGCATCGGCTGCGGCCGCCCAACCTATCCTGCACCTTTGCCTGCGGCGCCGGGGCCGGCTGTGGCAACCTCGCCCACGCCCGTCGTCATTGATTGGCGTAGTGATTCGATTGAGCCCTTCTTGCTGAGGGAGCCTCTGCCGAATCCCGATTGAAAATCGACATGTCCGTCAGGCAACGACCACGCAGGGGAATCGGGCGCTCGGTTATTCCCGCAGGTAGCCTGGCGCGAGCGTCGTTGTAGCGGTCGACGATTCACTCGTCGCTCGCTGCTCAAGCCGGACCCTGATGTTTGCCAAAGGCAGCCCGAGACGAAGTTCACGGTCCATGACTTCCAGCAGCGGCAGGATGGCCAAACCCACGTCACCGATATGTTGCGGTATGTCGGGCAACTCGCGCAGGCCCTCGCCGCCCAAGGCTTCGAGTACTTCGATCAATTGGCGCGCATTCCGGTTGTGCGCATGCAGCGGACAGTTCGGCTTGTACTCGGCGGAGACGTTGTTGCCTCCGCAGGCCAGCGCTTGGTCGAGCCGGCGATCGGCAAGGGTGAATAATTCCTGGCCGTTGCCAACCCCATCGTCAGAAGTGCTCGCAACGCCGACGCTTGCCGTCAACGTAACCTTTTCGCCGCGAATCGCGATCTGGCCTGCGGCGAGGCTCTTGCATACGCGCCGTCCGAAAGCGACGCCCTGCTTCAGGTCAACGCCGTAGGAAATGATCGCCAGCCGTTCTCCGCGGCAGCGCCCAATCAGATCGCGCGGGCTGACCTTGGATAGCAGAAGGCTCGCGAAACGGGAGGCAATCATGCCGGCGATGTCTTCGCCGAAACGTTCTATCAAGGCTTCTCGGTTGTCGATACCGAAAACGAGCGCACAGGTATCTTCATGCTGTTTCTCGGCGAATCTGAGCGCGGAAAGCACCGAGCGGAATCGGGCCGTCTCAAGAACGATCTGGGTTTCGGGAGAAACAGGAGTCTCCCCCGCCTTCCCGGACCGCTCGCGCGCTTCCTTCGGTTCGCGTTTGGCATCCTCTGGCCCAAGCACCGAGTTCAGGCAGTCGATCATCGCCGACTTCTGCATCGACTTGGTGATAAAGGCCGCGACGCCTTTAGAGCCTTCCGCTTCCTGCGGCGTCAGGTTATCGACATCGGAGACGATGAGAATGAACGGAATCGAACGCAAACGCCGCACGGCACTCGTCCGCAGCCGCTGCAGAAGATCCGCGGCTTCAAGGCGCGGCGTATGCAGACCGGATATGACGGCGGCGATATTGGCGTCGAGCATCAAGGTCTGCCACGCGGATTCTCCGTCCGCTTCCTGAAGAATCTCGAAGTCATCCTTCAGATGCTTGGTCAACGTCGCGCGCACGACGCGCGAACCGTCGATCACAAGAATTCGGCGAGCCATCTCCCTATTCCTTAATGACACCGTACCGGGAACGGCCCCGAGCCTCCCCTTGCCGGTGGGCTATTACAAGCACTCACCACTTTAATTCAGATGAATCGCTTTGTGTAGTCGATCGCGTTCGAATGGCATCCGCGTGCGGGCGACTTCATGACGAAAGATTGGAATCTTTCGTCAATGAGTATTCATTGGGACGCGAGTGCGCTTTGCGCGAGGGTCACCCAGTAACTGACACCGAGTGGAAGAATGTCGTCGTTGAAGTCGTAATGCGGATTGTGCAGTGAGCAGCCGCCGCTTCCGGCTCCATTGCCGAGCCAGACGTAGCAGCCTGGTTTCTCTTGCAGCATGTAGGCGAAATCTTCGGCACCCATCGACGGCAGGTCGTTCGTGCGCACGCGGCTCTCACCGAATACGTTCGTCGCAACCTGACGGCAGAGCTCGGTTTCTACCGTACTGTTCACGGTCGGCGGATAACGCTGGTCGAACACAACATTGATTTGCGCGCCGAACGCGCTCGCCACGCCGGCACAAATCCGCTCAATGGATCGCTCGACAGTCTCCTGTACGTCTGGCTTGAAAGTGCGAATCGTCCCGCGCAGCACCGCGTCGTCCGGAATGACATTGAGCGCTTCGCCGCCGTGAATCTGCGTCACGCTCACCACGGCCGATTCGCAGGGATGGACGTTGCGCGCGACGACGGACTGCAACGCGAGCACGAGGTGACTGGCGGTGAGCATCGTGTCGACACCGAGGTTAGGCATCGCAGCGTGGCAACCGTGTCCGGACACCGAGATTTGCAGTGCGCAGGTCCCCGCCATGACCGGCCCGGGCATGACCGCAATCTCACCGGCCGGAATGCCCGGCCAGTTGTGCAGGCCGAATACGCTGTCCATCGGAAAGAGGGAGAAAAGACCGTCCTCGATCATCACTGCCGCGCCACCCTCGGATTCTTCTGCCGGCTGGAAGATGAAGTAAAGCGTACCGTCGAGGTCGAACTCGTCGTGATGCTGGCCAAGGTATCGTGCAGCTCCCAGCAGCATGGCCGTGTGCCCGTCGTGGCCACAGCCATGCATCTTGCCCTCGTGCTGCGAGTGATGGGGAAAGCTGTTCTTTTCCAGCAGCGGCAGGGCATCCATGTCGGCACGCAAGCCGACGGCGCGTTTGCCGCTTCCCCAACGAAGGATGCCGACGACCCCGGTTTTCGCCAATCCGCGGTGCACTTCGAGGCCGTACGCAGCAAGTTCACGCGCCACGAGATCGGACGTGCGCACTTCGCCGAAGGCAAGTTCCGGGTGCGCGTGGATGTCGCGCCGCAGCGCGGTCAGATCCGCCAAGAACGGTAGGTCGAGGAGGTTCATAAGATCGGTCGGATAGCTGAAGATTCGATTATGCCAGCGCCGCTTGCCGCCGGAGGAATCGATCCGCTATGCTGCAACGCATGCATATCGTGATCATCAGCGGCCTTTCCGGCTCCGGCAAGTCGATCGCACTCAACGTACTTGAAGACGCGGCGTACTACTGTGTGGACAACCTGCCTTCGCCGTTGTTGCAACCGCTCGTCGATCATTTGGGCCTGCGTGGCTACGACAAGGTGGCGGTGGCCATCGATATCCGCGGCGGCGACAGCATCGCCATGCTGCCGCAACAGCTTGCGGCTTTGCGCGCCACGGACCTCGAATTGCAGTTTCTATTTCTCGATTCGAAGACGGAAACGCTACGCAAGCGCTTCTCGGAAACGCGTCGTCGGCATCCGCTCGCGGACGACCAAAAGACCCTCACCGAAGCGATCGCCGAAGAACGGCTGCGCCTGGCGCGCGTCGCTGAGCTCGGGCACCACATCGACACCAGCGACCTGAAACCGAACGCGCTGCGTGAATGGGTGCGTCAGTTCATCACAGCCCCCGATGGCAATCAGACGCTGACACTCTTCTTCGAATCGTTCGGTTTCAAGCACGGACTTCCGCTCGACGCGGAACTCGTTTTCGACGTGCGCTGCCTTCCCAATCCGCATTACGAGCCGGCGCTGCGCGATCTCACGGGCCGTGACGCACCGGTCATCGCTTTCCTCGAGGCGGAAGCCGAGGTCATCCGCATGCGCGACGACATCGCCCGCTTCATCGCCAACTGGCTGCCCTGCTATCTGCGCGACAACCGCAGCTATCTCACGGTCGGCATCGGGTGTACGGGCGGCCAACACCGCTCGGTCTATTTTGCGGAATGGCTGGGTCGCGAGTTTCGAGATCGCGCGCGCGTACTCGTGCGGCACCGGGAACTGGCACCGGTTCTCCCCGGCACACCGTAATGCGCTGGCTGGCACTGATCCGCCCGGGCGACTGGCTGGTGGCCGCGCTCGGGACGGTAGCGTGCGTGGCTTCGGTGCCACTCGCTTGGCAGAGCGGCGCGGCTGACAAGGCTGTAGTCCGCCTGCATGGCGAAATTTTTGCCGAACTCGATTTGTCCCGTAACCGGCGCATCGAGGTCCGGGGACCGCTCGGAGTAACGACGATCGCCGTAGACAAACGGCGGGTACGCGTGGTGTCCGACCCGGGTGAGCACCAGTATTGCGTGCGCCAGGGTTGGCTAGAACGTGCCGGCGAAATCGCCATCTGCGCGCCAAACCAAGTCAGCGTCCAGATCGCGGGGGGCAAGGAGCCCTATGATTCGCTCAGTTATTGAACTGCGAACGACGGCCGAGGACCATCGCATCGCGCAGCTCACTGCCGCGGCCATTGGCCTGGCGCTGATCGATGCGGCGATTCCACTTCCCCTCCCCGGCGTCAAACCCGGCCTCGCCAATATCGTGACCTTGATCGTGCTCGCACGTTATGGGTGGGGCACGGCGGCATGGGTCAGCGGGCTGCGGGTGATTGCGGGCGGTCTGCTGCTTGGCCAGTTCCTTTCGCCAGGATTTTTCATGAGCCTGACCGGAGCGGCGTTCAGCCTGATCGTGCTGGGCGGTGCCGTACGTCTTCCCAAACGTTGGTTCGGGCCCGTGAGTTGGAGCATCCTGGCGGCATTTGCCCACATCGGGGGACAGGTGCTGCTCGCCCGCCTCTGGTTGATTCCGCACAATGGGCTGTTCTATCTGGTGCCTTTTTTCGCCGCCGCCGCGTTGGCTTTCGGTATCATCAATGGTCTGATCGCCACCCGACTGCTCGATGAACGAGCCGCCCAAAGCCTTCCACCCGATAATCGAGTTCGCTGATGCCCCAAACTATCTGTCTCGCCTTTACCGGCGCCTCCGGGATGCCGTACGGCGTACGGCTCCTGGAAAGCCTGCTGGCGGCGGGCTGCCATGTGCAGTTGCTGTACTCGCAAGTCGCGCAGGTGGTGGCGAAGCAGGAAATGGCCCTGGATTTGCCCGGACGGGCGAAGGAAACCGAGGCGTTTTTCCGCGCCCGCTTCAAGGCCTTGCCTGGAATCCTCGAAGTTTATGGGCGGGAAGAATGGTTCGCCCCCGTCGCCAGCGGCTCGAACCCCCCGGACGCCATGGTGGTGTGTCCTTGTACCATGGGAACCTTGGCCGCCATCGCGCAGGGACTTGCAAGCAACCTGATCGAACGCGCGGCGGACGTCGTACTCAAGGAGAGCCGCAAGCTCATCCTTGTCCCGCGAGAAACGCCTTTGTCAGCGATCCACTTGGAAAACATGCTGCGCCTGTCGCGCGCTGGCGCTGTGATCTTGCCGCCCAATCCGGGTTTCTATCATCATCCACAAGATGTCAGCGATCTGGTCGATTTCGTCGTCGCGCGCATACTGGACCAGATCGGCGTGCCGCACACGCTGATGCAACGTTGGGGCGAGCCGGGAGATGGTGCGTGAGTTGGTTAAGCTTCCTGCGCAAGACCGACGCCGAGGCGTCTCCGGAGCCGGAACGCCTTGATGTCCCACTATTCCCGCTCGGTACGGTCTTGATGCCGGACGGGCTGCTTTCGCTGAAGGTATTTGAGCAACGCTATCTCGATATGGCAGCGGCGTGCATGCGGTCGAATTCACCTTTCGGAGTTTGCCTGATCGAAAGTGGCAAAGAGGTCGGCGAAGTCGCTATTCCGCACCGCGTCGGGACGTTGGCGCATATCGAGAGCGGCGACATGCCGCAACTCGGCATTCTGATGCTCAAGCTCCGTGGCGGCCGCCGCTTTCGCATCGTTTCCCATTCGGCACAAGCAAGCGGGTTGCTGACGGCGCAAGTGGAATTGTTTGCGCAAGCCGAATCGACCCCGCTGCCGGCCGAACACCAAGGAGTGCTGCCCCTATTACGCAGGGTGATCGCCGAACTCGGGCCGGAAAAGGTTGCACTGCCACACCATTTCGGCGACGCCTCCTGGGTGGGCTACCGCCTTATCGAGATTCTGCCCGTCCAGCCGCTCGCCAAGCAAAAGCTGCTTGAACTCGACGACCCCATATCTCGCCTCGAGATCATCCACACTTACCTCGCGCAGCACCACCTCGTGCAGTAACGCGTTAGCTGTCCCCAAGAATGAACCGGCGTATACACCGGCCTGACCTGCTGGCCGGAAAGCCTATGGCTCGTACGGCGAAAGCGGCCTATCCTTACGGTAATATCAGGCCACACGCCATCGCCAAGAAGAAAGAGGCAATGAATCGCTTGTTGTCTCGCTGGCCTCGCCAATAATTCGACAAGGGGACAACCATGACATTAAAACAACATCTGCTCTTGATCGTCGGCAGCGCTTTCGTAGTTCTGTTTGCCGCGCTCGGATTCTCACTCTACGGCCTCTCCTCGTCTGCACGCCATACCGACCAGTTGATCAATCATGAGATCGCCGTCGAGTTGGCGTACGTGAACCTTTATGCGAGCGGGCTACAAACATCTTCGTCATTACGAGGCGTCGTTCTCGACCCGAAGAACAAGACGGGTTACACCAATCTCAACAAAGGCCTCGAAGACTTCGACGCGGCGCTCACGCAAGCAAAGGCCTTGCCTCCAACCCGCAGCCAGTCAGCCGACGCGGTGGGCAAGATCGTCTCCATGCACGAGCGTCGCAAGGCTCTCATCCAGAAAGCCGGCGAGATGGCGCAATCCGACGTACCAGCGACCATCGAACTGCTGAATAAGGAAGAGATTCCGCTATGGCGGGAAATTCGGGGAGTTATTCTGGAGCAGGTCAAAGCAGCGCACGGAGACATGGAAGCCGAGCGCGCGGCCAGCAGCACGTACATCAGCCGCACCATCAGTCTCGCGCTGGTGTTGACCGTCATCGGCGCCTGCATCGCGGCTGTCAGCTTGTCGCTCTTTTTGCGCCGGATCGATCGTAGCCTGGGCGCCGATCCAGCGGAAGTCGCCGGAATTGCGCAGACCGTGGCCAGCGGCAATCTTGCCGGGCGGATCGAGACACGGTTTGCGGGGAGCGTACTCGCTTCAATGCGCGAAATGCAGCAGCATCTCATCTCGGCGGTGGGCCTAATCCGAGAGAATTCCATGCGTCTTGCCCAGGCATCCGAGAAAATGACGGAGAACGGTAACGCAGTCGCCGGCCGTATTCAACATCAGTCCGACAATCTGTCAGAAATCTCGGCCGGAGTCGAAGAACTCACCACCTCGATCAGCTTAGTCGCTGACCTGAGTGTCGAAACGACATCAATGACCGCTGCCTCTGGCGAAAAGGCGAAACAAGGGGCACAGGCGATCGGCAACGTCGTGCAGGAGATGAACGCGATCCACGATACGGTCCACGAAGCGGCTGGCGTCGTCGAGCAACTCGGGCACGAATCGGATCGCATCACTGTGGTCGTCGATACGATCCGCGACATCGCCGACCAGACCAACCTCCTCGCCTTGAACGCGGCGATCGAAGCCGCCCGAGCCGGAGAGACGGGGCGAGGTTTTGCCGTCGTCGCCGACGAAGTGAGAAAGCTCGCTGAACGAACGACGTTGTCCACGAAGGAAATCTCAGAGACGATCGACAAGGTAAGGCGAGGAATCGGCGCAGCGTCGTCCCATATGATGACCAGCGTGAACAACGTTGTTCATGGCAAGGAACTCGCGAACGACGCCGGGTCCGTGATGCAGGAAATCCTCGAGTCTTCCGAAAACGTCCTACGCACAGTGCACGACATGTCGCACTCGATCAAGGAGCAGAGCACGGTGAGCACCCAAATCGCCCAGCGCGTGGAGTCGATCTCGATATCGTCCCAGGACAACATGCGCGCAATGCAGGAAGCCGTCACGTCGACACGCGAGGTTAATGACCTGGCGAAAAGCCTGGAGAAAAGCGTCGAGGTCTTCCGACTTCCGGCCTGACTGGCGGTCAGCGCCGTTCCTAAAAGGTGTCCCAGGCAAATTTGAGGATCAGTGCGCCGACGACGATGAGAAATACCTGGCGCACGAATCCGCTGCCGTGCCGGAGCGCGAGGTGCGTGCCGATCATCGAGCCACCGATATTGGCGATGGCCATGATCACTGCCGCGAGCGGCAGATAGTAGCCGTTGGGTACGAAGTAAGCGATCGCCGCCAAATTCGTCGCCACATTCACCACCTTTGACGCTGCCGACGCGTGCAGGAAGTCAAATCCGAAGTAGCGCACGAACAGGAAGATCAAGAAGCTACCGGTTCCTGGCCCGAAGAAGCCGTCGTAAAAGCCCATTGCTCCACCGACGGCGAGCGCGTAAATGAACTCGCACCGCCCGGCATGGTGCGGACGGTGGATGCTGCCAAAATCCTTGCGCCAGAACGTGTAGACGGCCGCGCCGATAAGCAGGATAAGAATCATCGGGCGCAGCATGTCGCGCGGCAGCCAGGCGACCGACATGGCTCCCAGATAGGCACTGACGAATGCCGCGATGGCAGCCGGCAACGTCGTCCCCCACGGCATCTTGACGCGCCGAGCGTATCGGATCGCCGCATTGGTGGTACCGAAGACGCTGGCAATCTTGTTGGTTCCGAACAGGGTTGCCGGCACTTCCCGCGGGAGCGTACCGAAAAGCGCGGGGACTTGGATCAGCCCACCGCCGCCGACGACAGAATCGATGAAGCCGGCGAACAATGCGCCAAGAGCGAGGATGGTCAGATGAGTCAGGTCGATGGACACGAAATACTAGCGCGGGAGAAAGATGGCGTTCATTTGCCAATACAGAAGCGCCCGAAGATCTCTCCGAGCAAGTCATCAGCCGAAAATTCGCCAGTTATAGCTGAAAGCGCCGTCTGCGCCAATCGCAATTCTTCGGCAAAGAGTTCGAGTTGTGGTAGCCGTGCCCGCGCTTCGTTAAGGTGGGTACGAGCAGCGAGCAGCGCACGCAAATGGCGTTCGCGCGCGATGAAAACGTCCTCTGCAGGGTGCCAGCCGGCAACCCTCAGAAGTTCGTCGCGCAACAGACCAATTCCCTCGCGGTTTTTTGCCGAAAGCGAGATCGCTACACCGCCACTTTCATCGTGGCGTTCCGACTTACGGCCCGTCAGGTCGACCTTGTTGAATACGGTAATACGGGCGAGGTGCGCCGGCAGACGGGCCAGTATCTCGCGTTCGGCGTCACTTACCCCTGTGCGCGCATCAACGATCAGGACAACAACGTCAGCGTTGTCAATTTCGCGCCAAGTGCGCTCGATGCCGATCCTCTCGATCTCATCGTCGGTGGCGCGCAGGCCAGCCGTATCGATGATGTGGAGGGGGACGCCTCCTATTTGGAGGCTGCTGCGCACCACATCGCGGGTCGTTCCAGCGACCGGAGTGACGATAGCGACGTCGTCACCCGCGAGTGCGTTGAGCAAGCTCGATTTTCCGACGTTCGGTTGGCCGGCGAGAACGACGTGTAACCCCGCTTGCAGCAGTTTCCCTTGCTGCGCACGGTCGAGGAGGGCTTCGAGTCTTCCCTGCAATCGATCGAGACGTCCGAACGCATCGGCCGCCTCAAGAAAGTCGACTTCTTCGTCCGGAAAATCCAGCGTCGCCTCGACCAAAGCCCGCAGCTCGATGAGCTCGGCGACCAAGGGATGGATCTCGCTTGAAAACGCACCTTTCAGCGAACGTACGGCGCTACGAGCGGCCGCGACGGTGGACGCGTCGATCAGGTCAATAACAGCTTCCGCCTGTGCAAGATCCAGCTTGCCATTGAGAAAGGCCCGACGCGTGAATTCTCCCGGTTCGGCCAGGCGGGCACCGAGGTCAAGGCAGCGTGCGAGTAGCATTTGCAGGACGACCGGGCCGCCGTGTGCCTGAATCTCGAGAACATCATCGCCGGTAAACGAATGCGGAGCGGGAAAATGCAGGAGCAGCCCGCTGTCGATGATCTCCCCGGCAGCATCGCGGAAATCGGCCAGCGTTGCTTGCCGAGGCTTGGGCGTCTTGCCACCGAGCGCGACGGCCAAATCGATCAGGTGTTGGCCCGAAACCCGGACGATACCGATACCCGCTCGTCCGGGTGCCGTGGCGACGGCAGCAATTGTCTCTGCCACCGCCACGACGGGTCTCTTCAAATCAGGCTTTGGCGTCGTTGGCTGCTTTTCCACCGCGTTCTATCATGCGCGTGATCTGCCACTGTTGGGCAATCGACAGCACGTTATTGACGACCCAGTAGAGCACCAGCCCCGCCGGGAAGAAGAAGAACATGAAACCGAAAACGAAGGGCATGATCATCGTGATCTTGGCCTGGATCGGATCCGGCGGAGTAGGATTCAGCCTGGTTTGCAGGAGCATCGTCGCCATCATGATGATCGGCAAGACGTAGTACGGGTCTTGCGACGAGAGGTCGTGAATCCACAGGATCCACGGCGCACCGCGCATTTCGACGGCACCAAGCAACGCCCAATAAAGCGCGATAAAGACCGGTATCTGCACGACGATCGGTAAACAACCGCCGAGCGGATTGATCTTTTCCGTCCGATAGAGATTCATCATCTCCATGTTCAGCTTCTGTTTGTCATCCCCACAACGCTCGCGCAATGCCGTGAGGCGGGGCGTGATCGCTTTCATCTTGGCCATCGACTTGTAGCTGGCAGCCGAAAGCGGGAAGAACAATGCCTTGATGCCGATGGTCAGGACGACGATCGCCCAACCCCAGTTACCAACCACTTTGTGAATGAGATCGAGGCACCAGAATATCGGTGCCGCCACGATCGTTAACCAACCGTAGTCGACAACAAGGGGGAGACCCTCCGCTCCGATGCCGCCTTCGGCAGCCGGCTTGGCCAATTGCTTGAGGTTCGACTGGATTTGGGGTCCGGCGTAAAGCGACACCGACTGCGTGGCCTTCGCTCCCGGTGCCACGGTCGGGGTGGGCACGATCAAACCGGCGGCGATTGTCGTATTGGCACCGTCGAGTTTGCGCACGTAATACTCGCGGGGCAGTTTTTCCTCGGGAACCCATGCGGACACGAAGTAATGCTGGACCATGCCCATCCAGCCATCGTTGGCCTTATTGGTGAATTTGGCTTTCCCCTTTTCAATGTCCGAGAAGGTGATCTTCTGATACTTGTTCTCTTCCGTGTACAGCGCAGGACCCGTGAAGGTGCTCACCATCCGGCTTTCGCCTTCAGGCGCTTGCGTATCGCGCTGTATTTGGTAATAGGCATGCGCAGCTATTTCTTTCTGGCTGCCGTTCTGGATCTCGTAAGTAACGTTGATCAGGTAGCTGCCGCGGGCAAATGTAAAGACCTTGGCGACCTTTACGCCATCGGGCGAAGGTGCTTCGAGCCGCAGTTGCACCGTCTTGGCGTCAGGACCAAGCTCGTGTGTACCAGGAGCAACCGAAAAGACCGTCTTGTGGTTAGGCAGGCCTTCCCCGATCAACCCACTCTGCGCCGCATATTGATGCTTCGGCTCAAACAGGAAGAAGTTCTTGCTCTGATCGACGACTCCCTTGTAGTTGTTGAGTTCAAGCGCTACAACATCGCCGCCGACAGCCGACACCGAAGCGGTAAATAGGTCCGTCTTGACTTCGACAACCTCCCCTTTCACCGCGGTTGGCGCGGTCAGCGCAGGGGGTACGGCAGGAGCAGTAGGGGCCTGCGCCGAAGGAGCTGGAGTAGGAACCCCGTTGGCGGTCGACGGGGCCGTAGTCGTAGTGGTTGCGGTCACCGGGGGCGGAGGATTGTGATATCGCTGCCATGCATCCCACAGCATCACCAGTGAGAAGAAGAAGACAGCGAGAAGAATCAGGCGTCTGTTATCCATTAACGGCCTACATTAAGAGTGGTTTTTTAGGGAACGGGATCGAAGCCGCCGGCATTCCAAGGGTGGCAACGGCCAATACGCTTTGCCGCCAACCCGGCGCCTTTCAGTGCTCCATACTTCCGTACGGCCTCGATGGCGTAGTCGGAGCAACTGGGAAAGAATCGGCAACGGGGACCCAGCAGGGGACTGACCACATATTTGTATATTCGTACCGAGGCTAGGATCAGGTATTTCATCTGATTATCGTCCGGGCTGGACCATTTTGCTCAGGAGCCTGCGGATCTCGTCAGCCAAAGCCCGTTTGTCTAAGGACTCCGGTTTTGCCGCCAAGCGGAGAACGATATCCCGGGGCGGCAATATACAGCGTATCGCGCGAAATTGCTCACGCGCCAAACGTTTGATGAGGTTCCGGTCGACGGAGCGACGAAGGAGCCGTTTACCGACAACCAGACCTAACCGCGCACCAACTGCTTCGCTGGTTTCCTGGATGCGGTAATGTAACAGGAAATAGCGACCCTTGATCGCCCTCCTGAAACCAAAAACGGATGAAAAATCATCCGTTTTTGTGAGTCGATAGCATTTTTGGAAGGCGGCCGAACGATGGGTTTGCCCTCCCTCTGAAGGCTTGGAAGCGTTCAAACCGCCAAACGGTGCCGACCTTTGGCGCGACGGGCCCGGATAACGGCACGACCGCCACGTGTAGCCATACGTACAAGGAAACCGTGCGTACGCTTGCGACGGACAACAGACGGCTGATAGGTGCGTTTCATTTTGTTGATTCCCCGAGTCGTTGCGAAGTAAACGCGCAATTAGACATTGGTTTACAAAGCATTGTCAAGTCCATATTTTCTTCCAACCTGTGGATAACTTTCTCTGGTCGGGTTAAAATCGACAATCTTCAGTGTTCGCCGCATGTGAAAGAGCACTAGAAACGAGCAGACGCAAGCGCTGTTCCTGGCAGAACTCCCGTGCATGGCCAACAACAGAGGCGGATTCTGGAAATGCTCGTCAATGCTTTCCAGCCGCGCATTTCGGAAGACGTATTGATCGAGCAATGAGTAGCTTTTGGATATCTTGTCTGAGCCAGTTCGAACAGGAACTCCCGCCTCAGCAATTCAATACGTGGATTAGGCCACTACGGCTCGAGGGTGAAGAAGACTTCGCCAACGGTTTGCGCCTTGTTGCCCCGAACGGTTTCATTCTGAAATGGGTCAAGGAACGCTATCTGAGCCGCATTGAAGAATTGGGCAGTGCCTTCTTTTCCTCTCCGATCCGCGTTTCATTGACGCTTGGTGACGGGAAAGCCCGACCCATCAGTGACGCAACAAGACCGGTGGCTGTTCCCGAAAAGAGGCCAAACGGCTTCGTCAGCAAGGCGGCTCCCGATATAGCGCCCATTCTGCTGGAACGGCCGCTCGACAGCACCCGTTCGAACTACGAAAAGACGCGTCTGATCCCAAGTTTCACGTTCGAGAACCTTATTGTTGGTAAGGCTAACGATCTTGCGCGCGCTGCTTCGGTCCAGGTCTCGGAGAATCCGGGAGGTGCGGCATACAATCCGATGTTCATTTATGGTGGAGCGGGGTTAGGAAAAACCCACCTCATCCACGCCATAGGGAATCGCATTCTCGAGCAGAACGCTACGAAGATCGTCCGCTACGTGCATGCGGAGGATTACTACTCCGATGTTGTCAGAGCCTACCAGACGAAGTCGTTTGACGCGTTCAAGCGCTACTATCGATCGCTCGACGTTCTACTCCTCGACGACGTTCAATTCTTTAACGGTAAGAACCGGACGCAAGAAGAATTCTTCTTTGTCTTCAATGCATTGATTGAAGCAAAGAAGCAGATCGTGATCAGTTGCGATACCTATCCGAAGGACATTTCGGGTCTGGAAGACCGCCTCATCACTCGTTTCGACTGGGGCCTTACGGTGCAGATCGAACCGCCCGAGATCGAAATGCGAGTGGCAATCCTGAAAAAGAAGGCTGAGGCTGAGAACGTTGATCTGGACGATGAAGTCGCCTTTTATATCGCGAAACACCTTCGATCCAACGTGCGCGAACTCGAAGGAGCGCTCAAAAAAGTCCTTGCTTACGCGTCATTCCATGGCCAGAAAATCGATCTGGAACTTGCGAAAGCCTCGCTCAAAGACTTGATCGGGGCCGTTAACCGGCAGATAACGGTCGAAAACATCCAGAAGACAGTCGCCGATTACTTCAAGATCAAAGTCGCAGACCTGTACTCGAAGAAGCGCACTCGGCAAATCGCCCGGCCCCGTCAAGTCGCAATGTGGTTGGCGAAGAATCTCACGTCTCAAAGTTATCCAGCGATCGGAGAGGCCTTTGGTGGTCGCGACCACACCACCGTTCTACACGCTGTCAGAACTATCGAAACACTGAGAAATAAGGACAACGAGTTGAATCACGACGTTCACGTGCTACTACAAGTCCTTAAAGGGTAACCGCGTAGTTTGGATAAAGAGGCTTGAAAGGTGTGTGTAAACCTTGGATAACCACTCGAGTTAGCAGCCAATCAAATTTTGTTCTTTTTTATCCACACAGCCATACCGACGTTTTACAGAAGCAAAAAGTCCACATAACATATTGAGTTTATTAGGTAATTTTTGGATATCCACAGAGTTGTCTTTGAGATTATCTTTATAGGATTTATATAAATATGATTCTTATTAAAACCCAGCGCGATGTGCTTCTTGCACCGTTGCAGTCTGTTTCGGGGATCGTGGAAAAAAGACACACTCTGCCGATTCTCTCGAACGTACTGCTCGAGAAGCGGGGCGAGCAACTTACGTTGTTGGCAACCGACATCGAGATCCAGATTACGACGTCGACGCTTGGGGCCAGCGGGGATGCAGATGGCGCTGTGACTGTAGCTGCAAAAAAGTTACAGGACATTCTGCGCAGCCTTCCCGAAGGATCTGAGATTTCTCTGGCACTGGATGAGAAACGGCTTCAGGTAAGAGCTGGCAAGAGCCGGTTCAGTCTTCAAACTTTGCCGGCGGACGATTTTCCTCGAATGGCCATGGCGGATGGTGACGTCGAGCGGCTCGACGTCACACAGCGCAGTTTCAAACGGTTGCTAGCGCAGACGCAATTCGCTATGGCGGCTCAAGATGTCCGTTATTACCTCAATGGATTGTTGTTACTTGTGGACGGAAGTGAATTGCGAGCAGTTGCTACGGATGGGCACCGTTTGGCTTATGCAAGCATGGCGTTGGGCTCTGAGATTGAGGGAGGAAGACGCGAGTTCATCGTGCCGCGCAAAACAATCGTAGAGTTGAATAGGCTACTGAATGACAGTGAGGAACCACTAACCGTCGAGTTTGGAGCGAACCAGATTCGGTTCCGGTTTGGAAGCATAGATCTAGTATCGAAACTTATTGATGGCAAGTTTCCCGACTATGAGCGTGTTATTCCAGCCACATTGAAGAGTTCTGTGGTTCTTGAGAGAACGGCCTTGCTTCAGTCGATGCTGCGCGCTGCGATTTTGACGAACGAGAAGTTTCGGGGAGTCCGGTTGGTACTCAGCCCGGGTAGCTTGAAGATTACGGCGGCAAACGCAGAACAGGAAGAAGCGCAGGAGGAACTGGAGGTCGAGTACAACGGCGATCCGATCGACGTCGGGTTTAACGTGGGGTATTTGCTCGATGTCCTCAATAATACGGCGGGAGAAACAGTCGAATGGGGGTTCAACGATGCCAATTCGAGCGCGCTGTTCAGACTGCCAGGAAATGACAGCTTCAAATATGTCGTTATGCCGATGCGTATCTAGATAGATAAGTTCTGGCGAACTAACGACGTTTCACGTGAAACACTTTGTAGGTAAAAGATGAATCAAGCGAACGAACAACAACCAGCGTACGACGAATCGAGCATCCAGCAGCTCGAGGGATTGGAAGCGGTACGCAAACGCCCCGGCATGTACATTGGAGATACTTCAGACGGTACGGGCTTGCACCACATGGTTTTCGAAGTGGTGGATAACGCTATTGATGAAGCGTTAGCGGGGTATTGCGATGAAATTGTCGTTACGATTCATGCCGACAATTCAATCTCGGTGAGTGATAACGGCCGCGGCATTCCAACAGGAGTCAAGTTCGACGATAAGCACGAACCCAAGCGTTCGGCCGCCGAGATCGTCATGTGCGTTCTCCACGCTGGCGGAAAGTTCAACCAAAACTCTTACAAAGTCTCAGGTGGCTTGCACGGGGTTGGGGTGTCGTGCGTTAACGCCTTATCTAAATGGCTTCGGCTCGTCATTCGTCGGGATGGGAAGAAACACGTCCTCGAGTTCAGCCGAGGGGCAGTTGCGAACCGGATTATCGAAGTTCAGAACGGCGTTGAGGTTTCGCCGGTAAAGATTGTCGGTGATACCGAGAAACGCGGCACTGAGGTGCACTTTCTGGCGGATGAGGAAATCTTCGGGCAAGTTGAATTCCATTATGAGGTGATCGCCAAGCGGCTTCGCGAGCTTTCGTTCTTGAATAACGGAGTCAAGATCCGTTTGGTCGATCAACGCTCTGGGAAAGATGAGAATTTCGCCTTCCTAGGTGGCGTGAAGGGCTTTGTCGAGTATATCAATCGGTCAAAAACCGTCCTTCATCCCAATATCTTCTGCTCAGCTGGCGACTCAGTCACCGTCAACGGAACGATTTCCGTTGAAGTTGCGATGCAGTGGAACGACAGTTACGCAGAACAGGTACTTTGCTTTACGAATAATATCCCGCAAGCCGATGGGGGAACGCACTTAACGGGACTTCGTGCGGCGATGACTCGGGTACTTAACAAATACATCGACGAGCACGAAATTGCCAAGAAGGCGAAGGTCGATATCACCGGAGACGACATGCGCGAAGGACTCGCGTGCGTTTTGTCGGTGAAAATGCCGGACCCGAAGTTTGCGTCGCAAACAAAGATGAAGTTGGTCTCATCGGAAGCTCGGCCAGCAGTCGAAGAAGTTGTAGCTGCTCGCCTGACAGAGTTTCTTGAAGAACGTCCGTTAGACGCAAAAGTAATCACTGGAAAGATTGTGGAAGCCGCGCGAGCAAGGGATGCTGCGCGGAGGGCCCGCGAGATGACGCGGCGAAAAGGATTGCTGGACGGCGTCGGATTACCGGGAAAGCTTGCCGACTGTCAGGAGAAAGACCCCGCGTTGTGCGAGCTCTACCTCGTCGAGGGTGATTCGGCCGGTGGGTCGGCCAAGCAGGGGCGTGACAGAAAATTTCAAGCGATTCTTCCCCTTCGCGGCAAGATTCTCAACGTTGAAAAAGCGCGCTTTGACAAGCTGATTTCGTCCCAGGAGATTGCAACGTTAATCACGGCACTGGGTACGGGCATAGGTAAAGACGAATATAAACCGGAGAAACTGCGGTATCACCGGCTCATCATCATGACTGACGCGGACGTCGACGGCGCGCATATCCGTACACTCTTGCTGACTTTCTTTTATCGGCAAATGCCTGAGTTGGTCGAAGGGGGCCATATTTACATCGCGCAGCCTCCGCTATACAAGGTGAAACACGGAAAGACCGAGCGCTACCTAAAGGACGATCAAGCGCTCAACCAATTCTTGCTAACACTAGCCCTAGAGGAGGCTCAGTTGGTACCGAGGACTGGGGTCGCGCCAATATCCGGTTCAGCTCTTGCGGAATTGGCCCGTGAGTACTTGCTAGCAGAGGCGGTCATCAACCGCCTTTCCCATCTTATTGAACCTCGTGTCCTGCACACTTTGATCGATTCCAATCTCACGATTGACTTATCCGACGAGGCGGCGGCCAAGGCGAGTGAAGCGTCCTTACTGAGGGCCATTGCGGGGAAGATCGACACGCAGGTCTACGCGAACTACGACGTGAGCCATGAGCGTTGGCAGCTCCGACTTGAAACCATTCATCACGGAAACGTGAAAGTAGGCACGATTGACGAAGATTTGTTGGTAAGTGGGGATTACGCACAGCTTAGGAAGACAGCCGAAACATTGGCTGGTCTCTTTGGCCCTGGTGCAAGTGTTTCGAGGGGAGACAAGAAGCAGCCGGTGGGTAGTTTTGCGGAGACGATTCACTGGTTACTCAGCGAAGTCGAGCGAGGTGTCACCAAGCAGCGGTACAAAGGGCTTGGCGAAATGAATCCCGAGCAGCTATGGGAAACGACGATGGACCCGAAAGTCCGCAGGTTGTTACGCGTTCAGATCGAAGACGCGATCGGCGCTGACGAGATCTTCACGATGCTGATGGGTGAACTCGTTGAACCTCGGCGGAACTTCATTGAATCGAATGCTCTGGCGGCGAGGAACATAGACGTATAGCCGGTCATGTCTTCGGGTGACTGAAACGGACGTGCGTTTGGTAGAGCAGTACGCTGAAGCTCTCATCGTGCGACCGTTGCCGGCTTTCTAGTCGACGGTTAGCGCTGCGGTGGCGCATTACAATTCCTTCGCCGACGACTTGTCGAGCACTGTGGACTAGAAGCGTTGCCATTGTGGCGGTCGTCACGCATTGTGGCTCGGTTTGCTCGAGTGGATTTCTTGAGTTCGATGCCATAAGAGGAAGCTCATTGGTCCGACGCCTTTCCTGCACCTCCGGCCCTTGCGATGTCTCCTATCTTTGCGTAGTGGTTTGGATTGGAGTCTGGCAGCTGATCACACCGTGTTTGCCTCGAGGGGCTACCGGGCATAAGCGGCCGGGTCAAAGCCCAGGAATACAACAACGAACGGCCCACGGAATCTCTTGGGTGGCGCCACGCCTTAATGATCGTTTTGACGTGTTTCAGACCGACAAACTAGTGTTCGTTCCTACATTCATCGCGTAAGGATTCGTTCAAGGTAGGCATTCTGAGTCGGTTTCCCGGGTTGGATTTGCCGCAGTTGTATGCCCCCGCTGATGCGCCAGGTCAGCATGGCGCCCCGAATTCCTTGCCATGGTCGGTCTGAATCACTCGGGATAGCCCGCGCTCGATCTACAGCCGATCCCGCA
Organism: Propionivibrio soli; assembly: GCF_025770765.1. Taxonomy (GTDB): domain Bacteria; phylum Pseudomonadota; class Gammaproteobacteria; order Burkholderiales; family Rhodocyclaceae; genus Propionivibrio; species Propionivibrio soli. Next base: position 38,610 of record NZ_JANZKY010000009.1, on the reverse strand, counting down.
TCCGGGTCAGCAGATCGCCGCCGATCACTCGTTATGGAACGACGGCAACCGCTTCGTGAGCCGTATCATCCACAGCCATCAACCCCGTTGGTCCTGTCAGCTGTAGGCTGGGGTTTGCGAAATTCTTTGGCGAGGGTCAGTACCGGTGCAGCGCGACGCGTTAGAAAAGCCGGCTGCGGGCACAACTCTTTGGCTGGCACGCCACCCTACCCGTTCTGCAGCTAACGGCCGAACGCTTATCCTCGATGTCGCGCCGGAGAGTGCGGGAGCACAAGACTCTGCTTCAACGATCACAAGTTAGCGCAAGTGGAGAAACGTCCTGCGCGGCCTTAGGTATCGTCGTCCAGTACTATCCGTCTTCATATTGTGAGATTGGATCAAGCGGAAGCTACGCAAGCCGTGGGAGCTTGTAGCAAAGCGGAAGAAATTGATTTGAGACCGAGGTCGCCCGAGACCTAAAGAAGTTTCACGTGAAACAATCCGGCGCCCTCAATCCCATGTCTCGGATAGAGAAGTATGTCAAACCACCTTGCGGCGATTGTTCTTCTTAACCTCCGCAGGCGAGGTTTTACTCTCTTTGTCGGTCGTTTGAGACTTTTTTCCAGAAGAAGCCTTGGCCTCTCGCTTCTCGAATTCAAAACCGACTTTCCCATCCCCTCCACGCACCAAAAACGCGGAAAACTTACGCTTAGTGCGCGCTGAGACAAAACCCTTAAGAAGGTCGGTCCGCCCCGTTTCGAGCAGCTTTTTCATTTGGGCTTCTTCAACAGGCTGTTGAAGGATTACCTTCCCCGATCGAAAGTCACAGGTCCGCTCCGGGCCGACTGCTTTCTCGCAGACGTACGCCATCCCATGAGAAAAAACGCGAGAACCGCATTTTGGGCAGGGTCCCAGCGACTGTTGGTCACCGAAGTCCACATGCTCTGCACCACCGTCTTCGCCGCTTCCGCTTTGACCAAAATCGAACTCGGGAACGTTCTCGGCGTTTAGGCGTACGACGGCATTGAACGGTCTTCCCATCTTATTTCGGAAGCCGGTCAACGGCCCGACCGAGCGCTTCGTTACCAGTTCCTCAACTTCCTTTGGCTCGTATTGCCGACCGGCGACGATCTTCCATAAGGAAAACTCGCATGACTGACACTGAAATTTTTTGTATGTCTCTTTGAGCTTTCCTCCGCACACGGGACACGGTGCAGACAACTCGCCAAAGTCCCCTGGAATCGTATCGCTGTCGTAAGTCTTTGCGCGGTCAACGATGTGTTGCGTCATTGCCGCAATTTCCTTCATGAACTCATGCCTGGAGAGTTCGCCCTTTTCCATTCGTGCGAGTTTGTGTTCCCACTCTCCCGTAAGCTCCGGCGAGGTAAGTTCCGGGATGCCGAGACCGTTCAACAGCGTCATGAGCGTGAAGGCCTTCGCCGTCGGCTGAAGCTCTCTACCTTCGCGGTGAAGGTACTGCTCACCAATCAGGTTTTCGATGATCTGAGCGCGGGTCGCCGGCGTGCCGAGGCCTCGATCAGCCATGGCCGCGCGTAGTTCCTCGTCGTCCACCATCTTCCCTGCACCTTCCATCGCGGAAAGGAGCGTCGCTTCCGAGTAGCGCGCTGGCGGCCGGGTCTCTTGGGCGTTGACAATGACTTCTTCCACCGGAACCTTCTCGCCCGCCTTTACCGCCACCAAATTTCCTTCATCCCCTTCCTGGCCTTCTCGCCCATACACGGCAAGCCATCCAGGATTGACTAGAACGCGTCCTTCGGTCTTGAACGGCTCGCCCTCAACGCGCGTGATCCGCGTTGTTACCATGTACTCGGCCGCAGGATAGAAAACGCCAAGGAAGCGCTTGACCACCATGTCGTAAAGCTTCTGCTCCGGCTCAGACAGGTGTTTTGGGGCTTGCAAGGTCGGTATGATCGCGAAGTGGTCAGAGATTTTTGCGTTGTTAAATACGCGTTTGTTTGGCATGACCCAATTGCGAGCCAATATCTGGTGCGCGAAAGGAGAAAACCGGGCGAGTAACGTCTCGTCGTGGCCCTTGCCCACGCCCTCCCCTGTGAGCATGCGGAGGGTTTCCTTAACTGTGCCAATATAGTCTTCCGGTAGTGCTCGAGCGTCAGTACGAGGATAGGTCAAGACCTTGTGCTTCTCGTATAAAGCTTGGGCCAGGCCAAGCGTAGCGCGTGCCGAGAAGCCAAACCGGCTGTTTGCCTCACGTTGCAGGCTGGTGAGGTCGTAGAGAAGCGGGGACATCTGGGTAGACGGCTTGGCCTCTTCCGAGACCTCTCCGATTTGCCCTTGGCACTTGGCCTGCAGAGCCTTGGCCCGTTCTTCATTCCAAAGTCGCTCGGCCCGTAGATGTTCGTCTTCTTCGCCCTTTCCTTTGGCGAAATTCTCGTCGAACCATTTCCCTCTGTACTCGCCCGCCGCGCAGCGGAACACGCCCTCCAACTCCCAATACGCGCGCGGCCGAAATCGCCGGATTTTCTCCTCACGCTCTACCATCAGTGCGAGGGTCGGCGTCTGTACTCGTCCGACGGTGGTCAAATGAAAACCGCCGGTTTTGGAATTGAAAGCCGTCATGGCCCGCGTACCGTTGATTCCCACGAGCCAATCGGATTCCGAGCGACACACCGCTGCGTCGGCGAGCCCACGCATTTCCTCACCCGCCCGAAGGCGAGCAAATCCTTCCTTGATGGCCTGCTGCGTCATGGACTGCAGCCATAGGCGCTCTACGGGTTTGGAACTACGGGCGTGCTGCACGATATAGTTGAAGATTAATTCACCCTCGCGGCCCGCATCGCACGCATTAACTAAGCTCGTTACATCCTTGCGTTTAATTAAGCGGGTTAGCAGCTTCAGACGTGACTCCGTCTTTTCGATTGGACGCAGGTCGAAATGCGGCGGTATCACGGGAAGATGTGCAAAAGACCATTTTCCGCGCTTGACCTCGTACTCCTCAGGACAAGCTAGTTCGAGCAGGTGTCCGACCGCCGAACAAATGATGGCGTCATCGCTTTCGAAGTAGTCGTCATGCTTCGTAAATCCGCCAAGCGCTCGCGCGACGTCCGCCGCGACGGAAGGTTTCTCGGCAATGATCAGCTTCTTGCTCATAGGAATAGCGCGCTCGCGGAATACGGCATTTCAAAATGACAACGGACTCTCAGTTGCCGGTTATGTTGCGGGGCATAATAAGAGCAGTGTACAGAGCTTGGCAAGCAACGGTAGATTATGATCCCGTCTGAGGACCAGCCGTTTTTCCTTCGATCCAATGGCATCTGATTAATGAGGAAGGCCGCAACGGCTTACATCACATCTGAGGGACAGCTGCAATTGTTGGTAACGTGACCGAACGGAGCACTTAGGCTGCGCACGAACCAAGCGCTGATCCCTGGCTACCGAACCCGTTGGTAGTAACCCCCAGGCAATGCCGCGACTCGTCCATCGAGTTCGAGGTGAAGAAGGGCCACTGAAACGGCATCGGCAGCCAAGCCGGCTCGTAGGGCGAGTTCGTCGACTCCACAAGGGTCGAAGCCGAGAAGAGCAAGTAGATCTCCGTCCTCTTCCGCCAAGCTATCACTAGGGCGGTGGGACGCTTCGTTTGCTGCCTGCGACCAATTCAGTTCTTCTAGAACATCAGCCGCGGATTCGACGAGCTTCGCGCCTTGTTTGATCAGCTTGTGACAACCGCGTGCCTGCGGCGAATGAATCGATCCCGGAATGGCAAAGACTTCCCTGCCTTGCTCTCCCGCAAGGCGGGCAGTAATCAGGGAGCCGCTGTCCACCGCGGCTTCGACGACCAGAACCCCACGCGCAACGCCTGAAATCAGCCTGTTGCGCCGTGGAAAATTTGCCGCCATGACGGGTGTTCCCAATGGAAACTCGGAAACAATGGCACCACGGCTTCCGATCTCGACCGCCAGCTCTTTATTTCTAGCCGGGTAAACACGGTCGATTCCAGTGCCTATGAACGCTATCGTGTCGCCGCCCGCCGCCAGGGCTCCGCGGTGAGCAGCCGCGTCGATGCCGAGCGCCAGGCCACTGGCAATGACGAAGCCGGATTCCGCAAAACTCTGCGCGAACCGTTCCGCGTTATGCACACCCTGTGCGGTTGGATTTCGACTGCCGACGATGGCCAAGGTCGGCCGGTTCAATAGTTCCTTGCGGCCGCGAACATAGAGCAGGCTTGGCGGATCAGGAATCTCAAGCAGCGTCTGCGGGTACTCGGCATCCGCTAAGGTAAGGATGTACTGCTCGCCGCCCTCGGCCCATGCCAAGGCATTCTCTACGCTCGCCCGGTTTTCCGCATCGAGAAGCGCATCAGCTGCTTTGTCTCCGACGACACCACGCAGTGCGCTTCTTCCCGCGCTGAATACCGCTTCCGGCAGACCGAAAGCTGCCAGGAGCTTACGTTGTGTTTCGCCCCCGATGCCCGGAGTGAGCGTAAGTCGCAGCCAACTCGAAAGCGAGTCGCCGACGCTCACGGCTTAAGGCGTGCGAACGAAATCGTTAACTTCCAGCGTACCCTGCGACTGGACCACGAGCGCGTACGAAATCCGTTCGAAGGTGCGGAACACAAACGCTAATCCGAAACGTTCGGACGGAATTTGAACGGTCACTTTCTTGTCCTGCTCGTCTCGCTGCACAACTGCCCGGTTACGCTCCAACGCCAGCACATGTCCTATTTCGAGGCCGTCCTTCGAACCGCGGTTGAGGGACACAATGGAACCACTGCCGCCAGTGCCTACTCCGCCGTACACGGAAATAACACGCCCGTCTACGCGAAAGTCCGGCTTGTGGGGAACGTACTCCACCAGTGCGGGGCGAGCCGCAGGGACCAAACGGTCTCCCCGCCCTATCTCTTGCTTAGCCGTAACGATCTCGAAAGTAGCGGGCTGTCCAGGCCGAACCTGAGTTGCCGTGCCCAGGTAAAACGCCTCGTAGCCGAGAACCTGTTTCGGGTCTTCCGGGTCCAACAGAGGCTTTCCGTTACGGTAAATTTGCCACTGCTTTTGCGCCGGGTCGGCGTCGTCGACATAGGCGGTGTCGCCGCTACCAAGGAAGACGCGGTCCTGAGCGGTAGCTACGATTCGTGGCGCCGTATCGAGTTCGTTAACTTCGACGATCAGCGGTGCAGAGATGAAAGGCTCGATGACGTTCGGCGGAATCGGCGGAATCGCCGTAGTGTTTTGCTCTGAGTAAATCTGTGGGTGCAAGCGGATGTTGGAAACGCGCAGCAATGGGTTGCCATTCGCGTCGCGATCAAGGAGTACGGTTTCGCCCGGGTATATCTTGTGAGGATTCTTGATCTGCGTCTGGTTCATGCGCCAGATTTCTGGCCAGCGCCAAGGCTCCTTGAGGAACTTGGCGGCAATTCCCCACAGCGTATCGCCGGGGACGACCGTATAACGCGTCGGCGCACTATCGGCCAGTTGAATGGGTTGCTCGGCGGCGCTGCAGAGAGTCGTGACTGCGGCGAGAATGAGCGCGGACATTGTGCGGATCATCGTGTTATCCTCATGCGAGCGGTCGGTAACGTTAGAGAATGTCTGCAAGACTCAGGGCCGGAATCGTTACGAGTCCTTGTACTCCGCCGCAATCTCACACCACGCCCCCGCCGTGAACATCGTTTATATGGTGCAATTATTGCACCGTTCTTCAAGATGTTGCATTAGATTCTGCACGTAATTACTTCTTGGATCAAGCTTTTTATGCCGTTATTACCAATACTCCGTTATCCTGATCCGCGCCTCAAAACAATTGCCGCACCGGTGGAGAAAATTGACGACGGCATTCGCCAGCTGGCGCGTGACATGGCGGAAACGATGTATGAGGCGCCGGGAATCGGACTTGCGGCTACTCAGGTGAATGTCCATAAGCGGTTGATTGTCATCGACGCATCGGAAACCCGCGACGAACTGCTCGTGGTGATTAATCCAGAGCTGATCGAAAGCGAAGGACTTCAGGTCGGCGAAGAAGGCTGCCTGTCTGTGCCCGGTATATACGACAAGGTCGAACGTGCCGAACGGGTTGTTGTCCGCTATCTTGATCTGGAAGGGCAGCAGCAGACGATTGCAGCCGAAGGACTATTGGCGGTTTGTCTACAACACGAAATGGACCACTTGATGGGGCGCGTCTTCGTCGAGCATCTCTCGCCTTTGAAACAGTTGCGCATCAAGGCCAAGATGGCGAAACAGGCGCGAATAACCGCATGAGGCTCGTTTTCGCAGGAACCCCGGAGTTTGCCGCTAGCGCGTTAAGAGCCCTTCTCGACGCCGGACACGAAATCTCGCTGGTCCTCACCCAGCCTGATCGTCCCGCCGGGCGCGGAATGTCGTTACAGCCTTCGCCGGTGAAACGTCAGGCGCTCGCGGCGGGAATCGAAGTGTTTCAACCGAACAGTTTACGCGACCTGGAAGCGCAGAACAGAATCCGCGATGTGGTACCGGAGGTTATGGTTGTTGCCGCGTACGGACTGATTTTGCCGCAGGCGGTTCTCGACATTCCGCGGCTTGGCTGCCTGAATATCCACGCTTCCTTGTTACCGCGCTGGCGCGGGGCGGCGCCGATTCAACGCGCGATCCTGGCTGGCGACGCCGAGACCGGCGTGTGCATCATGCAGATGGAGGCCGGCCTCGATACCGGCCCGGTCTTGCGTTCGCACGCCATCCCGATCGCCGGGGACGACACCGCGGGCACCGTGCACGACAAGCTAGCCGAGTTGGGGGCGCGCCTCGTCGTTGGCACGCTGGCCGAGCTGCCGATCACCGCTCGTCCTCAGCCAGAGTCCGGGGTGACCTATGCGGCGAAGATCGAAAAAGCGGAAGCGCGGCTCGACTGGCGCCTGCCGGCTGCTGAGGTGGAGCGCCGTGTGCGGGCTTTCAATCCTTTCCCGGGTGCGCTGGCATCGTTCGATGGCCATTCAGTCAAGGTGTGGCGTGCAGAATGCGTCCCAACGGAGGGTGAACCAGGACGCATTCTTGCCGCCGACAAGCATGGCATCGTGGTTGGCTGCGGGCAAAATGCGTTGCGCCTGCTCGAACTCCAGAAGGCGGGCGGTCGCCGCTTGAGCGCCGACCAATTGCTCGCCGGAACGCCACTTTCGGTCGGAACATCCTTCGATCTAGCCGCTTGAAATCTGGCGAATACCACCCATTTATGGGCCATTACTTATCGTGACTCGGAGAATGAGACGATGTTTGGCAACTGGCTGAAAACTACCCTGCTCATGGCCGCGATCATGGCGCTCTTCGGCGTCATTGGTTCATATATCGGCGGTGCGTCGGGCATGATCATGGCGCTGGTTTTGGGCGGCGTGATGAACGTTTTCGCTTATTGGTTCTCGGACACAATGGTGCTCAAGATGTACAACGCACGCGAAGTGGACGAGAGCTCGGCGCCGCAGTTCTACGCGACGATCCGTGATCTCGCGCACCGCGCCGGGTTGCCGATGCCGCGCGTCTACCTCATCGACGAGGCGCAGCCGAATGCCTTCGCCACCGGCCGTAATCCCGAACATGCGGCGGTTGCCGCGACCACGGGGATTCTGCGTTTGCTGTCCGAGCGGGAGATTCGCGGTGTGATGGCGCACGAATTGGCGCACGTGAAACACCGCGACATCCTGATTTCGACGATCTCGGCGACGATGGCGGGCGCGATCTCCGCACTCGCGAACTTCGCGATGTTCTTCGGCGGCCGCGATTCGGAAGGCCGGCCGGCGAATCCGATCGCCGGGCTGGCTGTTGCCCTCCTCGCACCTTTGGCGGCGGCCTTGATCCAGATGGCGATTTCGCGTGCGCGCGAGTTTGAGGCGGACCGAGGCGGCGCCGAAATCAGCGGCGATCCAAACGCCCTGGCCGATGCGCTGACGAAGATCGACGCTTATGCAAAAGGCATCCCGATGCCGACCGCGGAGGCGCATCCGGCGACCGCACAGATGATGATCCTCAACCCGCTGTCAGGTGGCGGCATCGCGGGACTCTTCAGCACGCACCCGGCGACTGAGGAACGCGTGGAGCGCCTGCGCGCGATGGCTGTCGGCGTCCGTTAAGGCGCTCTACCTCGTATCCGGTCGGACCGCTCGGTGGACGTACCGCCGGGAACCAGCGTCTGGTTCAATACGTCGGCGAGACGATACCCGGCCTCTGCCACACGTCGGTCAGCAATCTTCCGGCTTGCGGCGTAGAACGCCTCGTCGATGACCGGTACGGCGTCATTGCTTTGCGGATACGCATGGTCCCGTGCGAGCCGCCAGCTCTCGTCGATCCACTCGCTGCTCGTCGACTTTGAAGGAGGCGCGTACTCCGCTGCCAGTTCGCGGCAGAGTGTATCGAGCCGTTCTCCTCGCAGCCACGGTGGTCCCGGCAGGTCGTCCCAGAACGCGTGCAAAGTGGTCAGTGGCTTGCGTGAATTGAAAGGGTTGTTGACCATAAAACCGTTGCCCAGTTTGTCCACCCGACCGTCGGCTCCGACGCGAGCACTGGCGTGCAGGGGCTGGTGGGCATCACCGACGAGATGGATGAGCCACGGCAAGGAATAGCGTCGTTCGAGCATGGAGGTGCCTGGCGAACCTAACGTCTTTCGCAAAGCGACCAGTTGCCGATCGATGGTCCCGACGTTTCCAATGGCCGGACTGGACACGTCCAGTGGACGGTTGACGTAATGCCAGTCCCCGTGCCGTTCCATGTCTGGAAAGCCTTCAAGGGTAGGTGTCGGCTCTTCGCTTCCCCGGGAAAAGAACCGTCGGTCCTTGCGGATCTCGTCGGCCCACGTGGAGACCTCAATAAACACCCCGCGATCGCCGCTGTCCTCGCCCGCCCGCTTTTGCCAACGCGCGAAATCGGGATGACCCCGTAGCAGATCGGCCGCCGCGACGCGAGTCTCGGGTCGCATCTGATCCCAGGCGATACAAGCCACCAGCCGATGTCCGGCCGCATTCCAGGCGGACGCACTATTCGGGGCGGCGGTTCCGACGAGCGCAAGCAGTGCCGTCGCCCATCCCACGAAACGGGAGCAATTTGCAGAATTCTTAACGATCGAGCGTGATGTCTTCGTGCGAAGCGGGGTCATTGAGCGGTTCAAGATGCGTGGAAACGGTCGATTGAGGCAAAGCGTGCCGGATCTCTCCTTCGACCCGTTCCACCAGATCGTGCCCTTGCTGGATGGTCCACTCTCCGGGAACGAGAACGTGCACTTCGACAAACCGGCGCGCACCCGATTCCCGAGTGCGCAGGGCGTGAAAATCAATTCCTTGCGCGCGGTAACGATCAAGAACGGCTTGCACGAGCGCGTTCTCTTCGGCCGGCAAGGCAATGTCCATCAGACCGCCCGTCGAGCGGTAGATGAGCTTCCAGCCCGTCCACACAATGTTGATCGCCACCAGGAGTGCGAGGACCGGGTCGAGCCAAAGCCAGCCTGTTGCCTTAACCGCTCCTACGCCCGCGATGACGCCAACCGAGGTCCACACATCGGTGAGGAGATGGTGTGCGTCCGCTTCCAAGGTCAACGACCGGTGTTCCCGCCCCGCGCGGAGGAGTACGCGCGCCGTCAGCAAATTGACGGTCGACGCCACTCCCGAAACGAGCAGGCCGACGCCGATCTGCTGCAGCGGTTGCGGGTGCAGCAGGCGCTCGATCGCCGCCGCTCCGATGCCCACAGCGGCAAGGAGAATCAGCAGGCCTTCGAAGCCGCTGGAAAAATACTCGGCCTTGCCGTGCCCGTAAGCGTGCCGCTCGTCGGCCGGTAGTTCGGCGACGGTCAACATCGCCAACGCCATCATCGCGCCGGCGAGGTTGACGAGCGACTCGAGCGCGTCGGAAAGCAGCCCGACCGAGCCCGTCATCCACCAGGCCGCACCTTTCAGAAAGATGGTGGCCAGGGCGGCGCTGATCGAGAGCCAGGCATAACGCTTGAGAGATGGAGTGCTCATCGTCCTATTATGGGCAGCGGAGACCTCAGTTGTCATCATGCTAAACTGGTGCTCCGAATGCTGAACGCGAGAAACGACTTGGCCTCGTCACCTTCCTCACCCTCTTCGCCGCCGTCTCCATCGTCACCCTCCCCGCTCGGGCGAGCCCGTGTGCGGCGTATCCCGGGTGCGGTTAAAGACGGGCGTAAGGCAAAGCCTATGGCTGAGGCCGCTCCGCCTTCCAAGACACTCGCTCGCGATTCCCTCGGCTGGAGCTTGCTGCTAGCGGCTCGGATCATTGCCGCGGTGCATGCAGGCAGAAGCCTGAGTGAGGCGCTGTCGATGCTTGCTGACGAGCCGTCCGGCGCGCGCGCGGCGGCTCAGGATGTCGCCTATGGCGTCTTGCGCCGCTACGGTTGGGGTGAATTCATACTCGGTCGATTGATGGCCAAACCCCTGACACATGCCGAGACGCATGCCTTGCTGCTGGCGGCGTTGTATCGGCTTGAAACACGCCCTGACGCGAGCGCCACAGTGGTGGATCAAGCCGTCATTGCTACCGGCGAACTGTCGGGCGGCGTCTTCAAGGGCGTCGTCAATGGCGTCCTGCGCAACTATTTGCGCCAAAGGGATGCACTCCTCGCTGCCGTGGCGAAGGACGACGAGGCCACCCACCAGCACCCGCGCTGGTGGCTCGCCAAGCTGCGGCGAGCTTATCGCGACACTTGGTCGTCGATCGTCGCCGCCGGCAATTCGCAGCCTCCGATGACCTTACGCGTCAATGCGCGGCGCACGTCGGTGGAGGAATACGTCGCCAAGCTCAAAGCGGTCGACCTTGCCGGGAAGGTCGTTGGCCGACACGGGATCATCCTCGAACGAGCCGTGCCCGTCGATGCATTGCCCGGGTTCCCCGACGGCCTGGTCTCCGTGCAGGATGCCGGGGCGCAACGGGCCGCCGAACTGCTCTCCCCTATACCCGGCGCGCGCGTGCTTGACGCCTGCGCCGCGCCGGGAGGGAAGACCGCGCATCTTCTCGAATTGGCGGACCTCGACGTCCTCGCGCTGGACGTCGATGCCGGCCGCACACGGCGCATTGCCGCGACCCTTGATCGCTTGGGGCTGAAGGCCGAAATCCGCGCCGCCGATTGTCGCAAAACCGGCGTGTGGTGGGATGGTGTTCCTTTCGACGCCATTCTGGCCGACGTACCGTGTTCGGCGAGCGGTGTCGTGCGGCGCCATCCTGACATCAAGTGGTTGCGGCGCGAAAGCGATATCCGGCGTTTCGCGCAGGTGCAGGCGGAGATTCTCGACACGCTATGGCCACTCCTCAAGCCGGGGGGCCGCTTGCTCTATGCGACCTGTTCGGTATTCCCGGAAGAAAACTCGGCCCAGGTAGACGCCTTTCTCGTGCGGCAGCCGGGGGCCGAGTGCATCTTTGCAGAGCAATTGATTCCGCAGGAAGACAACGACGGTTTCTACTATGCATTGCTGCGCAAATCTGCCTGATTCGTTGATTCGCATGTCAGGGCGTTTGCTGGCTGGCCTATTCCTGTTGCTTGCGGCCCAGGTGGTTTGCGCCGCGGACATCAGTGTGCGCAACCCGCAACTTACAGCGAATGATGACGGCTACAGTTTGGCGGTGGATTTCAACATCAACTTCAATCGACGCCTCGAAGAGACGGTTGCCAAGGGGGTGCCGTTGTACTTCACGGTGGAGTTCGAACTCAACCGTTCGCGTTGGTATTGGCTCGACGAGCACGTGATCCGGCGCTCGCGGACTTATCAGATCTCGTATCACGCGCTGACGCGCCAGTACCGCGTCTCCACCGGCGCGTTGCACCAGAGCTTCCCATCGCTCGATGAGGCGCTCGGCCTCATCTCCCGTCTACGCCACTGGCAGGTTCTCGAAAAAGGCGAAGTGAACGCCGATCACGACTACCAAGCGGGCGTGCGGATGCGCCTCGATCTAAGCCAAATGCCAAAGACATTCCAGGTCACCGCGCTCGCCAATAAGGACTGGAATCTGGCATCCGACTGGCGACGCTGGGATTTCGCCCCGGAGGAAACGTCGCACGTGCCGGCCTCACCCTCTTCTCCCCCTTCCTCCTCTTCCTCGTCGGCTTCGGGGACTTCCGCGGCGCCGTCTGCCGCACCCAACCCGATTCCCGCACCCGCGGCCACGGAGCGCAAATGAGGACGCTGATCATCGTCGCGGCCTCCTTTGGCGGCATCCTGCTCTTTTTGCTCGCCTCGGCGAGTGCCAATACCGCATTGTTCGCAAGCCATTACCGGTGGCTCCTCGGTCTCAATGCCTTCGTGGCGCTTTCGCTTTTCGCGCTCATCGTGTGGCAGGTGCGCGCGCTGTGGCAGGAGTATCGCCTGCAGGTCTTCGGCTCGCGGCTGAAGTTGCGCCTGATGCTGATGTTCGGCGTCATGGCGGTTCTACCCGGCGTGCTGATCTACGCCGTTTCGGTGCAGTTCGTGACCAAGAGCATCGAGACATGGTTCGACGTGCGTGTAGAAAAAGCACTCGAATCCGGACTCAATCTCGGGCGTAGCGCTCTCGATTCGCTGCTTGACGACCTGGGCGAAAAGGGACGCAGCATGGCGTTCGACCTGGCCGAACAATCCGAGGCGCAGCGCCGTCTTGCCCTCAGCCGCTTGCGCGAACAGTCGGGCGTTCAGTATCTGGCGTTGTTTACGACGAGCGGCGAACTTCTGGCCACGGCAACGAGCGACTTGTCGAACTTCCTGCCGGTGCCGCCCTCGCTCGACCAACTGCGTCAAGCCAGACTGGGACGCGGATATCGCGAAATCGAGAGCGCCGGCGAAACCGGGCTCATCCTGCGCGTGCTCGTTCCCGTCGCACCGGTCGGCCTCGGCATGGATACGCGCATCCTGCAACTCACGCAGCCGGTGCCCTCCAATTTGGCGATGAACGCCGACCGCGTTCAGAACGTCTATCGCGATTACCAGGAACTCTCGCTCGGCCGCGAGGGCCTGACCCGCATCTACGCGATGACTTTGACCCTGACCGTCTTGCTGGCTCTCTTCACCGCCATCGCCGTGGCTTTTGTGTTGGCGCGTCGGCTGTCGGCGCCGCTGTCGATTCTTGCCGAAGGCACACAGGCCGTCGCGGCGGGCGACTTCACGCCGCGTCAGGCGATCTATAGCCGAGATGAACTCGGCGTGCTGACGCAATCGTTCAATCGCATGACGCGCCAGCTCGACGAAGCGCGTCGCGACACCGAACGTCACCGGGCGGAACTCGAGTCGGCACGCGCCTATCTCGAGTCGATCCTTGCCAATCTCTCCGCCGGCGTTCTCGTGTTCGATCGGAGCTTCGCTCTTCGCACGGCCAACCAAGGCGCGCAGACCATCCTCGACGACGACCTGTCGTGCCTGCTCGGCCAGCCACCCGAAGCCTGGCCAACCGAACAGGCGCTCGGCCACGAGATACGTCAGGCATTCGAAGAGAACCCGGGCAAGGAGTGGCAGCGGCAGATCCAGCTCGACCGTCCAGGCGGAGCACCTCAGATCTTGTTGCTGCGCGGCACCGAACTGCCGCCGGGCGTCAATGGCGGCTATGTGGCGGTTTTCGACGACGTCACGCGGCTTGTCGCCGCCCAACGCAGCGCCGCTTGGGGCGAAGTGGCGCGGCGACTGGCGCACGAGATCAAGAATCCGTTGACGCCGATCCAGTTGTCCGCGGAACGGCTGCAGGTGAAGTTCGCCGACAAGCTGGCCGGCAATGACGCTGAAATGTTGAACCGCGCGACGCAAACGATCATCAATCAGGTGCAGGCGATGAAGCGCATGGTCAACGAGTTCTCCGACTACGCGCGCATGCCGGCGCCGGAACTTGCCGTCCTCGACCTCAATGCGCTGATTCGCGAGGTGCTCGGCCTGTACGAAACCTCGCTGGCCCGCATCGACGTCGGTCTCGCGGCGGATCTGCCGCCGGTCCTCGGCGATGCGACGCAAATGCGGCAGATCATCCATAATCTGCTGCGCAATGCCGAAGATGCGCAGGAAGAAACTGCAGACCCGGAGATCGGCATTGCGACGCGCCTGGTTGACGGACAGGCTGAGCTAGCCGTGATCGACGGAGGCCCCGGCTTCCCGCCCGAGATCATTGCCCGCGTCTTCGAACCCTACGTCACCACGAAGGTGAGGGGAACCGGGCTGGGACTTGCGATCGTCAAGAAGATCGTGGACGAGCATCAAGGCAGTATCCGTATCCGAAACCGTGGACAACGCGGTGCCGAGGTCAGCATCCGGCTGCCCCTGGCGCCCGTGTTGAGCCCGAGCACCACCGAAATATCCGAAGAGAACTGATCATGGCGCAAATATTGGTCGTCGACGACGAAATGGGCATCCGGGAGCTGCTTTCCGAGATCCTCACCGACGAAGGGCACTCGGTAACGCTTGCCGAAGATGCGGCCGCGGCCCGCGTGGCGCGCAATGAAAAGCGACCGGATCTCGTGCTCCTCGACATCTGGATGCCGGACATCGACGGTATCTCGCTGCTCAAGGAATGGTCGGCCGCCGGCCTGCTCACGATGCCGGTGGTGATGATGTCGGGTCATGGCACGATCGACTCCGCGGTGGAAGCCACTAGGGTCGGTGCGATCGACTTCCTCGAAAAACCCATCGCCCTGCAAAAACTTCTGACCACGGTCAAGAAGGCACTCAAGCATGAAGTCGCACCGCAGAAGCCGCCATTGACGCTCGACGCCTTCTCACGGTCGCCGCTGCTGCGCGACCTGAAGAAGCGGCTCGAGCAGACCGCCGCCAAGACGTCGGTTCTGCTGCTCAAGAGTGCGGCGGGGAGCATCGCTGAAATCTGCGCGCGTACCTTGCATACGCCGAAGACGCCATGGCTCGACCTCTCGATTTCGAGTGCTCCGTTGACGCAGGAGATGTTGGAGAACGCGGCCGGCGGCATCTTGTTCATCGGCGACTTGATGCTGATCACCAAGCTGCAGCAGAAAAACCTTGCCTACGCCCTCGAACGGCTCGAAAAGTACAACCTGCAATTGATCGCCGCCACCCCGCGCCCCTTGTCCGACCTCGTGGAGTCGGGATGGGAGCCAACACTGGTTGCTCGCCTCGGCGAAGTTTGGGTTTCGTTGCCGCAGCTCTCCAGCCACACTGACGACGTACCGGAAATCGCGTCGCTGGTCCTGACCCACCTCGTCGAGCGCAACGGCGTTCCTTCGCGCTATTTCTCAACTGCGGCCTTGAACGCACTGCGCCTGCACCATTGGCAGGGGGAGTGGAGCGAGTTGCTGGCGGCGGTGAAGAACCTTGCACTCTCGGCACTGGAAGAAGAAATCACCGTCGAGGACGTCGAAAGCCTGCTGCTGCGCGATGGCGGCCCGCCGCCCGCCGCCGCGCCTGCCCTGCCCTTGTTCAACCAGCCGCTGCGCGATGCGCGGGAAGCGTTTGAGCGCTTGTATTTCGAACACCACCTGAAATGCGAAGGTGGCAATATGACGCGAGTCGCGGATCGTACGGGCCTTGAGCGCACCCACCTCTATCGCAAGCTCAAACAGCTTGGCCTTAATCCCGGGCGACGCATGGAAGAAGCCGAATCGGTCGACAAGGGCCAGTAGCCCGCGATGCCCCTGACGGCGAAAAACTCTCCTTCAATCTTTGCTGCGGAGTCCTCGTGACGCGACCGACCAACGACACTTTCCTGCGTGCCCTGCTCAAAGAGCCGACGGACCGTACGCCGGTCTGGCTGATGCGTCAGGCCGGGCGCTACCTGCCGGAGTACTGCGAAACGCGCCGTCGCGCGGGGAGCTTCCTCCAGCTATGTAAGAACCCTTCGCTGGCTTGCGAAGTGACGTTGCAGCCGCTGGCCCGCTACGATCTCGATGCGGCGATCCTGTTTTCGGATATCCTCACGGTTCCGGACGCGATGGGTCTCGGCCTGTACTTCGAGGAGGGCGAAGGACCTCGCTTCGAACGCCCGTTGCGCGAGGAGTGGGTGATTCGCGATCTGGCCGTGCCGGAGCCTTACGACCACCTCCGGTACGTGACCGACGGCGTTGCCGAGATCCGGCGCGCGCTGGCCAATTCGGTGCCGCTGATCGGTTTTGCCGGCAGCCCGTTCACCCTGACCTGCTACATGATCGAAGGGGCGTCGAGCAGCGAATTCCGGCACGTCAAGACGATGCTCTACACCCGTCCGGACTTGCTGCATCGCATCCTCGCCGTCACCGCCGAGGCCGTCACGGCCTACCTGAACGCGCAGATCGAGTCGGGCGCGCAGGCTGTGATGATCTTCGATTCCTGGGGCGGCGCCCTGTCGGCCGCCGCCTATCGGGAGTTTTCGCTGCCCTACATGCAGCGGATCGTCGCTAACTTGATCCGTGAGCACGACGGCGAACGCGTGCCCTCGATCGTTTTCACGAAAGGCGGCGGCTTGTGGCTGGAGTCGATCGCGGACATTGGCTGCGACGGTATTGGCCTTGATTGGACGATCGATATCGGCGAAGCGCGCCGCCGCGTCGGCGAGCGAGTGGCGTTGCAGGGGAATCTCGACCCGGCCGTGCTCTTCGCGCCGCCGGAGTCGATTGCCGCGGAAACGAAGCGGGTGCTCGACAGCTTCGGTCCGGGGAGTACAGGCCACGTCTTCAACCTCGGACACGGCATTTCGCAGCACACGCCCCCGGAGAGCGTGGATGTGCTGGTTCGTACTGTCCATGAGTACAGCAAAAAATCGTAAAAAAAGATGACTGCTGGTCCACATTCAACTTGACTTATGCACAGAAATAGGCCTCCTGTCACAAAAAGTTACAAGTCCTTTCATAATCAGTCACTTATTATTAAGTGACTGATTTGTATAGGGAAAACACCCGCTCAAATTTTTGGCAAAGCGTCTGGAAGCTCGGTGGAGCGAGGGTTTCCGAGTTTTGCAAGCGTTTCACCCACAGATTTATCCACAGAAATTGTGCACAACAATGGAAAGCCCTGGCCGCGCAATCACTTACGCGGTTTTTGGAGAACTCGCGCGAAGTATCGAAGCTAAGCGGCCTGACCAATTGGCGGGATGGCTCCGATGAGCGCGCCTAACGCCGGCCTTCCTCGTCGCCGGATCGCGCGCGTCGCTCTCGATGTGCCGCTCTATCGCTTGTTCGATTACGAAATTCCCGACAGTGAGGAGGTCGACGCGGGCGATATCGGCCGCCGCGTTGACGTCCCCTTCGGAACGCGCGCGCGGCTGGGCATCCTCGTCGATCTCCCGGCCGGCAGCGATCTGCCGGACGCGCAGCTCAAACCCCTGACCGCGGTACGCCGGGATCTGCCGCCGTTGCCGGCTGACTGGTTCCGCCTGTGCGAGTTCTGCTCGGGGTATTACCACGCCCCGCTCGGCGAGGTCATGTTATCGACGCTCCCGGCGGCGCTACGCCGCGTCGATCCGCCGAAGCCGCGCGAGCCCAAGCGCTCTGCCAAGCCGAGTCCGGCGCAAATACCACCTACCCTTACGGCGGAGCAGGAAGCGGCGCTTGCCAGAATCGCGGAGGCCGGCGAGGGGTTTTCGGCGCACCTGCTGCACGGCGTCACGGGCAGCGGCAAGACGGAAGTCTATTTGCGCCTGATCGAACGTACGCTGCAGGCGGGGGGCCAAGCCTTGCTGCTGGTCCCCGAAATCAATCTCACGCCACAACTCGAGGAACGCGTCGCCGCGCGTTTTCCGGCCGCCGGCCTGGTGAGTCTGCACAGCGAACTGACCGAAGCGAAGCGCGCGCGCAACTGGCGCTCCGCACTCGACGGCACGGCGCACATCGTGCTCGGCACCCGCCTGGCGGTATTCACGCCGATGCCGGACCTCGCCCTGATCATCGTCGACGAAGAACACGATCCCTCGTTCAAACAGCAGGACGGCATGCGCTACTCGGCGCGCGACGTGGCAGTTTTCCGGGCGCGCGAGCGCGGCATCCCGATCGTCCTCGGCTCTGCCACCCCGTCGCTGGAAAGCTGGGCCAACGCGACCGATGCGCGTACCCCGGCCCGCTACGCTTTGCTGACGCTGCGCGAACGTGCGGTATCCAACGCTCGCCTGCCGACGATCCAGCGCATCGATACCCGCCTGGAAAAACTGCAGAACGGCATCTCCGGCGCCATCTTCGCCGGCATCGAAAAGCGTCTCGCGCGCGGCGAACAGAGCCTCGTTTTTCTCAATCGGCGCGGCTACGCTCCCGTGCTGACGTGCACCGCCTGCGGCTGGATCTCGCATTGCCCGCGTTGTGCGGCCAACCTCGTGCTGCATCTCGCCGATCGGCGCCTGCGTTGCCATCACTGCGGATACGAGCGGCCGGTGCCCAAAACCTGCCCGACCTGCGGCAATCAGGATATCCAGCCCTTTGGGCGCGGCACGCAGCGGATCGAAGAAGTCCTTGCCGAGCGCTTCCCGGCCGCCCGCGTCCTGCGCGTCGATCGGGATTCGGCACGCAGCCGCAAGCAATGGGAAGCCCTGCTCGAACAGATCCACGGCGGCGGAGCGGATATCCTCGTCGGTACGCAGATGCTCGCCAAGGGGCACGATTTCCCGAAACTCACGCTCGTCGGCGTGCTCGGGGCCGACTCGGCGCTTTTTGCCGCCGACTGGCGGGCACCCGAGCGGCTCTTCGCGCAGTTGATGCAGGTGTCGGGGCGGGCCGGCCGCGCAGAGCTCCCCGGGGAAGTGCTGATCCAGACGCAGTTTCCCGAACATCCGCTATATGCCGCGCTGGTGCGCCACGATTACCCGGCGTTTGCTGCGCAGCAGCTCGACGAACGCCGACAGGCCGGCTTTCCGCCGTACGCGTATCAGGCGATGCTGCGGGCCGAGGCGCCGCAAATGGCCGACGCCCTCGCCTACCTAAAAACCGCACGGGCTTGGCCGGGAATCGCCAACCACCCGGATACGATGCTCTACGACCCGGTACCGATGCGCCTTGCCCGCCTCGCCAACCTGGAGCGTGCCCAACTGCTCGTCGAATCGCCGTCGCGGCGCGCGCTCCAGCTCTTTCTCGGCGAATGGCGGGAAGTGCTGGATACGATCAAATCACCCTCGCGCCTGCGCTGGCACCTCGAAGTCGATCCGCTGGAATTCTGAAGTGCGGCCAGTCGTGGACCGGTCTTTTCGCGTGCGTCCAGATGACGTTTTTTACCGTGGTTAGGGATGAGGAGGTCGGCCTTTGCGAAGCAGCCGAGGGAATGCGAGGTCCAAAACCTCGTCCGACACGGGGACAAAGAGTCGCGATACGGCGCCTCGCACCCACGTATCCGTCACTGCTTTTGCAGAGCCGGCCCAGGCCCCGAGTTGTTGCATCTCCGCTGAAAAGAGGAGGCCGGCAGGGGGCCGCTGCCGCCGCTAGATCAGCCACCGTTTGAGCTCTGTCAGAAGGATGGATGGGAAGCCTCAGGAGCGTCACCTGCTATACTGTACATCCATACAGTATCAGGAGAACCGGCCATGCCTGCGCGGATTCTTTGCCCCAATTGCCACAGCCCCGTGGAAGCACACCGTTTCGAAACCGCGGCGAACGCCGCCGCCGAGTATCGCGTCTGCCCTGAATGCGACCTGCCCGTCGTCCTGTCCCTGAAAACGGACGCACGCCCCGCCGAGGAACTCGCCCTCGCTACCGAAGTCGATTGGCCTCCGCTGTCGGAGGAAAGCGGGGCCGATGCCGTCTTCCGCCAAGAAGGTGAAGAACTCGGGCTGTAACTGAGCGACGGACTGGACTCGCACCGTCTGACACGGAACTCCCGCGTCCCCCGTTTTCGGCGTAAACGAACTGCGCTCTTAAAGCCCGCGCGCAGCAGAACAAATCGCTTCAGTAACGGGAACTTTGTGAGCACCCCACCCACTAAAACAATATACAATTATATATATTAGTGATGTTTAATTTTAAGGTGCGCACATGAGCGAAACCCCGAAACTCGACATTGAACGTATGCGCAAGGCGGCGGCGGAGGCGACGGGCCTGTTGCGCGCGCTCGCCAACCCCGATCGGCTGTTGCTGCTGTGTCAGTTGAGCCAGGGCGAGCGCTCGGTCGGCGAACTCGAAGAATTGCTCGGCATCCTGCAGCCGACGCTGTCGCAGCAGCTCGGCGTGTTGCGGCAGGAAGAACTGGTGAGCACCCGGCGCGCCGGCAAGCAGATCTTCTATTCCATCGCCGACCCGAACGTGCTCGTGATCCTCGAAAAACTCTATACGCTTTACTGCGGAGGCCGCAAATGACCATCGACTGGGCGGGTTTCACCCCCTATAGCGCGCTGGCCGGCGGCTTGCTGATCGGCCTGGCGGCGGCGATTTTCGCGCTATTTTCCGGCCGCATCGCCGGCATCAGCGGCATCGTCGGTGGCTTGCTACGCCCGAAGGGCGGCGATATCGCGTGGCGCGTCGCCTTCGTGCTCGGCCTGCTCGCCGCGCCGTGGGTGTTTGCAACCGTCGCGCCGCTTCCGGTGTCTCGCATCGACGCGGGAACAGGAACGCTCATTGTGGCCGGCCTGCTAGTCGGCATCGGCACCCGTTACGGCGCCGGCTGCACCAGCGGCCACGGCGTGTGCGGCCTGTCGCGTCTGTCACCGCGCTCGCTGGTCGCGACCGGAGCCTTCATGGCCGCCGGCTTCGCCACTGTCTTTGTCGTTCGTCACCTGTTCGCCTGAGTCCATCATGAACATCCTCTTCGCATTGCTTTCTGGCCTCGTCTTCGGCTTCGGCCTCATCGTTTCGGGAATGACCGACCCGGCGAAGGTGCTCGGTTTCCTTGACCTCGGGGGCGCCTGGGACCCGTCGCTGGCGCTCGTCATGGGCGGTGCCATTGCCGTCGGCCTCGTCGCCTTCGGCATCGCCAAGCGGCGTACCGTGTCATTCCTCGGACTGCCAATGCAGATGCCAGCCGCGCGGCAGATCGACCGCCGGCTCGTGCTTGGCGGCCTCACCTTCGGCGTCGGTTGGGGATTAGCTGGCATCTGCCCCGGACCGGCGCTCGTCCTCCTCGGCCGCGGGTTGCCGCAAGGCGTTATCTTCGTCGTCGCCATGCTGGCGGGGATGGCGCTGTTCGAAATCCTCGAGCGTCGCAAGAGCAAGACACCGATCGTCTTTCATCAGCCAGGGAGGAGCCCGTCATGACCCAGCCGTCCGCCCTGCAGATTGAAGAGTTCTTCGATTCCGCCACCAGCACGTTCAGTTACATCGTCCTCGACCGGCAGACGAAGAAAGCCGCGATCGTCGACAGCGTGCTCGACTACGACCCGAAGGCGGGCCGCACCAGCACCAAATCCGCCGACCGCCTGATCGCCCGCGTGCGCGAACTCGGCGCCAGCGTCGAGTGGCTGCTCGAAACGCACGTGCATGCCGACCACCTCTCGGCCGCGCCCCACCTCAAGGCCGAGCTCGGCGGGAAGATCGCCGTCGGGTCGCACATCACGGCCGTGCAGAAGTTCTTCGGCAAGCTGTTCAACGCCGGGGCCGACTTCGCGACCGACGGCCGCCCCTTCGACCACCTGTTTGAAGACGGCGAGACCTTCACGATCGGCTCGCTCCAGGCTCGCGCGCTGCATACGCCCGGGCACACTCCCGCGTGCATGACCTACGTGGTGAGCGAGGCCAGCGGCGAGACCGCGGCCTTCGTCGGCGACACCCTCTTCATGCCTGACTACGGCACGGCGCGTTGCGACTTCCCCGGCGGCGACGCGCGCACGATGTACCGCTCGATCAAGCGCTTGCTCGACCTGCCGCCCGACACCCGGCTCTACATGTGCCACGACTACTCGCCTGGCGGGCGCGAACCGCGCTTCGTCACCACCGTCGCCGAGCAGCGCGCCGCCAACGTTCATGTGCACGACGGCGTGAGCGAAGACGACTTCGTCGCCATGCGGCAAAAGCGCGACGCCACGCTCGATATGCCCGTGCTGATCCTGCCCTCGGTGCAGGTCAACATGCGCGCCGGCCACCTCCCGGAACCGGAAGCCAACGGCACGCGCTACCTGAAAATCCCGCTTAACGCGCTGTAACGCCCGTTCCGCAGGGAGTCTCCCGCGGCTTCCCAGGCCGATGGCAACGTACCCGGCACGGGCTCACGCCGCTCGTTGCCCGGGGACGCATCCAATTTGCAACACTTCGGCATCGTCAAACGCCGCGTCTGGCTGCCGTTTCTTGAGCCGCCCACACAAACGGCGTAGCCTCCGTCACATATTCCCCTGGCAAGAATAAGGAAAACGGGAAATGGCGTGGGTGGGAGCGCTGCTGGCGCTGATCGTTCTCTTTGCGCTCGTCGTTGCCAAGCAACGGCGAGGCACGGGCGCCGGAACCCCGCCGCCGTACGCCAAGCAACCCGCACTATTCTCCCCGGCCGAACGTTCCTTCCTCGGCGTGCTCGACCTCGCCGTCGGCAAGGACTTCCGCATCTTCGGCAAAGTTCGCCTCGCCGACGTGCTGACCATGCAGCGCGGCCTGCGCGGCGAAGCCTACCGCGCCGCCAAGAACCGCATCATCGCCAAGCACGTCGATTTCGTCCTTTGCCGCCCCGACGACCTAACCATGGTGTGCGCCATCGAGCTCAACGACAAATCCCACCAGCGCAAGCAGCGGAGAGAGCGCGACGAATTCCTGGCCGAAGCCTGCCGCGGCGCGGGCCTGCCGCTCGTCATGTTCGACGCGCAGCACGCCTACTCCGCCTCTGACGTAGCGGCCAGGATCGCCACCGCGATCACCAGAAAAGGTGAAACGGACAACCCGCCGATCAAGGGCATGGTGCAAGTTTCTCCCTACGCCGCTGAGGTGGGCGAAGGTGCCAAGGCACCGATTTGTCCTCGCTGCTCGACCGAGATGGTCAAGCGCGTGGCCAAGGGCGGGGAGAATGTCGGGAAAGAGTTTTGGGGGTGTCCGAATTTTCCGAACTGTAGGGAGGTTCAGGCGGTTTTCTAGAATTTGCACCCCCGTGTTACCTGAACGGGAATGTCAGTCCACTTCGTAAGTCCGTTGTTCCGCTTCGCAGTAGATGCGACTAGAGGATTCAAATGGCAAAGATAAAGTCCCCCCTAAGATTCTCCCGCTACTTCAGGGTCAATCCGAAGGATTTGCAGACTCTCGGAGCCTTTGATCCGATACTTGAAGCGGACACGCCACTTTTCATTGACCCAATATTACTCGGGCATTCGAATTCTCCTGAAATATCTCAAGGTGCAGCGAGTCGTTCCAGCCAGTATTTCTCTGACCTATACAAACTATTGAAGGCCTCGCAAAGGCCCGGCGATATTGCATGGGATGCGGCTAGCAGACTTCTCCAATTCCATGAAGTGCCTGGAACCTGTTTGGGGTATGGAGGCGGATCAATCCACGGAAGTGGATGGGGAAACCAACTGACCGCCGATTTGCTTAGTCGCGCGAGCGACATAATCAAGGTTGGCGTTAATGACCCAAGGCTGTTTCTATTGATTGGGCTATTTTCAGAAGGCATTGGTCCTGATCGCATCAGCGACATGATCACCAATATTTCACTCCCAGATATCGCTGCCTATACGGAGCGTATCTGCGATTCTTTGGGTGTTCCTGTTGAAGAGTTTTCTCTTCAGGAGAACGACTACTTTTTGCCAGTCAATCCTTGTCAGAAGCGCCGCACTTCGATATTGCTGCTCCCGCGGGATATTCTTCGAGACCTCCCAATAGCATCGAGCATCGAGGAAATATGGGAGGCTGCGGCCCACAATGACGCGCTGCGCAACGGTATTAACGGGCAGATTGGCATCCTTTGGGAGAAAGTTAACAAAGAACAAAAACACGAAGTACTGAATGCGCTACTAAAAGACCCAAAATATGCTAACGATTTAATCGCCCGTTTGACTGAAATTCATTCGGACTCGTATGACCAGATAGCCGATGAACGTGGGTATCTCATATGGTCCGACCTAGCTTATGAAATCGCCGGAAACTATCCTAAGCTAATCAGCGCTGCCAGCGAGTTATCTTACGCAGAGTTGAACCGTATCGTTATTGCAATAATTGAACAATTCCAATTCCTAATGGAGAAACGAGACCTTTGGCGGGTACTACATGACTCCGATTCCCGAAAAACAGAAAAGACAGCACAAAGACTCTTTTTCGCAGTTTCTTATGCATATTGCATTGCAAATAATCTTGACGTGGTACCCGAAGCAGATACCGGAAATGGCCCGGTCGATTTCAAGTTCTCAAAAGGGGCGCATCCGAAGATACTCGTCGAATTGAAGCTGTCCAAAAACAACATACAGCATGGTCATGATATTCAGTTACCGACATATGTTTCTGCGGAAGATGCAGACGGTTCTCACTATGTGGTCATTGATGTTGGGAAGCTCGGTAAAAAGTGGCTAACCCTTCAGGCAGAAAGGTCAAACCGAAAACAGACAGAGCCGTGCATTTGGCTGATAGATGCTCAGGACCGGGCCAGTGCTAGCGTCCGATAGCCTCTGCATAGCACTCACGCGAGAGCAATTGCTACGACCCAGTGCCCCGATTCATCTTGTTTGGCGCGCCATAGAGGTCATAAGAGCCGTTCACGGCACCTCGTCACACTCTGATACGTAACCCACTCAAACCTTCAACAGACCTTTCCCTCGTGCTTCGCTACACTTCGTTTCGTGTAGTGAAAGTTCGTTTTGTATAGTGAAAGAAAGGTAGATGTCATGAACATGTTGGCTCAATTTGGTTTGGTTGCGTTCCTCGTCGCGCTTGTCCTGGCCCCGCGCATCCTGGCGATCCACTTCGATCTGCCGATGGGTAAGGAACAGCCGGAACACGATTACCGCTAAGCTCGCTGGTTTCGGTTTCGCGCAGTTGTTTCAGGCAATAAAGCGGTGCCGCCCTTTGGTGGGCCGTTGAGGCTGTAACCTTCGCGGGTCCGTTTTCTGGCCCCGCCGCATCCGGTGCTCAGCGCTGGATGGCGTCTCTCCCGACGCATTCCTCGGCGTGATCGCTTTCACGATCTACGCCGACCCGGCAGGTTTTCCCGGTCGTTTTCCTCGTCTCATCGCTTCCCGAGGTATCCACAGGAACCGAATGCCGTCAGGCGCGGTTTCCATCGGACTTCGGTAGGCGGTGTTTGCCCTGTCCTCGCTTCGTCGCCGCTGGCGGCGGTGGCCGAGCGGCGGGGTGTTTCCCGTGGACGATGCGGCGTGGCTCACAGGAGGGTGGCTGATCGTTCGGCTGTTGGTATTTCTCGCGACACGCGGCATAACTTCGACCGCAAATTCCAATCTTATTGCAGTGAGAAATATCTATATGGTCAAATATTAGTTTTTCGTTATAAATCGCGGTGATAAAGTGCATGGTAACGCATACGGTCGTGGTTGGACGTCTCGTCAGGTGGGCGAGATTCCTTTAGAGCCACGAGCGAGCCGCGAGAATAACAATGTGGACTTCCAGTGATTGATATTGAAGGCGTCTCCAAGCACTACGTCGTAGACGGCAACCCCATCCCCGCCATTTCGGACATCAACCTGCGCATCGAACCAGGTGAAGTCTTCGGCATCATCGGCGCGTCGGGCGCCGGCAAGAGCACGCTGATCCGTACCCTGAACCTGCTCGAACGGCCGGATGCCGGCCGCATTCTGGTCGATGGCAGCGACATTACCGCGTTCTCGAAAGAAGAGTTGCTGGCCTACCGACGCACGACCGGCATGATCTTCCAGCACTTCAATCTGCTCGGCGCCAAGACCGTCGGGGACAACGTGCGCTTTCCGCTCAAGCTGACGGGCAAATACACCGAGGCGGAGATGGATGCGCGGGTCGACGAGTTGCTCGATCTCGTTGAGCTCAAGGACCATCGTGACAAGTACCCGGCGCAGCTCTCGGGCGGGCAGAAACAACGCGTTGGCATTGCGCGTGCGCTGGCCAACCATCCGAAACTTCTGCTCTGCGACGAGGCGACCTCGGCGCTTGATCCGCAGACGACGCAGGCGATCCTGCGGTTGCTGCGCGATATCAATCAGCGCTTCGGGCTGACGATCGTGCTCATCACGCACGAGATGGACGTGATCCGCGCCGTGTGCGACCGGGTGGCCGTGCTGGACAAGGGCCGTGTCGCCGAACACGGGCTGGTGACCGACGTGCTTTTGCATCCGAAGCACCCGGTCACGCGTGCCATGGTGCGCGAGAGCAGCCATCACGAGGAGAGCGCCGACCTTGCTTCGACCCTCGGGCTTTCCGGCCTGCTGCTGCGCGTGACCTTCCTCGGCGAGATCACCTACCAGCCGGTGCTGGAGCGCATCGCGGTCAAGCTCGGCGTCAGCTTCAGCATTCTCGAAGGCGTTATCGGCCGCATCAAGGACACGCCGTACGGGCAGCTTACTGTGCAGGTGATGGGCTCGGCGGAAGACGTCGAGCGCGTCGAAGCGGCCTTCGCCGAACAATCCATTCACTGCGAGGTGCTCGGATCATGAGCCTTTTCCTCGAACTCTTTGCGGCCATCGACTGGGCCGACATCGGCACGGCAACGGTAGAGACGCTGACGATGGTCGGCGGCTCGCTCGTGTTCACCATCATCTTCGGTCTCCCCCTCGGCATCGTGCTGTTCCTCACCGGGCCACGGCAATTGCTTGCGCACAAGCAGGTGTACAGCTTCCTGTCGCTGCTCGTGAACCTGTTGCGCTCGATGCCCTTCGTGATCCTGCTGATCCTGATGATTCCGGTGACGGTGGCGCTCGTCGGCACGTCGATCGGCGTCGTCGGCGCGATTCCGCCGCTGGTGGTCGGGGCGACGCCGTTCTTCGCGCGGCTTGTCGAGAACGTGCTGCGCGAAGTTGACCGCGGCATTATCGAAGCGAGCCAGGCGATGGGCGCGACGCTGCGCCAGATCGTCTTCGGCGCCGTGCTGCCGGAAGCCTTTCCCGGCCTGCTCGCCGCGACGACGGTGACGGCGATTGCGCTTGTCTCATACGCCGCGATGTCGGGCGTCATCGGTGGTGGCGGCCTCGGCGACCTGGCGATCCGCTTCGGCTATCAGCGGTTCCAGACCGAAGTCATGTTCGTTACTGTCGCCATCCTGCTGATCCTCGTGCAACTGCTGCAGATGTTCGGTGACCGGCTGGTACACCGATTTACGCGTAGCTGAGTGCCGAATGACGAATGCAATGACAACCGCAATGACCGCCTGTCTTGCTATCGCGCATACCGATTTCCGATGTTGACCGCGAGCCCACAAGGAACGCGCGTGAAACGTCTCGACCCAACCTCATAAAGGATACAAAACCATGAAACTTCGCCTTACCGCTCTCTTCGCCGCCGCCTTGGCGGCCGTCTCGTTCGGCGCGCAAGCGCAGACCAAACTGACCGTTGCCGCGACCGCCGTGCCGCACGCCGAGATCCTCGAATTCGTGAAGCCGGCCCTGGCCAAGGAAGGCGTCACGCTCGAAGTGAAGGTGTTCACCGACTACGTGCAGCCGAACGTCCAGGTCTGGGAGAAGAAGATCGATGTGAACTTCTTCCAGCACAAGCCGTATCTCGACGAGTTCAACAAGAACAAGCGCACCAACCTCGTTTCGATCGCCAACGTGCACGTCGAGCCGTACGGCGCGTATTCCAAGAAAGTGAAGAATCCCTCCGAGCTGCCGAAGGGCGCGACCATCGCGATCCCGAACGATCCGTCGAACGGAGGCCGTGCGCTGATCCTGCTGGCCGACAACGGCCTGATCAAGCTCAAGGACCCGAAGAACATCCTCTCCACGGTGAAGGACATTTCGGAAAACCCGAAGGGCTTCAAGATCAAGGAACTCGAAGCCGCGACGCTGCCGCGCGTTCTCGACCAGGTCGACCTCGCGTTGATCAACACCAACTACGCGTTGGAAGCGAAGCTGGTGCCGACGCGTGACGCGTTGTTCATCGAGAACGCCAATTCGCCGTATGCCAATATTCTGGTGTCGCGCCCGGACAACAAGGACGCCGACGCAGTGAAGAAGCTGATCGCCGCGTTGCATACCCCCGACGTCAAGAAATTCATCGAGACGAAGTATCAGGGAGCGGTTGTACCGGCGTTCTGAACCCGGTTTTGCTCCATCAAAAAAAGCCTGCTTCGTGCAGGCTTTTTTGTGTCTACGAAGCTGACGCCAAGACTGTCGCGTTAGCATGACAGCGTTCTGAACCGTTTGCTGTCTCATGGCAAAGCCTTACGCCGTGCTGGATTGGCGCTTAGAAGCATTTGCGCCGGAAAGCTAACGATGCGACAATGGTGGACATATAAGACATGCGATGTCGAACTTTATAAACAGTTTGTGTGGGGCTTGAAATCAGATGGCGCGCGTCAAGAAGGCGGTCGATCTCTTCGAAAAAACAAAAAAAGTCTCTGCGGTCGACCTGGTCATCGAGAGCATCAAGAACATCCTGATCCAGAAGAAGATCCTGCCCGGCGATCCGCTGCCCAGCGAACAGGCGCTGGCGGAAAGCCTCGGGATCGGGCGCGGCTCGGTACGCGAGGCGTTGAAGATTCTCGATGCATTCGGCATTGTCGAGATCATCCACGGTGACGGTACCTACATCGCCACGTCGGCGAACAAGAAGATTTTCGATCCGCTGATCTATAGCCTCATCATCAACAACACGGACTCGGGCGAACTCATCCAGTTGCGCGAGATGGTGGAGATCGGCGTCGTGACCACGGTGATCGACTGCGCATCGGACGAGGACATCGCGCAGCTCAAGGCCGTGCATGAGGAATATGAGGGCCTAGCGAAGCGCAATGAGACGGACCTCGCCGTGCTCAACGCGTGCGACCTCAAGTTTCACCGTACGTTGGCGCAGCTCACGCACAACCACCTGATCGAGAACATGTACAACTTCGTCGTCGATATCTTTGCGCCGACGATCAACGGCTCGCGCGCGCTCACCACGCATCGCAAGCTTGTCGCCGCCATTGCCGCTCGCGACAAGATGGCCGCCATCGAAGCGGAGAAGGCGCATATCGCCACCTGGAAGGAAACGCGCGCCGCCGTTTAGCGCCGAGCCGCTGCTGCCCGTGTGCAGCAAAGCGCTCGCTGGTTGTTCATGCTTTTCCCTCGCGGCACCTCCGCCCTGCGGTCTCCTCACCTTCTCGCGTTCAAAAAAAGGCAGGTTCCGGTTACCCGGTACCTGCCCTAGAGGGCGAGAGCCAACTCTTGAACTAGACGAGCGCGTCGAGGCGTTCCTTCAAACGGGTGACGCCTCTTTCCGGCGACGTGAGGACGGGCACCGTCGGCGCATCCATGCCGACCATCACGCGAGCCATCGATGCTTGCGCGAGCACCACGACGTCGGCCGACGCCATTGCTTCCTTGAGGCCGGCAGAGACGATCGCGTCATGCGTCTTGTTGTCCCCGTCGAGTAGCGCCTTGAAGGCTTCGGACATCAGCTTGGCCTGAATGACGATTTCCTTCCCGGACTGCTTGGCCTTGCGCTCGATGTATTCGAGGGTCGGCTTCAACGTCGTCTCGACGGTCGCGAGCACGGCGACGCGCGGACCTTTCTGGATCGCTTCTTCAACCATCGCTTCGTCGACGCGGGTCACTGGCATCGAGGTCAAGTCCTGGCAGTGCTCGACACTGGCACCGATCGACGAACAGGCGGTCATGAAAACCGAACAACCGGCGCGTTCCGCCGCCTGCACGTAACCGGCGATGCGGGCGTTGATCGAGGGCGTCGGTCCGCCGCTCTTCATCACTTCGCGAATCATCGAGTCTTCGACGATGTGCATCACTTCGACATCGGGCATGGTCTTCGCCGCGAGCGACTGAAAAAGTCCGAGGGTGGCCGAACTCGTATGGAATATGGCTGCTTTCACTTTTTCACCTCAGCAAAACTGGTTGTTCTTCATGCCGTCGTCGAGCGCGGCCGCGAGAATTTCGGCCGCCTCCTGGTCCTCCGCGGCGGAGATGCCGCCAATGGCGAGCGCACCGAGCAATTGCTTGTCTTCGTTGTAGATCGGCATGCCGCCGGGCATCGCGGAGAACTTCTCATCGGCGAAGTACGCGATGTTCAGGTTCTCTTTCTGCAATCGCTGCAGGAACGATTGTGTCGGCACGCCCATGCGCGCCGCCGTATAGGCCTTGCGCTGCGTCAGTTCGATACTGAGCACCTTGGCGTCGTCGGTGCGGGCGAACGCGAGCAGGAAGCCGTTGCGATCGCAGACGGCCACGCTGAGTGCGCGCCCGCCATACTTTTCGTTCGAGAGTTTGAGGGCGTGCTCGACCACGGATCGCGCCGCCCGCTGGTTCAGGTTGTGCAACATGGTGATTTCCTTTCAGCGCTTGGGCCGGATGTTGAGAATCTGGCGGGCTTCGTCGGGCGTGGCGATTTCGCGGTCCATGCCGCGCGTGATGGCGACGAGTTTTTCGACGAGTTGGACGTTGCTTTCAGCGCGCTCGGTGGCGTTGAGGAACTTGCTGTCCTCGAAACCGATGCGCACCAGATCCGCACCCATGCCGACGGCGGCGGCGATGAAGGAGAAGTCGCGCCGGCCAAAGTGCGTCACGCCCCATAACGCGCCCTTCGGAATGAAGTGGCGGAAGTGGACCAGAGCGTCGATCGTCGCCGGCATCGTGCCGCGATGGCCGAAGACGGTATTGATCAGCAACGGTCGCGACAGCTTCAGTTCTGGCTCCAGCTCGCAGATCGCGTTGATCATGCCAACTTCGAAAACCTCGTATTCGGGAACGATGGCTTTCTCGACGGCAAGCTGCGCGCAATAGCGGATGTCCGGTAGCGAATTGGGATAGACGGCGTCGCCGAGGTTCACCGAGCCGCCGTTGAGCGATGTCATTTCGACGAGCGGACATTTGAGCAGCGGCGCGCAACGCTGCTCCATGTTCATGTTGGAAATGCCGCCAGAAGAGGCTTGCAGGATGATGTCCGACCCGGCGCGAATGCGCTTGATCGTATCTTCGAAGTCGCTGACGTCGGGCGTCAGCTTGCCGGTTTGGTCGCGCACATGCAGATGCACCAGCGCGGCGCCGGCCCGTGCCGAGGCGACGGCCTCCATGGCGACTTCGGCGGGAATGACGCGTGTATCCGCCGCCGATACCGGCGCGACGGAGATGATCAATTTACCCATATGTCATAGTCCTTGGTGGTGGCCTGGCCGGTGGGCGCCGAAACGCACACCGACTCAGGTCAGGAAACGGGGTTTTTCAGAGGAATCCGGTAGAGATCCAGGGTACGAAGGCGACGATGAACAGGCCGAACACCAGGGCCGCCAGGTAACCCCAGATGTAGCGGATACCTTCGTCAGGATGGACCTTGCTCACCGCGCAGCAGCCGTAGTAGCCGACACCGAACGGCGGCGAGAAGAGGCCGGCGCCCATGGCGAGAATGACGACCATGGCGTAGTGCACCTCATTGACGCCAATCTCCTTGGCGATCGGGAAGAGCAGGGGGCCGAAGAGCACAATGGCCGGGATGCCTTCGAGGACGCTGCCGAGAATGATGAAGGCGAAGATCGAAACGATCATGAACGTCGTCTGCCCGCCGAGTTGCTTCATCAGATGCGCCAGATCCTGCGAAAAGCCGGACTGCGTAAGGCCCCACGCCATGGAAGTGGCCGCGCCGATGATGAAGATGATGGCGCCCGAAAGTGAAGCCGTCTCGACGAGCATGCGCGCGGCGCGCTTGAAGTCGAACTGCCGGTAGAGCAGTAGTCCCGCGAGCACCGAGTAGGCGATGCCGAGTGTCGAAACTTCCGTCGCCGTTGCCACGCCGCCGACGACGGCGAAGCGGATCAGGAACGGTAGAACCAGTGCCGGCAGGGCGACGACGAAGAGCTGAAAGATCTCTTTCTTCGTTGCCCGTTTCACCTGGCTCAAGTCTTCCGATCGATTGCGCCGCCAGACGACGAAACACAACGCCATACCGACGATGAACGCCGGCAACAAGCCGCCGGTGAACAACGCGGCGATCGACACGCCGGTGACCGAACCGATGGTGATCAGGACGATGCTTGGCGGCACCGTCTCGGTCTGCGCACCGGTGATCGAGAGCAGGGCGACGAGGTCGCCCGCTTTCGCGCCGCGTGCTTTCATCTCGGGGAAGAGCACGGGAGCGACGGCCGCCTGGTCGGCCGTCTTCGAACCCGAAATGCCCGACACGAGGTACATCGCGCCGATCAGTACGTACGACAGTCCGCCTTTTACGTGTCCCAGCATGCTGGCGAGGAAGCGCACCATCGCCCGCGCCATGCCCGTCATCTCGATCAATTGGCCGAGGAAGACGAAAAGCGGCACGGCGAGCAGCACCAGATGCGACATGCCTTCGTCAAGACGCCCGACCATCACCAACATCGGCGTACGCGTCGTCAAACCGAGATAGCCGAAGGTCGCGAGCGCAAACGAGAACGCGATCGGCACGCCGGCAAACACGTTGGCACCGACGACGCCGACGAAGAAGATGAGCAGGTTGGTCTTGCCCAGCGACTTGAGCGACGGCCCGGCCATGTAGAAGAGGGCGACGACGAGGACGACGCCCACGGCGGCGGTGATGACGTTGATCCGTTTTCCTACGAGGCACAGGCGGAGAAGCGATGTAACGGCCATCAGCCCGCAACCGAGCGGGATCGCGATTGCGCGCCAGATGTTGCTGATTTCAAGCGCAGGGGTCGTGATCATTGCTTCCTCGCTGGCGTACTCCCATGCCGGGCCGAAGATCAGCAGCAGGAAAGCCAGCGAAGCCACGATCGCCAAGGTATCCATGAACGCACGATTGCTCGCCGACATCTTGGAGACGATGGCCGTCATCCGCATGTGCTCGCTGCGCCGCAAAGCGACTACGGCACCGAGCATCGAGAGCCAGAGGAACAGAATCGAAGCAAGTTCGTCGGCCCAGACGAGCGGGCTGTGCAGCAGGTAGCGCGACGTGACGCCCGAAAGCAGAACGACAATTTCGGCAAAAACCAGGGTGCCGGCGACAAGCTCCACGCTACAGCCCAAGAACTTGTCGATCGGGGTCACGACCCGCTTGAGCGCCGTGACCTCTTCCTGTTCGGGCGTTTCGAGTGCCAGACTTGCGGAAGGCGATTGCATGGCCCGCTCCCTTGGTTACAGCTTGCCGACGTACTGCTCAAGCAAGGTCCACGCTTCTTCGCCGAACTTCTGGCGCCATTCGGCGTAAAAACCGGCTTTGCGCAAGGCTTCACGGAAGGTCTCCGGCGTCGTCGTGTTGAACACCATGCCCTTCGCCTTCAACTCGTTTTGCAGCGAGTCGTTAAGGGCGCGGATGTCTTCACGTTGCTTCAGGCCGGCCTCATTGAACGAGGTGGTCAAAATCTTCTGCAGATCCGGCGGCAGCGACTTCCACGAGCGGCCGTTGATCACAAACCAGTAGCCGTCCCAGATGTGGTTGGTCAGCGAGCAGTACTTCTGAACCTCGTTCATCTTCGCCGTTTGGATGATTGCCAACGGATTCTCCTGAGCGTCGACGACCTTGGTTTGCAGGGCGAGATAGACTTCGGAGAACTGCAGGCTGGCCGGCGCCGACCCGAGTGCCTTGAACATCGACACGCTGAGCGGGCTCACCGGAACGCGGATCTTGAGGCCCGCCATATCCTGTGCCGAATTGATCGGCTTGTTGCTCGTGGTGACCTGGCGGAAACCGTTGTCCCACATGCGCTCCAAGCCGTGCAGCCCCGCCTTCTCGAACTTCTCACGAACGTGCTCGCCGACCTTGCCGTCCATCGCTGCCCAGACCTGCTTGTAGTCGGCAAAAGCGAAGCCGACCGCATTGATCGCCGCCGAGGGCACGAGTGTCGCAATAACCAGGGCAGACGGCGTGAACATGTCGATGCCGCCATTGCGCACTTGCGCCAGCATGTCGGTATCGCCGCCCAACTGATTGTTCGGGAAAATCTGGATCTGGAGCCGTCCGTTCGACTCCTTGAACACGCGGTCCGCCGCCTCTTTCGCGCGGACGTTGAGCGGATGCGTAACCGGCAGATTGTTGCCGTACTTGAACACGAACTCCGGTGCGGCGTAAGAAGCGACCGGCGCGGCGCCGATCCCGGTCAACAACGAAACTGAAACGAGCGCGCGCAGCACGCCCCGTCTAGCCAGACTAGCCATGTTCCCCCCTTTAAGTTGCGAATATTCTCTCGTACACGCGGCACACCCGATAAGACCGGTTGTTATTAGTCACATATCGGACATGTGGTATCGAATTAGATGCTCTTTGAGCGCGGCTTGTCAACCCCTGGAGCGTTGAGGAGATCGCCTTCTTGGTCGGTTAACTGACTGTGAGTGGGCTCCGTGAAGCTACTTGCGGAGCTATCGAGTGCGTGGCGTGGGGGAAGCGTGAATGAACGCAATCTACTCATTAGTAAGCGCCGGGGAAGGCAGGCTTACCACACCCCGTGTCGGGGGCTACTACATGTATAAAAGGAGCGCTCTTTTGACCCTCGTGCTCTCGCTTTGAGCGGCAGTCTTCAGCTTATGCATCTCGGACTCGTGGTCCGAAGTATCCTCGATCGGATTAGCTACTTACTTGTGTAGTGCTTTCCGTTCCATTCGAACGTCGTTTTTTCCACAACGCCACTTTCAATAATTTCGCGACCTTCCAATGTGAAATATCCATTAATTAACCTCTTTGTCGGGCCGATACCAGAACCGAAAAAAGAGAACTCATAAGTGATCGCGCCAGATTCTCCTTTAATGAATATGCCGGTATATCCATTTCTGGCCTTCACGATAGATTCCACCAGGCATATCTTAAGCGAGTTGGTTTTGTTCGCTGGTCTTTCTCTAAAATTTAGTGCCGATGTAAAGATTTCGACGTTATCACGACACTGTTTTTCATCACCACAAACAAAGGTTGTGAATTCGTCATCTTTCATTAGTTGGCGAGCCATTTTCTCCTTTACATCATGGCCACCACAGGCATATGCCGTGATGGACAAGAAGAAAAAAATATGCAGATTGCCTTCATAGTCACTGTTCACTATGTTGGTGGGGCGATTTTCCCTTTTGGCTTTGGCAATTTTTTTGTGAAGCTATGCTTTGGGGCGTGGCCCTTAGTCCACTATTTCCACTGGCACCCGGTTGCCGGAGCTCTTTCGATGTCGTTATTTAGAAGAAAGAAAAACTTCCTTCTGCTCGTGTAGTTTTCATAGGTGGCCGAAGGAATTTGTGTGCCCTGCATAGTGATCTCGTAAGCGCCTGTGATCTTCCCATCTACGATCTCTAACCATAGATCTGTGTGCTCAATGGGTGCATCCGGAGACGTCACGTCGCGCACACTGCTTTTAAGAACAATGGGAATGGCTTTCTTTGAATTATATCTGACAAATCCCGTCATCCATTTAGCATCTTTGTCAAAATAGAAGCGCATCTCCATATTGACAGGTTTTGGGTCGGTTGACGAAAGACACAATACGTCGATGCCAACGTCAGCACGGGTGCTTCCATAGAAGAGAACCAACAAACAAAAAAGAAAATATTTGTTTTTTATAATCATGGCTTTTGGTGTTCAAAGTTAATGCTCAAATGATGCTCTGTGGGATAAAACTTCTTTTTGACGTGTGGCGGATTTCCCGTCATTTCTGGTTGTCCATTAGAACCGATTACTACCTCTTTTTGGCTATTCCGTCTCCATGTAAAGTTCAATAATTCGGGAGTTGCCGGAAAAGGTTGGTCGAGTAAGATACTTTTTAGATACATCACCGATTGAAGCCTTGAATCCAAACTATTCAGATTTTCTATTGCCACATAGCCATTGACGTCTTTGCTTGCAATGATTGCATTTTCCTGTTCAACTCCAGCATCTAGGTGGCTTAGCATATTTTCTCGTTGTGCAACATAAAACCCTGCACTGTCAGCACAGTTTTCAACGTTATAGTCTGTATTGCTCCTGGCTATTAGCTCATCTGGATCCCACCCTAGGTTGGGATATTGAGGGGGAGGGGGTTCCATTGAAAACTTGCGGAACTTCCCGTACTTTCTGTAATTGTCTAGGCGCGTAAGCTGTATTAGCCCTCTACCGTAATATGGGCTATAAGGTTGGTTTTCACCCGCGCCTTCCTTAACCTGGCTTAAATAGCCCGTCTCTGGTATGACGTGAGCAAAAAAATGGGTCAGCCGATTTCTCGCTGCTCCGATTCCGTATTTTCTTGTTGTCCTATTAAAGGCCAATTTCCATCTATCTGCCCTAGTGTTCGCTGTTTGCCATCCAACAGACTGAGGGTGGAATGACGTGTTTGCCAGATGTAACGTTCTTCTTGGAAAGCACTGGGCGAACTCGCTTTGGCTTAGCCATCCGCATCTCCTGAACAACTGAATGAATCTGCGTGGATGAAAGCGCCACGGATTGTCGGGTAACGGGGGGCTTTGGGCAGGAACCCGTTCCCAGAAGCACAATGCTTCGGCGTGCGCCTTAAAAGCGGTGAAATCGTCTTCGCTCAATGGGTTAGAGCATTCCAGAGATTTGCTCTTGAGCCAACCCCAGCGCTGGTCCAGTGTTGAGGAGCGCCATTCGGTCGGGAAACGGCAGATGGAGTGGTCGAGTTTGCGCAGTATCGTTTGGTCGCACAGGCTTTCCCTGGGCTCAGCGGCGTCGACGATGCCATCCTTGTTCTTGTCAAACCACGACCGGATCGTCGGTGAATCACAGCGGCTGTCTTGATCGGCACTATCGTCGACGAAGCGCCAGCCTTTCCAGTGCGGGAAATCCGCATCACTGAATTTGCGGACATCGGGAGCGTTTAGGTTCGCCCAGCCCTCGCCCCCCGAGTGGCGGACCCGACGCCAGTGGGGCACATTAGCCGGAGTGAGCGTTTCGTGCGCCGTGTCGAGGATACGTCCGAAGCGCAAAAGTTCATACACCGCGCTCGGCGCCGGACGGGCGCCCACCGGATAGGACGTGCTGATTGCCGTGGCTCGGGTATAGAGGTTGTACTCGGCGTCTTGCTCGCAGAGTGGTTCGCCTATAGGCGTTCCATCTTCACGGTAGGTCGTCAGATAAGCGCTGCCCCGCTGGTTGGCTACACCATCGCCAGAGGCATAGCGTAGACCGACGATCAGCGCTTCCGTCGTCCTGCTTGTGGCGACTAGCGGTACGGCAGGCTGGGTAACCGGTTGATTGGGCGGACGGTGGTGTGCAACTGGATCGTTATCAAGCGGCTGGGATGGATAGATCGACGTTCCCGCCGGAAGACGGAAATACAACTCGCCGAATACCGCATCACAGCGTCCATCCCGGTCTACCGCCAAATCTCCTTCGGTACGTCCCGTGAGCAGACGAAGATTCTCGTGGTCGCAAAAGATTTCAAAATGGATGCGATGGGGTTGCCCGTAGATAAACCCAGCCGCGCCGATTTCGTCTTTGCGATAGATTGGCCGGTTGTTACGCACTCCTTCGGCAATGCTTTCGAGATGCATGTATAGGGAATAGAAGACGACCGTAGTTGCTTGCCCTTGCGCGTTGGCGCCAATATCGGTTTCGTGGCGGATTAGTATCACTCCGTCACTCGTCCAGCAATTGCCCTGAGCTGTTGCGCCATAGTTGAGCGGTGAAGCGTCTGTGGTGCGAGCCGTCGGGCGGCGTACATAGGCTATTCGACCATCTGCAATGGCACGTACAGGAAGGGCGAGGTTATTGCCGATAGATGGAGCAACAAGATGACTACCGCCATGCCAACCAAGCTCGAGGCTGACCGGGTAGCTGCCTGCGATGGTCTCGTCACCCCAACCCGGGATATGGCCCGTCGCCACGCTGGTCATGGCCGTCTCAAGCCATGCCTCATCCGTTTGATCTGCATTGCGTGGGGGCAAAAAAGGAGGGCTGATCAGCATGTTCTTCAGGCGGAGAAATTGAAGCGTTTCTTGCGGGAAAATTCGGATTGCGGAAACTGCGGATAAGGCACATCCATCCGTGCCGGCCCCGTCCACGGATGCTTGGCCGCTCGCATACTCACCGTATCGGGGCAATGAATCTCGATGTTCCCATCCTTGATCCGGATGTAGCCGCCGCCTGAGGTGAGCAGGATTTCCTGTTTGCCGGCGATCGTGATCTTTCCCTTGCACGACGTGACCGTCACATCCTTGTCCGCCGTGACCTCGACCTCCCCGTGCTGCGCCTGCACCTGGACCTTGCCCTGCGCCGCGATGAGTTTCATCGCGATGGTGTCCTTCACCCCATTCACAAAGAGACTCATGTGCTGGCCGACGTTGGAGAGCCAACGCCGGCCGCTCGTCTGGTTCGTATCGCGCTGGGCGGTGAAGTCAAGGTTCGTGCCCGTGGCGAGCGAGAGGTTCTGCCCCGTGAGCGCCGCGATCCCCGCCGGCGCCGAGAGCACCAGCAGCGGTTGCCGTCCGGCTTCGTCGTGCGCCGTCTTGCCTTCCTTATCGGTATTGCTCCCCGCCTCCCAGGCCTTGAGGGCCTCGACGTGGTGTTTCAAGTGCCCGGCGGTGGTTTTCCCTTCCCGGGCATTGTCCGGGCTGACGGTCTCGGGACCGTGTTCGAGCGTATCCGCGAGTTGTTTCGTGGCAACGTCGGCCAAACTCTTCGTGAGTTCGTACGCCGCGTCGAGCTGGCTCTGCGCGTGCGCGCGCGCGAGCTGCTTACCGGTGGCGCCGGTCTGCGCCTCGGTGGTCAGGAAGAGTCCGTCCTTGGCCCGGATCGCCCCGTGGTGGTCGGTCCGCAGTTCAAAGCCTTCGCCGCGCGGTGCGCCTTGGCCGTCGGTGCGCGGGTGAATGAGGTACCCCTGGTTGAGCTGCGTCTTGCCGTGTT
>NZ_JANZKY010000008.1 GCF_025770765.1 Propionivibrio soli | reverse complement strand
TCGCTAAAGAGTTGCCTTCGCTGCGGTCCACGCCGACCATAACGCCTCGCTAGAAGAACACTCCAGTATCTGCACTCCTTCCCCCGAAATGCGTCCCACGAAATACCGTCGCCTCAAATGCGATTACTCACCAAGTCGATGGTCGCCTGATGAAGCTCCGCCGAGATGAATAAAAGGTTTCCCGGAGCTTTCAGCTTTCCCACGGGTCTTATCGATTCTAGATTGCGACTTTCCTCAAGGA
The DNA here is from genome assembly GCF_025770765.1 of Propionivibrio soli. GTDB lineage: Bacteria > Pseudomonadota > Gammaproteobacteria > Burkholderiales > Rhodocyclaceae > Propionivibrio > Propionivibrio soli. Next base: position 241,771 of record NZ_JANZKY010000008.1, on the reverse strand, counting down.
GAATGCGGTGCGGGAGGAAGAACGTGAAGTTGCCACACTCGGTGGCGGTTGTTTCTGGTGCCTTGAAGCTGTCTTCGAGCAGGTCCTCGGAGTCGAATCGGTTGTTTCGGGCTATGCCGGAGGGCATGTCCAGACGCCGTCTTATGAGACGGTGTGCCAAGGCATGACCGGGCACGCGGAGGTCGTCCAGCTGCGGTTCAATCCAGATAAAATCACTTACCGGGAGATTCTGGAAATCTTCTTTTCAGTTCATGACCCGACGACGTTGAATCGGCAGGGAAACGACGTCGGGACACAGTACCGGTCCATTATCTTTTGTCACACCGCTGAACAACGTCGGACGGCGGAAACATTTATCCGCGAGTTGCAAAGCAAACTCGGCGGGACGGTGGTTACCGAAGTGAGGGATGAGGCGCCGTTCTTTGAGGCGGAGCCGTACCATCAGCGTTATTTCGAGAACAACCCAACGCAGGGGTATTGCCGCCTCGTCGTCGCGCCGAAGGTCGGCAAGCTGCACCATCTTTTTCCGAAATACGCCAAGCGGAATGCTGGTGATACGTGAATCAGGGATAATCGCGCCTTCCAGAGTGACGTTGGAAAGGCACGCATGTTGATTCCCTACGAGAATGGCATTTTCGCCGTCGACGCGCACTACGTAAGGCCGAATGTCGCGGCGATTCACCTCATCGTTCAAGATGGCCGGGCGGCGTTAGTCGATACGGGGTGTAACGATTCGGTTCCCAACGCGTTGGCGGCGCTGGAACACCTGTCGATTCCAATGGAGAACGTCGACTTTGTCATACTGACGCATGTCCACCTGGACCACGCCGGCGGTGCCAGTGCAATGATGCGGCGGTTTCCGAATGCTCGGCTGGTGGTACATCCTCGGGGCGCTCGGCATATGGCCGATCCCTCCCGTCTCATCGAAGGCACCATCGCTGTGTACGGCGCAGAAGCCACGCGCCGCTTGTACGGAGATATCCTGCCTATCGATGCTGCACGCATTGTCGAAGCGACTCATGAAATGCGTCTCGACCTCGCCGGCCGAGAACTCGTGTGCCTCGACACGCCGGGGCATGCACGCCACCATAACGCGATTCTCGATTCCGTTACGGGAAACATTTTCACCGGCGACATTTTCGGCGTCTCGTTCCGAGAACTCGATACCGACGGGCGCCAGTTTATTTTTCCGACGACGACACCCATTCAGTTCGATCCGCCGTCAATGCATAGATCCATCAATATGCTGATGGATCTGCGCCCGCAAGCGGTTTACCTTACGCACTTCGGGCGAGTGAGTGAACCGCGTGCGAAGGCCGACGAATTGCATCGACTTGTCGATGCCTTTGTTGCGATCGCACAGCGCGAGAAAGATACCGGCGCAGAACGTTACCAGCGAATTCGAACCGGGCTCAGCGAATTGCTGCTTGAGGAGACGCAGCGCTTCGGGTGCCGGTTGTCGCCGGCCGAAGTGCTCCGCGTGCACACCCATGACCTCGACCTTGATGCGCAAGGGCTCTGCGTCTGGCTCGATAACCCGGTTTAGCAGGGGCGGCTTAGTTGCCCCCTCTTGAGATATGCCGCAACGCCTCGCTTGCAGCGAAGAAACCAAACGCCGCCGTGACGCACACCGCCGACCCGTACCCGGCGCAATTGAGCCCGGCTCGTGTCGGCGCGATGTCACAGGCAGCGCCCTCGTCAGGGTAACGCAGCGGCTCGTGTGAGAATACGGCAGGAATGCCGAATTTCTTCTTCAGGTCGCGCGGGAATCCGTGTTCCTTGCGCAACATTGAGCGCACCTTAGACAGCAACGGATCTTGCACCGTACGCGACAGATCGTCGATGGCCAGGCGAGTCGGATCCGCCTTTCCCCCAGCGCCGCCAGCGGTCACCATTGGCACGGTGTGCGTTTTGCACCAAGCGATCATTGCGGCCTTCGTTCGAACCTGATCGATCGCGTCGACGACGAAGTCAAACCCGCGATCGAGTACGGAACCGACGTTTTCCGGCGTAACGAAATCCTCGATCTCGATAACGGCGCAGGCTGGGTTAATCCCCCGGATGCGCTCGGCCATCGCGCTCGTCTTTGCTTTTCCGAAAGCCCCGTCCTGCGCGTGAATCTGCCGGTTCACGTTCGATTCGGCCACCATGTCGAGATCGATCAGCGTCAACCGCCCGACCGCTGACCGGGCGAGTGCTTCGGCAACCCACGAACCGACGCCGCCGATACCAACGACGGCGACGTGCGCCGCGCCGAACAGCCGCAGCGCATGCTCACCGTAGAGGCGACGCACACCTCCAAAGCGTCGTTCTAGATCGGGCGTCTCGTGTTCCAGTTCAAGCATCAAGCCTCGACCGTACGCCGGATCACTTGATTGAACGGTTCGATCCACTCGGGCGCGAACTGGTTATTGCAAGCGTTAATTTCGGCAATCGCACGCAGCACCGAGCGGTTGCGGCCGCGATTGATATGTTTGAGCATCACGGCCTCGAAGGCATCGACGATGGCTAGAATCTTGGCGCCGTCGCAGATTTCCGCGGCGCCGATCGCGGAAGGGTATCCCGCCCCATCAGGCATCTCATGGTGTTGGGCCACCATCTGCGCTGCATCGGCCCAGCCCTCCATGCGCGACAGAATGCCGGCAGAGTATTCCGGATGCGCGCGCATGATCCGCTGTTCTTCGGGCGTCATACGCTCGACTTTCAGCCATACGGATTCCGGCAAAAACATCATGCCGATATCGTGCATATAGACGGCCGCTTCAAGTTGCACCGGGTCGACAACTTTCTTGCGTACGACATTTGTCTCCAGCGATAGCCGCAAAAGCCGTGTCGTTCGCCCCTTGAAGAGCGGAGAGCGGGCTTCCAGTTGGTCGGCGAGAGTGCGGAAGAAGCGCAGATCCTCGGCACCTTGGGGGGACGATTTGCTCGACGCAGTTGGCGCTCGTCCTCGAATCTGCGCTGCCGCTTCGGTGGCTGGCCGAAATCCGGTGACCGCCTCAATGAGTTCGCACGCATTTTCGTCGATAGCCGCGGGAGCGGCCATCGCCATTTTTTCCAACCCTTGGACGAGGACGAGAAGACGCAGATTCTCCAGGCTTCGTCCGGCGAACAAGCCCTCCGCCGCGAGTTCGAGGCGGTCGATGGCGAGCAGGATGGCTTCGGCCAGGATGTCGCTGAAAACGATTTCGCCGTTGCGAAAGCGTGCAAGCAACGTTTCGATCGGATGCGCGATCGCCACGGCGAAATCAACCTTGCACAACGTCGCGTCGCCTTTGACGTTATGAATCGAACGAAAGAGGGCGCTAATTACTTCATGATCGGCTGGATCGCTCTTGAGACGAGCAATCGCGCGCTCGATGTTCGGCGCCTGGTCGTTGAGCGACTCGACGAATTCCTCGAGCGCCACTTTGTCGTTTATTGCCGGTGCGATGATTGAGCGGATGTCCATGGGCGGATTCCCGATGTCCTTGCTTCCCGAAGTGTAGCCGAAAGGCCGAAGCAAGGTTAGCTGGCCGCGCGCCGGCGGCTAGTCTACACTCCCGCTTTCACACGAGGACACGCTATGGCAACGACTACCACCCCTTCGGGGCTTCAGATCGAAGACATCACACTCGGCGACGGCGCGACGGCATCTGCCGGTCAATTCGTCAGCGTTCATTACACGGGCTGGCTGACCGACGGCAGCAAGTTCGACTCCAGCCGGGATCGTGACGAAGCCTTCGAGTTTCCCCTCGGGCAGCGGCACGTCATTGCCGGCTGGGACGAAGGCGTGCAAGGCATGCGCGTCGGCGGCGTGCGCAAACTGACGATCCCGCCGGAACTCGGCTACGGGGCGCGCGGTGCCGGTGGCGTCATTCCGCCGAATGCAACGCTCGTGTTCGAAGTCGAACTACTCGACATTCTGTGACGCCAGGGCAATGTCCGACAAACCGCGTCGAACGCTAACCGTCCCCGCACGTCCGAACACCGGGGATGAGCCAGTAAGAACCGGCCGCAAACCTGTGCGTGCTAGCGCTATCGTTCCGAATAAGCGCGCACCTGCCGCGCCGAAAGCCACTGCGCCCAAGGCGGAGCCAAAGAGCCCCAAGAGCAGGCCACAAGGAGGAGCCGCGCCGGTCGATGCGGCGCGTGGAGTACGACCACAGCAAAAACGGGTGGCTAAGCCACTATCGGAGCGCTCGCGCCCGCCGCGCCGCGAACCTCCTGCCGTTCCCGGCATGCCGATTGAAGCAGAGGCGCCGCGCGGCGTTCGCGTCTCGAAATTGATGGCCGAACGGGGACTGTGCTCCCGCCGGGAAGCCGATGTGTTCATCGAGCGTGGGTGGGTGTTCGTCGATGGAGAGCGCGTTTCCGAACTGGGGACCCGTGCCGACCCGAGTGCCAAGATTTCGCTCGACAAGGCGGCACGTGCGGTTCAGCAACGGCTGATGACCGTGATTCTGCACAAACCGGTCGGCTATGTTTCCGGACAGCCCGAACCGGGCTTTACACCGGCGCTGGTCCTGATTCGACCGGAGAATCAGTATCAGACGCCGGATACGCCGCTCTTTCACGCCTCACACCTCAAAGGTCTTGCGCCGGCCGGCCGCCTCGACGTTGATTCGACGGGGATACTCGTACTTACGCAAGATGGCCGCGTCGCTCGGCAGTTGATCGGCGAGGATTCCAAGGTCGAAAAGGAGTACCTTGTTCGCGTCGAAGGGCAACTTGTGGACGACGGCCTGGCCTTGCTCAACCATGGGCTATCGCTCGACGGCCGCCGCTTGAAACCGGCGAAAGTCGAATGGCTCAACGCCGACCAGTTGCGCTTCGTCCTCAACGAGGGACGCAAACGCCAGATCCGCCGTATGTGCGAACTCGTTGGACTGCGCGTGGTGGGACTCAAGCGAGTACGAGTCGGTCGCGTCATGCTCGCCGACCTGCCGCTCGGCAAATGGCGATACTTGCGGGAGAACGAGGCGTTCTGACGCCTCGCGTCCGAAGTAACACTTCCCCGGTGACCGTTGCGACCGGCCGTTCCGCGCGGTATTGTCGCATCCGCGGACGCCATGTCCGCATCATGGAAACGGCACATGAGGCACATAGAGCCAGCATCGCGCGCCGCCGCGCAACGGCGGGCCAACGACATTCGGATATTCCGGCAAGAACTCAATCGACTTGAAGCGGACGGCGTGGTCGTTCTGTCTGGCGAACAACGTCAGGCTGCCTCTGCGCACCATGACGCCCTGCTTGCGGAGTATGCCCGCGAGTTCGATATCGACCGCGATGTGCGTTCCAGCCGTCTCTCTTGGGGTATGCGTATAGCATCATTTTGCGGCGCGCTCGCACTGGCGGCGAGCGTTTTCTTCCTGTTTCGCCAGTTCTGGGGACTTTTTTCGGAGTACGCGCAGGTTGCGCTGCTGGTCACCGCATCGCTCACGTCGTTTGCCGTAACGTGGTGGATTCGCGGCCGTGACGGCAGCGGGTACTTCACCAAGCTGGCCGCCATGGTGGCCTTCGCCTGCTTTGTTCTCAACGTCGTCATGCTCGGCCAGATCTTCAATATCACGCCATCCGACAAGGCGTTGTTGCCGTGGGCGGCCTACGCCCTGTTGCTTGCCTACGCTTGCGATCTGCGCCTGTTGCTCGCCGCAGCGCTACTTTGCGTTATCGCCTACGTAGCCGCGCGCGTCGGCACGTGGAGTGGTGTGTACTGGATTCACTTCGGCGAGCGGCCCGAGAACTTCTTTCCAGTCGCGATCGTGATGTTCTTCTGGCCGCAGTTCTTCACCCATAACCGGCGTGACGACTTTCCTGCGGTTTTCCGTTTGTGCGGACTTCTCTCATTGCTTCTGCCGGTACTTGTTCTCTCGCACTGGGGAGCAGCGAGTTACCTTGAGTGGACTCCTTCGGCCATCGAGAGCGGCTATCAACTGCTCGGTTTTTTCCTCAGCGCGGTTTTCGTTTGGCTGGGTTTGCGCCGCAATTGGGGTGATACCGTCAACACGGGCGTCGTGTTCTTCGTCATCTTTCTGTACACCAAGTTTTACGATTGGTGGTGGGACGTCATGCCGAAATACCTTTTCTTTCTGGTGCTCGGCCTGACGGCGCTGCTCGTCCTGATGATCATGAAGCGTCTGCGCCAGAGTGAAACAGGGGAGGAGGGAGCGTCGTCATGATCAAATGGCAGGGCCGCGCGCCCATGATCGCCGGCTTCGTCCTGATTCTCGTCACAAACGCGGTAGCGCTGGGCGGTGTGATATGGAATCGTCACGGAGATCCCGAGAGCGTTCTCTCGGTTTCGCAGCGTGAATTGCAGATGCCCTATCGGTGGGCGAGCCACGAGAACAGCGGTGTCGCGCTCACTTTGCGCTGGCGCGTTGCCGCCAAAGCCAACGGAAATGCGGCGCCGTCGGGATCGTACGGGTATGCGCCGCCGGATTGGCTCGACGAAGCGAAGATGCGCAGCCTGGGTTTTACCTTGCGTGCTTATGCCGACGATACGCAGCAAACCGAGAAGGCGCTTTCTCGTGACGTTCTGCTCGTGCTGGAGATGGCCGGCGACGCGTATGGTCGTGCGCTGGAGCAGGCCCGTCGATACGTCGCTGCTGAAGAGGCGAAACTCGATGCCTCACCAGGGAGTGAAGAAAACAAGCGCCGTCGCGAATCGTTGCGCCGAACGTTGCGCGAAGAAGAGCATGAGAATAGCCGGTTGTTCGTCGTCGACGCCGGCCTCGACGCCGCCGAGCTGCGCGCGAGATATCCGGACAGTAGCCGCTACGCAATCGTCAAGGGGCAGGTGCGGCCATGGGCGTCAGGATCAGCGGCCTCGGCTTCGGCCGCGAGCGCCGCGCGCGGCGTGGTGAGCGGCATCAGCGCGACCGAGATCAACGTTCCGTACCGTTTTCGTCCCTTATTCGCCGGTCGGTGGTCAAACGATGCGGACTACTTGCAGTACAAGAACGCGGTACAGGAAGACGCCGCCAAATTTGAGGCTCGGGTAGCCTTCGGGCAGCGGTACGAACCCTGGATCACCGACGTCAACTTTTCTTCCGCTACGGCGACCGGAAAAACTACAGCGCCGCCGCCTTGAACGTGTCGCACCGGCGCATGTCGCCGGTTTCCAGGCCGCGCTTGAACCAGCGTACGCGTTGCTCCGACGTGCCATGGGTGAACGATTCAGGCACGATGCGCCCTTGCGACTGCTGTTGCAGCCGGTCATCGCCGATGGCCGAGGCCGCCGTCAGCGCTTGTTCGATTTCGCCCGGCTCGATGATCTTGCGCGCCGCATCGGCCCGGTAGCCCCAGACTCCCGCAAAGCAGTCTGCCTGTAGTTCCAGGCGGACAGAAAGCGCGTTTGCCTTGGCGCGTCCGGCGCTTTGTTGCGCCTGACGCACTTTGTCCGAGATACCAAGCAAGTTTTGAACGTGGTGGCCGACCTCGTGTGCGATCACGTAGGCCTGGGCGAATTCGCCGGGGGCGTGGAAACGTTCTTTCAGGTCGCGATAGAACGAAAGGTCGATATATACCTTCTGGTCGGCCGGGCAATAGAACGGCCCCATCGCCGATTGACCGGTACCGCAAGCCGTCGGCGTGACGCCTGAAAAAAGGACCAGCTTGGGCTCCTGGTAGCGGGCGCCCGCTTCCCGGAACACTTCTCCCCATGTCATTTCCGTGCTGGCCAGAATTTTCGAGACGAAACGCGCCATTTCGTCGCCGGCCGGCGGCTTTCTCGAACTGGCTGGCGGGGGTGTGGAAGCCTGGAAGTTCGAGGCCAAGCCAAGCAACACGGTCGGATCGATGCCGAAAAAGTAGCTGGCCACGAGGGCGACGGCGATGGTGCCGATCCCGAGGCCGCCGCCTCCGATGCCGAAACCGCCGCCGCGCCGGTCTTCGACGTTACCGCTTTCTTCCTGGTCGTCAAGTCGCATTTTATTGCCTTTGCTGCGGATGCCGTTCGTCGGGGATCGAGTGACGAAGGTTAGTCGTCCGTGTCGGCTTTTTCTCCGCAATCACTCTCGGCCTTTTGCGCCTTCGCGCGAGCCTGCTTCTGCAAGAGGCGATCGTTCTTGCTGCCGTCAAAAAAGGTGTACCGGCCGTACAATTCGCACCCTTTCATTCCGGGGTCGCAGGGCAGATTGTTGACCTTGCTGCATCGCCCATCGACTTCATGCGGGCAACTCCATCCTCCACCGGCCATGCGTTTCCTCTGCTCCTGAGTGACAAGGCACCATTTTCCGTCGCCGTCGGGCGGCCATCAAGCAATAGACGAGCCTCGTCTACGTGAATCAGAGACCGGCGTGCCGACCCCGACGTTCTCAGGCTGGCTACCCAATACGCTGGAGGCCATCTACGCCATTTCAGCAAGCGTTGTTCCCTTTGGGATTGATTATCGCCGAGTACCAGAAGAGGCTGAACGTGCAAACGGGGGCAACGGCCATCTGTGGACGGTAATGTGAAGACCCTGAAGAACTCCTCTGTTGCCGCTTCGCGGGGGATGAGGAAATGCCGAGCCTCGCGGCGCTTCAACTGAGCACTTGATCTTGAGCGGTTGCGCCAGATCCCCGACCCTCCCTCGTCACAGGTCACGTGCGTGCGGCGCGCCCGGCCGCTTCCGCCAGACGTCGCCTGCGCGCCTGGCACGACGGTCCTAAGAAGGCTAAGCCTCGTCCGCGATCAACTCCAGGACCTTCTCCGGCGGTCGGCCGATCACCGCCTTGTTACCGCGAACCACGATGGGGCGTTCGATCAGGACCGGGTTCTCGACGAGCGCTTCCAGCCATTCCTCGTCGTTGAGATTCTTGCCGGCGTAACGGTCCTTGAAAACGTCTTCCGTGCGACGCACGAGTTCTGACGGCTTCATGCCGAGTTTTCTCAGGAGCCCTCGCAGTTCCTCTTTGTTAGGCGGCGTCTTGAGGTATTCGATGATCGTTGCTTGAAGCCCCTTTTCGGCGACGAGTTCGCATGCCGAACGACTTTTTGAGCAGCGGGCGTTGTGATAGATGGTGATGGGAGCGTCTGCCATTGCTTTTCTCCTTTGTCTGGCGAGGGATTGGGTTGCCGGTGGGTGACAACCGCCTTCATGGAAAATTCCATCACCGGCGGGCATCCGGTGTTTGGATGCGGTTTGGACGCATTTACCGCCAGATACTGAGCGGCGGGTCTCGAACGACGGCGGCGAGGATGTCGCCTCGGGAAACGAAGCCAATCAGGGCGCCGCTGTCGTTCACAATCGGTACGCCATCGACATCCTGATCGAGCATCACGCGCGCGATACGACGGATGTCGGTGGCCGGGCTGGCAGCAACAACCGGCGTCGTCATTACGTCCGTCACCCGCTTGTCCATTACGTCGCGCACTTGTCCGGCCTCCACATTCAGCGAGGCGAGCAGGTTGCGCTCGCTGACGATGCCAACCAACCGGTCGCTGGCGTCGAGGACGGGGGCTTGATGAATCCTGTGCCCCACCAGCGTGCTCCATGCCGATGTCACGCCATCCTCGGCGCGCACGGTGATAACTTCCGGCTGCATAAGCTGATTCGCCAGGTACAGCGGGCCGCGATCGAGCTCCTGCGGCGACATCGCCTGGTAGGCTTCCACCGCCTGTCCCGCCGGGCTGGCGCGAGTACCGCCGCCTCTACCTTCTTCAGTCGTCGGCGCTACTTCAAATTGATCGCCGATGCGCCTCAGCGGGGTCACCGGCGGGCGCGGGGCGACGGGGGCGAACCGGCCAAGGCTTTCAAGCGTGCCCTGGAAGATCGGGCCACTTAATCCGTAAAGCGAGAACATAAGCGCGAAGTCCTCGAAAGCAGACACGTTACGTTACCACGGTGAAGCCCCATGCCGGCCTCACGGCGTGTGCGCTTCCAGTTCAAGGCATACTCGGGCGCGCCGCCTGTTCCTTCTCCGCCCGCTCGATCATCTGCTGCACCGGATCCGGCTCGATCGGCGGCAGCGAAGCGCCACCGGCTGGCGGATAGGCCACGGGTGGAGGCGCCTGCATGGGAGGCTCAATTGGCGGCAATGGTGCCGTGCGCGGAGCCCCGGAATCCGTCGGGGCCTGGCGTGGCCGTTGCACCGGCGGGAGCGTTTCCGGTTTCGGTGCCTCGCCGAATAACCCCGAGAACCAGTCGGCGACACGGCCGAACAGTTGCCCCAGTTCACTGCTTTCTTCTGGCGCGGCAAAGCGTACCTTGGCGTCGATGAGACGCGCGCGCAGTGCGTTACTGAAGAAGTCGCCGACGATCGGCAAGGCGCTATGCGCTCCCTGGCCCCAATAGTCACCTAGCGTTATCCGACTATCGTTAAAGCCGACCCACGCGCCGCCCACGAGTTGCGGATGCATCAGGATGAACCATCCATCGGCGTTGTCCTGCGTCGTCCCCGTCTTGCCGGCGACGTCGGCGCGGATGCCGAAGCGGCTGCGGATGGCGACGCCCGTGCCTCGGTCGATGGCGGTGCGCATCACATCGAGCAACGTGTGCGCCACATTTTTCGGCAAGGCGGTCTGCGGCATCAATGGCGCGAAGTCCTCAAGGATATTGCCTTTGTCATCTTCGATCCGCGTCGCGAGGACGGGCTCGACGTAGCCGCCTTCGTTGGCGATGCAGCCGTAGGCCGCCACCATTTCCTTTAGCGTGACCGGACTCGTGCCCAGCGCCAGCGACGGCACCTCTTCGAGCGTGCTCTGGCGCACTCCCATGGCGCGTGCGAGCCGGGCCACGTTTGCCGGGCCGACCTTCTGCATCAATTGCGCGGTGATCGTGTTTTTGGAGCGGGCCAAGCCTTCGCGCAGGCTCATGGCTTCGCCGCTCGGCGGGGTTCCGTCGCTCGGACGCCAAATATCGCCATGGCCGACGACGATTTCCACCGCCTGGTCCATCAAAGTCTCGTCAGGACTCATCCCTTGCCGGAACGCCTCGCCATACACGAAAGGCTTGAAGGTCGAGCCCGGTTGTCGGCGCGCCTGCCGCACGTGGTCGAAGGCATCCTTGCCGAAGTCGCGGCTGCCGACCCAGGCACGAATCTGTCCGTTGCTCGGGTCGATAGCCAGGAAGCCGGCCTGCACCGTCGTTTTCTGCTGGCGTAAGTTGCGCATGAAATTGGCGTCCGATTGCAGCCGCTTCATGGCGTCTTCGGGCGTCAGTCCCGAATCGACGGCGGCTCGATACTCGGTCGTTTCGCGAATGAAGGTTTGGACGAGCGGATTTGTGGCGGCCCATCCGGCGCGCCGGTTCCACGCCGTGTCGGCGATCTGCTGCAACTGCTGGCCCTGGCGCGCCACCGCCTGGTTGGCCTGTGCCTGCAGACGCGAATCGATCGTCGTGCGGACGACGAGTCCGTCGCTATAGATGTTGTAATCGTTACGGTCTGCCCAATCGATGAGCCAGCGGCGGAGATACTGCGCAAAATGGGGAGCCGGACCCAGGGGTTCCGTCTGACGCTCGAAGTCCAGTCGCAAGGGGCGCTTCTTCAACGTTTCGAAGTCGGCGGGGCGCAGCTTGTCGTGCTTGACCATCTGCGCCAGCACGAGATTGCGCCGTTCTCGGGCGCGGTCGGGATTGAGCACCGGGTTGTAGTAGCTGTTGCCCTTGAGCATGCCGACCAGCGTTGCGCTCTGCAGCACGTCGAGCGACTTGGCCGATGTGTCGAAATAGGTCCGCGCCGCCATCTCGATGCCAAAGGCGTTGTACAAGAAAGGCACCGTATTGAGATAGGTTTCGAGGATTTCGTCCTTCGAATAGACCGCCTCGATCTTGAGTGCCGTGATTGCTTCCTTGGCTTTGCGCGTCAACGTCCGCGCACGGCCGATCTCTTCGGGATATAGGTTACGCGCGAGTTGCTGCGTGATCGTCGAGCCGCCTTGCGGATTCCCTCGCAGGGTGTTGAGGATGGCGGCCCCGGTACGGCGCCAATCGAGTCCCCAGTGATCGTAGAAGCGGTGGTCCTCGGTGGCGAGGAGCGCGTCGATAACATGTTGGGATATTTGCGGCAGCCTGACCCATTCGCGGTTCGATTGCCTGAACTCGGCGATTTTCTTACCGTCAGCGGAAAGAACGATCGCGGGCTTTTCCGAACTCGCCTTGCGGATGTCGCTGATGCTCGGCGTGAACGGCAGCAGCAACAGACCGTAGAGCAGGGCCGCCAGCGGCAAAGCGGCGAGCGTCAGTACGACGGTGCGTCGAGTTGGGCGTTTTATGCGCGCCCGAACGGCGGCAACTCCTGTCTGGAGTCGCGGTTGAACACGAGTAAGGAGTTGCTTCAGCGCAGCGCGCAAGGCGTCGATTCGAGTCATGGACGACGGACGCCGCCCGGAAAATCAACCCGCCGAGTGGCCGCCGTTAGAGAAGACGATGTGCAATGCTACCAAGGATGTGCGGATCGGGCACCCCTCACGAGTTCGACCCAAGGGAGTCGCTCTTGCGGCGGCTCAGCGCGGCGCAACGAGGGTGACTTCGATTCGCTCCTTGCCCTTGCCGACGTTTTTCCTGCGCAAAGCGACCTGGCCGATTTCTCCAGTCTCACCCGGATGCGTTCCACCGCACGGGACACGTGCAAAGCCTTCGATTTCCCAGAATCGACGTTGCTGTGGCGCATCGGAAAAACCGGTCACGATGGGCCGATTCTCGGTAACCAGTGTGGCGAACGATGCCTGAATCTCCTCAAAGAAGTTGCCGATGTTGAAATTGAGCGCAAAGTCGAGGCGTGCCCGATCTGGTGAAATATGGGCGCCGATTTTCTCGACGCCCGGTACAAGCTGATACACCAGATGTAAAACGATTTCGGCCGCCGAATGCAGACGCATCAGCGTGTAGCGCCGCGGCCAGTCGATATGCACCTCGACGGCGTCTCCGGAACGTAGTCCGTGTTCGGCAGATACGGTATAGACGACGTCGAACCCGGATTTCGCGGCACCGAGGACAGGCCGGCCGGCAATCGTCCCGGCGTCGCTTTCCTGTCCGCCGGAAAAAGCGAAGAGAATCGTTTCCTCGAGCATGACCGAAGAACCGTCGACCGCCGCAATACGCGTCATCAATTGCGTTCGGTAGGGATCGTCCCAGAAAAGCTTGCGCAGCATGGAGAGCGAAAGAAAAACTCCATTGTCTTCGTGCTTGGCTGTAGAAGCAAACGACGGACATAAGGGAGGAGCTTAAGTTCTTTCACTCCACCGCTCGGCGAACACGTCAGGTTCTTGGCAACGCGTAAGCGATCACCGAGTCCCCGACTTTCGTCCCCAACGAGCCATGGCCGCCGGCAATCACCAGCAGGTACTGCCGACCGTCGTCGCCCATGTATGTCATTGGCGTTGCCTGCCCGCCGGCCGGCAAGCGGCTGCGCCAGAGTTCCTTGCCGTTGATCACGTCATAAGCGCGGACGTAGTAGTCAAGGGTGCCGGAGAGGAAGGCGACGCCGCTGCGCGTAACGATCGGTCCACCAAGATTCGGCACACCCATGCGGAAGGGGAGCGGTATCGGTGCCAAGTCTTGTACCGTGCCGTTGCGATGCTTCCAGGCGATCTTGCCATCGGCGAGATCGACGCCGGCGACATAGCCCCACGGGGGTGCCTGGCACGGAATGCCGAACGGTGAGGTGAAGGCGTGGAGCTTGACGGCGTAGGGCGCGCCAAAATTCTCGTTCAGCGCCGGCAAACTGTCGTCGGGGCGACGGCTGCCCTGAACGACTGGTGTCGTGTTGTCCGGGCGCGGGATCAGCTGCGATACGAAGGCGAGATAGGTCGGCGTGGTGAACGCGATTTGGCGGACGGGGTCGACGGCGATGCCCCCCCAGTTGAAGACACCGAAGTTGCCCGGATAGATTAACGAGCCGCCGGTCGACGGGGGGGTAAAGCGTCCGTCATAGCGGAGGCGACGAAAGGCAATGCGGCACATCATCTGATCGAACGGCGTGCCGCCCCACATGTCGGCCTCGCGCAGCGGCGGGGGGTTGAACGAGACGCCCGACACCGGCTGCGTGGGCGCCGTTCGGTCACCCGCTGCCGCTCCCTGCGGCGCGGGAACTTCTTGCACCGGAACGAGGGGGGCGCCGGAACGCCGGTCGAGAACGAATAGTTCGCCCTGCTTGGTCGCTTGCACGAGCGCTGGCACCGTCGTGCCGCCGATGCTGAGATCGATCAGGCTGGGTTGTGCCGGTACGTCATAATCCCAGAGGTCGTGGTGCACGGTCTGGAAAACCCAGCGTACGTGCCCGGTCGCGATCTCGAGCGCGACGACCGACGACGAATAACGTTCCACGTCCGGGCTGCGCTGAGCACCCCACTGGTCTGGCGGCTGATTGCCCATCGGGATATAGACGAGACCGAGCGCCTCGTCAGCGCTCATGATCGACCAGCTGTTCGGGGAGTTGGCGGCGTAGGTCTGCCCAAGGGCCAGTGGGGTAGTCTCCTGCGGGTGTGCCGAATCCCACTTCCACAGCAACTGGCCGGACTCGACATCGAAGCCGCGGATGACGCCGGACGCTTCGTTGGTCGACACGTTGTCGAGTACGGTTCCACCGACGATGACGACATTACGCGTGGTGGTCACCGGCGAGGTCGAGTAGTAGCTGCCCGGGCGCACATTCGGCATACCGGTCCAAAGGTCGATCTGCCCGGTCCCCCCGAAACGGCGGCAGAGCGAGCCATCGTTTGGATTGAGCGCGATCAGGCGGCCGTCGGCGGTTGGCATAAACAATTTTTCGGGGCAATCGCCCGCGGCCGGCGTAGGTGCCGGTACGCTTTCTCCGGCGGACAACGGTGTTGTGGTACCCGCGGTCGGTTCCACCGCGCGGCGATGAAACGAGAGCCCCCGGCACGTCAGGTGTTGCAGCGCGAGTCCGCTTTTGATCTGAGGGTCGAAACGCCACAGTTCCTTCCCTGTCGTGGCGTCGAGCGCAATGACGAATTGATGCGGTGTGCACAAGAATAGCCGGTTGCCGACCTTGAGGGGCGTGACCTCGAAGGTTGTTTCGACCGGGTCGCCGGGCTGTCCGCGAACATCTCCGGTGTGGAAGGTCCAGGCGACGTCGAGCTTTTCCGCGTTGCCTGGAACGATCTGGTCGAGCGGCGAATAGCGCTGCCCTTCCGAAGTGCGCCCATACGCATGCCATTCGCCTACCGGCACAGGCAGTCCATCCGGCCCGGGGGCGCCAGCCACCCCCGGTGAACGAGCCGCAGGCAATTCCCCGCGCAGGGCATACGGATCCACAAACCAGGAAACGATGCCGACGATCAGGTAAACCGCGAGTACAAGCCCCAAGGCACGTCGCCCCCCATCCCAGCCGAGCGGGGCAGCGTCGCTGAAGTCGCTTGCCGAGGCATAGCGCAGCCGGCGGATAATCCAAGGTGTGACGAGGAAAGCGCCGACGATGAACAAAACGTCGCCGCGCGCGGCGATGCCCCACCAATCGAGCCCCTTCTCCCACAGCGACCAGACAAACGTGCCGAGTATCACTGCGGCATATATCCACAAGGCCGTCGGTCTCGCTCCAAAAAGCAGAGAGGCGGTGATGAGCAGACCCGTTCCAGCGGCGACGTAGTACCACGACCCGCCCAGGGATACGAGCCAGGCGCCGCCGCCGAGGAAAGCAATGGCCATGAGGGCGATCAGGGCGGCGCTCAGCGTGAGCAGCTTGCTGCGGTTCGGGGTGCGATTCATCGTCTAGGGCTCCGGTGGAAAGGTGGCCGATGCGAATTGGGACGAATTGGGAACGCGTATTTGGGATCGGCGTGCGCAGGCGCCGATCCCACGTCGGGCGCGGTTCGGACGCGCCGTTCCCCGGCAGATGGCGTGCCCGGTACGATGCCAAAGCTGGTGCGATGTGAAGTCGCCTGTGGTGGCAGGCGTCCAGCCGACAACTACTCGGCGCGCAATAATCCCGCGTGTTTCGAAAGGGGGATAGCGGTCTCGAATTCGCGCACTTCGCGCAAGGCGTCGCTCAGGCTCATCTCGTTGGCGGCGAGCAGCTTTTCCACCAGATGTTCGGTGAGCGGCTTGAGCCGCGCGAGGATCGACCGCGTTTCGGCGTAAAGCCGTTCGCTCTGCGCCTCCATGATGTTGCGCGTTTCCTCGTCGGGCTGGCGAGGCCCGTCCGACCCGCGCGACAGGGCGCCGAAGTTCAGCCTCGTCTTGCGATACATGCCGATCTCGCCGACGGCATGGTGCAGAAGCTGGGTGACTCGCGTGATGTCATTGTGCGCGCCGTTGGTCGTCCCCTCCTCGCCGAAGAAAAGTTCTTCATTCGCCATGCCGCCGAGCAGGACGCGGATCTCGTGTTCGATATCGCCCTTGCTCTTGAGCAGATTGGCGCCCTGTTTGTGGAAGACGAAACCAAGCGCGTTGGTACGCGGGTTGGCCTTGAGCGAAATCTTGATCGTCCGCATGTCGGCGAGGATCTGGTCCCAGTCGTCATGAGTCAGTCGTCGCTCACGCTCGAGATCAACGAGAAAGTGTCCCCATTCGTGTATGGCAATGATGCGCCGGTCACGCTCACGCTCCTTGGTCGTCTGAGTGTTGACGTTACCTACCAGCACGCGTTCGGCCGCCTGCATCAGCGTATCGGCGCCGATCATCTCGCCGGCCTGCACGGCGCTGATGCCCGCCTGGTTGACGATCGTTTCGAGGTCGGCTGGGCTGCGTCCTTCGGTGACCGCCACGAGGTGGCGCAAGTCGAGATCGGGCAGGACCTTGTCTGCGCGGCGGTCGAGGTAGTGGTGGATGATGGCGAGGCGCTCCTCGCTGTTCGGCATGCGGAAGTCGACTTTCATCTGGAAGCGCCGAAGCATCGCTTCATCCATCTGCATCGTCTCGCTACTGAAATTGCTGGCGACGATCCAGATGATCTCCGCTTCATCGCGGCTGCGTACGCCGTCGAGCATCGACAGAAAGGTGTTTGCCGTATCGTCGTCGAATTTGCGTCGGCCGCCGCGCTTCATGAACAGGTCCTGCGCCTCGTCCAGAAACACGATACAGCGTTTGCGACGCTTGGCCATGGCCACAATGCGTGCCAAGGTGCCCGAACCGCCGGCGACGAAGCCGGTTTCCAGATTGGCGGCCGAGTGAAACAGGATAGGCAGCTGCAATTCCTTGGCGAGATAGCTCGCGAGCTTGGTTTTGCCGGTGCCGGCGGGGCCGCTGAACATGACGTTGAACGGCTTGTTGATGCCGTACTCGGCATACAGGCTGCGCCGCTCGTATTGATCCTTGATCTGCGCGACTTCGCCCTTGATGTCGTCCATGCCGACGAGATCGTCGATCGATCCTTGCACCTGCGCCGCTTCGATGAACTTGAGCGATTTGAACTGCGTACGCAACTGGACGAAGAGAAAAGCGAGCAAACCGAGCGTAAAGACGGCCGAGAGGACGCCGCTTGCCACGCCCATCCAGTTGTCCTTCTCCGATTGCGGTCGGGCACCGGCAAAGCGCGCGTCAAGACGTTCGAGGAGATCGGCGTGCGTCGCCTGTACCTCGCTGCGCGGGATGAACACAAGTTTGCTTCCCCAGAGCGCCGATACCGCCTTATCGGTGAAGATGCGGGTTTCCAGATCGCTCGGGTAGTAGGCGTATTGCTTCCCCTGCGATTCGATGAGCACGATTCGTTCAGATATGTTCCACATCAGCGGTTCGTAAATGACCGTCACGCGGTCGATCGGCTGCGCCTCGAGAAAGCCCAGGATGGACCCCGAGCCGAACACGACGGGTAATCGGTCGCTGAGCGTCCATGGCTTCTCTCCGGCGGGGGTTTCGGCGACCATTGATTTCACCTGTTCCGCAAGGGCCGCCTGCCGCTGCAACAGGACGAAGGAATAGCCTGCCGTCACCGGGATCGCCAAGGCGATGGTGAACACCAGGAGCTTCACGGCAATCGGCTGCAGGGCAAACCAGTCCTGGATTCGGGCCGCCGTGCGTTTCACCGCCGGCCACAGGCCGGACGACGCTGCATCCCCCGGTTTCGGTAGGTCGGACATGATCCCCTTTCTCGACAGGATCTTCTGCCACGCGGCGAGGGCAACGAGGCGGAAAGGAACGACGGCGTGGCGCGATCTATCAGGCGCGCCATTTGCCCGCGGGTTTAGGCCGACGTCCCGACCGAGGTTTGAGTCGGCCGCATGGACGAGGTTCCGGCGAGTGCGTTTCGTCCGGCAGGGCATTGCCGACGTATTCACCGGGCTTCAGTGCGCAACGGTGCGCCGCCTAGGGAGGCTCCAAAGGGAGCCGATTCGAGTCCGATTACGCCAAGAAAGGAAAACCGTATGAACAGCATCGTTTATCTTGTGGGTTTGATCGTTATCATCATTGCGATCCTCTCGTTCTTCGGGCTCAGGTAACGCCGCCTAATGCCGGTCCCCGGGGCGCAGCGTAGTCTGTTCGTGCCCCCGGTTGTTTCCGAGTGCTTCCGAATTGCGCGCCTTTGTTCCACGCTTCGCCGTTGTCCTCCGGCGGGTGGAACAATCTGGCCGCTTTCTTGCGTCGGTCAGTGCCGTTCACGTGCTACGTCGACGAGGAGTTGATTCGCGTGTCCTAAACAACTGTTGTTCGCATCGCGAATACTCGCCGGAGGATTGAAAAACAAGGGATTTTTCCTTGACCGCCAGACTGCTTTAAACTACGCTCCAGAGAATTTTGGTTTACCTCAGTCTGAACGGAAGGAGACGCCCTGATGCAAGAATCAAACTTGGTCAAACTCGCGGCGGCGGCATTCGTCGCTGCGGCCCTCAGCGCCCCGGCCCTCGCGGCCGATACCATAAAAATCGGCGTAGCTGGCCCGCATACCGGCGATCTTGCTCCGTATGGCTTGCCGTCGAAAGACGCGGCGGAGATGGTTGTCGCCGACGTGAACGCCAAGGGTGGCATCAACGGCAAGAAAGTCGAACTGATGATCGCCGACGACCAGTGCAAACCGGAAATCGCGACCAACGTGGCGACGAAGCTCGTCTCCGAAGGTGTTAACCTTGTTCTGGGCCACGTCTGCTCCGGCGCAACCAAGGCCGCTCTTGGAATTTACAAGGGCGCCAAGATCATCACCATCAGCCCGTCCGCGACGAATCCTCCGCTGACCAAGAGCGGCGAGTACCCCAATTTCTATCGGACGATCGCTCCGGACGACGACCAAGCCATGCTGGCGGCTTCGTTTGCCACCGATAAGCTGAACGCCAAGAAAGTGGCCATCCTGCACGACAAGGGCGACTACGGCAAAGGTTTCGCCGATTTCGCCAAGGAAGCGATCGAAAAAGGCGGCAAGGCCAAGGTCGTGATGTACGAAGGCATTCAGCCGGGCGCCATGGACTACTCGGCCGTTATCCAGAAGCTGCGCAAGGAAGGCGCCGACGTGTTGATTTTCGGCGGCTACCACCCCGAAGCTTCCAAGCTCCTGTCGCTGATGAACAAGCGCAAGATCAATGTGCCCTTCATCGGTCCGGACGGCATCAAGGGTGACGGTTTCCTGAAGATCGCCGGCAAGGATGCCGAAGGGGTGTACGCGACGGGTCCGATGGACGTGTCGAAGTACCCGCTGAACGCCAAGGCTCGTGAAGAGTACAAAGCCAAGTACGGCAAAGAGCCGGGAACCTTCTTCGACCAGGCCTACGCCGCGATGCTGGCCGCCCTGAACGCGGTCAAAGTTGCAGGAAGCACCGACTATGAGGCTCTGGGCAAGGCGCTCAAGAGCAGCCAAGTCGAAACCACGGTTGGCAAGATCAAGTTCGACGCCAAGGGCGACGCGGAAGGTGTCGGTTTCGCCGTCTATCAGGTGAAGAACGGCGCGTTCGCCGAGGTCAAGTAATCCCGCTGGAGATCCCTTTCTGTTAGCCGGGCTCATCTCTCACCGTGAGGGGATGAGGGAGGGTCCGGTTAGCGGACAGGTAAAAGGAACAACAAAAAATACAAAGTACGAACTACCACCCGGGAGGCGGTCGTTGACCCCTCCCGGTTTTTTGATGGTCACCAATAACCACAACACGACCTCTGCCGTCTGACTTCGTCACGGCAATTCCCATTCCTATCGAAACGGTTTTTCCATGGATTTTCAGTATTTGTTCGAGTTGCTATGCGGTGGGGTGGTAAAGGGGAGCATCTACGCCCTGATCGCACTTGGCTACACCATGGTGTACGGCATCATTCAGTTGATCAACTTTGCGCACGGCGAGATTTACATGATCGGCGCCTTCGTCGCGTTCATTGTCGCCGGCGTACTGACGCTGACCGGCTACAGCGGACTCGGCATCCTGCCGCTGGCCGCGCTGATCGCCGTCATCTATGCCGCCGCTTACGGCTACACGCTGGAGAAGATCGCCTACCGGCCCTTGCGCAACGCACCGCGCCTCTCCCCCTTGATCAGCGCAATCGGCGCTTCGATCTTCCTGATGAACTATGTGCAGTTGGTGCAGACGCCGGACTTCCTGCCCTTCCCCGAACTGGTTCCGGACTTCGAATTCCTCGGTGACCTGACGCAATTCATGAGTTCGGTCGATGTAGTGATCCTCGCCGTCACGACGGTGACCATGATCGCGCTTACCGTGCTCATCAAATACACGCGCATCGGCAAGGCGATGCGGGCGACTCAGCAGGACATGGTGATGGCGCGTTTGGTTGGTGTAAACGTCGACCGCGTGATCTCGGCGACATTCATCATCGGCTCGGTATTGGCAGCGATCGGCGGTGTGCTCATCGCGTCGCGTACCGGACAGATCAACAGCGCGATCGGTTTCATGGCCGGCATCAAGGCGTTCACCGCGGCGGTGCTCGGCGGCATCGGCAACATCCCGGGAGCGGTGCTCGGTGGCCTCGTCCTTGGTGTCGCGGAAACCTTCGGTGCCGGCTATATCTCGAGCGCCTATGAGGACGTTTTCGCGTTCGGCCTGCTCGTTCTGATTCTCATCCTGCGCCCCGCCGGTCTGCTCGGCAAGGCCGTCAAGCAGAAGGTGTAAGGGGGAAGATACAAAATGTCTCACTTGAAACGTTCTTTGGGTATCGGCCTTTGGTTCATGTTCCTCACCCTGCCGCTGATGGTGGTGCGGGTGAACACCGTCAGCCGCGAAGTCGAGTGGCGCTGGTCGAACCTGGTCTGGGTCGGTATTTGTGCTTTCGCGATCGCCTGGTTCTGGCAATTCTCGATTGAGCGGCGGGCCGCTCAGCGCGCCAAGGTAGCCGCCGAGCCACATCCAGAAAAGGATCGGCCGTCGCTGGCCCAGCGGCTTGCCGACGATCCGGTACTCAGTCGTCGCGTGCTACTCGCCGCGGCTTTGATTGCGCTGATCTTTCCGTGGGCCGTGTCCACGACGCAGAACTTCTACCACGTCAACGTCATGGTCAGCGCGCTGATCTTCGTCGTGCTTGGACTCGGTCTCAACATTACCGTCGGCCTTGCCGGACTGCTTGACCTCGGCTACATCGCGTTTTTTGCGGTCGGTGCTTATACCTACGCGTTGCTCGCCAAGGGCTTCGGACTCGGGTTCTGGATGTGCTTGCCGCTCGGTGGGGTCATGGGCATGCTGTTCGGCGTCGTGCTCGGCTTTCCAATCCTGCGCCTGCGCGGCGACTATCTGGCCATTGTCACCCTCGGCTTCGGCTCGATCACCAAGATCGTTCTGGAAAACTGGGACACGGTGTTCGGCGGTGCGGCGGGCATCGCGGGGATCCCGCGGCCGGATTTCTTCGGCTTGCCGCTCGATGGGCGCGAGAAGTCGATCTATACCTACTACATCGTGTTGGCGCTCGTGGCGGTCACCATCTTCGTCACCAATCGGCTGAAGAACTCGCGTGTCGGTCGCGCATGGATGGCGCTGCGCGAGGACGAGATCGCGTGCGTCGCGATGGGTGTGGACATGGCGCGTACCAAGCTCTCGGCGTACGCGCTGGGTGCCTTTTGGGCTGGGTTGGCGGGCGTGATCTTCGCGGCACATAACAACTTCATCAATCCGGACAGCTTTACCTTCATGGATTCGGCGATGGTTCTCGCCATGGTCGTGCTCGGTGGCATGGGCTCGATCCTCGGCGTGATCATCGCGTCGCTGGCGCTGAAACTCCTCCCCGAATACCTGCGCGCCTTTGCCGAATATCGGATGCTGGTTTTCGGCGCCGTGATGGTGCTGATGATGATCTTCAGGCCGCAAGGGTTGATCAACAATATGCGGCGCAAATACGAATACGATACCGCTGATGTGGAGAGTAACGATGGCGGCAAGTAGCACACGTGGTGGGAAGAAACTCCTTGAAGTCAGCGGCCTGACAATGGACTTCGGCGGCCTGCGAGCCGTCGATAACGTTGGCCTCGATATCCATGCCGGTGAGATCGTGGCGCTGATCGGGCCGAACGGCGCTGGCAAAACCACGTTCTTCAATTGCGTAACGGGGATCTACACACCGACAACGGGCGACGTACGGATTCATACGGCCGATGGGGCAACGCGGCGCATCAATGGCATGAAGCCGAATCGCATCACCGGCCTCGGCATGGCGCGGACGTTCCAGAACATCCGCTTGTTCCCGGCGATGACGGTGCTCGAAAACGTGATGATCGGGCGTCATTGCCGCACCGGCACGACGATCCTCGACGCGATTCTCGGGACAAGCCGGTCGGCGCGCGAGGAACGCGAGTCGATCGATACGAGCTATCAGTTGCTAAAGAAGGTGGGCCTCGCGGACGTCGCTGACGAATATTCCCGCAACCTCTCCTACGGGGCGCAACGGCGGCTCGAGATCGCTCGGGCACTGGCTACCGAACCTTTCCTGCTTCTGCTCGACGAGCCAGCGGCGGGGATGAACCCGCAGGAAACGCATGAACTCGACGAACTGATCACGCGCATCAGGGACGAGGAGAACGTGGCGATACTGCTTATCGAGCACGACATGAAGCTCGTCATGAATATCTCGGACCATATCTGCGTGATGGAGTACGGCAAGGAAATTGCGCAGGGAACGCCGAAGGAGATCAAGGAGAACCCGAAGGTGATCGAGGCCTATCTCGGTGAGGAAGCTCATGCTTGAAGTACGCAATATTCAGACCTACTACGGCAATATCCAGGCGCTGAAGAACGTCTCCCTGACGATCAACGAAGGCGAGATCGTGACGCTGATCGGCGCCAACGGCGCCGGCAAGAGTACGACGCTCATGTCGATCTGTGGGGTTACGCCGCCGCGCCACGGCGAAATCCTGTTTCGCGGACAACCGATCCATCATCTCGGCGCTGAAAAAATCGTCAGTCTGGGCATCTGCCAGGTGCCCGAAGGCCGGCACATCTTCCCGCAAATGAGCGTGATCGAAAACCTGGAGATGGGCGCCTATCTGCGGCAGGACAAGGCCGGTATCAAGCAGGACATCGAGTACGTGTTCGGGCGTTTTCCGATCCTCGAAAAGCGCCGTAATCAGGCGGGAGGAACGCTGTCCGGCGGCGAACAACAGATGCTTGCCATTTCGCGTGCATTGCTGGCGAGGCCGTCTCTACTGCTCCTGGACGAGCCGTCCTTGGGTCTGGCGCCGTTGATCATCAAGCACATCTTCGAGATCATCAAAAAGATCAATAGCGAAAGCAATACGACTGTCTTCCTGGTCGAACAGAACGCCAATCAGGCACTGAAGATCGCGCATCGCGGGTATGTAATGGAAAACGGCGCGATCACGCTCGAAGACCGGGCCGAAAACTTGCTCAGTAACGAGGACGTCAAGCGAGCCTACCTCGGAATGTAAGCACTCTAGCGTAGCGAGGTTTGCCGACGATCGCCGCGCGAGCCCTCGCAGATCACATTCCGAGACTCGGCAGCGGCCCCGTAAGAAGTTTCCTTCACGAAGTTCTGGCGCTTCCCGCGCCGAGCGATTCAGGAAAACGAGATGAGCGCAGTTCCGTTCAAGTACGAGTACCCGCGGGTGCTCTCAATTGCCGGTTCCGACAGCGGCGGCGGCGCCGGTATCCAGGCCGATCTGAAAACATTTGCCGCGCTGGGATGCTACGGCATGACGGCGATCACGGCGCTGACGGCGCAGAATACGCGCGGCGTGCGTGCCATTCACAGCGTACCGCCGCAAATGCTCACCGATCAGATCGACGCGGTGGTCGAAGACATCGGTGTGGACGCGACTAAGATCGGCATGCTGCATGCACCGCAGATCGTACGCGCGGTTGCTGAAGCACTCGACCGGCATGCACTCAAGAACGTGATCTTCGATCCCGTCATGGTGGCGACGAGTGGCGCCGTCCTGATCGACGAGGACGCGATGAGCGTTCTGGTCAGCGATTTGTTTCCTCGTGCCAGCCTGATTACCCCAAATCTCGATGAGGCGGCCTTGCTTGTCGGTTATCCGCTGCACTCGCGCGAGAACATGGAACGCGCTGCCCGTGACTTACAGGGTCGGGGTGCGCGGGCCGTGCTGCTCAAAGGAGGCCACCTACCAAGCGAAGAGGTCGCCGACTTGCTGCTCGAAGCCGACGGAAAGGCTCGTTGGATGGTGGCTCCCCGCATTGCGAGCCCAAATACACATGGCACGGGGTGCACGCTCTCCAGTGCCATCGCGGCTCATCTGGCCCTCGGTGCCACCCTGATTGAAGCGGTCGAAGGCGGCCGCGCTTTCGTCCGTGCCGCGATGACCTCCGGTGCCCAGGTGCTCACCGGAAAAGGCAGCGGTCCGCTCAACCACGGCCACGCGCCGCGGGCGGCTGTTCTCAAGCCGATAGTCATAGCCTAACCACAAGCCCAGTTTGCCCAGAGGTGCGCAGGCCGAGCAATTGGACGGCTTGCCGCGGGCCTTTCTATGCCGGCGAACTAACGGCCGTTAGTATCCCGTTCCGGACGTTTTCCTTCTGCTACAAGTACATAAAGAAGCCGGGCTCCCGTTGCCCAAATGTCAACTCGACCTGACAAACGGTTTCTTCGTTCCCCACCATTCGATGTTACGATGACAAAAGCTTGATCGAATGGCTTTCCTTAATTGCGGGAAGTCGCGGCAGTTTCCAACGAACAAAACTATTCTCCGACGCCCCGATATGTCGATGGGTGAGCCGATTTGCGGAGAAGAGGTCAGTAGCGGGTCGTTATGGCGCATGGGGCGATAATCGCTCTGTCTGAAGCACTCAGTTCCAGCGTCGCGCGGTTCGATAGAGACCGGAGACGCATTCTTTGATTCGATTCCCGGGGAGGGGAGACATGTCAAACAGAGTGAGTTGGATTCGCAAGCTATGCCTTGCGGCGGTGCCGGCCGTCGCTTTCGTTTCAGTTTCGGCGTCGATTGCCGATGAGGCGGGAACGCTGCGCATCGGCCAATCCGGAGAGTTTAGCGGGCAAGGCGTGGCGAAGGAAAATGCGCTTGGCGCGCAGCTTTATTTCGATTCCGTGAACAAGCGCGGCGGCGTCAATGGGAAGCAGATTGCGCTGATTTCGCTTGACGATGCGCGCGATTCGGAACGCACGATCGCGAACACGAAGAAGCTGATCAACGAACACAAGGTGCTGGCCCTGTTCGGGTATCGTTCGACGCCGAGCGTCGAGGCCGTCGTGCCGTTGATCCAGGCCGAAGGGGTACCGTTGATCGCGCCATTTACTGGCGCGCAGTCCATCCGGGGTCCAAAAGCCAAGATGGTCTACCACCTGCGAGCGAGCTACCAAACCGAAGCGATGCGCATTGTGGAGCACTTGGCGTCGTCGAGCATCAAGAAGATCGCCATCCTCTACCAGGAGGACTCGTTCGGCGAAGATGCGCTCGCGGGGTTTCAAGCCTCGTTGAAGGCACGCGGTCTGCAGCCGGTGGCGGTGGCAAGCTACGATCGCAAGACCATGGACCTCAAGCCGGCGGCCGCGAAGCTGGTGAAGGCCGAACCCCAAGTCATCGCGATGGCATGCACGCCGAAAGCGTGCGCGCAGTTCGTACGCATGCTGAAAAAGGATAACGTCGGGGTCAGTTTCGTGACGCTATCCAATACAACGACCGACGAGTTCCTCAAAGCCATCGATAAGGAAGGTCGCGGTGTCATCATTTCACAGGTGGTGCCCTATCCTTGGAACCCCATCTCGCCTGTGGTCAAGGAGTTTCAGCAACTCTTGCCGACGGCCAAGGAGCCGGTACCGTTGTCGTATGCGAGCCTTGAGGGATTCGTCGCGGCCAAACTGATGGTCGAAGCGATACGCCGCGCCGGGCGAGAGCCGACGCGTGCCAATCTCGTCGCTGCGCTCGACAGCCTGCCGGAAATCGACCTAGGCGGTATGACGGTCGACTACAAGAAGAACGGCACCGGAGACGGTTCGCGTTTCGTCGACATCACGATGATCGGTAAGGACGGGACGATCATCCACTAGCCCCGTCGGCCGGTTTCCCCGAAGCGGCCCGTCCAGAAACTAGCGCATGCAGTTTGCGTGCGAACTCTTCGTGCAGGCCATGGAGGCGGTCCAACTCCTCCATGGCCTGGCCCGTGTGCCCTTGGGAATGAAGCCGCAGCGCATCGGCGCCGAGATCGTGCATCCGACGATGGACTTCGGTGAGCTGCGCGAACGTAGCCTTGTGACCATGTCGCGATCGACCTTCGAATTCGAGCCATGTAGTAAACCGGCATTCGGACGATATGCCAGGTAAGTCGTCGCGTTCCCCACAGAAGAAAGCGCCGAGTGCCGTGATCCAAGCGCGATGCTCGACACCGGAAAAAAGCAGGGGAAGGTCGTCACGGCTGACCGTCTTTGCCGTACTCCATACCGAATCCGGACGCCATGATGCGGCCCAGCGCGGGATGTCCTCACCCGGCATCGGCCGGGCAATGCCGTATCCTTGTGCCAGCTCACATCCCAGTTGCAACAGCATGCGGCCGTGCTCAACCGTTTCCACCCCTTCTGCTATCGCCTGTCGACGGAAGGTTGTTGCGAGCGTCAACACGCCGACCAGGATGGCCAAGTCGTCGGGGTCGTCCAGCATGTCGCGCACAAAACTCTGATCGATCTTCAGCAGGTTGACGGAGAGTCGCTTCAGGTAGGTGAGCGACGAATAACCCGTGCCGAAGTCGTCGAGGGAGAAGGTCACGCCGAGTTGCCGGCAGGCGGCGATGACTTCCGAGACACGGGCGAGGTCTTCGAGCGCGCTGGTCTCCAGAACTTCCATTTCGAGCACGCCTTTCCCGATGGACGGATGCGCGGCGAGGATTCGTTCGAGCCGTTCGAGAAAATCGGCGTGTTGCAGCTGATAGGCGCCGACATTGACGCTGATCGGAACATCGAGTCCTTCTGCACGCCAGGCCTCGCATTGGCCGAGTGCGGTGTCGATCACCCAGTCGCCGATGTCGACGGCAAGCGGATGATTCTCGATGACCGGCAAAAAGTCCGCGGGTGGAATCAGGCCGCGTTCGGGATGTTGCCAGCGGATCAACGCTTCGACGCCGATCACTTTGCCGGTACGCATGTTCACTTTCGGCTGGTAGCGTAGGACGAATTCGCGCTCGCTCAGTGCGCGCCTGATGCGTTCGACGCTTTCGTGATGTCCGCGCACCGTACGATCCTGTTCGGCATCGAAAATGTGATAACGGTTCTTGCCCGCCAGCTTGGCTTGGTACATGGCCTGATCGGCTTGCCGAAGCAGTTGGTCCGCGTCGACGTCTTCGAGCTGCGGGTAGGTCGTGATTCCTAGACTCGCCGACACTTGCATGGAAACGTCGCCGATTGACACGGGCTGCGCGGCGGCGCTGAGCAGGCGGATGAGCATCGGTTCGCTGGCCGCCATGTCGGGCAAATCGAGCAAGACGGCAATGAACTCGTCACCGCCCAAACGGGCCAGTGTGTCGCCTTCGCGTAACGCTTTTTTCATCCGGCTGGCCAGGACGACGAGCAGCTGGTCGCCTGTCTGGTGGCCGTAGCGATCGTTGATCGCCTTGAAGCCATCGAGGTCGAGATAGACGACCGCCAGCGGCTTGCCATGGCGGGTGGATTGAACCATCGCCTGGTGCAGACGATCTGCGAGCAGCACGCGGTTGGGTAGAGTGGTTAGCGTGTCATAGTGGGCAATGTGTTTGAGTTGGCTTTCATGCTCCTTGAGTTCGGTGATGTCGGTCGAGATCCCGCAGAGCGCGTAGATTTCACCGTTTTCCCGGCGGAGAGGCAACTTGGTGGACTGGTAAATGCGACGCTCGCCGGTCGCAGAAACGAGGTTGTTTTCCTCGGCCCGTACGGTTTCTCCGCCGAGCAAAACCCGAACGTCATTCCGCCGGATATTGGCGGCCGTCGCGTCGGAGAAAAATCGCTCATCGCCGTGGCCCACAATGTCAGTCGCCTCCTTGAGCTGGAGAAGGTCCCGTACCGCCCGGTTGGCGAACAGGTATTTGCCCTGCATGTCCTTGAGATAGATGCAGGCGTCTACGTTCTCGAGGATAGTGAACAGACGGTTCTCGCTGGCGCGCAAATCTTCCTCCGCCTTACGCCGTTCGGTGATGTCGCGCGTGATCCCGTAGTAGCCGGTGACAGGCCCATCAGGCGCACGGCCAACAGTCACCAGGCTCTCGGTCCAGATAAGCCGTCCGTCCTTGCAACGCTGCTGCGCGATAATGGTGATCGGTTCGTCGTCATGCTGCCGCTCGTTGTCGCTCAGCCGTTGCCTGACCCTTTCCTTGACCGCCGCGACGCCCTCCTCAGTCATCATCGTCAGGACATGGCGGCCGATCACCTCATCGGCGGAGAACCCGCGCAGTCGTTCGTCGGCTGGGCTCACATAGGTGAAGCAGAAGTTGCGGTCGAGTTTCCAGATGATGTCCGAGACATTCTCGGACAGCAGGCGGTAATGCGTTTCGCTTTCCCGAAGCTTATCCTCCGTCGCGCGCAAGGCGGATATTTGGTTGTGCAGCGCCTCTCTTTGAGCCGCGATCTGATGCTGGTCGTCCTCGAGCAGCTGCCGCATCCGTTCGTAGGCGGCTGCCAGCTGTCCGATCTCGGCAAATTCGACTTTGTCGATCGCCACGGCGTGAAAATCGAGGTGCCCGATGCGATCGCTCGCCAGAACGAGCTCTTCCAGTGGGCGGGCGATACTCCCCGCCTGACGACGCGAGAACAGCAACACGCTCGCGAGAGCCAATGCCAGAGCACCGAGCAGCGGGCCCACCACGGACAACCAGTTCGGCACGAAATCCGATTCGGGAGCCAGCGTGGCGATCCACAACTTGCGGTCGCCGAGTTCATGTGAGTGAAAGCGCGCGAGCCAGCGTTCGCCCTCGGCTACGAAACTTACCGTTCCTTTTCGACTCGATTCTTCCCAAGCATCAAGGGCTGCGGCTAAGGCCGGCAGCGGTAATTCCCGAGCCGGCTTGAGGACCTCCTCCAGCCAGCGCGCGTCAACGGACGATTCCGACGGAGCGGGCAGTCCGAGGACGCGTAGGTCGTCCGTCAATACGGCGGCCATGCCTCGCACGCCCACATGGGCACTCATGGTGATTATGGAAAGGTCGCGTAGCTTGAGATCGACGCCGACGACGAAATCGCGCCCGTCACGCAACGAAAAAGCGAGTGCGCCGGTGATCCCCGGGTCGCCCGTCGTATAAAACGTATAGGGATCGGTCCAGCGCACGTCCTCGCGTTGTGCAATCGCCGCCTTGTACCAAGCGCGCTGCCGCGGATCGTAGTCGAGTGTCTTCCAGCTCCGCATGGACCGGCCACCCGCTTCCCGCTCGAAGAAGAGATGATCATTTCCCCAACGGCGAAGATCGGTCAGGCGGTTGGTCCAGCCGCCGTCGGGGCGTTGCAAGAGCATCCAGCCTTCACCGACCGACGTACCGGCAACGATCGAGGTCGCTTGCGGCAATGTTTGAAGGACGGGTTGGAAAATGCGGTTGAATTCGTCTGCCGAGTCGATGTCGGGCGGTCGTTGCTGCAACCAGCCGCGACTCATCTTGAGGATTTGCTCTGCCGGCTGGAACACGCCGTCCATCCCCGCTTCGAGTTGAGCCGCGGCGGCGGTGAATTGCTCCTCGGCAATTTGAGCCGCCATCGGTTGCAAACTGAACTCGTAATAGCCCGCGCCGACGAGGATGGCGGCGCTGCAAACCAACGTGCCTACGCGCAGTTCGAGACTGCGGCGTAGGGGGATGGCCGGGCGGGAACTATTGCTGCTCATCAATAGGCGTCGTGCGTCCTTTTTCAAGAAGAATACGCCGAACCGGTGCGGTGACCAATGGCGTCCCGTTTCGTCGTCGGCAGACCCGCTGGCCGGCCGCAACGAGCGGATCGATGGTCTCCAAGTGATGGTTGCGCGGCTCCGGATCGCCGCCCATACTTTTGCTTTTCGAGCCGACCGTAGAAGGAGGACATCATGAGCCTGACGATCACGTCGAGTGCGTTCGCGCATCAGGGATCGATACCGAAAAAACATACGTGCGAAGGCGCCAATGTGTCGCCGCCGCTGTCGTGGTCAGGGGTACCCGCCGGGGCGAAGAGCCTGGTGCTGATCGAGGACGACCCGGATGCACCGGATCCTGCCGCTCCGAAGCGCGTCTGGGTGCACTGGATTCTGTACAACATTCCGGCTACCTGCGAAGGTTTGCCGGAGGCCGTGAAAGATTTGCCGCCCGGGGCGCTGGAAGGATTGAACGACTGGCAGCGCACGGGGTACGGCGGCCCGTGCCCCCCGATCGGGCGCCACCGGTATTTTCACAAGCTCTACGCACTCGATACGATCCTGCCCGATCTCGGCACCCCTACCAAGAAGGCGTTGCTGGAGGCGATGGCCGGGCATGTCGTCGCGCAGGCGGAGTTGATCGGCACTTATCAGAAAGGGCAATGAGGCGCGTGCCGCGTTGCCATGCCTGTGGTGCTGCCGGGCCGGCTTTTTGCCGCGAAATCCGGTGGTGGCTCAACCGCCGCCACGATATTGAATGAGGCGACCATGAAGTACGTCAATCTCGCCGGCGAACAAGTGCCGGCTCTTGGGATGGGAACCTGGAATATCGGCGACTCGCGAGCGTCGCGGGCCGAAGAAATCCGCAGCCTGCAACGCGGGCTCGACCTCGAAATGCGCCTGATCGACACCGCCGAAATGTACGGCGAGGGCGCTTCCGAAATACTCGTTGGCGAAGCGATTGCGGGACGCCGCGACGAGGTTTTTCTGGTCAGCAAGGTGTATCCGCATAACGCCACGCGGCGGGGCACCATCGCGGCATGCGAACGCAGCCTCGCGCGCTTGCGCACCGACCGGCTCGACCTCTACTTGTTGCACTGGCGCGGTAATGTCCCGTTCGAGGACACGATCGCGGGATTCGAAGAATTGCAACGGGCCGGAAAAATCCGTCATTGGGGTGTCAGCAACCTTAATCTTGCTGACATGGAAGAACTTTGCGCGACGCCCGGTGGCGAGCGGGTCGCCACCAACCAGGTGTTGTATAACCTGACGCGTCGCGGCATCGAATGGGACTTGTTGCGCTGGTGTGTCGCACGCGGCGTTCCCATCATGGCGTATTCCCCGATCGAGCAGGCGCGCCTCGTGCGCGACCAACGCCTTGTCGCTCTTGCTCGCCGTGTCGGCGTTTCTCCAGCACAGTTGGCGCTGGCCTGGCTCCTTGCCAAGGACGGGGTGATCGCGATCCCGAAGGCAGGGCGCGTTGCGCATGTCGAGGAAAACCACGGTGCCCTGGCGTGCCTGCTCGATCGCGAAATCCACGCCGAACTCGATGCGCTGTTCCCGCCGCCGCGCGGTCCGCAACCGTTGGCCATGCTGTAGCACGAGAGAGCCTTTCGGCTCGCGCCGCCGCTAAACGTTCCAGACGCGTTTGAGGACGGAGATCATGCCCACCGTGGAGGGGTTCGACTCCTCGCTGGCACGGAAGACGAACACGAGTTGCGTGGTGAGGCTTACGTGCGGCCAGATGAAGAACTCGCCATCGGCGGCCATCGACGTCGCCACTTCCTCGCGCATCAGCGCGAGCCCGAGGCCCGAGCGAACCATGCCCTCGATCGCAGAGAGCTGGTCGCATTCGACGACCACGTTCGGCGTCACGCCTTGATTGGCGAACATCGCGTTCTGGATTTGACGCACATGGCTGCGTGCCGGCGGCGCAATCCATGGCATGCCAGCGACATCGCGCCAGCCGGCTTTGCCGAGCGCTTCGGCGAGCGGCGTGGGGGCGACGACGACATACGTGACACCGCGCAGCTTGATCGCCGACAGCTCTTGGGGAACGGCATCGGCAACACAAAAACCGGCGTCGCATTCGGCGCTGGCTACACGCTCCAGGACTTCCTCCGAAGAGCAGTTCGAGGTCTTGAGTTGCAGCAGCGGGAACGCGCTGCGCAACCCGCTCAGGAAACCGCCGATACGCAGAAACTCGACGTCATCGACGAGGGCGAAGTTCAGGCTGCCCGTGACTTCGCCCTTAATGGCTTTGGCATGGCTCAAGAGAGCGCTGAAGTCGGCGAGCACTTTTTCAGCATGCGGCAGCAGCGCTTCTCCCGACTTCGTGAGTTCGATGCGGCCAGGGGTGCGGCGGAACAGGGCAATCCCGAGTTCCTGCTCCATCGTCTTGATATGCCCGGTCACGGCGGGCTGCGTGACGTGCAGCACCTCCGAGGCGCGGGTGACGTGCCCGAGGCGGGCGACGGTAACGAAAGTCCGGATCCTCAGGATGTCCACGTAGGCACCATTGGCCGTCCCTGTCGGCCCAGGTTGTTCGACAAGAGCTCGGCCGTCGCTGCGCGTCTTGCGTGCGCGCATTGGCAACGACCGGGAATTGACCCGAAGTTCGTAGCGGCTGTTCGCGAATACCCGGTTTTACGCATTCACGAACCTGATCTGGCTGATTTCGATACCCAATAACACCTCGCTCCCTACCGGCATCGGTAGCGTTGCCGTGCGGTGCGGCAGGTCGCAGACGACGGTTTCGTCGCCGACGCCGACGCTGTAACGCAAATAGCCGCCGCGGAACTCACTACGAAAGATACGCCCGTTCATCCAGAGATAGTCGGCGTCATGGGCGCTGCTGTCGTAGGGCGCGACGTGTACCGAGGAGGGGCGGAAGCACGCATAGGCGCGCCCTGGCGCGGGAACGCGCAGCCGGTCCAGTAGCGGCACCGAGCCGGTTGCGTCGGAATAGAAACAGGCGGCGCCCGCTTCGTCCTCTTCAATGCTGCCAGCGATCAGATTCGCCGTTCCTACCGAATTGGCGACAAAGGTATCGAACGGATAGTCGTAAAGAGCCGGCGGCGAACCGATCTGCTGGATACGTCCATCGCGGATGACGGCGATTCGGTCGGCGACGCTCAGCGCCTCCTCCGGGTCGTGCGTGACCATGATCGTGGTGATGCCGAGTTTGCGCTGCAAGGACTGAATGTCGCGGCGCAGATGAATACGGAACGGCTGGTCGAGCGCGGACATCGGCTGATCGAGCAGAAGGATGCGCGGTTCGACCACGAGCGCGCGGGCGATGGCCACCTTTTGCTGCTGGCCGCCCGACAGTTCGCCGGGGTAGCGCTGCGCGAGTTCGTCGAGGCCGACGAGCTTGAGCATGAAGTCGACCTTGCGGCGGATATCGGCTTCGGGAACGCCCTGGCGGACGAGTCCGTAGCTGACCGTCTCGTACACCGTCATATGCGGCCACAACCCCAGACTCTGGAAAACCATGCCGACGCCACGCTTTTGTGGCGGCTTGGAGGAGACCGGATCGCCGTCGATCAGAAGTTCGCCACTATCCGGTGTTTCCAGCCCCGCAACGACGCGCAGGAAGGTGGTCTTCCCCGCGCCCGAGGGGCCGAGGATGCAGAAAAACTCGCCGGACTCGATCCGCAGATCGATGCCGGAAAGAATGCGCTTGTCTCCGTGCGACAGCGAAACCCCTTTCGCTTCGATCGAAGAACGTTTCAGAACCAGCATTCTCGCGCTCCCGCAAGTTTCAGTTTTCTGGTCGGAGCTTGGGCTCCGACGCCTCGTTGTTTCATCACTACCTCGCCAAGCCGTCCTTCTGGGCGAGCACCACGGCGGCTTTCAAGTCGCTCAACGCCGCCCCCAGGCCTGGGACCGTCCGTCGCGCCGAGGCTACCATCCACCCGATCGCCAGCACGGTGCCGATACACGCGGCAAGCACGACGCCGTAGGCCATGCCGACACCGAATTCTCCAATACCGATACGGTCGATCATATACGTGGTCGCCACCTGGTTCTCGGCCGACGAAAGCAAAAGCACCGAACCGAGCATCGTCATCGAGCGCACGAAGCCGTAGGCCACCGAGACGACGAAGGTCGAGCGCAACGTCGGCGCGACTACCTTCGCGAACGTCGTCAGGGCGCCGGCGCCGAACAGGCCGGACATTTCGATCTGCGCCGAGTCCATCCGGCGCAAGGCGACGCCGCCAAAGCGCATGCAGACGGCGAGATTGCGCAAGAGCATCGCGAGCAGGATCAGCGTCCAGGCGCCCACGCTCGTCAGGCCGAAGCGCCCGAACGCGAGCAGGAAACCGGCGCCGATGACGACACTTGGAACGGAGAGAATGTAGGACGAAATGGATTCGATCGTGCGTGCGCCGCGCAGGCCGCCGCGCTGCAGGACCCAGACCATCGCCATCCCGATCACGCCGCCGAGCGGGGCAATCAGGAAGGCGCACGAGAGGCTCGCGATCAGCGAATCCCAGCCGGAGCCGGTCAGGTGCACGCCGTCCTGAGCGACGAGAACACCGAAGCCGCGTACGAAGTTCTCCAGCGTGAACGAGCGGTCCGCGATCCCGCCTTCAGAGAAAGCACCGACGACGAGCAGCGCGTAAATCGCCACGAGCGTCAGGACGCAGAGTGTGAGCAATGCACCGAAGATTCCACGCAGAGGAGCCGGCAACTCGTAACGGCAACGTTCGCGACTTTCCGGCAGGGTGGTGTTGCCCCGCCAGCGGTGGCGCGCCAGATATTCCTTTACGACGGCCATGGTGAGCGCGATGCCGACCAAAAGCAGAGCCGGTACGCCTGTCATTTCGCCGGAGGCGATCTCCGTGCTGCTCGAGTAGAAAAGTTCCGTCGCCAACACGCGTAGCTTGCCGCCGATAACCAGCGGATTGCCGATGTCGGAAAGCGTCTCGACGAAGACGACCAGCATGGCTACCGCCAGCGGGTCGCGCAGCGCCGGCAGTATCACGGTACGCAAGACATCGGTATCGGAGGCGCCGAGGAATTTCGCCGCGTCGATCTGTTCGCGACCGAGCGAATCGAGCGCATTCAGCAGCAGAAAATACGCGAGCGGGAAGAAGACAAGCACCTGCGCCATCATCACCCCGTAGCCACCGAAGAACCAACGCGACCGGGTAATGCCGAGCGTCGCTTCGAGGACGATGGTGACGATGCCGGCCTGCCCGAACAATTGTGCGAGCCCGAGGCCGACCAGAAAGGGCGGGGTGATCATCGGCAGGCAAACGAGGACCGCGACCCACTTGCGCAGCTTGCGGTTGCTGCGGTGTACGAAAAGCGCCAACGATAACCCTAGGGCTCCAGCCAATGTGGACACGATGACGCCGAGGCCGATCGAATTGACCGCGGAGCCGCAGCCACCGTTGCCGGTGAGGCACCCCAGGCTCCAGTATCGCGAAGCAAGGAGGCTGGCGATTCCCGCCGACATGTTCGGCATGGCGGTGCCGGTGCGATGCCATACGAGACTCCAGGCACCGGCCACCGGGACGCCGATGAAGACGATCAGTGCCGTTACCCAGAACGCCGCGGCGAGGGCGGCGCGCCAGGGTCGGCGTTCGCGGGCCAATGTGCGCGCAAGGGTGTTTTCCAGCGTACCGAGCGAGGCGACGAGCGCGGCGAGGGCTGCCGCCGCGAGCACCATCGGCACAAGGAAATCGTGATGGCTCGCAGAGGGCCAAGTGCGGGTAGCCAGCGCACTGAAGAGCATCGAAGCCGAACCGAAGATACCGAGCGACGCGGCACCCACACGGATCGACGTGCGTACTCCCGCCTGCAGCGTGCTGAAGACCGGGACGGCCCATAGCAGGACGGCGATAACGAAGGCCACTTCGCCAATGCCCCACAAACCGGCGAATGCCGTCAGCAGATCGCTGTCCTTCGCCTGTAGCGCACCGGGGGAAAGCGCGAACGCCGTTCCGGCAGCCGCCATCGAAAACGAGCCGAGCGCCACTACACGCCAAAGCGCCCGCCATAGCGCGAGCACCTCACGCTTGGCGGGATGAGCCCTTTGAGCCGCGGCGTCAGTCGTTCTGCGGTACATTGATTTCGTTGATCCAGCGGGAAAGCAGTCGTTTGCGGATCTGCGACGATCCGAAGCGTCGATGGTCGTAGGGCGTGAGCAAGGTCTGGCTTGGGTCGAGAATGCGCGCCTCCGGTGCCACGTGCTTGTTCGACGGGTACTGAAAAGCTCCCACCTTTCGCGCCAACGTCTGCGCCTCCGCGCTGAGCGCCCATTCATAAAAGCGCTTGGCTTCATCGAGATTCGCAGCGCCGGCGATCAGCGACAGCGAACCGATCTCGGCGACCGTGCCTTCGCATGGAGACTCGAACTCCAGGTCGGCGCCCCGCTCGCGGGCAGCAATCGCGTCGTGCATGAAACCAATGGCTACCGAACCTTCGCCGCGCACGATGTTTTCGATGCTGCCGCGGCCGCCATGCGTGTACTGGGCGACGTTCTTGTGCAGGCGCTTCAAGTAGTCGTTGCCCGCCTCTTCGCCGAAGAGTTGCGTCAAGGCCGAGATGATCATGTACCCCGTGCCGGACGACGTCGGATTGCCCATCATCACCTGCTGCCTGAATGGCTCGGCGAGCAGGTCGCGCCAGCAGCGCGGCGGTTCCGCACCGATACGCTTGAGTTGGTCCGGGCGGAACGCGAAGCCCAGTACGCCGGAATAGAGTCCAACGGTGCGGTATCCCGCACGGCGGGCCTGCGCCTGCGCCCAGGGCTGCAGATCGTCGAGGATGGGTGACCGGTATTCGAGCGTGAGGCCGCGCTCGGCGGCCTGCAGATGCGGATCGCCAGTTCCGCCGAACCAGACGTCGGTGCGCGGGTTGTTGCGTTCGGCGAGCAGCATGGCGAGTGCCTCGATGCTGCTGCGGTGGATCATCGTCATGCGTACGCCGGAAACGCGCTGATACTCGTTGCGCACGAGCTCGCACCACTCGATCTGCACCGAACAGACGACGTTGAGCCGGCGCGCCTGCGCGTGCGCCGTGTTGGACAGGGCGAAACCAAAGAGGGAAGCGAAAACCAGCGCCCCTAGCCCGATACCCGGCAGGTAGTCCTTGAGCTTACCCATTGCGTCCTGTTTCTTCCCGCGCCGGTGCCGCGGGGTTCCTAGCCGGTGGTGGCCGGAGAGATTATCGCCCGGGAACCGCCTGACGCACAGTCGTAGGATTCGAGGCGGTCGATGAGGTCGGCGATGGCGCTTTCGGTATGGCCGTTCGTGATGATGTCGGCGTAGGCCTTCACTTCGGCCAGCGCACTTTCCGGCGCTGCGGCGATGTCCGCCTCGCACAGCATCTCAACGTCATTCGTATAGTCGCCGATGGCAACGACACAACGTGGTGTCGGCTGCAACTTTTCCTTCAGCCACTTTAGTGCGGAACCTTTGGTGACGCCGGGGGCCGTCAGCTCGAAGTAGCGGGCACCGGAATGCGTCTTGTGCACCTGCGTCCCCAAGGGATCTTCGCCCAGCATCGCTTCGATGGCAGCGATTTCCTCGGGAAGGTCGGTGCAGAACAGCACTTTCAGCCAGTCGTCGACGATGGCCTCGAGCGGCTTGTTCTCGAAATACTGAGCTTCGCGAACGGCCAACGTGTCCGGCCGTGCGCTCGGGTTCACCTGTGCGAAAGGCCCACCCATGAAGACCTGCACATTGACGCCCGGGAACTTTGCCATCACTTTGCGCAGAAAGGCCTCCGTAAGCGGCCGATCGAGGACCGCCTTGTAGATGAAGCGGCCAGTGGACCAGTCGTAGATGGCGGCGCCGTTGTAGAGAATCCACGGCGAAGTCATCGGCAACCCTTCTGCAAAGGGAATCACATTCAATTCGGTGCGCCCCGTTGCACCGAGAAAACGGCCGCCCTCCGCGATGAAGCGGCGGACGGCGCGCACATTCTCGGGCGAGACGCTGTGCTGGTGGTCGATCAGCGTGCCGTCGAAATCGGAAACCAGCACGTAGCCATCAAACTTGCCCATCCATTCTCCCCAAAAATCGTACTTGTCTTTCGTCTGCCGTCTACATCGACAGTTCCCGGTTTCCGGAAAGCTTGAAGAAGATGAGCAGCGAAATGATCGTTGTTACCGTGAGCACCGACGACAAGGCGGCGGCCGTCCCGTAGCTGGCGCGGATGACCTCCGTGTAAATCGCCACCGACATCGTGCGCGTTTCTCCTGTGTAGAGAATTACCGACGCGCTTAGCTCGTTGATCACCGTGATCCAGCTCAGGATGGCGCCCGCGAGCACGCCGGGCAGCATCATGATTGCCGTCACCTTGAAGAAGGTCTTCATCGGCGAACAGCCAAGGCTGATCGACGCTTCCTCAACGCTCGGGCTAATCTGGTAGAGGATCGCCGCGCTTGAGCGCAAAGTGTAGGGCAGCCGGCGCACAACAAAGGCCAGGATGATGATGATCGCGGTGCCGCTCAGGATCACCGGCGGCTTGTTGAACGCCAGCAGCAAGGTGATGCCGAGCACCGAACCCGGGATGATGTACGGGAACATCGTGAAGGTGTCGATGATCGACGTGACCAGGTTCCGTCGCCGTGTCGCCAGGTAGGCGATGAACATGCCGAGAAGCACGATCGCCACGATGGCGGCGAGCCCGTACAGGTACGTGTTCGTGATGGCCGCGCCCAGCTTGTCGAAGATGATGCGATAGCTGTCGAGCGAGAAGCCTGGAGCGAACATCACGCCATTCACGTTCATGAACGAGGTGTAGATGACCGTGAGCTGGGGAATGATCGAGAGGAACACCAGCGCGTAGATGAAGGTATGCGCGAAAACGTTGGGAACCGGCGCGAGGTCAGTCGGTTTCATCGGCCGCAGCGCGCTCATCGTGAAGGACTTCTTGTTCACCACGTATTTCTGGCCGAGGAAGATCAGGCACGTGATGACCACCATGATCGCCGCCAGCGCCGCTGCGAAATTGGCTTGGCCGCCCATTTCGCTGACGAACTCGGAGTAGATCAGTACAGGCATGACGACGAAGCCTTCGCCGATCAGCATCGGCGTACCGAAGTCCGCCAAAGCGTTCATGAAGACGAGCAGGCCACCGGCAAGGACGGTTGGCGTGATCAGCGGCAGCACAATCGTGAACACCTTCTTGATCGGGTTGCATCCCAGGCTTTCGGCCGCTTCGCTGAGCGAGACGTCAATGCTCTTCAGGGCACCTGAGACGTAGAGGTACACGAACGGGTACAGCTTCAGCGTGAGTACGAGCAGGATACCCGTGAAGCCGTAGATCGTCGGCACGCTGATGCCAAGCTGCTCGGAGAAGAACTTCGTGACGAGGCCGCTGCGGCCGCCGAGCAGAATCCACGAATAGGCGCCGATGAACGGAGGCGAGAGCATCGAGATGATGACCAGCACATCGATGAGCCGCTTGCCGCGAATGTTGAAGGCGGAGGTGAGGTAGGCCATCGGCGCACCGATGAGGATCGCCAGAACCGTTACGCAGGACGTCACGCTCAAGCTATTGAGCAAGGCCCGGTAGTAATACCGCTTCTTG
Source organism: Propionivibrio soli (assembly GCF_025770765.1). Classification (GTDB taxonomy): domain Bacteria; phylum Pseudomonadota; class Gammaproteobacteria; order Burkholderiales; family Rhodocyclaceae; genus Propionivibrio; species Propionivibrio soli. The sequence goes on along the minus strand of NZ_JANZKY010000008.1, from coordinate 202,181 downwards.
AAGAAGGCCGCGTAGTGCGAGAGCGTCATACTGCCGGTCTCGGAATCCAGGAAGCTGCTGGCGAAAAGCGAGAAGAGCGGATAGACGAGGAACAGAATGAACAGTCCGGCGATGACCAGCGTCGCCCAGAACCAGAAGTCGCGGGAAGAGGCGGACAGTTTCATGACCCGGCTCCCGCGCTGACGGTGCCATCGGCGCGTTCTCCTTGACGGCCGACGTCTGCGTGCCCCGTATGCGTTGCGAGGCGGATGACCGAGCCCGCCTTGGCGTCGCGCATCAGCGTATCGCCGCCGGTTGTGAACACGTTGATCTTCTCCGGGTTCACTTCGAGGTACACCATGTCGCCCGGCTGGTAAATCGTCTTCGCCGTGCCGATGTCCTGTGAGAATTCAATCGCGGCCTGGTCGGGAAGGAGACCGGCGGTGGTAAAGGCCAACTCGTAGTTTACGTACCGGCCGAGGAAGGTTGTTTTGACCACGCGGGCGGGCAAGCCGCGGCCGGACTCGGAAAGATGGAATTCCTCCGGCCGCACGCCCGTCACCGTGGCGCCCGCCGGCGCGTCCTTGCGAACGTGGCCGCCCATGTTGACGGCATAATCGGGAGTGAAGCGCAATTCCTGGCCGGCAAGCGTGGTCTTGAAGAGATTCGAGTGGCCGATGAATGTGGCGACAAAAATGTTGCTCGGGCGCGAGTAGATGACTTGCGGCGCGTCGATCTGCTGGATGACGCCTTCGCGCATGACCGCGATACGGTCCGAGATACAGAGCGCCTCTTCCTGGTCGTGCGTTACGTAAACCGTGGTGATGCCGACTTTCTTCTGGATGTCGCGGATGGCTCCGCGCATTTCGACGCGCAGTTTCGCATCCAGGTTCGAGAGCGGCTCATCCATGAGCAGCACGCTCGGGTGCACCACGATCGCGCGAGCGAGCGCCACCCGCTGCTGCTGACCGCCGGAAAGCCTTTCTGGCAAGCGGTCCTGGTATTCCTCAATGCGCACCGTCTTGAGCATTTCTTCGACTCGGCGCGTCTTTTCGTCTTTCGACAGCTCGCGGAACTGCAAGCCGTACTCGACGTTTTTCCTGACCGTGAGATGCGGAAAGATCGCGTAGTTTTGGAACACCATGCCGATGTTGCGCTTGTGCGCCGGGATGGCGTTGATGACCTCGTCGTCGAAGCGGATCTTGCCGGCCTCGATGCTGTTGAAGCCGGCGATCATGCGCAGCAGCGTCGTCTTGCCGCAACCGGACGGGCCGAGGAGAGTAAAGAACTCGCCGTTCTCGATGTCCACCGAGAGGTCGGGAATGATCGTGACTTCGCCGTATTTCTTGACTACGTTTTCTACATGGATCGATACACTCACGGAATTTCTCCAAATGCTTGGACCGGCGGGAATACAGGGCTCCCGGGACGGGCGCGAGGCGGCCATCGGCCACTCCCCGCGCCATGTTCAGGGCGCCGGATCGCCGGCGCCGCGGGCGTTGCCGCTTACTGGCTGGTGTAGATGTCCTTGAACTTCTCGAGCCAGAGGCGCTTGCTCTTGTTCACGACTTCGTCGTTGCCCTTGATCAACTTGATGCTCGCCATCGGGGCCAACCCGTCGGTCGCCGGCGCGTCCTTGCGCACGGAGCGGCGGTTGAGCTGCGTCGCGATCATCGTCTGCGTCTCCTTGCTGGAGAGAAAGTCGATGAACTTCTTCGCGTTTTCGAGGTTCTTGGCGCCTTTGATGATCGCTGAGCCGTCGGTCTGCGAGATCACGCCTTCGTTCATGTAGACGATCTTCACCGGAGCCTTCGATTTCACGTACGTTGCCGCGCCTTCTTCGAAGGTCAGGCCGACCGTGTATTCGCCATCGGCGACACCCTTGTAGACGGCGGAGGAACCGGAGAGCAGCTTGCCGTCGAGGTTCTTGGCGAGGGCTTCAACATAGGACCAGCCCTTGTCCGGGTCGCCCTTGCCCATCGCGTAGAGCATGTTGATCAGGTGTTCGAACGACGAGGACGACTTGGACGGATCGGCAAAAGCGATCTTGCCCTTGAGTGCGGGGTTAAGAACGTCCTGATAGCCCTCGACCTTGATGTTGCCGATCAGCTTGGTGTTCACCATGATCACGCTCGGGATCTGAGTGAACGCCGTGACGCGGCCGTCGGTGTTCTTGAGGTTGTCGAAGAAGCCGGATTCTTCGGGCGTGCGATAGGTTTCAAAGAACTTGCGCGAGGGTTCGAGAGTGGACATCGAGCCGCCCCACATCACGTCGGCCAGCGGGTTGGAGGTTTCCGCCTCGACGCGCTTGAGCAGTTCGCCCGTACCTGCGGCGACGACTTCCGCGCGGATGCCGGTTTCCGCCTCGAACTTCTTCACGATCGGCTCGATGAAGACGAGGGGATGCGGACAATAAACGACGAGCTTCTTGGACGGTGTTTGCGCCTGTGCTGACCCGAGCATGGCGGCCGCTACCGCGACCCCACACAGCACCCGAATTGCTTTTTTCATGATGGATCCTTCGAAAACAAAAGTGGAAGGGAAGAAAATGCAGCAATCCGATGGTAGGTTTCCGGTATGGGCGCGTCCAATCAGTAATCGTGATGGCGGCAATTAGAACCGGGCTGGAGTACGCCGGAGCCTTGCACGGCAATGCCGCCGAGGGATGGGTTTCACCCGCGGGTCGGGGCTCCAGGTCGGAGAACGCCGACAACAGCTGGCGACGATTCAGCTCCCCGACGCTTCGATCGGCCGCTTTACCGGCAGCCAGATCGTGAAGGTCGTTCCCTCACCTGCCGTACTCTCAACGTCGATACGCCCGCCGTGCTTCTGAACGATCCCATAGGAAACCGACAGTCCGAGGCCCGTCCCCTTGCCCACGGGTTTGGTCGTAAAGAACGGGTCGAAGATCTTCGTCATCAGCTCGGGCGCAATGCCGGCGCCGGTGTCGGCGATCGATATCCACACCTGATCGCCCTGCTGTCCGCTGCGTAGGGTGATCCTTCCGCGCTCCGCGATGGCTTGCGCGGCGTTGACCAGCATGTTCATGAAAACCTGATTGAGCTGCGATGGCAGGCATTGGACGAGCGGGAGCGTCCCGAATTCGCGCACCACCTCGGCCTTGAACTTCAGCTCGTTCCACACCACGTTGAGCGTGCTCTCCAACCCGGCGTGCAGGTCGGCCCACACCCAGTCGTTGCTGTCGAGCCGCGAAAAGTCGCGCAGATCATGCACGATGCGGCGGACGCGCGCCGTACCATCGATGGATTTAGCAATCAGTTTGCCGATGTCGTCGCGCAGGTATTCGAAGTCCATGCGCCGACGCTGGTCGGCGATCGCTTGTTGCAGCGAGGGTTCGCACGCCTGTTGCGATTGGCTTTCTTCGTACAGGCCGATGAGCTGGAGCAGATCGTCGACATACGACTTCAATGTCCCGAGATTGGAATTCACGAAACCGATGGGGTTGTTGATCTCGTGCGCGACACCGGCGGCAAGCTGGCCGATCGAAGCCAGCTTCTCGGACTGCAGTAGTTGGTTGTGCGCTTCCTCGAGCTTCTGGATCAAGGCGCGCTGCTCTTCCTTTTCGTGCTCGAGTTCCACGAGCGCACGCTTGCGGTCCTCGATCTCGATTTCCATCTGGGCCTTCGTGTACTGCAGGGCCCGATTGATCCTCTCGTTTTCGTGCAAAGCCGCTTCGAGCGCTTCGGTTCGTGAGCGGACCTGCCCTTCGAGCACGATTGCCGTCTGGAAGAGGCCGAAGTCCGAGCCCTGGGTGCTCCGTTCCGCCCGGTTCATCAGAGCGTTTACCATCTTGTTGAGACGGGCGATCTCGGCGCGCAACGCTTGTTCGCGTGTATCCGGATCGGAGCACCATGCATCGTCAGGCATCGTCGCTCCCGCGCGTTCCGAGTGCGATACCCGTCAACGTCTGATTGACATGCACGCCCCGGAACTGTTCGCCGTAGGTGCTGAAGCCGACGACGTGATGTTCGTCGAACAGCCGGCTGACCTCGCTTTTTAGCCCCGATTGCGCGATCTCGATGTTGCGCAAAACGCAATCGCAGGCGAGCACCGCTTGCGGCGGCCCGATTTCCTGCACGAGGCCGGCGAAGGTGCGATTCAGGTTGTCGAGCAGATCCACGCCGTGCGCGACCCGGAGCACCAGGCCTTCCTCGATGGCGCAGAAGAAAGTCAAGCTGCCGTCCGGATTGGCTCTCTGGATCGAGCGCACATAGTCCGTCCCGTCGAGGATCACAACGACCGGCGAACTGGCGAAGTTGAAAGCCCCCAGATTCTCCTTCGGCACGCCGATCACTCGCGCATACTCTTCGGCAGCCGGCAAGCCGTTGACCTCCTTGACGAGGCGCCGCGATGGGTCGGCCTCCGTCACCACGAGCCGTTCCTTGCTGCTTACGAAATGCTGGGTCTTGAAGACGCGGAAAGGAAACGGCGTGCTGATCAGCACCAGCACAGCGCTGTCATCATGAAAGCGGTCGCCGTGATAGACACGTGTGCGTTTGAACTCCAAGTCGTCCGCCGCAGAACCGCCGATCAGCGGGATACGGGCAAGGGCGGTTTGAAACGTGTGCACCACCGGCTCCTCGCGTACGGACAGCCCGTCGACCATCAGGAAGGCGAACACATTAGCCACGTCCGGTGCTGCCGAGGTGTTTTCGATCTGCAGCAACAGTGTGCGAGCGAACGCCTGACCCTCGGCAATGCTGAAATCCTGCAGGCCTTCGAAGAGCCCGACGGCCGCCTTGAAAGAGCCGGTGGGAAAACTGATCCCGGAAAGACTGTGATCGCGATAGCCGGATGGGCCGATCTCGCCGGCCGTGGTGCAGCCGACGACGCGTACGCCGGGAAAACGGAGCTTCATTTCGCTGGCCAACGCATCGAGATCGTAATGGCTGGAGCAGAAGAAAACGACGAGCTCGCACTCGTCTTGTGCCACGGCGGCATGGAATTCGCGTACGGCCTGCCGCGCGTCGGAAGCCAATGAATGCCCCGTGCGCACGAACTGTCGTGGTGGCACTCCGTCCCTTTTGTCGTCAATGGTCATGGACGACCTCCCTAATCGATGCGACGCATCCGTCACGATACGCGATACGCAACGATACCCTGAAACGCCGCCGGCCTATTCTTCCGCGCGTTGTCGGAAAGCCGCACTCAGCGGGTCAGGCAGTTCGTTCCTGCGTTTTGAAGCCGGCCATTGCCTTCAGCATGACCTGTGAGACGTTCTCCAGGTCGGTGGCGATCGACGCGGCGATATTCATCTGGTTCGCCGTGCTTTCGCCCGCGATCGACAACGACTCCATGTTCTTGGCGATATTTTGCGAGGCAACCGACTGTTCGCTGACCATCGTCGATACATCGTCCGCTCCTACGGCGACTTCCGCCACCAGCGAGTCGATTTCGCCGAGACCCTTCTGCACCTTGTCCATGCAGGTAACGCAGTCCTGTAAGGACGCCTCGCTGCCTTCGAGTGCACACGCCACCTTGCTTGAGCGTTCGCCGAGGTGAACGGTGGTTGCGCGAATCGACTCGGCGGTTTCATTGGAGCGAGTCGCGAGTTTGCGAACTTCGTCCGCGACAACGGCGAACCCGCGGCCGCTCTCGCCGGCGCGCGCGGCCTCGATGGCCGCGTTGAGGGCCAGCAGGTTGGTCTGATTGGCGATCTCCGACACCAGCGCGACGAGGTTGTCGATTTCACCGACGTCCTGGATGAACGACTTCGTCAGTTCGCTCACGGCTTGCAACGATTCTTCCGTCTTGTCGAGCGACCCGGAAAGCGCCGCGAGGTCGCCACCGCCTTCGGCCGTCCTCTGCTGCACGGCGCGTGCAGCTTCCTTCGAGCGTGCCGCCTGGCCGGACACTTCGCTGATTGAGACCGAGATTTCCTCGACCGTCGCCGCCACCGTGCTCGTGACCTCGTGCTGCGCCTGAACCTGTTCGTTGGTCTTGTGTACCACCGAACCGATCTCGTGCGCGGATTTGCCCATGCGCGCCGCCTCGTCCTTGAAGTCGACAAACATGGTGTGCAGCATGCCCAGGAAGGTGTTGAAGGCGCGGGCCACACGCGCGAGTTCGTCACCGCTCGACTCGTCGAGGCGGACGGTGAGATCGCCGCGGCCGTTCGCCAAATCCTCGGCCATGGTGATGAAGGTGTTCAGGCGTTCGGAAAGAATCTTGCGTATCGCGTAAGCGAGGCCGGCGGCGAGGAAGGCGAGGCCGACAATGCCGACGCCGATGGTCACGTAGACCATGCGGTGAGCGATGCTCAGCATCGCGTCGGCCGAGCCGTAGTCGATGCCTACGAAGACGGCTCCGTTGAGATTGCCGCCGAGCTCTACCGGCAGGTACGTGGCCATGTGCTTGCGACCGAACAGCGTGATTTGCCCCGAGTAGCCCTGGCGAGCACCAAGCGCCTTGGCCGCGGCCGACTCAGGGTCGAGGGCGGTGCCTACTGCCCGGGTACCGTCTTCTTTCTTCAGCGTTGTCGTTGCGCGGACGAACTTGCCGTCCTTGTTGACGAATAGCGTGGCAACGGTATTGCCGCCGCTCGTGAAGGGATCGAGCAGGTTTTCCGTTCCCAGCGCGGCGTCGGTCCACTGGGCGGCGTTGCCATAAAGGCCTTTGAGCGAATGAGCCAGCGCGTTGGTTTGCGTTTCCAGTGCCTTGTCCGTCATCTGGGGAATCATCGCCGTGCGGACGAACAGCACGATGGCAGAGATCACCAGCAGCGAGCACAGGCATGACCACAACAATAGCTTCGTCGAGATGGTTCGGGCTTGGAGCTTCATGATCCTGATTCCTTTCGAGGTGAACAGAGGAGCAGAAGAGGCTCGGATGTCGAAGCCGGGTCGAACGGGGGACAGCAAAACGTTGGGAAATGCAGGACATCGGCCGGGAGGCCGCGTCGGGAACATCCGGAGACGAGGGCGCCATTCTTCTGTGCTGATATGGTTTAGTTATGCGGGTCAGCACGAAAAATGATACACCCGGGCGTGCGCCGCCGTGGCGTTAGGCGGTTTACCGTCGGTTAGGGCATCCGGGGGTAAATCTGCCCGCCGGCCGCAGGTGGTTGGCGGACAAGCGGTTTTACTCGGCCCGCAAGGCTTCCACGGGGTCGAGTCTCGCCGCCCGACGTGCGGGGAGGACTCCCGCGAGTAATCCGATGCCGATGGCGACCGCTTCGGCGGCCATCACGAAAACCAAAGGGGTGTGAACCGGAAGGGCGGGCAGCGTGAGGTGGATAGCCTGGGCCAGCCCGACGCCAAGTGTCAGGCCGATCACGCCGCCGAGGGAGGAAAGGGCCACCGCTTCACCCAGAAATAGCCAGAGGATGGTGTGCCGCGGCGCACCGAGGGCGACGAGCAAGCCGATCTCGCTTGTCCTTTCTGTGACCGAAATGGTCATGATGGTGACGATGCCGACGCCGCCGACAAGCAATGAAATACTGCCCAGCGCGCCCACGGCCATGGTCAGGATGTCGAGGATGTTGGACAGGGTGCGCAGCATGTCCTCCTGTGTCGTGACGGTGAAATCCTCCCGTCCGTGGCGCGCCTTCAACGTGGCGATGACGGCTTCCCGAACATGGGTCGAAGGTACGCCTTCCGTGTACGTGAGGTCGATTTTCATCATGCCGGCACGGTTGTAGAGCTCAAGCGCGCGCGCTGTCGGGATATACGCGGCATCGTCGAGGTCGATGCCGAGAAACTGGCCCTTCGATTCGAGCACGCCGATCACGCGGAATTGCAGATTGCCGATCGAGAGACGGGCGCCCAAGGCATTGTCCGCCCCGAAGAGTTCGGTCTTCAGTTTCGATCCGAGAACGACGAAGGCACGCGCATTCTCCGATTCCTCGGGTGGCAGGAATTGCCCGCTGCGCACTTTGATGCTGTAGACCTTGGTCATTGCCGCGCCGACGCCGTTGATCGTCGTGCGGCGCAGGCGGCCGTTGGCCTTGACCTCGGTATTGCCCCAGACGAGCGGCGATACGCCCGTGACGTTCGGCAGGCGTTCGAGCGCACGCGCATCGTCGAGGGTCAGCGGTCGGACCGAACTCGGGATGCCCGTCGGTGCGGGCCCGGAGGTTTTCACCTTGCCCGGCTCGACGCTGACGAGGTTGGTGCCGAATTGAGTGAATTCCGCGAGGACGAAGCGATGCACGCCTTCGCCGATCGACGTGAGCAAGATCACCGCGGCAATACCGACCGCGATGCCGAGCAGCGTCAGAAAGCTGCGCAGTCGATGCGCCGTCAATGCACGCCAGGCGAGGTGGAGGGTATCGGCGGGCCTGATCATCGTCGCCTATCGTTTGGCGAGCGATTCGACGGGGTCGAGCCGAGCGGCACGCCGGGCGGGCAAGACCCCGAAGAGGATGCCCGTCACGAGTGCCGTACCGAGTCCCGCGAGAACGGCCCAATCGGGGGCATAGGCGGGAAACGCGGGATACATCTGGCGCAACAGGAAGGCCGCCGTCTGCCCGATGAGATAGCCAAGGACGGCGCCAGCGAGCGAAAGCATCGCGGCTTCGGCAAGGAAGGCGCGGCGGATCGTCGCTCCTGTTGCCCCGAGCGCCTTCAGCAGGCCGATCTCGGCGGTACGTTGCGTCACCGAGACTAGCATCACGTTCATGACCAGAATGCCGGCGACGGCAAGACTGATTGCCGCGATGCCGGCGACGGCCAGCGTTAGTGCGCCGAGCAGCCGATCGAAGGTGGCGAGCACGGCATCCTGCGTGATGACGGTTACGTCCTCCTCGCCTTCGTGCCGTTGCTTGACGATCTCAGCCACTTGCGTCTTGGCGCGTTCGATTGCTTCGCGGCTGTTGGCCTCGACGAGGATGCGGAACAGCGTGTTGCTGTTGAACATCGCTTGTGCCAAGGCCACAGGAACGATGACCAGCTCGTCGGTATTCTGTCCGAGTCCCTGGCCGGTCGCCGCCATGACGCCGACGATTCGGAAGCGTCGATCGCCGACACGCACCAATTGGCCGAGTGCCGGCTCCGATCCGAACAGTTCATCGCGGATCTTGGCGCCGATCACCGCCTCCGACGCGCCGCGCCGCCAATCGCCCGTGGGAAGGAACCGACCTTGAGCGAGGCTCAGCCGGCGCACGTCGATGAATTCGGCTGTCGCTCCGACGACGAACACTTCGCGCAGCTTGCCACCGAAACTGATCTCGGAGGTGCCGACGGTCATCGGCGCGACGCGGCGCACGGCGCTGGCGCGCAACATCGCCTGCGCATCGTCGACGGTCAGGTCGCGCGGGGTGTTGGTAATGGAATTGCCGGGATTGAAACCACCTGTCTGCGAACGTCCGGGAAGCACGATGACGAGGTTGGTGCCGATCGACGAGAATTCGTTGACGACGTAACGGCGTGCTCCGTCGCCGAGAGCGGTCAGAACGACGACGGCGCCGACACCGATCGACATCGCCAGGACGAGCAGCGAACTGCGCAGCGGATTGCCGGTGGCGGCATCACGGGCGAAACGGAACAGGTCGGGGGCTCGCATCGTACGGCCGTCCTGTACTAATGACGAACTGCCGCGCGCATCAGGCCGCACTCGCCGAATCGTGCCGCAACTCGCCGTCTTCCATCAGCAGTTGGCGCCGGGCGCGGCTGCCGAGGACCGCGTCGTGGGTGACGACGATCAACGTGACGCCGCTCTGGTTGAGCGTTTCCAGGAGATGCATCACTTCCTCGCCGGTCGCGCGATCGAGGTTTCCGGTCGGCTCGTCGGCCAGGATCATCGCCGGTTGCATGACTGTCGCCCGCGCGATGGCGACGCGCTGGCGCTGCCCGCCCGATAGCTCGTTCGGCCGGTGCGAAGCACGGTTGGCGAGGCCGTAGTCGTTGAGCGCCCGCTCGACACGGCGTTGGCGTTCGGCGGGCGCAATGCCAGCGAGCGTCATCGGCAGCGCGATATTCTCGGCGGCCGTCAGCCGGGGAACGAGATGGAAGCTCTGGAAGACGAAACCGATACGCCGGCTGCGCACCCGAGCCTGTTCCTCCGGCGTCAGCGTCGTCACGTCGCGTCCCTCGAGGTGATAACTGCCTGCGTTTGGACGGTCAAGCAGACCAAGGAGATTGAGCAGCGTGGACTTCCCCGACCCCGACGGGCCCATGACTGCGACATACTCTCCCGGGTGGATGCGCAGGTCGAGGTGGCGCAGGGCGTGCACCTCGCTGTCTCCCAAGTGGAAGATCCGCTCGATGCCGGAGAGTTTGATCAGCGCATCCATGCGAAAACGAAAACGAACGCCGACCCAGTTGTTATTTGGTCCCGGCGGTTGCCGGTGCCTCGATGGCGTATGGCGCTCCCGCCTTGACGCCAGCGCGTTCGAGCGAGGTGACCACGCGGTCCCCGACGGCCAGTCCGTCGAGCACTTCGGTGTATTCCCAATTGGCGAGCCCCGTCTTGACCTGCCGTTCCTCAAGCCGTCCGCCGTTTCCCGCGACGAGCACGCGGCCGCCTTCGAGCAGCGCCGACGTCGGCACGCGGATGACATTTGCACGCGCGGCCAGGATCACTTCGACGTCCGAGCTGTAGCCGACGAGGAGTTTTCCGGGGGCCGACGGATCGTCGAACGTCGCTTCGATATCCACTGTGCGCGCCTGCTTTTCGACGGCTGACACATAAGGCGCGATCCGCTTTACTTTGCCGGGGAAGCTCTTCTTCGGCAGGGCATCGAGACTGATGCGCACGGGCTGGCCGACCAGGATCTTCGGCGCGTCGACCTCGTCCATCGGAGCCTTCACGTAGAGGCAGGAGTCGTCGATGAGATCGATGGCCGGCGGCGTCTGTACTCCCGGTGGCGAAGGCGTCGAATATTCGCCGACTTCTCCGACAATCTCCGCGATGGTGCCGTCGAATGGCGCGTAGAGGACCGTCCGGCCTTGTTCGACGCGCGTCGCGTCAACCTTGGCCTGGAATTGCGCGACGTCGGCTTTCGCGGCGGCGCATGCCGCGCGCTTCGCCTGTGCCTCCGTGCGTGCCGATTCTTCGCGGGAACTGGAGACGAAGCCGCGGTCACGCAAGGCTTTCTGGCGCTCCGCTTCGCGCTCGGCGTTCACCGCCTGCGCACAGGCTTCGTTGACCCGCTGACGGGCCGTTGCTACCTGCGCCATGGCCAACGTACTTTGCGCCTGCTGATCGTCGTTCCATAGTTTCATCAGCAGTTGGCCTTTCTTGACGCGGTCTCCCTCTTTGACGGCCAACACTTCGATGCGGCCGCCCATGATCGTGGACAGTTTCGTGCGCTGGCAGGCCTCGACGGTGCCGGCGCGCGTGTTGGCGATGCTCGATTCCACCGTGCCGCGATTGATTTCCTTCGCCACAACGGCGACCGGCTTCGGTCTTCCCAGCCACCACACGGCGGCACCGAGCAGAGCAATGACGACAAAGGCAACGGACAGGCGGCGGATCCAGGGCGACATGGCAAGAGCGGCTTAACCGCGAGGCATAACCAGAACGGTATGGTCGGGCAATTCAGGCGGTGTAGCAAGCCTCTGCAAACGTCGAGCTTTTCGGCGTTCTTCAACGGAGCTCGCTTGAATTCACTTCCCAAACTACCGAGGCCATCGGACCTTGGGAATGACACCCTGAAAAGCTCAACCGAACGACTGCTCTGAGGCCGTATTTGTCGGCCGATTTCCAATCTCGGGATGATGAAAATGTCAAGGAACTTGCCGGCATGCGGCCGGCTAGACGACTGTTAAAGTTTGCAAAGGGTAGGGGGCTGCCCTCATTAACTAGTGACAAGACAACTATATGCGGGTGCATCTTACGTTCGACGTCGAAGTATGGTGCCAAGGGTGGCGGCGCCTGAAGGAAGACTTTCCTCTTGCGTTTCGCAAGTACGTGTACGGGCCTCCTCCCGGGGAGAGCGCGGCACTGCCTCTCAATCTGAGAATTCTCCGCGACCACGGCCTGAAAGCCGTGTTTTTCGTCGAGCCGCTCTTTTCCTTTTGCTTCGGTATCGAGCCTTTACAGGAAATTGTCGGCCTCGTCCTGGACGCCGGCCAAGAGGTACAACTGCACCTCCATCCCGAGTGGCTGGATGAACTCGCCGTGCCGCTGATAGCGAAAAGAAGCAAAACGCGGAATCTGCATTCGCTCGAGCCATCGGAGCAACGGGCTGTCTTAAGCGCGTGTGTCGACCGGCTCGTCGCAGCGGGAGCACCACGGCCAACGGCTTTCAGGAGCGGCAACTATTCGATCAACTCGCACACGCTAAGCGCGCTCAGCGACAACGGCATTGTTGTCGATAGCAGCGTGAACCCTTGTTTCGATTTTCCTTATCCCGGCGACGCGCACACGTGGAACCTTGACCGTTGTTCGGTCGGCGGAATAACGGAATACCCGGTCACGGTTTTCCGGGATGGGTTCGGGAAGAAGCGCCCACTTCAGGTTACCGCCTGTTCTTCTGCCGAAATCGTGCAGGCGTTGCGGGCAACACGCGACGCGGGGCGTTCGGACGCGACGATCGTCTCTCACAACTTTGAACTCCTCACCCCGGACTTGCAGCGTGAGGACCGGATCGTTCGCCGACGTTTCGAGAAGGTGTGTGGGTGGCTAGGGCAACACGCCGATGAGTTCCCGACCGACGGCTTTGCGGCGTCGCCTGTCGTTCTTCCACATCCCGCGCATTCGACCGAACCGCTTTCCCTTTCCCGCTGGGCGACGAGCAGGCGGCACGTTGAACAGCTTGCTCGGCGCTTGGGGCATTTCGCGAGACGCGGGCGGTAGAGCGGCTCCCTCGTTCTTCTCGGCACACCCAGCGCGGGCGGATTACGTTCGAAAACGACAGTTCGCGCTGTGGGGACGGTGCCGCAAAAAACGAAATGCTTGCGAAGGTGATGAGAACACCGGCTTTCGCTTACTCGTGGCTGGTTTCCCCGTCGGTCGCGACCGACAACCGACGCGGGCGTTCTTTTTCCCAGACAACGCGGTCGTCCACCGCGTACAGCCAACAAGTCATTTCTTGCGGGCAATAGCTGAATGCGGTGGAAATCGCGTTGACGTTGTCTGCGCTCATGAACCACCCACCCTTTTCCGTGATGACAAACGCCTTCGGTTTGGGAAGCGTCAGAAAATGCGCGTAGCGTTGTCTTCCTTTATCGCCAAGAGGGACAGCGTTCGCGTCGTCGTAACGAGCGAAGCCGCTCGCTGGGGGAATTTCCTGGGTATGGGTGAAGAAGCGCTGCGCGTGAGAAAGGCGAAGGGGGCGATCCAACTTTTCGGCAAGGTAGTCGAACAGGCGCTCGCGAGAGTTGATGCGCGCCTCCGGATTGCCCCCAACGGTCGCTGTGCCGGATCGCGTATTCCCGACGTTGCGCCGTAAGGTGACAGGTGCCGTACCATCGAAGCCGTGATAACTGCCCGGGTAGACGATGAGTTCTATCCCGGCGTGGGTTTGATTATTGATGCCCGGGGCACGCAGACGCTCTGCAAGTTCGACGCAGGCCTTGGCCGGAGTCCAGTCGTCGAGTTCCCCGGCCATGATGAGCAGTGGCGCAGAGAGGGCGTAGTCGGGCGTTCGATTCGTCGCTGAACACCCGGGGTAATAAGCAACGGCCGCGCGAGGTTGCGTCGGCTGCCTGGCGACGAAGGGATCGCTCCGGTCGAGCGTCTTGAGGACTGTTTGCGCGCCATGCGACCAACCGGCAATTACGATACGGTCGCTGTCGACGTCGCGGCGTGCGGCGAGCCAGCGAATCGCGGCGAAGACATCCTCCCTTCGCTCCTGCTCGCCGAGGGTTCGCTCTCGGTTCGGAATCTCGCAGATCGATTTGATGCCCCGCGGGGTAAAGCTGTCGAGAACGAGGAGATGCATGCCCTCGCGATTGAACCAGACCGCAAGCTCTTTCCACTTTGCAGTGAGCTTTCCCTTGCTATCGAGGGCGCCGGAACAGCCATGCAAGGCGATGATGGCCGGGGCCCTGTCAGAGGCGGGAGCCGACGTCGGGAACCAGTAAGCGGTGAGCGCGCTGTCCTGGCGATAGCTCGGCAGCATGATCGTTGTTTCCTGCGCGAAGCTTGTTGACGTGCAGAGAAAGGCGAGCAGGAAGGCAAACCGTTGGACCATTTTTCGGCGTACGCTGGCGGTACAGCTGTGCAGAGTCGTATGCGTTTCGGGTGAGCGGCCGTGGCCGCCTCGCCGAATGGTAACGCGATGCCGCTGGCAGCGAAAGGAATGGCTGCGCATGACGAATCCGGTCTGCCGCCGCTCCACGTAGCGCCCCCGCCTTCGATGGCAGGGAACGTTACTCCGCTGGCCCTCGTCTGAGTGCTGGCGGGTCACCTCTACAAGGAGAAAACAATGAGCGTTCGTCGATGCGTCGGATATCTGGTGCTTTCCGTTTCGTTGCTCTCATCCGTTGGCGTTACTCAGGCGGCATCGCTGCCGGCGGCCGAGGCGAAAAACGGAATGGTGGTTACCTCGCAACATCTCGCCTCCAAAGTCGGTGTCGATATCCTGAAGGCTGGAGGTAACGCGGTCGACGCGGCGGTGGCGGTCGGATACGCCCAGGCGGTGGTGAATCCTTGCTGCGGAAACATCGGCGGCGGCGGCTTCATGACCATCCATCTGGCCGATGGACGCGATGTGTTCATCAACTTCCGCGAGAAGGCTCCGGCGGCGGCGACGGCGAACATGTACCTCGATGCCGCCGGCAACCCGGTGAAGGATGCGAGCCTGTATGGCTTTCTCGCGGCGGGCGTACCGGGTACGGTACTTGGTCTCGATACGGCGTTGCAGAAGTACGGAACGATGAGCCGCGCACGAGTGATGAAGCCGGCCATCAAGCTCGCCCGGGAAGGTTTCATTCTCAACCGCGGCGATACCGACATTCTGGACACGACGATCGAGCGCTTCAAACAGGACCCGGAATCCGCCCGCCTATTCCTGCGCCGTGACGGAACACCATTGCAACCCGGCGACCGTCTCGTGCAGAAGGACCTCGCACGTGCGTTGGAAGCGATCGCCAAGCGCGGACCGGACGCGTTCTACCACGGCAAGATCCCGCAAGTCGTGGAAGCCGCGGCAAAGCTCGGCGGAGGACTTTTGACGGCGGCTGACTTTGCCGACTATGCGATCAGCGAGAGTAAGCCGGTATCGTGCGAGTACCGCGGTTACGTCTTCCTCTCGGCGCCGCCGCCCAGTTCGGGTGGCACGACGATGTGCCAGATTCTGAACACGCTCGAAGGCTACGATCTCAAGTCGATGGGCTTCAATTCGGCGGCCACCATTCATGTAATGGCCGAGGCGATGCGGCATGCCTTCATGGATCGCAATACCTTTCTCGGCGACCCGGCGTTCGTAACCAATCCGCTCGACCGCCTGCTCAGCGACGATTACGCGGCGGCCATTCGCGCTCGCATCCTGCCGGACAAGGCGACGCCGTCATCTGAAGTCCAGCCCGGAATGCCCCCGCACGAGAAGACCGAGACGACGCACTATTCGATCGTCGATAAGGATGGGAACGCGGTGTCGACCACTTACACCGTCAACGGTCGCTTCGGCGCCGTCGTCATTGCGCCGGGAACCGGCTTCTTCCTGAATAACGAGATGGACGACTTTACCGTCAAGCCTGGCGTAAAGAATCTGTACGGTCTCGTGCAGGGCGCGACCAACGCGATCGTTCCCGGCAAGCGGCCTTTGTCCTCGATGTCGCCGACGCTGGTGACGAAGGACGGCAAGACCTTCATGGTGCTCGGCTCACCGGGCGGTTCACGCATCATTACGATCACGCTGGAGACGGCTCTCAACATCATCGATCACGGCATGACCCCGCAGGAGGCGGTCGATGCGCCGCGCATTCACCATCAATGGCTACCGGACGAGGTGTATTACGAGACCCGCGGCTTGTCCGCCGACACGTTGAAAGTCCTAAAGGACATGGGCTACAAGATGACGGAACAGACGCCCTGGGGCGCCGCGGAACTGATCCTTATCGGTCTGCCGGGAGCCGCGGGTGTCTCACCGGCCAGCTCGGGTAACGATGCGGCCGTGTCTGGTCGCGTCCGCTCCGGTTTTTTCTACGGTGCAAATGACGGCCGGCGTCCGTCCGGGGCGGCGGTCGGCTACTAGAGTAACCGCCGACATCGGTGCTCCCCGGCCGTGACTTGTGCGGTATCGCAAGCGCGGAGAGCGGCCGGGCTATTCCCTAGAGGGCGTGCCTCCTGGGCGGGGATGGGCGGGTTGCACGACGAGACTAAGCATCCCCCGTCGGGGGCAGGGCCACAGACGTGGCATCAATTACGAATCCAAGCGCATCGCGGCCAGCGTAGCATTTTGTTACCTATTCGCGCCGAGGCTGGGCGGTGCGTCGTATAGAATCGGGCTGTCCTGTCGCTCAGGGCATTGACAATAGACCCAAATAAAGAGGTGCTCGCCATGTTCTTCGACAAGAAAACAATCGTCATTCTGCTTGCCGCGCTCGCACTGTCGCCTGCGACGGCGCTTGCTGAGAAGGGTGGGAACAAGCACGGACGGGGCAATCAGGAACGTCCTCAGCATGTCGAAGAGCATCGCGACCGTGGACCTGGAGGGCCGGACGTGCGTGTCGAAGCCTGGTTCGGGGATCACGACCGTACCGTTGCACGCGACTATTACTCCGCCGAAATGGGGCGTGGGAACTGCCCGCCCGGCTTGGCAAAAAAGCGCAACGGCTGCCTGCCCCCCGGGCAGGCAAAGAAATGGGCCGTCGGCAGACCGCTTCCGCGTGATGTGCGCTACTACGAACTTCCGCGCGATCTCGTCGTGCATATGCCGCCGCCTCCACCTGGGCATCGTTATGTCCAGGTGGCCGGCGACATCCTGCTGATTGCCGTGGGCAGCTCGATGGTCATCGATGCGATTCAGGATATCGTTCGCTAATGCATAGCCAGTCGCGTTTCGGATTCCGAATGCTTCGCTCGGCGGCGATGTTTGGTGCCGTGCTCGCGTTTTCCTCCGGTGCGCTGGGAGCGGCTCCGCCGCCTCCGCCTGCCGTTGAGATCGTCGCGGCCGACTTCGGCCTCTTCGATACCAAAGAGAAGGATGAAGTCCAGTTCCGGTCGACGCGTGTTGTGCCGCATCGCGAAGGCCAACGTTACGGCTGGGTGCTCGAACTGCGGACGACGAGACGAAGCGTGAGCGTACGCGAAGAGTATCTCGTGCCCAACGTCGCGAAAGCCGAGAAGTCGGCCGAAGCTCGCAAGGTGGAACGACCAGGCTTTGAAACCGTCGAAATCGACTGGCCAAGACGCAACCAGGTCAGCCAGCGTCAGCTCGTACCCGTTGACGGCAAGATTTTCGGCGAATGGGCCATTGGGCCGAACGAACCTGCAGGGCGCAGGCACCTCGAGGTCATCGTCGAGGGGCAGTTGGCGGCGAGTTTCGAATACGAAGTGAAGTAAGGCCGATTGGGGCGCGACACGGAAGCCCGATGGGTCGCGGTTTCGTTCGGTGACCTGCTTAGGACGGAAACGTCACCGCCGAAAAGTGGCTTCAATTCAAATTGCTTTAACCGGCTCCGGATGAAGGATGCGGCGAACCGAACGTTCGCCGCATGAGAACGACTAAGAATGACTCGGGACCAGCGGTGTAGCTGCCCCCGCATGCTTCTTGGCCAGCTTGGCGGCCTTTTTCTCCTTCGGGGTCTTGGTGGGTTGTTTCTTGGTTTCCTTCGTGCTTTCTTTCGATTTCCCCATTTCTCAGTCTCCTAATAAAGAGCCCGCAGAAGGTGCGCGGGCAATCCAGTATAGGACGCGAACCGCGAGACTGCGAGAAGAGGTTTTAGAGAACAAGGGCAAAAAAAAACGGAACCCGAAGGTCCCGTTTCTTGCTTACCAAGGACTTTGCTCAGTAAACCGGTGCGCCCTTGATCAGGCTCGGAAGCCAGGTCGAGAAAGCCGGCACGTACGTAACCACCGCCATGACCGCGAACAGTGCGCCGTAGAACGGCAGAATGCTCTTCATCACCTGTTCGACTGAAACCTCCCCAATGGCGCATCCGACAAACTGCGTCGTTCCCACTGGCGGGGTGTTCAGTCCCAACGCGCAGTTGAGGAGCATGACCATGCCGAACTGGACCGGCCCCATACCCATTTGCAGAGACAAGGGCAGGAAGAGCGGCGTGCAGATCAGGATCGTGGACGCCATGTCCATGAAGGTGCCGAGCAGGAACAGAATCAGGTTGATGAGGAAGAACATCACGTACGGGTTATCGGTCGCGGAGAGCAGCGCCTGCGCCGTTTTATCCGGGATCTCCAGAATCGCCATGATGTACTGGAACATCGTCGACACGCCGATCAGCAGCAGCACGACGCCGGTGGTCTTGGCGGCTTTAGCCGCCGCCTTCATCAGCTTGTGCCAATCCATCGTACGGTAGGCGACGAAGGTGAGCAGCAAGGAATACGTCACCGCGATGCCGGCCGCCTCCGTTGCTGTCGTCACTCCGGCGATGATGCAACCGAGAATGATGATGACGACCAGCATGCCGGGGATGGCAGAGATGAACGACGTGAAGACCGCATGCCAGCCGGCAAACTTGTCGAGTTGGCTCGATCCATCGGGACGGCGCGGGTAGCCTTCCTTTTTCGCTACCCAGTAGGCGGCGAGCAGCATGCAGACCATCAGGACCAGAACCGGCAGCAGGCCAGCGAACATCAATTCGCCGATGGAGGCGCCCTTGACCATGATGTTCGGGCCGGCCAGCATGCCGGCCGTGCTCGATGCGGCGAACGCATAGATGATCATGTTGTGCGAGGTTGGCATCAGAGCACCGCACAAGGCAGCGTGTGTGGTCACGTTGACCGCGTAGTCGGCGCTGTAACCTTCCTTCTTCATCATCGGGATCATGACACCGCCCATGGCCGAGACGTCCGCCACCGGGGAGCCCGAGACACCGCCGAACAGCGTGCAGGCGACGACGTTTGCCATGCCCAAACCGCCGCGCCAATGGCCCACCAGATTACGGGCGAAATTGACAATCTTGTCGGCGATGCCGCCATGCAGCATCAATTCGCCCGAAAACACGAAGAACGGAATGGCGAGGAACGAAAACACGTTCATCCCGGAAATCATGTTCTGGAACGCGAGTTCCAGAGGGAAGCCCTCAACCCAGTACGTCGCCAGGCAGCTCAGGGCAATCGAAAACGCTACCGGAACCCCGAGCAGCAGAAAAAGGGTGAAGCTAATGCAAAGTACGGTCAGTGCCATGATGGGACCACTTCCTTATCGGTCGACATAGCAATCAGATGCTCGACCGAGAACATGATGATGAGAACGCCAGCGACGATACACGGTATGTAGCGGTAGGCCTCTGAAATCCCAAGCGTCGGTATCAGGTTTGACCACACGGAAATGGCCATCGCGGTGCATCCGAGCACGAGCGATATACCGAAGCAAATGGTGATTACACCAACCAGGTTTCCGACCCAGAATTGAACGCTTTTCGGCAGGAGACCAATCAAAGACTCCATTCCGATATGCCCCTCGTCACGCACACCCGCCGCCGCACCGAACATAGCGACGTTGATAACCAGGATGAGTGCGACTTGCTCCGACCACGCGGGGGCATCGTTGAGTATGTAGCGCCAGATAACAGACCCAACGACAACTGCCACAATGCTCAGCAGGCAGGCGACTGCAATATACATCGCCCAGCGCGATAGCCGAGCGTTAAGGTTTGTTAGCCAATCCATTACTTCACTCCAAAAAAAGCCGAAGGTGGAAATCTCACACCTTCGGACTTTATGGCATCGACAGCGACGATCAGATTACTTTGTGTCGACGATTTTCTTCACCAGCGCCTTGAGTTCCGGGGTCGGGGCAAACTTGTCCCACACCGGCTTCATGACGTTGACGAATTCAGCCTTGTTGACGTCGTTGATGTACTGCGCGCCTGCTTTGATCGTGGCTTCCTTCGAAGCTTGCTCTTTCTTCGTCCACAGGTCGATATAGTACGGAACGGTTTCCTTCGCGGCGTCGCGGATGACCTTCTGTTCTTCCTTGCTCAAGGTGTCCCAGACCTTCTTCGAGAAGACCAAAACTTCCGGGGCCATCACGTGCTGCGTTTCGCTGTAGACCGGGGCCGCTTCGTAGTGCTTGGCGGTCTCATACGACGGATAGTTGTTTTCCGCCGCGTCGACGAGGCCGGTCTTCAGTGCCGTATACACTTCAGCCATGGGGATCGGCGTCGGGTTCGCACCCATCGCCTGCACCAGGCTTACCCAGAGGTCGGAAGGCTGAACACGGATCTTCATGCCCTTCACGTCGGCCAGGTTGCGAACCGGCTTCTTGGCATAGATCGACCGTGCTCCCGATTCCCACATCACCAATCCGACGAAGCCGGCCTTTTCGAAGGCAGCCAGGATTTCGTCGCCGATCGGGCCGTTGACGACCTTACGGAAGTGGTTAATGTCACGGAAGATGAACGGGAACGACGGGATCATCGATTCGGGAACGATGCCATGGAAGGCGGCCGTATTGACGCGCACCATGTCGAGGGCGCCAATCTTCACTTGCTCGACGGTGTCCTTTTCCGACCCGAGGGCGCTATTGCCGAAAACCTTGACGTTGTACTTGCCGCCGGTTTTCTGGCTAACGATTTCGCCGATCTTCTTGACCGTCATCACCGTCGGATAGTCGAGCGGGTGAACGTCTGCCGAGCGGAAATCGCGCGCATTTGCGGCGCCCATGGCAAATGCCGATGCCAACGCCACCCCCAAAACAGTCAACAGTTTCTTGTGCATGGTCTCCTCCTCTATAAGAAGCACATTATCAAAACGCTTTGAATAAAACCCGGGGTTGAAGGCCCTCTCCGCTCCCAGTAACGTCGGAATATACGCCAAGCAGAAACAGTGTTCAAGGTGTTTTTGAAACGCCGTTTCATTTTTGTTGTTATTGTCGCGAAGAGCCATTCCGGCAAGAACGGGCGGGAACGAACCGACAAAAAATGAACGAGTTAACCCCCGCGACGGCGCTCACCTCTCTCGGTTTTTTGACTGGCGAGTGTGAGCTTGCTTCCCCCGACGATGGTTACCCTACCATCTTGCGGCGCGATTATGTTGAGAGACGAGGATGCTTTCCAATGCTAAAAACAATGACCGTCATGCCTATTCGGTATGTGTTAGCCCTGTGTTAGCCGGGAAGGCGGTTTTCGTGCCGATACGCATGAACGACATCGAGCATCTCCCTGAGGAGCGGGGATTCCTCTCCTTTTCGATAGGCACAGTGCACGGCGATCGAGCACTCGACGGTTGCTTTCAATGGCCGATAAACCACTTGAGGAAGCTGCAGACTCAGTACGGATTCCGGGATCAAGGCGCAACCAAATCCCCCGGCCACCATGACGGCCGCGGCGATGAGGTCGGTAGCCTTCTGAACGACCATGGGTTCGAAGCGGTGATGCTCGAATAGCGCGTGCCCGGCGATGAATACGCTCTGGTCTTGCTCGCCGATCAGCGGTTGGTCGCGCAGATCATCCAGCGTTATCTCATGCTGACGGCTCAGCGGATGATTGGCGTTGAGTGCTACCCACAGCGGTTCGCGGCAGATGAGCTCTGTCTCGATGTCCGGCGAGTCAGGGAAATAGCGGTCGAACGCGATCAGGATTCTTCCTTGATGCAGGGCGCCGACCTGCCTTTGTTTGGCCGCGTTGTGCAGTACGACCTTGACGTCGGGATGGCTGGCGGTGAATGCGCTCAATATACGCGGCACGATGTTGAGCATTGCCGAACCAAAAACGCCGATATCAATCCGGCCGGCCTGCCCGACGGCCACTCGCCGGATCTGTTCCGTCGCGAGTTCAACGTGGGCGCTGATGTTGTGGGCATGGGCAAGCAGCGCCGTGCCGGCCTGCGTGAGTTCAACGCCCGCACTGTTGCGAATGAAGAGCTGAACGCCCAGTTCTTCCTCAAGGGATTGGATGTGCCGGGTGAGCGGCGGTTGCGTAATATGTAGGCGTTCCGCTGCGCGGCTGATGCTGCGCTCCTCCGCGATGGCAATGAAATACTTCAGCCGGCGAACATCCACCTGATCTCTCCCCCGCTATGGACTCGGCATCCTGCGGCGTGTCGGCCCGTCATTTGCGGCCTCGCACTGACCCGCTTAGGCAGTCGATAACCGGCACTTTTGCGCAGTCCTGGTCTCTTGCGCCTGGTTGCTGTTGAGGCAAACCACGTTCCATGAACTCGCTCGGGCCGTGGCGCGGCTGCCCCGCCACCCGCTGACCGCGATCGACTTATTTCCTCTCGATCAGCTCGATCTTGTAGCCGTCCGGATCTTCGACAAATGCTATCACTGTCGTCCCGTGTTTCATTGGGCCTGCTTCCCGGGTGACTTTCCCCCCGCGTTTCTTGATCAGGTCGCAGGTGGCGTAAGCGTCGTCGACCGCCAGCGCGATATGACCGAAGCCGTTGCCTAGTTCGTAGGACGGCGTGTCCCAGTTATGCGTCAACTCAATGACCGCGCCTTCGCTCTCTTCGCCAAAGCCGACGAAGGCCAGCGTAAATTTCCCTTCGGGATAGTCCTGGCGGCGCAGGACGCGCATGCCGAGAACTTCGGTGTAAAACTTGATGGATCGGTCGAGGTCGCCGACACGGATCATCGTATGTAGGATTCTCACGGGCTTTTCCTTTCTGTGAGCGTTCGGGCGCATGGCGCGCCTGAGTGACCAAGAGATTCTATCGCGCCTTCGTCTCAAGGAACCAGACGTCAGGGTTTCGACGAATCCCTCTTTCGACCAAAGTATGATCGCGGAGACGTTTCGTCTCATTTTGTGGCAAGGATCGGGATTCCCTTGCTCATCCGTCAAACAATTCGGGATAAAATTGTTCGCCTGCCAGGTCTTATCACCAGACCGCAACCGATCTTTATTTCGCCTCATTTCCTGGAGCAATCGACAACTATGAAACGAAATATCCTGGTTCTTGCACTGTCCTTGGCCGCTTTGGCAGGGTGTGGGAAAAAGGAGGAAGCGGCACCCGCCGCACCCGCAACCAGCGCTCCGGTGGCAGCCGCACCGGCGAATGCGGAAGAGAAGGTCCTCAATATCTATAACTGGGCCGACTACATTTCGTCCAACATGGTGGCCGATTTCGAAAAAGAAACCGGCATCAAGGTCAACTATCAGACATTCGAGAACAACGAGGGCCTGCATGCGAAGTTGGTGGCAGGCAATAGCGGATTCGACCTCGTCGTTCCGGGCGCTGTTTTCGCCAAGTCGCAGATCGACGGTGGCCTGCTGATGAAGCTGGATAAATCGAAGATCAGCAACTATGGAAACCTCGATTCGGCGATCATGAGCAAGCTGGCTTCGGTGGACGCGGGTAACGAATATCTCGTTCCGTGGGCCTGGAGCTACACGACGGTAGGCATCAATAAGGCCAAGGTCACCAAGGCTCTTGGTTCGACGCCCATGCCGGAGAACGCCTGGGATCTCGTCTTCAATCCAACGTATACCGAGAAACTGAAGTCCTGCGGCATTGCCTATCTCGACTCGCCAACCGAGGTGATACCGCCGGCCATGCATTACCTCGGCAAGAATGCGTATTCAAACGACCCAGCGGATCACAAAGCTGCGGGAGAAATGCTGGCCAAGGTTCGCCCGCACATTCGGCTATTCACGAGTACGATGATCGACGACTTGGCCGGGGGCAAAGCCTGCGTTGCGCTTGGTTGGGCGGGGGACATGAACATCGCGCGTAGTCGGGCGATCGAGAACAAGAGCGATAACCAGATCGAAGTTTTGCTGCCGAAGACGGGCGGCTTGATCTTCTTCGACTCGCTTGCCATTCCGAAGGACGCCAAGCATCCGAACAACGCGCATGCGTTCATCGACTATTTCCTGCGTCCTGAGGTGTCCGCTTCGCTGACCAACGAACTCTCGTACGCCACGGCGAACAAGGCGAGCATCGCCAAGGTGAAGCCGGAGATCGCCGAGAACAGGACGGTTTTCGTGGACGCTGCCAACATGGAGAAGATGGTCTCGCCGTCGAGTTTCAGCAACGAGGCACGCGAGTCGATGAGCAACGTCTACACGTTGTTTAAGAAAGGCCAGTAGCGCCGGACAAACCCGCTTCTCTTACAATCGTCGAAATGTAAACGGCTGTGCATTATCGTGGGGGTGATGCACAGCTTTCTTTTGGGCCGTACTTCTTTCCTTAGCGTGAGCACATAACCGTCATGAATCAACATGACTCGCACCCGTCCGGCTTCTTGCTGACAGAGAATCTGGTCAAGCGGTTCGATGATGTCGTCGCCGTGGACGACGTCTCCATCTCCATTCAGAAGGGTGAAATATTTGCGCTTCTCGGCAGTTCCGGGTGCGGCAAGTCCACACTGCTGCGTATCCTCGCCGGGTTCGAAAAGCCCACTGCGGGGAGGGTGTTGCTGAACGGCCTGGACATTGCATCGTTCCCGCCCTACGAGCGGCCGATCAATATGATGTTCCAGTCGTACGCATTGTTTCCTCACCTTAATATTTGGGACAACGTCGCTTTCGGGTTGAAGCGTGAAGGCATGCCGCCCGCGCAGATCAAGACACGCGTCGAGGAAATGCTCGAACTTGTGCAGCTCACGGCGTACGCCAAACGCAAGCCGCATCAGCTATCGGGCGGCCAGCAGCAACGGGTGGCGCTGGCACGCAGCTTGGCCAAGAAGCCCCAACTTCTGCTGCTCGACGAACCTTTGGGTGCGCTCGACAAGAAACTGCGGCAACGTACGCAGTTCGAGCTCGTGCACATTATCGAATCCGTCGGTGTTACGGTGGTCATGGTGACGCACGATCAGGAAGAGGCGATGACGATGGCGTCACGGATTGCCGTCATGAGTCATGGCCGGGTGTTACAGGTGGGGACGCCGCAGGAGATCTACGAGTGCCCGACCAACCGCTTCGTCGCCGACTTCATTGGCAACATCAACCTGTTTGATGGTCAGCTCAGCGTGGATGAGCATGATCGGAGTGAGATTACGATCGACCAGGGCGTCGTGCATATCGATCATGGCATTGGCGGTTCGATCGGGATGCCGCTGACGATCGCCGTGCGACCGGAGAAGATCTACATTTCGAAGACCCGCCCGAACGTCAACGTGAATCTCTTCAGCGGCAAGGTGCGCGAGATCGGTTATTTCGGGAGCTACAGTTCGTTCATCGTGGAAATGCAGGATGGGCGCACGGTGGTCGTCACCGAGCCGAACGGCAGCCGTCTGGAAAACATCGACATCACGTGGGACGACCGAGTCTTTTTTTGGTGGGACGAGGCCGACCCTGTCGTACTCACGCACTAGGAACGCTGCGTCATGAATATCCAACGATGGTTGCACGTGCATCCGGGCCGGCGTTTCGTTATCGGTGTGCCTTTCGTCTGGCTGCTCATCTTTTTTGTCGTACCGTTCCTGATCCTGCTGCGCATCAGTGTCACCGACATGGGCAACGGCGTGAATCCCTTCGCGCCGCTCATGCAGGCCGTAGACGGCTCACTGCATATCATGCTCAAGTACCAGAACTACCTCTCAATCTTCGAAGAGGTGGACAAGGGCAGCGGCGCCAAGGCATGGGGGCAGACGATCTATCTTGAAGCCTACCTGACCTCGCTCAAGTACGCCTGTTTGACGACGATCCTATGCCTCGTCATCGGTTACCCGTTCGCCTACTTCATCGCGCGCGCGAAGAAGAGCGTTCAACCGGCCCTGCTGATGCTCGTCATGCTGCCGTTCTGGACCTCGTTCCTGCTGCGGGTTTATGCCTGGAAGGGCATCCTGGCGGACCAGGGGGTCGTGAACAATGTGCTGGTATGGGCGGGTTTCATCCAGGAGCCACTGCAACTGCTGTATTCCGACGTGTCGATGCTCGTCGGAATGACCTATGTGTACTGCCCGTTCATGATCCTGCCGCTTTACGCGACGCTCGTGAAACTCGACTTCCGTTTGCTTGAAGCAGCGTATGACCTTGGCGCAAGTCCGTGGAAGGCGTTCTGGCTGATTACCGTACCGCTGAGCAAGGCCGGGATCATCGCCGGTTCGATGCTGGTGTTCATCCCGTGCGTCGGCGAGTTCGTCATCCCGTCGCTGCTCGGTGGCGCTGAGAACATCATGATCGGCCGTGTCGTCTGGGACGAGATGTTCAGCAGCAACAACTGGCCGCGCGCGTCGGCGCTCGCCGTGGTGATGATCCTCTTCATTCTGGTTCCGATGGCCGTCTACAACCACTATGGCGCGGAACGCGAAGCTGCCGGGAAGGAATAATATGAAGACCTCCTCGAGCCAGGCGCTCTTGCGTTTACTTCAGGCGCATTTCGGTAAGCTGTGGCTGCTTGTCGTTTACCTGTTCCTCTATGGGCCGCTGCTTTTCCTGATCCTCTTTTCCTTCAACAGCACGCGGCAGGATGCCGTATTTACAGGCTTTTCGACGCGCTGGTATGAGGCCTTGCTCAACGATTCACGTTTGGTCGGCGGCTTCTTCCTCTCGCTCAAAGTCGCGGTAATCACCGGCACGCTGTCGACGATCCTCGGCACGTTCGCCGCCTTCGTGCTCGTGCGCTATCAACGTTTTCGCGGCCGGTCGTTATTCTCGGGACTGGTCAGCGCGCCACTCGTCATGCCTGAAGTCATCATCGGGCTCTCGTTGCTCTTGCTGATGGTTGCCGTCCAGCACGCGATTGGCTGGCCGGAGCGCGGCGCAACGACGATCGTGCTTGGCCACACCTTGCTCGGCATGGCGTATGCCACCGTCGTCGTCGCCGCGCGGCTGCGAGAAATGGACCGGACGATCGAGGAGGCGGCGATGGACCTCGGCTGCCGCCCTCTGCAGGTTTTCTTCCTGGTCACATTGCCCAACATCCTGCCGTCGCTGGTTGCCGCGTGGATGCTGACCTTCACGCTCTCGTTCGACGACGTGGTCATTTCCGAATTCCTTTCCGGGCCCGGCGTCACGACTTTGCCGCAGGTCATCTTCGGCTACGCGCGGCGAGGCGTTAATCCCTCGATCTATGCAGCGGCGACCATCCTGATCCTCACCGTATCGACAGGCATTATTGCCTACAGCATTCTCACCATGCGCGCACAACGCCGTCGCGAGCGGGATGCGCAAGCGGCCGTTCTAGCCGAGATTCGTTCGGTCGAGGAGAATGTGGGGACGGCCTAAGCCGCCGAGGCCGGCAGGCCTGTCTACTAAATGCCTAATGTGGCTACCAGTGCGGACACTGTGCCGCGAGCGTCTTCAACTCGTTGCGCGCGGCCAGATAGTCCGGGAAAAGCCGACCGACCAGCGCCCAGAAGCGCGGTCCGTGGTTCATCTCGCGCAGATGCGCGAGTTCGTGGGCGACGACGTAGTCGATGACGTGCGGCGGAAAGTGAATCAGCCGCCAGTTGAGCCGGATGCCCGTTCTCAGGCTGCAACTTCCCCATCGTGTACGTGCCGATGTCAACGAGAGCCTCGGTACGGTGACGCCGAGTCTGGGGGCGTGAAAACTGAGGCGCTCGGCGAAGAGCGCCATGGCGCGTGTTCGCAGCGCCTTTTCGAGCAACTGGCCGGCACGCGTGGCATCGGTCGGATCACGCAGGCAGAGCGTCAGGATGCGGCCGGCGTGCTCATTCCAGAAGGCACTGTTGCGCCCGAACGCGAGGCGAAGCTCGAGTGGTTCTCCGAGGAAGGGCAGCCGGGCGCCGTCGGCGATGCGCAGCTTCTGAGGCACCCGCCGGCTGCGCCATTCATCCAGTTTCTGCGCGACCCAGTCGGCATGTTGCCGGATCAGCGATTCGACTTCGGAAAACGAGGCGGAGCGTGGGGCGCCGACCCGCAGACCGCGGTGGTCGATCGTCAAGCCGATCGTACGCCTCCGGGCGCGCCGCAGCACATAGGGGACGATGCGGTCATCAAGAGTAATCGTGCGCCGCGATTCGTCGGCCGCGAGCGGCTTTTCCTCGGCCAGCGGCAGATCAAGTTGCCACGACATTCTCTGCGGCAGCGTAGCGGTGCGGTGAGAGGCGGCGCATTTCGCCTTCGATCCATTGTTCGGCAAGCAATGTCACTTCTTCAGCGCTTTTCCCGGCGGTATCGATGGCCGGGCCGATGCTCACGGTGATCAACCCGGGCTTCTTGACGAAGGCGTTGCGCGCCCAGAATTCGCCCGCGTTGTGCGCAACTGGAACGGCTGGAACGGCCGCGCTGACCGCCAGTTGCGAGCCTCCACTCTTGAAGCGCCGCGTTTCGCCGGGCGCCATCCGCGTTCCTTCCGGAAAGACGATAACCCAGTAGCCGGCACGGAGACGGTCCCGACCCTGCTTGACCACCTGCCGCAGCGCATTCTTGCCGGCACTGCGGTCGATCGAAATCATCTTGATCGCAGCGAAGGCCCAGCCGAGGAAGGGAATCAGAAGTAGCGACTTCTTCAGCACGAAGACGAGCGGCGGGAAAATCGCCTGTAGCCCGATCGTTTCCCACGCCGACTGATGCTTCGCGAGGACGACCGACGGGACGGTGGGAATGTTCTCGCGTCCGATGACCCGATAGTCGAGGCCGAGCACATACTTGCAAAGAGCCATGAAGCCGGCGCGCCAGACGGCGATGATACGGAAACGCCAGGACATCGGGAGGACGACCGCCAGCGTGACGAGCAAGCCGGCGGGGGCGGTAATCAGGGTGGCGAGCAGAAGAAAAACGGTCGAACGAATGAACGCCGTCATGGTTTCTTGTTCAGGATATGCTCGACAGCAGCCGCGAGATCGGCGAAAACAAGGGTGTCCGGCGGCAGTTCCTCGGTCGCCCGCGTCTTTTCGCCTTTTCCGGTGAGCACCAGGATCGGCATTGCACCGACGGCGACAGCTGCTTCCAGATCGCGGAGAGAGTCACCGATCGCCGGGACACCGAGCAGACTGATGTTGAAGCAGCCGGCGATGCGTTCCATCATCCCCGGCTTGGGCTTACGGCAGTTGCAATTCGAGTCGGCTGAATGCGGGCAATAGAAAATCGCTTCGATACGGCCGCCGAGTTCCTGCACCGCCCGGTGCATTTTCCCGTGCATCGCATTGAGCGTGTCCATGTCGAACAGGCCACGCCCGATACCGGACTGGTTGGTGGCGACCACGACGCGATAGCCGGCCTGGGTCAGTTTGGCGATGGCCTCAAGGCTGCCCGGCAAGGGCTTCCATTCGGCCGGACTCTTGATGAAGTGTTCAGAGTCGTAGTTGATGACGCCGTCGCGATCCAGGATGACGAGTTTCATACGCCGAGCTTCGAGATATCCGCTACCGCATTGAGTTGATCGAAGAGCGCCTTGAGCAATCCGAGTCGGTTGGCGCGCACAGCAGAATCATCGACGTTGACCATCACCTTGTCAAAGAAAAGGTCAACCTCGGCCCGCACCGAAGCCAGCGCCTTGAGCGCCTCGGTATATGCTTCGTCCGCTACGCGCTTGCCCACGACCGGCGCAATTTCCTTGACGCGCGCGTTGAGCGCTTTTTCCGCCTCTTCGCTGAAGAGCGATTCCTGTGGCGCACCGAACGAACCCTCGGCCTTCTTCAGGATATTGCCGATGCGCTTGTTGGCGGCGGCCAGCGCTTCGGCCTCCGGCAGCGCCTGGAAATCGCGGACGGCTGACAGCTTCGCCGGTACCCGGTCGATGCGCGTCGGTCGCTGAGCGAGGACGGCTTCTATGGCATCCTGGGCGTGGCCAGCGTCTCTGAGCAAGCCGCGCAGACGGTCGAGCATGAAGTCGAGCAGCGGTTCCGCCACGGGCTGCTTCAGGACTCCGTCGGCAAAACCCGCTTGCGCGTCGGCGATCAGTTCCGCAAGGTCGAGCGGCAGCGGTGTTTCCATCAGAATGCGTAGGACGCCGAGCGCGGCGCGGCGCAGCCCGAATGGGTCCTTGTCGCCGGTCGGGATCTGGCCGATGCCGAAAAAGCCGGCCAGCGCGTCAAGCTTGTCGGCGAGAGCCGCCGCGCAGGCAATCTCACCCTGCGGCAGTGCGTCGCCGGCGAAACGGGGCTGGTAGTGGCTCTGGACGGCGTCGGCAACCTGCTTGTCCTCGCCGTCGTGCAGCGCATAGTAGCGGCCCATGATGCCCTGCAACTCGGGGAACTCACCAACCATGTCGGTAACGAGGTCCGCCTTGGCGAGTTGCGCCGCGCGTCCTGCGAGCGAAGCGTTCGCACCGAGCCGGACGGCGATGCGCTGAGCGAGTTCTTCCAAGCGTTCGACACGTTGCAGAACCGAGCCGAGCTTGTTGTGATAGACGACGCCGCCCAGCTTGTCGAGGCGCGAGGCGAGCGCATGCTTGCGGTCCTGGTTGAAGAAGAAGCGGGCGTCGGAGAGTCGTGGCCGTACGACGCGGGCGTTGCCGCCGACGATGTGCTTCGGATCGTCGACCTGCATGTTGGAGACGATCAGAAATTTGTTGAGCAGCTTCTTCGACGCATCGAGCAGCGGGAAGTACTTCTGATTCTGCTGCATTGTCAGGATCAGACACTCCTGCGGCACGTCGAGATACTCGGACTCGAATTCGCCGACGTAAACCACCGGCCATTCGACGAGCGAGGTGACTTCGTCGAGCAAGCCTTCCGACGGATTGATCGCCGCCTTGAGTTCGGCCGCCTTGGCGTCGAGTTGTGCGGCGATTTGCGCCTTGCGTTGCGCGAAGTCGGCGATCACCTTGCCTTCTACCTTGAGCGTTTCGGTGTAGCTGTCGGCGTCCTTGAGAGCAATCTCGCCCGACGACAGAAACCGGTGCCCAAGCGTGGTCGCCTGGCTCTTCAGGCCGAGGACTTCGCCCGGCACGAGTCGGCTTCCGTGCAACAACACGAGCCCATGTACCGGGCGCACGAATTGATGATCGGAGTCGCCCCAGCGCATTACTTTCGGAATGGGCAGCTTCTTCAGCGCGTCACCGACGATATCGGCGAGCACGTCGTCGAGCGCAACGCCTTTCACGGTGGCTTCGTAGAACAGCGCTTCAGCCTTGCCGTCCTGGCGCTTTTCGAACTTGGCGATTTCGGAGGCCGGAATTCCCTTGGCTTCGAGCTTCTTGAGCAACGCCTGGGTCGGCTGGCCGGTGGCATCGAGTGCAACGCTGACCGGCATCAACTTCTCCGTCACCTTCGCGTCCGGCGCTACGGCGACGACTCCGGGGATCTGGATCGCGAGGCGGCGTGGCGTGGCGAACCACTTGAACGCCGCGCCCGCGGAAAGCAGCTTGCGCGCCGCGAGACCCGCGTGAATCTGGGCAGCGAAGACTTCGCCGAGCCGTGAGAGCGCCTTCGGCGGCAGCTCCTCGGTAAGGAGTTCGACAAGAAGGGTAGCGGTGGTCATGTTATTTTCCCTCCCCGGCGCTCTTGCACATCGGGAAACCGAGCGCTTCGCGGGAGTTGTAGTAGGACTGGGCGACTTCGCGCGCAAGAGCACGCACGCGGCCAATGTACGCGGCGCGCTCGGTGACCGAGATCGCACCATGCGCGTCGAGCAGATTGAAGCAGTGCGAGCACTTCATGACCTGTTCGTACGCCGGCAGGGCGAGTTCGAGGCCCATCAGCCGCTTGGCTTCGGATTCGTGGTCGCTGAAGTGGCGGAAGAGCATCTCGACATTCGAATACTCGAAGTTGTATTTCGACTGCTCGACCTCATTCTGGTGATAGACGTCGCCGTACGTCAGGCGATAACCGGGGCCTTCGGCCCACACGAGGTCGTAGACGTTTTCGACGCCCTGCAGATACATGGCGAGGCGTTCCAATCCGTAGGTGATCTCACCGAGGACCGGCTTACAGGTCAGCGAGCCGACTTCCTGGAAATAGGTGAACTGCGTGACCTCCATGCCATCGAGCCACACTTCCCAGCCGAGGCCCCAGGCGCCGAGGGTCGGCGATTCCCAGTCATCCTCGACGAAGCGCACGTCGTGTTCCTTCAGATCGATGCCGAGCGCTTCGAGCGACTGCAGGTAAAGATTCTGGATGTTGTCGGGCGAGGGCTTCAGGACGACCTGATATTGGTAATAGTGCTGCAGACGATTCGGGTTTTCGCCGTAACGGCCGTCCTTCGGCCGGCGGGACGGCTGGACGAAAGCGGCATTCCACGGCTCGGGACCGATTGCGCGCAGGAAGGTCGCCGTATGAAACGTCCCGGCGCCGACTTCGATATCGTAAGGCTGCAGCAGCGCGCATCCTTGTTTGCCCCAGAAGCTCTGGAGACGCAGAATGACATCCTGAAAAGTGGGCATGAATGAATGGTCTTGTAAAAGCAGAAATAAACGCCGATTTTACTTGCTTTTGAGGCCGATCAGATAGCGCAAGGCCACGCGCGGCATTACACCGACGTGTTTGTCAGGCACGCGACCGGTGCCGGCCGGATCGATTCAAGACAAGGCGTTCGGCTGGCCAACTTATTGGCGCGGCCGAAGCGCAAGAAACAGCGGAAAACTGAAACGGGCTAGAACGAGAGCGTCATCGCGGTGCGGTATTGGCCGCCGGCGGCCAATTGCGGCGCACGTTCTGCAACGTCGCCGCGTTCAACGCAGATGTAGCCGACGTGGTTGCCTTCGCCGAGGTCGGGAACGTTCTTGTCGTTGGACCAGGCGTTCCAGACCACGGCGCACTTCGCCTTCGAGTCGATCTGGAAACGACCCTCGGGCGCTTCCACGGTTTGCCGGTCGGCGACGTCGAGGTAGATGCGATCGGTGACGGCGCTGATCGTCACGTCGCCCTGCTGCGATTTGCGCGCAAAATTGTCGGTCTTGTCGATGTACGTATTGCCCGAGAGCCCGGACACGCGCACTTTGGCGACATCACTGACCGAGAAATAGGTGTGGAAAGCGAAGGCCAGCGGCGCGGTCTGGGCGCTGCGGTTATTCACGGTCATATCGAGCTTGAGTTCCTCGCCGATCAGCATCTCGAAGCGGAAGGCGTAGGCGTAGGGCCACAGCGGGCTCGTCGTTTCGTCGCCCGCGAGTTCGAACACCAGGCGGGTGGCGCCAGTGGGCAGGGTTTCGGCGTCGGAAAGCGTCCACGGGAGGGTGCGCGCGAAGCCATGCATGCTCTTGCCATCGGGGCCCGGGCCGAACCACGGCAGGCAGAGCGGTATTCCGCCGCGGATCGGCATTCCGTCCGCGAGCACGCATTTCGGGGAAACCCATAGCATCTCGCGTTGCCCGGTCGGGCGGAACGCCATGACGTGTGCTCCTTGCAGCGCGATCACCGCACGCGCCAACCCGTTTTCGACGACGAGCATGGGCAAGCCAGCGTCGGTCTCTGCGTGCAGGGCCGGGTAAAGCTCCTTCGAGTTGACGACCTTCAGACCGGCTTTGGCGAGCAGTTGTTGAAAATCGGCTTGGCTTGGCATGAGTGCTTCTCCTTTCTGATGAGGAAGATGGCGCGTGGCGTTTAACGCCCGCGCGGTGGCCGGTCTGGTCACCGGGCCCTTGCGCGCAGAAGGATAACCCCGATGAGCACCAGTGCGAAAGCGACGACCAACCAGTTACCCCAACGTACGTAGGGTGTGGCACCGGTGTGCCCTTGAACAACGCCGCGCAGAGCGCCGCGTGTGAAGGGGGCGAGGGCTGTCTTTACGCGGCCATCGGGGAGAATGATCGCCGTCATCCCCGTGTTCGTGGCGCGCAGCATGACGCGGCCTGTCTCCAGTGCACGCAGGCGGGCTATCTGCAGATGCTGTTGCGGCGCCAACGAATCGCCGAACCAGGCGACATTCGACACGTTGGCGAGTAGCGTGGCTTCCGGCAAGGCGCGAATGATCTCTTCGCCGAAGGCGTCTTCGTAGCAGATGTTCAGAGCCAGATGCTGCCCGCCGATAGCCATCGGGCTCTGCGGCAGCGAACCCGGCGTGAAGTCCGACATCGGGATGCTGGCGAGTTTGAGGAACCAGCCGAACCCCGGCGGGACAAACTCCCCGAATGGGACCAGGTGGGCCTTGTTGTAGCGTTGCGGCGCCGAGTGTCCGATGCTCACGGCCGAGTTGGTGTAACCCGATTCGTCGCGTACCGGAATGCCGAACACCACATCACCGCGCGGGCGTTCGGCGAGTGCCTTCATCGCCTCGATGTACTCGCCCGGGATCTGGTCGAGAAACGCTGGCAGCGCCGTTTCCGGAAGCAGCGTAAGTTGCGCGGGGTTGTCGCGCGCGAGTTCGTAATAAGTGCGCAACGACTCATAGAACCGTTCCGGGCGCCATTTGAGGTCCTGCGCGACATTGCCCTGCAAGAGCGCGACGGTGACGGGTTCCCCTGAAGGATGCGTCCACCGAACTTCACGCAGGACGCCGCCACCGGCCCATAGAACGACGACGAAAGCGGCCAAGCCGAGCAGGCGGAAACGGTACGTTGTACGGGCTCCGCACCTTGTGTTGTGACGCCAGGCAAGTGTCATCTCGCCAAGTGCGGCCGCCGTTGCGGCGGTTAGGAACGAGAGGCCGAAGACTCCAATGATCGGTGCGTAACCGGCGAGCGGGCTGGGCGGCGTCTGCGCGTAGCCTACCGCGAGCCACGGAAACCCCGTGAATATCCATCCGCGCAGCCATTCGGTCGTCGCCCACAATGCGGCGAAAAGGGTTATGCGCTGCACCGCGTCCGGGGGCCGACAGCGCACGAAAACGGCACCAACCAGCGCGGGGTAAAGCGAGAGAAAGGCGCAGAACAGAAGAGTCGCCAGCCCCGCGAGCGGCGCGGCCATGCCACCGAAGACACTCAGACTTACGTAGACCCAAGACACCCCGGCGAGAAAGAACCCGAGGCCGAACGCGCCACCTATGGCTGCACCTTTCTTTGCCAAGGTCAGCCGATTTTCCCTACGCTCGGACAGGCTCTCGGCATCGCGCATCAGCAGCGCATAAAGAGCAGCGAGCGTAATCGCGATCAGCGGAAACCAGCCAAAGGGGGCAAAAGCAAGGACGCTGGCCGCGCCGCATCCACCGGCAAGAAGAAGTGGTACGGCTGAATGCAGCTTAGGCCGCTGCATCGGCCGCGGGGAGGATGGTGACGATCAGGCTGTACAGGCGGCGGCTGTCGGCGCGCTGTACGCGGAAGAGCAAACCGCCGAGTTCGACGGTTTCGTTGCGTTTCGGCACGCGGCCGAGATGATTCAGGATCAAGCCGCCGACGGTATCGCATTCCTCGTTGCTAAAGTGCGTTTCGAACGCCGCGTTGAAATCCTCGATCGCCGTCTGAGCCTTGACGCGGTAACGGCCGGTCTGGTCGAGGCGGATGTTGCCTTCGTCTTCATCGAAATCGTATTCGTCTTCGATATCACCGACGATCTGCTCGAGGACGTCTTCGATCGTGATCAACCCGCATACGCCGGCATACTCGTCGACGACGACCGCCATGTGGTTGCGCGAAACGCGAAACTCGCGCAAAAGGACATTCAGCCGCTTCGATTCGGGGATGAAAACCGCTGGGCGCAGCCATTCGCGCAGGCGGAACCGGTCCTCCGACTGGATACGCAGGAGATCCTTGGCGAGCAGGATGCCGATGATGTTTTCGCGATCTCCATCGATGACCGGAAAGCGCGAGTGGCCGGTTTCATTTACGTAAGCGACGATGTCTTCGAGCGGATCGTCGATCGAGACGACTTCCATTTTTGCCCGCGGCACCATGACGTCGCGGACACTGACTTCAGAGGCGGCAAGTGCGCCTTCGGTGATCGACAGCGCGTCCGCGTCGAGCAGATTGCGCTCGTGAGCCGAGTGCAGTAGAGCGATGAGTTGCTCCCGGTCCTCGGGTTCGCGCAGGAGAAGGGAAGAGAGGCGTTCAAAAAAGCTTGGTCTGTCGGTTTCCATTAAGGCAGGTTAGTACAAAGACGGAGGATCGGGCGGCAAAGCGGGATTCGTGGCCCCTTACTCCTGATCCGCCGAATAAGGGTCAGCGTAGCCCAGCGCGGTCAGGATGCGGCGCTCGTGATCTTCCATGACGCGAGCGTGTTCCGCGCCAAGTTCATGATCGTAGCCCTGCAGATGCAACACGCCGTGAACGATGAGGTGCGCGTAGTGGGCTTCCAACGGTTTACCTTGCTCGGCCGCTTCGCGTTCGACAACCGGCGCGCAGACCAAGAGATCGCCTCGGACCACCGGCTCGGCGTCGTAGGGGAAGGAGAGCACGTTGGTCGCATAGTCCTTGCCGCGATAGTCGCGATTCAGCTGCTGTCCTTCTTCGGCATCGACGAAACGCACGGTGATCTGCCCGCCGCGCGGACCGTCGACATCGAGCGCCGCACGCGTCCAGGCGCGAATCTGCGGGCGCGCCGGCAGGTCGGCATGGCTCGCGTACTGCACCGACAGGTCAAGGCGACGGCTGATCATTTGTCACTACCACTCTCAAGTGCCGCGGTATGCGCTTCGTATGCCGAAACAATGCGCGCGACGAGCGGATGGCGAACCACGTCTTCCTTCTGGAACTCGGAAAAGGCGATTCCGCGCACGTCCTTGAGAATCAGCCGCGCTTCGATCAGGCCGCTCTTCTGCCCGCGCTGCAAATCGATCTGCGTCACGTCGCCGGTCACCACCGCCTTAGCGCCGATGCCGATGCGGGTGAGGAACATCTTCATCTGCTCGGGCGTCGTGTTCTGCGCTTCGTCGAGAATGATGAAGGCGTGGTTGAGCGTGCGTCCGCGCATATAAGCGAGTGGGGCGATCTCGATCGCACCGCGTTCGAAGAGCTTGCCAACCTTGTCGAAACCCATCAGGTCATAGAGCGCGTCGTACAGCGGTCGCAGGTACGGGTCGACTTTCTGCGCCAGATCGCCGGGCAGGAAACCCAGCCGCTCGCCCGCTTCGACGGCGGGGCGGGTTAGCACGATGCGCTGCACCAGTTCGCGCTCGAAGGCGTCGACGGCAGACGCTACGGCGAGATAGGTCTTGCCAGTGCCGGCCGGTCCGGTACCGAAGGTGATGTCGTGTTCCTGGATGTTCTTGAGGTACTCGACCTGTCGCGGCGTGCGCCCGTGCAGTTCCGTCTTGCGCGTCATCAGCGCCGGCGATAGCGCGACGGATGGCGTTTCCTTGCGTCCTGGGCGGTTGATCAGTTCGATCAGGCCGAGCTGAATTTCGTCGACCGACAACGGTTCCTTCGCCTGGGCGTAAAACATCTGCAACGCTTCGGAGGCGCGGGAGGTCTGTTCGCGCTCGCCGCGCAGGGTAAAGCGTTCTCCGCGGCGAGCGATCGATACATCGAGCGCTGTTTCGATCTGGCGCAGGTTCTCGTCGAGCACGCCGCACAGGTTGGCGAGCTGCGTATTATCAACCGGCGAGAGCAGGAGCTCGACGCCGCGGGGAGTGCCCGTGGATTTGGCGTTCATTCTTCCTTGATCACGATTTCGCCGCGCAGCGAATGCGGCATGGCGCCAGTGATGCGGACGTCGATGAAACGATGGATGAGGCGGTGGCTGTTGGCGGAGCCACCGTCGAAATTAACGACGCGGTTATTGTCCGTACGTCCGGCAAGTTCGTTGTCGTCCTTCCGCGATAAACCTTCGACCAGCACGCGCTGGACGGTTCCCACCATCGACTGCGAGACCGACTGCGCTAGCTCTTCGATACGCTGCTGCAGGCGCATTAGGCGCTCCAGATGCACCTCGCGCGGCGTGTCGTCAGAAAGCTCGGCCGCCGGCGTGCCGGGCCGTGGGCTGTACAGAAACGAGAACGACGCGTCGAAGCCGACGTCATCAATCAGCTTCATCGTCTTCTCGAAATCCTCCGCCGTTTCGCCGGGGAAACCGACGATGAAGTCAGAGGACAGTGAGATATCCGGCCGCGCGGCGCGCAGCTTGCGCACGAGACTCTTGTACTCGATCGCCGTGTAACGGCGCTTCATGGCCGCGAGAACCCGGTCCGAACCCGATTGCACGGGTAGGTGCAGGTGGGACACCAGTTTCGGCACCTTCGCGTAAATGTCGATCAACCGCTGCGTAACCTCTCGCGGGTGGGACGTCGTATAGCGGATGCGCTCGATGCCGGGAATCTCGGCAATGTATTCGATCAACAGAGCGAGGTCGGCTGTCTCTTCGCCGGACATTGCACCACGGTAGGCGTTCACATTCTGTCCGAGCAGCGTTACCTCGCCGACGCCTTGAGCGGCAAGGCCAGCCACTTCGGTCAGCACATCGTCGAACGGTCGCGAGACTTCGCCGCCGCGCGTGTACGGGACGATGCAGAACGAGCAGAACTTGCTGCAGCCTTCCATGATCGAGACAAACGCCGCGGCACCATCTACCTTGGCCGGCGGCAGATTGTCAAACTTCTCAATCTCCGGAAACGACACGTCAACCTGCGACTTCCCGATGCGCCGGCGTTCGGCGATCAATTGCGGCAGGCGGTGTAGCGTCTGCGGGCCGAAGACGACGTCGACATACGGCGCGCGGGCAACGATCGCCGCGCCTTCTTGGCTGGCCACGCAACCGCCGACCCCGATCACCAGGTCCGGCTTGGCCTTCTTCAGCAGACGTACGCGGCCGAGGTCGTGGAAAACGCGCTCCTGGGCTTTCTCGCGCACCGAGCAGGTATTGAACAGGATGATGTCGGCGTCTTCGGGAGTGTCGGTCTTGACGATCTCTTCGGAAGCCGCGAGCACGTCGGCCATCTTGTCCGAATCGTACTCGTTCATCTGGCACCCGAAGGTGCGGATGAACAATTTCTTTGCCATGTAGCTAGATCAGTTTTATTGAAGCGCCGAAACTTCGGTGGGATTGAGCATCCAGACGCGGAAAACGGCTCCAGACATGTCGGTGAGATAAACGACCTTCTTGGTCTCCTGAATCGTCATCGGCATGACGATCAGGTTCTGCTGGCTCCGAAACTGCACACCGGGTGCCAGGCGCCACGATTTGTTGTCGATCACGATTGAGCCGTCGCCTTTGGGCGGATTCATCGTGCCCGTCTTGGCTTCCGGCGGCAGTTGCCGTGTCGCAATATACGTATCGTACTGAGCAGCCGTCGTGCCCGCTCCTTGGGTGGCGGTTTCGATGATCGCGCTGACGATCGAAGCAACGAGAGAGGCTGGTATCGGCATGGCGCCATTATAGACAAGCTTTCCTGCCTTGTGGGCAAGGGGGTGCTTGACCCACCCCCTGACCCAACCCTATAATTCCGCGCCCTACTGGTGATGTAGCTCAGTTGGTTAGAGCGATGGATTCATAACCCATAGGTCGGCAGTTCAATTCTGCCCATCACCACCAAGAACACGAAAACCCGCTGATTCGTCGGCGGGTTTTTCATTTCTGGCCTGGAATGCGGCCTTTTTCCGACAGATTCGGCGAGGTTTCGCCTCCTCCTCAGCCCTTCGGCTTCCCGGAACGCCTGGGTATGAGAGAATCGTTCAATAGACAACTTTCCAATGCGGGTTTGCCATGGCGTACAAAGTTTTTGTGGATGGGCAGGAAGGCACGACGGGCCTTCAGATCAACGAATACCTCGCGAAGCGGGTCGATATCGAGGTGTTGAAGATCGACGCCGACAAGCGCAAGGATTTGGGCGAACGCCGGCGGTTGATCAATGCTTCCGACGTGACGTTCCTGTGCTTGCCGGACGAGGCGGCCAAGGAGTCGGTGAGGCTCGTCGATAACCCGAACACCTGCGTCATCGACGCGTCGACCGCGCATCGCGTCAATCCGTCCTGGACCTTCGGGCTGCCAGAACTGGCGAAGGATCAGCGGGCGAAAATTCGGGCCAGCAAGCGCATCGCGAATCCGGGGTGCCACGCGACGGCTTTCATTCTCGCGCTCCGCCCGCTTGTCGCTTCCGGTCTGCTGCCGGCGGACACGCAAGTCGCCGCCAATTCGATTACCGGTTTTTCCGGCGGCGGCAAGAAGATGATCGAGCACTACCGGAGCCCGCAACGCATCGACGCGCCGCGTCCGTATGCCCTTGGCCTCACGCACAAACACTTGCCGGAGATGCAGACGTACGCCGGGCTTTCCGTCGCCCCGATCTTCCAGCCGATTGTCGGTCCGTTCTACAAAGGCCTCGCCGTTACGGCCTTCCTGCATCCGAAGCAGTTCGCGCGCACCGCGACACCGGCCGACGTGCAGAAGATTCTTGCCGACTATTACGCGGGGGAAGCTTTCATCCGCGTCGCGCCGACTGACCTCGAAGCCAACACGGAGGGCGGTTTTTTCAATGTCGAAGCGAACAACGACACCAACCGCGTCGACCTGTTCGTGTTCGGCACCGCCGAACGCATGCTCGTCGTCGCGCGTCTCGACAACCTCGGCAAAGGGGCTTCGGGTGCGGCCGTGCAATCGATGAACGTCCATCTGGGCGTCGACGAAAGCCTCGGCCTCGTCTGAACGGAAGGCGAGTTCCTTACGATCAGCAAGCGGAACGCAGGGCGCGGCACAAGGCGACGAGGAACTCCGACGCTGACGTCCGCGCTGAGTAGTCGGCGAATTCCGTCAGGTTCGTCTCGCCGGGATTGACTTCAACGACCAGCGCGCCGGCATCCTTGGCCAGCACGGCGAGGCCCGCCGCCGGTTGCACGACGCCGGACGTGCCGATGACGAAGAAAACGTCGGCGGCAAGGGCTGCGTCCGCCGCACGTTCCAGGGTCTCGCTATCCAGCGCCTCACCGAACCAGACGATGTCCGGGCGTACGAGCGCGCCGCAAGAGGGGCAGCGTTCCGGAATGACATCTTCCCATGGCGCCGCGAAACCGCACTGCCGATGGCAACGGATACGCTTCACCGTGCCGTGCAGTTCGAGCACCGAATGGCTGCCCGCTTCTTGGTGGAAGCCGTCGATATTCTGTGTGATGACGAGAACCTCGGCGGGCGCAAGCAGCGCTTCGAGTTCCGCGATGCATCGGTGACCGGCATTGGGTGTCGCTCCGGCGAGCCGGGAACGAAGGTCGTTGTGCCAGGCCCATACCTTTGCCGGGTCGCGGTAGAACCCGTCGATGCTGGCCACGGCCATCGGATCGACGTCCGCCCATAAGCCGTTTCCGGTGTCGCGAAAGGTCGGGATGCCGCTCTCCGCCGAAAGCCCGGCGCCGGACATGATCGCGACTCGCTCCGCTGCGCGCAGCGGACGGACGATTTTCTCCAGATCTTCTAAGGAAACGTTGGCTGGTTGATCGAGGAGCATGGTGAGAGTTTCCGTAATGCGCAATCTACGCGCGGCTACTGATCGGGTCGGCTGAGATTCGCAGCCCATCGCCGCGATAACCGCCGAGTCTTCGCTGGTTCGCTGCGTTGGTGCCTTGCCTGGCCTTGCTCACCGCCTGCGAACGGCGGGATCGAACGAAATCGGCGCATTCGGCCGGCGGCAGCGGTTTGCTGAAGAGGAACCCCTGAAACTCGGAACAACCGAGCGCTTCGAGCAACGTACGCTGCTCTTCGTTTTCGACGAACTCGGCGATGATCCGGATGTTTTTTTTGCGACAGAGATGGGCGATGGTGCGGATGATTTCCTGGCAGCTCGGGTTGCTCTGGACCTCGCGTGTTAGAGAGCCGTCGAGCTTGATGCCGTGGATGACGAACCGGCGCATGTAGAGCAGCGAACTGTAGCCCATCCCGAAGTCGTCGATTGCCAGTCGAATTCCGCTTCGCGCCAACTGCTCAAGTGTCTGAGCGGTCGTCTCGTTGTGGGCGATGGTGCGGCTCTCGGTGATCTCGAGTTCGATCGCCCCGGCCGGCAATGCGTGGCGCGAGAGGATCAGAAGGACGCGATCGGCGAACCCGGGTTCATTGAGCTGGGTCGGCGATATGTTGATCGACATGACGACGCCGCGCGCGACGCCCTCGGAGCGCCATTGCCGCAGCTGCCCACATGCTTCGTCGATGACCCAGTCGCCGAGCCGGCAGATCAGGTTGGCTTCCTCGGCGAGCGCGATGACGATATTCGGAGGAATGCGGCCGAAGGCGCCGTATTCCCAGCGTAGCAGCGCTTCCAGCCCGACGACGCTTCCTCGTTGGTCAACCTGCGGTTGATACATGAGCTGTATTTCACCGCGCGAAACGGCGTACCGCAAATCGTTCGCTAATCGCCGCGCCTGCGATCCGACGGGATCGCGGCGTTCGAGGATGCCCGAATGCTGATTGAGGCAGGATTCCTCCAGAGCGTCGAGCAAGCGCTGAAAATCGCGCCGCCGTTCCTTGAACGTGTGTTTTTGCGCGGCCCGCACGAAAGGCGAATAAATGAGCACGCCGACAAACAGGTTGAAGAACTGCAAGATCGCGCCATGCCACGACTGCGCAGCAAGGTAACCGCCGATTCCGAACGGCGTCGTCCAGTTCAGAGATTCGCGTACCACAGGGATCCAGCCCGACGCACAAGCGAAATAGCTGATGATGGTCAGGGCAAGCGGCGTCACGATGAAAGGCAGCAGGAACGCCGGGTTGAAAATTACGGGAAGGCCGAAGACGGCCAATTCGCTGACGTTGAACAGGGCAGGAGCGAGGCCGACACGGGCGAGCCGATTCTGGTTGCTTCCCCGCCAATGAATGAAGATGGCGACCAGCAATGCGAGCGACGTACCCGATCCTCCCATAAAGACATAGATATCGAGAAACGACTTGGTGAAAACCTCGACCGGCTGCCCTCCTGTCGCGAGAACGGCTGCGTTGGCCATTTCGGCCGTCTGGAAGTAGTGCTGTTCGATTGGCGCCAGAACATTATTGCCGTGGATGCCGACGA
Organism: Propionivibrio soli; assembly: GCF_025770765.1. Classification (GTDB taxonomy): domain Bacteria; phylum Pseudomonadota; class Gammaproteobacteria; order Burkholderiales; family Rhodocyclaceae; genus Propionivibrio; species Propionivibrio soli. The sequence continues at coordinate 159,588 of NZ_JANZKY010000008.1, read as the reverse complement.
ACCAAAGCAACTGACTGATAAAGTTGAAAAGCAGCGCGCGCGCGAGTCCGGACTGCAGGGGATCGAACAGCGCTAACAACATATTTTCGAAGAGCGTCATCAGGGGTTTGTCGGCCAGCCCTAGAATCAGCCGCGCGATAAGAAAAACGCCGATCGTGAAAAATGCCGGGAAGAACGAATGCAGGATGCCGGGAAAAATCGGGTCGGCATCGTGTGCGATCCATCCCCAACGGGAACGTCGGCCGGCCGCGAGCCGAAGGAATATTTCAGTGGCGCCGATGGCGACCAGCAACGAAGGAAAGACGAAGTGTGGTCCGAAGAGACTGCCTTCCGAATTGCCGTCGAACGGCGCGACGAGTACCAGGAAACAGAGCAAGGCAACGATTGCCGGCATCATCGGCTGCACGTCGTGGCAGCAATCGGTCTGTCGCTGAGCGGCAAGCGAATGGCTGACGGTCATCGTCAGACAGAGCGAAACGAGGCCGAATACCGCGTCACCTGCATGCAGGAACACGCCCTGCCACGCGTGCAGCGGACCCCTTATCAGGCTCTCGGGCAGCGCGAGGTTTCCGAGCACAAGCGATACCGCCCCAATCATGACGAGCGGAAGCAAGAGCAGGAACCCGCGCCGAACCGCTGAAAGATGCTGAGACTCCTCGAGCTGCGCGATCAATTTGGCATAACCCGGATACGCCTTGCTCATCGGTGGAGCTTTCGGGCGGCAATGCCGCTTAATCGAACAGTGCACGCATTATGCCCGCATTATCGTCGTGTGGACACGTAATACAACAGCTCTCTGCTGGAAACTACTTGGGGCTGCGTGTTGCCGACTCCGTCGGCTTTTGCCCTGGGGCCCAATGCCGACGGTAATGGCTCGTGGAATCAAATCGAGGCCCGATTTTCGGCGATCGTTACGCTTTTCGTGGGAAGGGGTGTTGCCGTGAAAGCAGCAGGGACGCTTGTGCGGCGCAAACTGTCACGTATCGTGACAGCGGTACCAGCCCCCAAACGAAACAACTTCCACCCTGACGATCCGTGTCTAGAATGGCCCATATAGCTATTCTTCTTGTCTCATGGGGAGGCTCGTCATGTTCTCGTTTCTTTCCAGAAAAGGCCAGGCGACCGAGCAGAAGAGTGCCCGGACGGCGGTTTCCGGACGTTTCGATGCAGAAGCACCGGCGGCCGTAGATGTCCTCGATGGCGGGCTGTTCGTAGCGTTCGTGCCGCCGTACGCCAACTTCACAGCGACGGCCGATCGCCTTGCCATGGCCGTGGCCGGGAAAGGGGCCTCGTCGCCTTCCTTTGTAGCCGTTTCATCGTCCGGCGCGCTATGCAGTCGCGCAGAGGGTGGGTCGACGTACTGCGGCGCCGACGCAAAGGACCGCGAAGGCAGTTATCTCCAGCTTGGCGGCGAGTTGATTGCAAGTACGGAAGTTTTTGCCGTCGATCTGAAGCCCAAGGAAGGCAAGACTGTCGCCGAACGGGTGCGCGCCGTCGCCGCCGAACTTGAGCGCGTTCGGCCAACGATGAAGATCAACGCGCAGGATACGTTCTGCCTTGTGTTCATCGATGGTTTGAGCGCGTCCGAAGGCTTCCTGATGCGCGCCTATTACGAGTCAGGGCGTTTTCCTTGTCTCGCGATCGGTGGTAGTGCAGGGGGCAAAACGGACTTTTCTGGAACCTACATCCACGCTCGCGGGCAAACGCTGAGCGGCCACGCCGTACTGATTTTCTGCAAGGTACGGCCCGGTGTGCGTTTTTCACCGTTCAAGACTCAGAATTTCCAGCCGGTACAGGCAAACTGGCTGGTTGCCGATGCCGACCCCGTCCTGCGCCACGTGCGTACCGTTTTCGCCAAGGACGGAACGACGATTCGTTTCATCGATGCGCTGGCGCAACATTTCGGCTGCTCCGCGGGCGAAGTTGCGGGGCGATTGCAGGGGCACACCTTCGGGGTGCAGGTCGGCAAAGAAATGTTCATCCGTTCAGTAGCGGCGATCGAAGAAGACCACACGGCTTTCTTCTGTGATATCGAGTTCGGCGATCGGCTGCACCTGCTGCGGCAGACCGACTTCATTGAAACGACGCAAAACGAATGGCGAACGTTCGCCGCCTCTCACGGCGCGCCGATCGCGATCTTGCTCAATGACTGCATTCTTCGGCGTCTGGGCAACGGCGGTGCGCTCGGGAAAGCGGAGTTCTTCAGGGGTATGCCGGCGGCGGGTTATTCGTCGTTCGGTGAAGTGCTCGGCATCCCCATCAACCAGACGTTGTCGGCCCTCGTGTTCTTTTCCGAAGGCCCGGGTTACGCGGACGCCTTCATGGACGCCTTTCCCGTGCATTACTCGTCGTTCGCCTCGCATTACTCGCAACGCTCGCTACGTCGTTGGGAGACGCTGAGCGAGATGCAACGTGGGATGGTCGACCGCGTGGTCGATTACGAGCGCACGATCCAGCCGGTCATCGACGTGCTGCCGGCGCTGGCCGAAGGGTTCAAACAACAATCGGGGAGCATGCTCAAGGCATTGGATTTGATCGGCAACGTCGGCGGGACGGCGAAGCAATCGCAATCGTCCCAGATCAACCTGGGCAGCGGGCTCGACGACCTGGAACGGCTCTCCAAGGACATCAGCGGGATCACGGGCGGCATCGGGCAGATTGCAGACCAGACCAACCTGTTGGCGCTCAATGCCGCGATCGAAGCCGCTCGGGCGGGCGAAGCGGGGCGCGGCTTCGCGGTCGTGGCGGACGAAGTGCGCAAGCTGGCACAAGCGGCCAAAGATCAGGCGGAACGGACGGGCTCGAGCATCCAGCAGGCGGTGACGACGATTTCTTCGATTCGCCAGACGGCCGATACGACGCTCGAATCGATGAACCGGCTAATCGCCGCCAGCGAAGAAGCGGCGAAACAGGTACAGGTGATGGCCTCCGATGCGGCGCGCGAACACGAGCACTTGTCGGGGAATCTGAAGAACACCGACCAGTTGACGCAAGGCATTGTCGTGCTCAACGACCTGGTGGGCCGCCTGAACCAATTGCAGGAGATGGCGCGGAAGCTGTAGCGACGGAGGCCGACTTTCGGTGCCGCCTGGAGCGGGGGGCGTAACGCCTTCTCGCAGTAGACTGAAGAGGGCCGACCGTCATGCGTGACAACCAGAACATGCGGGTGCTGTCAGCTGCGGTGCAGCCCATGGCGGCCACGTCCCGTTATCGCATGGCTAGTGACGCGTCATGTCGATCGGAAGGTTTTTCATCTTGCGCCATAAGGTGACGCGGCTGATGCCGAGGCGCGTGCAGACCTCGTCGGCGCTGTGCCGCGCAAGCATATTACGGATGATCTCCGACTCCATTTGCTTTAGCGAGCCGCTGTCGGGGATGGTGAGGAGTCCGGAAGTCGTCGATGCGTGCTCCTGTTCGCCAAGAGCTTCCACGATGTGCGAGGTATCTACTAGCTCGGTTTCGCTATAGGCAACGACCTCGGCGACGTTTCTCAATTGGCGGATATTGCCTGGCCATGAGTACGTCTTTAGGAAGTCCCTGGCGGCGGACGTGAGTCCTGGGTTGTGTCCAGCCTGCCCGGCGAAACGTTGCAGGTAGTGTTCGAAGATTCGGGGAACGTCCTCGCTACGAGCCCTTAGCGGCGGGATGCGCAGCCCGACGACGTGGATGCGGTAATAGAGGTCCTGACGGAAGCCGCCAGAAAGCGTTTGTTTGAAGAGGTCGCGATTGGTCGCGGAAATGATGCGCACGTCGACCGGGATGATTTTGTCGTCACCGATACGCATGATTTCCCGTTCCTGAAGCACGCGCAGCAAACGGCTCTGGATCTCCGGGGCCATTTCACCGATTTCATCGAGGAAAAGCGTGCCCTCGTGGGCCAACTCGAACAACCCGGGCTTGCCACCCTTACGCGCGCCGGTGAAGGCGCCGTCGACATAGCCGAAAAGCTCGCTTTCCAGAAGCGTCGGAGGAATGGATGCGATGTTGACCGAAACGAACGGGCCCTTGCGGCGCTTGCTCTGGTTGTGAATGCTCTGCGCGAAGACTTCTTTACCCGTCCCGGTTTCACCGTAAATCAGCAGATTCGAGTCATGCCCGGCGAACGTCTTCGCGCGGGTGAGTACCTGCCTCATGATTTCGGATTCGCCGATCACATCCTTGAAGTGGTAACGCGCGTACAACCCCTTCTGGTAGAAAGAGGACCGGATTTTCGTCTCCGACGCTTGAATTCGCGCGACTTCGTGCAACGTAACCACTTTGCCTCGTGCTGTATGGTCGAATTCGAGCGGGATGCTGCGTGCGAACACGTTGTTGCCGTTAATCGTCGCAATCTGCTCCTTTTCTCCCGAGTCAAAGACAGCCAACGCATGCGCAAAGTCTGGCGGAGAAGCCGGTCCTGTCGAACAAAGCCGTTTTGCATGGCGGTTGAAGAAGCTCACTTCATTTTCCGGCGTAACGGCTATGACGGCTTCATCGATGTTGTCGATGATGGCGGTTAGTTGCGCCGCCTGCAGCTTTTCGCGCTCTTTGGCTTCGAGCAGGCGCACGGCTTCCTGAAGCGCGGCCTTGATCGACACAGGGCCGCTTTCAAGGAATACGGCCTTGATGCCTAATTCGCATGCTGTCTTATAGGCAACCCGACAACCGATGATCGCTTCGAACCCCTCGCTGACCTGTTCCCTGACAGTGGCTGCGATTGCTTCTTCATCATCGCGGGGCCGGATACTGACCTCGGCGTCCATGATGCGGAAGGTGCCGGCCGCTCCACTGAATAGGTTGCCCCGGCTGACGATACCGATTCGCTTGTGACCTTGACTCGTTAATTCGCTCAGGATGCCGAGCAATTCGTTGAGCGACATCGAGATTTCGACGACGCTGATCCCCGGTATTGCGCGTACGCGTTGGGCCAGTCCGCCCCGCGTAACGACAACTTCCACCTCGGGATAGCGAAGAACCTGTTCGACCGCGTTGGCGTCGTCCGATACGACGACGTGGATGTTGATCCCCATGTCGCGCGCAATCTGGGGGGCTATGTCCGCAATGCTGCGCATGGGGCTCAAGAGGAGGATAGGGCGCATGGTGACGGCGAGTAACGAGATGTTGCGAGTGTAACAAGGATTTCACAATTGAAATTACACATGTTTCAGATATGAAATGTCGCGAGAGGCGAGGGTAATAAAAACAATGAGATAGAAATGGCACGGGCTTTGCTCTCATTGGTCCAGGAGGCTTCCCGTTTATCGGTGCGGCTTCGACGTGCCTCCGGCATTGTGCCGTGGGGTCAAAACACTAAGAGAGGGATGACTTATGTTCTCAAAGATCAGTAAGAAGCTGATGGTTGCAGCGGTGGGCGCAGCCATGTGCGTAGCCGCGGGTGGCGCCGTTGCCGCGGAGACAATCAAGATCAAGATTGCCTACGGCAACAACGTCGGTGAGCCCAACGACAAGGCGGTGCGCGAGTGGGGCCGGCTGATGAAGGAACGTAGCAAGGGGCAAGTCGAATTCCAGTATTTCCCGAGCTCAATGCTCGGCTCGCAGAAGGACGTCACCGAGCAACTGACGATCGGATCGAACGTGATCACGATCTCTGATGGCGGCTTCCTGATGGATTACGTGCCGGCTTTTGGCGTGACCTATCTGCCCTACATCTACGACAACAAGGAACAGCTCTTCAAACTGGTCGACAGCGATCTGTTCAAGGACCTTTCCAAGCAGCTCGAGGCCAAGGGCCTTTACATTGTGCATAGCAAGTGGATCTACGGTGTGCGCAACATGCTCGCCACCAAACCAGCGACCAAGCCGGAAGACCTGAAGGGTCTGAAGATCCGCGTGCCGAACATCCGTCTCTCCAACGAAATGATGAACGCCATGGGCGCTACGGCGACGCCGATGCCGCTGGCTGAAGCCTATCCCGCGCTGATGCAGGGCGTGATCAACGGTGCCGAAAACCCGATTCCGGTGCTTTATGGCGGCAAGATGTTCGAAGGCGCCAAGTACCTGTTGATGACCCGCCACCAGGTCAATCTGTCCTCCTGGATCGCCGGCACCAGCTTCATCAAGAAGCTCCCGCCCGAGATCGTCCAGATGCTCAAAGAGACGGGCGAAGAAGCCGGCAAGTTCCTCGACAAGGAGAACGAGATCGCCGACAAGGACGCCGTGAAGAAGATGGAAGCCGCCGGCGTGAAAGTTGTCGAAGTGGACCGCGCCGCGTTCAAGGCCGCAATGAAGGATTTCCCGAATCGCTTCAACAAGGAATTCCCGCCGGAGGTCATGAACAAGGTTTACTCGATCATCGGATCTAAGTAACTACGGACGCGCGGGCGCCGGGTCTGGCGCCCGTCGGTTTTCTTTTCTTGGCAGTCAGGGGTGGTCTCGTCCGCGAGGTCAAGGGCGGCTGTGCCCGATACAGGTGGATCCTATGAAGGTCTTTCACGCGTTTTACGATTTTGTCCGAAGGGTCGACAACTTCTTCGGCATGCTGGCCATGGCGTTCATCATTCTGCTCGCCTGTGCCAACGTGTTCATGCGTTATGTCGTCGGCAAGCCATGGGGCTGGGTCGAAGAAGTGACGGTCTTTACTTTTGTATGGCTGACGATGCTCGGCGCCTCGGCCGTCATCCACGTCGAAGGGCATTGCTCGATCGACGTGCTGGTTCGCCGCTTTCCGCGCAACTTGCAACGTTCGATCAGTATTATCGGCGACCTGGTCGTTCTCATTACGCTTTGCCTTCTCATCTGGTTCGGCGTCGTACTGACCATCAAAGGACAAACCAAGCTCACGCCGATCCTCGGGATCCCGTACAGCTATGTCGATGCGTCGATTCCCGTTTCCTGCTCGTTGATGCTTCTGTACTACGGCCGGATGTTCTGGAACAGCCTGCGCGGCAAGAAAAATACAACCAATCTAGATGATGATGCTGAGGAGTCCGCGCAATGAGTGTTCTGATTGCCTTCCTGGTTATGTTGGCATTGTTTGCCATCAACGTTCCGGTGGCCTTTGCCATCTGCGCCGCGACTTTTGCTTACTTCTTCATCGCCCAGGATATGTCGGCCGTGATGGTGGTGCAACGAATGATCGGTGGCGCGGATAATCTGCCGTTGCTTGCCATACCGTTCTTCATGATGCTCGGTTCGGTCCTCAATTACACCGGGATCACGAATCGGCTCCTCGTTCTCGCTGATGCCCTGTCGGGGCATATGCGCGGTGGCCTTGCGCAGACCAATGTCGTGCTGGGTGCATTGATTGGCGGGCCGTCGGGCGCGGGGCTGGCCGATGCTGCGATGATCTGCAAAGTGCTCGTGCCCGAAATGAGCAAGAACGGCTACAGCCGTCCGTTCGCGGCGGCCCTGACCTCCGCTTCGGCCTTGCTTGGTCCGATTCTGCCGCCGGGCATCGGCCTCATCATCTACGGGTTCGTTTCCGACACCTCGATTGGCAAGCTGTTCATGGGCGGCATGGGGCCTGGAATCCTGTGCACCTTGCTGCTGATGGTGGCGGTCGACTACGTCGCGCGCAAGCGCGGTTACAAGGCGACTCGGCCGAAAATGGCGAGCCTCAAAGAAATGGGTAAGGCTTCGCTTGAAGCGTTCTGGGGCTTGATGCTGATGGTCCTGATCCTCGGCGGCATACGCTACGGCATTTTCACGCCGACCGAAGCCGGGGCCGTCACCTGCATCTACGCGCTGGCTGTCGGCTTCGCCTATAAGGAGACAACGTGGAAGGACGTGAAGACCGCGCTCGCCGAATCGGCGCGTGCCAACGGCTCCATCATGCTGATCCTCATGGCATCAGCCGGCTTCGCCTGGATACTGACCTGGGAAGGTGTGGCGGCGGAAGCGACGGAGTTGCTGATGGGAATATCCACGAGCCCGACCGTCTTCCTTCTGATCGTCAACGTGTTGCTGATCGTCGTGGGCATGTTCCTCGACGGGAATGCCGCCATCATTGTTTTGACTCCGCTGCTCATGCCGACGGTTCAGGCGCTGGGGATCGACCCCGTGCATTTCGGGATCATGATGATCTTCAATCTCTCGATCGGCGCCATTACGCCGCCGTTCGGCACGACGATGTTCCTCACCTGCAATTTAACAGGCGTCAAGATTGACGAATACATGAAAGAGATCGTTCCGTTCTATGTTGCGCTCGGCGTGACGCTGGCGGTCACCACGTATTACCCACCCCTTTCGCTCGTTCTCGCCAATTGGGTACCCATGTGATTGAACTGGAGAAAGCATGAAATCCGTTTGTTTGAAACAGCCCGGCGACATATCGCTGGTGGAAATTCCGGAACAGAAGCGCGAGAAAGACCAGATACTGATCAAGGTTCGCAGCGCGGGGATCTGCGGGTCTGACATCGGTGCGTACAAGGGCGTCAATCCGCTCGTGTCCTATCCGCGGATCATCGGCCATGAAATAGCCGGCGAGGTGGTCGAAGTGCCGGATGATGAGGTGGAGTTCATGCCGGGCGATCGCGTCATCATCGAGCCATACGTCTATTGCGGCAAATGCTATCCGTGCTCGATTGGCCATACCAATTGCTGCGAAAACCTGACGGTGCGTGGCGTGCATATCGAAGGTGGTATGGCGGAGTTCATCTCGCATCCCCGCCACCTGGTACATAAAGTGCCAGCTGGTATTCCGTGGAATCTCGTACCCATGGCCGAGCCGCTTGTCATAGCCATGCATGCGATCAAGCAATCGGAGACAAAAGCGGGGCAGCATGTGGTGGTTACCGGCGCCGGGCAGATCGGCCTCCTGGCGGCGCAATATGCGCTGACCTTCGGGGCAATACCGATCGTGGTCGATCCGGTCGACGAGCGTCTCGCACTCGCGCGTTCGCTTGGCGTTGCGCATACGATCAACCCAACGTCGAGCGATGCCGTCGCCGAGATTCACAGCATCACGCAGGGACGCATGGCCGAAGTGGTGATCGAAGCGTCGGGCGATGCGCGCGCGATTCGTGGCGCGATCGACTATGTGTCTTATGCTGGACACATATCGTTGGTGGGGTGGCCGAAAGCCGACATCCCGCTGCCGACCGCACTGTTCACCAAGAAAGAACTCACCGTCCGCGGTTCGCGCAACAGCGTCGGGCAGTTCCCGGAGAGCCTGCAGCTGATCGCCGAGGGCAAGGTCAACGTGGCCGCGCTTCTGACCAAGACGGTGTCGCTCGACGAGACGCCGGCAACGGTGGCTGATATCGCGGCGCATCCGGAGCGGTATCTGAAAGTGACGTGCGTTCTGTGAGCAGCGTCGTAGTGCAGGTGCCGGGCGTCGCCCTTGGGTGACCCCGCTTCCTGACTGCTCGCGGGAGGGAGGCGACGCTTCATGCGCATCATTTCCCGCCATGCGGGCCTTGCATATGTGCATGTTGAATAGGCATTGGACAGGGGGTCGGACAAATAGGATATTCGCGGCCTGATGCCATCGCACTTTCTGCGTCGGTTTTCGGGTTGCGGTCTCCGATCGGATCGACTGGCGCCCTTTTCCTTTCTGTTACAAGCAAGAACCTTGGAGAGGTCTCAATGAAAACTCTGAATAGAGCCTGCCTTGCCGAAGGCCAACTCGCCGTCGAATCGGCGGCGCCGTCGTCGCTGAAGCCGACGCGCATCCTGCAGATCGGTGACGGCAATTTCCTGCGCGCGTTCGTCGACTGGATGGTGGACGTAGCCAATGGCGCCGGACTCATGAACGGCGAAGTAACCATGGTGCAGCCGCTTGAACGTGGCGTCGCCGGGTTGATGAAGGCGCAGGACCAATTGTTCACGGTGCTGCTGCGTGGCGTGCAGAATGGCCAGCAGGTGCAGTCGAAGCGGCTGGTGAGTTGCGTCAAGAATACGGTCAATCCATATGCCGAATGGGACACGATGCTGGCGACGATGCGCGATCCGGCGTTACGCTTTGTCGTTTCCAACACGACGGAGGCCGGCATCGCGTACGTCGAGGAAAGCCTCGTCGAGGGCAAGTGCCCGGCGAATTTCCCGGCCAAGGTGACGGCGCTCTTGTTGGCCCGCTTCAAAGCGTTTAACGGCTCGCCGGAATCGGGGCTCGTTTTCCTGCCGTGCGAACTGATCGAAGCGAATGGCTCCAAGCTGAAGCAATACGTGCTGAAGTTCGCCGACGCGTGGAAACTGCCGGCCGATTTCATCGCCTGGGTGAAGAACCACAACGTTTTCTGCAACACGCTGGTCGACCGCATCGTCCCTGGCTTCCCGGCCGCCGAGGCGGAAGCGCTTTACGACGAGTTCGGCTACAAGGACCCGCTGACGGTCGCCGCCGAGCCGTTCCTGCTCTGGGTGATCGAAGGCCCGGCGAAGATTGCCGAAGAACTGCCGTTGCATAAAGCCGGTCTGGACGTTGTATGGACGGACGATCTGCAGCCCTACCGCACGCGCAAAGTGCGCATCCTCAACGGCGCGCACACGGCGAGTTCGCTCGCCTCGTATTGCGCCGGGCTGGATACGGTGCGCGAGATGACCGAGGACCCGACCGTTTCGAAGTATCTGAACAAAGTCATGTTCGACGAGATCGTCCCCTTCGTCCCGCTGCCTGACGCCGAGCGCAAAGCGTATGCCGAGACGATCATGGAGCGCTTCGCCAACCCGCACATCCGCCACGAGCTGATTTCGATCGCGCTCAACTCGGTGTCGAAGTGGCAAGTGCGCGTACTGCCGACGGTCAAGGATTTCGCCGCGAAGCACGGTACGGCCCCGGCCGGTCTATCGTTCTCGCTGGCGGCTCTGCTCAACTTCTACCATGGCAAGCTGGCCGCTAATGGGGATTACGAGGGAACCCGGGAGAAGGGCGCCTATCCGATCAAGGACAACGCCGACATTCTGACGATCATGAATGCCGCGTGGTCCGGCACAACCGACGTGACCAAGGTCGCGACGATGCTGCTTGCCGATACGCGCCTGTGGGGCGAGGATTTGACGAAGGTTCCAGGACTGGCCGAGCAGACGGCCTCCGCGTTGGCACGTATCAAGGCCGTCGGGGTCAAAGCGGCTATGGGTGAGCTGTAATCATCGGCCTTTTCGCCAAGACGGGCGTGACGCCAAGGTGGATTCATAACCACCGTTTGTCGTCGTGCCCGGTGTTTCTCCGCTTACGAATCGATTCTTGATGGAGTCCAACATGACCCAACCCACGGTGATCCGCCTGCATGCCAACGACGATGTGTTGATCGCCGCCCAGCAACTGATTCCCGGGACGACGATCGATAACGAGCGCGTCACGGTGCGCGATCTGATCCCGTCCGGCCACAAGATGGCCGCACATGACATCAAGGCGGGCGATCGCGTTCGCCGCTACAACCAGGTAATCGGCTTCGCCAAGTCGGATATCGCGGCAGGCCAGCACGTGCATGCACACAACCTCGGCATGGGTGAGTTCGAGCGCGACTACGGCATTGGCCAGGACGCGCACCCGACGAAACTTGTCGACAAGCCCGCGACATTCAAGGGGTATCGTCGTCCGAACGGTAAGGTGGGAACGCGCAACTACATCGCGGTCATCTCGTCGGTGAATTGTTCGGCAACGGTGACACGCTCGATTGCCGGGCATTTCACACGTGAGCGGCTGGCGGCTTATCCGAACGTCGACGGTGTTATCGCACTCCCGCACCCGCTCGGATGCGGTATCAACGTGGCCGGCGAGGGGATGCAGATCTTGCGCCGCACGCTCGTTGGTTATGCCAAGCACCCGAATTTCGCCGGCGTGCTTTTCGTCGGTCTCGGCTGCGAACAGAACCAGATCGCGCCGCTGATCGAGATGGTCGGCCAGCACGAGGAAGGCATGCTGCAACGCCTGGTCATGCAGGAAGAAGGCGGCACGACGGCGGCGATCCGCAAGGGCATTGCCATCGTCGAAGGCATGCTGGACAAGGCGAATGCCTATCGCCGTGAAGAGGCGCCGGTAAGCAGCCTGATCGTCGGCCTCAATTGCGGCGGCTCGGATGGTTATTCCGGCATCACCGCCAACCCGGCGCTCGGCGGAGCCTCGGACATGCTTATTGCTCAAGGGGGGACGACGATCCTCTCGGAGACGCCCGAAATCTACGGCGCCGAGCATCTGCTGACGCGCCGTGCCGCGACGCCGGAGATTGCGCAGAAGCTGATCGACCGGATCGCGTGGTGGAAGGATTACACGAGCCGGACGGGGGCGGAGATGGACAACAACCCGTCGGTTGGCAACAAGGCGGGTGGCTTGACGACGATCCTGGAAAAATCGCTCGGCGCTGTCGCCAAGAGCGGCACCAGCCAGTTGAACGGCGTCTACCTGTTTGCCGAACAGGTCGGTGCGAAAGGCTTCGTGTTCATGGACACGCCGGGATACGATCCGGTGTCGGCGACGGGGCAGGCGGCCGGCGGTGCGCAAATTATCTGCTTCACCACTGGGCGCGGTTCCGCGTTTGGCTGTGCTGGCGTACCGACGATCAAACTGGCGTCGAACAATGCTCTGTACGAACGCATGGGCGACGACATGGACGTGAATTGTGGCGATCTGATTACTGGAACGCCGATGTCCGTCATCAGTCAGCGTATTTTCGATGCGATCATCCGCCATGCTTCCGGCGAAAAGGTGCGCAGTGAGGAACTCGGTTATGGCAACGACGAGTTTCTGCCATGGCAGGTGGGCGCGGTGATGTAAGCCTTTAGCCGCTGGTTGTCGGGACGCCGTGCGGTAACCGCCGGCGTCCGTCGATGCGGCGGCGTCAATTCAGGCCGGTCCTTGGTCGGGGCTTCTTTTCGACGCTCGCCGTCAGTTCCGATCTCTGCCTGGTGTCCGCGGGTAGAGAATGCTACTGCGTCTCGAAGCGGGCACCGCCACGGCGTTCGCCGGTGAAGGGGCGCCCGAAGAGCAGGATTCCCTTGCTTTTGAGGACGACCGAGTTGTTCTTGACGAGGAAGGACTCGCCGTTGTCCGGCTTGACGCAGGTGCCGTTCGTACTCGAATCGGTGAGTACGATCCGGTCGGGGTGACGCTCGATACGGCAGTGGTTGCGGGACACGTGACTGTCGTTAACGATCAGGTCGCTCTTCGGGTCCCGGCCGATCGTCAACGTCGGGTTTTCCTCGCTGAGCTCCAGAGTCCTAAGACCATGGTGCAACACCAAGTACGGACTCGCCGGTGGAGGCTCCATATGGCTCGGCCAGAACGACTCGCCGCCATAGGCGACCGTCCCGACCTCGGCGCGCCAGTCAACCGCGTGAGCCGCCACACCGACGAGCACGGAGGCTTCGGGCATGGGCCGCGCGATCTTGCGCAAGTCGGTATTCACCTCCGCGAGCGTGAGATCCGAAATGGCGATCCCATCGTCGAGTATCGCCAGAAAGGACGCGATCTCACGGCCGTTGTCGAGGGTATCGCGCGAACGTTGGCGAATGAGTCCGCGATGGACGCCAACGCGTAACGCCAACTTGTAACCCGAGACTTGGGGTAGGACCGCACAGCGATGCTGCATCTCGCAAGCGCCGAGGAATGCGGCATCGGCTGTGTCGAACGTGCTCAAGACGCCATTTCCGAAGCGCAGTTCAATGCGGCCGCGGAAGGCCGCCGTAACCCGTTCCAGACGGTTCAGACGCCGCTCCAGCGGATAACCCGCTTTCGCCTCGTCTACGGGCGTCGAGTCGCTTTCCGTGCGGTGTACTTCAGCGTGAACAATATACCGGCTGCGTGGGCTGCTCATGGCGTTGCGGATATTCTTCTGGTCTTCGATATTCTGGCAGTGTTGGCAGAGTTTTGAACGTACGGAATGGCTGACTCGCGATCCATCCATTCGCGCCGCTCCGCTTGAAGCCTGAGGTCGCAGTTTTCATGCTCAATGCGTGCGCCGCGATATGACGATACCCGTTATCCCGTGGCGCGTCGAGCCTCCCGCGCGGGGTTGGCAGCATCTTGATTTGCGTCGTCGTCAAAAAGGCGACTCTGCCATGTATCCCGCACCTTCAAGCGCTCTTCGAGCTTTGCGGGAAAGGCATGCTGCCGCATTCCCCAATCGGGAGAAACGAGCACCGCCGGCGGAACCTCGCTGCCGAGGCGCTGAATCTTGATCTGCGGCGGCAGGTATTCCAGGACATCGACCACGGCGTTCAAATATCTGTCCGGGTCGAGCAAAGGGATGCTTTCCGGCGCCGCGCGATACTGGTTGGCGAGCCGAGTGCCGCGTACGATCTGAAGCTGATGAAACTTCAAAGCATCGAGAGGCAAGCGAGCGAGCGCCTTGGCACCCTCGATCAGGCTTTCCTGTGTTTCCAGCGGTAGCCCGAGCAGCAGGTGGCCAGTGATGAACAGGCCGCGTTGTGCCGCGCGATTGATCGCCTCCTGGGTACAGGCAAAATCGTGGCCGCGCAGGCATTCGCGTAGTACCGCGTCGCTGCATGACTCGATACCGATCTCGAGTTCCACCGGCATGGTTTGGGCCAGTTCCGCGAGATAGTCGAGGGTGGCGTCCGGCAGACAGTCCGGCCGCGTGCCAACCACCAGTCCCCCAATGGCGGGATGAGCAAGGGCGACGGCGTAGCGCTCCTTCAGAACCTCGAGATCGTCGTAGGTATTTGAATAACTCTGAAAGTAAGCCAGGAATGCCTTGGTCCTCGGGTAACGCCGCCGCATGAACTCGACACCGATGTCGATCTGCTGGGTTATGTCGCGGTGTTGCCGCAGATAGCTTGGTGTAAATCCCTCATTGTTACAGAACGTGCACCCGCCGACGCCACGCGAGCCATCGCGGTTAGGGCAGGTGAAGCCGGCGTCGATGGACACCTTTTGCAGGCGGCCGCCGTGCGCGAGCTTGGCCCATTCGTTATACGAGTGGTAACGCAATCCACTGAAGGGGGCGAGGCTTTCGGCAAGATCGGTCATGTTCGGCGGTTCTTTTGCGCGTGCAATCTACGAGAGCGGTGGCGAGAGTTATGGGGCGTCCACGGTTGGCGGCAGGCAGGGCCGTTCAGTTTACCGTCTCCATGGCGTGGCAGATTAACCCTGTCTTTCCCCTCCGCTCGGGGCAGCGTTTGAACAGCGTGGTGGTGGAACGTTCCTCGCATCGGCCGCTTTCCAATGACCACGCTAGCACGTCGTTTGCTGCGCTGATTTGCAAGCACGTGAGTAAATAACGATATGTAATAAATAAATAAATAAACAGACTTTGCGGTTCTATATCGCGCCTTTATAGTCCAAATCGTTCGCAAAAACAGGAGTGAAAACATGCCCCGCTGGGTATCCCGCATTGCTATCGTCGCCGCGATCGTTCTGGTCGGCGCGGCTCCAGCCGTTGCGCAAACATCCTTGCTCAACGTTTCCTATGACGTGGCGCGCGACTTCTACAAAGACTACAACCCGCTGTTCCAGAAATACTGGAAAGCCAAGACCGGCGAGACGGTCGAACTGAAGCAGTCGCACGCGGGTTCGAGCAAGCAGGTGCGCGCGGTTGCCGACGGTCTGGAGGCCGACGTGGTGACGATGAACCAGGCGTCGGACGTCGATTTCCTTGCCGAGAAAGGGTTGGTGGCGAAGGACTATGCCAAGCGCTTTCCCAACAACGCCTCCCCTTATACCTCGACGATGGTATTCATCGTGCGCAAGGGGAATCCCAAGGCCTTGCAAGATTGGTCCGATCTGGTGAAACCGGGCGTGCAAGTCATCCTGCCGCATCCCAAGAATACCGGCAACGGCCGCTACAGCTACCTCGCCGCATGGGGCTACGCACTCAAGCAGCCGGGAGGAAGCAATAAGTCGGCGCAGGAGTTCGTCGGCAAGCTGCTCAAGAACGCGCCGCTTTTCGCCGCCGGCGGACGGGATGCGACGACGACGTTCATGCAACGCGGCATCGGCGACGTGCTGGTGTCCTTCGAGAGCGAGGCGGAGTTGATCGCCAAGGAATTCGGCAAGGGCAGCTTCGACGTCGTGTATCCGTCACTGTCGATCCTGACGGAGTTCCCGGTAGCCATCGTGGACAAAGTGGTCGACAAGAAAGGCACCCGCAAGCTGGCGCAAGAATACCTGGACTACTTATGGTCGAAGGACGGGCAGGAGAATGCCGCGCAGAATTACCTGCGTCCGCGCGATCCGGAGGTCTTGAAGAAGCATGCCGCGGAGTTTCCGGCGATCAAGACCTTTACCGTGGATGAGGTGTTCGGTGGCTGGGCGAAGGCCTTCCCGGCGCACTTCAAGGACGGCGGCACGTTCGACCAGGTGTATCAAAGTAAGTAACCCCGATTAGTTGCCGCCATCGGCGTACCAACGGAGCGAATCGGCGACCGATACGGGGACGACCAATCCGGGGCCGGGGCTGTTAGCAACCCCGCTCCGGCAAGTCAGTACATTGACCAACAACCAGGACCTGCGGCCGCAAGGGGAACGCGGCGCCCGAAAATTTGGCCCAACAATAACGATGAAAAACAAACACGTCCTCCCCGGCTTCGGCCTCGCGCTCGGGATCACGCTCGTCTATTTGTCGCTGCTTGTGTTGCTGCCGCTCTCCGGGCTCGCCTTCAAAGCAAGTTCGCTAAGTGCCGGCGAGCTGTGGAATGTGGCGACCAGCGAACGCGCACTCGCTTCGTACCGCGTCACGTTTGGCGCCTCGCTGTTGGCGGCGGGGATCAATGCCGTGTTCGGGTTGATCGTCGCCTGGGTACTGGTGCGCTATCCGTTCCCGGGAAAACGGCTCGTCGATTCGCTCGTCGATCTGCCGTTCGCTCTGCCGACGGCGGTGGCCGGCATCACCCTCGCGACGTTATATGCCGGCAATGGCTGGCTCGGGCGTTTCCTTGAGCCGCTCGGCCTCAAGGTGGCCTTCACGCCGCTCGGTATCGTCGTTGCGCTGACTTTCATTGGCTTGCCGTTCGTCGTGCGCACATTGCAGCCGGTGATCGAAGATATTGAGCCGGAAATCGAAGAAGCGGCGGCATCGCTTGGGGCCTCGCGCTTGCAGACCTTCCTTCGTGTATTGCTGCCCGGCGTTTTTCCTGCGCTGCTCACTGGGTTCACGCTGGCGTTCTCGCGGGCGATCGGCGAGTACGGCTCGGTCATCTTCATCGCCGGCAACATGCCGCTGATCTCCGAGATCACGCCGCTGCTCATCATCTCGAAGCTCGAACAGTACGACGTCATCGGCGCGACGGCACTGGCGCTCGTCATGCTCGTGATTTCGTTTGTCATGCTGCTTGCGGTCAACGCGCTGCAGTGGTGGTCGGCCAACCGGCATCACGGGCGGGAAAAGGTAAGCCTATGAGCGGACAAACCACCCGCCTCGCAACGGCCGAGCCGCGTTGGCTGCGCGCTGTGCTGATGGTCGTCGGCTTGGGTTTCCTTTTCTTCTTCCTGGCGTTGCCCTTGGTAGCCGTTTTCGTCGAAGCGTTCCAGGGCGGTATGAGTGCCTACGTCGAGGCGTTGCGCCATCCTGAGACGCTTTCGGCGATCGGGCTCACGGTTTTCATCGCCGTCTTCGTACTGCCGTTCAATATCGCCGTCGGCGTCGCGGCGGCTTGGGCGATCGCCAAGTTCGACTTTCGCGGCAAGAGCCTGTTGATCACGCTGATCGATCTGCCGTTTGCCGTTTCGCCGGTCGTCGTTGGCCTCGTCTTCCTGCTCATCTTCGGTGCCCAAGGTCTGTTTGGCCCGTGGCTGGCGGCGCATGACGTAAAGATCGTCTTCGCGTTGCCCGGCATGATCATCGTCACGCTGTTCATCACCTTTCCTTTCGTCGCGCGCGAATTGATCCCGCTGATGCAGGCACAAGGCAAGGACGAGGAAGAGGCCGCCATTTCGCTTGGCGCCAGTGCTTGGCAGATGTTCTTCCGCGTGACATTGCCGAACATCAAGTGGGGCCTGCTCTACGGCGTGATTCTTGCCAATGCGCGGGCGATGGGCGAGTTCGGCGCCGTGTCGGTCGTCTCGGGCCATATCCGCGGCGAAACGAACACGCTGCCCCTGCACGTGGAGATTCTTTACAACGAGTACAACGCCGTCGGCGCTTTTGCCTCCGCGTCCGTCCTCGCACTGCTGGCTCTCGTCACGCTCGTTGCGAAGACGGTGGTCGAATGGCAGATGAGACGCGAGACGGTAATGCTCGATACA
The DNA here is from genome assembly GCF_025770765.1 of Propionivibrio soli. GTDB lineage: Bacteria > Pseudomonadota > Gammaproteobacteria > Burkholderiales > Rhodocyclaceae > Propionivibrio > Propionivibrio soli. The sequence continues at coordinate 141,512 of NZ_JANZKY010000008.1, read as the reverse complement.
CCCCTCGCCCCCGAAAACGTCGGCCAGCCTAGCGGAACACAACCATGAGCATAGAGATTTGCGGCGTCGGCAAGCGCTTCGGCAATTTTGTCGCGCTCGACAACATCAACCTCAGCATTCCGACCGGCGAACTCGTCGCCCTTCTCGGGCCATCGGGCTGCGGCAAGACAACGCTGCTGCGCATCATCGCGGGCATGGAAACCCCCGATGGCGGCCACGTGAAGTTCGCGGGCGAGGAGGCTACGCACCTGCATGCGCGCGAACGCAACGTGGGTTTCGTCTTTCAGCATTACGCGCTGTTTCGGCACATGTCGGTATTCGAGAACGTCGCCTTCGGGCTGCGTGTCAAACCGCGCGGGGAACGACCGGCCGAAAACGAGATCCGCCGGCGTGTGATCGATCTCCTGAAGCTTGTGCAACTCGACTGGCTTGCCGATCGCTATCCCTCGCAACTCTCGGGTGGCCAGCGGCAACGCATCGCGCTGGCGCGCGCCTTGGCCGTCGAGCCAAAAGTTCTGCTCCTCGACGAACCGTTCGGCGCCCTCGATACGAAGGTGCGCAAGGAGCTCCGCCGTTGGCTACGGCGACTGCACGACGAGGTGCACATTTCCAGTGTGTTCGTGACGCACGATCAGGAAGAAGCACTCGAAGTCGCGGACCGGGTCGTCGTCATGAATCACGGGCGGATCGAACAGATCGGTACGCCGGACGAGGTTTACTCCAATCCGGCATCGCCCTTCGTCTATCAGTTTCTTGGCAACGTGAACGTTTTCCACAGCCGCGTGCACGGGCAATGGGCGGATGTCGGCGGGGGTGAAAACGAAGAAAAGGCTTCCGATACACCAGACGCTACGCCGTCCGGGCAGGCCGAGAAAAAAGGCGAGGCGTTGGCCTTTGTCCGTCCCCACGACATCGATATCGAGCGCAGCCCAGTGGCGGGAAGCATCGAGGCAACGGTGCAGGATGTGCATGCCATCGGCCCCATCGTGCGCGTCGAACTCGCCCATGCGTCGGAACTCATTGAAGTCGAAATCACCCGCGAGCGCGCCGCGGGACTGAATCTCGTCCGTGGCTTGGCCGTTTGGCTGAAACCACGCCAGGTCAAGGTGTTCAACGTTGCGGCGAGTCAACTCGAAGAAGGCGGCTCGGGCATCTAGTCGCCATTCCCTCTATGCCTGCTACCGCGGGCGCTGCGGCGGTCCTTTTTTCGTTTGTCGGGAAACGAGCGCAGGGCCGTAGTGTCCAACCGTCGTCGAATAGCGTCGAAATATCGCGAAAATCGACTTTCGACGCTCGATATTCGGGCCGTTATTCACTAAACTACAACCATTGTTGGTGGTGTTGCGCGGTCACTCCTTTCCCGTTCGCGGCCCACGACGCTTAGAGGTGCCCCATGAGTGTCTTCAAGCATATCCTCTCCGTTCTCGGCAAGCCGGATGCGGCCCCCGCGGCGCCTGTCGTCGAAACGCCGCAACCGACCGAGCGACGGCGGAAGAAGCGAGTGGGGTCGCATAAGGGCCGACGCGTATTGATCATCGACGACTCGGCAACAATCACGGCGGCGCTGGGGAAAATACTTCGCTCCGCAGGATGTATTGCCATCGAAGCCGCCGACGCCGAGAAGGGGTTGTTGCTTCTCTCGAGCGAGAAACCGGATCTCGTTTTCCTCGACATCGTGCTGCCCGGGATGAACGGATTCGCCGCCCTGCGTTTAATGCGACGCGATCCCGTGTCGCGCGATGTTCCCGTCATCATGATCAGCGGTAATGAACAAGCGACCGAGCAGTTCTACGCCAAGCGTATCGGCGCCGACGATTTCATGAAGAAGCCGTTCTCCCGTCATGAAGTCTTCGCCCGGATCGAAGGATTGATTGAACGCGGCAAACTCAAACGCATCCCGGTTCCGAATGCCGAATCCCCCGCAAACCTGGGACCGGCAGCCCAAGGTGCCGCAGTCGCGGCGGCTTCATCGGCAAACACGGGAAGCGCGGCCGCGACAACGACGGCTTCGGTGACCCCGTTGCCCACGGCCCGCGATTCGATCGCTGTTCCAGGAGCCGCGCCGGTCGGCGTTCCGCCTTTACGCAAGATATTTTCGCGCGATGCAGGAAGTGCTTCCGGCACCCCAGGAAACACCTTCACCGCGGCGTCCCTGGAGGCGCGCAAGCAATTGACGGCGATGGGGCTGCAGTACTTCAGTCAGGATCAGTTCCTGTCCGCCATCCATCGCTGGGACGAGTTGGCGATCGGTTTCTTTATTGCCGGCGGCGGCGTCGATACGAATGTCATTGTCGACGGCAAGACGTTGCGTGAATTGGCGCAAGCGCGTCGGCACAGCCACATCATTGCGCTGCTAGAACGCAAAGCCACGGCCTGACGGCGCCCTTTGCTTACGGGCCGGGCTTGTAAGCGAGGGGCGTGGATTTGGCTAAGGTCGGCGCCATATCTCTATCGAGCGTCGAGGTGGATCTAAGCATGCGGTGCAAGGTTCGCGTGTTGCGCGAGAGGGGCCGATTAGCGGCTCCGTATGCCGAGGCGGAGCATATTAGCGTCCCGTTCTTACCAGCCTGGTCGCTGCCGATCAAAGCGCATTCCCTCGTCTACCCGGAACGCTACGCGCAGCGCGTCGAAGTTGCCCGTTTCGTTTCTTGGTTGCGCGGTCAGGTATCCGATTCACTGGGAGCGCCCGCTGGGAGCTGACGGTGCCCCGCCGCTTTGCGCCTACAGCTCCTTCTCCGACTGGGTAGCGGTCAACGCGCTTCATTTGAGCTAGGCGGGGGCCGGGGCTCCAGGTATACGTTAAGCCTCGCCGTCTGCCGGGGAGCAGGGAGGCGGATGGTATAATCATTCGCTTTCCGGCTCTTTCAGCAGACCCTCGCGAATCGCTTGTCCATGGCGCTTTTCACTCTCGGTATCAATCACCGCACAGCGCCGCTCGCCGTTCGTGAACCCCTTGCGTTTCACCCCGAGGAGTTGCGGCGGGCGCTTGCCGATCTGATCAGCCGCGGCTGGGCTCAGGAGGCGGCAATCCTGTCGACCTGCAACCGCACGGAGCTTTACTGCGAGGCCCGCGATCCGTCGGTTGCCCGGGACTGGCTGACGGATTATCGGCGAATCAGTGCATCCGACATCGAGCCGTTTCTTTACACGTACCCGGACCGCGAAGCCGTGCGGCATGCCTTTCGCGTCGCCAGCGGCCTCGACTCGATGGTGCTCGGCGAACCGCAGATCCTTGGCCAGATGAAGGACGCCATGCGCATCGCGCGCGAGGAAGGCGCCCTTGGAACCACGTTGCACAAGCTGTTCCAGAGCGCGTTCGCCGTGGCCAAGGATGTACGATCGACGACAGCCATCGGCGCCAATATCGTGTCGATGGCGGCGGCGGCCGTGCGACTCGCAGAACGTATCTTTGAAAGCATTGCCGACCAGAAACTGCTGCTGATCGGTGCCGGCGAAATGATCGAGCTGTGCGCGGCACACTTTGCCGCGCGCAAGCCGAAGCAGATCGTTGTGGCCAACCGCACGCTCGACCGCGGTCAGGCGTTGGCCGAACGATTCGGTGCAACGGCCATCCGGCTTGAGGATGTGGCGGAACGCCTCGCCGAGTTTGATATCGTCGTTTCCAGCACGGCGAGCCAGTTGCCGATCATTGGCCTCGGCCTCGTCGAGCGCGCCATCCGGGCGCGACGGCATCGCCCGATGTTCATGGTCGACCTGGCTGTGCCTCGTGATGTCGAGGTCGAGGTGGGGGAACTCGACGATGTGTTCCTATACACGGTTGACGACCTTGCGCAGGTGGTCGAATCCGGGCTTGAGTCCCGGCAGGCGGCGGTGATCGATGCCGAAGCGATCATCGGCGCGCGCGTTGATGCTTTTTTTGATTGGTTGCACACGCGCCAGGCCGTGCCGGTGATCCGGTCGTTGCGCGACAGCGCCGAGCGGGTGCGACGGCATGAGATGGAACATGCCTTGAAACTGCTCGCGCGCGGTGATGAGCCGGCGCGCGTGCTCGATGAACTCTCGCAACGCCTGACCAACAAGTTCCTGCATCCTCCTTTGCAGGCGCTCAGTCATGGCGAAGGCGACCGCACGGAATTGCAGGCGCTGATAAGCCGTCTGTTCAATCTGCATCACGACTGAGACGACTGACATAGCGGCTGTCGTTGCCGCCTTTTCCCGCCAGCCTTCGCTCGCGGGTTCGTTTTTGGGTTTGGGCTATGAAACAAAGCATTCGTGACAAACTGGAAAGCCTGCGCGGCCGGCTCGACGAGCTCGACCGCACGTTGGCGAGCGAGGAGGCGACGCGCGATATGGATCAGTATCGCAAGCTGACGCGCGAGCATGCCGAACTCGGGCCGGTCGTGGCGCTCTATGAGAACTGGCTGCAGAGCGAGGCGGATCTCAAGGCCGCGCAGGAGATGATGGCCGACCCTGAGATGAAGGACCTGGCAGAAGACGAGGTCAAGGAGATCAAGGAACGCCTGCCGCAGCTCGAAAACGAACTGCAGCGTCTATTGCTGCCGAAAGACGCGAACGACGACCGCAATGTGTTCCTGGAAATCCGCGCGGGCACGGGTGGTGACGAATCGGCACTATTCGCGGGCGACCTCTTCCGAATGTATACGCGCTTCGCCGAGCGCCAGCGTTGGCAGGTGGAAATCGTGTCCGCGAACGAGTCGGAGATCGGCGGCTACAAGGAAGTCATTGCCCGGGTTGTCGGCAATGGCGTGTATTCGAAACTCAAGTTCGAGTCAGGCGGGCACCGCGTGCAGCGGGTACCGGAAACAGAAGCGCAGGGCCGCATCCACACTTCGGCGTGCACGGTCGCCGTGATGCCGGAAGCCGACGAACTCGAGGACGTCCACATCAACCCGGCCGATATCCGCATCGACACCTTCCGCGCTTCGGGCGCCGGCGGTCAGCACATCAACAAGACCGACTCCGCGGTGCGTATCGTGCACCTGCCGACCGGCATCGTGGTCGAATGCCAGGATGGGCGGTCGCAGCACAAGAACAAGGCGCAGGCGATGTCCGTGCTCGTCGCCCGCATCCGCGATGCGCAGGAACGCGAGCAGCATGCGAAGATCGCTTCCGAACGCAAGAGCCTGATCGGCAGCGGCGACCGCTCCGAACGCATCCGCACCTACAATTTCCCGCAGGGCCGCGTTACCGACCATCGCATCAACCTAACCTTGTACAAGATCGACTCGATCATGGACGGCGATCTCGACGACCTGATCGGCGCGCTGTCTACCGAGCATCAGGCCGAGCAGCTCGCGGCGTTGGCCGGTAACGAGTAAGGAATGCCGGGCGAGCCGATCGGCGATGCTTTGCGGCGTGCCAGCCGGCGCATCGAACGCGTCGATGCGCGCCTGCTCCTGCAACATGTCGCGCAGTGCTCGCATGCCGATCTCATCGCGCACGCCGAGCGCGAACTGACGGTAGAGCAGACGAGCCGTTTCGACGAGCTGGTTTCGCGGCGCGAGGCGGGCGAGCCGCTCGCTTATCTGCTCGGAAGCGCGTTCTTCCACGAACTGGAGTTTGCCGTGACCCCGGCCGTGCTTATCCCGCGGCCGGACACCGAAGTGCTTGTCGAACAGGCGGTTCGAGTCGCCGGTGCTTGGCCGCAACCGCGCATCGTGGACATGGGGACCGGGTCAGGCATTATTGCCACCGTCGTGGCGCGCTTATGCCCGGGGGCATTGGTCAGCGCTGTCGATGTTTCGCCGGAAGCGCTTGCCGTGGCCAGAGCCAATGCGGCAAAGCACGGAGCATCGGTGCGGTTCCTCACCGGTGACTGGTACGCGCCCCTCGGTGTGGAGCGCTTCGAACTCATCGTGTCGAATCCGCCGTATGTGGCCGAAGGCGACCCCCACCTGGATCGTGACGGCTTGCCGTTCGAGCCGCGAATAGCGCTCACCGACGGCCTCGCCGGCGGCTCGGGCATGGCGTGCATCGAGCGGTTGATCAACGGAGCGGCAGCGCATCTTGTTCCCGGTGGGTGGCTATTGATTGAACACGGCTATGACCAATCGGTCAAAGTCAGGGAGCGCTTGGTGGGGACGGGGTTTGCCGACGTCGCCTCGTGGCGCGACGGGGCGGGCATCGAACGCGTCAGCGGCGGGTATCTGCCTTGACGCTCCCCGGTACCGCCCGTAAACTCAATTCCGATTGTTTTACTCGACTATAAGAGGTTTTTCATGGATGTGCAGGAACTGATCAAGGAGCAGGTCACCACAAACCCGGTGGTGCTTTACATGAAAGGGACGCCACAGCAGCCCATGTGCGGGTTCTCGGCAACCGCGGTGCAGATCCTGCGCGCGCTCAACCTGCCGCTCTTCTTCAGCGTCAACGTCCTCGAGGATCAGGCGATCCGCGAGGGCATCAAGCAGTACGCCAACTGGCCGACGATTCCCCAGCTCTACATTCGGGGTGAATTCGTCGGCGGCTGCGACATCATGCGCGAGATGTACCAGAGCGGCGAATTGAAGACGCTGCTGGAAGGGATCGCGGCCCCAGACTGACCTACTGCCCACTGAAACCGAGGCCCGACGCCGTGATGGAAGTCGGGCCTTTTGCTTTCTGCGAGGTATCAGCGTGACGAGCATCGGTTGGTGAGGACATTCCCTCGGCTCGACGATGCCAATTTTGCCCGTGCCATAATGATTGAAAGATTGAATCAAGGAGAATGCGATGAAGTCGCTTAGGCATGGCGGCAGGCTGAGCTTGCTGGTCGTAACGCTGTTTCTCGCCGGTTGTGCCGGCTACGGGGGCAGCAACCTCCAGCCGGGCGTCAGCACGCTTGCGGATGTCCTGACGTCGATGGGCACGCCGGCAATGCATTGGAAAGACCCGGATGGTCGCGAGCAGCTGGCTTATCCGAGAGGGCCAATGGGCACCCAAACCTTCATGGTCTTTGTGGCGCCGGACGGCAAGCTCGAGCGCATCGAGGGCGTGCTCGATGAAGCGCACTTCGCGCGCATTCGTCCCGACAAGAGCACGCAGGAAGAAGTCCTGCGCCTGCTGGGGCCGTCCGTACCGCAGTGGACGGCGTATTTCAAAGCACGTGATGAGCTCGTCTGGGAGTGGCGGTATTGCGACGCCTGGAGCGTAACGGCGCGGTTCGACGTGCTCTTCGATGCCACCACCGGGCTTGTGCGCACGACCTATCAGCGTCCTGATATCGACGGCAGAAAGGACGTGAGCGTTACCTGCGGCCGCTAACGGTGACGTTACAAAGCGGCGAGGCGCGCGTTGGCTAGTTCGAGGCGTGTGCTCAGCACGCCGAGGAACGACTGGTAGACGTGCATGCGGCATCCCTCGGAAGCTCGCTTGAGTGCCGCATCCCGGATGGTGATGATTTTCGAATCGGCGAGAGCGACGATGTCGGCGCCGCGTGTTCGCGAAGGTTTGCCGATGACCGCCATTTCGCCGAAGCAGTCGCCTTTCCCTAGCAGGGTCAGGACGCGCCCGTTCTTCATGACTTTGAGTTCGCCCTCGGCGAGAAAGCAGAAGAAATCACCCTCTTCGCCGTCGCGAATGACCGTTTCGCCGGGTACCGCCGCTCGCCATTCCGAGAACCCCACCACTTCCCATATCTCGGCGTCGGAAAAGTCGGCGAAAAAGGCCAGGCGGCGCAATGTGTCGAACTTCTCCGACTCCGCGAAATCGCGTTTCGGGGTTTTCAGATGCCCGCTGCGGAAAGCCTGTGCGAGATCGCGACCGAATTCGTCCCAATTCTGGTAGCGCGCGTCCACATCTTTGGCCATCGCGCGCGCCACGATTTCGTCCAGCACTTCGGGGATTTCCTTGCGCAGATTGGAGGGCCGCGTCGGTGTGCCGTGAATGATCTGGTAGATGACGTCGTATTGGGTCTGCGCCTCAAACGGAAGATGCCCGGTGAATAGCTGGTACATGACGACGCCGAGCGAATAGATATCGGTCCGGTGGTCGAGCGGGAGTTCACGCACCTGTTGCGGCGACATGTAAGCAGGCGAGCCGATGCCCGACACGAGCGTACGTTCCGGTGCAGCAACGATCGCAGCGCCAAAGTCGGAAATCTTGATCGTGCCGGTGCCGGGCATCTTGCCGGAGTAGAGGATGTTTGCCGGCTTAATATCGCGATGCGTTATGCCGAGGCGGCACGCGTGGTCGAGAGCGCGGGTGCACTTGAAGGCGATCTCGACGATGCGCTCGACAGGCAGCAGACGACGCGGTCGGCAAAACTCCTCCAGCGTGCCGCCGGCAACGTATTCCATCACGATGTACGACAGCTCCTCGGCAACCACCGCATCGAAGATCTGCACAATGTGCGGGTGCAACAGCTTGCCGACGAGCGACGCTTCGTTGAGGAAGAGATTCGTGTAGATCTTGCCCCGCTCGGGATCCTTGAGGATTTGGGGGAAAGCGACCTTGACGGCGACCTCCCGTCGGGCGAAGGAGTCGAAGGCGAGGTAGACCGTGGCCGTGGTGCCGCGCGCAACCTCGCGCACGACGTCGTATTTTCCGATCCTGTTCATCCCCGGCAGTCCGCTGCCCGTCGCGGCGAGTGGCTGCGGTTATGAAAAGCGCGAACGCGCCCGGTCGATCGCCGCGCGTACCTGTTCCGGGGCCGTGCCGCCGATGTGGCTGCGCGATGCCAGGGAACCGTCGACCGTGAGAACAGCGAAGATGTCGTCTCCGATCAGAGGCGAGAAAGCTTGTAATTCGGTGAGCGGCAACTGCGGCAGGTCGACGCCGAGCTCCTCGGCACGTCGCACGGCGAGGCCAACGGCTTCGTGCGCGTCACGGAACGGCAGCCCCTTGCGGGTCAGATAGTCGGCGAGATCGGTCGCGGTGGCGAACCCCTGGCGCAAGGCATCGGCCATGTTCTCAGGTCGGGCTTCAACGCCGCGGATCATCTCGGCGAAGATGCGCAGCGTGTCGGTCACCGTGTCGACGGCGTCGAACAGCGGCTCCTTGTCTTCCTGGTTATCCTTGTTGTAAGCCAGCGGCTGACCCTTCATCAACGTCAGCAGCGCGCTGAGGTGACCATAAACGCGCCCCGTCTTGCCACGGGCCAGCTCCGGAACGTCGGGGTTCTTCTTCTGCGGCATGATCGAACTGCCCGTGCAGAACCGGTCGGCGATGCGTACGAAGCCAAAGCGCGGGTTCATCCACAGCACCAGTTCTTCGGACATGCGCGATACATGCATCATGAGCAACGCGGCCGCGGCGCAGAATTCGATCGCAAAGTCGCGGTCGGAAACAGCGTCCAGCGAGTTCTCGCACACGCCTTCGAAGCCCAGTTCGGCGGCGACGAACTCGCGGTCGATCGGGTATGTGGTACCGGCGAGCGCGGCGGCGCCGAGCGGCAGGCGGTTGGTGCGCTTGCGTACGTCGGCAAAACGTTCGGCATCGCGGCGCGTCATTTCGTACCAGGCAAGCAAGTGGTGCCCGAAGGTGATCGGCTGGGCCACCTGCAGGTGCGTAAAGCCCGGCATGGGCGTTGCCGCCTCGCGCTCGGCGAGATCGAGCAGGTTGCTCTGGAATTGCCTGAGGAGGACCTCGATATCGTCGATCGAGTCGCGCAGGTAGAGCCGGATGTCGGTTGCCACCTGATCGTTGCGCGAACGACCGGTATGCAGGCGTTTGCCGGCGTCCCCGACGATCGTTGTGAGACGCTTCTCGATATTGAGGTGGACGTCTTCCAGGTCGAGGGACCATTCAAAGGCACCGGATTCGATCTCGCCGACGATCTGCGCCATGCCGCGTTCGATATCCGACAGATCCTGTACCGAGATGATGCCTTGGCGCGCGAGCATGCGCGCGTGCGCCAGCGAACCGCGGATGTCCTGGCGCCACATGCGCCGATCAAAGTTGACCGATGCCGTGTAGCGTTTCACGAGGTCGGACATCGGTTCCGAAAAACGCCCGGCCCAAGTGTATTGACCGGCGGCGGGGGCTGGCTGCGAGGACGATGAATGGTGCGGTTTGGGTTGCGATCGGCTCATGATGAAGGCAAATTGATGGGCTAAAATGGCCTGATGCCAAGTATAAAGCAAAACCCCGCAGCCCCTCCGTTGCCGGACTTCCGCAACTTCGGCGTCATGCTGCGCATCCTGCTTGGCGTGAACCTCCTTGCCCTCGCGGCGGCGCTGGTGCAAAGCGCAGGGATCAACGAAACAGTGGGTCGCTACGTCGATCTGGCGGCTTGGGTGCAGCCGCTCTTGCTGCTTGACCTCGCGGTTTTCGCCGGGCTGCGTGACGTGTTGCGGCGGATCGATCCGCAAATCGGCCGTGTGGTCGTCGTCGGCCTAACCGTGATTTCAGCCGTGGTTCTGCTCGACTTCTGGCGCTTCCTCGGCTTCGATGAAGGCGGCTGGCCGCGCATGGTGCGCGTAGTCGTACTCGCCGGCGCGACGGCGGGCACGATGCTCTTCTATTTTTCTCTGCGGGCCCGCGCTTTCTCGCCGGCACTGGCCGAAGCCCGGCTGCAGGCGCTCACGGCGCGCATTCGACCGCATTTCCTGTTCAACAGCCTGAACGCCGTGCTCTCGCTGATTCGTACCGACCCGCGGCGCGCCGAGAACACGCTCGAGGAACTCGCCGAACTCTTCCGTGCGTTGATGCGCGATCACCGCGATCTGCTCCCGCTGGCCGACGAGATCGCACTCTGCCGGCAGTACCTCGATGTCGAAAAGCTGCGCCTCGGCGACCGCCTCAACGTCGAATGGGAGATCGTCGATGTGCCCGCCGACCTTAAGGTACCCCCACTGATGCTGCAACCGCTGCTGGAGAACGCCGTCTATCATGGCATCGAGCCGTCCGGTGACATGGGAACCATCCGCGTGCGTTTTGCGCGCAACGGCGACGAGTTGCATATCGATCTTGCCAATCCCTGCTTTCAGGGCAGCGATCGCCAGCACGGCAATCGCATGGCGCTCAATAACATCCGCGAGCGATTGGCGTTGCACTACGACCTCGAAGCGAGGCTGGAGGCGCGCGAGGAAACCGGTGCCGACGGTCGACGCGAATACCTCGTCAAAATCGTTCTGCCTTGCCGGAGTTCCAAATCATGATGGCCGGTCCGACCTTGTCAGTGCTCATCGTCGACGACGAAGCGCCGGCGCGGGCGCGCCTGCGCGACCTGCTCGCCGATATCGCCGCTGAAGTGCCGAACGCCGTAGTCGGGGAGGCGGCGGATGGCCTGCTCGCCGTACGCGCGCTCGAAGCGCACCCGGTCGATGTGGCGCTGATCGACATCCGCATGCCGCGCATGGATGGCATCGAGCTCGCACGCCATCTTGGCCGGCTGGAACATCCGCCCGCGATCGTCTTCGTGACGGCATACGACGGTTACGCCGTGCAGGCCTTCGAACTCAATGCGGTGGATTATCTCGTCAAGCCCGTTCGTGCGCAGCGCCTCGCCGCCGCACTGCAAAAGGTGCGGCACAGCCGCCCCGTTTCGCCGGAAGTTCTGGCCGGGCTGCAACAGGGCGCCCGCTCGCACCTGTCCTGCCACGAACGCGGCCGGTTACTGCTGATCCCGGTACCCGACATCCTTTATCTACGCGCGGATCTCAAGTACGTCACGGCGCGTACGGCGAATCGCGAATTCCTGCTCGACGAGTCGTTGACGCATCTCGAAGAGGAGTTTTCCGAACGCTTCATTCGGCTCCACCGCAGCGTGCTGGCGGCCAAGGACGCCATTGTCGGCTTCGAGAAAAACGCCGCTGAGGACGCTGAAACGCAGTGGCAAGCGCTTTTGCGCAACGTCCCGGAAAAGCTGCCAGTCAGCCGTCGCCAGTGGCCGCTGGTAAAGTCGTACGCGAAGCGCTTGAGTTCCTGACGGTCAGCAGGTTAGGCGGAGAGAGCCGGCCGAATGCGGTGCCGGCGGCGTTGTCGCGCATGGTAAAATCCCGACCGTTTTCATTGGTTTTTGGCCGCTTCGCGGACGCTCCGTGACCCTTCCTCGCACTGTTCCACGCCGCATCGTCATCGCCTCGCGGGAATCGCGCCTCGCCCTGTGGCAGGCCGAACACGTGCGGGAGCGGCTGTCTGCGCTTTACCCCAGTACCCTCGTCGAGATTCTCGGCATGACGACGAAAGGGGACCGCATTCTCGACCGGCCGTTGTCGCGCATCGGCGGCAAGGGACTCTTTATCCGCGAACTCGAAGTCGCGCTGCAGGAAGGCCGTGCCGACTTGGCCGTCCATTCGCTCAAGGACGTGCCGATGGAGATGCCGGACGGGTTCGCATTGACCGCGATCCTGACCCGTGAGAATCCGTGCGACGCTTTCGTTTCCAATCGTTATCCGGATCTCGATGCGCTGCCTCCCGGTGCGGTGGTCGGCACGTCGAGTCTGCGGCGTGAGGCGACGCTGCGCGCCGCCTATCCTTCGCTGAACGTAGAGCCTTTGCGCGGTAACCTCGACACGCGACTACGCAAGCTCGACGAGGGCCATTACGACGCGATTATTCTCGCCGCCGCCGGTTTGCGGCGGCTCGGGCTCGAACAACGCATCCGTGCCGTCATCGCTCCGGAACGGTCGCTACCGGCTCCCGGACAGGGCGCGCTCGGAATCGAAATACTTGCCGCCAACACCGAAGCGGCGGCTTGGCTGGCGCCGCTCAACGACTCAGCGACGAGCGACTGTGTTCGGGCGGAGCGCGCCTTTTCACGCGCGCTCGGAGGAAGCTGCCAAGTCCCTCTCGGTGGCTATGCCGTGATCGAAGACAACCGTTTGCGGCTGCGCGGATTCGTCGCGACGACGGACGGCCGACGCGTAGTTCGTGGTGAGGCAAGCGGTCTGCCGAGCGAAGCAGAGATTGTCGGTGGCGGCCTCGCGGCGCGGCTCCGTGCCGAGGGTGGAGAGGGCATTCTCGCCGACCTCGCGCATTCTTCACACTGATGGGCCGGTTGCTGCAAGGCCGGCGGATCCTCGTCACCCGCCCGCGCGCGCAAGCCGCTCGGCTGGCGGCCCTGATCGCGGGCGAAGGTGGCGAACCGCTCTGTTTTCCGCTCATCGAGATCGAGCCACCGCTCGATGCGGCGCCGCTCAGGGGCGTCGCTGCCCGACTGGCGCAATACGTACTTGTGGTTTTTATCAGCCCCAACGCTGTGGCGTTCGCGATACCGGAGATTGCGGCGCAGGGCCCGTGGCCGGAGGCGACGCAAGCGGCGGCAATCGGCCCGGGGACGGTGAGCGCGCTGGTGTCGCATGGTTTCGATTCCGATCGCATCGTTGTCCCCGCACAGCGCTTCGACTCTGAGGCCTTGCTCGATCAGCCGGCGTTGCAAAGCGCGCGTGTCGTCGGGAAGAAAGTGTTGATCCTGCGCGGTGATGGCGGGCGTGAGTTGCTGGTCGATACGTTGCGCCAGCGCGGTGCGGATGTCGATTGCATCGCGTGCTATCGACGTACCCCGCCGAGCGACGCATCGGAGATTGTGTCGCTGTTGCGCAACAAAGCACTCGACGCGGTCACGCTCTCGTCGAGCGAAGGTTTGCGCAACCTTCTGGCAATGCTCGATACTGAGGCTTGCGCGCAGCTACGGTGTCTGCCGGTATTCGTATCGCATCAACGGATAGAGCAGGCGGCCATCGCGGCGGGCTGGCGCGAGATCGTCGTGACGCCCCCCGGCGATGCGGGAATCGTCGAAAGTCTGTGCAGGTACAAATGGCTTCAACATGAATGAAACTGTCGATCAGCAAGCGGAAGCGTTGCCCGTGAACGAACCGGTGCGGCCGGAACAGGCGGTTCATGCGGCCCCGGTGCGCCGATCAGGTCCTCCCGCCTGGTTCAACCCCTGGGTGGTCGTCGCCTTGCTTGCGATAGCTCTGGCCGCCTGGCAGTGGGTGGAGACGCGCCTTCGGCTGGCCGATACACAGCAGGAGGTCGCACGCCGCCTGGCGGAAAGTGATTCGGTCGCCAAGGAGAGCCGCTTGCTGGCCCGGCAAGCACAAGAGCAGATCGCGACGCTGCAGGCTAAGCTCGGAGAGATGGAGGGCAAGCTGGCAGAGTCGAAGAGCCAGCAAGAAACGCTCGAATCGCTGTACAAGGAGCTCGCCCGCAGCCGCGACGAATGGGCTCTGGCAGAAGTCGAGCAGGGCGTGACCCTGGCGGCGCAGCAGTTGCAACTGGCAGGCAACGTGCAGGGAGCGGTGCTGGCGTTGCAGACAGCGGACGCGCGCCTCGCGGCGAGCGGCAAGCCACAGTACACCGCGCTGCGCAAAGCCGTAACCAATGATCTGAATAAGTTGCGCGCGTTGCCGCAAGTCGACTTGACCGGCATGAACCTGCGCCTCGAGAGTGCGATTGCCGTTGTAGACTCGTTGCCCTTTGCCGTCGACGTGCGCCCGCGTTCCGAGACCAAAGCTGGCGCCCAGCCTCCGGCGGCTGCAGCCTCTGCGTCCGGTTTTTGGCAGCGGCTCGCCGCCGATTTCTGGAGCGAAGTCCGGGGACTCGTGCGCATTCAGCGTTTCGACCGCGACGAGCCGGCGTTGCTCGCGCCCGGGCAGGCGTTCTTCCTCCGTGAGAACCTCAAGCTGCGCCTGCTCAATGCGCGCCTTGCCCTGCTCGCGCGCGACCAATGGACGTTCCGTAACGAATTGAGGCAGGCGCAGTCGTTCGTCGAGCGTTATTTCGACAGCCGTGAGGCGTCGGTCAATAATGCGCTGACGACCCTCAAGCAACTGTCGTCCACCGAGATCGCGATCGAATTGCCGACGCTCAACGAGAGCCTCTCGGCGATCAAAACCGCGAAACCCAAGGAAGGCCGATGAAGGGCCTGCTCTGGGTTCTGGCGCTGTTCGCCCTCGCGGTAGGGATTTCGCTGGCGGCGCACGTCAATGACGGCTACATCCTTCTGGTGTATCCGCCGTACCGAGCCGAAATTTCCCTCAATCTGGCCATCGTCCTGCTTCTCGGCGGCTTTGTATTGCTTTATGGTTTGCTGCGCGGTGTGGCGTTGGCGGCGGCGCTGCCGAGACGTGCACGCGCATTCCGCTCACGGCGCCAACACGAGAAAACAGTGCAGCGTTTCCACGATGCGGCGCGCTTGCTCTTCGAAGGGCGTTTCAAGCAAGCGCTCAAGCAGGCGTCGCTGGCGCACGCGACCGGCTATTCGCGGGCGTTCGCCGCGCTGATCGCCGCCCGCGCGGCGCAACGGCTGCGCGAGCCCTTCCAGCAGAAAACGTGGCTCGAAGACGCGGTCAAACAGGACCCGCAACTCGAACCAGCCGCGTTGATGCTCGAGGCCGAGATGCTGATCGAACTGCGACGTTTCGACGAGGCGATCGCCGTACTCCGCAAGCTGCACGAGAAATCCGGTCTGCATATCGCCGCGCTGCGACTGGAAATGCGCGCGCAGCAAGGGTGCGGCAACTGGGAAGAAGTCCTGCGCATCGTGCGCCTGCTCGAAAAGCGCAACGCGCTGCTTCCCGAGGTGGCGCGGGAGATCAAGCTCAAGGCGCACTGCGAGAACATCCGCGAACGCCAGGGCGATCGCGCACAACTGCAGGCTTATCGCAAGAACATGCCGGCGCTCGAAGCGAGCCCGCGGCTCACACATACCTATGCCGAAGCGTTAATGCGATTGGAAGCCGACGACGAGGCGCGCGCGGCCATCGAAGCCCAACTCGACAAGGAATGGGATTCCTCGCTCGCGGATCTCTACGGAAAAACGCGAGGGAGCGACCTTACCGCTTGCATCGCGCGGGCCGAAAAATGGCTTCCCGCACACCGCAATGATGCCGCGCTGCTCTTGGCGCTTGGGCGGATGTGTTTCGCCCAGCGGCTATGGGGCAAGGCTGAGAACTATCTGGACGCTTCGCTTTCTCTCGCTGACGGCCGCGAAGTGCGGCTCGAACTCGCGCGCTTGCTGGAACAGACCGGACGGGCCGACGAGGCGATGGAGCACTATCGGGCGGCGGCCGGCCTACTGTCCTGATTTCCGTACCGCTGGCGCGGGACTCTTCTTTTCAGCGTTCGCTCGTGGAGCAAACCGGCGACGTCGTTCAGATCCGTCGCCGACGCTCCTGCACGACGCCTATCCGGCAACCGCGGCGGCAAGCGCTTCGCCGAGAATGGCGAGTCCTTCGTCGAGCACGCTGTCGGGGATGGTCAGCGGCAGCATTAGGCGCAACACATTGCCATGACAACCGCAATTGAGGACCAGCAAGCCACGCTTGGCCGCCTCGGCCTTCAGGGCGTTGGCGATCTCGGCGGCTGGACGACGTGGATCTCCCTTGTGACAGAACTCGACGGCGGTCATCGCGCCGAGACCGCGCACTTCGGCAATGCAGTCGAAACGTGCTTTCAGATCGGCTAGAGCGGCGCGTGTTTTTTCTCCAAGCATGGAGGCGCGCGCACAAAGCCCTTCCTCCTCGATCACATCGAGTACAGCCAGCGCGCCCGCCACGGCGATTGGATGGCCGGCATACGTCGAGCCCAAGCCCCCCGGTACCGCGGCGTCCATGATTGCAGCCTTGCCGATGACGGCGGAGAGCGTCAGTCCGCCGCCGAGTCCTTTCGCCATGGTGATGATGTCAGGCTCGATGCCGTAGTGTTCGATGGCGAACAGCTTGCCGCAGCGCGCGGCGCCGGTCTGGATTTCATCGACGACGAGTACGATGCCCTTTTCGTCGCACAAGGCGCGCAGCCGACGCATGAAGTCCAGTGGCGCGGGAATGTAGCCGCCTTCGCCCTGGACCGGCTCGACAACAATGGCCGCCACGCGCGCCGCCTCGATGTCGTTCTTGAAGATCAGCTCCAGCCCGGCGAGCGCGTCGTCGACTGAAATGCCGCGCAGTGCATTCGGATACGGCGCGTGAAAAACCTCGGACGGAAACGGTCCGAAGCCTGTTTTGTACGGATCGACCTTGCCGGTGAGCGCGAGGGAGAACATCGTACGGCCGTGAAACGCACCGTTGAAGGCGATGATCCCGCTGCGCCCGGTGGCGGCACGCGCGATCTTGACCGCGTTCTCAATCGCTTCGGCGCCCGTGTTCATGAAGAACGTCTTCTTCGGTGTCTTGCCCGGGGCGAGAGCATTCAACCGCTCTGCCAGCTCGACGTAGGATTCGTAGGCAACAACCTGGAAGCAGGTATGCGTGAAACGTTCCATCTGTTCGTGTGCTGCTGCCATGACGCGGGGATGGCAATGCCCGGTATTGACGACGGCGATGCCGGCGCAGAAATCGATCCAACGCCGTCCCTCGACGTCCCAGATTTCCGCGTTCTCGGCCCGCACCGCGAACACCCCGTGCGCCTGGCCGACGCCGCGGGGCAGGGCCGCGGCGCGCCGCGCCATCAGCCCGGCATTCGTTTGTTGCTTCAGATCGGTCATCGAATTCATTTGCATCACTCCTGATCAAGAGACAAAAAGGGCAAAAGGGAACCTACGCTGGCTATCGCCAACGGTCAGCAATCGGGTTGTCCAGAGTCCGGCGTAGCCGGAAGGGCGGGACTTATCCGGTCGGCGTCATTGAATGCCCGCCAGACAGACGTATTTCATTTCCAGATAGTCGTCGAGGCCGTGGCGCGAACCTTCGCGGCCGAGTCCTGATGACTTGACGCCGCCGAAGGGCGCGATCTCCGTCGAGATCAATCCGGTATTCACTCCGACCATTCCGTATTCGAGCCCTTCGGCAATCCGGAAAATGCGACCGACATCGCGTGCGTAGAAATACGATGCGAGGCCGAATTCGGTGTCGTTGGCGAGTTGCAACGCGTGAGCTTCGTCCTCGAAACGGAAAAGCGGCGCCACCGGGCCGAAGATTTCTTCCCGCGCCAGGCGCATTCCGGGGGTGACGTCAGCGACGACCGTGGGTTCGAAAAACGAGCGACCGAGCGCGTGCCGCCGCCCACCGCAGAGGAGGCGCGCCCCTTTCGCCAACGCGTCGGCGAGCAACTCCTCGACCTTGGCGACGGCCGCCTCGTCGATAAGTGGGCCTTGCGTCACGCCGGGCTCCCCGCCGTTGCCTATTTTCAGCCGGGAAACGGCGGCCACGAGCTTGTCGGCGAAGGCGTCGTAAACGCGGTCCTGCACCAGCAACCGGTTGGCGCACACGCAGGTCTGCCCGGTATTACGGTACTTGGATGCCATGGCGCCGACGACCGCCGCGTCGAGATCGGCGTCGTCGAAGACGATGAATGGCGCGTTGCCGCCCAATTCCATGGACAACTTCTTGACGGTTGGCGCGCATTGCGCGATGAGTTGCGAACCGATCTCGGTCGAGCCGGTGAACGACAATTTGCGTACGATGGGGTTGGCGCAAATCTCGCCGCCGATGGCGCGCGCCGACCCCGTAATGACATTGAAGACACCGTTCGGGATCCCGGCACGAGTGGCGAGTTCCGCGAGCGCAAGGGCCGAGAACGGCGTCTGGCTGGCCGGCTTGACGACGATGGTGCACCCGGCCGCGAGGGCCGCGCCGGCCTTGCGCGTGATCATTGCTGACGGGAAATTCCATGGCGTGATCGCCGCGCACACGCCGACCGGCTCGCGTGTGACAAGCACACGCCGGTCGCCGGCATTGGGCGGAACGATGTCGCCGTACGCGCGTCGTCCCTCCTCGGCAAACCATTCGAGATAGCTGGCGGCGTAGGCGATCTCGCCTCGCGATTCGGCCAAGGGTTTGCCTTGTTCTGCCGTCATGATCCGGGCGAGGTCGTCCTGGTGGGCGACCATCAGCTCTGCCCAGCGCCGTAACCGTTTGCCGCGCTCGGCGGCCGTCTGCGCACGCCAAGCAGGAAACGCCGCATTGGCGCACCCGATGGCCCGGCGGGTTTCATCGGCGCCCATCTTCGGCACAGAGCCGACAGTGTCGCCCGTGGCCGGGTCGACCACCGGAATCGTCTCGCCGCTGTCTGCGTCGAGCCACTGGCCATCGATGTAGCCGCGCTGGCGCAGGAGATTGGCCTCGTTGAGTTTGAGCATGGTTTTCCTTGTAACGGTAAAGGCGGGTTCGGTGCGCCTCGGAGCGTCAATGACCCTGGCTGCGCAAGCGCTCCGATCGCCGGCGGAGCCACTCGAGCGTGATCAGCATGAACGTGGACAGGATCGTCAGAATCGTCGCCACGGCGGCGATGGTCGGGCTGATGTTCTCGCGGATGCCGGCGAACATCTGACGCGGCAGGGTGCTCTGTTCGGGGCCGGCGAGGAAAAGCGTGACGACGACCTCGTCGAACGACGTGCCGAAGGCGAATAGGCCCCCCGAAATGACACCGGGGGCAACGAGCGGCAGCGTGACCCGGAAGAAGGTGGTCAGCGGATTGGCGCCTAGGCTTGCCGCCGCACGCACGAGGTTGAAGTCGAATCCTTGCAGCGTCGCCGTCACCGTGGTCAGCACAAAGGGGACGCCGAGCGCGGCATGGACGATGATCAAGCCAAGGTAGCTGCCGGAAAGCCCGATCGGCGCGAACACGAGGTAGGTTGCCACGCCGACGATGACTACCGGCACGACCATCGGTGAAATCAGGATCGACGTCAGCAGCGCCTTGCCGGGAAACTCGATACGCGCCAGGCCGACCGCCGCCGGCGTGCCGAGTGCCATCGCGAGGAGCGTGGCGAAAGGCGAGACGATGCAGCTGTTCATGAACGCCTGGCGCCATGCGGGCGAAGTCAGGAACTCTTCATACCATTTGAATGAGAATCCCGACATCGGATAGAGCAGGAACGAATCGGCGTTGAACGACAGCGGCGCGATGACGAGGATTGGCAGCATGAGGAAGACCAGCACGAGGCCGCAGATGGCGCGGAAGGCGTAGTGCCAGACTCGTTCGAGCGGAGTAGCGTAGGTGGCGATCATTGTTCTCTCCCCTCTATTCAGCGGGCTCGCGCCGCCATGTCCTGGCCGCCGACAAGCTTCGTGTAGACGATGTAGAGGACCAGCGTCGCTGCGAACAGGATTGCCGAGAGCGCGGCGGCCATGCCCCAGTTGATCGTCTGGTTGGTGTAGAAGGCGACGAAGTAGCTCGCCATCTGTTCCTTCGGACTGCCGAGCAGCGCCGGCGTGATGTAGTAGCCCATGCACAGGATGAAGACGAGCAGGCAACCGGCGCCGACACCGGGCAGGGCGAGAGGGAAATAGACTTTCCAAAAACTGCGGATCGGCGGGCAGCCGAGCGAAACGGCCGCGCGGACGTAGCTCGGCGAAATGCCCTTCATGACGCTGTATAGCGGCAGGATCATGAACGGCAGCAGGATATGCACCATGGCGATGTAGACGCCCGTGCTGTTGAAGACGAGTTCCAGCGGCTGGTCGATCAGCCCGAACAGCATCAAGGCCTTGTTGACCAGTCCTTCGCTCTGCAGAAGTACCAGCCAGGCAGCGACGCGGACGAGGATCGACGTCCAAAACGGCAATACGACAAAGATCATCAGCACGTTCGCGATGCGCGGCGGTTGCGTCGCCATCAAGTAGGCGAGCGGGAATCCGAGCAGCAGGCAGAAGGCCGTGACGATCGCCGACATGCCGAACGTGCGCGCAAAGACATTGACATAGATGGCCTCGTCGGCATCGGCCTGAACGACGTTTCCGGCGTCGTCGTACTTGCGGTCGACGGAAGCGAGCAGGTAGCGCGCCGTATAGGGCGACGCGTTGCGCGCGAGATACTGCCAAGTGGCGGGTTCCTCCCAGCGCGGGTCCGCTTCGACAAGCGCCTCGCGAGCCGACGCTCCAGCCGTGGGCGGCAGTGCACGCGCGGTCTTCATCATCAGCGAGCGGAAGCCGGGCAACTCCATGTTCAACCGCTTGGCGGCTGCGGCAAACACCGGCGAGCCTTTGTGTTGCACGATTTCATCGGCGAAGGCGGCGAAGACCGCATCGGGCGGCGCGTTTTTCCCGTCCCATTGCCGCAGCAACTCGCTGGTCGCCGGAAAGGCGCTGACAATCTCCGGGTTGTCGATGCTGCGCTTGAGCAGTGCGGCAATCGGCCAGATGAATGTGAGAACGAGAAACAGCACGAGAGGCAGGATCAAGGCGCCGTACTTGAGCTTCTTCAGCCGTTCCGCGCGGGCGAGTTGCTCCTTCAGCGACATCGGCGTTTCGGCCGTTATCGCCTCCGGCATCGTCAGGGTCGATGGCGTACTCATACGGTAATCCTCGGTTCGGTGCACTGTCATGCTGTCGGCCGCGATCGTGCTCTTGCGCTATCGTCGAGCCGCCATGACGACGGCCCGACGTGGCGCCTGGTTGAGCGGAGCGTGCTTACTTTGCCGCCCAGGCGTTGAAACGCTGTTCAAGGTCTTCGCCGTGTTCGACCCAGAACTGCGTGTTGCTGGCCAAAGCGCCCTTCATGTTCTGCGGCGCTGTCGGCAGCTGAGGCACGATCGCCTTGTCCACCAGCGCGGTTCCCTTCACGTTGGTCGGTCCGTAGGGAATCTCGCCAGCGAACACTTTCTGGTTCTCGGGCTTGCTGGCGAAGGCGATGAACTTGTAGGCCTCTTCCTTGTTCGGCGTGCCGACCGGAATGCCCCAGGAATCGAAGTCGTAGATGTTGTTCGTCCACACGATCTTCAGGTTCTTGCCTTCCTTCTGCGCGGTGGCGATGCGCCCGTTGTAAGCCGTGCTCATGACCACGTCGCCGGCGGCAAGCAATTGCGGCGGCTGGGCACCCGCTTCCCACCATTGAATGTTTGACTTGATCTGGTCGAGTTTCTTGAAGGCCCGATCGGCCCCGGCTTTGGTGCCCAAGGTCTTATAAACGTCTTCGGGTTTCACGCCGTCGGCGAGCAGCGCGAATTCGAGAGTGAACTTGGCTCCTTTACGCATGCCGCGTTTTCCCGGGAATTTCTTCAGATCCCAGAAGTCGTTCCAGGAGGCTGGCGCATTCTTCAACGTATCGCCGTTGTACGCGAGGACGGTAGACCAGACGAAGATGCCGATGCCGCATTCAGAAAGGGCGGCAGGAACGAAGTCCGCCTTGGGCCCGATCTTGCCCATGTCGAGCTTCTCGTACAGACCTTCCTCGCAGCCGCGCGCAAGTTCCGGCGACTCGACCTCGACGACATCCCACGTGACGTTCTTTGCCTCGACCATGGCCTTGATCTTGGCCTGTTCACCATTGTATTCCCCGGCGACGATCTTGCCTCCCGTGGTTTTCGTATACGGCTGGTAGAACGCCTTCTCCTGCGCCTTCTGGTTGGTCCCGCCAAAGGAAATGACGGTGACGTCGGCGCTGGCGGTTCCAGCTACCAGACAGAGGGCGGCGCAGGCCGCTGCGATGGGACGAACGGCAGTGGTGGTGCGGGTCATGAGGCTCTCCTGGGTGAAAATAAGCAGTGCTGATCGGATAAGGTCGTACGGGTGAAGAAAGTCATGGTCAGGCGGCAACGCTGGGATCGAGGGCCAGCAGCTGTTCCGGGTTGATGCCGACATGGATTGCATCTCCCATGTCGAACCGGTGTTTGTGCTGCGCCGCCGGCGCCTTGATTACGAGCTCCTTGCGACCGGCAAGCTCGACGCGTACGCGCAGGTGGTCGCCGAGATAGATGATCTCTTTGACATATCCGCCAAGACGATTGGCGCAGCCGAGCGACTGCGCGTTCAGTTGTACGCACTCGGGGCGAACCGAAAGCACGGCGCGCGATCCCGGTTTGACAACGTTGCCGATGCTCGCTTGTACCCGCGCGCCGTTGTCGAGGCGTACCTGGCAGGTTTCGCCGTGCAGCGACTCCACGGTGCCGTCGAGCGCATTGTTCTCGCCGATGAAGTTGGCGACGAAGTTGTTCGCGGGCTTTTCGTACAATGCCGTCGGGCTGTCGATCTGCTGTATCACGCCGTGGTTGAACACGGCGATACGGTCCGACATCGTCAGTGCCTCGCTCTGGTCGTGCGTGACGAAGACGACCGTAATTCCCAGCTCTTCGTGGATATGCTTGATTTCCAGTTGCATGCGCTCGCGCAACTGCTTGTCGAGCGCGCCGAGGGGCTCGTCCATCAGTACCAGTTCCGGATCGAATACGAGCGCGCGGGCAAGTGCGATGCGCTGTTGTTGTCCGCCGGAAAGCTGCTGCGGATAGCGATCGCCGTACGCTCCGAGCTGTACGACATCAAGTGCGCGTGTGACCTTCGCGTCGATTTCGGATGCCTTCAGCTTGCGGATCGCGAGCGGGAAGCGCAGGTTCTCGGCCACCGTCATGTGTGGAAACAGCGCGTAGTTTTGGAACACCATGCCGATATTGCGTTTATGCGGCGGTACGCTGTTGATGACTTTGTCACCGAGGCGAATTTCGCCGCCGGTCGGCGTTTCGAATCCCGCGAGCATCATCAGGCAGGTCGTCTTTCCCGAACCGGACGGACCGAGCAGCGTCAGGAACTCGCCGCGCCGAATATCGAGATTGAGATCGCGGACGATCAGATTCTCGCCGTCATAAGTTTTCTGCACCTTGCGAAAGGTTACGTGCGGCACGGCGTTCTTCAGATCGCTTTTGTTCACTTTCATCTCCTTGCCGTTGGTATTCACTATCCGGTGCCGTCGGGCGGCGACTTCCAATGCCAATCTCAATCAACCACAGCTTGATCATAGGGAAATCATTGGTCAAAATGAGAACCAATTTTTGTTGATTATGTGAGACCAATTTGGGTCGGCACCATGGAACAAAATCTGGTTATCGAGGTCGTGAAGCAATATCTGGGCCGCCAGTTGTCCGCGGAAAAGCTGCGCTTTCGTCTCTATATGGCGCTACGCCTGGCGATTCTCGATCGCGCGTTGAGGCAGGGGACGAAGTTGCCCCCGACGCGACGTTTGGCTGACGACCTCGGCATGGGCCGCAATACCGTCGTTCGCGCCTATGAGCAACTGCTCGTTGAAGGCTATCTGGAAGGGCGGGTGGGCGACGGAACCTATGTGTCCGACATCGTCGATTCGGCAAGCAAGGCAGCCCCGCCAAAGCGCCTGCTGGGAACGCGGCGTGAAGGCTTATCGAAGCGCGGCAATGGCATCATGAACCACGCCGCGAGCAGCGTGATCCAACATGGTGCATTCATGCCCGGCGTTCCGGACGTCGACCTGTTTCCCTTCAGCATCTGGCGGCGCCTCGTCGCCAAGTACATTCATCCCTCCCAGTCGCGCCTGCTGCACTACACGCACCTTGGCTACGGGCCGCTCAAGGTGGCTCTGGCCGACTACCTGCGCGTGACGCGCATGATGGTCGTCGATCCAAAGCAGATCGTTATCGTCAACGGCACGCACCAGAGCCTGGACTTGTGCGCGCGCATGCTGACTGACCCGAACGATCGCGTCTGGATCGAGGATCCGGGCTACTGGGGGGCGCGCAACGTGCTGCGAGCGGCGGGGCTCAACGTCGAGCCGATCCTTCTCGACGACAAAGGGTTGGCGCCCACCGAGGAAGACTGGGCCGCCCCGCCGCGCTTGATCTTTACTTCGCCGTCGAGCCAGTATCCGACCGGAATCGTAATGTCGCTGGACCGGCGGCTAGAGTTGCTCGAACGCTCGCACCAGTTTGGTTCATGGATCATCGAGGATGATTACGACAACGAGCTGCGTTACGACGATCGCTCGGTGGCCTCGCTGTTCGGTCTCTGTCGACGCCAACGCGTGATCTACACCGGGACCTTGAGCAAAGTCATGTTCCCGGGGTTCCGTCTGGCCTACATGGTCCTCCCCGACGATCTTGTTGATCCGTTTGTCATCGGCAACTCGGAGCTTTACCGTGGTGGCCGGATGACCGAGCAAGCGGCCTTGGCCGAGTTTATCGCCGAAGGCTATTTCTCGGCTCACATCAAGCGTATGCGTTCAGTATATCGGGAACGTCGCGACGCTTTGCGCGAATCGATGGAGTCACGGCTTGGCGACGTGGTCAGCGTTTCGGGGGGACACGCGGGACTGCAACTACTCTATCGCTTCAACCGTCCGGTCGACGACACGCTGATTGCGGCCGATGCGCTTGCCGAGGGCGTCGTGTGCCGGCCTCTGAGTATGTATCACGCAGTGCCCCAGTTCAGCCATCCCGGCTTGAATCTCGGGTTTGCAGCGGTTCCGGAGAAAACGATCGTTTCGGCCGCGGCGCGCCTGGCGCGTGTGATCGAACGCTTTCTCTGATTCATTTCGGCGTTCTTCGCCTTCCTCGTCGCCTCTCTTGCATTTTCCAAGGTGATCCAAGTTCTTTCATCTGTGTGCAGTATGCCGACGGCGTGCCGCAGTCCGCACAGGAGAGCAGGCAAAGCGCTTACATACTGTTACGCAACAGGCAAACAAGACCAACAGACGGAGGGCAGTCGGCGACGTACACTGCAATCGTTGCTTCAGCGCCCCCCGCTGGCAACGTTTGACCCTCCCTGACCCATCGCAATGATGGGATTTCAATCCCGTGCCGTACCGGCGCGGGATTTTTTTTGCCTGTTCCTTATGATGCAAGCGGCATTTAACGCCGGCTGCCTACACCCAGTCCCGAGGCTGCAACACGTCGTAAAGGCCCGCCTCCGGCGTCCCCGGCTCAGGGTGCCAGTCGTATCGCCATTTCACGAGTGGCGGCAACGACATGAGGATAGATTCTGCGCGCCCGCCTGACTGAAGGCCAAACAGGGTGCCGCGGTCCCACAGCAAGTTGAATTCGACGTAACGCCCGCGCCGATAGGCTTGGAAATCGCGTTCGCGTTCGCCGTAGAGGGTCTGCCAGCGTTGGATGACGATCGGAAAGTAGGCTTGTGCGAAGGCGTTACCGACAGCCTGCGTGAGCGCGAAACAGCGTTCGGAACCACCCTCGCTCAGATCGTCGAAAAATACGCCGCCGACGCCGCGCGGTTCGCCGCGGTGCTTGAGAAAGAAATACTCGTCGCACCACTGCTTGTAGCGAGGGTAAAGCTCGTCGCCGAATGGAGCGAGCGCCGCCTTGCACGTGCCATGGAAATGGCGGATATCGTCGAGGAAAGGGTAGTACGGCGTGAGGTCCATGCCGCCGCCGAACCAGCCGACGGGCTCGTCTGCTCCATGGGTCGCGTTTGTCGCCAGTAGCGCGCGGACGTTCAAATGCGCGGTGGGGCAGTAGGGATTACGCGGATGCAGGACGAGCGACACGCCCATCGCTTCGAATCCCCAGCCGGCGAGTTCGGGGCGTTTTGCCGTCGCCGACGGCGGCAGCTCTTTGCCGGCTACGTGGGAGAATGCAATACCGCCGCGCTCGAACACGGCGCCATCCTCGATGATGCACGTCAACCCACCGCCAGTCAGAGGCCGGCCGGGCTCCTTGGTCCATGCATCGCGCCGGAAAACGCTCGTCGCGTCCCCCGTGAGCCGCTCAACGTCCTCGGCGGCCGCGACCAGGCGCTGCTGCAGGCCGGTGAAGTACGACTTGAGCGCCCCGGCCTCGATCATCGTTAGCGGCTGGTGGCGCGGTGCCCGATGTCGCGCCGGTACTGCATGCCGTCGAAGTGGATGCCCACAAGCGCATCGTAGGCGTGCTTCTGGGCCTGCTTGACGTTGTCGCCGAGCGCCGTGACACAGAGAACGCGTCCACCGGAGGTGACGACCTTGCCGTCGCGTTCGGCGGTCCCCGCGTGGAAGACGTGGACGTTTTCATTTTCTTCCGGGAGGCCGCTGATCACGTCGCCCGTGCGCGGGGTGTCCGGGTAACCAGAGGCGGCGAGCACAACGCCGAGTGCTACTCGGCGGTCCCACTCCGCTTCGACCTGATCGAGCTTCCCGGCGACGGCGTGTTCGAGCAGTGTAAGCAGATTGGATTTGAGACGCATCATGATCGGCTGCGTTTCGGGGTCGCCGAGCCGGCAGTTGAACTCGACCGTCTTCACCGATCCATCCTTGCCGATCATCAGGCCGGCGTAGAGAAATCCGGTGTAGGGAATCCCGTCGGCGGCCATTCCGCGTACCGTGGGCAGAATGATTTCGCGCATCGCTTTGGCGTGGATCGCCGGCGTGACGACCGGTGCCGGTGAATAGGCGCCCATGCCGCCGGTATTTGGACCGGTGTCGCCATCGCCGATGCGCTTATGATCCTGGCTCGACGCCAGCGGCAGAACGTTCTTGCCGTCGACCATGACGATAAAACTTGCCTCTTCGCCTTCGAGGAATTCCTCGATGACAACGCGCGATCCGGCCTCTCCGAGCTTGTTGCCGGAGAGCATGTCGTCGATCGCACGGTGCGCGTCTTCCAGCGTCATGGCAACGACGACACCCTTGCCGGCCGCCAGGCCATCGGCTTTGATGACGATCGGAGCGCCTTGCTGTTCGACGTACGCGTGTGCTGCCGCCATGTCCGTAAAGGTTTCGAAGCGCGCGGTCGGAATCTTGTGCCGCGCCATGAAGCGCTTGGCGAAGTCCTTCGAGCTCTCGAGCTGGGCGGCTTCCTTCGTTGGCCCGAAGACCTTCAGTCCGCGTGCACGAAGGCGATTGACGATACCCGCCGCCAACGGCGCCTCCGGCCCCACGACCGTCAGGTGGATTCCTTCCTTCTCGGCAAAATCCGCGAGCGCTTCGTGGTCGGTAATGTTGACGTTTTCAAGTTCCGGTTCGCGTGCCGTACCCGCATTGCCCGGTGCGACGTAGACCTTCTGCGGGCCCGCCGATTTGACGAGTTGCCAAGCCAAGGCGTGTTCTCGGCCGCCGGAACCGATGACGAGTAGTTTCATAAGGGCTGTAACGCGGTAGTGAAAAACGGTTTGGGGGCGGTTGGGCGTATCGTGTTCATCGCTTGGCCGCCTCCCCGTCGCGGATCAATGGCGGAAATGGCGGGCACCGGTAAATACCATGGCGATCCCATGTTCGTCGGCGGCGGCGATAACTTCCTCGTCGCGCATCGAGCCGCCCGGTTGGATCACCGCCTTGGCGCCGGCCTCGGCGAGTACATCGAGACCGTCGCGGAACGGGAAGAAGGCGTCGGAGGCAACGACCGAACCGTTCAGGTCAAGCCCGGCCGCCTTGGCCTTGATGGTAGCGATCTTGGTCGAATCGACGCGGCTCATCTGGCCCGCACCGACACCGAGCGTCATCCCGCCGCCACAGAAAACGATGGCGTTGGATTTGACGAATTTGCCGACGCGCTCGGCAAAGAGCAGATCTTCGATCTGTGGCGCCGTCGGCTGGACCTTGGTGACCACCTTCAGATGACTGGCTTGTACGTTGAAGTTGTCGGGCGTCTGCACCAGCAGGCCGCCACCGACGCGTTTGAGCTCAAAGGTATTGAGCTGGCGGGCGAGAGGAACGACGAGCACGCGCAAGTTCTGCTTCGCGGCGAGCGCGGCTTTCGCCTCGCCGGTGTAGGACGGGGCGATCAACACCTCGACGAAGTGCTTGCGCTCATTCATGGCGTTGACCACATCGATACCGACTTCTCCGTTGAAGGCGATGATGCCGCCAAAGGCGGAGGTGGAGTCAGTTTTGAAAGCTTTTTCGTATGCGCCGAGCAACTTGGCGTCGATGGCTACGCCGCAGGGGTTGGCGTGCTTGATGATGACGCAGGCCGGCGTTTCGAAAGTCTTGACGCATTCCCACGCCGCGTCGGCGTCGGCAATGTTGTTGTACGAGAGCTCCTTCCCCTGCAACTGGGTGTAGGCGGCGATGCTTCCGGCGGCCGGATGGACGTCGCGGTAGAAGGCTGCGCTCTGATGTGAGTTTTCGCCGTAGCGAAGGATCTCGACGCGGTCGAAGGCCAGCTGCAACCGATCCGGGAAGACCGATGGGGCCGGTGCCGCCTCGGCCGGCTTCGCCTCCACGCCGGCGTCAAGGCCTGTCAGCCAGTTGGCGATCATGCTGTCGTAGCGGGCCGTGTGCGTGAACGCCTTCTTGGCCAGATTGAAGCGGCTCGCCAAGGTCAGAGCACCGTCGTTGGCCTTCATTTCGTCGAGCAACGCTGCGTAGTCCTCGGGGTCTGTGACGACGGCAACGCCGGCGTAGTTTTTCGCCGAGGAGCGGACCATTGCCGGGCCGCCGATGTCGATGTTTTCAATTGCATCTTCCAGCGCCACCCCTGGCTTGGCGATCGTCGCGGCAAACGGGTAGAGGTTGACGCAAACGAGATCGATCGTCGGGATACCGTGTTTTTCGATTGTTGCCATGTGTTCGGGCACGTCGCGCCGAGCCAGGATGCCGCCGTGGACCTTCGGATGCAGCGTCTTGACGCGACCGTCGAGCATTTCCGGGAAGCCCGTGTAGTCGCCGATCTCGGTCACGGCGAGACCGGCCTCGCGTAGCAGTTTCGCTGTACCGCCGGTGGACAGCAACTTGACGCCAAGGGCAGCGAGGCCTTGGGCGAAGTCAAGCGCACCGCGTTTGTCGGAAAGGCTGATCAGGGCTTGGCGGATTTTCATGGATGCTCTTTTGTAGGAGGAGTTCGGAAATCAGACGAGCTTGTAGTCGACAAGTTTCTTGCGCAACGTGTTGCGGTTGATGCCGAGGATCTCGGCCGCTTGCGTCTGGTTGCCGCCGGTCCGGTTGAGTACCACCTCAAGCATTGGGCGCTCGACACTCTTCAACACCATGTCATAGACGCCTCCCGGGACTTCGCCATCCAGATCTTCGAAATAAGTCTCCAGGGCACCCGCGATGCAGGCGGAAATGTCGTTCGCGCGTTTCATGCGGCGAGTTCCTCGCTTTCGTTATCGTCGCCCGGCGCTATATAGCACAGCCTTTCGCCGTGCCCGGCGAGACCGTGAAAAAACTGGTTTACGGCACGGCGCTGTTGTTCCACGTCGGGGAGCTGATTCATGCTGTGGCGGAACGCGGCAGATCCGGCCAAGCCGCGCGTGTACCAGGAGATATGTTTGCGCGCGACCCGGACCCCCGCGTCGACGCCATAGAATTCATACAGGTCTTCGAGGTGGGCGAGCAGCACTTCGTGGATCTCGCTCACTCGCGGCGGCATCAGGTGCGTGCCGGTTTTCAGGTAATGCTCGATCTCACGGAACAACCACGGCCGCCCTTGCGCGGCGCGACCGATCATCAGCGCATCGGCACCGGTAACGTCGAGTACGTGCTTGGCCTTCTCCGGAGAGTCGATGTCGCCGTTGGCGATTAGCGGAATGCGGGCGGCGGCTTTTACCGCAGCAATCGTGTCGTATTCCGCCTCGCCGGTGTACCCGCAAGCCCGCGTGCGGCCGTGCATGGCCAGCGCGCGGATTCCCGACTGCTCGGCGATCCTGAGAATCGAGAGCGCATTACGCGAGTTCTTGTCCCAGCCCGTACGGATCTTGAGCGTCACCGGCGTGTCCGGAACGGCACGTACGACGGCTTCGAGAATGCGTCCGACCAAGGGCTCGTCGCGTAATAACGCCGACCCGGCCATCACGTTGCAGATCTTCTTGGCCGGGCAGCCCATGTTGATGTCGATGATCTGCGCTCCGCGCTCTACATTGTGCCGAGCGGCATCAGCCATCATCTGCGGTTGGGCGCCGGCAATCTGCACTGAAATGGGCTCGACCTCACCGTCGTGATTGGCGCGCCGCTGCGTCTTGGCGCTGCCGTAAAGCAACGAGTTCGATGTGACCATTTCGGACACGGCCAAGCCCGCGCCCATCTTTTTGCAGAGCTGGCGGAAAGGCCGATCCGTCACCCCGGCCATCGGCGCGACAAACAGATTGTTCCTGAGCGTAAAGCCGACGAATTCCATGCGGTGACAACAACGAAGTGTTTACGGCGGAAGGGCGAATTTTACCGCGATTTGCCGCCTACAAAATAGTCAATCCCGCATGGGGAGAGTATCGGCAGAACGGACGCGACGGCCGGTTGGCCGCCGCTCTACGACAGATTCAGCGGGCGTTTCCCGGTTCAGGCAGGACGATATTGACTTCGAGGACTTCGTAGTTGCCTTGCTTTTCCAGAGAGACCTTGATGTCGTCGGGAGCCACGGCCACGTACTTCGAGATGACCGCGATCAGTTCCTTCTGCAGCGCCGGCAGAAAGTCCGCCTTGCCACCGCCGTTGCGTTCGTGCGCGATGATGAGCTGCAAGCGCTCCTTGGCCACCGACGCGGTCTTGGGTTTGTTGCCGAAAATCAGAGAGAGCAGGGACATTATTTACCCCCGAACAGTCGCTTGAGCAATCCCGGCTTTTCGTAATCGACGAAGCGCAGCGGTTTTTCGGTACCGAGGAAACGCTCGACCACGTCCATGTACGCTTCGGCAACGTCGCTGCCTTCGATATGGATGGCCGGCGTGCCCTGGTTCGATGACTGCAGGACTGACTCGGATTCCGGGATCACGCCGATGATCGGTACGCGCAGAATTTCGTGGATGTCCTTGTAGGACAGCATTTCGCCTTCGTCGACGCGCTTCGGCGAGTAACGGGTGATGAGCAGGTGCTCTTTCACCGGCACACCGCCGGCGATCGCGCGCCGCGACTTCGCCTGGATGATGCCCAGGATGCGGTCCGAGTCGCGTACGGACGACACCTCCGGATTGGTGACGATCAGCGCTTCGTCGGCGAAGGTCAGTGCCATGACGGCACCGCGTTCGATACCGGCCGGCGAATCGCAGACGATGTAGTCGAAGCCCATGTGTTCGAGCTCTTTGAGAACCTTTTCGACACCTTCCTCAGTGAGCGCATCCTTGTCCCGTGTTTGGGATGCGGGCAACACATAAAGGTTGTCTTTTTGGCAGTGTTTGTCTTTGATCAGCGCCTGGCTGAGCGTGGCTTCGCCGTGGATGACGTTGACGAAGTCGTAGACCACTCGCCGTTCGCAACCCATGATCAGATCGAGATTGCGCAGACCGATATCGAAATCGATGACCGCGGTCTTGAAGCCGCGCAGGGCGAGACCGGAAGAAAAGCTGGCGCTGGTGGTGGTCTTGCCGACTCCTCCCTTGCCCGATGTAACGACGACGATCCGTGTCAAGGCTCTTTCTCCCTGGAAAAAGATAGCAATTTTACCTGTTGCCGCGTTTTACCGCGGAGTTGGCTGCACGCGCGGGCCGCTTGCCCGGCTCAAGTGGTCGCCAAAGGGTCCAGCGTTAGCCGTGTTGCACCTTCGGCGTCATTTCCGACAAGGCGGACTTGGACCGGATGCCCGGCCAGTTCATTCGGCACGCCGCCCTCGAAGGTGCGATAGACCCCGGCGATCGAAACCAGTTCGGCTTCGAAACGTGTGGTGAAGATTCGTGCGTCGGTCGCGCCCTTCGCGCCGGCCAGGGCGCGACCGCGCAGCGGCGCGTACACGTGGATGCTTCCGTCGGCGATAACCTCGGCTCCAGCGTTAACGGCCGCAAGGACGACCAAATCTCCTCCACGGGCATAAGCTTGCTGGCCGGAACGCAGGGGTCGGTCGATGACGAGCGTCGGCGCGTTGACTGGCGTTGGAGGCGGAGGCGGGGCGACCGGCACCGAACTGATTGTTTCGGTTGCGCGCTCCCGCGCGGCGGTCACCGACTTCGTCTCCTCGGCCGGGGCGGAGGGCGCCTCACCACGCACGGCGCGCTTGAAGGCCGCGAACGTCGGCAGTCCTGCGTGCGCCGCGGAGTCCCTCAGGGCTTCACTGCCGCCGCGCACGCCAATCACGTTAAGCCCGTGTCGTCGGAGTTCGGAACGCAGAGCCGTCCAGTCAACTGGACCCGCCGACTCGGCCTCTTCCGCCCGGTCGAGTTCGATGACGGCAGCGTCACCCTCGAAAAACCCCTCGTCGCCAAACAATTCCTTGGCGGCTCCGGCGAGGGCCACCGTTTGCAAGGTACGTAAGGTGACGCTGACGACGGGAAGCGTCGTTCCCTTGAATTCGATAAGTGGTGTTTTCTTGATCGTACGGGCCATGGCGGTTACGAGCACACGAAAGGCTTCGCTGCGGGGCTCAGAGTCTAGCCCACATCGGGTGAGAACGCCTAGGGGCGGGCGCTGCCAACTTATCGTCTTGTTGCCGCTATCCCTATATCCAGGCGCGGGCACCCCAGATCATGCGACGGGCGACAAAGTGCCGTAACGGTGGCGCAAGGTCGAGGGCCAGCAACCCTATGCCGCGCGCGTAGCGTAACGGCGAGATGTCGTTCGAGAAGAGGCGGACGATACCGTCGGTGAAACCTGCGCCGCCATAACGATCGACCCGGCGTCGCGCCGCATACGCGGCAAGTGTTTCGGGAGCGCCTGAATCGGTACGACGATGCAACTCCTCTGCCAGTTCCCAGGCGTCGCGCAACCCTAGGTTGAAACCCTGGCCGGTAACCGGGTGCAGCGTCTGCGCGGCGTTCCCGATCCATACCTGGCGCGGTCGTACAAGCGGGGTGCGCACCCGGAGGGCCAAGGGATAGCTGGCTCGCGGCCCCGTCGAGACGAAGCGCATACGCGCGCCGAAACGTTCGCGCAGAAGGTCGAGGAAAGCCTCGTCGTTAAGCATCGCCAACTCCTCGGCTTTGGCCTGCGGGGCTGTCAGGACCACGGCATAGTTGCGGCCGTTGGGCAACAGGGCGAGCGGACCGTCCGGCGTGAACCGTTCCCAGGCTCGATGGCCATGGGTGGGCTCGGTGGTTACGTCGGTGATCAGGGCGCGTTGTCCGTAGTCACGAACCTTTACGTCGGGAGACTGTGTGCCGCTTCCTTCCGCGTGCACGACGAGGCGCGCAACAATGCGCAGGCGACGACCGTGACGATCTATGTTTGCGTGGATTTCGTCCCCTTCGATCGCTAGGTCGGCGACCTCACAGTGGTCGATCAACGTGTTCTGCGCAATGCCGACATCCAGGGACGCGGCAAGATCGCTGTAACGCATGACGTAGCCCAGCGCCGGGAGCTCGTAGTCGCTTGCGTTGATGTGCGTGCGCCCGAAGCCGCCTGCCTGTGAGACGTGAATTTCCCGAATCGGCGTGGCGGCAGAGTTGTCCCACGCATGCAGGCGTTCGAGCACTTGTCGGCTGCCGTGCGAGAGGGCGAGGGTGCGCGGGTCCGAAACCCAGGCGCCACGGGGTTTCCGGTCTACGATGAGGACACGCTTGCCGCTTTCCGATAGGGCGTGCAGGAGCGTCATGCCGACGGGGCCGGCGCCGACGATAAGGATGTCGGTATGCAGATCGCCGTACGGGAGTGCGGAATCGGAACCGTTGTCACTCATCGCGCATTACGTCCTCGATTTCGGCGACGGTCTTCGGCGCCGTCGTATAGACCTCTCGTCCGCTTTCGGTCACCAGCACGTCGTCTTCAATGCGCACGCCAATTCCATGCAAGTGTTCGGGAACGTCGGGGCCGGGGCGGATGTATATCCCAGGTTCGACGGTCAGCGTCATGCCGGGAACGAGCGTTACCCATTCGTCTCCCGATTTGTATTCGCCGGCGTCGTGTACGTCGAGACCCAGCCAATGCCCGGTTCGGTGCATATAGAAGCGCTTGTAGCCTTCGTTTTCGATCAATCCGTCGAGGTTGCCCTCGAGCAACTTCAGGTCGAGCATCCCCCGCGCCAAAACGCGCAAGGCGGCCTCGTGGTAAGCAATGAACGACGCACCAGGTTTGATGGCGTCAATCGCCGCTTGCTGGGCGGCAAGCACAATCTCGTAAACGTCGCGCTGCACGGCGCCGAATTTTCCGTTCACCGGAAATGTTCGGGTTATGTCTGAAGCATATCCGCCGACCTCGCAACCAGCGTCGATGAGCACCAGCGAGTTTGCCGCCAGCAGCTTGTCGTTTTCAACGTAGTGCAAGACGCAGGCATTACGCCCCCCGGCCACAATCGGTGCATAGGCATGACCGTCAGCGCCGCGCTTACGGAATTCGTAGGACAGTTCTGCCTCGAGTTCATACTCGGCCATGTCGGGGCGACAGGCGCGCATGGCGCGTGCGTGGCCCGCCGAGGCGATCGCGGCCGCATGGCGCATGATGCCGATTTCGCGGGCATCCTTGACGAGCCGCATGCGATCGAGTTCTTGGTGCAGGTCGCGGATTTCGGTGGGCGCCCGTTTCCCCGCGCGAACCTGTGCGCGAACCTCGTTGAGGCCGTCGACGATCTTCGCGTCCCAGGCGGCGTCGTGGCCCAAGGTATGCCACAGCGAGCCACGGTTCGCGAGAAGATCAGGGAATCTTTTTTCGAATTCCGCGAACGGGTAGGCCTCATCGAAGCCGCAAGCCTCGCGCGCCGCTTCCGGGCCATAGCGAAAACCGTCCCAGACCTCGCGTTCCTCGTTCTTTTCGCGGCAGAAGAGGATCGACTTTGGTTCTTGGCCGCCGATGAACACAGCGACCGCTTCCGGTTCTGGAAAACCCGAGAGGTACCAGAAATAGCTGTCGAAGCGATAGGGATGGTGGGAATCGCGGTTCCGTATATGCTCGGGAGCGGTCGGTACGACCGCGATGCCGTCGCCAATGCGGCGCAGCAACGCCTGGCGACGGCTTGAGTAAGGTTCGTGCTTCATGTGCTTGTTCTCATAGTTTGTCGCAGAGTCCGGTCGAGCTCCGCGAGACGTTCGGGGGTTCCAACGTCGACCCATCGACCGTCATGGCGTTCCCCAGTGATTTCGCGGCGGGCGATAGCGTCATCGAGCAGGGGGCGAAGCTTGAGAACGGCGCCGCTTGGAACACTGGCAAAGAACCGCGGCGAGAAAACGCCCGTGCCCGCGTAGGTGAGCGTGGGTGGGGGGCCATCCTGTGCATAGCGCACTGTCTGTCCATCAAGGCAGAAATCTCCACCGGCGTGTTGCGGCGGGTTGTCCACGAAGACCAAATGGGCGTAGCGCGGACGCAGTGTGTGGGCGCGCCTAAAATCCCAGTCGCACCAGACGTCGCCGTTCACAACGAGAAAAGGCTCGTCGTCGAGCAAGGGCAGCGCTTTGGCGATGCCACCCGCGGTCTCGAGGGCCCCTGGCGGTTCGGCGGAGTAGCGGATCGCGAGGCCGAACTGGCGGCCGTCACCCAGCGCAGCCTCGATCTGCTCGCCTAAGTGCGCGTGGTTCATTACTACGTCGCGAAAACCGGTAGCCGCGAGGCGTTCGAGATGCCAGACAATCAGCGGTTTTCCGCCAGCGGAAAGGAGCGGTTTGGGCGTGTGGTCCGTGAGCGGCCGCATGCGTTCGCCGCGGCCGGCAGCGAGGATCATGGCTTTCATATCGGCGGCGTTCTCGTTGTCTCGATAGCAAAGCTAGAAAGTGTATGTGACCGCGGTGGCGTTGCCTTCGAGTTGATCGAGCAGCCTCGCGAGCGGCCGGAGTTCGAGATAGCGTTCGCAGGTTCGGCGCAGATAAGCCATTACCCGCGGCATGTCTCGCAGGTAGCCGTCCTTTCCGTCACGGTGGAACAGCCGGGCGAAAATGCCGAGCACTTTGATCTGGCGCTGTGCCCCCATCCATTCGTAGTCGCGGTAAAAGTCGTCGAAGTTGTCGCGGACGGGCAGCCCCTGCTGGCGCGCCATTTCCCAGTACCGGATCACGAAATCGAGCTCCTGCTCTTCCTCCCATGTGATGTAGGCATCGCGATAAAGTGAAACGAGATCGTAGGTAATCGGGCCGTAGACGGCATCCTGGAAGTCGATGATCCCAGGATTCCCCGGATAGCCTCCGTCCCGCAGCATCAAGTTGCGCGAATGGTAGTCACGATGCACGTACACCTTGGGTTGAGCGAGATTATTGGCGAGAATCTTTTCGAACGTCTCGCGCAAGTCGTGGCTCTGCTTTTCGTTCAGGGAGGTGTCGAGATGCCTGGCCACGTACCAGTCGGGAAAGAGAGCGAGTTCGCGTTCGAGTAATGCACGGTCGTAGTCCGGGAGGATGCCCGGCTGACTAGCGCGCTGGATTGCAACCAGCGCTGCATTCGCGTCGCGATACAGGGAGGGCGCGGTCGTTTCGTCGAGGACGTTCAGATAGGTGGTATTGCCAAGATCGGAAAGAAGCAGAAAGCCGTGATCGAGGTTCTCGGCATAGACCTCTGGAACGTGTACGCCGGCTTCTCGAAACAGGCCGGCTACCTTGAGGAACGGGCGACAATCCTCGTGTGTCGGCGGTGCGTCCATGACAATGCGGGTTTCGCCGTCCGGCATGCGAATTCGGAAATAGCGGCGGAAACTCGCATCTGCTGACGCGGGCTCGATCGCGAAATCGTGTTGAGGATGTGTGCGCGAGAAAAGGTCATGAAGCCAGTCGCGCAGCAGGACAGTACGCGGCATGCCGCTTCTCCCGGAGCTATGGTGCTAAAATGCAGCGATTTTATCATTGGCCCAGATAGCTGCCGCGCCGCCGAAATACGTCAATTCGCTGCGCCCAATTTGTGATTGTTCTCGGATGAATTCGTCTTTCCGGCGCACACGAGTGGCGCTGCTCCTCTGCTATGGTTTTGCGAGCGCCGTTGGCGGTGCGTTCGCAGGGAAGGCTTTCGCCCAAGCCCCCGAGCCGCTACGCGTGGACCCGGTGCTGCTTGGCTTGCCTCCGCTGCCTGCTCCAGAAGCATCGTCCCCGAGCAAGGACGTACGGAAGGAACCGGCCGGAACAGCGTCGTCGCCCAGTTCCGAGGATAGAGCTAAATCTCGCGTCGACGCCAAACCGGGGATGTCTGCGGAGCCGGTGGCTGAAAAGCCTAAAGCTGACATCAATCCGGTGGAGTCCGCGGAGGTCGAGGCGCGGCCTCTCGAAACGGCCAAGCCGGCGAATACGCCCGCAACCGCGCCCGCCAAAAGCGAGCCCATACCGCAAGTCGCAGGCTCGTCCAATGCTGTACGCGCCGGGGCGGAAAGTGTGCCCCAAGGGGCCGCAGCAGCGCCGATACAATCTCAATCCTCACCTAACGCGACGGCGGCGGCCTCGACAAGTACCGAGC
The DNA here is from genome assembly GCF_025770765.1 of Propionivibrio soli. Lineage (GTDB taxonomy): Bacteria > Pseudomonadota > Gammaproteobacteria > Burkholderiales > Rhodocyclaceae > Propionivibrio > Propionivibrio soli. The sequence continues at coordinate 103,844 of NZ_JANZKY010000008.1, read as the reverse complement.
CGCGTTCGGTGCCGCCGGTGCCCGCAACTGCGGCGGCCAAGGCGCCCGCTTCTCAGGCAGCCAGTGCGCGTTCCACCCCCGCAGCCGTGCCTGGGCCGAAAGCGACTTCGGTTACTTCGCTGGAGCCGCTGAAAGTCGACCCGGCGCTCCTCGGTTTGCCTCCGGTGACTACGACTGCCTCCGCGCCGTCGTCTAGTTCGGTGGCTTCGTCCTCCCTGCCCGGGGGCGAACGCGACCGGCAACGGAGACCGTACGGTGCGGCAGGCAGCGAGGCAGCGGATCAGCTGGCTTCGTCCTCGGACACGCGCCCGCCTACTGTCGCGGCCACCGGGCCCCGGGATGAGGAAGAAGTGCCGGACGATCTTCCTGCCCTCGCCTTGCGGCCGTCGGCCAAGATGGAGACGCTCGGCAGGAAGAGCGATGAGTCCCGGCCGGTGTTCCTCAGCGCTCAGCGCATGGGCGGTACGGTGGACCGCGAATTCGTGGCCGAAGGCGACGCCGAGGTACGCAAGATCGGCACCGTCGTCAAAGCGGACCGCATGACCTACTGGCCGATCGACAACGAGGTTGAAGGCGAAGGCAATGTTCGTCTGGAGCAGGGGGAAGACCTTGTCACCGGTCCTAAGATGCGCCTCAAGATCGAGGATCAGGTCGGCTTTTTCGATCAGCCGGTTTATACCTTCAAACGCCAACCGGATGCGGAAAAGCTCGCAGCCGAAAAACGAGGGTTCCGGCCGCGGACAACCGACGATCTCGATGGCGACTGGTTGAACTCGGGTTTCGAAACGCCACAGGCTCAACGGTTCTCGAACTCGATCAAGATGGCCAGGTCGACCACCGAAGCCTTTGGACAGGCGGATCGGATCAACTTCGAAGGTGAAAACCAGGTCCGGCTGACGAACGCGACCTACACTACGTGTTCGCCAGACAACATGGATTGGTACGCCAAAACATCCGATCTGAAACTGGACTACGACCGCGAGGTGGGTGAAGGCAAGGACGGGACGATCTACTTCAAGGATGTCCCGATTTTATACTCCCCGTGGCTCTCGTTCTCACTGAATAACAAGAGAAAGTCCGGATTGCTGTCGCCAAGCATCGGAACGAGTACCGACAACGGAATCGAATACTCTCAGCCGTACTACTGGAATATCGCACCGAACATGGATGCGACGATCGCTCCGCGTCTGATGACCAAGCGCGGCGTGCAATTGAACAATGAGTTTCGATATCTCAATACCGCTTATGGGGGCACCTACCAGGGCGAAGCGCATATCGAGTATCTGCCGAACGACCATAACAAGAACGGGGATAACCGTTACGGGCTTTCGTTGCGGCACACACAATCCACTGCCAGTGGATTTTCGAGCCAGATCAACTACAGCAAGGTCTCGGACGACGACTACTATACGGATCTCTCCAGCGATATCGCGGCGACGTCCTCGACGCAGCTTCTCCAACAGGCGGTTCTCTCGTACGGTGGCGGCGGCTGGTGGTCGACGACGGTTAACCTGCAGCAGTACCAGACGCTGCAGCCGGATGCGAAGAACCCGGTGCGCGAGCAGTACCGTCTCCTGCCGCAGATCACGTTGACGGCTCGCAAGCCCGACTGGAACCTGCTGGACGCGAGCTTCCTCGGCCAATACACCAATTTCACCCGGCGCGACCAAGTCATGAGCGGCGTGACGATCGACGGAGACAGCGGTCGGCGGCTGGTGGCTTATCCGCAACTCGCGGTGCCCTATGTGACGCCCGGGTGGTATGTCACGCCAAAGGTGGGCCTCAATGTCCGCCACTATGCGCTGTCCGGCCAAGCCGCGGGGACCCCCAACTCGATCAGCGTGACGTTGCCGGTGTTCAGCGTCGACTCCGGGATGACTTTCGAGCGAACCAGCAATTGGTTTGGCCGGGACTACACGCAAACATTGGAACCTCGTCTCTACTACCTGAACATCCCGTACAAAAACCAGGACGACATACCGCTCTTCGACACGGGGCTTGCGGATTTCAACTTTGCTCAGATCTTCTCTGAGAATCAATTCTCGAGTTGGGACCGGCTAAACAACGCCAATCAGCTGACGGCTGCGGTGACGAGCCGCTTGCTCGAGCCGGACAGCGGCAACGAGGTCGCCCGTGCTATGGTTGGTCAACGCTATTACTTCACGCGCAACAAGGTTGGGCTGACGACCACCACAACGACAGACGATAACGAGAAGTGGGACCGCTCCGACTTCCTGGCAGCGTTCAGTGGCCAGATACTGCCCAAGGTATATGCCGATGCCGCTTGGCAATACAACCTCGAGAATCGGCAAGCCAAGCGGTATTCGACCGGCATTCGCTATCAGCCCGCTCCCGGCAAGGTGCTGAATGCCGCCTATCGTTACAACCGCGATGCCAGCGCGCCGATCGATCAGGTCGACTTCTCCGGGCAGTGGCCCATCACCGGGCGTTGGCATTTCGTCGGCCGTTTCAACTATTCCTTCGGCGACGACTCATCCGCCTCGACCACGTCGACGGGATCCAAGGACGGACGGCTGATCGAATCGATCGCGGGGCTCGAGTACAACGGTGGTTGTTGGGTCGTGCGTGGCGTCTTCCGGCGACAGGCGCTGACACAAGACAACACGTCGACGTCGTTCTACGTCCAGCTTGAACTGAACGACTTCTCGCGTATCGGATCCGATCCGCTCAAGCTGCTCAAGCGCAATATTCAAGGTTACAGCCTGATCAACCAACCGGGTACGGATTCGGGTTTTGACGAATAGAAGGTTCCCCATGATGTCTCTATTTCGTGCCGCGATTCTTTGTCTCTGCTTCGTGACCACCGCTTCTGCGCAGTCGGCGCAACGTCCGTCGGAACCGATTTCGGCCGACCGCATCGTCGCTGTCGTCAACGACGAAGTAATCACGCTGAATGAGCTGCGCGCCCGTCTCGACGTTGCCGTCTCGCAATTGCGGCGGCAGGGAACGCCCTTGCCAGCCCGCGATGTGCTCGAAAAGCAGATGCTTGAGCGCCTGGTGACGGATAAGGTGCAGCTGCAATTCGCGCGCGAGATCGGATTGCGAGTGGATGACGCTCAGCTCGAACAAGCCCTGCAGCGGATCGCTTCGAGTAACAAGATGTCGATGATGGAGTTCCGGCAAGCTTTGCAGAAGGACGGTATCGAATACGCGAAATTCCGCGAGGACATCCGCGAGGAAATGACGATTGCGCGCGTCCGTGAGCGCGAGGTTGAAAGCAAAATTGTGATTTCCGAGGGCGAGATCGACAATTATCTTAATGGCCAGTCAGGCAAGGACAATGCGGCCGAAGAGTATGGTCTGGCGCATATCTTGTTACGTGCTCCCGAGTCGGCGAGTCCGGAACAAATACAGCAACTCAAAGCTAAAGCAGACCAGATTCTGGAGAGGATCGGTCGCGGCGAGGATTTCGCCCAGTTAGCGGCGGCCTACTCAGATGCCCCGGATGGTTTGCAGGGCGGCAACATGGGCGTGAGGTCGCTCGAACGTTTTCCGGCGATTTTCGCGGAGGCGGTGACGAAACTGAAGGTGGGCGACGTAACGCCACTGCTGCGTAGCCCTAACGGCTTTCATATCGTCAAGGTGCTATCGAAGAGCGGAGGGGCTTCATTGCCTCCCGTCCAACAAACGCACGTGCGGCACATCCTTGTGCGGGTTAATGAGCTCGTTTCGGAAGCCGATGCGCGTCACAAGCTGGAAGGGCTGGCCGAACGTCTGAGGCATGGCGCCAACTTCGCGGAACTTGCCCGCACGTTTTCTCAGGACGGATCGGCGACGAAGGGCGGCGATCTGGGATGGATCTATCCGGGCGACACGGTGCCCGAATTCGAGCGCGTGATGAACCGCCTGCAGCCTGGCGAAATCAGCGAGCCGGTACAGTCCCCATTCGGATTCCATTTGATTGAGGTGCTTGAGCGCCGTGTGCAGGACGTGTCGTCCGACCGGCAGCGACAGGCGGCGCGGCAGGCGTTGCGCGAGCGCAAGCTGGATGAAGCGTACCAGGACTGGTTGCGTCAAGCGCGTGATCGTGCGTACGTCGAACTGAGGCTCGACGAAGGTTGAGCCGCATGGGGAAGGTTCAAGTCATCGCCGTGACGTCGGGCGAACCGGCGGGTGTGGGGCCGGAGCTCTGCCTACGGCTTGCCGAACGCAACGTGATGGCTTCCGGAGTACGGTTGATTTTGCTTGGCGACCACCAGTTGCTTGCAGAGCGCCTGGCTCAAACGGGAGCAAGGCTTCGACTGCGCGAATGGGACCCACGGACACCTTCGGAAGCGAGCGCGCTGGAGGTGTTGCACATGCCATTGGCCCGACCTTCCCAGGCGGGAACACTCGACCCGGCGAATTCCCCCTACGTGCTGGGGTTGCTCGACCGTGCGCTGGAGGGCTGTGTCAGCGGCGAGTTCGCGGCGATGGTTACCGCACCGGTCCACAAGGGCGTGATCAACGACGCTGGCATTCCCTTCACTGGACACACCGAGTATCTCGCAGAAAAGACGAATACCGCCCAAGTGGTCATGATGTTGGCGGGCGGCGGCCTGCGCGTGGCGCTCGCAACAACGCATCTCGCGCTGCGGGACGTACCGGACGCTATCACCCCGCAATCGCTTGAGTGCGTTATACGCGTCCTGTATGCGGAGATGGGTCGAAAGTGCGGCATTGCCCAACCACGAATTCTGGTGGCCGGACTGAATCCCCATGCGGGCGAGGGCGGTTATCTCGGGCGTGAGGAAATTGAAGTGATTGGCCCAGTGCTTGAGCGTTTGCGTCAGGAAGGCATGCAACTCCTTGGACCTTTGCCGGCCGACACGATGTTTACACCGTCCATGTTGGCCAAGGGTGACTGCGTGCTCGCGATGTATCACGATCAGGGTCTGACGGCACTGAAATATGCCAGTTTCGGCAATGGCATCAACGTCACGCTCGGCTTGCCGATCATCCGCACGTCGGTGGACCACGGTACGGCGCTCGAATTGGCGGGAACCGGCAAGGCCGATCCGGGGAGCCTGTTCGTCGCTGTCGACCAAGCAATTGAAATGGCGGCGCGTGCCGGTGCGACAGCGCAGCGTGCCTGAGCTCTGCGAGTTACTGGTGAAGAAGGCAATGTTGCGTTTGCTGATACCGCTTACGCAGGTTATGGCGACGATCTTGCGTCTTGTTTGCCAGCTCCAACGCGGGGAAATCTCAAGACCATGAAGCACATCGCGCGCAAGCGTTTTGGTCAGAATTTCCTGATCGATACAGGCATTGTCGGCGATATCGTCAACGCCGTGGCTCCTGCGCGAACCGATTGCGTGGTCGAGATCGGGCCCGGCTTGGGCGCGCTCACCGATCCGCTGTTGAAGCGTGTGGATCATCTCCATGTCGTCGAGATCGATCGTGATATCGTGGCGCGTCTGCGTCAGCGCTATTCACCGGATCGGCTCACGATCCACGAGGGCGATGCGCTGATGTTCGACTTCGGGGCGCTCGCAGGCATTGGCGAGCGCCTTCGCATCGTGGGCAATTTGCCTTACAACATCTCGACGCCGTTACTCTTCCATCTGCGCGATTTTGCCGACCGGGTGTTCGACATGCACTTCATGTTGCAAAAGGAAGTGGTTGAACGCCTGACGGCGGAGCCCGGCACAGGCGATTTCGGTCGTCTGTCGGTGATGCTCCAATATCGGTATGTCATCGACTGGCTGCTCGACGTGCCGCCCGAGAGTTTCGATCCGGCGCCGAAGGTCGATTCAGCGGTCGTGCGGTTGATTCCAAAACTTGCTTCGGATCTGACAGCGAAGGATGAAAAATGTCTGTCCGATCTCGTTGCGGCGGCTTTCTCGCAGAGGCGAAAGATGCTGCGGAACACGCTGAAAGGTGTTGTTGACGAAGAGATATTCGTGCGGCTGGGGATAACCCCGACGGCGCGAGCGGAGGAACTCTCGGTCGACGACTATGTGCGCTTGTCAAATGCGTTGGGGCGATAGTCCGCCGGGCGCTGAAGCGTCACCTCGTAACCGATCGAGATAAGGCTCTGCCTCCTAAGCTTCTACGATCTGTTCGATACCCTTGAGTTCTTGAAGGAGAAAACGAATGAGTACTACGGCCGCGGCCGACCTGGAAAAACCCGTCTGGTTCATCACCGGATGCTCGACCGGGTTCGGCCGCGAATTGGCGCAATACCTGCTGGTGCGCGGTTATCCGACGGTAGTGACGGCACGTAACCCCGAGCAGGTCAAGGACCTTACCGCGAAGGGAAACGCGCTCGTGCTCAAACTCGATGTGACGCGCCAGGAGCAGGTCGACGCGGCGGTGAAGGCAACGCATGATCGCTTCGGCCGCATCGACGTGCTGATGAACAACGCTGGCCTCGGCTACTTCGGTGCCGTGGAGGAGAGCGAAGAGAATCAGGTGCGCTGGATGTTCGACGTCAACGTTTTCGGCCTCGGCCGTATGGTCACCGCCGTGCTGCCGGGAATGCGGGAGCGGCGCAGCGGCACGATCATCAACGTTTCGTCGATCGCGGGACTGCGTTCGTTTCCTGCGCTCGGCTATTACAACGCGACGAAGTTTGCCGTCGAAGGGCTTTCGGAAGCCTTGTGGCAGGAAGTGGAACCACTCGGTATCCGCGTCATGGTCGTCGAACCGAGCGGCTTTCGCACCGATTGGGCGGGACGTTCCGCCAACGAGAGCCCGATGCGGATAGCGGACTACGAGGCGACAGCGGGCACCAAGCGCGACCAGTTGCGCGAGTTTTCGGGAAAGCAGGCCGGCGACCCGGCGCGCGCGGTGAAAGCGATTGTCGAAGCCGTGGACTCGGGGAATCCGCCGCATCACCTCTTGCTTGGAAATTCGGCTTACGATCTCGCGATGAAAAAGCTCGACGAGTTGCGCACCGAATTCGCCGCAGGGGAAGCCGTTGCGCGCGGAGCTGACTTCCCCAAGGAGTAAGCGCCGAAACGACTATTCCAGCCGGTTTTTCCCCCGGGGACGGTACGGAGTGCCGCCAGCTTGGCATTGTCTGGGTTCGGAGAGACGCGAGCAACGGGTGGAGGCGCCGGAATTCGGCAGAAGGCAGCCCGCTATCGGGGCTGGAGCAGCGGTTAGTCTGCTAATTCGACGACGACCGGCGCGTGATCCGAGGGGCGCTCGCGCTTGCGCATTTCGCGCACGATCTTCGATGTTCGGCACCGCGCGGCGAGCGGTGCCGAAAGCAGAATGTGGTCGATGCGCAGACCGCGGTTCTTCTGGAACCCCAGCATGCGGTAGTCCCACCAGGAGAAGCTGTTTTCGGGTTGCTCGAATAAGCGGAAGCTGTCGTGCAGACCGAGGGAGAGCAGGCGGCGAAAGGCGTCGCGTTCAGGTTCCGAACAGAGTACCTGTCCTGCCCAGGCAGCGGGGTCGTGCACGTCGCGATTTTCGGGGGCGATGTTGAAGTCGCCGGCGATTGCGAGCTGGGGATATTGAGTCAGCTCCTCACTCAGCCATTTCTCAAGTGCTTCTAGCCACCCGAGTTTGTAAGCGTATTTTTCGCTGCCGATGGCTTGCCCGTTTGGCACATAGGCGCTGATCACCCGGACATCGCCGACAGTCGCGGCGATCAACCGTTTCTGCGGATCGGGGTAATGCGGATTGGAGCACGCCACGTCACTCAGCCCGCGACGCGAAAGGAGCGCGACACCGTTGTACGTTTTTTGCCCTGAGCACGCGGTTTCGTAACCGGCGGCTTCGATTTCTTGGCGTGGAAAACCGTGATCCTCGAGTTTGGTTTCTTGCAGGCAGACGACGTCAGGCTGTTCAGTAGCAAGCCATTCCAACAAGTGGGGCAAGCGGATTTTCAGCGAATTGACGTTCCACGCCGCCAGTTTCATTTAGCAAACGCGCCGGACGGCTTGGCCCCGTAAGGTGCGGACTTCGGATAACCCGCTAAGTCGAGCAGGTTGTTCCAAGCACCCGCTTCGTACCCCTTGAAATTCTGTTGCCCGACGAAGAGGGTCGGTACCGAGACTTCACTGCCGAGCTTGGCCGAAAGCTCAGCGATTTCCTCGTCCTTGCTCAGCATCTTCTCCGAGAACGGGACGCCGCGGCCGTTCAGCAAGTCACGACCCTGCTTGCACGCTTCGATGCAATTCGCTGCCGTGTACAACACGACGGGATATTTTTCCGCCGCCTGCTTTACCGCGTAAGGGACCGGGGCTTCCTCGGCAGGCGCTTTGCCTTCCTTGGTCTGGATGACTTTCGCTCCCGGCGGAGGCGGCTGGTCGGAGAAAACGGTTTTTCCGGTCGCCTTGTCTATCCAGCGATAGGTGGTTTGAGCATCGGCCGGCAGGGCGAGCGTGACGGCAAGCGCGGAGAATACGGCAAGCGCGGACAAGCGGGCAGCGAGCATGGAACGATCCTTCCCCCGAAAACTGTTTAAGCAGGGATCATACCACTATGCCGAAGCAATGCATCGACCTGCGGATCGCGGCCGCGGAAGGCGCGGAAGTTCTCGATTGCCGCGCGTGCGCCGCCAGCCGCGATGATCTCATCGAGGAAGCGTTTGCCCACTACCGGGTCGAACGGGCTACCCGCTTCCTCGAAGGCCGCATAGCTGTCTGCTGAGAGCACCTCCGCCCATTTGTAGCTGTAGTATCCCGCGGCGTAGCCACCAGCAAAGATGTGCGAGAAGCTGTTCGGAAAGCGATTCCATTCCGGCGGGAAGACGACGGCCACCTCACGTCGCACTTCTGCGAGCAGATCAAGCACACCACGCGAGCCGGAGGGGTTGAAGTCGGCGCTATGCAAGAGAATATCGAAGAGAGCGAACTCGATCTGACGCAACGTCATCATGCCGCTTTGGAAATTCCGCGCGGCGAGCATCTTGTTAAAGAGTGGGTGCGGCAGAGGTTCGCCCGTGTCCACATGGCCCGACATCTGCTGTACCACCTCCCATTCCCAGCAGTAGTTCTCCATGAACTGCGATGGCAGCTCGACGGCGTCCCATTCGACACCGTGGATGCCTGACACGCCGAGTTCCTCGACCCGGGTCAGCAGATGATGCAGACCATGGCCGGTTTCATGGAACAGGGTTTCGACGTCGCCGTGCGAGAACGTGGCCGGGCGCGGCTGCCCGTTCTTTTCGCCGACAGGGCGAGGGAAGTTGCAGTTGAGGTAGGCCACCGGTGTCTGGATTCCTGCGGCTGTCTTCCGGCGCGTGATCGCCTCGTCCATCCACGCGCCTCCGCGCTTGGTTTCGCGTGCATAAGGATCGAGATAGAACTGGCCGACGAGTTGCCCGGCGGCGTTCTCGATGCGGAAGAAACGTACATCCTCGTGCCACACGGGCGCCGTATCCGGCTTGATGTGCAAACCATAGAGCGACTCGATGACGTGGAAGAGCCCGGCCAGGACTTTCGGCTCCGTGAAGTACTGCTTTACGTCCTGCTCCGAGAATGCATAGCGCGCTTGCCGCAGCTTCTCGGAAGCGTAGCTGTAGTCCCAGGCCTCAAGCTGCTCAAGCCCTAACTCGCTGCGTGCGAAGTCGCGCAGCTCGGCGACGTCTTTTTCGGCGAACGGTTTCGCCTTGGCAGCGAGGTCGCGCAGGAAACTCATTACTTGCGGTACAGACTCGGCCATCTTGGGCACCAGCGAGACTTCGGCATAGCTCGCGTAGCCCAGCATTTGGGCTTCTTCCCGACGCAGTTCGAGGATGCGTTTGATAATCGGTGTGTTGTCGAGTTTCTCGGGACCGAATTCCGACGCGCGCGTTGCCGATGCTCGGTACAGCGTTTTTCGCAGACGGCGGCTGTCGGCAAACTGCAACACTGGCCAGTAGGACGGCATGTGCAGCGTGAATTTCCAGCCTTCCTTGCCGTCTTTGGCCGCCGCTTCCCGCGCTGCTTCAACGACGTCCGGCGGCAAACCTGCAACTTCGGCTTCGCCGGTCACGTATTCGGCGAACGCGTTGGTCGCGTCAAGAACGTTCTCGGAGAATTTTGCCGCCAGCGAGGCGAGTTCTTCCTGGATCGCCTGAAAGCGGGGTTTCTGCTCTTCGGGCAACTCCGCGCCGGAGAGGCGAAAATCGCGCACCTCATTGTCGACGATCTTGCGCCGCGCGGAGGACAGATTCTCGTACTCGCCGCCTTCACGGATGGCTTTGTACTTCGCGAAAAGCTTGAGATTCTGACCGAGCTCCGCGTAAAAACGGCTCACTTCGGGCAGCATTTCGTTGTAGGCGTCGCGCCATTCGGGGATGTCGTTGACCGAGTGCAAATGGCCGACGATTCCCCAGGCCCTCGATAGTTCTTCGATCCCGTCGGTGAGCGGCGCCGCGAATCCGTCCCAGGTCGCAGGTGCGGGATCGTCGGCCAGACGGTCGACCAAGGTCCGGCTGGCGGTGAGCAGGTGGGTGATCGACGGGCGGACATGCGATGGTTGGATGGCGTCGAAGCGCGGCAGACCGGAGAAATCGAGGAGTGGGTTATTGTCGGTGGTCATGGTCAGTCCGGAAGCAAAGCGGGCGGCCGCAGCCGCCCGTGAGCAGAAGTCAGTGGCTACAAATCAATCGACCAGCTTGCGGCCGGTAAGTTGCTCGTAGGCTTCGATGTATTTCGCGCTGGTGCGCGCGACGACGTCGGCCGGGAGCGAAGGGCCGGGGGCCTTTTTGTTCCAGTCAAGCGTTTCCAAATGGTCGCGCACGTATTGTTTGTCGTATGAGGGCGGGTTGTTCCCGACCACGTACGATTCCGCCGGCCAGAAGCGCGACGAATCCGGTGTCAGCGCCTCGTCGATCAAGTGCAGGGTACCCGATGTGTCAACACCGAATTCGAACTTGGTGTCCGCGATGATGATGCCGCGCGTCAGCGCGTAGTCGGCGGCGGTGGAGTACAACGCAATTGCCGCGTTGCGCGCCTCGGTGGCGATCTGCGCGCCGTTCTTCCCGGTGCCCTTGAGGACTTCGGAGAGGGCGGCGCCACAGTTGATCTGTGCCTGTTCGAAGGAAATGTTCTCGTCGTGCTCGCCCTGCTCGGCTTTCGTAGCCGGCGTGAAAATCGGCACGGGGAGCTTGGCCGCCAACTTGAGGCCGGCTGGCAGCTTGATTCCGCACACGGCGCCTGTCTGCTGGTAGTCCTTCCAGCCGGATCCGATCAGGTAACCGCGCACGACGGCTTCGATGGGCAACGGCTTCAGGCGCTTGACAACCAGGCCTCGTCCCCGTACCTGATCGCGTTCATTAGGGGCGACGACGCTTTCAGGGTCGATGCCGGTCAGTTGATTGGGCAGGATATGAGCCAGCTTGTCGAACCAGAAGTTGGCAAGTTGGGTCAGGACGATTCCCTTCGCCGGAATCGGGTTCGGCAGGACGACGTCGAAGGCCGACAGGCGGTCGCTGGTGACGATCAGAAGCTTGTCGTCGCCGACGGCGTAAATGTCTCGCACCTTGCCGCGGCCGAGCAGCGGCAGGCTTTTGATGGATGATTCGTAAAGGGCTGTGGTCATAGCGTGTCCGGATTGACGAAGTGGAGGGGAGGGGTGAAATTATAGGTCAGCGGTTCGGCGCTTTCAGTGTTTTCCGTCGGCTTCAGCCGCCAGCGATTGGCGCATGCGCTTGATGCCGAAGAAGGTGAAGACGGCAATAACGGGAATTGACACCGCTGTCGCGATCTCAGGTGAAAGTGCCGGGAAAAGGTACTTAGCACCTTTGCTCAGGTACTGGACAAGTTGCGAACCATAGTAAGTAATTGCAGCGATGGACAGGCCTTCGACCGTTTCTTGCAAGCGAAGTTGTACCCTCGCGCGATTATTCATCTGCGCCAACAACTCCTGGTTCTGCCGTTCGAGCTCGATATCGACACGGGTGCGCAGCAACTGGCTGTTCCGCGCCACCCGGCTCGATAAATCGGCCTGTCGGCTGGCCATTGCGGCACACGTGCTCATCGCCGGCAGGAAGCGGCGTTGCATGAATTCGTTGAGCGTCGGATAACCGGGAACCCGTATCTCTCGCAGTTCGTCGATACGCTGCAGCACGAGGTCGCGATAGGCGCAGGAGGCGCCAAAGCGAAACGTCGTGCGCGCCACCGAATGCTCCACCTCGGTCGCGATCTTGGAGAGATCGTCCAGTACGGAACGCTCGTCCTCGGGAGAGTTCGCCTTGCTGATGTGTTCCATCAGTTCGGCGAGACGGCTTTCTGCACTGCTCAGCCAAGCGCCCACCTCTGTGGCGACCGGCAGGCCGAGCAGCGCCATCATGCGGTAGGTCTCGATTTCGATCAGACGTTGCACGGCGCGGCCCGGTTGTCGGCCCTGCATGGTTTCATCGAGCAGCAGAAAACGCGAGAACCCATTGTCAAACATGAAATCGGTGAACGCCCAGCCGGCGCCGTCGGCGATGCGGGATGCCACCATCTGACGTTCGGATGTTGGAGAGAGCCCGGCCAGGACAGACTCCGGCGAAACCTCGCGCGCCGACCGCAATTCGACGTGCGTGGCGGCGATCAGCTTTCCGGGAATGGATGAGAGCCAACCCGGGAATACAGCATCCATGGCGGTTGCGTTCAGGGCCAGCGTTTCGCCGGCGACCAGTGGGCGATAGAAGGTGTAGCTCGAATACTCGGCATGGGCGACCCAGCGCAGCTGGTAGCTTCCCACGTCGAACATGAGGTGCTTCGCGGAGTTTTCGACAAAGCGGCATGCACTCGTTTGGCACAGCCGCATGACGTTTTCGCGCTCGTCTACGGTGGGGATACCGTCATGCAGGAAAGCGAGGTGTGAAATCAGTGCCGGACTCGAAATGGGGACCGGCGAGCGGGCGTGGAACTCCTGGTTCAAATAGTCGCGTAGCGGGTGCTCCTGCACGTCGATGAGGCTGAATCGGGAATCCATGACAGTCCAAAAAAGAAAAACCGCGGCGTCCTCTGCCAGGCCGCCGCGGGTCGTAAAGGCGATGCGTAGACCAGCTTAGCGTACGGTCTGGTTCAATTCGCCCTTGGCGTACCGTTCGGCCATCTTGTCCAGCGGAATCGGCTTGATCTTGCTCGCCTGTCCGGCAGCACCGAACGCTTCGAGGCGGGCCACGACGACTTTGCGTGCCGCTTCGCGCGCCGGCTTGAGGTAGTCGCGCGGGTCGAACTTGCCCGGGTTTTCGACGAAGTAGCGACGGATGGCGCCGGTCATCGCCAGGCGGATGTCGGTGTCGATGTTAACCTTGCGCACGCCATGCTTGATGCCGGTCACGATTTCTTCGACGGGAACGCCGTAGGTTTCCTTCATGTCGCCGCCGAACTCGCGGATCTCCGCCAGGAGTTCTTGCGGCACCGACGACGAGCCGTGCATCACCAGGTGGCAGTTCGGGATGCGGGCGTGAATTTCCTTGATGCGGTCGATGGCCAGAATGTCGCCGGTGGGCTTCTTGGAGAACTTGTAGGCACCATGCGAAGTGCCGATGGCGATGGCGAGCGCGTCACACTGTGTTTTCTTGACGAAGTCGGCGGCCTGCTCGACGTCGGTGAGCAGTTGCTCACGCGTCATCGTGCCTTCGGCGCCGTGGCCGTCTTCCTTGTCGCCCTTCATGGTTTCCAGCGAACCGAGCACGCCAAGTTCTGCCTCGACCGATACGCCAATCGCGTGGGAGAACTCGACGACCTTTTGCGTCGTGGCGACGTTGTATTCATAGGAGGCTACGGACTTGCCGTCGGCCTGCAGCGATCCGTCCATCATCACCGAGGTGAAGCCGGACCGAATTGCAGCCATGCACACCGCCGGCGATTGTCCGTGGTCCTGGTGCATGACGATCGGGATGTTCGGATAGGCTTCGAGCGCGGCGAGAATCTGATGGCGCAGGAAGGGTTCGCCGGCGTATTTGCGGGCACCGGCGGAGGCTTGCATGATCACGGGAGCGTCGAGCTGGTTGGCCGCGTCGACGATGGCCCACACCTGCTCCATGTTGTTGACGTTAAAGGCCGGCAGGCCGTAGCCGTTTTCCGCGGCATGGTCGAGAAGTTGACGAAGTGATACGAGTGGCATGGCATTCTCCGTTTACGTTAAGTGAATCGGTCGCGAGCCGGAGAAACCGGCTCTCTGCCGGGGCTTTCCCTACGCTCGCCGCTGGCAGCCGGCGAGCCGGGATCCCTCAGTGCGTGGGCCGGGCCTGATCGCCGACCCGGACGATGGTCAATGTGTTGGTACCTCCGGTTAACCCCATCTGGTCGCCATAGGTGAGGACGATGAGGTCGCCTTTCTTGACGACACCGGCTTCGATGAGCCGCTGTTCAGCCTCGTAGCGCATGACGTCGCGGTCCTGATCCTGCGTGGTCATCAACAGCGGGAAAACCTCGCGATACAACGTCATTTTTGTCAGGGTGTCGGCTTCTGGAGTCAGGGCGAAAATCGGGATGCCGCAGTTCAGCCGGCTCATCCAGAGCGCGGTCGAGCCCGATGTCGTGAGCGCGGCGACGGCTTTGACATTCAGATGGTAGGCGGCGAACAACGCGGACATGGCGATTGATTGGTCGATCCGAGTAAAAATGCGATCGAGAAACTCGCGGTCGAGTTTGATCAGTATCGATTTTTCGGCGGCCAGACAGATTCTTGCCATCGATTCCACCGTCTGCACCGGATAGTGCCCCGCCGCCGTTTCGGCGGAAAGCATGACGGCATCGGTTCCGTCGAGCACCGCATTCGCGACGTCGGAGACTTCGGCGCGCGTCGGTGTCGGCGACAGAATCATCGACTCCATCATTTGCGTGGCGGTAATCGCAACCTTGTTCTTTTCGCGCGCCATGCGGATCATGCGCTTCTGCAGCGCGGGCACCGCCGCGTCGCCGACTTCGACGGCGAGGTCACCGCGGGCGACCATCAGGCCGTCGGATGCATCAAGAATTTCTTCCAGAGCGGCCACTGCTTCGACGCGCTCAATTTTAGCGATCGTCAGCGCGTGGCCGCCGCAGGCCAGCATCAACTGGCGCGCCATATACATGTCCGATGCGCTCTTGGGGAACGACACCGCGAGAAAGTCGGCACCGATCTGCGCCGCCGTCTTGATATCGTCCATGTCCTTGGCGGTCAGTGCGGGGGCCGACAAACCTCCTCCCTGGCGGTTGATGCCTTTGTTGTTCGAGAGATCGCCGCCGTGCCGGACGACTGTATGAATTTCGGGGCCGACTACCCGCTCGACTTCGAGGACGATTCGCCCGTCATCAAGCAAGAGAATATTCCCTGAAGTGACGTCGCCCGGAAGATCCTTATAGTCCAGGCCGACCCGCTCCTGGTTTCCCAACTCGCATTTGGCATCGAGAATGAAGCGGTCATTCGCTTGCAACGTGATCTTGCCATCCGCGAACTTGCCGACACGGATCTTTGGTCCTTGCAAGTCGGCGAGAATGCCAATCGGCTTTCCAACGCGTGCCGCGATTTCCCTTATGCTCCCTGCAAGAGCGATATGGTCTTCCGCCTTGCCGTGCGAAAAATTGAGACGAACGACGTCGACACCCGCACGAATCAGGGTTTCGAGGATGAGAGGGTCGCGGGAGGCAGGGCCGAGCGTGGCAACGATCTTGGTGTGGCGCGTCATGGACTTCCTTCTGGTCGGGGCGATACGTTACAGATGTGCATGGATCGGCGCTGCACGCGCCGAGCGCACTATTTTACCGTACACGCATGTCCTTACGCGGAGTGTGGGCTCTCGGTAGCGGCGACGTGCGAGGTCCCGGGGAAAGGGGCGTCGGTGTTCAGATGTTCGCCGAACGCCACCATTGGTTATTCTTCTCACGCAGTTCGTGGTGAGGCGGCATGGGGTAGAAACCGAGCTGCGAGCCGTTGCCAACGTAGAACCCGTTCTTGACCATGCGATACGGAAACTCTAGCGAGTGCACTCGATGCACCATCTTGCTGTCCTTGGTGCTCGGCGCATCGCCGGTACGCGGCTTCAGTACCATCAATGCTTCACGCAAGTGATGGATGAACGGATAAGGTAGATCGTTCGCCTGACCATTTTCCGGATCGCGGGAGAGCTCTCCCAGGTCGAGCTCTACAAAGAATAAGCCGGGAAAGCGGATGAACTTTGTCGGTTTCAGCGTCACGCTTTCATAGAAAGCGACCGGCTCCAGGTTGCTGACGACAAGGCTGTTTACCGGTGCCAAATCCTGATAGAGGTGGAGTCCCGATTCGACCACCGGAGGAAGCTCGCCACGATCGAGTCCGAGCGTATGTCCGTATGCTGTTGTCAAATAAAGCTTCCCGAGTGCGCTGATTGGCAGATGTTCGAGCACACGGTAAACGGCGACATAAACGGAATGCTTTGGGGTGCCGTCCGGCGTAGGGACGCATCTCGATATCGCGGTGTCGATCTCGAAGTAGTCGCTCCGGAAACTCGGATCGACCTCGAAAAAGAGGCACTGGCCTTTGGATTTGTAGCCGCTTCCCGTCGCGTAATACTGTCCGAATTTTTCGGGGGGCAGATTGGAGGCGATGAGTGCTTCCGGGATCAGCGAGAAATACAGATGTGTTTCCATAACGTCACTTCCTTTTCCAATGAAGGAGTCGAAGGGCTGCACCTATAAAGCGCTGTTCTTCCTGGAATGGTTATCGAAACTTATTTTGCTTGGAAGGTGTTTGTCCTTTGCTCGGCATTCGTCTTTCGTCGGTGCCTTGTGCTTCTGCTTGCCTCGAGTCGGAGGAGCGACGTGTTATATTACACCGCCCATGCAACTGACTACGATGGTGGCCGGCAGAATAAGTTCGCGCGGTTTTGCGGCCGCAGACCGCACTAACGATTCGGGAAATCGCTAGTCCTTCCGGGCCAAAAAAAACGGGAGTGGCAATTGCACTCCCGCACGGTCGGCTAATTGTCAGGTCGTACGTAGATATTTACTGCGACCCGGTTGGCGCCTTATTTCAGTACGGCGACATAGACTGCCGCGATGATCGCCGTCGTAATGACGCCGCTGATATTGGCGCCCAGCGCCTGAGGAAGAATAATTGCAGATGGATTTGCATCCATGGCGATTTTCTGCACAACCTTGGCGGTTGTCGGAACGCAGCTGACTCCCGCGACACCGATCATCGGGTTGAACTTTCCTCCGGTGGCGAAGTACAGCAAGTAGCCGCCGAGGATGCCGCCAAGCGCTGAAATTATCAGAGCCAGGATTCCGAGCAAAAGAAGCTTCAGAACCGTCGGGTCGAGCAACGTATTCGCTTCGCACAGTACGCCCAACGTCAGGCCCAGGAAGAATGTGGCGCCGTAGAGAAAGGTCTCTCCGATGAGGTTGCTAAACGACTCGAGGCCGCTTTCGCGTACAGCCACTCCCACAAAGAGCGAGAAGAACAGCGGTGCTGCGACTGGGAAGAGCAGGCATAACAACGTACAGGCAACCACGGAAAAAACGAGCTTCTGCGAGCGACTGATGTTCGGGCCGCGATCGTCCGCCATGTTGATGCCGCGGAGCTTCTTGGGGATCAGCCACTTGATCAGATACGGGTATCCACCATAGGTGAGTCCGAGATACAGGTACCCGACGACGGTGATCGGCACGAACAGGTGCTTCGCGAGAACCAGCGAGGTGAAGAGCACCATGGGGCCGTCGGCGCCCCCAATCGTGGCGACTGACGCTGCTTCTTGAGGCGTCAGTCCAAGCCCGACCGCGATCGGGAAGACCACGATCGTCCCAAGCTCCGCGAACAACGCAATGATCATGCTTTGAAACGGCCTAGCCATGATGTACCCGACATCGAGAAGAACGCCGATACCCATGAACACCAAGCAGGCGATCAACCCGTTACTGAATGTCAGCGTATAAATCGGCTGCAGCCAGTTGATCTGCATGATGTTGACGAGGTCCGACGGATCGGACATCAACGGATCGACAAACAACGTTCCCATCTTCCCGGCTTCGAGGAACATCACGCCGGCGTTGATCGAAGACATGCCGAGGCCCATCGGAATCATCAGCAATGGTTCCAGAACATTCCGCGAGCCAAGGTAGATCAGGACGAAACCGAGAAGCATCAGGAAGATGCGCCCGATCATGATTTTTGGTTCAGAGGCCGCCAAGGTGGCGATCCCCTGAAAGAGGTCAAGAAAACTGAGGGTTTCCATGCGATTCCAGCCTTGTCTGAGGAGAGCACGCTCTCCCGAAAGTGATCAATTGGTTTGGTGTGGAGCCCGCGGAAACCTCAAGAAATGGTCAGCAACGGTTGCCCGGCGGTGACCGCATCCCCCACGGCGACCAGAATGCGGGAGACCTTGCCCGAAGCTGTCGCGATGACGGGAACCTTCATTTTCATCGCCTCGAGTTCGAGGATTTTCTCCCCTTCGTTAACGCTTTGGCCTTCTTTGACGAAAATGCCGGCGACCACGCCGCCCATCTGGGCACAGTGGTCGCCCGATCCGGCTTGGGCAACAGCAGGGGCGGCGGGCTTCGGGGCGCTGGCGACCTGGGATGTCGCGCTGCTGACAGGCGTGCCGATATAGTTCGGCATGAGCGACGCGCCGGAGGTGAG
Source organism: Propionivibrio soli (assembly GCF_025770765.1). Lineage (GTDB taxonomy): Bacteria > Pseudomonadota > Gammaproteobacteria > Burkholderiales > Rhodocyclaceae > Propionivibrio > Propionivibrio soli. The sequence goes on along the minus strand of NZ_JANZKY010000008.1, from coordinate 85,364 downwards.
CTCCTGCACGGCCACATCGTATTCCTTGCCATTGACGGTGATCTTGAAAAGTCTTTGCATGATGAAACTCCGTAATTAGTGTTTTAGTGTTTTGGCTGGTGAGAGTGGAGAGCGCTTCGGCCTTCACGGGTCCAGGAGCGGCTGCTCTCAGCAATGGTGAGAATGCGATGCGGACCGGTAATGGTCGCGATGGCTGCCGTTATCACCGATACAACCTCGTCCGGGATGTCGGGTGCGCTTTCCGGTTTGGGCGCGGAAGGCGCAGGCGTCGCGGCCTTTTTCGTGCCCTGTTCAACGCGTCCAGTGACGTTGACCAGCACTTTGATGAGGACGGCAACGAACAACGAAATCGCGATGGCGATACCGTATATCTGCAGCGCCTTGATGGCGGCTAGGCTGAACATGTCGATCTCCCGTTATAGCGGCATGTTGCCGTGCTTCTTGCTCGGTCGAAGTTCTCGTTTGCTGAGCAACTTGCGCAGAGCGAGCGAGACGGTCGAGCGGGTTTCGCTCGGCTCGATGACATCGCTGATATAGAAGTTCGCTGCGGCCTCATAGGGAGACGCGAATTCGTCCCGATACTTCTGGGTGAATTCCTTGGCGGTCGCTGCGCGGTCTTCTGCCTTCTCCAGTTCCTTTCGGTAGAGAATATTGACGGCCGCTTCGGCACCCATCACAGCAATTTCTGCCGTTGGCCAGGCGAAAACCATATCCGCTCCGAGCTCCTGGCTGCACATCGCCAAGTACGAGCCACCATAGGATTTACGCAGAATGACGGTGATCTTCGGGCTGGTACACGAGGCGAACGCGTGCAGCATTTTTGCTCCGTGGCGAATGATGCCGCCGCGTTCCTGCTCGATTCCCGGGAGGAATCCCGGTACATCCACCAGCGTGACCAACGGGATGTTGAAGACGTTACATGTACGGATGAAACGCGCCACCTTGTCCGAGGCGTCGATGTCCAGCGCGCCGGCCATGTGCATCGGCTGGTTGGCCACGATGCCAACGACCACGCCCGACATCCGCGCAAAGCCGACGATGACGTTGCGGGCGAAGTTGCCGTGGACTTCCAGAATTTCTCCGTTATCGACCAAGCGGCGGATGACCGCCATCATGTCGAGAGGCTCCGAAGGTGTTGCGGGAATTAATCCGTCCATATCCGGATCGGGTTGATTGTCGATCGGCATGGCGAGGTTGTGGGGTGGATCTTCCGTATTGTTCGGCGGCAGGTAGCCAAGGAGGTTCTTCGCGATGGCAATCGCGTGCTGGTCGTCTTCCGCGAGGAAGTGGGCATTTCCGCTGACGGACGCATGCATCTCGGCGCCGCCGATTTCCGCCATCGTCGTGGTCCGACCTGTCACGGCCTTAATGACTTCTGGCCCGGTAAGGAACATGTGGGCGTTCTTGCGCGTCATGATGACGAAATCCATCAAAGCCGGCGAGTAGGCGGCGCCACCTGCGCAGGGGCCGAGGATGATCGCGATCTGCGGCACAACACCGGAAAGAAGCACATTGGCATAAAAGACATCGCCATACCCGGAGAGAGCATCAACGCCTTCCTGAATACGGGCACCGCCAGAGTCCTTGAATGCGATGACAGGGATACCGGTCTTGATCGCGTAGCGCATGATCCGGGTGATCTTGCGTGCCTGCATCTTGCCCAGCGTCCCGGCGAGGACGCTGTAATCCTGGCAGAAGGCAGCCACCTGCGTGCTGCCGACATATCCAGAGCCGGTGATGACACCGTCGGCCGGCAGCTCGCGGCCTTCCATTCCAAAATGCACGGCGTGGTGCGTGGCATGCAGGCCGATTTCCTGGAACGTTCCTTCGTCGAAAAGAACGTTGATGCGTTCCCTGGCCGAAAGTCGCCCTTTGGCATGCATGGCCTCGAGTTTCTCGGGAGAGACGTGGTTGATGATCTTGTCGCGTTTTTGGCGCAACGTTTCGAGTAATTCAGGTTTGATCGCCATAATCCGTCGTTCAAATAGTTATGAGCCAAAAAAATACGGCACCGGTATCGTGTCGATAGCGGTGCCGTATTTGATTAGCAGAGCTGGGGCACGATTAAATCGTTGCCACCGAGGAGAAAAACAAAAGCTGGGTTTCAGTCCTTGGAGCGCGACTCGAGAATGTCGACCGCAGGTAGTCGCTTGCCTTCGAGAAACTCAAGGAAGGCGCCGCCAGCTGTCGAGATGTAACCGACCTTGTCCTGAATCTTGAAGACATTGATCGCCGAGACGGTATCCCCACCACCAGCGAGCGTAAAGGCTTTCGATTCGGCAACCGCCTTGGCAAGCTCCTTCGTGCCATTGGCGAAAGCATCCATCTCGAATACGCCGACCGGGCCATTCCAGACCACGGTACCGGCCTTGGTGATGATGTCAGCCAGAGCCTTCGCCGACTGCGGGCCGATGTCAAGGATCATGTCATCGTCAGCCACGTCGTCGACACTCTTCACCGTCGCTTGCGCCGTAGCGGAAAACTCCTTGGCACAGACCACGTCGGTCGGCAGCGGAACCTTGACCTTGGCCATCACCGCCTTGGCCTGATCGACCAGGTCTTTTTCGGCCAGCGACTTGCCGATCTTCTTCCCGGAAGCCAGCAGGAAGGTGTTAGCGATGCCGCCGCCGACGACCAACTGGTCAACCTTGGCGGACAGGCTTTCGAGGACCGTCAGCTTGGTCGACACTTTCGAACCGCCGACGATGGCGACCATCGGCCGCGCCGGTTGCGCCAGCGCTTTGGTCAGTGCTTCCAGTTCCGAAGCCACGCAGGGGCCGGCGCACGCGATCTTGGCGTACTTGCCCATGCCATAGGTGGTCGCCTCAGCGCGGTGCGCCGTACCGAAGGCGTCCATCACCCACACGTCGCACAGGGCAGCCATCTTTTGCGACAGCTCATCATTGCACTTCTTTTCACCCTTGTTGCAGCGCGCATTTTCGAGCATGACGACTTCGCCCGGCTTCACTTGGAAACCGCCGTCAACCCAGTTCTGCACCAGGCGGACTTCCTTGCCGAGCAGTTCGGACATGCGCTTGGCAACGGGGGCGAGTGAATCTTCGGGCTTGAATTCACCCTCGGTCGGCCGGCCGAGGTGCGAGGTCACCATCACGGCGGCCCCCTTCGACAATGCGTATTTGACACCCGGGAGGGCGGCGCGGATGCGCGTATCGTCGGTGATCGCAAGGTTATCGTCCTGAGGGACGTTGAGGTCGGCGCGGATGAACACCCGCTTGCCTGCGACATCAAGGTCTGTAAGGCGTTTGAAGGTCATGGCGTTACTCACTCATTCCTGAAATTGAAGACAAAAAAAGGGCACTTCGTAGTGCCCTTTTGTCCGGTGTTACTTGGAGGCCATCACGCGAACCATCTCGAGAACCTTGTTCGAGTAGCCCCATTCGTTGTCGTACCACGAAACCAGCTTGACGAAGGTCGGGTCAAGCGCGATTCCGGCTTCGGCGTCGAACACGGAAGTGCAGGCTTCGCCGCGGAAGTCGGTCGAGACAACCTTTTCTGCGGTGTAACCGAGGACGCCCTTCATCGGGCCTTCCGAAGCGGCCTTGATAGCGGCGCAGATTTCTTCGTATGTAGCGGCCTTGTTCAGTTCGACGGTCAAGTCAACGACCGAGACGTCGGAGGTCGGGACGCGGAAGGCCATGCCGGTGAGCTTCTTGTTGAGTTCCGGGATGACCTTGCCGACAGCCTTGGCGGCGCCGGTCGACGACGGGATGATGTTTTCCAGGATGCCGCGGCCACCACGCCAGTCTTTGTTCGACGGCGCGTCGACGGTCTTCTGCGTGTTCGTGGCGGCATGCACCGTGGTCATCAGGCCGCGCTTGATGCCGAACGTGTCGTTGATGACTTTCGCCAGCGGGGCGAGGCAGTTCGTCGTGCAGGATGCGTTCGAGATGATCTTCTCACCGGCGTAGGCGGTGTGGTTTACGCCGTACACGAACATCGGGGTGTCGTCCTTCGACGGCGCACTCTGGATGACTTTCTTGGCGCCAGCGGCGATGTGCTTCTCGCAGGTTTCCTTGGTCAGGAACAGACCGGTCGACTCGACAACGATATCGGCGCCGACTTCGTTCCACTTCAGTTCAGCCGGATCCTTGACTGCGGTCAGGCGGATCTTCTTGCCGTTGACGACCAGCATGTTGCCTTCGACCGAAACCTGGCCTTTGAAACGGCCATGCACGGAGTCGAACTTGAGCATGTAGGCAACGTAGTCAGGTTCGAGCAGATCGTTGATGCCAACAATCTCGATGTCGTTGAAATTCTGCACGGCAGCGCGGAAGACCATCCGTCCGATACGGCCAAAACCATTGATACCTACTTTGATTGTCATGATTTACTTTCCTCGTCAAAAAAACCTGAAAAAGCTGCAAGCCGAGCGCACTTCGGGGGAGGCCGATTTGCATCGGTCATAATTTCTCTCGGAAGAAAACCGAAAAGTACGACGCTCGAATAACTGATCGGGCGAATATTCAGCGCTAACCGCAACGGCGGCGCCGACGTTGACCGGCCCGTCCAGCCCTGCTAATGCCAGCCTGTAATTATGCGCCAATTTGGCACCGTTTTCCAGCCTGAACGCGAGGCTTGCCATCTCGCTCGTGTACCTCCCGAATGCTAGAGATCACGGGGGTTTGCCTTGTTCTTTTCCTGTGTTAGCGTTTAGCCAAAGACCGTGAAGTGGCGCCATCCGAAATCTTTCGTCAGTGCCGGGCGGTGCTTTTGTTGGAATTGTCTTTTTGCGATCCGAAATTCGTTTTCACGATAAGGAAATGACAGTTCGGTGTCGCAGGTTTCCAAGCAGTTCGAATAGAATGGACTCTGGGAGGCACGAAGACACAACTCCTCGCGAGAAGGAGCGTCTGCCGTCGGTCGCATGCAGGACGGCGGTTTAGGAAGAAACACAACAAGAGGTGCTACCGAATGAACCGAATCAACTCAGCGGCATGGGCGGCTTTAGAAGCCCATCGCTCCGAAATTGCCTCCACCCAGCTCCGCGAACTGTTCGCCAAGGATCCGGCGCGTGCAGATTCCTTGGCGCTGGCGTTCGAGGGAATCCACTTCGATTTCTCCAAGCAACGCGTAATCCCAAAGACGATCGGCTTGCTCGCGGATCTGGCGCGTGAGGCCGGTCTGGCAGAATGGACCGGCCGGATGTTCGGCGGTGAACGTATCAACGCTAGCGAGGAGCGTTCGGTATTGCACGTGGCGCTGCGCCAGGCGACGGGGCCTTTTCCAAGCAATGATTTCGACGTCATGCCGGAGGTGCTTGAAACGAGGCGGCGGATGGCAGAGTTCGCCGAGCGGTTGCGTTCCGGCCAATGCCTGGGGCATAAGGGGGCGCCAATCCGCAATGTCGTGAACATCGGTATCGGCGGCTCTGACCTCGGTCCGAAAATGCTCTGCCATGCTTTGCGCTCGATTGCCCACCCGACGCTCGGAGTACATTTCGTTTCCAACCTTGACTCTGCGCAGCTGGCCCCGCTGCTGCAGACGCTCGACCCCCGGACAACCTTGTTCATCGTTGTCAGCAAGACGTTCACGACGCAAGAGACGATGTTCAACGCGCTGAGTGCCCGCGCGTGGTTGGCAGCCAATTTGGGCGACGAACTCGATACGGCCAACCATTTTGTCGCCGTGACAGCCAAGCCAGAACGCGCGGTCAGTTTTGGCATCGGGGCCGGCTCGGTTTTCCCGATCTGGGACTGGGTTGGCGGGCGGTATTCATTATGGTCGGCCGTCGGGCTGGCGCTGATGATTGCGATCGGGCCGCATGCCTTCGGCGAGCTTTTAGCCGGCGCGCAGCGCATGGACGAACACTTCCGATCGGCGCCGTTCGAAAAGAACTTGCCGGTCGTTATGGCAATGCTCGGCATCTGGAACACCAATTTCCTAGGAGCGGCGACAAACGCCGTACTGCCGTACAACGAGTCCCTGCAATACCTGCCGTCGTATTTGCAGCAACTCGAAATGGAAAGCAACGGCAAGTCGGTGGGGCGCGATGGGTTGCCGCTTTCGGTGCAGGCCTGTCCCGTCGTTTGGGGCGAACTCGGAAACAATGGGCAGCATGCGTTCTTCCAGTTGCTGCATCAAGGCGGGCGGCTGGTGCCGTGCGACTTCATCGCGGCGGCTCGGTCCGACTTTCCATTAGGCGATCACCAGGCGGCACTGCTTGCCAATTGTTTTGCGCAAAGCGCGGCGCTTGCATTCGGGAAGACGGCCGACGAAGCTCGCCAGCAGATGATCGAGGAAGGCTTGGCTGCAGCAAAGATCGATGAACTCCTACCTCACAAAGTGTTTGCTGGCAATCAGCCGTCGTCGACGCTGATGTTGGCGCGGCTGGATGCGCAAACGCTTGGCGCGTTGATTGCCCTGTATGAGCACAAGGTATTTGTACAGGGCGTCGTCTGGGGCATCAACTCGTTTGACCAATGGGGCGTCGAACTGGGGAAAGCCGTCGCCAACCGGATACTCCCGGCGATCAAGGACGCGTCTCTGGCCAAGAACTTCGATGCTTCGACACAGCGGCTGATCGCTTTCGTCCGCGAGCATATGGTTTAAGTTACGGCTGCTCCTTTTTCCGCTGGACAAATTGGAGTAAGTGCGATGAACGTGATTACGAAAGCGACCAAGCCTTTTGCCGGGCAGAAGCCGGGAACGTCTGGGTTGCGCAAGAAGGTCAAGGTGTTCAGCCAGGAAGGGTACCTGGAGAATTTCGTTCAATCGATCTTCGATAACCTGTCCGGGCACCAAGGCAAGATACTGGTTCTCGGCGGCGATGGACGCTTTTATAACGACGTCGCGATTCAGACGATTCTGCGTATGGCGGCAGCGACCGGATTCGGCAGAATCATGGTCGGGCGAGGCGGCATCCTCTCCACTCCCGCGGCGAGCGCGGTGATCCGTAAGCACGGCGCGTTCGGTGGCATCATTCTTTCGGCGAGCCACAATCCGGGCGGCCCGGAGGCAGACTTCGGCATCAAGTACAACCTGTCGAATGGCGGCCCGGCGAATGAAACCTTCACCGACGCTGTATATAAGCGCACGCAGGAAATCTCCTCATATCGGTTCGTCGATTCGCCGGACGTCGACCTTGGCCGGCTTGGTGATACTCAGGTCGGCGATACGGTCGTATCGGTGATCGACCCGGTTGCCGACTACGCCGGCCTGCTCGAGTCGTTGTTCGACTTCAACCGGATCGCCGACCTGCTTGGTCGTCCTGAATTCCATATTCGCTTCGACGCCATGCATGCGGTTACGGGGCCCTACGCGCACGAGATTCTCGAGAAGCGGCTGGGTGCGAAGGCAGGGAGCGTGGTGAACGGGAAGCCGTTGCCCGATTTCGGCGGCGGGCATCCGGATCCCAATCCCGTGTATGCGGCCGATCTCGTTGCGGCGATGGCGGACCCGAATCTGGGTCTGTCGTTTGGCGCCGCGTCGGACGGAGACGGTGACCGTAACATGATCGTCGGTCGCAATTTCATTGTCAGCCCGAGCGACAGTCTTGCCGTCATTGCGGCCAACCACAAGCTGATTCCAGCATATTCGGGTGGGCTGGCCGGTGTTGCGCGCTCGATGCCCACGAGTTGCGCCGTCGACCGGGTGGCGGCCGCGTTTGGTATTCCTTGCTATGAAACGCCGACCGGCTGGAAGTATTTCGGTAGTCTGCTCGACGCCGGCAAGGCGACGCTGTGCGGCGAAGAGAGTGCGGGCACCGGCTCGAATCACGTACGCGAGAAGGATGGTCTTTGGGCGGTCCTGTACTGGCTCAACATCTTGGCCGCGCGCAATGAGCCGGTTGCCGACATCGTCCGAGGGCATTGGCGGCAGTTCGGACGCAATGTCTATTCCCGCCACGATTACGAAGGTGTCGAGTCAGCCAAGGCAGAAACTTTGTTCGCTGAATTGCGGAACAAATTGCCCGCGTTGGCGGGATCGGTGATCGACGGACTGAGCATCAAGGCCGCCGATGACTTCAGCTACACCGATCCGGTGGATGGCTCGCGCAGCGAGAGGCAGGGCGTCAGGCTGATGCTTGACGATGGGTCGCGAGCCGTCTTCCGACTGTCCGGAACGGGTACTGAGGGCGCTACGCTTCGCCTCTATCTCGAGCGTTACGTCGCTGACCCCACGCGGCATGAAATTCCGACTCAGGAAGCGCTGGCTCCGCTCGCTGTGCTGGCCGACAAGGTCGCCCGCATTGCGGAGTTAACAGGGAGGAAAAGCCCGGACGTGATCAGCTGAGCGCCATTTTCGAGTCAGCTGCCACTGAAGGGTCGTCAGGCTTTTTATAGGAGCGTCAAGATGATAGAAAGGCGAACTTTTCAGTTGCCCGGCAGGGCGGTGGCGCTAGTGCTCGCGGGCGGTCGGGGAAGCAGGCTCTATGAGTTGACTGACCGACGGGCGAAACCGGCCGTCTATTTCGGCGGCAAGTTCCGGATCATCGACTTCGCGATGTCGAACTGCGTCAACTCTGGCATCCGTCGGATCGGCGTGGTGACTCAGTACAAGTCGCACAGCCTGCTGCGACACCTCCAGCGCGGATGGGGCTTCCTCCGTGGTGAGGCTAACGAGTTCGTCGACTTGATGCCTGCTCAACAACGAGTGGATGAGGAGTCCTGGTATCGCGGAACGGCCGACGCCGTATATCAAAACATCGACATCATCGAGAACTACCGGCCGGCGCCTGAGTATGTCGTAATTCTCGCCGGTGACCATGTGTACAAAATGAACTACGCGGCGATGCTCGTCGACCATGTCGAGAGCGGGGCAGAATGCTCCGTCGCGTGTATCGAAGTGCCACGCAAGGAGGCGACGGGCTTCGGCGTCATGGCTGTCGACCCGAGCACCGGGCGGATCACTGACTTCGTCGAGAAACCTGCTGAGCCGCCTACTGTTGCCGGGAAACCGGATCGATCGCTATGCAGTATGGGCATCTATATTTTCAATGCGGGTTATCTGTACAGCGAACTCTTGCGGGATATCGCCGATCCGACATCGAGCCACGATTTCGGCAAGGACATCATCCCCCGGGCTGTTCGCAACGGTTGCGCCATGGCGCATTCCTTTGATCGGAGCTGCGTCCACGCGCCGGAAGAGGGCGCGAACAAGGAAGACTACTGGCGCGACGTCGGGACCGTGGACGCCTACTGGGAAGCCAACGTCGACCTGACGGCGACTGATCCCGCATTGAATTTGTACGACCGTTCGTGGCCGATCTGGACTTACCAGTCGCAATTGCCGCCGGCGAAGTTCGTGCACAACCAGATCGACCGCCACGGTATCGCGATCGAGTCGACCGTTTCCGGTGGCTGCATCATTTCGGGTGAAATGAATCGGTCTCTCCTTTTCTCGGCGTGCCGCGTACACTCCTATGCCAAGGTGAATTGGTCGGTCCTGCTTCCCGACGTCGAAATCGGGCGCGGCGCAAGATTGAGCCGATGCATCGTCGATCATGCCGTCAAGATTCCCCCGGGAATGGTGATCGGCGAGGATCCTGTTGAAGATGCGCGCCGCTTTCGGAGAACGGAGAACGGCATTACCCTCGTCACACAACAAATGCTCGACCGGCTTTCATAGGGGCACGAGCGAACAACAACTTTGCGATGCGCTTACTACACGTTGCTTCAGAAATTTATCCTCTGGTAAAAACGGGCGGCCTGGCCGACGTCGTCGGCTCGCTGCCCGCTGCTCTCGTCAAGCGGGGGCTTGATACCCGCCTATTGTTGCCGGGCTTGCCCGGTATCCTTGATGGCATGGTGGGCCTAAAGCCCGTCATCCGAATCGGGCCCGCCTTTGGGGCTGCAGTGGTCACGCTGTCGATTGGACGTCTGCCCGACAGCGGTTTGTCGGCGTACGTGATCGATGCGCCGTTTCTCTATCGGCGGGGGGGCAACCCCTACGTCGGGCCGGACGGTAACGACTGGAGTGACAACCATCGGCGCTTTGCGCTGCTTGGCTGGATCGCGGCGCATATCGCATCCGGAGAGTTGGACCCCGATTGGCGCCCCGACGTCGTGCATGCGCACGATTGGCATGCTGGACTGGTGCCGGTGTATATGGCTCAGGATCCAAGCCTGCGCACACCCACCGTCTTTACGATCCACAACCTTGCCTTCCGCGGTATCTTCCCGATGGATCACCATACGGATCTCGGGTTGCCGGCGCGTCGACTGACGCCGCACGGCATCGAATTCCACGGCAAAATATCCTTCATGAAGGCGGGGCTCGTTTTTTCAACCCGCATCACGACGGTCAGTCCGACCTATGCACGGGAAATCTGCACTCCGGAATTCGGCTGTGGCCTCGAAGGGGTTCTACGTGATCGCGGAACCGCACTGTCGGGGATACTGAACGGGGTTGATTATGATGTGTGGAATCCTCGTGACCCGGCGATCGCCAAACCCTACAGCGCCGATGATATCGAAGGAAAAAGAGCGTGCCGGGCGGCATTGCAGGCTGAACTGGGGCTTGCGAAGCAGGACGACGCACCTCTTTTCGCGGTGGTCAGCCGGCTGACATCGCAGAAAGGGATGGACCTATTGCTGGCGGCGTTGCCCGACCTCCTCAAGGAAGGGGCGCAACTGGCCGTGCTCGGGTCGGGTGATGGCGATCTCGAAGCCGGGTTCCGGTACGCGGCTTCTGTCAATCCGGAACGGGTGGCGGTGCACATTGGTTATGACGAAGAAATGTCGCATCGCTTCATGGCTGGAGCGGACGTACTGCTTGTTCCTTCCCGGTTTGAACCGTGTGGGCTGACGCAGCTCTATGCTTTGCGTTACGGTACCTTGCCGCTGGTACGCCGCGTTGGCGGCTTGGCGGACACAGTGGTGGACGCGACGCCCGACAATATTCAGTCGGATCGTGCCACGGGCTTTGTCTTCGACGATGCATCCCGGTATGCGATGGGGGCCCGCCTACGCGACGCGTGCGCCCTTTATCAGCATGGCGAGACGTGGGCGCGGATTCAGCGCCGCGGCATGGCTCAGGATTTCTCCTGGGACGATTCCGCCGCCCATTACGAAAACCTGTACCGAAGTCTTTAGGCCGTCGCGAGACGATCGGCCGGGTACTCTCGCGCACAGGAGTCACAATCAATGCTCGGACAAGAAGCATGGCGCACGCACGCTCTGGTCCGGGCATTGTTGCGTCATCCGATTTCCAACGACGCACAAAAGCGCGAAACAGGGAAACGAAACAACTGCGCCAGTGAATATTTACGGCGTGGGAAAAAAGCCCCTTGAATGAGAACGGAAGACGGGCGTCTTGGCCGTTCAACGGGTAATGTCCGGATAACGCCCGCAGGCAGCCAGCGAGAGCGATGCGGCTGCCTCGCGGTCGCGCTTATCTGCTGCCGCCGTTGAGCAGAGCGTCGATGTCGCTTTCGGCTTCGATCCAGTCGCGCAACGGATCACTCTTGAACTGGTTCGCCTCGGCCCTGTAATAGGCGGCCTCGGCGATCATGCGGTAGCGCTGTTCGTCGGTAACGACCATTTTCTTCTGCGCAACGGACTTCGCGGCCGGCTTGGCCGCTTTGGGTGCGGCAGCCTTCTTGACAGCGCTCGACGCGGTGGCAGCGGCTTTCTTCGTTTCCGCCTTTGCCGTTACGGGAGGCTTTGCGGCGGTTTTTTTGGGAGCGGATTTTGGGGCGGCTGCGCCGGCAGTCGCGGCTTTCGCTGCCGCTTTTTTCGGAGCTGCTTTGGTGGTTTTTTCGGCCATGATTTCTTCCTTCAAGAGGTGGAAATGCTGGTTTTAGATTGGCCCCAGCGAATGAATTGTACTACACGAGCATGTTTTCAATTTCTATCGATATCCAGGCAAATCATTGGGTTGAAGCAGGCGTTGCCTTCTTGTCCTCCGGGACGCGGCCGTGCAGGACAGCGAGTTCTGCAAGGCGCTCGGCGTGCCAGGGTTCGACTTGGCGCCAATGGAAGCGCCATTCCCAAGAGCCCTCGCCTTGCCCGGGCTTATTCATTCGTGCATCGGAATCGAGGCCGAGAACGTCCTGCATCGGGACGATGCACCGATCAGCGACCGAAACGGACGCCGCTCTGATCAAATCCCAGTTTATGCTGTCGGCATGGATGCCCAAGTAGCGCCGAACGTAGTTGTGCGCGTGCGACGTCAATGACCGCCACCACCCGCACGTCGTGTCGTTGTCATGCGTGCCCGTGTAGACCACGGTGTCGCTCTCGAAGTTGTGCGGCAAGTACCAATTGTCCGATTTACCGTCGAAGGCAAACTGCAGGATGCGCATACCTGGCAGGCCGACAGTTTTACGTAGCGCGGTCACCTTCGCCGTAATGACGCCCAGGTCTTCGGCGATGATGCGCGGTGAGTCGTCACCTAGGGCCGCATCGCGCTGATAATCGAGCGACTGACGTAAAGCGTCGAAGAGCGCCGTTCCGGGGCCCGGGCGCCACCGACCATTGACGGCGGTTTTTTCGCCGGCCGGGATTTCCCAGTACGACTCGAACCCGCGGAAGTGGTCGATGCGCACGACATCGCAGAGAGCGAGCGTATTCCGCACACGCTCGATCCACCAGCGATAGTGTTCCTTGGCATGGGCCGTCCAGTTGTAGAGCGGATTGCCCCAATGCTGGCCGGTGGCGCTAAAGTAATCGGGCGGGACTCCCGCGACGGAACGAGGCCGCCCGCTGGCGTCGAGGTCGAACAGGTTCTGGTGCGACCACACATCGGCGCTATGTGCCGAAACGAAAATCGGCATGTCGCCGACGATTTCGATGCGCCGCTCGTTGGCGTATTTTTTCAGGCGCGCCCATTGGTCGTGAAAGCGCCATTGGCAGAATTTCCAGAAGTTGCATTCGTCCGCCAGAGCGAGGGCCGCTTCGCGTAAAGCCTTTGCTTTGCGTTGCACAAGCGGTGCCGGCCAATCCTGCCAGACCGCCCCGTCGGCTCCGTGCCCCTTGTCGAGCGCCATGAACAACGCGTAGTCATCGAGCCAATCCGCGGCCCCCGCGCAGAACTCGGTATACGACTCACGCGTATCTGACGAGGCGTCGGCAAAGAAACGCTCCGCCGCCAGACGGAGGCGCGCCATACGGAAGCGTTGCACCGCGGGGTAGTTGACGCGGCTTTCCTCGAAGAAAGGATCCGGTTCGATATCCCCATCGGTGAGCCAGCCCGCGTCGCGCAATTGCGCGAGGTCGATCAGCAGTTCATTGCCGGCGAATGCCGAAGGGCTCATGTACGGCGAGTTGCCCGGACCGATGCCACCCAGCGGGAGGATTTGCCACAGGCTTTGCTTCCCTACGGCCAGCCAGTCGACGAAGTGATAGGCGGATGGACCGAGGTCGCCCGATCCGTGCGGCCCGGGGAGCGAAGTGGGATGCAGGAGAACTCCACTGCGTCTGCGAGAAAGCATTGTCTAGTCCTGTGAAAGTATCGTTACGCTGCGGCCTGCCGCCAGATATTCGCCTTGTTCCGGCATCGGTGCGAAGGGATTGGCCGCGGCGCTGTCGCAAACCCGTTGCCACACTCCCGGAGGAAGCTTGACCGTCAGCGGTTCGGCATCGCGGTTCATCAGCACGAAGAGCGTTTCACCACGGTGATTCTCCGAAGGCGCCAGCACAAAGCCTAGGGCGCCACGCGGCGCAGAACGCCAATCGTCAGCATCCATCTCATGTCCTTCCGGGTGCCACCAGACAACGTCACGCTGCCCCGAACTGTCGGCTTGACCAGTCAGCCACACCGATCGCCTCAGCTGGGGAAACCGCCGGCGCAGCGCGATCAGCTGTGCCGTGTAGCTGACTAGCGCGGCATCGGAGTGTTCCCAGTCGGTCCATGTCAGGCTGTTGTCCTGGCAATAGGCGTTGTTGTTACCGAGTTGCGTGCGGCCCAACTCGTCGCCCGCCTGCAACATCGGTATGCCTTGCGACAGGAACAAGGTGGCCAGCAAAGCCCGCTGCAGGCGGCGCCGGCGCTCGAGAACAAGCGGATTGGCACTCTCGCCTTCTTCACCGCAGTTCCACGACAGGTTGTGGCCGTGTCCGTCGCGGTTGTTTTCACCGTTCAGTTCGTTGTGCTTGCGCTGGTAACTGACGAGGTCCCGCAACGTGAAGCCATCGTGTGCGGTGATGAAATTGACGCTCGCCTGGGGCGCTCGGCCGTCACGCCGAAAAATCTCGCTCGATCCGGCAAGACTATGTGCGAGCCGCCCGATGCCGACCTCGTTGGTGAGCCAGAAGGCGCGGATATCGTCACGGAAGCGGTCGTTCCACTCGCCCCACCCTGGCGGGAACCGCCCAAGACGATAACCGTCAGGGCCGAGATCCCAGGGTTCGGCGATCAGCTTGACCCTGGACAGTACCGGATCTTGCGTGACCGCGGCGAGGAAGGCGCTGTCGCGCGTGAGCGCGGCAGCGAGATCGAAGCGGAACCCATCCACGTGCATTTCTTCAACCCAATAGCGAAGCGAATCCATCACGAGTTGCAGAACGCGCGGGTGTGCGAGGTTGAGGGTGTTGCCGCAGCCGCTGAAGTTCTCGTAAAGGTGAGGCTTGCCGGGCAACAGCCGGTAATAACTGGCGTTGTCGATGCCCCGGAACGAGATCGTTGGGCCCTCTTCGTCCGTCTCCGCCGTGTGGTTGAATACCACGTCGAGAATTACCTCTATGCCTTCTGAATGAAGCGTGCGCACCATGCGGCGAAATTCGGTGATCGCCGATTCGCCATCCTGCCGGGCGGCATAGCGCGGTTCCGGGGCGAAGAAACCCAGCGAGTTGTATCCCCAGTAGTTTGTCCGGCTGCTGCGGACGAGGCGCTCCTCGTCGAGGAAGTGGTGCACGGGGAGCAGGTTTACGGCGGTGACGCCCAATCGTTTGAGATGGGCGAGCATGGCTGGACAAGCGAGGCCCGCGTATGTTCCGCGCAGCGCTTCGGGGACGCCCGGGTGCAGACGCGTGGCACCTTTCACATGCACTTCATAGAGAACCGAATCGGCCAACGCCGTCTGCGGCGCTACGTCGCCGTCCCAGTCGAACGCGTTGTCAGCGATACGTCCGGTCAGTACTGAATCTTCCGGCTGTCCACCGTAAGCAAAGGTACCTACGATCTCGCGCGCGTACGGGTCAAGGAGCCATCGGTGTGAATTGAAACGGTGGCCGGGGGCATCGGGACCGAAAACCCGGTAGGCATAGCGCAAGCCGGGGCCAGCGTGTTCCACATAACCGTGCCACACCTGATCGGTGCACTTCGCCATCGGTACCGTGAGGCTCGGCTCTCGGGCGTTCCCTTCGAAGAGGCAAAGGACCACGCGCTCGGCGTGCGCCGAGAACAGCGCGAAATTGACCCCGTGACCGTCCCAGTGGGCGCCGAGGGGCCAAGGTCGCCCTTCGGTCAACCGGTAATCGCTATTCAGTTCAGTGTTCCCATTCAAAGTACAGGGCAGCGAGTGGCGGCAGCGTCAGCGAAACCGACCATTCGCGGCCATGTGCGGGGATTTGTTCGGCGGCCACATAGCCGAAGGCGTTGCCGACGTTGCTGCCCCCATAATATTCGGAGTCTGTATTGATACGCTCGCGATACGCACCCGGTCCCGGGACGCCGATCCGATAGCCGTGTCGTACCACCGGGGTGAAGTTGCAGACGCATACGACGGCGCGCGACCGGTCCTTGCCGTGGCGCAGGAAGGCGATGACCGAGTTGTCCGAGTCGTTGGCGGAAATCCACTCGAAGCCGGCCGGTTCGAAATCGATCTCATACAGAGCCGGCGTCTGGCGGTAGAACTTGTTGAGGTCCCGGATCAGGTTACGTACGCCTTCGTGCTGCGGGAAGTCACGCAGACTCCAGTCGAGCGAGCCGGCGTCATTCCACTCGTTCCATTGGCCGAACTCGCCCCCCATGAACAGCAATTTCTTCCCGGGATGTGCCCACATGAACCCGTAGAGCGTGCGCAGGTTGGCGAATTTCTGCCAGTAATCGCCCGACATCTTGCTCAGTAGCGATCCCTTGCCGTGGACGACTTCGTCGTGCGAGAGCGGAAGCACGAAGTTTTCGGTAAAGGCGTAGAGCAGGCCGAAGGTCAACTGGTTGTGGTGATACCGGCGGTGCACCGGGTCGTGGGTCATGTAGTCGAGCACGTCATGCATCCAGCCCATGTTCCATTTGTAATGGAAACCGAGGCCACCCATCGACGGCGGACGGCTTACCGAGGGCCAGGCCGTGGATTCTTCGGCATACGTCGCGGTACCTGGACACTCTTGGCCGAGCACCTCGTTCATGCGACGCAGGAAGTGCACTGCTTCGAGGTTTTCGCGGCCGCCGTAGATATTCGGGATCCACTCGCCTTCGGCGCGGCTGTAGTCGCGGTACAGCATCGAGGCCACTGCGTCGACGCGCAGCCCGTCGATGCCGTAGTGTTCGATCCAGAAGAGCGCATTGCCGACGAGGTAGTTGAAGACCTCCCGCCGCCCAAAGTTGTAGATCAGCGTGCCCCAGTCCTGGTGCATTCCCTCGCGCGGGTCGGCATGCTCGTAAAGCGGCCGACCGTCGAAGCGGGCGAGGCCGTGCTCATCCGAGGGGAAGTGCGCTGGGACCCAGTCGATGATGAGCTCGATTCCGGCAGCGTGGCAGGCGGCAACGAAGTTGCAGAACCCCTGCGGCGTGCCGAAGCGAGCGGTCGGCGAGTACAGCCCGAGCGGTTGGTATCCCCACGAACCGTCGAAGGGATGCTCCGAAATCGGCAACAGTTCGATATGCGTAAAACCGAGTTCGCTGACGTAGGGAATCAACGTTTCGGAAATACGTTGCCAATCGGGGAAGCCCCCGTCATCTGCGCGCCGCCAGGAACCGAGATGCACCTCGTAGATGGCGATGGGTTTGTCGAAACGGCTGCCCGCAGCGATCGTCGTTCTCGATGCGGCCTGCGGCAGGCGAGTTACGATCGACGCCGTCGAGGGCCTCAGTTCGGCGGCGAAGCCGTACGGGTCCGCCTTCAGCGGGAGAACATGGCCGTTGGCGCGGATTTCGTATTTGTAGCGAGCACCTTCTTCGACCCCCGGCAGAAAGATCTCCCACACGCCGCATTCGCGCCGTAGCCGCATCGGATGTCGGCGGCCGTCCCATGAGTTGAAGTCGCCGACGACACTGACCCGCTGCGCATCCGGCGCCCACACCGCAAATGCTGTGCCCATCACCCCGTCGATTTCGCGCACATGAGCGCCCAGGCGCTCGAACGGCCGCAAGTGCGAACCTTCGGCGAGCAACCAGACGTCAAGTTCCCCGAGCACGGTTGAGAACCGGTACGGGTCCTCCATCTCTTGAACGCCGCCTGGCCAAACGACACGCAGACGGTAGTTGAACGGCTTTTCGCGCCCGAGGAGCGAGCCTTCGAAAAATCCTGAAAACTCTCCCAGCACATCGATCTTGCGCTGCTGGAGTTCCAAAACCGGTTGCCCGGTTTCTGCGTCAATGACCGAAACCGAGCGGGCTCCGGTTTGGAGTGTGCGAACCCAAAGCCGTCCTTTGGTATCGAGATGCATCCCGAGTACGGAGAACGGATCCCCGTGTTCGGCGCGGCAAAGTGCGATGACTTCGGATTTGCTGAGCATGTCAGACCTTTTTGAGTAATGACCCCATGTTCCAGGTGTCGACGGCATAGTCGCGGATCGTTCGGTCGGACGAGAACGATCCCATGCCGGCGACGTTAAGAATTGCCTTCCGGTGCCACTCGTCCGGCGCCGCGTAGAGTTGATCCACGCGTCGCTGTGTCGCAATGTAATCCGCGTAATCGGCCAGTAGCAAATAATGATCCCCATAGTTCACGAGGGCATTGAATACGTCGTGATAACGTTTGCGGTCGTTCGGGGAGAAGAAGCCGCCATCGATCTTGTTCAGTACCTCGTTGAGCGCCGGATTGTTGAGATAGATGGAACGCGGGTCGTACCCGGAGGCGCGCAGGGCCTCCACTTGGGGCGTCGTGTTGCCGAAGATGAAAATGTTCTCGGCTCCGACGTTGTCGCGGATCTCGATGTTGGCGCCGTCTTCGGTCCCGATCGTCAGCGCCCCGTTCATCGACAGCTTCATGTTGCCGGTTCCCGAGGCTTCCGTTCCCGCCGTCGAAATCTGCTCCGAAAGATTCGCGGCCGGCATGATGAGTTCGGCGACCGAAACGCCGTAATTGGGGATGAATACAACGCGCAGCTTGTCTTTGGTTCGCGGATCGTTATTGACGACGTTGGCGACGTCATGGATCAGACGGATCACCTGCTTGGCCATGTAGTACGAGGAGGCTGCCTTGCCGGCGAAGATCACAGAGCGCGGCGCCAACCCCTCGTCCTGCCCGTGGATGATCGCGTTGTAGCGGGTGATGACGTGCAGCACGTTCAGCAACTGCCGCTTGTACTCGTGAATGCGCTTTACCTGCACGTCGAACAGGCTGCTTGGATCGAGCACGATGCCGGTCTCACGCTTGACGTATTCGGCCAGTCGCGCCTTGTTTTCGTGTTTGACCGAGGCAAAAGCGTCACGAAACTCCTTGTCGTCAGCCGCCGAACGCAAATACTGCAGCCGCTCGAGATCGAGCTGCCACTCAGCACCCAGGCGGTTGTCGAGCAACGCCGCCAGACCGCGGTTCGCTTGTGCGATCCAACGTCGAGGCGTGACACCGTTGGTCTTGTTGTGGAAGCGTTCCGGATAGAGCTTGGCGAAGTCCGCGAAAATCGTCTTCACCATCAGGTCCGAATGCAACTGCGATACCCCGTTGACGCGGTGACTGCCGACGATGCTGAGGTGGGCCATGCGCACCCGCTTGTTGTCCTCGCGGCCGTCTCCGTCATCGATCAGCGAAACGCGCCGAACGAGATCGATGTCTCCGGGGAAGCGCTGCTGTACTTCGTTGAGGAACTCCTGGTTGATGCGGAAGATGATCCGCATGTGCCGTGGCAGCAGGTAATGCATCAGTCCTACCGACCAGGTTTCCAGCGCTTCAGGCATCAGCGTGTGGTTGGTGTAGGAAAAGATGCGCTTGCATTGCGACCAGGCGTCGTTCCACGGCATTCCGTAGTCATCGCAAAGGAGGCGCATCAATTCCGCCACGGCGATTGCAGGGTGCGTATCGTTGAGGTGGATCGCGATCTGGTCGGCGAGATTCTTCAGGTGGCCGTGTTCTTCCAGATGATGGAAGAGAATGTCCTGTAGTGACGCGGCGACGAAGAAATACTCCTGGCGCAGGCGCAGTTCGCGACCCGCCGGCGTGCTGTCGTTGGGGTATAGCACCCAGGAGATGTTCTCGAACCGGTTCTTGAATTCGGCGGCGCGCGCGTAGTCACCGGAGTTGAACGCGTTCAGGTCAATCTGCGCCGGGGCACCGGCTTTCCAAAGACGCAGCGTGCTGACGCGGTCGGTGCCGTGACCCGGGATCACGTAGTCGTAGGCGCGCGCTTCCACCGCCTCGGCGGCGTTCCATTCCGCCCACTCACCGTGGTGCTCGGCCGTGCCGCCAAAGCGGACGGTGAAACTGGTGCCCGGGCGCGGAAACTCCCACGGCGTGCCGTCGACGAGCCAGGAGTCGGGGTGTTCGACCTGGGCGCCATTGACGATGGACTGTGCAAACATGCCATATTCATAGCGCATGCCGTAGCCCCAAGAGGGCAGTTCGAGCGTGGCCATCGAATCGAGGAAGCAGGCGGCGAGGCGGCCAAGACCGCCGTTCCCCAAGGCGGCATCGGGCTCGCATTCGATAACGTCGGTGAGCGACGGACCGCCGGCAGTCGTGAAAGCAGCGTCCGCTTTGTCGCGCAGGCCGAGGGCGGAGAGCGCATTGTTCAGTGCGCGGCCGACCAGGAATTCCATCGACATGTAGTAGATGCGCCGGGCTTTTTTCTTGCGGTCATCGACCTGCGTCTGTACCCAGCGCCTGGCCAGATGCTCACGTGCTACGAGGGCAAGCGCCTTGTAAAGCTCCTTGGTGTTTGCCGTGATCGGCTCGGCGGCGACTTCGTCGAGGAGTTTGCTATCGATTTCGGCATGGAATGCAGTGCCGTCGACCTTGGTTATTGTGGGGTCAGACATCAGGCGGATACTCCAGAAATTTGATACGGGCGCGATTGTACTGCCCGCCCGGAATAACGTCTGCGGGTCGGTACAGCACTAGCATTACACAAGTTGATGGGCCCGCCAAGTATGCGCCGGGCCGTGAAACCCACGTCCCTGCGAGGCAGTGCGACGGCGGTGCATTCTTTCGCTGTCATGCACGAAATGACAGTCGCCAGCGTCATGGGGAATCCGGGACAGCACCCCTGTGGCGACCTGCGCTTCTCATCCATTGCGAAGATGGTCAACCGGGCTTTCCGCTCCCTGGGAACAAGATGGCGCCACGGCACGGAGATCAAGGTGTCCCAATTCACGAATTGCGCCCGTATTCCTAACGTTAGCTTTTGGTAGCAAGCAGCAAGTGACAATACGGGCATCACGGACGCGGTGTATAGTCAGAGCGTCGGTTACTGGAAAAAGTTCGCGTTCTTCGGGAGGGGCGATGCGGGAGCTTTCTGGAGCCTGGGTGCGCCATTCGGGCGACGTTTGGGGCGGCTTTGCCGCCATGTTGGTTGCTCTGCCGGCGTCGGTCGCCTTTGGGGTTACGGTTTATGGCGCAGTCGGCCCGGACTATGCGCCTTTCGGAGCGCTGGCGGGTGCGTTGGGAGCAATGGCGCTCGGACTGATCGCACCGACCCTCGGCGGAACCGACCGCCTGATCACCGCGCCATGCGCGCCGGCCGCCGCCGTACTAACGGCGTTTGCCATCGAGCTTGCCCACGAAGGGGTTTCTCCACCGAGCATTGTGCTCATGATGACGGTTCTCGGAATCCTGACTGGCATAGTTCAGGTGCTCATCGGTTTCCTTGGCATCGGGCGTTTGATCAAGTACGTACCCTACCCGGTGGTCAGCGGCTACATGAGCGGCGTTGGCCTCATCATCATCGGCAGCCAGATTCCCAGATTTGCCGGGGCTCCGGCCGGAACCGGGTGGTTTCACACCTTGACCACTCCGCAGCACTGGGATTGGCGCGGCCTTGTCATCGGCGCCGTGACGGTTGCCGCCACATTCGCTTCCAGCCGCGCCGTGACTCGTATACCGGCGACGATCGCGGGCATTGCCGCCGGCTTGCTAACTTATGTGGTGATTGCGTTTACCGACCCCTCGTTGCTGCAGTTGGAAGGCAATCCCCTCGTGATCGGTCCCCTCGGGACGACAGGGAAAGGCTACATGGCGTTGATTACCGATCGCTGGAACGAGATTGGCGAACTGCGGATTGCACAAATTGGTGCGCTGGTCGGTAGCGCATTGACCCTGGCCGCTTTGCTTTCCATCGATACGTTGAAAACCTGTGTCGTTCTCGACCAAATGACCCGTACGCAGCACGACTCCGACCGGGAAGTCGTTGCTCAAGGCGTGGCCAATATTGCGTCGTCGGCGATCGGCGGTATGCCGGGAGCCGGCACGATGGCGGCGAGCATGGTGAACCTCACGAGCGGCGCGCAGACGCGCATATCGGGCATGGTCGAAGGTGTGCTGTGCGTGCTTGCCGCCCTTCTGCTTGGGCTGTTCGTTGCTTGGATTCCCATCGCGACATTGAGTGGCGTACTCATTGTCGTCGGCATACGGATGATCGATACCGACCCGCTACGTTTCCTGGAGTCGCGTTCAACCGTCGTCGATTTTTCCGTCGTTCTCGCCGTTGTCGGGGTTGCACTCACCGTCGGACTAATGGCGGCTTCGGCGGCCGGCGTCGTGCTGGCGATCATGCTCTTCCTGCGCGAACAGGTCGGGGGGACGGTATTGCGCCGCAAGAGCTTTGTCGGAGAACGGTCGTCGACGTGGTATCGCCCGGAAAACGAAATGCGCATTCTTGAAGCGCGGGGGCATACGGCCGTCATTTTCGAACTACAAGGCAGTCTGTTCTTCGGAACGGCGCAACAACTTTATCGTACGCTCGAGCCGGAACTGTCGACGACGCGTTACCTGATCCTTGATCTGCTGCGTGTGCAATCCGCCGACCTTACCGCGGTACATGCCTTGTGCCTTGCGCGCGACGTTCTTGCCGAGCGCCAGGTTCCCTTGCTGCTGTGCAACGTCCGCGAGCGTTTGCCCAACGGACGCGACCTGCGCGAATTCCTTGAACTCGCCGGACTCAAGTCCGACGACAGGTCGGTCTACTATCTGCCCACGTTGGAAGCGGCGATCGAGTGGGTCGAGGAACGGTTGCTTGGAGATATCCCTCGCGCCCAGGATGCCGACCTTCCGCCACTCGAATTGGGCGAGATCGAGTTGTTCAAGGGAGCCAAACCGGACACGCTTGTCGATCTCGAGGCCTGCGTGGATAAACAATCCTGGAAAGCCGGCGAAACGATCTTTTCCCGCGGCGATCCCAGCAATAGCTTGTTCCTGATCAGGAAGGGCGAAGTGAAAGTCATGGGGTGCGTAGGGCGCGGTGGCAGTCCGAAACATATCGCCACGTATGGGCGTGGCGATTTCGTGGGCGGGCTCGGTTTTCTCGATCATCGTCCGCGCAGCAACGACGCGATTGCCGTCCGCGATTGCGACATGTATGTACTTACGCCCGAGAAGTTCGACGAGTTGGCCGAGGGACACAAGCGAATTGCTTTTGTGTTGGTAACCAAGCTGGCTCGCATGCTGGCCATTCGGCTTCGGCATACGAACGACGAACTGACATTGCTGCAGGACCACTGAGCCTTGCCGCTATTTCCCGGGCTAGGCTCCGCTCAGTGCCACGATGTGGTTAGGCGGCTCGCCACTTGATCGAGCAGCCCATGCTCGACGTTTGTTCCGCAGGGCCGTGGTCCGTCGCCGCGACGAGCCGCATCGCTTCCAGGAGCTCGCGCCGGGCATCAGGTGCGGCCGGTGCCCGGCCGCTCGCATCGAGCCGGCCTCGGTACTGCAATTCCAGGTCGCGATTGAAGCCGAAGAAATCCGGCGTGCACACAGCGCCGTAAGCCTTGGCAATCGCCTGCGTCTCGTCGAGCAGGTAGGGGAAAGGGAAGTTGAGCTTTTCGGCGAGCAACTTCATGTTGGCCGGGGAGTCTTCCGGATAATCGGCCGGGTCGTTGCTCATGATTGCCGCGACGCCAATGCCCAGCGCCTGCAACTCGCGCGCGTCGCGGCAAATCCGGTCAATCACGGCTTTGACATACGGGCAGTGGTTGCAGATGAACATGACCAGCAACCCTTTCGGCCCAAGAAGGATGTCACGCGTATGACGCTTGCCTTGGGTGTCAGGTAGGTCGAAGTCCGGGGCTTTCCAGCCGAAATCGCAAATGGGCGGAATCGTGAGTGCCATTGTGATAACTCCCTTGAAGGCGCCGGTCGGCGCGTTGGGTTGAACTTATAATACCACCATGAGTGCACCACGCTTTCACTGCCCTTTTCCGCTCTCCGTCGGCGGGCAATTCGACCTTTCGCCCCAAGCCGCCCGTCATGCGAGCCGTGTGTTGCGGCTGCGCGTCGGCGATTCCGTCGTGCTTTTTGACGGGAGAGGTGGGGAGTATTCCGCGCGCATTTCTTCTGTCATGAAGGATTCGGTTGCGGTCGAACCGCAAGAGTGGCGGGACTGCGAGTGCGAGTCTCCGATCCGGGTAACACTCGTGCAGGCGCTGCAGGCCGGGGAAAAGATGGACTTCACGATTCAGAAAGCCGTGGAGCTGGGCGTTTCGCGCATTGTTCCGGTGGTCTCGCGTCGCGGGGTCATGCGTCTGGAGGGCGAGCGCGCGGTACGGCGGGTAGAACACTGGCGAGGCGTCGTCGTCGCGGCCTGCGAACAGAGCGGACGTAACCGTGTGCCGGAACTGACCGAGCTTGTGCCGCTCGAGCGTTGGCTAGCGGACCGCAGTCTGTCGGAAAACGAAGGCTGCGTCCCTCTCATGCTGGCACCGGAAGCGACGACGACGCTCGATCGCTTGTCCGTGCCGCACGAGAATGCTCCAGTGGAATTGCTGATCGGTACCGAAGGAGGCTTCGCTCCGGAAGAGATGGCGATGGCCGAACGGGCCGGCTATGTGGCGATACGTCTCGGCCCGCGTGTGTTACGCACCGAAACGGCGGGACTCGCGGCGCTAGCGGCGATCCAGTGCCTGTGGGGGGACTTCAGGGGAGGGTAGGCGATGTTCGAATCGGCAGAGCTGGGCCATACGATCGACAAGGCAACATTTCGCGAACAGGAGCCCGTATTGCGTTCGGCCTTGCTCGATGCGCAGTTCGATTTGCGCGAGAGCGCCAAGTTTCCCGTCATCATCCTGATCAGCGGTGTCGATGGAGCGGGCAAGAGCGAGACGATCAACGTGCTCTACGA
This sequence comes from Propionivibrio soli, assembly GCF_025770765.1. Classification (GTDB taxonomy): domain Bacteria; phylum Pseudomonadota; class Gammaproteobacteria; order Burkholderiales; family Rhodocyclaceae; genus Propionivibrio; species Propionivibrio soli. The sequence goes on along the minus strand of NZ_JANZKY010000008.1, from coordinate 61,032 downwards.
GTGGATGGACCCACGTTATCTATCGACGTTGGCTTTCTCTTTGCCGACCGACGAGGAACGGGAACGCCCATATATGTGGCGGTACTGGCGGGCACTGCCCGCGAAAGGCCGGATGGGGATCTTCGCCGGCTCGTGGTATTCGATTCCGATCGCCGAGCGCATTGAGGGAGCCTTGTCGAAAGGCGACCTCGACCAGCGCATGGATCAGATCAACCGCTTCGAGGCGATGTTGGTGAACGAGGGTGCGCTCGTCCTCAAGTTCTGGTTCCACCTGTCGAAGGAAGGCCAGCGTCAACGGCTGAAAGCACTCGAGAAAGACCCGCGCACGGCGTGGCGCGTCACCAAGGAGAGTTGGGCGCGGCTGAAGACGCATGGGAAGCTGCAGGAAGCGGCCGGGCATGTCCTGCGCATGACGAATACACCCTGGGCGCCGTGGATCGTGGTCGAAGGGACGGACGACCGCTACCGTTCGCTGACGGTCGGCAAGGTCATTCTCGATGCCTTGCAGAAACGCCTCGCCGACCAGCGCGATCAGAACTATCCGGTGGCACCGCCTTTGCCGCCGAAGATCGATAGCCTCGATGTGCTGACGAGTCTCGATCTGTCGCAACGCCTGGACAAGAAGGTGTACGAGACACAACTCGCCAAATGGCAAGGCAAGTTGGCCGAACTCGTACGCAATCTGGGGCCGCACAAGCGCTCGCTGATCCTTGCTTTCGAAGGATCGGACGCAGCGGGGAAGGGTGGCAGCATCCGGCGTGTGACGGCGGCCATTGATGCACGCCAGTGTCAGATCATTCCGATAGCCGCGCCGACCGAGGAGGAGCGCGCTCAGCCTTACCTTTGGCGTTTTTGGCGGCACATTCCGCGCGTCGGTCGAGTGGCGATCTTCGATCGCAGCTGGTATGGGCGCGTTCTCGTCGAGCGGGTGGAGGGGTACTGCTCGGAGGCCGACTGGTTGCGGGCCTACGCCGAAATCAATGACTTTGAGCACGAGTTGCACGAAGACGGCGCGATCATCATCAAGTTCTGGCTGCAAATCAGCGACGCCGAACAACTCAAACGTTTCAAGGAACGTGAGAAAATCGATTTCAAACGCTTCAAGATCACCGACGAGGATTGGCGCAATCGGGAGAAAAGCGCGCTCTATCACGCCGCGGTGTGCGATATGGTTGACCGGACGAGTACGAGCACGGTCCCGTGGACCCTGGTCGAAGCGAATGACAAATGCTTCGCCCGGGTGAAGATACTGCGTACCATCTGCGAGCGTCTGGAGAGTGTGTTGAATACTGGCAAATCCCTCGAGAAAGGGAAGGGAAAATAAAGTCATGTCCGAAGAGTTGAGCCCATCGCAGTTTGTCTCCCTGTTCCGGTCGGTCGCCCCCTACGTCAATCTGTTTCGCGGTAAGACGTTCGTCATCGCCTTCGGCGGCAAGGCGATTTCCGGCCCGTTCGCCCGTAGCCTCGCCTACGACGCCAATCTGCTTGCCGCCCTTGGCGTGCGGCTGGTTCTCGTGCACGGCGCGCGTCCGCAGATCGAGGAAGAGTTGCGCGAAAAGGGTATCGAGTCGTTGACGCACAACGGCTACCGAGTGACCGACGCGGCGACGCTCGACTGCGTCATCGATGCCGTAGGCAGCGTTTATCTCGAGATCGATGCGCTGTTGTCGCAGGGACTTCCCGATACGCCAATGGCCAACAGTACGATCCGCGTGATCGCCGGCAACTTCATCACGGCCAAGCCGCTCGGTGTGCTCGGCGGTGTCGACATGCAGTACGCCGGTACCGTGCGCAAGATCGACGCCGAAGGCATCCGCGCGCAGCTGAACATCGGCAACATCGTGATCCTTTCCTGCCTCGGCGCCAGCCCGACCGGCGAGATTTTTAACTTGGCGATGGAAGACGTGGCGGAAGCAGCGGCGACGGCGATTACCGCTGACAAGCTCATCTTCCTCACCGACAGTCAGGGCGTTACGGACATCGATGGCAAGCTGCTCGACGAGATGACGACCGACACGGCCGAGCGCCTGATCACGATCGGCGACTGGCTGTCGCCCGACATGAAGCGCTATCTGCCGCGCGCCGTGCGCGCCAGTCGCGGTGGCGTGGGGCGGGTGCACCTGATCGGTTACAAGGAAGAAGGCACCTTACTGCGCGAACTCTTTTCGCGCGACGGCGTCGGAACCATCATCACGCGGGAATCGCTGGAAATCCTGCGCGATGCGAAGCCGGACGATATCAGCGGCCTAGTGGCGCTGATTCAGCCGCTGGAGGAAGACGGTACGCTGGTGCGCCGGTCGAGGGAACTGCTGGAACGCGAGATCACGCGCTTCTCGGTGATCGAACACGACGGACTCATCGTGGGCTGCGCGGCGCTCTACCCGTACGGGGACGACCAGGCCGAACTTGCTTGTGTCGCGGTTCACCCACATTACCGGCGTTGGGGCTACGGCGAGCAACTGCTCAAGCGCATCGAGACGCGGGCGCGTGCGGTTGGCATCAAGCGCCTGTTCGTGCTCACTACGGTGACCTCGCACTGGTTCAAGGAGCGAGGGTTCGTTGCCCAAACGGTCGAGGATCTTCCGGCAGAAAAACGGCTGGTCTATAACCTGCAGCGCCGATCGAAGGTGTTTGCGAAAGCGCTGTGAAATGGCGTCGAAGCGAATTGCAGGCAGGTATAATTTTTAGCCTTTCTCGAACTCGGTTTCCGCTTAACGGAGTGATTACATGGCAAGAATGATCAACTGCATCAAACTCGGTCGTGAGGCCGAAGGACTGGACGTGCCGCCTTATCCCGGCGAACTCGGCAAACGCGTCTACGAAAATGTCTCGAAAGAGGCGTGGCAGCAATGGATCCGCATGCAGACGATGATCATCAACGAGAATCGGCTGAATCTCGCTGATGCGGCGCACCGCAAGTATCTGGCCGAGCAGATGGAGAACCACTTCTTCGGTGGTGGCGCAGAACAGGTGCCCGGCTATCAGCCACCGCGCCCTTAGCCCCAAGCCCCGGTACGTCCCGGCGAGATCCGGAGACAGCCCGAGGAGATGCGACGAAACGAAACGGCCCGCCAAGCGGGCCGTTTCGTTTCGTTCGGTTACCCGGGCATCCTTCGATACGCCCAGTCCTGCCCGAGAAAACCCCCGACCGTTACCCGTTATCCGCGATCTGAGCTTCGATTTCAGCGGTGGTGGCGTGCCGCACGTTGAGCCCCTTGACCATATAAACCACGTACTCGGCAATATTCGTCGCGTGGTCCCCGATCCGCTCGATCGCCTTGGTAATCGACAGGATGTCCAGCGAGCGCGTGATCGTGCGTGGGTCTTCCATCATATAGGTGATGAGTTGGCGCGTGATCGCCTGGTACTCGGCATTCACCACTTCGTCGAGCCGCATCGCCTCGGTCCCCAGGCTGACGTCGAGTCGGGCGAAGCCGTCGAGCGAGAGCCTCAGCATCTTGAGTGCCGTATCCGCCATGTGATGCAACTCGACGTTTGGGGTCAAGGCGGCCGACTGGCTGGTGAGGGCGATGCCGAGGCGGGCGATCTTGCGTGCTTTGTCGCCAACCCGTTCCAGATCGGAAATTGCTTTGAGCACGGAAACGATCATGCGCAGGTCGATGGCCGTCGGTTGGCGTTTGGCGATCACCTGGTTACAGAGCGCATCGATTTCGACTTCCATCTGATTGACGCGCTCGTCATCGCGGATCACGGCTTCGAGCAAGGGCTGATTCCCGCTGTAGAGGCCTTCGACGGCTTTGCGCACTTGCTGTTCGGCCATTCCTCCCATTTCAAGCACGCGGGTGCGCAGGCTTTCGAGTTCGAGGTCGAAATTCTTGGAGGTATGGTCGTGCATGGTTCGTACTCCGAGGCAATGCGGGAAGTCTACCGATCGTAGCCCACCGGTGTTGCAGTTATGTTTCAGGAAGCTTTCACGGTACGTACGCCATTCGGCGTCCCGAGCAGGCAAACATTCGCTGGGCGGAGGGCGAAAAGACCGTTCGTCACGACGCCCGCGATCTGATTGATGCGTGTTTCGAGGTCTTCCGGGTCGGTGATGCGCAATCCTTTGACGTCAAGGATCAGGTTGCCGTTGTCGGTCACGAAGTTCGGGCGTTGCACTGGCGTGCCGCCCAGTTTGACGAGTTCGCGACTGACGTGGGCGGCGGCCATCGGAATGACCTCCACCGGAAGCGGGAACGCGCCGAGAACGTCCACGAATTTCGACGCGTCGGCGATGCACACAAAGCTCTGTGCGACCGCCGCGACAATTTTTTCGCGCGTCAATGCCCCGCCGCCGCCCTTGATCATGTGCATGTGCGGGGTAATTTCGTCGGCGCCGTCGATATAAACCGGAATGTCACTCACCTCGTTGAGGTCGAAGACCCTGATCCCATGGCCTTCGAGTCGCTGCCGGGTGTCTTCGGAACTGGCGACCGCCCCGGCGATGCGATCCTTGATTCCGGCGAGCGATTCGATGAACTTGCGCGCGGTCGATCCGGTGCCGACGCCGACAATCCGTCCTTCGACAACATAGTCGAGTGCCGCGCGCGCCACGGCTTCCTTGAGTTCGTCCTGAGTCATGAGAATAGTCTTGTTGTGCGGATGAAGGGGTAGAGCCGCATTCTATCGAATTGGGCCGAGGAAGCGCAGTCAGCCCCGCTCCACCGCCCATTTATCGAGGATGTAACGGAAGTGACGTCTGGGTGTAATACGCGCCGCTCAGCATGGCGGCGTGATCCAGGTGCGCTCGATATTTCTCTCTGATATCCACCTTGGTACGCGAGCGTGCCAGGCGGAGCGCCTTCTCGATTTCCTGCGCCACTTTGCGGCGGAGAACGTCTTCCTGATCGGCGATATCGTCGACTTCTGGGCGATGCGTCGTAGCATCGTATGGACCACCGCACAAAACACCTTCGTACAGAAGATCCTTCGCCGCGCCCGGCATGGCGAACGCGTCGTCTTTATCCCCGGCAATCACGACGAAGCGTTGCGTGATTACCTTGGGATTGCCTTCGGCGACATCGAAGTGGTCGGCGAATATGCGCACACCTTGGCTGACGGGCGCCGTTTCCTCCTATTGCACGGGGACGAATTCGATCAGATCACCCGCTACCACCGCTGGGTCGCCGTCCTCGGCGACGTCATGTATGACCTGCTGGTCCGCCTCAACTCGATCGTTTCGCTCGTTCGCCGGCGTTTCGGAATGACCTGCTATTGGTCGCTGGCCGGTTACGCAAAACGCCGCGTGAAGACCGCGATGCAGTTCATCTTCGATTTCGAGGACACAGCGCGCCGGGCCGCGCGTCAACGCGGTTTCGACGGCATCGTGTGCGGGCACATCCACAACGCGGTGATCCGGGAGACTGACGGAACGATCTACGTGAACTGCGGCGACTGGGTCGACAGTTGCACAGCGATCGTTGAGCACCTGGATGGGCGGCTCGAACTGATTGCCTGGGGAAGCCAAGAAGCTGTTGCAGCAATCACGAGAACAGGAGTCGCCGAATGCGCGTAGTCATGGTTTCCGACGTCTATTTCCCACGCGTCAATGGCGTTTCGACTGCGATCCAGACGTATCGCCGCTCACTGCGGGCGCATGGTGTCGAAGTCGCGCTGGTAGCGCCGGATTACGGCGCCGGCGACGATGAGCCGTGGATCACTCGCGTCCCGGGGCGACCGGTGCCCGGCGATCCGGAGGACCGGATTGCGCGTTGGGGGCATATGCACGATGCGGTCGAGGCCATCGTCGAGCGCGGCTGCCACCTGATCCACATCCAGACGCCCTTTGCCGCCCATTACGCGGGGCTATTCGCCTCGCGCCGGTACGGCGTCCCGGTCATAGCAACGTATCACACGCTCTTCGAAGAGTATCTCAAGCATTATGCGCCCTGGGTGCCCGCCGGCTGGTTGCGCGCGCTGGCTCGATCTTTTTCGCGGCGGCAATGCAATGCGCTGGACGGCGTCATCGTCCCGTCACGTGCGATCCGTGACCGGCTGGGGATGTACGGAGTGGGCAAGGTCATGCACATCCTGCCGACCGGCGTTGCGCCGCACTTGGCCGAACCCGGCGCTCGTGCCGCTTTTCGTTCCCGCCTGGGTGTCGGCGAAACGCGACCACTCGCCCTGTTCGTAGGTCGCGTGGCGCACGAGAAGAATATCGGCTTTCTGCTCGACGTCGTCGATCTCGCCAGGGAATCGATTCCCGATCTTCTACTCGTCATAGCCGGTGAAGGCCCGGCGGTTGCGTCGCTGCAACGTTCGGTGGCGGACCGAAAGTTAGGCAGTAACGTAACCTTTATCGGATATCTCGACCGCAAAACCGAACTGCCGGCGTGCTACGCAGCGGCCGATGCCTTCGTGTTCGCTTCGCGTACCGAGACACAGGGCCTCGTCCTGCTTGAAGCGATGTCGGCCGGGTTGCCGGTCGTCGCACTGGCCGAAATGGGAACCACCGACATCGTTGGCCCTCGCAAGGGGGCTATCGTTCCCGACGACAATCCTTACGCGTTTTCCATGGCGCTGGTCGAGCTTCTGCGCGATCCTTGCCTCAAGAGCCGTCTTGCCGCGGAGGCGCGGGCCTACGCGGCGCAGTGGTCGGATGCAGCACTGGCCGGCAGGATGGCGACGCTCTACCGGCAGATCGTTGCCGAGCACGCGCGCAACAACGCCCACGACTTTCACCTGTTACCGCGTTGAGCGGACATTCCACCGGTCGTTTGCGATACGCGAAAGGCACATAGCGCCTTGATGCGGGAGCTTATGGTGAAACGGCTACCCCAGCCTTGCACTGACTCTCGGTCTCGCCTCTAGGGCGGGAAAACCCCTTTCAAACTCGGTATACTCGCCGCTTTTCTGGCCGGCAAGGAGACGCGTGTGCTCAACGAGAGCCCATTCAAGGGGAAAACGGGGCTGCAACGAATATGGAACGCCTTCCACTATTCGATGGCCGGCCTGCGTGCAGCGTTCGCCGGGGAGCAGGCGTTCCGCCAAGAGGCGCTGCTTGCTGCCGTCTTGATTCCCTTGGCGTTCTGGCTACCCGTGAGCGGGATCGGGCGCGCCGCAATGATCGCAAGTGTCCTGCTTGTTCTGATTGTGGAGCTGCTCAATTCAGCGATCGAAGCCGTGGTCGACCGCGTTTCCCTCGACCGGCATCACCTTTCCAAGCGCGCCAAGGACATCGGCAGCGCCGCCGTGCTGCTGTCGCTGCTCGACGTCGCCGTCGTCTGGGCCTGCGTGCTCATTGGCTGAGCGTAACCCGCCGCTTTTTCAACGCGGTTGCGGCCTAGTCGCTTCGCATCGAGAAGCGCATTGTCTGCCGCTTCCGTCAATATCTGCGCGGTGTCGTATTCCGGGTAGGAGGCGATACCCGCGCTGAACGTCGCGAAAAGTACGCCGCGCTGATGCGCGTGCGGTAGGGTGGAGAAGTCCTCGCGAATGCGGTTGATCACCGTCTTCGCTTGGTCGGGCGTGACATCCGGGAGCGCGATGAGGAACTCTTCCCCACCGTAACGCCCGATGAGATCAGAAGAGCGCAAGCGCCCCTTGAGCAGCCACGCTAGGCCGCGGATTACCTGATCGCCGACCGGGTGGCCGTACGTATCGTTCACCGACTTGAAGTGATCAATGTCGATCATGGCGACTGTCAGCCCGGTCTGCGGCGCCATTTTTTCCGCCATGATCTTGAGCCGCGACTTGGCGGCCGTGTGATTGAGCAGCCCGGTGAGCCCATCGAGCCGAGTGGAGCGCTGCGTTTCGCGGAAACGCTCGATCTTCGTTTTGACGACCGCTGCAAGCAGCACCGGGTTGAAGGGCTTCATCAGGAATTGGTCGCCGCCCAGACGCAACGCTTCGACCTGCATGGCTACATCCGATTCGCCGGAAAGGTAGACGATCGGCAGCGAGGTGTAGGCCGACATCTGGCGCAGCACCCGCGTCGCCTCGACGCCGTTGAAGCGCGGCATGTACATGTCCATAAGGATCAGATCGGGGCGGTAGGCTTCGAGCACGCCGAGCAGGGTTCCGGGATCGCGGATCGCATGGCTTTCGATGCCATGTTCGGCGAGGGTGCGCTGGATGAGAGCGACAGCGACGCGCGAGTCTTCGACCACCAGCACACGGTACTTCTCTGGCTCGTAGCTCTGCACGAGATCAAGCACGCAGTTGAGTACCATCGCCGAGCCTTCTTCTTGCGGGATGGTGACGTCAATGCCCGAGCGCATCAGCGCGACGATGGTTTCAATGGCCGGATGCGCGCCGAGGTAAATAAGTTGGCTGGCGGCGCAGCGAGCGCGAATTTCGGCGATGCGGGCGTGATCGCCGGCACCGGTCGATTTCGGCGGCGGGATGAAGAGGACGGCCAACGGCATATCGCCGGTGGGCAGCTTGCCGCTCCAAGCGAGTTCGCGCGTCTGGAAACCGTAGAAATCGATCTGTTGGCGCAGCGCGGCCGCCATTTCGCGCATCTCGGGGGCGACTACGAGCCAGACGAGACGCGGCTTGATCCAATCAACTCCACCGAGATCCGGCGCGCGCTCTTCGAGTCGGCGTTCCGGTGCCGTATTGCGGGAGTTGGCGACGGCACCGAGCAGCGTGTCGAGTTGCCGCTGCAGCGCGGCGGTGTCCTGTGCATCGATCGGGTGCGAAGCCGGGCTGCCGAGCTTGGCCAGGGCTGAATTCTCGAGCCCCTCGCAAATACGCACGAGGCCCGGAAGGCGCATGCGGTTGAAGTGCTCCGCCAGGCAATTGACGGCGACGGCGAATTCGATGAAGAACTCGAATGTGCCTTCTGCGAGATAGCTCTCCCAGCGTGTTCGCAGCACGTAGATGCGATCGTTGATGACGTTCTGGGAAGGCTGAGCCATGGTGGGGACGTATCGAGACGTCCGGCCATTATCCGGCATCGCCTCCCGCGAGACAATGTTTGCGTGCTGAGCGGTCGAGCTAAGCAGATATATGGGCGCCAGATATCGGCAGGGCAGTGCTTTCTTGAAACGTAAAGGTTACGGGATCGGACGAGTTACTTCTCGTCCACGAGGCAAAAAACGCCCCGGGCACCGAGCAGCGATCTCGGCGGCCGGGGCGTACTTGGAGCGAGGATTACTTTCTGGACCTTGCCGGCGGCAGATCGGTACAACTGCCGTGAGCGACTTCCGCCGCCAAGCCGATCGTCTCGCCCAAGGTCGGATGCGGGTGGATCGTCTTGCCGATATCGATCGCATCGCAGCCCATCTCGATGGCCAGACAAATCTCGCCGATCATGTCGCCTGCCGCCGGCCCAACAATCGCGCCGCCGATGACGCGGTGCGTTTCGGCGTCGAAGAGGAGCTTGGTGAACCCGTATTCGGCCCCGTTGGCGATGGCCCGTCCCGATGCCGCCCACGGAAAGCGGGCGACTTCAACGGTGCGCGATTCCTTCTTCGCCTGCGCCTCGGTGTATCCGACCCACGCGACTTCCGGATGCGTGTACGCCACGCTGGGGATGACTTGGGCGTCGAAGGCCGCGCGGGCCAGGTCGTTATTGCCGTTCAACTCGCCCGCTGCCACTTCCGCGGCGACGTGGCCTTCATGCACGCCCTTGTGCGCGAGCATCGGGTTGCCGACGATGTCGCCGATAGCGAAGATGTTCGGGACGCTCGTACGCATCTGCGCATCGACGGCGACGAAACCACGCTCGTTGACCGCGATGCCGGCGTTTTCCGCACCGATCTTCTTGCCATTGGGCGAGCGTCCGGCGGCTTGCAGAATCAGATCGTACTTCACTGGCCCGGCCGGGGCGTTCTCGCCCTCGAAGGTGACGTAGAGGGCGTCTTCCTTGGCTTCGACGGCCGTCGTCTTGGTCTTCAGCATGACCTTGTCGAAGCGGTGCAGGTTCTGCTTTTCCCACACCTTCACGGCGTCGCGGTCGGGTCCTTGCATCAGCCCATCGAGCATTTCGACGACGTCGACGCGCGTTCCGAGGAACGAGTAAACAGTGGCCATTTCCAGACCGATGATGCCGCCGCCGACGACCAGCATTTTCTCCGGGACGAAGCGCAGTTCGAGCGCACCCGTCGAATCGACGATGCGCGGATCGTCCGGCAGGAACGGCAGGTGAACCGCCGAACTGCCCGCGGCGATGATGCATTTCTTGAAACGGACGGTCTTCTTGGTCCCCGTTTTTTCCTGACCCTCTCCTGAGGTCAGTTCGACTTCGACGTGGCTGGCGTCGAGGAAACGCCCGTAACCGCGCACGACGTCCACCTTGCGCGCCTTCGCCATGCCGGTGAGGCCCGTGGTCAGTTTGCCGACGACTTTGCCTTTGTAGTCCCGCAGCTTATCGACTTCGATCTTCGGCGCGGCGAAAGAGACGCCGCAATCGGCGAGATGGCCGGCTTCTTCGGCGGCCACGGCCACGTGAAGCAGTGCCTTCGACGGGATACAGCCGACATTCAGGCAGACGCCGCCGAGCGTCGCATAACGTTCGACCAGCACCGTCTTCAAACCGAGGTCGGCGGCGCGGAACGCGGCCGAGTAGCCACCGGGACCGGCACCGAGGACGAGCATGTCGCATTCGATGTCGGCTATTCCCGCATACTGGCTGGCAGGTGCAGCGGTAGCTTGCGCGGGCCCGGTTGGCGATGCGGCTGGCGCAGGCGCCGCGGTGGACGAGGAAGCCGCGGCTCTCGGGGGTTCGGGCGGAGCGCTTTCGGCGGCCGGGGCTGTGCCTGACCCCTCCGCGTCGAGTAGCAGCACGAGCGATCCCTCGGAGACCTTGTCGCCGACCTTGACCTTGAACTCCTTCACGACGCCGGCCGCTGGACTCGGAATGTCGATCGTCGCTTTGTCGGATTCGAGCGTCACCAGCGGATCTTCCGCCTGCACGCTGTCCCCGGGGCTGACGCATAGATCAATGATCGGGACGTTCTTGAAGTCGCCGATGTCCGGAACCTTGACTTCGATGATCTGGCTCATTCGTCTCCCTCCGTCAAACCAGCGCACGCCGCATGTCGGCGAGAAGCTGCGCGACATAGACGTTGAAGCGCGTCGCCAACGCGCCGTCGATCACGCGGTGGTCGGCCGAGAGCGAGAGCGGAAGAATGAGGCGCGGCAGGAATTCCTTGCCGTTCCACACCGGTTTCATCACCGATTTGCTGACACCGAGGATCGCGACTTCGGGCGCGTTGACGATCGGCGAGAACTGCGTGCCGCCGATGCCGCCGACGCTCGAAATCGTGAAACAGGCACCGGTCATGTCGGCCGGGCCGAGTTTGCCGTCGCGCGCCTTCTTCGCCAGCTCCCCGCACTCGGCAGCGATCTGGCTGACTGATTTCTGATCGACGTTCTTGATCACCGGCACAACGAGGCCGTTCGGCGTGTCGGCCGCGAAACCGATGTTGAAGTATTTCTTCAAGACCAGATTCTCGCCTTCGAGCGAACTGTTGAATTCGGGATATTTCTTGAGCGCCAGTTCGCACGCTTTGATGATGAACGCAAGCATGGTGATCTTGGCGCCGCCCGACTTTTCGCTTTCCTTGTTCAACGCCAGTCGGAAAGCTTCGAGTTCCGTGATGTCGGCATCTTCGTGATAGGTCACGGCCGGGATCATCACCCAGTTGCGTGCCAGGTTCTGAGCCGAGATTTTCTTGATGCGCGAGAGCGGCTGAACGTCGATCGGGCCGAACTTGGCGAAGTCGACCTTTGGCCATGGCAGAAGGTCGAGACCAACGCCCAGCGAGGCGGACGGGGCGCCCGCCGGCGATTGCATGACGCTCTTCACAAAGTTCGCGATGTCGTCGCGCAGGATGCGCCCCTTCGGACCACTCGCGGGCACTTTGGTGAGATCGACGCCGAGCTCGCGCGCGAACAGTCGCACAGATGGGCTCGCGTGCGTCTTGGCGCCGAGCGGCAGTGCGGGCGCCGGCGCTTGAACCTGGGATGCCGGCGTGGGCACAGGCTGCGACGGAGCGGCCGGCGGGCGCGGGGCTTCGGGCTGCGCCGGAGCAGAGGCCGGAGCGGTAGCCGCCGGGGCTGGCTTGGCCGGTTCCGGTGCGGCCTTTGCTTCACCGGCGTCGGAAGTTTCCACGAGCGCGACGACGCTTCCCTCGGAGATCTTGTCCCCGAGCTTGACCTTGACTTCCTTTACGACACCGGCGACAGACGAGGGCACGTCCATCGTTGCCTTGTCCGATTCGAGCGTGAGCAACGTATCGTCCACACTGATCGTGTCACCCGGTTGAACGGCAATTTCGATGACCGGTATGTCATGAAAGTCGCCGATAGCCGGTACCTTGACTTCGATAACCTGACTCATTCTTCTTCTCCCTTTAAACCGTCAGCGGATTCGGCTTGTTGACGTCGATGCCGTACTTGGCGATCGCCTCGGCGACCTTGCTGCGGTCGATCGTGCCTTCATCGGCGAGGGCCTTCAGCGCGGCAATCGTCACCCAGTAACGGTCGACTTCGAAGAAGCGTCGCAACGCCTCGCGAGTGTCGGAACGGCCGAAGCCGTCGGTGCCGAGTGTAACGTAGCGGCGAGTGACGAACGGCCGGATCTGGTCGGCGAACTGGCGAACGTAGTCCGTCGCCGCGATCACCGGGCCGGTCGTGGCGCCGAGGCAACGCTCGACGTGCGAGACACGCTGTGGTTCGGTCGGATGCAACATGTTCCAGCGGGCGGCGTCGTTCCCTTCACGCGCAAGCTCGGTGAAGCTCGGACAGCCCCACAGATCGGCGTCGACGCCCCAGTCGTTCTTGAGCAGGTCGGCGGCGGCCATCACTTCGCGGAGGATCACGCCTGAGCCAAGGAGCTGGACACGCGGAGCGGCCTTCTTGCCGTTTGCCGCTTCGCCCTTACGCAGGAGGTACATGCCCTTGATGATGTCGGCCTCGGCGCCTTCCGGCATCGCCGGATGCTCGTAGTTCTCGTTCATTACCGTGATGTAGTAATAAACGTCTTCCTGGTTCTGGAACATGCGCCGCATGCCTTCTTGCATGATGACGGCGACCTCGAACGAGAACGTCGGGTCGTAGCTGATGCAGTTGGGAATCAGGCTCGACAGCACATGCGAGTGGCCGTCCTCGTGCTGCAGGCCTTCGCCATTGAGCGTCGTGCGGCCGGCGGTGGCACCGATCAGGAAGCCTCGTGCGCGCTGGTCGGCGGCGGCCCAGTACAGATCCATGGTGCGCTGCAGACCGAACATCGAGTAACAGATGTAGAACGGAATCATCTGTTCGCCATGTACGGAGTACGAGGTGGCGGCGGCGATCCAGTCGCTCATCGCGCCCGCCTCGCTGATGCCTTCCTGCAGGACCTGGCCGTTCTTCGATTCCTTGTAGAACATGAGCTGGTCATGGTCTTCGGGAACGTAATTCTGTCCCTGCTGGTTCCAGATGCCGATCTGGCGGAACAGCCCTTCCATGCCGAAAGTGCGCGATTCGTCGGGGACGATCGGGACGACGCGGCGGCCGATCTTCTTGTCCTTGAGCAGGACATTGAGCGCACGCACGATCGACATCGTGGTCGAAACTTCACGTCCTTCGCCGGAGCCGTTCAGCAGTGATTCGAAGGCGGAGAGCGGCGGGATTTCGAGTGGCTCTGCCTTGCCGCGCCGGCGTGTGAGAAATCCGCCCAGCGCTTGTCGGCGTTCCTTCATGTAGGTCAGTTCGGGAGATCCTTCCGGGAATTTCAGGAACGGCAACTCCTCGATTTGCTCGTCGGCGACGGGCAACTTGAAGCGATCGCGGAAGCGCATGATCGCTTCCTTGTCGAGCTTCTTCTGCTGGTGCGAGATATTCATCGCCTCGCCGGCGCCGACCATGCCGTAGCCTTTTACTGTCTTGGCCAGGATGACGGTCGGCTGACCCTTGTGGTCGACAGCGGCCTTGAACGCGGCGTAAATCTTGAATATGTCGTGACCGCCGCGGTTGAGTGCGAAGATGTCCGCATCGGTCCAATCGGCGACGAGCTCCTTGAGTTCGGGCGTATTGAAGAAGTGCTCACGCACATAAGCGCCGCTCTTGGCTTTGTACGTCTGGTACTCGCCGTCGACGACTTCCATCATGCGCTTCTTGAGCAGCCCCTTCTTGTCGCGCTCGAACAGCGAATCCCAGTGACGGCCCCAGATCAGCTTGATCACGTTCCAGCCCGCACCGCGGAACGTGCCTTCCAGTTCCTGGATGATCTTGCCGTTGCCGCGCACCGGTCCGTCGAGGCGCTGCAGATTGCAGTTGATGACGAAAATCAGGTTGTCGAGGTTTTCGCGCGACGCCATGCCGATTGCGCCCAGCGATTCGACTTCGTCGGTTTCGCCGTCGCCGAGGAAAGCCCATACCTTGCGGTCTTTGGCTTCGATCAGGCCGCGGCTTTCCATATAGCGCATGAAGCGAGCCTGATAGATGGCCTGCAGCGGGCCGAGGCCCATGGATACCGTCGGGAAACGCCAGAAATCGGGCATCAACCAGGGATGCGGGTAGGACGACAGCCCCTTGCCGTCGACTTCCTGGCGGAAGTTGTTGACCTGCTCGTCGTTGAGCCGTCCCATCAGGTGCGCGCGGGCATAGACGCCCGGGACTGAGTGGCCTTGGAAGAAAACGAGGTCGCCGGCAAAGTCGTCGGTCTGGGCGCGCCAGAACCAGTTGAAGCCGACATCGTAAAGAGCGGCGGACGAGGCAAACGAGGCAATGTGGCCGCCGACGTTGGTGTTGCGGTTGGCGCGTACGACCATCGCCATCGCATTCCAGCGGATGAAGTTGCGGATGCGGATCTCGATCGTCGTGTCACCCGGATACTTCGGTTGCTGATCGGCCGGAATGGTATTTACGTACTCGGTCGTCGCGCTGTAAGGAATGTTGATTCCTTCTTCACGCGCATGCGCAATCAGTTGTTCGATCAGGAAATGGGCGCGGTTCGTCCCTTCCTTTTCGATGACTCCGCTAAGCGCCTCACTCCATTCCTGAGTCTCCTGGGGGTCGCCATCGACGGCGGAGGGCTGCGCGTTTTCCGGTAGTGCCATGACTATCTCCTGTGTACCTGTGGGTCGACTGCCGCTTGTCGGTTCTTTTCAAGGCGGCAAGGGTAGGGCTTTGTGCTGATATCAGCGCTTGGGTGCATCACACGGCGTTATTCGCCCGTTGTTTTCATAATGTAAGATGTTATTCCGCAATGTGCAATTCTTCGAATTTTCCTTGGGACTATTTTTGCCGTAAGAAGTTCCGCCTGCCCGAGTCAGGATAGTGAATGCTATAAAATTTCCCACTTACCCTATCCTCAAGAATAACCGCAGGGAGAAATAATGGCGGCACTCATGCCCGCGCCGGCAAACAGTCGGCTCTTGATGTCCGGTAACGAGGCTGTTGCGCGGGCTGTATGGGAAGCCGGGGGCCGAGTCGCGGCCGCTTACCCCGGGACGCCAGCCACCGAAATGCTCGAAACGATCGCCACCTACCCGGATGTCTATTCCGAGTGGTCGGTGAACGAAAAGGTTTCACTCGAAGTGGCACTGGGTGCCGCCATGGCCGGTGCCCGGGCTTTTTGTGCGATGAAGCACGTGGGGATGAACGTCGCGTCCGATGCGCTGATGACCATGACGCTGACCGGCGTCTCGGGTGGGCTGGTGATCGCGATCGCCGATGATGTCGGGTTGTCGTCTTCACAGAACGAGCAGGATTCGCGGTATTGGGGCCGTTTTGCCCATCTACCCATTTTCGAGCCGGCTGACTCACAGGAGGCCAGGGATTTCACGCTGGCGGCATTCGAACTCTCAGAGCGTTTCCAGGTGCCGGTGATCCTCCGTCTCACGACCCGTGTGTGCCACGTCAAGGCTTTGGTGACCGTGGGGGATCGCCGCGAACGCGCCGGCAGCGGCTTTACCAAGGACACGGCCCGCTGGGTCATGGTGCCCGGCAATGCCGGCCGGCGATTGCCGATGGTGTTCGAGCGCGAGGCCAAGCTGCGCGCGGAGACCGAAATCTCGGCATTCAACGTGTTCGAAGATGGCGGCGACCGGCGTGTCGGATTCCTCACCTCCGGCCCGGCGTATATGCATGTGCGCGAGGCTTTTCCCGATGCGCCGGTGCTCAAGCTCGGCTTTTCCTACCCCGTTCCGTTCGAAAAGGTGCGTGAGTTCGCTAGCCGCTGCGAACGCGTCGTAGTTGTCGAGGAGGTCGAGCCGCTGATCGAAACCGAGGTACGCGCCGAGGGCATTGCGGTGCTCGGCAAGAATGTTCTCCCGCGCATGGGAGAACTGGTGCCGCACGTGCTCCGGCCAGCCATCGCGCGGCTGCTCGGGGAAAGCGACACCGAGATTGAAAAATCTGCCGCGCCGGCTCCGATGCCGGTATTCCCGCGTCCGCCGACGATGTGCGTGGCCTGTCCGCATCTGGGCGTCTATTACGCTCTCGCGCAACTGCGCAATGCGGCGATTTCCGGCGATATCGGCTGCTACACCCTCGGTTTTGGCCAGCCATGGAATGCCCTGGATACCTGCATCTCGATGGGGGCCTCGATGGGGGTCGCCCATGGGTGGGACAAAGGTCGCGCCGAATCGGAGCGCGAGAAGAAGATCGTCGCGGTGATCGGCGATTCGACCTTCCTGCATATGGGTATGCAAGGCTTGCTCGATATCGTCTACAACCGCGGCAACGTCACGGTGCTCATCCTCGATAACCGGGCGGTGGGCATGACCGGCGGCCAGAACAACCCCGGCAATGGCCGAGGTCTTCATGACGAGCCGGCGCCGCGCGTCGATTTCGCGACGCTGGTCAAGGCGCTCGGCGTGCGCGAGGAACGGGTACATGTCGTCGATCCCTACGAATTGCCGACGCTGTTCAAGGTTCTGCGCCAGGAGACGAAGGTGGCGGAGCCTTCCGTGATCATTACCAATCAGCCGTGCGTGCTCGGCCAGGATTACCAGCCGCGCAAGGCGTACGCCGTCATCGAGGAGAAGTGTACGGGCTGCGGCAATTGCGTCGATGTCGGCTGCCCAGCGATCCACGTTACCCGGCGCGATACGGTGACGAAGGCCAATGGCCGCGAAGTGGCGCGGTCGTTTGTGCGCATCGAAAGCCAGGCATGCACGGGATGCGGTCTCTGCCTGACCCCCTGTGCGCCGGAAGCGATCGTTCCGGCGGAAACGTGCGCACCGGGTTGCGCGCGGGGTATGCCAAAGCAAGCGGTCGTTGCAGAATAGGCGCTAATCGTTGCGAGCGCAAAGGATAAGAAGATGACGGGCGTTACGAACATTCTTGTGGTGGGAACCGGCGGTCAAGGCGTCATGACGGCGAGCGAGATTCTGGCCGAAGCCGCGATCGCGCTCGGGCACGACGTCAAGAAGACCGAAGTTGCCGGCATGGCGCAACGCGGCGGCGTGGTTTCTTCCCATTTGCGCTTCGGAGAGCGAGTGCTCTCGCCGCAGATCAGCCCCGGAACGGCGGATATCCTGCTTGGTTTCGAGGCCGCCGAAGGGCTGCGCTGGCGGCACATGTTGCATCCGGATGGCTTGGCGTTGATCAACACTGGGCGGCTCGTTCCTCCCGTGGTCGATATCGGGCTTTTTGAGTATCCGGACGACCCGATTGCGCTCATGCGCGAGGCCGGCACCCGCGTCTTCTCGTTTGACGCCTCAGCGATTGCCCGGGGACTCGGCGACATGCGACTGGGCAATACGGTCATGCTGGGCGCGATCGCCGATCATTTGCCGTTTTCTGCCGACGTTCTCGAACGCTGCATACTGAAGCGTTTCGCCACCAAGAAGCCGCAACTCATCGATCTGAACCGGCGCGCGTTTGCCGCCGGCCGTGCCGCCGCGGCCCTGGCGGCGAAAACGGCGACCGCCTGAAGTTACGGTAAAATCCGTCCTTCGCGAAAGGCTGCGTTCTGCAGCCTTCCTTTGGTCTCGTTCGGATATTTTCTCCCATGACGGCAAAACTACTCGACGGCAATGTGCTCGGCCAGAAGCTGCGCGCCAATTTCAAACAACGCGCGGAGGAACTCGCTCTGCTCGGTACGCGGCCGGGCCTCGCGGTGATCCTGGTCGGCGAAGACCCGGCTTCGCAGGTCTACGTCCGCAACAAGGTCAACGCATGCGCCCAAGCGGGTTTCCATTCCGAGAAACATGCCTATCCCGCGGAGGTGGATCCCGCTACCGTTTTTGCCAAGATCGCTGAACTAAATTCCGATCCGAAAATCCACGGCATTCTGGTTCAGTTGCCGTTGCCGAAGCATTTCGACTCCGATGCCGTGCTCGACGCGATTGCGCCGGAAAAGGATGTTGACGGTTTCCGGGCCGAGAACGTCGGTGCCTTGATGCAGGGGCAGCCGTGCTTCATTCCTTGTACGCCGTATGGCGCGATGAAGTTCTTCGAAGATGCGGGCATCGCCGTCAAGGGCAAGGAGGCTGTCGTTGTCGGGCGTTCCAACATCGTCGGCAAGCCGATGGCGATGCTTCTCATGCATGCCGGGGCGACTGTGACCGTCTGCCATTCGCAGACGCGGGATTTGAAGGGGCATTGCCTGCGCGCGGACATCCTGGTCGCGGCGATCGGCAAGCCGAAGATGATCACCGCCGACATGGTGAAGCCGGGCGCTGTCGTCATCGACGTCGGTATCAACCGGTTGCCGGACGGCAAGCTGTGCGGCGACGTGGATTTTGAAGCGGTGAAGGAAGTGGCCTCGTACATCACGCCGGTTCCGGGTGGGGTGGGGCCGATGACGATCACCATGTTATTGGGCAATACGCTCGAGAGCGCCGAACGCGCCGCCCGAGCCTGAAATCGAGGAGATGATCATGGTCAAGCACCCGCTGGTTGGCATCGTGATGGGGTCGGATAGCGACTGGCCCGTCATGTCGTCGTGTGCCGAAACGCTCAAGCGCTTCGGGGTTCCCTACGAGGCCAAGGTTCTGTCCGCGCATCGGACGCCGGATGCGGCGCTCGACTACGCGGCGAGCGCGCAGGAGCGCGGTATCAAGGTGCTCATCGGTGCGGCCGGCGGTGCGGCACATCTGGCCGGCGTTCTTGCCGCCAAGAGCGAACTGCCGGTGCTCGCCGTACCCATGCCCTCGAAACACCTGCAAGGGCTCGACTCCCTGCTCTCGATGGTCCAGATGCCGGGCGGTATTCCGGTGGCGACGTTCGCGATCGGCGAAGCAGGCGCCGTCAACGCGGCGCTTTTCTCGGTCGCCATGCTCGCCCTCAACGATGCGGAGTTGGCGAAGAAACTGACCGAGTTCCGCGTGAATCAGAGTGAAAAGGTCCTCGCCAAGACGTTGCCGGAGTTGCCGTAACCCGATGTCTCTCGAGTATGACCTTGCCGTCAAATTGTTGCAGAGCGGCGAGTTGGTCGCTTTCCCGACGGAAACGGTTTACGGGCTAGGTGCCGACGCCGCCAATCCAGATGCCGTGGCGCGAATTTTCGCGGCCAAGGGGCGGCCGGCGAACCATCCGGTGATTGTCCATCTCGCGGGCGCTGGGCAGCTCGACCAATGGGCCCGGGACATTCCGCCGGTGGCCTGGGAACTTGCCGAAGCCTTCTGGCCCGGCCCGCTGACCTTGATTCTCAAACGCGCCCCGGCGGTACCGCTCGCCGTGACGGGCGGTCAGGACACAGTGGGGGTTCGCGTACCGGCCCATCCGGTCGCCCTTGACTTGTTGCGCGCCTACGCCGAGGCAGGCGGCGGGCGAGGCGGATTGTGCGGGATCGCCGCGCCCTCGGCCAATCGCTTCGGTCGCATCAGTCCAACGGACGCGGCGCACGTGCGCGACGAGCTGGGCGATGCGGTGGCTTTGGTGCTCGATGGCGGGCGCTGTCCGGTCGGTATTGAGTCGACGATCATCGACCTGTCGAACGACAACGGGCCATTGCGTCTTTTGCGGCCCGGACACATCACGCCGGAACAAATCCGCGGCGTTGTCGGCGTCGCGCCGGAAAGCCCAGGTCTTCGGAAGCCGCAGCAAGGCACGCCGCGGGTGTCGGGATCTCTCGACGCGCATTACGCACCGCGTACGCCGATGCGCGTCGTCGATACCGCGCAATTGCGCGAGACGCTGGCCGCCTTGTCGGCGGCCGGGAAACGCTTCGGTCTGCTCGTCTACTCCTCCCCCGATTCATCTGCCTCGGCGCATTCGTTGCGGCAGATGCCGAACGATCCGGAAGGCTATGCGCGCGAACTGTACGCCGCATTACGTGACCTCGACGCGGCGGGGAACGAACTCATCGTCGTCGAGCGCATACCGGAATCACCCGCGTGGGCCGCGGTCAACGATCGGCTTCGGCGCGCCGCGTGCGGCGCCGGCAACTCCTGAAGCTTACGGGCTAGACCAAGCAGGCCGTCAGGAGGCGCCGGCAGGTACTCCGCGGCCAGCGGCCTCTCGGCGCTGCATCTCGGCGGCCATGGAAGCGAACTGTTCTTCCACCTCATGGCGTATGAACGGACCGCCGAAGGTCCGCGCTAGACCGGAGTCGGGAACGACTTCTGCGTGATAGCGGATTCGGGTCGTGTTCCCCGAGGGCGTGAGTTCGAGTTCGCTCGTGAAGCGCTTCGCGTTGCCGCTCAACTGCCGGGCACTGATGCGTTTCATCGGCTTCAGTCTGATTTCTCGCTCCGACGTGAAGGCATACGAAAAGAACCCATACCGGGCGTTTCCTTCCTGCTGTACCAGCAGGGTGTTGCCGCTACGCGCGACGACCCGGCTGGCCGTCAGATTGCTTAGGAAGGTGGCCATGCCGTCGAAATCGGTGAGTACTTCCCAAGCGACGCGTAGCGTGGCGGGGAACTCAATGACGGCGTCCAGGATGAACGCGTCTCCCCGGCTTTCCAAGACGACAGAGTTGTCGAGGTCCGCGGCGAAAGCGAGCGGGCAAAGGCATAACAGCAAGGCAGCCCGGAGCCATCGGGTAAGGTAGACCATGAGAGTGGATCGGTACGGCATCGGGGGCGGCATCGGCTTCTTGCGGCTGTATCGTCGGAAAGGATATTCCCATGACTGGAGCATGGGCGACAAGTTCCCGCTTTCCCGCCGCCTCGGCGTAATGCGGGCCTGATTCGGGTGGGCGTTCGGTTGCTTTAGCGATTACCCCACGGCATGACGGGAACCGTCGAAATGCTGTTTGCCGGGGCACCGTCAATCAGCTTGCGGCTGATCGCCAAATAGACGAGCGTCCGGTTCGCCTCGTCCCACAACCGCATGACGCGCGTTTCCTTGAACAGGACTGACGTGTCTTCGGTGAATACCGTCGCTTCTTTGGGCAGTTTTTCGGGAAGAGCGATGGGACCGGTCTGCCGGCACGCGAGCGAGAATTGCGACGGGTCTTGGGCAAGCCCCAAGCTTCCGCTAACGCCTCCGGTTCGCGCCTGGCTCACGTGGCAGGTCACGCCGGGGATCTTCGGGTCGGTGAACGACTCGACGCAGACGCGGTGATTGGCGCCGATCAGCTTCCACTCGGTCGTTACGCAACCGACCTTTTCGGCCAAAGCGGGACCGGTAAGGATGGCAAGCACGAGGGGAAGGGTATGGCTGGGTTTCATGGCAGAGCCTCCGAAGTTCGCCCTTCAAGGGCGTTTGCCATAGGCCTTCGTGCCTAGGCGAGTGACCGAACGTCATGCTAGGAGGGGGGCCGGAGGGCGTCAACGCGTCACGCAAGAGGCCTCGGAACCTTTGAGCCGTTGTTCGCTGTCTACGCGAGACGAGAGAACCGCGGTCAGGGAACCCGGAACGTGGCATCGATGACCGTGAAAGGAAATGGGGTTGGCAATGAAACGAAGCTACGGCGATTCCGATTCGCTTATCGCTCCCAGCGAAATTACCCCGCGCGACGTCTTTGAGCGCCGACGCGCCTTGATCCGAGCTGCTGCCGCAGGCACTTTCGGAGCGGCGCTCGCTCCCCTGTTTTCACGCCAGGCACTGGCGGCCGTCGCCTCACCGAATTCGGGAGGCACGAAGCTGGAAGCGAAGACGAATCCGGAGTATGGGTTGGTGGACAAACCCACGCCGTACAAGGACGTCACGACGTACAACAACTTCTACGAATTCGGTACCGACAAAGGCGATCCGGCCAAACACGCCGGTACGCTCGTCACTCGGCCGTGGACAGTCGCCGTCGAAGGGCTGGTCAACAAGCCGAAGGTATTCGATATCGATGAGTTGATGAAGATGGCCGCATTGGAGGAGCGCATCTATCGACTGCGCTGCGTCGAGGGCTGGTCGATGGTCATTCCGTGGATCGGCTTCCCGCTCTCGGAACTCATCCGCCGTGTCGAACCGCAGGGCAGCGCTAAGTACGTCGAATTCATCACCCTCGCCGACAAGAAGCAGATGCCCGGTCTCGCGATGCCGGTGCTCGAATGGCCGTATGTCGAAGGATTGCGTATGGACGAGGCCATGCATGCGCTCACTCTGCTCACGTTCGGGCTTTACGGCGAGGTGCTGCCGAAACAGAACGGCGCGCCGGTACGTATCGTCACGCCTTGGAAGTACGGCTTCAAGAGCCCGAAGTCGATCGTCCGTATCCGCTTCACGGAGACCGAACCGAAGACCAGTTGGCATGTGGCAGCACCGCAGGAGTATGGCTTCTATTCCAATGTCAACCCGGCGGTGGATCACCCACGCTGGAGTCAGGCGAGTGAACAAAGGATCGGCGAGGGCGGAGGCGTGTTGTTTCCGCCGAAGCGCAAAACGATGCCATTCAATGGGTACGCGTCTCAGGTGGCTTCCCTGTATACGGGGATGGATCTGAAGAAGTTCTTCTGATGGCGATGCGGCGCTCGGCCAAGGCCTTCGCTTGCGGGCGCCGACGGGGCAAAAGATGCGCGGGGGACGATCGATGACCGTTATCAATGCGATGCGGCTCTCCGTCTTCGTCGCCAGCCTCGGGCCCTTGGCCCGCCTTTTCTGGCTCGGGACGCACGATGGTCTAAGCGCCAATCCATTCGAATTCGTCACGCGCTCCACCGGAACCTGGGCACTTGTTTTTCTTTGCCTGTCGTTGTCGATGACGCCGCTGCGGCGACTGACAGGGCGACCGCAATGGGTGAAGTTCCGCCGCATGCTCGGTCTGTACTGTTTCTTCTACGCCGTGCTTCATTTTTCGCTCTGGTTCTGGGTCGATCATGCATTCGATCTATCGGAAATGTGGCGCGACGTACTCAAACGCCCTTTCATCGCTGCCGGATTCACGGCCTTCGTGTTGCTCATCCCATTAGCGGCGACATCGACCAAGGGCATGATGCGGCGCCTCGGGATGAACTGGGTGCGGCTGCACCGGCTGGTGTATGTGATCGCGATGGCGGCGATCCTGCATTATTGGTGGCATAAGGCGGGAAAGAATGATTTCGGCACAGTGAGCATCTATGCCGCCGTTGTTTTTACGCTGCTTGCCATGCGCGTTTGGTGGGCAGTGAAGGCTCGCTGGCAAGCGGGGCAACGCGCCGCAGGGCGCTTGGAAAGGGCTCGGCCTGTGGAATCCCGCAAAATGCGCGGGGCTGACAAATAAGCGTCGTTCTATCGCTGACGGGACGGCGGTTCGCACGTCAAGAGCGTCGCGATCGACCTCGCCGAGGAGATCGCGGGCCTGTTCACGCTGACCGGATGCAGGCGACGGCGAGCGGCCATGATCCGGACTGGGCGCCGAATCCCGATTCCGCCCTGCTGGCCTTGTGCCAGTCCCTCTTCCGGAACGCGTTTCAGGCCGAGTAGACGATCCACGCAATCCATGCGGGCCCCGGAGGCGGATTCATCGGTGGCAAGTATCCGGGCTTGGACACGGTCTCGTTCGGACCGATGATCTGCGGCGCACACGCGCCCGGCGTGGACCGGTCTAGAGCGCGTCAGCCGGGATTGGCCGCCCCGTAAGGAAGCCCTGGATCAGCTGGAAGCCCATTTCGATGCACGACTGGGCTTCTTCCTCGTCTTCAACGCCTTCCGCGAGCGGGACCGAGCCGGCAGCCAAGACCAATTGAACGAGGTCGCGCACGATCTGACGCTTGCGCGGACTTGCCTTGTGCAATCCACGGATCATCGAAATGTCGAACTTGACGAAGTGCGCCGGAACATCCGCAAGTTCGAGAAGACGCGCCTGCCCGGCACCGAAATCGTCGTACGCAAAGCGGATGTCGAGTTGCGTCAGGCGGTAGGCGAGTTCGCGGAGCTTCTCGGTGTCGGTGACGGCCGACTCGTGGATCTCCACCACGATGCTGAGTTTGGGTGAGGACGAGCGAAGCCTTTCAAGCGAAGCGAGGAAGCTCTCGGTGAAAGTCTCCTTGGGGTGCGCGTTGATGAACACCGTGTGATTGCCAAACCGCGGGACGATTCTGGCAATGCCGAAATCGCGGAAGGCGTGGCTGAGATCGAGTTCGCGATCCATCGCTTCGGCTAGCCCGAAGAGTTCGATCGGCGTCGTCGGCAGTTGCGGATGCGTGGCTCGGCCAAGAAGCTCGTAGCCGACCATCTGCCGGGTCTTGGCGTCGACAATCGGCTGTGCGGCACCGGAGAGGCCGTGGCCGAGCAGCAATTCGTCGAACTCCGCTTCGTTGGGAACGAAATGCTCGGGCAACACCATGCCGGCGGGCATGATCGTCGTATGCATCTGGTCGAAGGCGAGTACGCTGTTTTGCTCTACAAGGCGCGCACGCAGTTTGAATTCGGCCGCGCCGAAATGGACGACGTCGTTTTCTTTGAGCAGGCTGTAGCCTTCGACGCGGCGCCTGTTAACGAACGTACCGTTGGTGCTGTTTTCGTCCGATACGCGCAATTGGCCGCTGATGTCGCGGGCGATGATGGCATGGCTGCGGCTCAGCCCAAGGTTGGCGATCACAAGATCGTTCTCCTTGCTGCGGCCGATTCGGCAGGGCAGGTGGGTAATCACGAAGTCCACATGAGCGCCATCGGCACCCGAGGACTCGAGGGTCCACTGCTTTTCCAAGACCTCGCTCCTGTTGAATTAACAACCTTCTACTGATATTAGCAGATATGTCATGCCGTCGTTATCAAGCCATCGGGATTATTGAAGAGGAATTGCGATGGCAGGTTGCGCGTCTTGAGCCGAGCAGGTCAATTGACCACCCGCCGCGCTTCATCGTTCAGTTATAGTGACGGCTCTTCCCCACCAGCGATCGGTTTGACCCGGAAATATCGCCGATCGGTACAAAAAACAATGACGTCGCCCGCTATTCGCCTCAATGTGCCGCTGCTGCGCTTGATCGGCGTTCACATCTGCATCAACGGTTGCATGGCCGGTATCCGTATGGCCGCCCCTTTGCTGGCTTTACGACAAGGTTTCAGTGCCGCGGCGGTCGGTATGCTGCTCGCGCTCTTCGCTCTGGCTCCGCTGTTCCTCTCCTTGCCGGCGGGGCGCTATGCTGATCGCCATGGATTGAAGCGGCCGTCCCTGATCTATATGGCTTTAGCCGCAGTCGGCGCTGCCTTGGCGGCCATATGGCCGACCTTTCCCGTTCTCTGCGTTGCCGCCCTGTTGAGCGGCGGAGCGACGGGTGCCGCCGTGGTGACGCTGCAACGTCACGCCGGTCGGATGGCCGACGATCCATTGCGGCTGAAGCAAGTGTTCGGCTGGTTGGCGATTGCGCCATCGATCGCCAACTTCCTTGGCCCGTTCGTTGCCGGCTTGATGATCGACAATGCAGGTTTCCGCGCGAGCTTTGCCGTGATGGGCGTGATGGCTCTCTTGTCATGGCCATTCGTACGCAACAGTACAGACTCACCGGCTGAACAGCCAGCGAAGGAAGGCGAACGGGGAAGCTCGTGGGAACTCCTGGCCAGTCCGCGCATGCGGGTTCTCCTGTTGCTCAACTGGGTCCTTTCGTCGTGCTGGGACGTGCATACCTTCGTCGTGCCCATCCTCGGCCATGAGCGCGGCATCAGTGCCTCGCTGATTGGCACCATCCTCGGTGCCTTTGCGGCGGCGGCTACCGTAGTTCGCGCCTTTCTGCCGTTGGTCGCGGCTAGGCTGCAGGAGTGGGCGGTGATCACCTCCGCGATGGTCGCGGCGGCGGCCCTGTACGCGGCTTATCCGCTGCAGGATTCGGCGTTCGGCATGGGGATCTGTTCGGTACTGCTTGGCCTTTCGCTCGGCACGGTGCAGCCGATGGTAATGAGCACCTTGCACCAGATCACCCCGCCGCATCGCCAGGGCGAAGCGCTCGGTTTGCGCATGATGTCGATCAACGTGTCGAGTATTCTCATGCCAATGGTTTTCGGCACCGTCGGGGCGACGATCGGTGTGTCGAGCGTGTTCTGGGCGGTCAGCGCGATGGTTGCCGCGGGGACACGCGGGGCCGTGAAACTCAAGACCTGGCGCTGATTCTCGAACGCTCGTCTTAGTCGGGGGAAGCGGCCGCACGCGGTTCCTCGGCGCATCCCGTTGCGGATTTGCGTGCCGCGCGCTGGCGGTTTTTCGTTGGCACCTTGTTCCCCGCGCGGCCAGTCTCCAGGGGCGGCGTCGAATAGCTCCCAGCAGCTCTTGAGTACTCTCGGATCAAGGTGATTTCCCGCGCTTCGATACCCAGTGACTCGAGGAAATCCTGATGTGCCTCGGGTGCCGAGCGTTCGAATTCGGCGTGCCACTTTTGCATGCCGTCCTCGTCGAGCCCGGCGGCCGAGAGAATCTTCACCCAGCGTTCCTTCGTCATAACCCCGTACAGCGACGGTTCATGCGTCGTGCCGAGTAGTTTGAGGATGATTTGCTGCTGTCTCCTTAGTCGGCCGATTTCCTGCCCGATGCTTTGCAGGCGTCGTCCGAGTATGGCCGATGGCGACGATTCATCCGACTGGAGCAGCTCTT
This sequence comes from Propionivibrio soli, assembly GCF_025770765.1. Lineage (GTDB taxonomy): Bacteria > Pseudomonadota > Gammaproteobacteria > Burkholderiales > Rhodocyclaceae > Propionivibrio > Propionivibrio soli. Next base: position 34,262 of record NZ_JANZKY010000008.1, on the reverse strand, counting down.
TGATCGAGTCCAGCGAAAGGCCGATATTCCGGAACGTATTGATGCGCTCCATGCGACGGACTTCCGCCTCGGTATAGAGGCGGTAATTGCCGGCGCTCCGGCCCGATGGTGAGAGCAGGCCAATTGAGTCGTAATAAAGCAGCGTGCTGCGGGAGATCCCGAAGCGTTTGCCGATCTCCCCGATCGTATGCACATTGAGCTCCAGTGAAAGCGGCGCCGGCTCCGAGCCAGCGCACGGCTTAGTTTCAGTTGCCGGTTTGCGCCCGGATCACCGAGATTTCCTTCGCTGGCAGTTGGATCCACTCCAGAAAAGCCTGATGTCCGTCTGGGTAGCGCTGTTCGAATTCTTGATGCCAGCGTGTCATCGCGGCCTCATCCAATCCGGTGGCGCGAAATACCTCCACCCATTTGTCGCGATCCATGCGTGCGTTTGCCATGATTTTCTCCTGTGTGAACGACGGCCGATTGCCGCCGGACGCGCAGTTAAAAGTATCAAGCCATAGACAGGTCAACGCCAAGGACGAGCCGACTGCCGACGCGCGGCTCGCGCAAATACGCCTGGCCGCTTGGTACGGCGCGTTACTGCCGCGCTACAGGGTCGAGCGTGATCGAAAGCCCGGTTGGTTCGATCCGGAACGATGCCGGCTTGTACATCCAGCCTTCGGTTGCTTGAAGATCCTCGGGCTGGAGCTTGTACAGCGCGTAATCCTTGAGCAGCTTCTTTGCAAGCGGTGCTCCGAGCTTTTCGATCGGGCGTTTGAGAACCTCCGGGGCCCCTTCGACGCTGAAGCGGCTGACTCGTACGTCCGTCATGCGCACGGTATAGTCGCTTGGTTCGAAGCGCAGGCCATAGCTGAGATCCATTGCACCCTGATAGGTTTTCGTGGTCAGCAGCCCGATCAAGCCCTGGCCCGAAACACCGAGGTCAAACGAAGTGTTGATGCGGTTGTTAACCGGATCGAGCGTGATGCGTGGTGCGCTGACGTTCACGTCGAGGACTTCGAGCATCTCGCTGTTGAAGGGAAACTGCGAGCCGATCATTTGCGCGAGCCGGGCCTCGCTGACGGAAACAGTGCGCGGTGCTGGTGGAACGATGGCGCAAGATGCGAGTAAAGCGGTTGCCGCGAGCAGCAGCGAATTCAGGGAAAGCGAGCGCATCCAATTCCTCTCCTTCGTATGTGCTTGTCATTCTGAGGCTGACGCTGAACGCGGCGGCCGGCTGGAGCCGCCGCGTTCAACCAAGGCGCCTTGCGGTCAGCAGCGGAAGCGGCTGACCAGTGCCGACAGTTCGCCGGCGATTTTCTCCATCTGACGGGCGGTGTCCGCCGTCGACTGCATGGCGGCCGTCGTTTCCTCGACCATTTGGGCGATCTGCTCGACGCGCTGCGCGATGTTGTTGCTCGCGATGCTTTGCTCGCGCGTTGCATCGGCGACATTGGTAATGCTCGTCAGCGTCGTTTGCGCACCGTCCTTGATCTGCTGCAAGGAAGCTGCGGCGCCGTCGGCGGCTTCGACACTGGCCGCGACTTGCGGCAGCGCAGCGGTCATCACGGCGACCGTATCGCCTGTGTCGGTCTGGATGCCGGCGATCATCTGCTCGATCTCCACCGTCGCCGAGGAGGTTCGTTCGGCGAGCTTGCGGACTTCGTCGGCGACCACGGCGAAGCCGCGTCCCTGTTCTCCGGCGCGGGCCGCTTCGATCGCCGCGTTCAATGCCAAGAGGTTGGTCTGGCCCGCAATATCCTTGATGACACCAGCGATCGACGAGATCTGGCGGGCGTGTTCCTCGAGCGCATGGATACGTTGCGAAGCATCGCTGACGGTCGACGAAATCTCGCGGATGTTCTTGGTCGCCGCTTCGACACGGGCGTAACCGTCCTCGGCCAAACGCACCGAGTTCTGCGAACTGTTGCGCGTATCGTTCGCACTGTCGGAGATGTGGTTGACGCTGACCGTCATTTCTTCGATGGCCGCCGCCATCGACTGGGTAGCGTCGGTCTGGTTACGCGCGGCGATGGCCACCTCGCCCGACGCCGTGCTGATCTGTTCCGCGCCGCGCGTCAGCGAGGCGGAACTGTGGGTGATCTCGGCCACCATGTTGCGAATGGAGCGGACCATTTGTCCCGCCGAATCCAGAATACTGCCTTTGCCGGCCGATTGGACCTCCGCTGTCAGATCTCCCGCAGCGGCACGCGACATCACCGCAATCGCCATGGCCGGCTCGCCGCCCAGTTGGTGCACGATGCTGCGCGCGACAAAGAAGCCGATCACGCCGACGAGCGCCAAGACCACCAGCGATATCAGGCCATAACTGAGCGCCGCTTTGTTCACCGCCTGGTCGACGTCGTCGATGTAGACGCCCGTGCCGAGAATCCACTGCCATTCGGGAACGGCGGCGAGGTAGGCGAGCTTGGGTTTCGATTCCTGTTGGCCCGCGCGCGGGAACCAGTACTCGATAAAGCCTTTGCCCGGCCCTTTACCGGTCGCCACGATCGCGTCCCAGAGCTTGAAGCCCTTGGCGTCGGTCTTGCCGAGCATCGCCTGGCCTTCGATTTTCGGGTTGCCGGCGACCATGATCGCCTTGCCGTCGAAATCGTAGATGAAGAAATAGTCGTCGGCGCCAAAGCGCACGATGCGCAATGCCTCCTTCGCCTGGGTCTGTGCTTCCTCAAGTGTCAGTTTCTTGTCGGTTTCGAGCTTCTGGAAGTGGGCAACGATGCCCTTGGAAGAATCGACCAGGTCCTTGATTCGCGTGCTGTGCGCCGCGACCGCCTCGTTCCGGATCTGAATCAGCGTATATCCGGCGACGAGCACGAGACCGAGCAGCACCGCAATGCCGGCAACCAACAGCCGCGTCCTGACGCGCATGCTTTCGAATGAGATCATAGCCCTCCTCCTTATTTGATTCTTGTGGGGTTTCCCAACCCAGCATAGCAGGGAAAGAAGGGGATGCGTGACGCTAAAGCAAAGGGGACGAAGGCGAAGCAGGCCTGGCTTCAGGACGTTTTCTCCTCAAGCGCGTAGAGCAGGATGCACCGAGGCGCAGGACGATAGCAAGGAGCATCATGGGTCTTCCCTGACTCCACCGTTCCTTGGCTACCTGTCACCGATTCTTGCCGTCGAGGGGTCCGTGACGGGGCCAAGCCCCTAACTATCAGGTGCGGGAGAGCGTTCAGTCGCGGGGAACGGTAATGTTCTCGCGTTGTTCGAGCAGGTCGAAATAGTCGTCAAGCCGCCGGCCCGGGGTCACGGGGTAGCTCGCGCCTGGACGTTCCAGGTGGGCTATCCGGTCTACGCGAAAGTGGCGGAAGTCGTCGCGCAGCGTGCACCAGCCGACGAGCGTCCACGTGTGCCCCCAGAAGAACAGACCGAGCGGCCAGACCGTACGCGACGAGGGTTCGCCATCCTCGCGCTTGTAGTCGATCGACACCACTTCACGTTGCCGGATCGCGGAGCGCAATTCCTGCAACCAGCGCGGCCGCTTCGGCGTCGGCGGCACATAGAGTTGGGCGATGCGTGCCTCGCGGCGCAAGAGTTCGGGCAACGCGTTGTGAATCTTGGCCAGTGCCGCGCCGGCGGCGACGGCGAGCTCCGTGTCGCCCCACGCCTGTACCATGCGCGAACCAACGAGCAGCGCTTCGAGTTCCTGTACGTCGAAGAGCAGCGGCGGTACGTCGAGTCGGTAACGCAGGCGATACCCGACCCCCGCTTCACCCTCGATCGGCAGGCCGGAGGCGGAAAGATCGGCGACGTCGCGATACACCGTGCGCAGGGAAACCTGCAACTGCTCGGCAAGCCAGGCGCCGGTGGCGAAGCGACGGCTGCGCAGCAACTCGACAAGGCGAAACAGGCGGTCAGCGCGGCGCATGATCGCTCTGCATGTGACGCTTGCGCTCGGCGGTGAAATGCCACCAGGGCAGCGGTTTGCCTCCGGACATGAAGCTCGTTACCGATAGGAACACGTCGATCACGCAGGGATCGTGGCGCCTGCCGGTTCGCGTACACAGCTTCGCGTAGAGCGCCCAGGCGTCCTTGCCACGCAGGTCATCAGGCGTATGGATGCCGAGTAGCCGAAAATCCGCTGCCATCGCGGGGCCAACGTTCGGCAAGTCTTCGAGGCGCGCCAGATGTGAGCGATGAACTTTGCGCGGATTCATGGACGGCTATTGTGCCCGATCTTCGTCGATGATCGAGACCGGCGCCGGGATGAGCGTCTAGCGTCTATCCCGGCGAGGTCCTCGGTCAGTGCAGCGAGTGCAGCCCAACAAGGTTGCCTTCGGTATCACGGAACATCCCGATGTGGCCGATATCCTCGCGCAGGAACGTTTTCGGCATGATGACAGAGCCGCCCGCCGCGGCGACGCGCCCGAGAATCGGGGCCAGATCGTCACCACCATGCAGATAGATGCGCACCCCATCGGCATGCGGGCGCGCCTCGGCAAATTCGATCAGGCAACCGGTCGCGTCTTCATCTGCGGCCGGGAAAATGGCCATGCGCATGCCGGGAAAACTCTCTTCGACCTTGAGCTCCACGGCCATGATTGTTTCATAGAAGCGGCGAGCACGCGCGAAGTTGGTAACGGGAATCTCGAACCAGTTGATGACGTTCATGGGAATCTCCTTCGTTGGATGGAGAGCCCAGTATGCGGAAGGACTGCTGACAGGGTTGTGTCAGCAGACCCTTGCAGTACGCCGGCTGCCGATTCCGAAGTGCAGGCGGCGAACCAACCGAAGACGCCGGCGGAGCCTTCCGGCTCGCCGGGAAATCGGCCGGCTTGGCGATGGAATCGAAAACCCGGTTTTTCGCCGTGCGCTCAGCGTGCGTATTTGGCTTGCACTGAAGCACTGCCAAGCCGGTTACCGTGGATCATGAATCCAACCATCGCCGCCGAAGCATCCGCCGGCAGATCGAGATGCGGGGTCTTGAGCGCATGAACCGTGAAGATGTAGCGGTGCGGCTTGTCGCCGGCCGGCGGGCAGGCGCCGCCGTACCCGGGGCCGCCGAAATCCGTCCGACCCTGCACTGATCCCTGCGGCAGCTTTCGACCGTCCGTGCTCCCGGCGCCTTCGTCCAGCCCGATTGCCGTGGCGGGAATGTCATACACCACCCAATGCCACCAGCCTGAGCCGGTCGGAGCGTCCGGATCGTACACGGTGACGGCGAAGCTTTGGGTGCCGACGGGTGGGTTTTTCCATTGCAACGCCGGCGACGTATTGCTCCCCTGGCAACCGAAGCCGTTCAACACTTGGGCTTCTCCCAGCCTGCCGCCCGGAGCGATCGACGGGCTGCGCAGGGAAAAGCCGCCCGCGTGCGCGGAAAAAGTCAATGCCGAGAGAGTGACGAGAAGCGTCTGAGCAAGGCGTTTCATGGAGGATCTCCGTGACGTTGAAAACGTCATCGTCGCCGCAGGGGCCACAGGGACGTTAGCCGTTTTCCGTCAATGCTTGTGCGGATTCCTTCAACCGTGCGCGGACGACGATAGGCGCGACGCTCCACCGCTCCTGGAACGCCGCAGAGAACCGGCTATGCGAATCCCAGCCGCATCGCTGCGCGACCTCACCGACAGGAAGTTCCGTTGTTTGCAAGAGGGACAACGCCGTTTCCAGGCGCACCTCGCGGACCAGCCGGGCGAGTGTGTTCCCGCAGCCCTCGACCCGGCGCCGGAGAGTCGATTCGCTGACGTTGAAGGCGCTTGCCAGCGTGTTGGCGTTCCACTCGGCGTGCGGACGCTGGCGACCATGCGCCGAACACGCTCGGCCCACGCCATTTCCGCCATCGGGGCGAAGCGATAACCGCGCTCGGCAAGCTGAAGCAGCACCTCAAGTACTCGATGGCGAAGCAGGCGGGCAGAGGGCCTTAGCGTCTGTTTTGGGGGCAGGGTGCGCTGCATCGCTTCGCTCAATTCGGCGTCAACGGGCAGCACGTGAGCGCCAGTGACGACGATGGACTTTTCATCGGGCGGGCAACTGCCGAGTTCGCGAACCGCCTCGTCGTCGAAAGCCAGCACCACGGCCTCGTAGTGGCCGTGGCGAGCGGGGTCGTTGACGACGTCCCACTGCGTTCCGCAGGCCAGCAGGACGCCTGTCCCCGGAGTGACGGCTATTTTCCGGCCGGCAGAATAGAGGCCTTTGTTTCCCGTGAGGACCATCGAGAAAAGATGGTCCCGAACGGTCAGCGTTCGCAGTCGGTAACGCTCGCCGGCGACGACCCGCGCACCGTGCTGGATTTCCATGTCCGGTCCTCCTTTCGCCGGTCAGGCGGCGTTTGTTTCCTCCCTCGTGATGCCCTCGATAGCCGGGGCATTGACGAGGCCCACAGCCGCGCCCCGCCGGGCGCGCTGCCCGAGATGCTTTTCTTCCGAGAGCAGTTCTTTCGGTTTGTTGCGGAACACTCCCTTTATGCGGACGACGGGACCGTGGACGGCGATCGCCGATTTCAGCGTTTCCTTGCCCTTGAGGCCGATGATCTGCACACCTTTGCCACCCGAGAGGTGCTTCATCTGGTCGATCGGGAAGACCAGCAGGCGGCCGTCGTCGGAAAGCGCCGCGATGTGGTCAGTGCCTGCAACCGACGAGGGCTGCAGGACGCTGGCGCCGTCTTCGACTGTCAGGAAGGATTTACCGGCCTTCTGACGCGAGAGCAGGTCGCCGTACGTGCAGATGAATCCGTATCCGGACGATTTGGCCACCAGCAGTTCATCTTCCGGACGGCCGACGAGCACGTGCGCGATCCGGCTGTGGCCCATGTCGACGAACGAGGGCAGCGGGGCACCCATGCCGCGTCCGTCGGGCAGTGCCGCAATCGGCACGGTGAACGCGCGTCCCTCGTTCGAAAGGATGACGAGCGAATCGACCGAGCGGCACTCGTAGTTCACGCCGGGCCCGTCCCCGTCCTTATAGGCCACACCCGACAGGTCCAGATTGTGCCCCTGGCGCACACGGGCCCAACCTTTCTCGGAGACGATCAAGGTCACCGGTTCATCGGCAACGGCAGCCACCTCGGAGCGTGACGCCATGGCCGCCGGTTGAATTACCGTACGCCGCGCGTCGCCGTGCTTGGCTGCGTCGGCTTTGATTTCCTTGACCACCAGCTTGCGCATCAGCGTGTCGCTGGCAAGCAGCTTCTCGAGATCGTCTTTTTCTGCACGCAGCTTTTCGAGCTCTTGCTCGATCTTGATGCCTTCGAGACGCGCAAGCTGACGCAGGCGGATCTCGAGGATGTCGTCGGCCTGGCGGTCCGAGAGGGAAAAGCGCGCAATCAGCGCCGGCTTCGGCTCGTCCGACTCGCGAATGATGCGAATCACCTCGTCGATGTTGAGGAAGACGATGTGTCGGCCTTCGAGGATATGGATGCGGTCGTTGGCCTTCGCGAGCCGGAACTCGCTGCGCCGGCGCACCGTCTGCAGGCGGAAGCGGCACCACTCCGCAATCAGATCGACGAGCGTTTTCTGGCACGGCCGACCGTCGAGGCCGACAGCGACAAGATTGATGGGGGCTGTGGTCTCCAGACTCGTGTGTGCGAGCAGCAACGCGACGAACTCGTCGCGGTCGAGCCGCGAACTGACAGGCTCGAAGACGAGACGAACGTCGTCGTCCTTGCCCGATTCGTCGCGCGCGCGTTCGAGCTGCGAAGCGAAGAGCGCTTTCAGCTGGGCGGCAGACTGCTCGATCGATTTCTTGCCCGGTTTGGGCTGCGGGTTCATCACGCCGCCGATTTCGGACAGAACCTTGGCGCTCGATACGCCGGGTGGCAATTCCTTGACGACGAGTTGCCACGCGCCGCGGGCGAGCTCCTCGAACTCGTAGCGTGCCCGTACGCGCAGGCTGCCGCGGCCGCTTGCGTAGGCGGCGGCAATCTCGGATTCCGCGGAGATGATCTGCCCGCCGCCGGGATAATCCGGGCCGGGGATGTATTGCATCAGTTCGGCGAGCTCGGCTGTCGGGTTCTGGATCAACGCGATCGCCGCGTTGGCGACTTCTTGCAGGTTGTGCGGCGGCATTTCCGTCGCCATGCCGACGGCGATCCCCGAGGCGCCATTCAGGAGCGAGAAGGGCAGCCGTGCGGGAAGAAACGCCGGCTCGTCGAAGGAGCCGTCGTAGTTCGGTTGGAAGTCGACGGTGCCTTCGTCGATTTCGCCAAGCAGGAGTTCGGCAATCGGTGTCAGACGCGCTTCGGTGTAACGCATCGCCGCCGCGCCGTCGCCGTCTCGCGAACCGAAGTTGCCTTGACCGTCGACCAGCGGATAGCGGAGCGAGAACGGCTGCGCGACGCGCACCATCGCGTCGTACGCCGACGAGTCGCCATGCGGATGGTATTTACCGATCACGTCGCCGACGACGCGCGCCGACTTCACCGGCTTGGCGCCCGCGGCAAGGCCGAGTTCGTGCATGGCGAACAGCACGCGCCGTTGCACCGGTTTCTGGCCGTCCTTCACGTCGGGCAGAGCGCGGCCCTTGACCACGGCAACCGCGTACTCAAGGTAGTCGCGCGCCGCGGTTTCGTGCAGCAGGATGCTGTCGCCGTCGTCCTCGGCGGTGATCGTCGGTGTCGGCGGAGCCGGTGGGGCTGGCGGTGCCACGGCGCTTGTTGCCGCGTCGGAAAACATGTCTGGGGTGGCGGTGTCGTCGTAGCGTTGCGTCATCTCAAATCTCCGCGCCGATCAGCGCGCCGTTAGTCTCCATCCATGCCCGGCGCCCGGCAGATTCGTTCTTGGCCATCAGCATGTTCATTACCGGCTTGGCCTCGCTTTCCTGCGGCAGACGCACCCGCATCAAACGGCGTGTGTCGGGCGACATCGTCGTTTCCCAAAGCTGCTCCGGGTTCATCTCTCCCAGCCCTTTGAAACGCGAGATGGCGACGGATTCGGGTTTGATGCCTTCGATCTGCAAGCGGTCGAGCAGGGCGGTACGCTCGACATCATCCAGCGCGTAGAGCTTGCGCGGCGGGCGCTTCTTGCCCTGCGCCGGGACGTCGAGGCGGTAGAGCGGTGGTTGCGCGAAGTAGAGGTGGCCGTGTTCGATCAGTTTCGGGAAGTGGCGATAGAACAACGTGCACAACAGGACGCGGATGTGGCTGCCGTCAACGTCGGCATCGGTCATGATCACCACTTTGCCGTAACGCAGGTTCTCGAGCACCGAATCGGAAGCGTCGGGCAGGTGCGGGTCGATACCGAGGGCGACGGCGATGTCGTGTACTTCGCGGTTGGCGAACAGGCTGCCGGGTTCAACCTCCCAAGTATTGAGGACCTTGCCACGCAAGGGAAGAATCGCCTGCACCTCCTTATCGCGGCCCGATTTGGCTGAGCCGCCGGCGGAGTCGCCTTCGACGAGAAACAGTTCGTTGCGGTTGATGTCCTCGCTCTGGCAGTCCGACAGCTTGCCCGGCAGGATGGCGACGCCCGATTGCTTGCGTTTCTCGACCTTCTGGCCGGCGCGCGAGCGGGCCTGTGCGGCTTTGATCGCCAATTCGGTGATCTTTTTCGCTTCGTCCGGGTGTTCGTTGAGCCAAAGTTCGAGCGGGTCGCGGAGCATGCGCGAAACGAGCGCGACCGCATCCCGCGAATTCAGCCGTTCTTTCGTTTGCCCTTGGAACGAGGGGTCGAGCACACGTGCCGCGAGCACGAAGCTGACGCGCGAGAACACGTCTTCGGCCGCGAGCTTGATGCCTTTGGGGAGCAGGGCATGGTGTTCGGCAAAGCTTTTGACGGCATCGAAAGTAGCTTGGCGCAGCCCGGTTTCATGCGTACCGCCAGCGGGCGTTGGGATCAGGTTGACGTACGATTCGCGCGCCAGGTTACCATCGGTGCTCCAACAGAGTGCCCACGCAGCACCGGAACCCGTCGGAAAATTCTCGTCGCCCGCGGCGGCGTATTTCTCGCCAGTGAAGATCGGCCCGGCTAGCTCGCCGTCGACCTGTTCCGCCAGATACTGTTGCATCCCGTTTTCGAAACGCCATGTTTTCGTCTCGCCGGCTTCTGTGGCGAGCGAAATTTCCAGACCAGGCAGCAGAACCGCTTTGCTGCGTAACAGGCGTTCGAGTTCGGCTTGCGGAATGTTCGGCGAATCGAAGAACTGGGGATCGGGCCACGCGCGAACGCGCGTTCCGCTGGCGCGCTTGGGGGCGTCCCCGACGCGCGCGAGCGGCTCGATCACATTGCCACCCGCGAAAGCCACTTGAAAACGGCCGCCGTTACGCACGACCTCGACTTCCAGCCGCGTCGACAGCGCATTGGTCACCGAAACGCCAACGCCGTGCAACCCTCCGGAGAATCGGTACGCAGAGGTTCCGTCGTTCTTGTTGAACTTGCCGCCGGCATGAAGTTGCGTGTAGACGACCTCGACCGTGGGTACGCCCTCCACCGGGTGAATTTCGACCGGGATGCCCCGCCCGTCGTCCTGGACCGTGGCCGAACCATCGCGATGCAGAATGACACCGATGCGCGTACAGAAGCCGCCCAAGGCCTCGTCTGCCGCGTTGTCGATCACTTCCTGGATGATATGCAGCGGATGGTCTGTCCGCGTGTACATGCCAGGGCGGTGGCGGACGGGCTCAAGCCCTTTGAGGACGGATATCGATTCAGCGGTGTAGCTCATAGCACGGAAATACTCCAACAGGCGCCTCGCCGGCCAGCGCCGGAAAGACAAAGGCCAGAACGCGTCTGGCCTTGAGAATGTGTTCGCTTGACCACCGGAAAGTTGTTGCGTGATGCCCGGGCCGTTCTTCCCGATGCGGATGCTCCTGGCGATCAGCTATTGGCACCTTGGAAGCGCCGATAGCGCACCCATTGTACCCGCCTTCCCAGGGGGGCGTAAGCCAATGGGCTTCGCCTCGGAGTTCGCTTCCAATCTCAGCAAAACTCCATAGAGGCCGCGGACGACCTTCAATAATCACTGCGACCTTCAGAAAACGATGAGCAAGGCATCGGAACGGGCGTTTGCGCCGTTTCTGCAATTCGACTTGTTTCCGGAGTTGGCGGGCAGGGCATCCTCGCCCCGGGGAGCCGGGAAGCGCAAGTCGTCAAGCGGTTCTTGGATGTTTCAGATTCGGCCGAGTAGGCCGTCCTGACCACCGATGGCGTTGTCTATTTTGGCGCGCACGACCACCTCCGCCAATCGGCACGCGGCTTCCGCACTAGTAAGCACGTCGAGAGTGGTAACCATATTGCCGCCGCGCAGAATGTGGTCACCCTCCTTGTCGAGAATGTCGTAATACCCATCCCAAATCACGCCGTGCGGATCCCTTTTCTTGGCGTACACGCGGTAGGAATAAAGCCCGTAGTTGATTGTTGTGGTTTCCATGTCCGAACTCCAGGGGCGAACGGCAAATACCGCGCATTTGATGGTACGCAGAACAAGGGGCTCCCGGAAGCGGGCTTTGTGGTGGTAATGTAGCTCTTTCGCGAGCCGGTTCAGTAGGTCACTCCATCCCTCCTGCTTGGTGGGCCTCTGAAATGCCCCTACGTGGGCCTGGGGATGCCGGCCCGGTCGCGGCTCAACCCCATCCTTCGATCAAGGAGGCGTTTTGGCTTCGCTGGACCGAGACGAAAAGCCCAACTATCGGCGTTACCTTGCCGGTGTCGTTTTCTATCTCGCTATCTGCGGCGGTCTTTACTTACTGTTCCCAGTCATCGATCGACGCGCCGGCTTCGACTGGGCGGAAGTCCTGCTCACTGTCTTCGCCTTCTGCGCAATCGTCATTGCCGTTCCCGTCAAAAGGCGTATCACGTGGGAGATGAGGCGGCGTCAATGCGCAAAAGAAGGTCACCTCTTCAAATCCGTGAAGAATGCTGAAGGAGTTGGCTACACGGTCTGTCAGCGCTGTTATCTCGTTGAGCACAACAACGGGCGGGCCGTTATTCCCGGCGAGCGGAACACCAACCACCAGAGGGCGGACTAGGCGACGGTCAGAAGCTCAGGGTGAAAAAAAGCCGGAAATTCAATTAACGAACGTCCGGCTTTTTTTGTCCATTGCTGGACAGTGTTCTGGTGACGGGCACTATCGAATAGTCGCCGGTAAGCCTTGCAATTGCTAGCCTTTAGGGTATGGCAAAACAAAATGTACCCCCAGATATACCCCCAATCGGAGTACGTTGGCCCTAATTGTCGAAATGGCGATTGGTGGGGAGTTAGCCCCGAAAACTCCGCAAAAAAACGGGCGGTTACGGGGTTGTGTCAGACGGTGCGTTTGAAAAAACGCTTTGCGGAGGAAAAATTCTCCGGGTGAGAGAACGGGCGGTTTCCCGCTTTTCAAAGCCTGCTTTGCGACGGCCCTACCATCGCCTTCGCTTTTTTTCTCGCATTGCCCAAGGTCGGACACTCGCAAAGGTGTTTTTAGTCCTTCGTCTCTGCTAGGGCTTTCTCGTCATCTTGTACTTTGACCAAAGGGCGATCGTATCTGAACTTGCCACTTTGCCCTCCCTGATCCATTGATCGAGCTGTCTGGAATCTGCCCGGATTACGTCGATATCTTCGGTCTGGTCAAAGTCCTGCTTCTCGGAAAAAACACATTCCGTTGCAACAAATCCAAAGACCCGCGTCGAATCCTTCGTCGGCGCAGGGAAGAATTCTCCGATGGGTTCGAGAGAACCTGCTTTGAGTCCGGTCTCCTGTCTTAATTCCGCGTGAGCAGCCATCTCAGGGGTTTGATCGCTCTCGATGCGTCCAGCAGGGAATTCAATGGTTATCTCACCGATTCCGTGTTTGTATTGCCTTACCAAGACAATCTCTCCTGTTGGCAGGACCGGGATGACCATCGCAACGTTTCCTAGCCGGGACACAAAAAAATCATCAATGGTTTCGCCGCTGCCAATGACTACTTTGTGTCTAAACAAGGGGAACCACTTGCTGGGCGAAATATCTTCTGACTCAAGTAATTGCCACTTGAAGATTTCTTTCATGCCTACTCCTGGCAGACTCGGACGCGTTGGGGAAACGCAGACATCATAATCAGTTGGCGGCGTGTGCGGCGACGCTCTGGCAAAAAGACGCCGCGCATAACCGCTGGGCTCGGCAGGCGGAGTTGATTGAAAGAAACGTACGTTTATGCGAGCAAAGGGGGGCGGTCGGTTTATGGTAAGGCGCGCCGGACTTTCGCGACCCCCTGCCGTTTTAGGAGCATGACAGAGTGCCTTGTTTTGTCGTTCGGACCTTACAAGCGACGATGATCGCTCAAAAAAGGTAGCCTGCAATGCGGCGCTAATCGGCACTCACCGCCCCTATTGCCTGTTTTCAGAAAGAAGCGACCAGCAGAGGAACGTCAGGTTTGTTTTTATTTACCCTCTGGAGACTCGGGCTCGCCTGGCCGCTCGGCGATGCTTAATTCTTGCTCAGCAGACCGAGTTGCTGATCCACGCGACAACCAAGCCGCAACGTCTTTACCTAACGCGCCAGCTACACGATCAAGAATTGCACAGGTACCGGAAAATCCACCGAGCACACCACCCCGGGACGAACGGGTAAGTACGGTCGAGCCGACGGAGGCTCCTCCCTTCATGATGTCAGCGCGGACACTCATCGACTTCGAACCACTCCACGCCCCTCCTCCAAAGCCATGGACTGAGATAATGGTTAGTTGAATAACCTTGTCCATGCCAGCTTGATCTGGGGCCGTTATCGATTGAACAGAGCCGACTCGTCGACCTATTGCTGACAACGCATAGTTTCCAAGAAGCATCTCAAGTGAACACTCGTTTCGTACTGCGGTTGGTATGGGCGCCGAAGGGTCGACCAGTGCGGGAACCTGAACGAAGAGGCGCTCATCGGCTGACGCTCGCGGTATAACGAGTACAACCAGTGAGAACGCAAACAAAAGATGCTTCATTGACGAAATGCTCCCTATGTAGTGATTGTATGGACGGCTAATGTTTAGTATCTCCGGCCGGCTTTTGGTGCAGGTCCGATGGAATGATGGCGCATAGATCGCCTGTTTCTTTAAATTGCAAACCGAACTGCACCCCTCGTGAGACGTCAATTATGGGAACAGAGCGAAGGCGCGCCGCGAGGCAGTTTAACGCTTCGGTATGTTCGCGGAAACTTTGTCGAGGCTCAGATCCAACCGACCGGCGGCGATCGCGAGGATCGGGTCATATAACCTTGAGCATTGGGTATGATAAGAGCAATCAAACAGCAATCGTTCTGTTGAAATAGAGGCAGAAAAGCTGCCCTCAGAAACAAATCTTTTTTTGGTGGGGTGACGGGGAGATCATGGGGCGCGCGACGGTACTTGTCCTTTTCTTTATCGGACTTCTGTCCGCATGTGCTTCTCTGCAGCAATCAGCCAAGGTTCAATGGGCTGGCACCTATTCGGTCACTTCAATCACGCGTATACCCGATGCTGAGAGCCTTACCGGTATGCGCAACGAGATACAGGGCGCGCGCTCCGTACGAGACTCGGGGCAAGTTGAAGGTAAACTTGGCGACCATATCGGTGTGGGCTACCGGCTTGTCGGAGGTACGCCTGGAGAAAAAATCCTACTTCGTGCGGCGGTCACCTATCCGAACGGTGGTTTAACGAATCCGGACAACGGTCGAACACTTCAGCATCGGGAGTGGGATCAGACTTGTGTGGTGGGTAAGCAATGTGTAATTGGCTTCTTCTTTCGTGAGCCTTGGGAACTAAAAGCCGGAACATGGGAATTTGAGGCATGGTACGGATCAAATCGGCTCTTTCAAGAACAAATCGAAGTAGTCATCCCGTCAAATGATCAGCTTGTGAGGCGCGCGATTGATAGCTCACGCCCGGCGGCTAATTATGTTCGAGAGTTGGAGAAAAGCTCTCCTGCACACTTTCAGAGACGGTTTGTGGCAGGGCAACGCGCAGGAGAATTCCAGCCGTACGTAACGGAATGCCTGAGGAAAATTAAGGTTTTTGCCGAGGCCAATTACCCAGACGAGGCTCGCGGTACGCTCTACGGCCATGTACACGCAACCTTCGCCTTGGCTCGAAATGGAATGATCGATTACGCGATAGTAGAAAGAAGTTCTGACCATAAAGCGCTCGATGATTTCGTCATCAAGGCAATTAAGCTCGCCGCGCCCTTTCCTCCTTTTCCCCCGGGATCACTCAATGAGGTTGACCAACTCGTTGTGACGCAAGTGTTCTCATTCGTAAAAGCTGAACCAAGTGATTCAGTGCAAAGTGAGCGCGAAAGCCGATAGCACGTCACTCCCACCCTTTTCCCGCCTTTTTTAAACGGCCTACCGTCCCTCGGAAGATCCTCCGGGGGTACATGGTATTTCTAGATAGCACTACGGCAGGCGTAGCAGGGGGAGGGCGAAAAAAACGCCGCATAGCTACGGGGTGCGTAGTAGGCGGCGCTCTCTCTGCTACGGTGGGCGTAGCTATCCTGACGGCGCTGCTACGGCAGGCGTAGTAAGGGCGTCAATTCTGGCCGGGATTCTCGGCAGGGGATCGAGCAGGCGATACGCGCCACGGTGGAAGGCGGCGGGCGATATGTCGAGCTTGCCCCCGCAGTGATCCAAGGCGCACCACGTCACGGCGTATAAGCTCGCCTTGTTCGGGCGGGCGCCTTTTCGCGTTTCCACGATCAGGCCCGCGTCGAGCAATTCTCGCTTCGCCTTCTGCAAGGTTTCCTCGGATCGCCAGCCGCGCGGCTGCATGAACTTCCACGCGGCGCACAAATCCCCGTTGTTGTCGCCCCGGTACTGGATGAACAAATCGAACAGCAGCATCCGGGCACGTGGCGACAGGCCGATATAAGCGCGGGAGGTCAGGACGGACAGCGGCACGGTGATGAACGCGCCGCCGTCGCGCTTCTCCTTCCCGTCGCGGAAGGATTTGCGCTTGCTCATCCTTGGTTATCCGCCAATCGCCGCAGGAAGCAATACAAGCCCCATAGCGCCGTCAAATCCATCGCCGCCATATCAGCGGTTACGCCGTAGCTCTCGAAACGAATGGCGAGGGCCGCAAGGCGTTCCAGCCATGTTTCATGCGGTCCCATGGTCGCCCCTTTCCGGCTCAGCGATCAGGACATAACGCGCGACGCTGTGCTTGACGCCGAAGCCTGTATCGGCGGGCACGCGCACGGTACGAATGTCGTACCCCTCCAGTCGCAATTCGCGGACGCGCATCGCCGGGTGCAGAATGTCGAGATCCTGCCGCGCCTCCAGCGTCGAGACGGCATCGCAGCGGAGCACGTCGAGCAAGCGCTTTCGTTGTCCCTCGGCGGAGAGGTCGGCATAATAGGCTTTGGTTTGGTTTAAGGCTGCCTGCGGGTGGCCTTTTTCTTTTGTCATGGCGTCCCCCGTTACTTGGCTGCGATCAGGGCGCGGATATCCTCCACGCGCCAGACAGTCGTACGAACACCGAGCTTGACGGGCCTCGGGTACTTGCCGGTTTTGATGCCCGCCCAGAAGCTCGATTTGCTGATCGGCAGGATGGGCGGAAGGGGCGGGTTAGCCTTGGGGTTGCCAACGATTTGCGGCAGGCGGAGAAAGCCGGTTTCGGGAAGTTGCTGGATCACGTTTGCCATGGTTCGCCTTTCTTGGGCGGTGTTGAACATGGCTACGTATTATTTACGCCTAGAATATGCTGCCAAGCTAGCTGTCCTAGCTGAGTGCGCACCCAGCAAGCAAAATGCTCCCTCAGCTAGCAGAGTTCCGGTTTGATTCCCACTGCCGGCACCAGTCCTCGATTTTCTTTTGGCTTCTCAAGTTCTCACATTTTGTCAGCATATCGCGGGCAAACTCGGCCTTGCTTTTGTACGTCGCCGTTTTTTCTTGCCATGCTGTCCAACATTCTTTAACGAGTGCTTTCTCTTTCTGCTTCGGGTCAAGAGACACCCTCAACCTAGCATAGGCGCTCATCAACCTAGATTTTCTTGTTGCTTGTCCGAGGCTCGTCGATATCGCGCCTGCACCGATCAGAGCAATGGAAAGAAACATAAGCCAATCTCCAGAGCGTGGGTCATCTGCAAGAGACACCTGGGCTTGGCTTAAGGCATCTTGTAGAGTCCCAATAGTCTCGCATAAATCCTTTTTCTGGTCGGCGTTGAGTCCGGCCATGCCCCCGATTTCCCTCAAGTCATCGCGCGTATCTTCCAGTATCGTCTCGATGATTGTTTCTGCTGTTTCTTTGACGCTCATTGATTCGCCCTCTCCTTGCCTGCCGTGCTTTCAGCTGCGCCAGCCGGGTAAGGGTTGCCCGGTTTTCGGTGATCAGCCTAGGCGCGGCTATTTTGATATCAGTTGTTTCTGGTCTCCAGTATCGCGGAAAGGGCTTTCCCTCGCGCCGGCCCGATATCTCTCGGCATGGCGGAAAACTCCTTGATTTCGGCATCGGTGGCTTTCCCGGCTTTGATGGCACGCATCAATTCTCTGCACCGCTTATTCTTGGCTTTCAACTCTTTGGCCGCTGCACTCGCGTTCTTCATAACCATTGCTGAATCCTCCGTTGCCTCGTTCACCTGAACCCGTCAGGTCGCGGTGTTGCCCTTTACGCCACGGTGCCGTGAAGTGGGATCACTTCGGCCCCGGCTTTCAGCTTGTCGAGATAATCTGCCCATAGTTGCATCATGGCGCGGCGTTCCTTCAAGAACTTCGTTCGGTTGTAAGCGGTGCCCAAAGCGTCCGGTACGGCGTGCGCGAGCTGGTGTTCGATCACGTCCGGTCGTTGGTGCAGTTCTTCGGCGAGGATCGTCCGCGCCATGGCCCGGAAGCCGTGGCCGGTGATTTCCGATTTTGTATCGTAGCCCATGCGGCGCAGGGCGGCATTGATGGCGGCATCGCTCATGGCGCGTCTAGGGTCGCGCCCGCCCGGAAAGACGAAACGGCCCGTGCCCGAAAGCGGGTGCAGTTCGCGCAGGATGGCGACGGCCTGCGTCGACAAGGGGACCAAATGTTCGGTGTTTGTCTTGGTCACGAGATAACGCCATTCGGCTTTATCGAGGTCGATATCGGCCCATTGGGCCTGCCGTAGCTCGCCAGGACGCACGAACAGCAGCGGGGCAAGACGTAGGGCAGACAGCACGACAAACGAGCCGCTAAATGCTTCGATGGCCCGCAGCAGTTGCGCCACTTTGTCCGGGTCGGTGAGGGCGGCGAAGTTGTTGCCACGAGCGGGCGGGAGGGCGCCGCGCAGGTCGGGGATCGGGTCGCGCTCGGCCCGCCCGGTGGCGATGGCGTAGCGGAATACCTGACTGCAATTTCCCCCGGCCCGGTGGGCGGTGTCGAGCGTCCCCCGGCTTTCGATGCGGCGCAGGACGGCGAGAACTTCCGGGGCCGTGAGTTCGGCAATCGGGCGACCGCCTAGCCACGGGAAAACGTCTTTCTCCAAGCGTCGGATGATCTTGTCCGAATGGCTCGCTGCCCACGTCTCGCGGTGTTTTTCAAACCATTCGCGGGCGACCGTCTCGAACGAGTTGGACGCGCGGAGCATTTTCGAGGCGCGAACGGCCTTCTTGTTTTCGGAAGGATCAACCCCTTGGGCAAGCAGTTGCCGCGATTCGTCGCGCTTGGCTCGGGCCGCTTTGAGGCTCACGTCGGGATAGACGCCGTAGGCCAGCAGCTTTTCCTTGCCGAGATAGCGGTACTTGTGCCGCCAGTATTTCGAGCCGTTGGGGTGGATCAGCAGGAACAGGCCTTTTTCGTCAGGCAGCTTGTAAGCCCTTGCGGTGGGCTTGGCGTTCCGAACGGCGGTGTCGGATAGCGGCATTTGGGGGTATCTCCGATGGGGGTATCGGTATGTACCCCCGTTTTATACCCCCATGTACCCCCGGATTTCAACAGTTCGCGTTGGACTATTGTGGACGCAAAAAAGGCCAGAAACCTTGCTGTTACTTGGTTTTCTGGCCTTTATTGTCCGTTGCCGGACTGTGTTCTGGTGGAGACGGGCGGGATCGAACCGCCGACCTATTGATTGCGAACCAATCGCTCTCCCAACTGAGCTACGCCCCCATGGAATCCGAGATTTTACGTGGACGCCCCCACCGCGTCAATTGAACACTCTCCCTATTGGCTCTCGGTGAGGGCGCAAACGTTTATTCTTGTTTATTGGTAACACGCCGACCAAACGGTTGGCGCTTGTTGTCGTTTTGCGACTTACTTTTTCTTCTTGCCCTTGGCTGTGGCGACAGCGGCCTTGAACGTAGCACCGGCCGTAAACTTCGGCACGGTCGTCGCGGCGATCTTGATCTTTTCGCCAGTCTTCGGGTTCTTGCCTTCGCGGGCGGTACGGGCAGCTGCCTTGAAGGAGCCGAAGCCGACGAGGCTCACGCCGTCGCCCTTGGCAACAGCCTGAACGATTGCTTCGATGACTGCGTCGAGCGCCTTGCCGGAGGCAACCTTGGACAGTTCGGTACGAGCGGCGATTGCGTCGATCAATTCAGACTTGTTCATAGTATCTCCTGTTGTTTGATTGTTTAGAGTAGTGCTGGTACTCCGCCGCGATTCTCACACTTCATGCCGCCCGTGGGAAGAGGGAAAAGCGACGAATTTGTAAAGAGTCCACCAATCTGTTGTTTTTTTTCGCCGCGCCCAGGCAAAACGGCGCCAATGCTTCACCGGCCGGCCTTCAGCAGCGGTTTCAGGAAGCGGCCCGTGTGACTTGTGCTAACTTTGCTAACGCTCTTCGGTGTCCCGGTGGCTAGGATTTGTCCGCCGCCGTCACCGCCTTCAGGACCGAGGTCGACGATCCAGTCCGCCGTTTTGATCACATCCAAGTTGTGTTCGATGACCACCACAGTATTCCCGTGATCGGCAAGGCGGTGCAGAACATGGAGCAGCATTTCGATATCCTGGAAATGCAGTCCGGTGGTGGGTTCGTCAAGAATGTACAAGGTGCGCCCGGTGTCCCGCTTCGACAGTTCGAGCGCAAGCTTGACGCGCTGCGCTTCGCCCCCGGACAGCGTGGTCGCTGACTGGCCAAGCGTGATGTACGAGAGGCCAACGTCCACGAGGGTTTGCAGCTTGCGTGCAACGACCGGCACGGCGTCAAAGAATTCGCGCGCTTGCTCCACGGTCATCTGCAGGACGTCGCGAATGTTCTTGCCCTTGTATTGGATTTCCAGCGTTTCTCGGTTGTAGCGATGTCCATGGCAGACGTCGCAATTGACGTAGATGTCGGGCAGGAAATGCATTTCCACCTTGATCACGCCGTCGCCCTGGCAGGCTTCGCAACGACCTCCTTTTACATTGAATGAGAACCGGCCCGGCCCGTAGCCACGCGTGCGCGATTCCGGCACGCTGGCGAACAGTTCGCGGATTGGCGTCAGCAGGCCGGTATAGGTGGCCGGGTTCGAGCGCGGGGTGCGGCCGATCGGCGACTGGTCGACGTTGATCACCTTGTCGAATTGTTCCAGCCCGACGATCTCATCATGCTCGGCGGGCTCGGTTGTGGAACCGTAGAGATGCTTTGCAGCGGCGGCGTAAAGCGTGTCATTGATCAGGGTGGACTTCCCTGATCCGGAAACACCTGTGATGCAGGTGAGGAGGCCGACGGGCAGTTCGAGCGTCACGTTCTTCAGGTTGTTGCCGCGTGCGCCTACGATTTTCAACACGCGCTCGGAGTCGGGGCGTCGCGGGGCGTTCGGCGCTTTGATGCGGCGACGGCCGGCGAGATAGTCGCCGGTCATCGAGTTGGGATTGTCTGTGATTTGCTTCGGGGTTCCCTCGGCGACAACGGCACCGCCGTGAATTCCCGCGCCCGGTCCGATGTCGACGACATAATCGGCGCTACGCATGGCGTCCTCGTCATGCTCGACGACGATCACTGTATTGCCGATGTCGCGTAACTGATGCAGCGTTTCCAGCAAGCGGTGGTTGTCGCGTTGGTGCAAGCCGATCGACGGCTCGTCGAGGACGTACATGACACCGGTCAATCCGGAACCAATTTGCGAGGCGAGGCGGATACGCTGCGCCTCTCCACCCGAGAGCGTTTCTGCCGAGCGGTCGAGTGAAAGGTAATCGAGCCCCACGTTGATCAAGAATTGCAGACGGCTGGTGATTTCCTTCAGGACCTTCTCGGCCACCTGTGCCTTGTTGCCGGTGAGCTTGAGCTTGAGAAAGTAATCGCGGGCGTGGCCCAACGGCAGTCGGCTGATTTCGTGTAGCGTCAGCGAATCGTCGTCGCTGCCGATATGTACGTGGCGTGCCTCCTCGCGCAGACGCGCGCCGTTGCATTTGGGACACGTCTTGTTGCTGATCAGCTTGGCAAGTTCCTCGCGTACCGCGACCGAATCCGTTTCCTTGTAGCGGCGCTCGAAGTTGGTGACGATGCCTTCGAAGGTATGCGTGCGGTCGAAGCGCGTTCCCTTTTCGTTGAGATAGCGGAAGCGGATCGCCTCATGGCCGGAGCCGTAGAGGATGACGTCGCGAATCGCTTCGGGTAGATCCTCGAAGGGCGTTTCGACGTCGAAGCCGTAGTGATCGGCGAGCGAGGTGAGGAGTTGAAAGTAGAACTGGTTGCGCCGGTCCCAGCTGCGGATCGCTCCCGCGGCCAGCGACAGGTCGGGCCGGCTGACGATCCGCTTGGGGTCGAAGAACTGGATCACGCCGAGACCGTCGCACTTCGGGCACGCGCCCATCGGATTGTTGAACGAGAAGATGCGCGGTTCGAGTTCCTGCAGTGAGTATGAGCAGATCGGACAGGCGAACTTGGCCGAGAACAGGTGTTCTTTTCCCGAATCCATCTCAAGCGCGATCGCCCGTCCGTCGGCGTGGCGAAGAGCAGTTTCGAAGGACTCAGCGAGCCGCTGGCGCATGTCGTCACGGATCTTCAAGCGATCAACGACGACGTCGACGGTATGTTTCTGGGTCTTTGCCAACTTGGGCAGGGCATCGATCTCGTAAATCTTTCCGTCTACTCTCAGGCGAGCAAAGCCTTGCGCGCGTAAGTCGGTGAAAAGCTCCTGCTGTTCCCCTTTGCGGTTGGCGACTACCGGGGCAAGGATCATCAGCTTGGTATCGGCCGGCAAAGCCAGCACGTGGTCTACCATCTGCGATACCGTTTGTGCGTCGAGCGGTTGTTGGTGTTCCGGGCAGTAGGGCGTTCCGGCGCGGGCAAAGAGGAGGCGCAGGTAGTCATGGATCTCGGTCACCGTGCCGACCGTCGAGCGGGGGTTGTGGCTGGTGGCTTTCTGCTCAATCGAAATGGCCGGCGACAAGCCCTCAATGAGGTCGACGTCCGGCTTGTCCATCATCTGCAAGAACTGCCGCGCGTAAGCCGACAAGGACTCCACATAGCGGCGTTGCCCTTCGGCGTACAGCGTGTCGAATGCCAGCGACGATTTTCCTGACCCGGAGAGCCCGGTGATCACGATCATCCGGTTACGCGGCAGATCGAGGTTGATGTTTTTGAGATTGTGCGTGCGCGCACCGCGAATGCGGATTTCTCTGAGTTCGTCCATGGGGAGTCCGGCTGAGGGGTGAAGCAAACCTGTTAATATAACCAGTTCCGACCGGCCAAACCAATCTGCGTTCCACACTGCGCTGTCTACCGCCGCACCGATGCTTTCTCCCACCCGTGATCCGATGTCGCCGGCCGAAAAACGCGCCGGCATCAGCCTCGCTGCCGTGTTCGCGTTGCGGATGCTCGGTTTGTTCCTGATTCTTCCGGTGTTCTCTGTCTATGCCAAGCAACTGCCCTCCGGCAATGACCTGAGCTTGGTGGGGTTTGCGCTTGGCGCCTACGGTTTGACGCAGACGTTTTTGCAGATTGCCTATGGCGCGGCTTCGGACCGTTTTGGTCGTAAGCCGGTCATCGTCTTCGGCCTATTGCTCTTTGCCGCAGGGAGTTTCGTTGCCGCGTCGTCGCACGATATCTACGGCATCATTGCGGGCCGCGTCCTGCAGGGCGCCGGCGCGATTTCCGCCGCCGTCACGGCGCTTGCAGCCGACCTTACGCGCGACCGCCACCTCACCAAGGTCATGGCGATGATCGGGTCGTCGATCGGCCTCGTCTTCGCTTTTTCGATGGTCGGGGCCCCGTTGCTCTACGCGACGATCGGCATGCCGGGGATTTTTGCCATGACCGGCGTCTTGTCGCTCCTGGCGATCTTCGTGGTGCTCAAAATCGTTCCGGCGGCCCCGGCAATTCCGCGCCAACCGGCGTGGGCGAGTTTTTCGGAAGTGCTGCGCCATCGACAGTTGCTCCGGCTCAACTTCGGCGTATTTACGCTGCACTTGATTCAAACCGCCATGTGGATTCTCGTTCCGTCCGCCTTGATAAACAGCGGTGGACTGGCGGCCGGCGAGCACTGGAAGCTGTATCTTCCTGCTGTACTTTGTTCGTTTGTCGTCATGGTTCCGGCCATCATCGCGGCCGAGCGGCACGGTCGGATGAGACAGGTCTTCAACGGCGCCATCGGCCTGTTGCTTGCCGTGCAATTCGGCTTTGCTTTTCTGGCGGATGGGCGCTACACGGTCTTCCTATGGCTGACGCTTTTCTTCGTGGCTTTCAATATCCTGGAAGCGACACAGCCTTCGCTGATTTCCCGTTTCGCGCCTCCCCATGCCAAAGGCGCCGCGCTGGGGATCTATAACACGACTCAATCCCTCGGCTTGTTCATCGGCGGAGCTTTGGGCGGGACGCTGGCGAAGCAGGCGGGGCCAGCCGCCGTTTGGCTTTCGTGCGCCGGTTTGGCGCTTGTCTGGCTTGGCCTCGGCTGGACGATGACGATTCCGGCTTCCGGGCGGAATCAGCCGGCCGCTCATTTATAATGGCGACCCAAACCTGCATCGAAAACCCTTTTAGGAGGCAACATGGCTTCGGTCAATAAAGTAATTCTCGTCGGCAACCTGGGCGCGGATCCCGAAACCCGCTATATGCCGAATGGCGACGCTGTTGCCAATATCCGCCTCGCCACAACCGAATCGTGGAAGGACAAGGCGTCTGGGGAAAAGCGCGAGGTCACCGAGTGGCATCGCGTCGTGTTCTACCGCAAGCTGGCCGAGATTGTCGGCCAGTACCTGAAAAAAGGTTCGTCGGTCTACGTCGAGGGCCGCATTCGCACCCGTAAGTGGCAAGACAAGGAAGGGCAGGAACGCTATACGACGGAAATCGAAGCCAACGAAATGCAAATGCTCGGCGGCCGTCAAGGCGCATCGTCTTCCGGCGGAGAGGTCGAGTACGGTGGCAGCATGCCGTCGTCTAGCCCGGCCGCTCCTGCTCGCGGCGCCCCAGCGAAGAAGGCCCCCAGCTTCGAGGATATGGACGACGACATTCCGTTTTAAAAAACGACTACGACAATAGTTGTAAAAATTTCTCCGTAAGAGCCCAGCATAGCTGGGCTTTTTCTTGCGCGGGATTGCCGGTGCCTCGCGGTCGGTTTTGGGTGACGCTGACCTGCCTATCGGATCAGCCGGTGGGTTCGTCGGTACCAGAGGGAAAAAACGCATCGCCTCTGTATAACCCCGGATTGAATACGGAAAAGCACCGTGGTAGCGTGCTAACACGAATTAGCATGAGGCGTACCGGTGCCTCATGATTTGGATGCCAGCGGAAATTCCGAACTTCGGGATGACGCGCTAATAACCATCGAGGATTTGGGTTTGCTCATGCTTAACCATATGAAAATCTCTGCACGGCTCAGTGTCGGCTTTGGAACAATCTCTTTCCTTCTACTCGTTGTCATGGGGTTGGGGCTGCAGAGCCTTACATCAATGAAGTCCGGTCTCACGGCGGCGAATACCGCTAGCCAGTACGCGAAGACGACTGGAGATGCGCAAAGCACGTTGCTGAATCTGGTCCTAACGATTCAAATGGCTGTCAGCGGTTTCAATGACGCCAAGATGGACGAGAGCATCGCGCGTATCAAGACGCTGCGGGAAGCGTTGGAGGCAAATGTGGCCGGCTTCAGCAAGCTTGACTCCTCAGTTCTCTCCGACAGCGAAAAGACGCTTTTTGCGGACCTCTCTGGGGAATCGAAAAAACTTGCTGCCCCACTGCAGAAAATGGGGGAACTCCTCAAATCATTCCAGAATGCAGTAGCGAGCGATGTCGCACAGCAGGAAGTAGCCCCCATTGCCGACAAGATGAGCACGGCGCTCACTGAACTCGCCAAGTTGCAGAGCGTAAAGGTCGCGGAAATGGAGAGCTCGTCGGCCGCTACTTACCGTACGACGCTGGTTGTTCTTCTGACGATGAGCGTGATCGCTTTGGCGATTAGCGCCGGGCTCGGTTTTTGGGTCATCCGGAGTGTGACCAAGCCGTTGCAGGAGGCCGTTGCCGTCGCAAGCAAGGTCGCGGCCGGGGATTTGACGGGCAAGACGGCCGTTGTATCCCAAGACGAAACGGGGCAACTTCTGGCCGCGTTGCAGGATATGAAAGAGCATTTGGCGCGTGCAGTGGGAGGTGTGCGGAATGGCTCCGATGCGGTGAAATCGGCATCCGCCGACCTGTCCACGACGGCGGGAACGCTGCTTGATGGGGCCAACCAACAATCGGAGTCGGCGGCGTCGACCGCGGCGGCGCTTCAAGAAATTGCAGTCAGCGTTGCGTCAGTAGCCGATGCGGCGGTCGAACTGCGCACGCTTTCAGAGCAGAGCCTGCAGGCGAGCAACCACGGAAACGCGCAACTCGAACAACTGCTCGGCGAAATGAACGGCGTTGAAACGTCGGTTGGCGAAATCGAGAAAGTGGTTAACGATTTCATCAAGAGCACGCACGCCATCACCAGCATGACTAAGCAGGTGCGCGATATCGCGGACCAGACCAATTTGCTGGCACTCAACGCGGCGATCGAGGCGGCCAGGGCGGGTGAGCAGGGGCGCGGCTTTGCCGTCGTCGCCGACGAAGTGCGCAAGTTGGCTGAAATGTCCTCCCAGTCGGCAACGCAAATTGATGGCGTCACCAAAACCCTTGCGCAGCAATCATCATCCGTATCGCAGGTAGTGGCTCGAAGCAAAGCGTCGTTGCAAGCCAGCGGTGCGGCAACGGAGAGCGTGTCGGCAGCTCTGCGCAAAGCGCACGCGGTATCCGAGCAAACCAATCATGGAGTCGGAGAAATCACCAGTTCGGTAAACGAACAAAAGGTTGCCATTAACGAGATTACCCGCGCAATGGAAGGTATCTCGCAAATGGCCGATCAGAGTCGGGGCAGCGTTGAAGAGGCGGCAGCGAAGGCCCGGGCGATGGAGAATGTCGCAGTGCAGATGGAGTCTTCAGTAAAAGCATTCAAGATTCCGTGACTGAATGCCTCACAGCCGCCAAATCTAGTATCCAGGTGGTTCGAATTGCAATTTCAAGTGCGGCTGTTTCTCCGGAAGACTGCAGTTGTATTTTCTCCCTGCAGCGAAAATTTCGTTGCCTTGAAAAGGCACGGAGAGGCGTCAGTGCAAGGACAAAAAAAGCACGATGCCTGCCCCTGGGGAAAATTTATGACGGGAATCGTAGATGGATGGAACGGGATACCCCCATCTACGATCATGGAAAACTCTATGGAGGCGCTAGTAGCACCTTTGTTCTATTGCATTAATATGGCATACGGGCGAGTAGCCAATGCGGCAGTGTTACGGAGCGAACCTCTAGCGTGGTATATGTGCTCCATAAAAAAGTGCGGCCTGGACCGCACTTTTTTATTAATAAAAGCGGGAAGCGCCGGTATTACTTGACCCGGAATTGCTCCTTAGTTTTTCCTTCGGCAATCTTCTGCTTCAGCCAGGCAGGCAGGGGGCCTTTGCCGCCGTAGGTGTCGTTGGGGTTCGTATCGCTACGGTATTTCGGCCCGTTTCCGACTGAGCCGGATGCCCTTTTGCCTTTTTTTGCCAGGCCGAGATCGGAGGCGCTCAAATCGTATTTGGCAATGATTGCCTTTGCTTCTGCGATTGCGGCTTGAATCTCCGCTTTTCTGAGCAACTCGGCTTCTTTCTTGAGAGCCTCGATTTCCTTTAGTGCTTCTTCGTAAGTCTTTGCCAAGATTTACCTCCTCGATAAAAAACAACCCAAGTGAACATGAATAAATGTATCACAGGATTTCCGCTACGCAGCATTGTAATTTCCTGCCGCCGAGGAGTAGTTGCGTACCGTCAATTGCCAATTAGGGAAAACGCCATTCGGGGAATCGATTGGCCGATTTTGTGTTACGCAAGCAACGCGTACGGGAGTGGGGCGGACACCAGCGAACCATATGCGGAGTAAATAGGCCCGGGAAGAACGAGGAATGCAGCGCGGCTCTTCGCTGGAAAGAGCGGCAGGAATTCACTTTCTTGCCCTACCGCTATTTCTTCAGTCGTTGTCGAAATGCTCCGGATATTGTTTTGCAATCAGGGGAAGTGACGCCAAAATGCCTTGCAGGTGGCCTTGCATACATTGTGCGGCGAGATCGGGATCCCCTGTTTCTATGGCGTCGACGATGGATGCATGCTCGGCGATCAATTGCGGGCTCGGGGTTGCGAAGTCGTACGCGAGGAAGCGTACGCGGTCCATTTGCGCCTTGATGCCCTCGGTGACCCGCCAGGCATACTCGCGCCCGGCGTACAGGGCTAGCGCCTTGTGCAACGACTCATCGAGCGCCAGAAAAGCGCGGCTGTCGCCCGGCTTTACCTGTTGCTGCTTAGCGATCAACTCGCGCAAGGTTCGCACCACTTCACGGTCGCGGTTCAAGGCGACTTCGCGCACGATGGAGACTTCAATGACTTCCCGCAGATGGCGTGCGTCAAGAACGTCGCGCACGGAAATTTTTCGTACATAGGTGCCGCGCTGAGGAAGCACTTCGATTAGTTTTTCTTCGCCGAGTTTGATGAAGGCCTCGCGAACCGGTTGGCGACTGATGGAAAAGCGGCGACTGGTTTCGACCTCCGAAATTGCCTGACCCGGCGCCAAATCGCCCTGGATGATTTCGGACCGTAATATCCGATGCAATTGGGCTCCGATCGATTGCGGTTCTGCTCGCCGAAATGGCTGGGTTGAAGAAGTCTTGTCTTCCATTTTTCGTATTCCGTTTGTGCCAGGCTCTTTTCCTAACTGGCCGGTGAATGCTAGTATACAAGTATACATCGGTCCTGGGCGCTGTAATTACTAGCGTGAAACCAAACCGATGCAGTGGCAGCCGCTCGCTCGATGAATGTGCGGGCAGGCTTCGAGATAGTTGACGAGCAGCGCTCGCCCAGTCGTTGCATTCGAATAGGAGTCAGACAAAAGTGAAAATGACGTTCCGTTGGTACGGCGAATCGGATCCCGTGAAGCTTGAGCACATCCGGCAGATCCCTGGGATGTACGGGATCGTTTCGGCGATTTACGACGTTCCGGTCGGCGAAGTATGGCCGATTGAAAAACTCAAAGCATTGCGAGACCGAATCGAAAGCGCGGGCCTCAAGTTCGAGGTGGTTGAAAGCGTCCCTGTGCATGAGGACATCAAGCTTGGCAAGCCAAGCCGCGACCGACTGATCGCCAACTTCCAGCAGAACATTCGCAATTGCGCGGCGGTCGGCGTTAAGGTCATCTGCTACAACTTCATGCCGGTGTTCGACTGGACCCGTACCGAAATGGCCAAAGTGCTCCCGGATGGCTCGACGACGCTGGCCTTCGACGCGGCTGCCGTCGCCAAAATCGATCCCGAGAAAGGCATCTCGCTGCCGGGTTGGGACGCGAGCTATAAGCCGGACCAATTGAAGAGCCTGCTCGGCGAATACAAGTCGGTCAGCGAAGAAAATCTGTGGGCCAACCTCGAATACTTCCTCAAAGCGATCATCCCGGTGGCCGAAGAAGTTGGTGTCAAGATGGCAATGCATCCGGATGATCCTCCCCGGCCGATCTTCGGTTTGCCGCGTATCGTGAAGAATCGCGACGACTTGGCACGCCTCGTCAAGATCGTCGATTCGCCGGCAAACGGACTCACGTTGTGTTCAGGCTCGCTTGGCGCCGATCTGTGCAACAACATCGAGGCGCTCGTACGCGAATTCGGCGGCATGGGGCGTATTCATTTCGGCCACCTGCGCAACGTTAAGGTCGAACCGGACGGCACGTTCTACGAGTCGACGCACCGTTCATGCGACGGATCGCTCGATATGGCGGCGATCGTCAAGGCGTATTACGACACGGGCTTTACCGGCTATTGGCGTCCGGACCACGGTCGCATGATCTGGGGCGAAACCGGAAAACCGGGTTATGGCCTCTATGATCGTGCACTCGGTGCCGTTTACTTGAACGGGCTCTGGGAAGCGGTCAGCAAGTATTCCCGGGCGGCGTAACCACTAACCACTAACCACTAACCACTAACCACTAACCACTAACCGCTACAGCCCGACAGGCTCGGCGTAATGCGCTGACCTGTCGGTCTCTCCATGTTTGGGCTAGGCGCCGCCGAGTTCCTCGGATATTCGGCGCGCCGCCGTCATGACTTTGGTGGCGAGCGTTTTTTCCCCGATTTGCTTGAGCTTCGCCAGCGTGAGCGAAACGGACACCGCGTATTGCACGCGACCCATGACGTCGAAAACCGGCGCGGCGACGCAGCAGATACCCAATTCATTCTCTTCTCGATCGACGGCATAGCCCGCCTTCTCGATTTCCTGAATCTCCTTCTTCATCGCCGATAACTCGGTGATGGTGTTTTTCGTCAGGGTTCGGATCTCGTCGCGATGCGATTCCCAGTAGTCGCCGATACGGTCTCTGAAGCAATGGGCCAGATAAAGCTTGCCCATCGCAGAGCAGTAAAGCGATAGCGGCTGGCCGATATAGGCACGGGTACGTACCATCCCGCGCGTCGGGTCGAGCTTGTTGATCATGATCGCGCGACCGTTTTCCATACAGGAAAAATTGACCGTTTCTCCCGTGTCGATGTTCAGCGTTTCCAGATGCCGTGCGGATACGTGAATGACGTTCAGCGAGGACAGCGCCTTCTGGCCAACCGCTACGCACTTTGTCGTCAACCGATAACTGCCATAAGTAGGTGCGGGGGTGACATATCCGGCGCTCTGCAATCCCTGCAGTAAACGGTGCGTCGTGCTCTTGCTCATGCCCGTTTCTTCGGCCAGGCGTGCGAGCGGACAACCGTTGGCATAGTCACTCAGCAACTCCATGAGCTGGAGTCCCCGGAGCAGGCTCTGTGTTCCGGAAGGGCTATCGGTTTCCATTTTCTTCTTCATACGCCGTTCGTTCCGCGTTGTTTGCCTGAACACCGTTGTGCTTGGCGTTCCACGAGGGCGGGATGATACGCAACGTGGCCGTTCCTGTCCGCGTCCCGCCATAAACCAGCGAGGCGCTTGACAGCCCAACCGCTGCTCAATATTCTACATTTCAAAACGACATTCTGAAATGTAGAACGCGCTTGAAGAGAGACGAAGCGTACTGCCTCGATAGCTTTTGCTTCTTGACGGGAGCCGGGCGTGTCGCGAGCGGTGTTCGTTCAGAGCGCATCCGTTGGACTGATTGCAGAGGGAGGAGGAGCATGATTTTTGGACACGTCAATGATCTGGAAAGCGGTTTCGCATGGTTGCCCAAGCCGCTACGGACGGCGGTGGGCCACCTGAAGAGCACGGATTTCGAGGCGCTTGCCGCGGGCAACTACGACCTGCAGGGCAAGGACATCTACGTTCAAGTCATCGACATGATGACGAAACCTTTTGTTGAAACGCGACCTGAAGTGCATCGTCGGTACATCGATGTGCAGTTCCTTGTGCGCGGTCGCGAACGGATCGGCGTCGCTTCGGATACGGGCAACAATGCCGTTGCCGAGGATTTGCTGACCGAGCGCGATCTCCTGTTTTACGCGGGCATGCAAAACGAGTCGACGCTGACCATGACACCCGGGAGTTTTGCCGTCTTCTTTCCATCCGACGTGCATCGGCCGGCATGCGCGGTCGAAACACCGGAAACGATTCGCAAGGTGGTTGTCAAGGTGCGTGCGTCGCTATTGGCAGGAGCCTGAAGTGGCGACGATACGGTGGGGCATGATCGGCTGCGGTTCGGTCGCCGAAGTGAAGAGCGGTCCGGGTCTGTACAAGGCGCGCGATTCGAAGCTGGTGGCCGTATGCAGCGCGCATCCAGCTTCCGCTTTGGCGTACGCGCAGCGCCACGGTGTGCCGAAGGTCCATGACACGGCGGAGCAGTTGGTGGTCGATCGGGACGTCGACGCGGTGTATATCGCCACGCCACCAGCATCGCATAAGGACTTGGCTTTACTTGCGGCGAATGCGGGTAAGCACGTCTATGTGGAAAAGCCGATGGCGATGCGCTTCGGCGAGTGCGAGGAAATCGTCGAAGCCTGTCGGGCGAACGGCGTCCGCCTCTTCGTGGCGTTCTACCGTCGCGCGATGCCGCGTTTCATGCAGGTCAAGGCGTGGATTGACGCCGGGGCGATTGGCGACGCCCTTATCGTGCGCGCCGTACAGCACCAACCGCCGGCGGCAGACGAACTGTCGCCAGCGACGTTGCCCTGGCGTCTCAAAGCCGATGTCGCCGGCGGGGGCAAGTTTCTCGACATGGGAATACACGAACTCGACTTCTTCGATTTCCTCTTTGGGGCAATCGATGAAGTGCGCGGCATTGCCAGCAATAGAGCGGGCCTTTACGAGGTCGAGGACACGGTGACCGCGGCATGGCGCCACGCCAACGGTGTTCAGGGCAGCGGATCGTGGTGCTACGCGTGCGGGCACAGTGAGGACCACATCGAGATCGTCGGGACCAAGGGGCGTATCGCGTTCGAGTTCTTTTCCGACAAGCCGCTCGTTCTGATCAACGAAGGAGGGCAGCAGCACGTGTCGATTCCGAATCCTCCGCATGTCCAACAGCCGTTCATTCAGAGCATTGTCGACGATCTGAATGGCTTCGCCCCGTGCCCGGGGAACGTCGATAGCGCTGTTCGTTCCACTTGGGTTGCCGACCAGGTGTTGAAAGACTATCGCGTGCAAAAAGGATATTGAGTGAGCGCGGTGCGGTCGGTTGGTTGGCGCGCCTTTTCTTAGGTAACGATTCGATTTCAAGAGATAGCAAGATGCCACGTATTTCATTTGATGAACTGAAAGCCGAATTCAAGCGCGTCCTGATCAAGAAAGGCTGCGACGACACCGCCGCAGAATTGTCTGCGCAACTGATGGCGGAGACGAGTTGCGATGGGGTGTATTCGCATGGTGTCAATCGTTTCCCTCGCGTCGTCGAATACATCGACAAAGGCTACATCGACGTCAGAGCACGGCCAACGTGTACCGAGGCGATGGGCGCCTTCGAGCGCTGGAACGGCAACCTGGGATTGGGTAACGTCAATGCCAAACTGTCGATGGATCGAGCCATCGAACTAGCGCGAATGCACGGAATCGGGTGTGTGGCGCTGGCGAATACCAACCATTGGCTGCGCGGGGGCAGTTATGGCTGGCAGGCGGCCGACGCCGGCTGCGTCGGGATCTGCTGGACGAACACGCAGCCGAACATGCCGGCGTGGGGCGCGAAGGACAGGCGAATCGGCAACAACCCGTTCATCATGGCTGTTCCGCGCGAAGGTGGACATGTCGTGGTCGACATCGCGATGGCGCAGTTCTCTTACGGCCAGATGGAGGGCAAGGCGCTGCGCGGCGAGATGCTGCCCGTCGCGGGCGGATACGACGAGCGCGGAGAACTGTCCCGCGACCCGAAGGAAATCGCCAAGACCTGGCGCGTGCTGCCGATCGGTTACTGGAAAGGATCGGCGCTATCGATCGTCATGGATCTGGTCGCCGCCGTTCTCTCGGGCGGTCGCTCCACCTGCGGTATTGGCAAGCTGGGCAGCGACGAATACAGCTTGTCACAGATGTTCATTGCGATCGATGCACGCCGGATTGCGGGTGACGATTATCTGTCGGACGTCGTCAACGAAGCGCTCGATAACCTGCACGGGTCCGACCCGGTGGATCCGGCGAAACCTGTGCTTTATCCAGGAGAGAACTCGCTGGCGATCCGCAAGGCCAATCTTGCGAAGGGAATTCCCGTGGATGACGGGGTGTGGGCCAAGATCACAGGCTTCTGACGAGGCGCCTCGGGGCTTGTTGCTACTCGCGTCGAGGGTGGGCCGCTCCCTTCTACCTGCCACACCGGGTGCCCAATTGCTGTTGACAATAGAACGATGTTCCACAAAAATCACCATCAGGTATTTTTTAGGAACGATGTTCCGTTTTACTCATCGGCACCCAGATAACAGGAGGGCAAGTGGAAAGAGGGTCGGATAAGCAAAGGATTGTCATCGTGGCGGACTGCGACCATCCATCGATTGAGATCGAGCAGGGTGTGCTGGGCGACATTTGTCCGCAAATCCGCTGGCTCGCCTGTCGGACGGAGGAGCAAGTGATTGCACAATGCACGGATGGGGAAGGGCTCCTCATCCAGTACGCGCCGATGACCCGTCGGGTACTCGAACAGCTTCCGAACTGTCGCATCATCGCCCGCTACGGCGTGGGGGTCGATACCGTCGACCTGAAGGCGGCGGCGGATTTAGGGATCGTCGTCAGCAACGTGCCTGATTACGGTACCAACGAAGTGTCGGATCATGCCCTGGCGATGATGCTTTGCCTGACGCGCAAGATTCCCATGGCCAACACGCAGATCAAGAGCGGTCAATGGGACTTCCGCTTGATGCATCCGGTTCGTCGTCACCAGGTACAGACGATCGGCATCATCGGGTTGGGCCGTATCGGCCGCGCCATGGCACACAAGACGCATGCCCTCGGGATGAAGGTCATCGGCTGTGACCCATACGTCGATCAGGCGAACTTGCCCGACTACATTTCGCTCGTCACGCTCGAAGAAGTGCTGCGCCGTTCGGACGTGGTTTCGATTCACTGCCCGCTGACCGAGGCGACGCGCAACCTGCTCGATGAGGCGATGCTCAGTCTGATGAAGCCGACGGCTTATCTCGTCAATACGGCGCGCGGCTGCATCGTTGACGAAGCGGCGCTCGACAAGCTGCTGACTGAGAAGCGGCTGGCTGGGGCGGCGATGGACGTTCTGGCCATCGAGCCAGGCACCACCGATCACCCGTTGTTCAAACACGACAACTTCTATTGCACGCCGCACATGGCCTGGCATTCGGAAGAGTCGGCGCAGGAGCTGAAGCGCAAGGCCGCCGAGGAAGTCCGGCGCGTACTGCGCGGCGAAGCGCCCATGTATCAAGTCAATAGATTCTGAGAGAAGAGAACGAAGATGAAGAGCATCGAATACCAAGGGGTGCAAGCGGTGAAGGTGGGCGAGCGGGCGATTCCGGAGGTGGGGCCGGGCGAAGTCCTGATCAAGGTCGCCTACGTCGGCGTATGCGGTTCCGACATGATCATCTACCAAGGCGTGCACCCGCGCGCCCAAGCCCCGCTCATCATGGGCCACGAATTCGCCGGCACCATCGTCCAAGGGC
>NZ_JANZKY010000007.1 GCF_025770765.1 Propionivibrio soli | reverse complement strand
AGAGACGGTGGCAGGTCTTCGCTTATGCCGATGGTCAGTTGGGTGAGCCATCATGATGCCCAACCCTTCCATCAACCGGACAGTCAAAAAGCTGCGCTTTTTGCCCGCCGGTTATGTCAAACGTTAGCGCTATGCGGTCCATCCTCACACGATTTACTTCGTTAATTGCCTTCCTTGTGGCAGTCCCTTGCCTGATCATCTTTATCTGGCAAACAAGCGACATCCCACGAGACCTTGCCACGCCTCTTGCGCTGAGCAAGAACTGCGCTTCCTATGGTTGGGGTAAGTCAGGCTGGGGATGCTCTGCTTTTGATGCATTCTCTATCAATCCAATTCCTACGTTAATTGCTTTGCCACTACTCTTACTTTGCGTGTTTTGGTTCATTCGAAAGAGCCCAACAGTCTTCAGGTTCGATGTCCCGTGCCTATACCTAATTGGATTGGTCTTCGTTTCCATTGGACGATTTGTTGGCTACTTCTTGACCGGCTTGGCTAAGCCTGAATATCTGTATTGGTTGGGTCCTTGGTATGTTCTTGCTGTTATCGTAGCAGTCGCTCTATTTCGCGGCGATGGCAAAGAGTCGAAAAGGAGGCACAGTGCCAACCTTGCGATGGAACGAGAGATACTTGAGAGACGCAAAGAGTTGGGGCAGCTCTAACATGGCGCTCAACCTCGCTCCTTTTGGTCGCTGGACGCTGCGCGATAAAGCCGCGCGGCGCCGGTTAGCTCTACGTTAGGCTACTCAAAAATCATGTCCGCTGAATTGTATGCAGAGCTCAAAGGCGATGTTGCCGCCGTCGCCAATCCACTGTTTGATTTTTCCGAGCAGTGCCTTAAAAAGCGTGGCAACTTTCTTCCTCACGGCGCGTACCTAGGCGCCGATGGAAAAGTAGGGTTAGTCGCAGCCGCACCAGAAAACGACATCACCAATTCAACAGAGGTATTGCCACTGTTGCATGATGGGCTGTGCGCAAGCGCGAAAGAAAAAGATCTAATCGCAATCGGTGTTGCCGAAAACGTCACGGTTACGCCAAATGGCCAGCCATCTACTGAAGCCATTAAGGTTCTGTTTGAGCACAAGCGGGGCTTGGTCGTCGCTCTGTATCTACCATTCAAAAAGAAGTTCTTGGGCGGCTATACATTTGGCCAACCTTTCACTGTTGCTGCTGCAGGTGAAGTCAATGCGTGGCCCCAGTCCGCTGCCTAACCATTCCGTCGAGAGGGACCGCCCACAAGCTGCGCTTGTGGGTTCCCTTCGCGGCTTCGCCGCTACGGCGGCCCCTCACGTCAAACGTTAGGTGCGGAGGTGGGTGAGCAGTGAAGGCCTTCACGTCTAGTCGCCGAGCCAGTGATCGAACGGTTGCCATCAAATGCCTCATCTTCCATCGGCGTAGCCTGGTGAGGGGGTCTCTTTGCCTTCGTCGGAGCGCTGGTCGAAGGGTGATCCCGCGCCAAGTCGGCCGTCGTCGCGCGTGGCGAGCCAGATTTGTGCCTTCGCTCACCCTCCGCGCTCAGTGCGGGAGGTGCCCCTGCATCGGTTCGAGCGCAGAATCACGGTCGAAAATGAAGCCCGTTGCAGCCTTGCTCATTCATAGCTCTTGCTCTGGTTCCCAGCGCCATTTGAGCCTTCTTCAGCGCCAACACGGTAGGTGCCCATTCGTTGCACCTAACCCCTCCGTCAAGGGGACGCCCACAAGCGGGCTGCGCCCGCTTGCGGGCGCCCCTTACGTCGAACGTTAGCCGTCTTGAGAGCCATGGCGCATCCGCCCGGACTATTTCAACGGATATCCTGGAACAACCCAGAGTTCCAGGTTGTTTCGCGAACGAATACGGAACCGATAGTTTGTCACTCCGACTGTAGGCGAAGAGAATGACTTTGATGGGCCGAGGCACGATGCACCGATGGAAGTATTTCTCCTTAGCTTCGTTGTCTAGCGCAGGACTGACTCCGGCTACTGACGGGCGCAGAGTACATTTTTCGTCAAGGGTGCTTGATGCCCTAGCCAAGTGTTCGCCCGGCACAACCAAGTCGCAGCAGCGGTCATGTTTTTAATCTCAATCCAGTCCAACGCCCACGCATTATTCTCCACACCATCGTCATAGCGAATTGTCACGCTGGAGACATTGCCAAGATCATCGGATACGAACGAAGCCGTCTCCACCTCTCCACGGCGGAAGTCTCCTGGCACACGCAGTTCATCAGAAGTTGCATGCGAACCCACAAACGTTACGAACACCTTTCCATCGGAGGCGGCCGCGCCGGCCTCCATGTCCCAAGTTCTAATGCTTATGAAGTAGGTCGGACGTACTGGCGGCGGCGGAGACTGGGTAATAGCCACAGAGGCCTGGTCTCTCCCATCCCAGGCAAACACAAACCGACGACTGTTAGGACCGATAGCAACGCCCTGAGTACCAAGGTTCAGGGTCATGTGGTAGTGCGTCGGAAAATCCAAGTACCGCGAGACATTGGTACGTCCATTTGAGTTCTCCAGGTAGGCAGCAATTGGCGATCGATCGAAGTCATACCCATAGTACTCAAGCAAGCGCAGCCTATTCGGGACCAACTCGGCATCCACACTCTGTGGAATGACTTGGCAAAATACGGGAAGCGTTGGGCTCGGTGTGCGCCCCTCCAGCCGGTCGAGAATTCTTAGCAGGTCTTGTTTGGCGCGATCGCGAATGAAGTCCGTTACACACATGACCTCTGAACCGGCCGCCGCAACCGCTCGCGATAACACAACGCTCACTTCGTTCCGTATTGACGATTGGGCGTCGCTAACCAACTTGTCTCGAGTTTCCTCCAAGATCTGCCGCCAGTTGGACGACTCGCTGCTAAGCTGTTCCACCGCATCGCGAAGAATCTGCTCCGTCGATGCGGGCGGAATTTGGCAGCTTGACCCCAATAGCGACAACAGCAGACAAATAAGCCCAGTCGCCCGTGCGATCCACTTCCAGCTCGGCATGATTCTCTCTCCTCCAGCGCCCAACATTGTTAATACATGGATGCATTACTGTTCAGCTGCGCTACGACGTGAAGCTTAGTGGTATGTTTCAAGCGCTATGTCAGTGTCAGTCCCCCAAACTCAACGGTAGAGCTCCTAAGTCATATACCAGCAAACCTCATCCTTCAGTCGTCTCAACACGCTTGCGCCCACCTCCCGTCTTTATTGGTCTCTCCTAGGCATGCTCCTGTAGGTCACCCCACGGTTTTAACCGCCCACGCAGCTTCCCCTTCGCAGTCATTCAGGTTCAGGCGCCGCCACAGTCTCTCCTCTTATGTATTCTTCGGCCACATTTTCCACTCTCGCGCTCGCGACGTTCAGCGCTTGCTAAACTCGACGCGTCAGCGATGTGCCGATAAACCATGTGGTTACCCAAAAAGAGTACTAATTCATCATATATTCCCTTCCCTAGAATGCAAGGTGAGTAATCTATTGTTGTAGCGTGAAGAAAGCGCGTGCAGTTGTATATCCGCGAAAAAGCCGCGCAGCGCCGGTTGTTCTACGTTACTCGATACCATCATGGCTTCGAACGCAGGGAACCTTCGACATACTCTTCTCCGTTTGCAGCACCGCGACTTGAGCATGCGCGAAGAGCTGGCACAAGACGGTTCGCTCTATCATGGCTATCACCCGCGTATGGAAGCCGTACACCGGGACAACGCAAACGAACTGCGCGAGATCATCAAACAGGTTGGTTGGCCTAACGAACAACTGGTTGGTCGTGATGGCGCGGAAGCCGCTTGGCTGATTGCGCAGCATGCGATCTCGGAGCCAGGGTTCATGCGCACTTGCTGCGAGCTGCTTGACCGCGAAGTCGCCGCAGGCAGAGTCCCCGCTTGGCAGTTCGCGTACATCTATGATCGTGTCCGGGTTTCCGAGGGGCTCCCTCAACGGTACGGCACACAGTTCGAAGTCACGCCGGACGGCCCGCGACTCTGCTCAACCGAGGACCCTGAGTCCGTCAATGCGCGCCGACTCTCGGTAGGACTTGGGACGGTTGCAGAACATTTGGTGCGACTGCAAGGAGGGCCATACCCAACCGCCGAGCAGTACCAAGCACGCAAGGCAGAAGAGAAGGCTTGGCGTATCAAAGTTGGCTGGATCGGCGCCGACGACGCCTGATTCCTCGGCCGAGGCGAGGCCCAACGGTCGGCCAATCTGCCCGCTTCCAGGCTATGCGTCTCACTCTTCCAACGTCCTGGACTGGCTTGCCGTCGGTGCCGCCTCACATCGGATGCCAGACCCGATGAAGCCATCTATACTCTTCGAGAAGCCCTGACGCCAATTACGTATCAATAAAGTCTGGAGACATGATGGACAACGCGATGATTACCACCGCCTTCGAGCTGCCCGGCTATCGGATTACGAAGAATCTTGGTGTCGTTCGAGGGATCACGGTTCGGTCGCGATCAATCGTTGGAAATTTCTTCGGCGGCCTTCAGTCATTGTTCGGAGGCAACATCACGATCTATACGGAGCTCTGCGAACGTGCACGTTCAGAAACCTTTCAGCTCATGCGACAGCACGGTCAATCGCTAAGAGCCAACGCGATCATCGGAGTGCGCTACGACGCTACAGAACTGATGGCCGGATTAACTGAAGTTCTTTGCTACGGTACCGCTGTGGTCGTTGTTCCCATTGAAGAACCGACCTCCGTCCTCGGGAATCGCGAGGTCTGACCTACTATTTCACCCAACTCGCGCGATCACGCGCGTAGGTCCTCGAATTCAGATGTTAGTCCTCGCTGTGCAAATCTCTTCACCACGGGAGATAGTCATGAGTGCATGGTCAATATGGACGATAGTTGCGATAGCAGGCGTCTTGGTGGTACTGCTGATCTCTGGGCTATTCCAGCCTTCTCACCTAAGTATCACGTACGACGCCGACTCATTCTTCCAGGTACGGAAGCTCTTCTTCGCTGCCGGCGTCCTGGCGGTCTTGGCCTTCATACTCTTGCTCTGCGTCGCCATATACGCGTCGCTAAGCACGCAGAATCCCGCGAACCCCGCAGGGAAGGATATCTTTGATACGATGGTCAAGGTAATCCCTCCGATTATGACGCTCGTTCTCGGCTACTACTTCGGACAGCAAAGCGTCGTCCAGTCGACGCTCAACCAACCATCTACAGTTCAGGCCAAAGACATAACGAAGGATCAGGGAAGCACCCAACAGAAGGGGGGCGTGAGTTCATCACCACCTGCGCCTGAGGCTACCGTAAGCCCCGCGAGCAAGTAACGGCGTTCCACAGTGGAGCCTAATTCTTCACTCGAATCGACCCGCTCCGGAAAAGCCCACTGACCGTCACGAGCCGCTTATCATGTTGATCCCGCCTGCCAGTGGCGCTTGCTTCTATGGTCGGTTCAGCTCAAGTGTTGGGGCACAACGTGAAAATCCCGGCAAAACAAGCGGCACTCATCGCCGTGAAGCTTCTTGCTCTGTACCTAGCGGTCCCTTTGCTTTGGGTCGACCTGATCCTGATCTACACAGGGGTACCGCGTTTTATCTTTCTTGAAAGAGCGTTTGTTCTGTCCGTTCTTCTCGTTGTCTTGGGGGCGGCGGCTATTTCAATACGCTGGCGCTCAAAACTGCCCATGCTATTCGCTGTGCTGTGCGTATCGTATAGCTTGGCCTTCATAGGCGCACCGCCCTACTCCGTTGCACTGGTCGGCCTATTGATGCTGGTTGCCGCAATGCACTTTGTTTGCGCCAATCGCTTTACCGAACAATTGCTCGCGGCCGCTCCGATTGTCACTGGTGCATGGCTTTTCCTGACCTTGATCTATCTGCCGATTGCATTCGGTTGGGCAAACTACGCTACCGGACGAATGAGCTATTTCGCGTCGGTCATTGAGGGGATCGGGTCGGTTAAGATGCAGCTTGTTCAAGCCTTGATGGTGATGCCGCTGATGGTTATGTATTTCCTTGCGAAGAAGGGATATGTCGCTCTCTTCGCATGGGCACGGTCACTATGCGTCACCGCGGCTTTCCGCCGGACGCTGCAGAGATAACCGCACACCGTCGGTGAGTCAAACCGCATTCCACACGCCCTTTGCGGCGCTATAACCCCGTAATGGAAAAAACATGATCGAGATGCTAGCCGTCGCCACAATCACGATACTTGCCGTCATCAGCCCGGGGGCGGATTTCGCCATGGTGACGCGCAACAGTATGGTTCTGTCGCGCCGTGCCGGCGTACTGACCGCCACGGGAATATCCCTGGGCGTGCTGGTTCATGTCGCTTATTCAATGGCGGGCATCGGGCTTCTGATTTCGAAATCGATCCTGCTCTTCAACCTGATCAAATTCATTGGCGCGGCCTACCTGATCTACCTCGGCGTCACGATGCTACGGGCGAAAAAGGCCGATCCGGAACAGGTGGTCAAGGTTGCCGAACCGCTGTCCGATCTCGATGCGCTGAAGATCGGCTTTCTGACCAATGCATTAAACCCCAAGACGACGCTGTTCGTTGTTGCGTTGTTTACTCAAGTCATTAGCCCAAGCACGCCGTTCGCGGTGCAACTAGGTTACGGCGCCTTCATGTCCCTGGCCCATTTTTCCTGGTTTGTCTTGGTCGCCTACGCGTTCTCTTCCGATGTCGCCAAGCGTTTCGTTGCAACCTCGAGGCACATCGTCGAGCGCAGCATCGGCGCCGTGCTTGTAGCGCTCGGCCTCAGCCTGGCGGCGTTCTCGATGAAATGAACGTGCGGATGAACTGTGGCGATTCAGGGAACGCCCACGTGGCATTTCGTCAATGTCGGATGGATAATTCCTGTACCCGATCTGGAGGAGTCACTCATGCGCATGGGCAAGCAGGCTCATTGGTATCTTCGCTGGCCGTTGTTTCTGGCCTATCTGGTGGGTATCGCGTCGCCCGCTGCCGCCTTCCAGCTTTCCCCGTCAGGAACGCCTCTCGAAAGGCATCAGGTAAAGGTTAATGCGGCTTGGTATCAGCGTTACACGACTAACGTCGCCTCTTGGGGTGTCTATCAATTCACCCACCCCGTTCATGAGGAAATCACTCAGTACATTTTTGGCTGCGATATTGACGAGGAAGGCTGCTCCGACCCGACCATGGAGTTCGCACCTAACTCCATCCTGGCCGGCGTCAGGTGGAACGACGACCCCCCATTCAAGCTGAATTCCACGAGCATTCCCGAATGCCGAGCGGAACAAACGGTTCGGGTCGTTACCCAGCCGATCTGCTGGTACAAGTTATTCAAGCACGCCGAAGCCCGCTCGAAGACGACCTTCTTCGACGGAAAATCGAAACGCTGGAACATGATGTATCGCTCCCATTTTGGCGACCTGCAGT
Source organism: Propionivibrio soli (assembly GCF_025770765.1). Lineage (GTDB taxonomy): Bacteria > Pseudomonadota > Gammaproteobacteria > Burkholderiales > Rhodocyclaceae > Propionivibrio > Propionivibrio soli. The sequence continues at coordinate 260,059 of NZ_JANZKY010000007.1, read as the reverse complement.
TTCTCCATGCCATGGCATCGAAGGATGGCGAACCTGCCGCCGTCACTCGCGGGCGCATCCTGATGTGGGCGGAATTCTCGTGGGGCGTGGCCACGGGACAGATCCCGAGCGCCACGCTGCTCGCCAACGTCAAGATCGATGATTTCGAAGAGTTTTTTGGCAACTCGGGGCAAGACGTTCTCACGCTTTATACTTTGGGCAACTCCGCGCTACGCCGGAACATCCGTGATATGGCGTTCGGCAGCCTGCTCCATCTCGTGGAAGACAGCTTTGCCTTCGGCCACGCCGATCGGGCGCCGCCCGTTGCCGGAGCAACCTGCCCGGAATCAGAGCTGCCGCACCCGGGAGTCATTCGATCGTTCCGCTCCTACACCAACCAGGACCACAAGAAACACGGCCTCCATGATTCGCGTGATTCGTATCGAGCACGACTGGAGATGAAACCCAACGTCGTCGACGTCGGCAAGATCCTGGTGGACAAATACGATCGCCAGGAACCCTGGAGTTCCGTGGCCGGGTATTTCCAGTGTCTCTTCGACCTTGAGAACGATAACCAGCCAGCCTCAGCGGGCGACGGGCTCAGCTAAGCTGATGTTCGTCAGGTTTCACGGATCGCATCCGGTGGCTTATCGCTCATTGACCACAAGCGGCCACGTGAGAGCCGTGCTCGCCGTCATGTAACGAAGTGGTTGATGGCGGCGATCACTTCGTCCGGCGCGCTCACATGAGGCAAGTGCCCCACCGCATCGATGACCGCCAACTGGCAATCAGGGATATGGGCTTGGATGTACTCGGCCACGCCCAAAGGAACGAAATAATCCTGCCGAGACTGGATCGCCAACGTCGGAACGCGCACCTTGCCAAGATCGGCCCGGTGGTCGGTCTGCAATAGCGAGCACAGGACGGTCAGCATCATCTCGGGCGGAATGCGGGCAAGAGTTTCCGCAAATGCGTTCGCGAGATGAACCTTATCGGGGGTGGCCATGGCCAGCGAAGCCAACCGCTTCGACCAATCGAGATAGTCGTGCTGCAGTGCCGTATAGGTCGCGGCGATGTTTTCTTTGCTGAATCCGCCTCGGTAGCCCTCGGCATCCGCGTAGCGCGGCGAAGCGCCAATCAGAACCAGCCGGCTGAATTGGAGAGGCGCTTGAATTGACGCCAGGAGCGCCGCCATTGCGCCAAGGGAGTGGCCGACAGCTATCGTGTGTCCACCCAATTTGAGCGCAGTGCAGATTTCGAGCAGATCAGCCGCGTATCCGCTCACGTTCAAGTAGCGATATTGATTCTCGCGGAAATAGGCCTGATTCGACGCTACGGAACCGATGTGATCGAAGAGCACCAGCCGGTAGTCGTCCGCGAACGCCGGGGTCAGGCGATTCCAAAAGCTCTTGTCATAACCCAGGCCGTTGACGAAAACCATCGATTTCGCGGCCTTGAGGTTTCCAGCCACCGTCACGTTATTCAGCGCTAACGGGTCAGTGGCCATGTACCCCTCTACTCTTGGTGTTCTTGAGGAAATTCTACCGCCCCCAAAACGACTTTCAACCCAGGTCAATCATTCCTGCCGCTCGCGGCCGAAGCTGGATTCATTCAGCCTTCCCGGTGAGCAATGGACAGATGGTCCAGATCCACTCGATGCCACGGATCGACGTGCGTCATCAGATTCAACACGCGATGCCGCTGCATGACGCGACCGCGCGCTTTCACCGCAATGTCGTGCCCTTCTTCAACACTCAAGGTGGCATCAACTTCGAGATGCGCGTCGACTACGATCAAGTCACCCATCTTTCGCGTGCGGATGTCATGAACGCCTTGCACGCCTGGCGTTTCCTCCAAGGTTCGGCGGATGGCGGCGACTTCCTCGTCCTCGATCGCCCGGTCCATCAGGTCGTGCAAGGCGTCCCAGGCGAACTCCCAGCCCATCTTGGTGACCATGAACCCGACAATCGCCGCGGCGATCGGATCGAGTATGGGGTAGCCCGCAAGGTTGCCCAGAATACCCAAGGCCACGACGAGCGACGACGCAGCATCCGAACGGGCGTGCCAGGCGTTGGCGACAAGCATGCTCGACTTCACCCGCTTGGCGACAGCCAACATGTAGCGAAAGAGCATTTCCTTCACGAGCAGCGCGCCACCCGCAACCCATAACGCAGCGACATGCACCGTCTGGACGGAGTGCGGATTCTCCAGTTTCAGAAACGCGGACCACAGCATGCCGAGTCCCACGGCAAGCAGGAGCGCGCCGAGCACCAACGAGGCTGCCGTCTCGAACCGATGATGGCCGTACGGGTGATCTGAATCTGCGTCCTTCTGGCTGTGGTGGTTCGCCACCAAAACCACGAAGTCAGCCACGAGATCGGAGAGCGAATGGATACCGTCGGCGATCAACCCCTGCGACTTGGAGAGGAAGCCCGCCGAAATCTGCGCGGCGGTGAGGATGAGATTGACGGCGACACTGACCCAGGTGCTCTTCGCTGCCGCGGCGGCGCGCTCGGCCGGATCATGGCTGGGTTCTTCCTTATCGTCATACGGTTCGGGAAGCATCAAGCGCACTCCTCTTAGTGTCGATATGGCTTTGAAACATCAAGCCGCCGCAGGAAGCGACAGACAGGCTCTCAAACCACCGGCGTCGCTCGCCTCCAAGGTAAGCCCACCGCCGTAAAGCTGTGCCAGTTCCACCACGATCGCCAAGCCAAGGCCACTACCTGGGCGGGACTCGTCGAGACGCACGCCGCGCTGCAGCACCGCCTCCCGTTGCTCGGGTGCAATGCCGGGACCATCGTCGTCTACCGTGATACGCAACCAGCTCCCATCGCGCCGGGCCGCTACCCGTATTTCCGAACGTGCGCTCCGACAGGCGTTGTCCAGCAGGTTGCCCAGCATTTCCTGAAGGTCCTGCGCCTCACCCGCAAAAGCGAGGTTCGTGGACAGCTCGCCGGTGCCCAGGTTCAATACCCGATCGGCATGCACTGCCGCCATCACACGCAGAAGGCCGGCCAGCAGCGGCTGCAATGGAGTGCGTTGCCCCGGCAGGTGTTGTGTTCCCGCGGCGCGTGCGCGCGCCAAATGCCACTGGATATGGCGTTGCGCCACCTCGACCTGCTCGGCCACCAGCGCGCAGAAATCAGTACCGTTGGACTGCTGCGCCGCGCTGCTCAACATCGCCAGCGGTGTCTTCAGCGCATGGGCCAAGTTGCCCGCCTGTGTCCGTGTGCGGGCGACGACTTCGGCATTGCGGTCGAGTACGCTATTGAAATCGTCGATAAGCGGCTGCACCTCGACCGGGAAACGACCTTCCAGCCGTTGCACGCGGTTCTCATGCACACGTTGCAGGGCACGCTGCATCGCCTTGAGCGGGGCCAACCCCACCGCTACTTGGGCCAGCGCGGCGAGTGCCAGCAGCAGGCCCAGCCCAGCGAGCGAGGCGGCCAGTACGCCGTTGAAGCGCTCGACGGCATCCGATACTTCGCGCGTTCCGGCGGCCACGACGAGGCGCCAACGCACCTCCGGCTGATCGGCAACGCGTAGCGCACGCTCGACCACGCGCAACGCCTCACCTTGAGGACCGTTGCCCCGGTGGGTGTGAAGTTCGCCATCCGCCAACGTATCGGCATGCAGGGTAAGTTGGGTATCCCAGAGCGAACGCGAACGCAGCACGCCGCTGCGCACCTGACCATCCGGACTCAGGCGATCGACTTGCCAGTAAAGACCGGAATACGGTTTATCCCAGCGCGGGTCGGAGAGCCGGCGCGGGTCGATCTGCGGCTGGCCTTGCGCGTCGAATTCCAATCGCGCGGTAAGTTGGTCGAGTTGCCGAATCAGCGCCGTGTCGAACTGCTGTAGTACGTGGTCACGGAACAATCCGCCGAGCCACCAATAGGCGCCAACGAGCGCCAGCATCAGTGTCACCAGCGTTGCCGCCAGCAGACGCAGGCGCAACGAGCCCGACCATCGCCAGTTCTTCATGACGCGGCGATTCGGTAACCCAGGCCGCGCACGGTTTCGATCAGCCCCGAAGGCAGCTTCTTGCGCAGGCGTCCGACGAAGACCTCGATGGTATTGGAGTCGCGATCGAAATCCTGTGCGTAGATGTGTTCGGTCAACTCGGCACGCGACACGACGGCGCCCGGCCGATGCATGAGGTAGTCGAGCACTTTGTATTCGTGACTGGTGAGCGTCACAGGCTGTCCGGCCAGGGTGACGCGGCCGCTGCGTGTGTCGAGAGTCAATTCGCCGCACCGCAACACCGGCGAGGCCTGGCCCGCCGCACGCCGAATCAGCCCGCGCAGCCGGGCCAGCAGTTCTTCCATATGGAACGGCTTGGTCACATAGTCGTCGGCGCCAGCGTCGATACCCGCCACCTTTTCGCTCCAGTTGTCACGCGCCGTCAGGATGAGCACGGGCATGGCAAGCGAGGCGTCGCGCCAGCGCTTGAGCACCGACAGCCCGTCGAGCAACGGTAGGCCCAGATCGAGTACCACTGCATCGAAAGTCTCCGTCTCGCCAAGAAAATGAGCATCGCGCCCATTGTCGGCCTCGTCGACCGCATAGCCGGCTTCGACCAGGGCAGCACGCAATTGGGCGCGCAAGATCGGCTCATCTTCGACTAGCAGGATTCGCATGATTCAAAAGCGTATCAGGGACGACGTTCGCGCACACGACGCTTGAGTATTTCACCGGTACTGGCGTCCACTTCGAGCTTGAGCAGCCGGCCACCCGCTTGCAGCAGCTTGACTTCGTAAAGCCAGCACCCGCCATCGTGCTCGTCGCGTTCCAGTTCGACCTCCAGCATCTGCCCAGGCTGCTCCCGCTCCAGCCGCTCCAGCACGGTTTTCAAGGGCAGCACTTGCCCGGACTGCACGGCGGCGCGCGCGCGGTCCTGGTCGCTGTCGGCATAAGTCGGCGCGGCAGCCAACAACACCGCAAGGGCCGCGGCCAGCAAAAGCACAATGGTTGAAAGCGCGCGTTTCATAGCGATCATTGTCCTACCGGCCGGATGAATGGCAGATGAACGGGTGATTCAGATTCCATTCAAGCACGGGAGCCCATGCTGCGCACACTGCATTCAACGGAGCTCCATCGTGAAAACCCGTCCGCTGACCTTCGCGCTTCTAGCCGCCGCGCTGTTCACGAGCTTCGCTGCTCCCGTCATGGCGGGCGATACCACGCCAGCGCAGCAACTGGCGTACTGGACCAAAGAGGCTGGTGCACCAGGCAACGCCGCACGGGGGCAAAGCTTCTTCGGGACACCGCACGGAGGCGAATGGTCCTGTTCCTCCTGCCACGGCATGCCCCCTGTAAACGAGGGTAAGCATGCCACGACCGGAAAAGCGATCGCCCCGCTGGCGCCGGCTTTCAATCCCAAAGCGTTTACGGACACCGCGAAGATCGACAAATGGTTCCGTCGCAACTGCAAGGACGTCCTCGCGCGTGAATGCAGCGCTTCCGAAAAAGCGGATGTGCTGGCTTATCTCAACAGCCTCAAATGAACCGATTCTTGAATGGACGGATGCCCGATATGAGCCGTACCTCGCGCTTCTCCTCGCTGACGCTAGCCTCGGCGATCGGCCTGTTATCTGTCGGAGTCGCATTGGCCGACGGAGGCCGCGCGATGCCACAGCCGGTGCCGCCACCCTACATTCAGGAGTGCGCGTCCTGCCACACGGCCTATCCACCCGGACTACTGCCAGCGCGCTCCTGGCAACGCATCATGGCCGGCCTGGATCGGCACTACGGCACAGACGCCTCGCTGGACGCCGCCACGACGCAGCAACTCGACGCCTGGCTGCAAGCGCACGCCGGGACTTATAAACGCGTGACCAGCGAACCGCCGGATGATCGCATCACGCGCTTGGCCTGGTTCGAGCGCAAGCACCGCAAGATCGAATCCGCCGTGTGGGCCCTGCCGAGCGTCAAGAGCGCGGCCAATTGCGCGGCCTGCCATGCGGGCGCGGATCAGGGCCGTTTCGACGACGACAACTTGCGCCTGCCCGCCGGTTTGACGCCGCCGCAGCGCCAAACCTGGCAGGACTGATACAAGCGAGGCCCCTTCATCATGAACACTTCACACTCCATCGAGCTTCCCGCCAACGGCAACGCCACGGCATCGGTTCCCCGCCGGTTGGTTACCGATGCGCCGACGCGCATGTTTCATTGGCTGTTCGCATTGAGTTTCATGGGAGCGTATCTGACAGCCGAGAGCGAACACTGGCGCCTGCTGCACGTGACGCTGGGATACACGTTCGCCGGCCTGTTCGGCTTTCGCCTGCTCTACGGTTTGTTTGGACCGCGTCAGTCAGGCCTGGGTCTGCTGTGGCGCAAACTCGGGGCCGGCCCGTCTTGGCTGCGTTCGTTGCGAGCCACCGGGCCGTTCGGTAACGTCAATTGGCGGCAGGGCCAGAACTTCGTCATGACGTTTTTCATCGTTCTCATGCTGGCGCTCGTCATCCCGCTCACGCTCAGCGGATACGCCACCTACAACGAGTGGGGCGGCGACTGGCTCGAAGAAACTCATGAGTTCTTCGCCAACACCTTCCTGATCGCCGTGGCGGCACACCTCGGCTTCATCGCGCTGCTGAGCCTGCTGCGACGCCAGAACCAGGCCTTGCCCATGCTTACCGGGCGTCTGCCCGGCGCAGGCCCTAGCCCGGTACAGCACAACCGGCTCTGGCTCGCCGTTGTGCTCCTGTTTGCCGCGCTCGCTTTCGGTGCCGGGCAGTGGCAGAGCTCACCGCGCGGACTGATTCCGGGGATGGACCGCGGCTCGGTGCTCAATACTCCCGGGGCCGGCGCTACGCATCACCGCGGACACGACGATGATGACTGACCGTCGATCTCCGCCCCCCTTCACCGAACACGTTACTGGAGCCTTTTCATGAAAACTTGGCTATGCGTGGCTTGCGGATTCATCTACGACGAGACGGCCGGCCGGCCCGAAGACGGCCTCGCGCCCGGCACACGCTGGGCCGATGTACCGGACAACTGGCATTGCCCGGAGTGTGGCGTGGGCAAAGCCGATTTCACGATGGTTGAGGTCGGATGAGCGATCCGCACCAACGCGCAACTCGCGGAGCTTCCGCCCTGGTGATCATCGGATCGGGCTTGGCCGCCTGGTCGCTGGCTCGCGAGTTCCGCAAGCTCGACGCTCGAATGCCTGTCACGCTCATTACTCGCGACAGCGGCGACTATTACAGCAAGCCGATGCTGTCGAATGCGCTGAGCAACGGCAAGACGGCGGCTCAGCTCATTTCGGCTACACGCTCGGCCATGGCCGAGCAGCTTGATGTAAACGTCATGGCATTTACCCAGGTGACAGCGATCGACCCCATAGCCCACACCGTGTCCACGACGGGCGGCACTGTGGCTTATCGACGACTCGTGCTGGCGACCGGGAGCGATCCGCTGCGTCTATCACTACAGGGCGACGCGGTCGATCAAGTGCTGTCGGTCAACGACCTGGCGGACTATGCCCGTTTTCGGGAGACGCTCGCGAACGCCGAACGCGTGACAATCATCGGGGCTGGCCTGATCGGCTGTGAATTCGCCAATGATCTGGCTCGCGCGGGATATCTCGTTGACGTCGTGGCTCCCGATGCGCAACCGCTTAGCCGCCTGATTCCCCCGGAAGTGGGGGCACGGGTACGTGATGCGTTGTCATGCGAGGGCGTACGCTTTCGTCTAGGCGTATCGGTAAACGCCGTCTACGAGAGCGGCCAGGGCGTGCAGCTGGAACTCGGCGACGGTGAGCGGTTAACCACCCAGGTCGTGCTATCGGCTGTGGGTCTGCGACCGCGCACGGATCTGGCCAGGACAGCAGGCTTGCAGACGAACCGCGGCATCGTCGTCAACCGCCAACTGCAATCCAGTGAGCCGGACATTTATGCCCTGGGCGATGTCGCAGAGGTTGAAGGACAACTGCTGCCCTTCGTCATGCCGCTTCTTCAGTCCGCCCGAACATTGGCCGCGCACCTCGCCGGCCAGGAGGCGACGCTGCGTTATCCCGCCATGCCGATCGTGGTCAAAACACCGGCCATCCCTGTGGTAGCTTCGCCTCCGGCCACCGGCGCCGCGGGTACGTGGACCGTCGACTCCGATGCCGAAGGGATCGTCGCTCGCTTCGCTGACGAGCACGACAACCTGCTCGGCTTCGCCCTCACCGGAAAAGCTATAGCGCAAAAAACGGCATTCTTGAATGCCCTCCCTCCAACACTGGCCTGATCTCGCTCGCGGCCCGTCTGCCGAAGCTGAATGCCACCACAACGCGCGGTTCATGATTCGTTCAGCGGCTGTTCCACACAATACGATCACGCTTCGGCAAACGATCCCGCTCGACGGGAACGAACCGACGCATTCACGTCGTTGGAGGAACAAACCGATGAAACTTCGCGAAACTGTGTTTTTCAAGCAATTGGTTGCCGTCATCGCCGGCACTTTGTTCGTGGTGTCGAGCTACGCCTTTGTCTCGATTCCCCTCACGATCGCAGCGGCCAACTCAACTCAGCATCTGACTTGAGTAAGACGAGCGATAGAGGCGAAACGGCATTGCCCATTCGCCTCGCACCCGCCACGCCTTCATTTACCGGAAAAGCGATACTCCCTGAGAACCTGCCACTTATCGATCGGGACATCCTTCGACGAGCGACAGACGGCAATCCGGTCGAAGACGATTTCCTGACCGGCAAACGTGCGCGCCAAGCCGTCGCGCAAGCGGCGCGTTTCATCGTCGGCACTCCCGTAAGCCAGACTAAGGTGCGGGAATGGGGAGAGGCCGACAACCGTCCGACTCAGATTCTTGGCGAATTCCTGCATGGTGGGGAAGGCTGGCTGGTCTACAAAACGCAGGTAGAGACAGCGAAAAAAATGCTCACTGCACTCGACGTCTTTCACCCGCCAGCGCTGTAGCGGAAGCATGGTCGCCAATCGAGTGAGCGACCCGTCCAGGTCCTCGGCACTCCATGACAGATCGCCCTGTATCGTGACGTGAGGCGCAAAGGGCGGTTCGCCGAGCAATGGCGAGAGTTCGGCGATCGTCTTTCTCAGTTCCTCTTCCTGTGCCGCTTCGGGAAGCAACCATATCGAGCATTCCGCGTTCATTTCGTGTTGTTCCTGTTCCTTGACGGCGATGGCGTCTTTCACTTCCCGACGCTCGCCAGCACGTCGGCCTTCAAGAAGCGTTCGACGAAGAGCATGAAGAGGATCGAAGGCACGAGCAGCAGCAACGCCGTGATCGACGCGATCTGATAGTTCCCTTCGAGCGCGGCATTGAGCATGGTGAGCGGTAGCGTGCGTATGTCGGGAACCCCGACGAAAAACGTGCCCGAGAATTCGTCGAGCGAAATCAGAAACACGAAGATGGCGCTGGCCATAAGGCCGGGCGCGGCAAGCGGCAGGGAAACGGTCATGAACGCGCGCAGCGGTGTGGCGCCGAGATTGCGCGCGGCCTCGACCTGCTCCTCGCCGATCGCGGCAAAGGCGGCCGAGGCGATCCACACGGCGAAGACGAGGCCCTGGATGGCGTGCACGAGCATCACGCCCCAGATGGTACCGGTCAGCCCGAACCCATAAAAAATCCGCGCGATGTTCATGTGCACCGCGACCGTGGGGAATGCCTGCGGCAGCAGAAAGAAAAGCAGGAACAGGCTGCGCAGCGGCAAGCTGCGCTTCGAGAGCGCGTATCCGGCGGGAATGGCGAGCACGAGGCTGAGCGCGACCGTTAAACAGGCGATGACCATGCTCGTGTAGAGCGCTTTCATCGCACCGGCTTCGGGCCGGAACACTTTCGTCCAGAACGCGAATCCCCAACGCAACGGCAACTTGGCGGGGAAGTACCAGGCTTCGGCCACGGTCCAGATCAGCATGTTGAGCAGCGGACCAAAGACGGCTGCGGCAAAAAGCCCAATCAACGCATAGCGAACCAATGTCCCGACGACGCCGGGTATCTGGTAACGCGGGAGAGGATATTGACTGAGCGTCATGCCGGTTTCCCTCCTTCGCGTACGCCCTGCCGCAGGTAGAACCACGCCGCCGCGCCGCTCAAGGCAAACGAGATAAAGCCCAGCGCGTTGGCAACGCCGTAGTCGCCGTACGAATTGACCCGCCACGCCATGTCGACGGTGATCATGGTCGGCGTGCCGGCGATGATCATCATCGGCACCGACAGTGCGGAAAGCATGGTGACGAACGACAGGATGAGGCTCACCCAAACCGTCGCGCTCACCTGCGGAAGGACGATTTCAATCAGGATCCGCAAGCGCCCTGCGCCGAGCCCGCGCGCCGATTCCATCAGCGATCGATCCATCGACGCCATGGCGCCGGCAATCAGCAAGGCAGCGAACGGCAGCTGTTTCCAGACAAAAGTGACGACGACGCCGCGCCAGTCGAGAAGGCTCATGGCGTTGAGCGGCTCGATGAGCCCAAGCGACATCAAGGTGTTATTGAGCATGCCACTCTTGGCGAGGAAAGTACGCATGAGCTGTGCGGCGACAACGAACGGAATGAACATCGGCCAGCGGTAGATCCAGCGCAGCACCGCGACGGCACGAGGATTCTCACCAAGCGTGAGGTAGCCGGCGACCGCCACCGCAAGCACGCCGACAAGCGCCGTCGACAGCAGCGTGACGCCGATCGTCAGCGATACGTCGGCGCCGTAGAGAGCAAACGCCTTGGTGAAGTTGCTAAGATCCCACCCGCCCGTACCTTCGTTGCGAAAGGCATAGGCGAGCGAGAACAGCAGCGGATAGACGAACAGCAGCCCCACCATCAGCAAAGCCGGCAGCAGCAGGGCTACGAGCGGAAGATTCTTGCGCAGGCGGGGCGTATCCATCAGTTTTGCACCTTGGCTTCGTATTGTTCGCGCATGTCCTTGAAGAACGGCGCCAGCGGGAAGGGCTTGGCATTCTTCGCCAGGTCTTCCGGCGTCACATCGACGAACAGCTGGTTCCAGGTCTTCGTATCGAGTGCCGGCTTGACGACGTTGGCATCGATGCCCGGATACCAATTGAAGCGCTTGACGATGCCTTCAGCCTGTACTTCGGGGCTCGTCGCCAGCGCGATGAACTTCTTCGCCAGCTCGACGTTCTTCGCCTTGGCCGGAATCGCGTAGTAGTAAGGCTGCCCGGGCATTCCCGGCGAGAGGATCTTGAGTTTCAGGTTCGGCGCCAGGCGGCCTTCGGCCTTCCACGTTTGGAACATATCCACCCACACCGGGCCCATGGCGATCTCGCCGCGATTGAGCATGTCGAGCGTGCCCGCGTTACCCGGCGTGAACACCACCTGCTGGTTGAACGCCTTCAGTTCGGAAAACGCCTTGTCCCAACCGGCCAACGCTTTCTGGTCGTACGGCCCCTGCTGGATGACCTCGGGGTTGCCGCCGTAGGCATACATCCAGCCGACGACGAAGGCCACGCCCGACATGCCACCCTTCAGCCCGTTGTAGCCGAAACTCTTCGGGTTCTTGGCGACGAAGGCGCGCAATTCATCGAAGGAGGACGGCGGCGTCTTGATCAGATCCGGGTTGTACGCGAGGGCCGTCTGGCTTTCGAACATCGGCATTACGTAACCGTCGACGTTCACGCCGAGCGCCTGCTTGGCCGACTGGCTGATGGCGTATTTGCCGGTCGGAATGCTGTCGCGGTACTTCATCAACAAGCCTTCCTTGACCATCTCGCCCGTCTTCTGCTGGTTCGGGACAATGACGTCGGTATCCCATACGGCAAGACCCGCGTTCTTCTGCGCCAGCAGTTTTTCCAGCATCTTCTGCGAACCGGCGTCGTCGGGGCCGGTCCCGACCACGCTCACCTTAACGCCCGGATTCTGCTTCTCGAATAGCGGGCCAAGATAGTCGGTCACATAGTCGACCATGTTCTGCGACCCGCCGCTGATGACATTGAGCGTGACTTGCGCATTCGCGCTTCCCGACAATACGCCCAGCGTCATAAGGGCTGAGACGACCAGCGTTCGGTGCAACCGTTTCATAGTTCTCTCCTTCGGAGTTGAGTGCTGCCGTGCTGCAAATGCAGTCGTCGCGAGGCGTTGGGGTGACGGCTCAGGACGGCCGCGGGACTTCGGTATTCCCGGGGCGGACGAAAACGTGCAAGGCCGAAACAGGGATGTTGATGGTGGCGGCATCGCCGATCTGTGCCGGCCGCGGATGGTCGATGAAGAAGTGGCCGCAGTCGGTCTTGATCTCGCAGCGATAGCCGCCGCCGAGGTAGCTCGCCTGGGTAATCGTGCCGGGAATGCGCAGGCAGTTGTCCGGCGCGTCGCCCGCCGCGCCGAGCGATGCCATCTCACTACGGAAATGCACTTGCACCGGACCGGCGGGAACCGAAAACGCGTTTTCGTCGAGGCGGACGGCGACCTGCGGCGTATGCGCGAGACGCAGGGTCATCGAGGCCGCATCACGAATCGTCTCGCATGCGACGATGTTCTCCGCGCCCATGAAGGACGCGACATACGGTGTCTGCGGCCGCTGGTAGACCTCCTCCGGCGAGCCGATCTGGGCGATCTTTCCCTGATCGAGGATGACGACCTGATCCGCCATCACCATCGCCTCCTCGCGATCATGGGTGACGAGGATTGCCGTCACGCCGAGATGACGCTGGATCGAACGGATCTCGTGTCGCATCTGCAGGCGGATACGGGCGTCGAGGTTCGACAGCGGTTCATCGAGCAGCAGGATTTGAGGCTCCACGGCCAAGGCCCGTCCCAACGCCACGCGCTGGCGCTGGCCGCCCGACAGCTCGGTGACCGAGCGATCGCCATACCCTTCAAGACCGAGCATGGTGAGCAAGGCGTCGACGCGGCGGCGGATATCTTCACGCGGCACACGGCGCAGCTTCAGGCCATAGCCCATGTTCTGCGCCACGCTCATGTGCGACCACAAAGCATACGACTGGAAAACCATGGCCATGCCGCGACGTTCCGGCGGCTCGTTCTGGATGTCGCGCCCGTTGACGGTGATCGAACCGCCGCTGGCCGGTGTAAACCCCGAGAGCGTGCGTAGCAGCGTGGTCTTCCCGCAGCCCGAAGCGCCCAACAGCGCGACGAAACTGCCCGGTGTGATCGCCAGGTCGATGCCCTTGAGTACCTCGTTACTCCCGTAGGCCACCCGCAAGCCGCGTAAAGAGATGATTGGTTCCGCCCCCATCGTTCCCCCCGATTCATTGCCGCCGACTACCGTTCGCATCTTGTTCGCCGTTCTTTTCGTAGATTGCACACCTGTCCAATGCCGACAGCGTGGCAGACGAAGGTTACGAACCGGTTACAGGATGCCGCTCTTGCCCACGATCTGCGATTTGACCGACCTCAACTCTGTTGCTTACGCCCTCTTTTATCCCTTTATAAAAAAGGATTTAGCGCCTAATTTTGGCTTTTTTCAACTCCCTGCCCGAGTCCTATCATTCATGCACCGCTCTTCTAGACCGCTTCTGCACTCTGTTTTCTTGATGTTAGAAGACGAAGCACACGTGTGCAATGCTTTCAGAACGAATTCGCGAAAAATAGTTCCGAAATCGAACCGTATCAGAAGAAATTTACCAAAACACGCGGTTGAGGAGGACTGCAAGCATTTGCGGCAAGAAGCCACACAGTTCCACCCAAAGAGGACGCGCGCGTCCTCCTCAACCGCATTTTGAAGCCGGGCACAACCTCACGTGCTGCACACCGGCCGCATAGGCGGCGGTATAAGCAAGCCCGTAGCCATAGCTCGCCGACCGCGTTACCAGAGGTGATGTACGCTTGGTTTGATCAATCGCTCGTAGACGCCAGCCACGGCGTCCATCTCCGCAGGCGTTAGCGGGCGCAAGTCGGCGGCGGCGAGGTTGGCTTCGATCTGTTCGACGCGCGAGGCTCCCGGAATAACCGTCGACACTTCCGGGAACATCAATACCCACCGCAGAGCCCACGCGGCGAGGCCGGGTTGCGGAGGAAGGATTGCCTTGAGCGCCTCGACGGCGGCAAGCCCCTGACCATAATCGACGCCTGAAAACGTCTCGCCCTTGTCGAATGCGGCCCCTTCTCGATTGAAGGTTCGGTGATCATCCGCGCCGAACGTCGTGTCGCGTCCAAACCGCCCGGTCAATAGGCCACTCGCCAGCGGCACGCGGGCGATGATGCCGATATCGCGGCGCTCCGCCTCGCGGAAGAACAGATCCGAAGGACGGTGGCGGAACATGTTGAAAATGATCTGGACCGTGGCGACATTCGGGTACTCGATTGCTTTCAATGCCTCCTCGACCTTCTCCACCGACACGCCGAGTTGGCGGATCTTGCCCTCGGCCTTCAGTGTGTCGAACAACTCGAATATTTCCGGACGGTAATAGACAGGCGTTGGCGGACAATGCAACTGGATCAGGTCCAGCGCCTCCAGGCCCGTGTTGCGGAGACTATCTTCGACGTAACCGCGCAACGCAGCGGGTGTGTAACCTGCATCAATGTGCGGGTTGATGAAACGACCACACTTGGTAGCCACGTAAACCCGGTCACCATGCCGCGCCTTGACACGGCGGACGACGCGGCCGACCGCCGCTTCACTGGCTCGGTTGCCATACACGTCGGCCGTATCGATGAAATTCACGCCGCGTTCGATCGCTCCCTCGATGATGCGCTCGGCCAGCGCGTCGTCGAAAGGCTCGCCCCAGCCGCCACCGACTTGCCACGTACCGAGGGAAACCGACGATACGTTGTATCCCGTCTTGCCCAGTCTTCTGTATTCCATGTCGTTTCCTCCGTCAGATGCGCCGCTCCGGTTGTGACCGGTGCGGCCTTCAGTATCTCGCGGAGTGACGGACCCGAAAAGCGCCGTTCAGTTGCATGCCTGGTCGCCCCTCAGCCGCAAACGACGTCCAGGAAAGAGAAAGAGAAACCGGCCATTTGTCCCCGCGTAAGACCCCGCTTCAACGACGTTCTTGACGAAAGATCTGGACTCCAGACCCTCGCCAACGGCCGAGACTTACGTTTCGGACCCTCGACAAAGCTTGACGAACAAAACGTAACCAACTGTTTTACCTGGAATACAAGAGCAAAAAGGGTGGCGTACGGCAAGAAATCGATTGACCTCGTATCGGAACCAGCGCTAATCTTTCGCCCGACAGCATGACATCAGACAATCTGACAAAATAACGGGACGGGCATGGAACCGATCAAGCGCGTGTCGCAAACTGACATGGTGGTGAAGGAACTGACAAAGTTCTTCTTGACGGATGCGATCAAGGAAGGCGACAAGCTCCCGACCGAGATGGATCTGTGCGATCAATTACGTGTCGGCCGTTCGACGGTACGCGAAGCGATCAAGGCTCTGCAGGTGATGGGCTACGTCAAGATCGAGCCGGGGCGCGGCGCCTTCCTCAAGCGCAAGACGCTTGAAACGCCGGTGCATCGGATTCTCTCGTGGCTCGGCAGCCGCAAGACCGAAGTAGCCGACCTGATCGAAGTGCGCATGCAGCTCGAGCCGCTCGCCGTGCGCCTCGCCGTGGAACGCGCCACCGACGAAGACATCACGCAGATCGACGCCATCCGCAAGGAATACGAAGCCACACTCGCTTCCGGACCGTTCACCGAAGCCATCGGCGAAAAGCTCGGCGACCTCGATGCGAGGTTTCACGGAGCGATCGGCGAAGCCTCCCACAACCTACTCCTGATCGACCTGAATAACCTCGTCATCGAGGCGTTCAGAGATTTCCGAGAACGGACGTTCCGGGTGGAAACACACGCCCGCAACGCCGTGGGGCCGCACCGGAAAATCGTCGCCGCCTTGCAGAAACGCGATTCGGCTGGGGCCCAGCGCTACATGAAGAGCCACCTGTTCAAGGCGCTGGAGGACATGTCGCTCGGCGCTGGCCAATAGCGCCCTACCCGTCCGACGACGACACGAAACACCGAGAACCGTAGCCGGCTACCCTGGCACTGAAGGGCTCTCGCAACGCAACAAGAAAGGAAAAGAAAGGTATCCAATGAACCGCAAAGACGTCTTCGACCTCACCGACCGCATAGTCGTCGTTACCGGCGCCCTTGGCCAGATCGGCCGCCAGTTCGCCCTGGAACTCATCGACCGCGGGGCGCGGGTCGCCATCTTCAACCGCCGCATCCCGGATGAAGCAGTATTGCGTGAGCGTTTCCCAGTCGATACCGGACGCGTCATCTTCTGCCCCGTAGACATAACGAAAAAGGCCTCCGTGAAAGCCGGCCTGGAGCAAGTGGTCGCCAAATGGGGCGTTCCGCACGTGCTGGTGAATAACGCCGGCCTCGATACGCAGCCGAGTGCCCCGCCCGAAGTCTCCGGTCCGTTCGAGGAATTCCCGGAAGATGTGTGGCGTGAAGTGCTTGAAGTGAACATGACGGGTACCTTCCTGTGCTGCCAGGTCATCGGCGGCGCAATGGCCCGCGAAGGGCGCGGCTCGGTGATCAACATCGGTTCGATCTACGGCATGCTCTCGCCGGTTCAGGACATCTACGCCTACAAGGCGGAAAAGACCGGCACCCCCTTCGTCAAACCGGTGGCTTACTGCGCATCGAAGTCCGGCCTGTACAACTTCACGCGTTATCTGGCCACGTACTGGGGCCGTAAGGGCGTGCGCGTCAACATCCTCACGCCGTCGGGCGTGCGCCGCGACACGCAGGACAAGGAATTCCAGACCAACTATTGCCAGCGCATGCCGATGGGCCGCATGGCAGAAGAAGACGAATTCAACGGCGCGCTCGTTTTCCTCGCGTCCGACGCATCGCGCTACATGACGGGCTCCAACCTCGTCGTCGACGGCGGCTGGACGGCTTGGTAAACGGGAGCGCGCGATGAAGAACCTGAACGGCATCTACCCTGCCCTGCCGACGCCGATGGCGCCCAACGGCGAGGTCAATTACAGCGTCCTGAAGACACTTGTCGATTTCGAAATCGATCAGGGTGTCGACGGCCTTTATGTCGGCGGCTCGACTGCCGAATCGTTCCTGCTCACCGAAGACGAACGTAAGTGCGTTGCCGAGACCGTACTCGACCACGCGGCCGGCCGCGTGAACGTCATCGTGCACACGGGAGCTGGCGGCACCGACGCGGCGCGGCGCCTGACACTGCACGCCAAGGCAAATGGCGCCGATGCGATATCGTCCGTGCCGCCGATCTACTTCAAATACACGACAGAGGAAGTCATCGCGTATTACCTCGATCTGATCGAGTCCTCCGATATGCCGCTCGTCGTCTACAACATCCCCGCATTTACGGGGATCAACATGACGCAGGGGCCGATCCGCGAATTGTTCAAGCACCCGCGGGTCGTTGCGCTCAAGCACACGAACACCAACATGTACGAACTGGAGCGCGTGCTGGCCCACAACCCCAAGTTGATCGCGCTCAACGGTTATGACGAAGCCTTCCTCTCCGGACTCTCCATGGGGGCCACGGGGATGATCGGCAGCACGGTGAACTTCATGGCAAGAAAGTTCATCATCCTCCGCGATGCGTTCCAGGCGGGCCGCAACGCCGAGGCTTTCCGCTTGCAGCGCGAAGCGAACGAGATCATCGAGACGATGGTCGAGGTTGGCGTCTTCAGCGCCGTCAAGTACGCGATGACCTTGCGCGGCGTCGACTGCGGCGCCTGCCGCGGACCGTTCAAGCCGCTTCAGGACAATGACAAGAAGCGCGTACGGGCGATTCTCGAAAAGAATCTGGGAGAAGCCCTGTGACGTTGCCGAGCGATGGAATGCCTGCGGCATGTGCCGCGTGTTTCCAGCGGAGTTCGAACCCCAGCGGGCAAACCCCCGCTCCGTAATTCAACCAGCCGATAGAGGAGTGTCGAAATGAAAAGAAAATTGTCGTTGTTGCCGGCCGGCCTGTTGGCCATCTCGGCCGCGTTCTCCGCTTTCACGACCACGGCGCAAGCCGCGGACAAGTACCCAAGCAAACCGATTCAGCTTATCGTGCCTTACGCCGCCGGCGGCGGCACAGACGCTGTCGGACGCGTGCTTGCCGAATCAATGAAGAACATCCTGAAGCAGGACGTCGTCGTGGTGAACAAGACGGGCGGCGCCGGCGCCGTGGGCATGAACGAAGGCCTGCGCGCCAAGCCGGACGGCTACACGATCACGATGGTCACGCGTGAAGTGGCCATCCTGCCGATGCTCGGTCAGGCCCCCTTCAAGACGCTCGACTTCAAATACGTCGGCAACGTCAACGTCGATCCGGAAGTGGTCGTGGTTTCGTCCGAGTCGTCGTACAAGACGATCGAAGATCTGATCTCCGCGATGAAGGCCAACCCGGGCAAGCTGAAGTTCGCTGCCGCCTCGGCCCCGAATTTCTACGGCGTGCAATTCTCCATCGAGGCTGGCGTCAATTTCGTTACCGTGCCCTTCCAGGGTGCCGCGCCGGCAATGACGGAAATCCTCGGCGGGCGTTCCGATTTCGGCATCTACAACCCGGGTGAGATCAAGGCCCAGGTGGAAGCCGGGAAGCTGCGCCCGCTCGCCGTGATGGCCGAGAAGCGCGTCGAAGGACTGAAGGACGTACCGACCTTCAAGGAGCGCGGTCTCAGCATCTTCTGCGGCACCTATCGCGGCATCGCCGTACCGCCGCAGACGTCGGACGAGGTGACCAAGGTGTTGGAGAACGCCGTCGCGCAGGCGGTCAAGGATCCCAAGTTCGTGGAGTTCATGAACAAGTCGTTCCTCGGCATCGAGTACAAGAACCCCGCCGATTTCAAGGCGATGGTCGAAGCCGACATGAAAGTTCTGCAGCCTGTCGTCGAAAGCATCAACAAGAAATAAAAGGCAAGTCCCCGGGCAAGCGGCCGACAGTGGCTCAAACCGCCGCCTGCCCGGCGGAAGCGGAAACAGGGAAATGCGCGGCGCCGCGCGGGCGCCGCTTCTCGGAGGTTTAGCGTTGATCAAGAATGCCGGTGTCTGGGCGGGGGTATGTCTGCTGGCCTATTCAGGCGTGCTGTTCCAGCAGTCCCTGACGCTCAATTATTCGAATCCCATGGGCCCCGGCCCGGGATTCCTGCCGCTCTGGCTGAGCGGAATTCTGTTTGTCGTTTCTCTTTGCTACATCTGGGATTCGGCCAAGAGTGCGGCGCAGGACGAGAGCGTGAAGCTCGCCGATCTGTGGCCGCCCGCCCATGCACGCGCTGACATCTTCCTGATGCTCGGCGGGCTGTGCATCTTCGCTCTGGTCGTCGAGACGGTTGGATTCGTCGTCGCGGCGACTCAGCTCATCTTTCTCATGACCATGCGCAAATTCAAATGGTATTTCGCATTGGCGTCGTCGGTGTTGGTGGCCGTGTTGCTTCTCGTGGCCTTCCAGACCCTGCTGGGCGTATCACTGCCCGTTAACGATTTTGGCTGGTAGGAGGTAGCGTGGATTCGATCATGCCGTTGCTCGACGGCTTCAACACGGCGATGATGGGGTGGAACCTGTTCTATTGCCTGCTCGGCGTCACCATCGGAATGCTTGTCGGCATTCTGCCCGGCCTCGGCCCGACGACCGGCATCGCTCTTCTCCTCCCGATCACGTTTTCGATGGACGCCATCCCGGCGATCATCATGCTTTCCGGCATCTACTACGGTGCGATGTACGGGGGCACAGTCACCTCGGTGTTGATCAACACACCCGGTGAAGCGGCCTCCGTGACGACCTGCTTCGACGGGTATCCGATGGCACGTCAAGGCCGGGCCGGTACGGCGCTGGGAGTGGCCGGGATCGGCTCGTTCATCGGCGGGACGATTTCGATGTTCGGCATCGTCTTCATCGGCCCGCCGCTCGCCGAAATGGCTCTGGGTTTCGGTCCTCCGGAGTTCTTCGCGCTGATGGTCGTCGGCCTCGTCATGGTTGTCGGCCTGATGGGCAAGTCACTGCTGCGCGGCCTCATCTCGATGCTCATCGGCCTGAGCTTGTCGCTGGTCGGCATGGACCCGCTCACCGGTAACCTGCGTTTCACGTTCGGCGAGCCGAACCTTGTCGAAGGCCTCGACTTCGTCGTCATCTCGATGGGGCTGTTCGGCATCTCGGAAGTCATGATCGGGATGGAACAGGCCATGCACCTCGGTGCACTGCCCAAGGTCGGCAAGCTGCTCCCCGAGCGCGAAGAATGGCTGCCGACGCTGAAGGCGATCGGTCGCGGCACGGGCCTCGGCTTCCTGATCGGCCTGATCCCCGGTTCCAACTCGGTCATCCCGGCGATCCTGTCGTACTCGATCGAGAAAAAGCTCGCCAAGGATCCGTCGCGTTTCGGCAAAGGCGCCATCGAAGGCGTCGCGGGGCCGGAGACGGCGAACAACTCGTACTGCGGTGGCGCATTGATTCCGCTGTTTACGATCGGCATCCCGAGTTCGCCGACGATCGCCATCCTCTTCGGCGCGTTCATCATGCACGGCCTGACGCCCGGACCGATGCTCTTCCAGAACAACGCCAACTTCGTGTGGGCCGTGATTGCCAGCATGTTCATCGGCAACGTCATGCTCCTGATCATGAACCTGCCGCTCGCCCGCATCTGGGGCAAGGTGGCCATGATCCCGCCGGCGTTCATGTATCCCGGCATCGTCATTGTGTCGGTGGTCGGCGCTTACTGCACCGGCAACCGTATTTGGGATATCTGGGTGATGATCGTGTTCGGCGTCATCGGCTACATCATGAAGAAGATCGACATCCCGATGGCCCCCATCGTGCTCACGTTCGTGCTCGGCAAGATGATCGAGAACTCGCTCGTGCAGTCGTTGATCTACTTCTACGGCAGCCCGCTCGGCTTCCTCGGTCGCCCGCTCGCCTGCGGCCTGCTGGTGGTAGCGCTCGTCATTTTCGTTGCCGGCGCCATAGCCGGTATCCGCAACAAGCGCGGCTTGCTCGCCGACGACATCGACGCCTAGAGTCGCACCTGCGACTCGGTACGGTTCCGGCTGTCCGCCCCCCGGGGCCCGAACCGTACCTCAGGCGCCGAGCATCATCAGGCTCGTGTTGCCTCCCGACGCCGTCGTGTTCACGCTCACCACGCGCTCGACCATCATCCGGTAAAGGGGGTACAGGCCGGTTGCCGGTCCCGGCGTGTAAACAGGGCGCAACGGCCCTTCCTCCGCCGCGAACCGCATTCGCCAAGCTGCCTCCGCCGTGGCGTCTGCACACAGGACGCCGGCCAGGCCAGCGGCTTCTTCCACTGTACGAACCATGATCCGCGAAGCGATGTCACGCGGCAGGATGTTCGCCAGTATCGACCTTGCCACCGAGTTGTCGGGGACGGCTACTTCGTTGCCCGTGGCGAAAGCGGCCGCCAGGGCGTTCAATAACCTCCCCGCGTCGCTCGCCTCGCACAGCAAACGCCCGCGCGGCGCGAAGGTCAGCGTGTTGCGTTCCCCCGTCGGCCCGGGCAAGTCGACACGCGCACCGAAGGGCGTTAGCTCGGCATAGGCCGTGCAATAGCGAACAAGATCGCGCCGTCCGCTCGAGAATGCCCACTTCGTCAGACGCGAGAACAACGTGTCGCCGTGCAGCGGGTCCGCTTCGCGTACGGCGCCGTAATCGGCCGGCAGGACGTTCTCGCTGCCGAGCAAACGGTGTACGTAAAGCGGGCCGCCCGCCTTGGGGCCGGTTCCCGACAGCCCTTCGCCACCGAAGGGCTGAACGCCGACAACCGCGCCGATCATGTTGCGATTGACATAGACGTTCCCGACGTGTACCCGGCTCGAAATACGTCGCACGGTTTCGTCGATGCGGCTGTGAATGCCGAGCGTGAGGCCGTATCCCGTGGCATTGATCGCGTCGATCAGTTCGTCGAGTCGTCCGGCGTCGAAGCGCAGCACATGGACTATCGGCCCGAACACTTCCTGCTCAAGTTCGGCGAGCGAATCGATCTCGATCAGCGTCGGCGGAACGAAACAGCCCGCGCCGCAAGCATCGGGCAAATCGACCTCATAAATTCTTTTTCCGCGATGGCGCATTGTCTCCACGTGAGCAAGCAGCGCGGCGCGCGCCGCCGCGTCGATCACGGGCCCCACATCGGTATCCAACCGAGCCGGATCGCCAACGGCCAACTCGCGCATCGCCGCACGCAACATCGTCAAAGTCCGCTCGGCGATGTCGTTCTGCAGGCAGAGCACGCGCAGCGCCGAACAGCGCTGACCCGCGCTGTCGAAGCCCGAGGCCAGCACGTCGGCCACGACCTGCTCGGGGAGCGCCGTGGAGTCCACGATCATTGCGTTCTGCCCGCCGGTTTCGGCAATGAGGCAACTGCCAGGCCGGGTCGCCAACGTTCGCTCGATACCTCGCGCCACTTCCGTAGAACCGGTGAACAGGACACCGCTGACCCGCTCGTCGGCAATCAGCGGTGCCCCCACACTCGCCCCGCTGCCAGGAAGAAACTGAAGCGCCGCGTCGGGAATTCCGGCTTCGCGCAGACGTTCAACGGCGAAGCTGGCAACGAGTGGTGTCTGTCCGGCCGGTTTGGCAATGACGGTACGGCCGGCCGCCAATGCGCCGGCAATCTGCGCGACGAAAATCGCCAAGGGGAAATTCCACGGGCTGACGCATACCACCGGCCCCGGGGCCGGTTCTCCGCTGGGCAGGCGGCCGCGCTCGGGGTAGGCGAGCAACGGCGAACCGTGAGTTTCGGTGAGAAGCTCATCGAACACGGTACGCGCCGCGTTGCGCGGAAGCGGGGCCTCGTGCCGCGCGAAGCCGCTTCCGGCAGGACGGCGAACACCTTCCTGCGGATGTCGTCCCACTCCCTCGCCGGAACCCGCCCATGTCGACCCCGGTCGGTCGCCGCTTTCGATCAATTGCTCGGCGTAATAACGGCAGGCGTCAACCGCTTCGCGCACTTCAGCGATTGCATTGCTCCAGGTCTTGCCGGCTTCTCGAATGCACAGGCTGATCAGGGTGTCGCGTTCGCGCTCGAACAAATCGGCTGCCCGGCGTAACGCCGCCGCGCGCTCCGCAACCGGGGTGCGCCACCAGGTGTCGGCGAATTCGACCGCCCGGGTTACGGCCATATCGGCCTGTTCGGGTGTCGCTGCAAAAACCCGGCCGACGGTATCGTCCCGGTCTGCCGGATTGACGATGGGTTGACTGACCCGACAACTGCCGGCAGCCAAGCCGGCTTGGCCCGGTTCCGTGCCGAAGGCGTTCATCCCAGCGACGAGCGGTTCGGCGATCCAGCGTTGCGCGGCCAGGCCCATCAGCGCCGCCCCGAGTCGGTCGATGGTCGGATCGTCCGAAAGGTCGACGCCCTCCGAATTCAATCGCCGTGGGCCATACAGTTGCCCAGGTAACAGAATCGCCGGGTGCGGCCCCTCGCCTTCCCGTCGCATCGTATCGAGGGGATCCTCGACCAGTCGGTCGAGCGGAATTGAGGCGTCGGCCAATTGGCGGACGAACGCATTGTTGGCACCGTTCTCCAGCAGGCGACGGACGAGGTACGGCAAAAGAGTGTCGTGGGTACCTACCGGCGCATAGATCCGACAAGCCTTTCCGAGCTTTTCCTTGCCGACAATTTCGTCGTAAAGGGTCTCGCCCATGCCATGCAGACATTGGAACTCGTAATCCTCAACCCGGGCCGCACGCGCCATATGCGCAAGTGCAGCGACAGCATAGGCATTGTGCGTGGCAAATTGCGGATAGACCGCTTCCGCGGCGTGCAACAGTCGCTGCGCGCAAGCGAGATAAACGACATCCGTGTGCACTTTGCGAGTAAAGACAGGAAAGTCACTCAGCCCGTCGGCCTGGGCTCGCTTGATCTCGCTATCCCAGTAAGCCCCCTTGACCAGCCGGACCATGAGCCGTGTCTTCCGGCGCCGCGCAAGATCGATCAACCAATCGACGACGAACGGGGCACGCTTCTGGTAGGCCTGGACGACAAAGCCAAGGCCGTCCCAACCGGACAGTGACTTTTCCTCGGCAAGCGCGGCAAAAAGATCAAGCGAGAGTTCAAGACGATCGGCCTCTTCAGCGTCAATGGATATCCCGACGTCGTGTTCCCGGGCGAGCCGGGCAAGCCCGACCAGCCTTGGCAGCAACTCGGCCATTACGCGGTCGTGCTGACGGTGGGTGTAGCGCGGGTGCAACGCGGAGAGCTTGACCGAAATGCCAGGCCCCAGCTTTACCCCGCGGCCGCGGCTCGCGCGCCCGACGGTTTCGATCGCTTTCGCGTAGTCCCGCTCATAACGCTCTGCCTCTTCGGCGGTCATCGCCGCTTCGCCGAGCACATCGAACGAGTAGCGGTACCCACGCGCTTCCGCTGATGCGGCACGCACCAGCGCGGCTTCTATCGTCGGCGCCATCACATATTGCTGCGCCAATCGCCGCGCAGCGAACTCGACGCCGACTCGTACCGCCGGTTCGCCGCCGCGGGCGAGAATGCCGCCAAGCGTGCTGCCGAGAACACCGCGTTCGCCGTCGCGGTCGTCCGCGGTCAGCAACTTGCTGCCGAGCATCAGCCCCCAAGTCGCGGCGTTCACGAAGAGCGAGGGATTGCCGAGGTGTGATTTCCAGTCGGCGTACCCGATCTTGTCGCGGATGAGCCGATCGGCCGTTGGCGCGTCCGGAACGCGCAGGAGAGCCTCGGCAAGACACATCAGTGCCACCCCTTCCCGCGTATCGGGCGAGAATTCGTGCATCAAGCGGTCAGCGCCCCCGGCCCTCGCTCGCCGACGGCGCACACTTTCGATCAGCGTTAAGGCCAAGGTACGCGCCTCGCCCCGGTCATACTCGGCCGCCATGGCCTCGCGCCCGATGTCCTCCATGCAGGCCGCTTCATCGCGGCGATACGCGGCCCGTATCGCCTTTCGCAGTTCCGCCGTGATCGCCGCTGTCATTGTCGTCTCCTTGCTCTCGCACTCAGCCATGCGCCGCGATGAGTATCGCTTCGCATGGACTTCTCCCCCTTCACCCATAAGGTAGACCAAACTCGCGCAAGAAAATTGCGCGTACCGCTTGGAGACGCATCCGGGTTGCTCCCATTAGCCGATCGTTCTCTTCTCGCCTCCGGAACGGGTGCGAGATCGAGGGGGAATTAGTTTTTTCCCGTTCGATCACCCATCGATATAATCGATCCGAGGGAGCATCAATCTGCCAAACGTCATGCGTCTTGGCACATAAAACAAGAAACGGCCTACTTGCGCCGGGCGCCCACCGCTTTTTCGCTGATAACAATGGAGGGGAACAACATGTTCAATGCAGTATCGCGCCTAGACTTGGCTCGCATTTGCGCCGTACCGATCCTGGCCGTTTTCCTGGCCTTGCCGCACGGTATGGCGCTATCCGAGGAGCGGATCGTCTTCATCTCCCACGCACCCGACGCCGACTCGTGGTGGAACACGATCCGCAACTCGATCAAACAGGCGGCGGAGGACTACGGTGTCCGCGTCGAGTTCCGCAATCCAAAGGACGGCAGCATCGAGGAAATGGCAAAGATCATCGACGCCGCGGCCGAATCGAAACCGGACGGCATCATCTCGACGATCGGTGACTACAAGGTACTCAAGGACCCGCTGACGCGCGTCACGCAGAAATACAAGATTCCGCTCATCACCTACAACTCCGGCACGTACGAACAGAGCGAGTCGGTCGGCGCCCTGCTGCATATCGGCCAGCCTGAATTCGAGGCTGGTGTTCTTGCGGGACAAAGGGCCGCTCAGGAGGGTGTGAAGTCGTTCGTGTGCCTCAACCACTATTCCAACAACCCGGCCTCGCATGAGCGCTGCCAGGGTTTTGCCAAGGGACTGGGACTATCGAAGGCGAACGAACTGACGCTACCGACCGACGACAAGGGCATCGAGGCGGCAATCTCGGCTTACCTTAGTACCCACGGCAACTCCGCGGACGCGCTGCTCGCCCTCGGCCCGCAGCCGGCACATGCGACGCTCGCCGCGTTGAAGAGCGTCAAGCTCGAGAAAAAGCCATACATCGTGACTTTCGATCTTTCGAACGCCATCACGAGCGCAGTGAAAGCGGGACAAATAGCCTTTGCAATCGACCAGCAGCCCTACCTTCAGGGCTACCTCTCTGTAGCGATGATGGCCATCACCCTGCGCAACAAGAACCTTGATCTCTCGATCAACAAGCTCGCCCTATACACCAACATGAAGCTGCACAAGCGGATGTCCGACTACGACATCGAGTTGCGCTCCTTCGGCAAACGCCACATCGATTCCGGGCCGGGATACGTTACGCGCGCAAACGCCGCCAAGGTAGAGATGTACAGCGGCTCGTACCGCTGAGGCGTACGGAGAAGCATAAGATGACATAAGCGGCTGCTCAAAAAACGGCCGACATCCGGATGGGGTTTCCCGTCGTCGGCCGAAGTCTAATTACGCGCGCTACGGCGTTACATCAGCCACTTCATGGGAACGGTAACGAGTGCGGGGAAGAGCACGAGGATGAACATGAGGACGGTTTCAGCAAGCAGGAAGGGCCAAACCCCCGTGATCACCTTGTCGAGCGATTCTTTCGATACTCCCGCGACAACGTTGAGTACCGTACCCACAGGCGGGGTGAGCAAGCCAATGGCATTGTTCATGATGAACAAGACGCCAAAGTAGTACGGATCAATCCCTGCCTGCTTGACCACCGGCACCAGTATAGGGCCCAGAATAAGCACCGTCGGCATCAGATCCAGCGCCGTGCCGACGATGATGACCAGGACCGTGATCACGAGCATCAGCACGATCGGGCTGTCCATGAACGGTTTGAGCAGGGCCACGGTCTGTGCCGGAATGTCGGCAATCGTAATCAGCCAGGCGGAAACCATCGCGCAGGCAACCAGGAACATGATGGTGCTCGAGGTCTTGAGCGCAGCGAGCATAAGGCTCGGCACTTGGCGGTAGTCCAGTTCGCGATACACAAACAGGCCGGTAAACAGTGAGTAGAAAACGGCGACGACGGCCGCCTCCGTCGGGGTGAATACGCCGGCTTTCATGCCGCCGATGATAACGAAGGGCAGTACCAGCGCCCAGACGCCATTGCGCAACGCCGTAAGAAAACGGCGAAGATCGAAGGCGTGCTGTCGGCCTCCCGGTTCTTTCTTGGCGACGAGCCACCAGGTGGTGGAGAGAGTCAGCGCCATCAGGATTCCGGGAAAGATGCCGGCCATGAACAGCTTAGTGATCGAAAGTTGGGTGGTTACTCCGAAGACAACGAGCGGGATCGACGGCGGAACGACGGGGGCGATGCAACCGGCCGAGGCGATCAGGCCAGCCGACCGTGGGACGTTGTACCCTGCGTTGCGCATCATCGGGATAAGGAGTGCGGCCACAGCCGCGGTATCCGCGACGGCAGAACCCGAGATGCTAGCGACCACGGCCGCCGTAATGATCGCGACGTAGCCCAACCCACCCCGGACATGTCCAACGAGAGCGTCGGCCACTTCGACAATCCGCCTTGATAGCCCCCCCGCGTTCATCAGTTCGCCCGTAAGCATGAAGAAGGGAACCGCCATCAACGGGTAGTTGTTGGCTCCTTCGAGCAGGTTCTGGGCAATGATCTGGGTATCGAAGTTGTTCATCTGGAGCATCAGCGCAACGCCGCAGATGAGAAGCGAGAAGGCGATGGGCGCTCCGAGCGCCATGGCTCCGAGCAATGAAAAGAGGAAGGTGGCAATGGTCATTTCTATTCCTTCCGCTGACCTATTCGCCGACGCTGCCGCTAAAGGGGACAAGTTCGTCGGCCTTCATGCGCCGGGTCACAAGACGCCACAGGCCGTATCCGAGGACAAACGACATGCCGACACTGGAAATCAACAGGGCGGACTGAACGATCCCCATCGGAATGCCGGTCACCGGGGCGTGGTCGTCCATGCCGATGATCATCTGCTTCCAGGTGCCGTGTGCCAGCAGAAGGCAGCAGATCAGGGTCATCAGGTCCGCCAGGAACCGGCATATCCGTTGCCCGGCCTCGCCAAAGTGGCTCACCACGCTGCTCATGCCCAGGTGGCCATGATCCTTCATGACCATCAGTGCTCCGATCAACGTCAGCCACATGAACATGAAACGCGCCACTTCCTCCGAAAACACAATCCCGGAGTTGAATCCGTACCGCAACACCACGTTCCCAAACACCAGTATCGCCATCACCCCAAACATCCCCACCAAGATCCATTCCACGAAATGGATCAGACGGTTCAACGCTCCCATGTGACGCTCCTTTTATGAGTACTGACCGTGTTTCGATTGAAAACCGCCAAATCGACCGAGACCGCCCTGCAATCCTGAAGACGCAAAGTCCTTTTCCCGGCATCGCTCCCGTGAGCGTTATCGAGTTCCTCCGCCTTTGCTCCGATTGTCCAAAATGCTGATCTTCTAGTGGCGTATGGCCCGTTTGGCTATCGCCCCGCAAGCCGCTTCAGCAATGTGTCGCTCCGTCAAGCCGTAACGCTCAAGCAATTCATCGTAGCCATACGCCGAAGTGCCGAATTGGTCATCAATCGCTACCTGGGCGAAAGGCAGGTGAACCTCGCCGATGATCAGGCCAGCAATCGCGCAGCCGAGACCTCCGATGCGATTTGCCTCTTCAGCAGTGACAATCGCTTTCTTCCCGAGCGTGTATTTGAGGATTTCTTCCTTCCTGAGCGGCTTCAACGAACTCACGTTCACCACCTCGGCCGAAATTCCTGCGGCCTCGAGAAGGTCCGCAGCGAGCATCGATTTCCAAACCATGGAGCCGGTGGCAAAGATCACCACATCCGATCCTTTACGGATTCGGTACATGCGACCAATCTCATAGTCGGTATCCGCAGCCGTGTAAACCGGAAGTTCGTTTCTGTTGATCCGGATATACACCGGGCCTTTGTGCGACAACATCGCGCGAACCATCTTGCGCGTTTCAACGGCATCGCAAGGATTAAGGACGGTCATGTTGGGAATCGAACACATGATATTTGCATCTTCGACCGACTGGTGTGTCTTGCCATCCCCAAAATCCGAAAGGCCGCAGCTTGAACCGCAGATGCGCACGTTTGCCTCTGGTATTGCGATGGCACAACGGATCTGGTCGTAGGCACGCCCCGCCGCGAATACAGCAAAGGTGCTGTAAAAGGGCACTTTCCCGGCGAGCGCCATGCCGGCCGCCGTCGATGCCATGTTCTGCTCCGCAATGCCCATCTCGAAATAGCGTTCCGGATAGGCATCCTTGAAGAGACAGGACATTGTCGACTTGCCAAGGTCAGCTTCGAGCACGACGATATCCGTGTTGGCTCGTCCTTCTTCGACGAGCGCCTCGCCATACGCTAGCCGCAGGCTTTTTGTCTCCATCACGCCACCTCTTCTCTCATGTCAGTGGCCAGAGCGATTTCGTGCATCGCTTGCGCGAATCGAGCATCGTCAAAGACCCCGTTGTGATATGTCGCTGTATTTTCGGCGAACGACACCCCCTTCCCTTTGATCGTCTCGAGGATTATCAGAGCTGGCTTGCCCTTGATGGACCTTGCCTTGTCGATGTTCTCCGCAATGCTGGTAACGTCGTGCCCGCGCGCGTTAAGCACTTCCCAGCCAAACGAGTTCCATTTCTGCACCAGATCGGGAATACGGAAGACTTCATCCGTGTGCCCGGTTGCTTGAATCCGGTTCAGATCGATGAAAGCCGTAAGGTTATCCACCTCGAAGTTGCTGGCAGCCATGGCTGCCTCCCAAAGTTGGCCCTCTGATTGCTCTCCATCGCCCATGATCACGAAGACGTGCGCCGGGCGCTTTTCAAGACGAAGCGCCAACGCCATGCCAACGCCAATCGAGAGCCCCTGGCCAAGAGACCCGGTGACCGCCTCGATGCCTGGGATCGTCAGGTCAGGGTGCCCTTGGAGCAAGCCATCCAGGCTCTTTACCCGCTTCAACTCTTCACGAGGGAAATACCCCAGCTCGCACAGCGCAGCGTACTGGATCAGCACAGCATGCCCCTTCGAGAGAACCAACCTGTCACGCGCCGGGTTGCATGGCTCACGCGCATCTACCCTCATGGCATGAAAATAGAGCACCGCCATGGTTTCCGCGAGTGAGCTGGAGCCCCCCCAATGCCCGGCTTTTCCGATCCCGATCATTTCCAGTACGTTGCGGCGAAGCTGTTGAGCCGTAGCCTGCAGGTGCCTGATTTTTTGGTCGTCCATTCAGTCATTCTCGCTTGTGTACAAACCGATGCCCGCGCTCGGGCGTGCATCACCGGCAGGGAAACAGAATCTCGCGTACCTTCTCGACGCCGAGGCGCGGACTGGTCAGCACAGGAACCGCCATCTCCGAAAGGTAAGGCTCCAAGGTGACCATACTGCCCTGCGCCAGAACGATGACGTCATTCTCTTTCTCGGCCGCCCTGAGATAATCGAGAACGAGCCGATCGTGTTTCTCGCGGTTCTTTTCCTTCATCAAGACGTCCAAGGCGCCATCAGCCAGATAGGTTTTGACAGAAATCGTCTTGCCCACTCTCTGCGCCGCCTGCGTGAGCGCCGCCGATGTCGGTTTGAGCGTCGCCGCCGCGGTAGCTGCAACGCCGATTCGCGAGCCGATGGTGACGGCTTTCTCTGCCATGCCGTCATCGACCATCACGATCGGAATCTGGGTCATTTTCCGCGCACATTCGATGCCTTCACGAGTCGAAGAGCACTGGCTGAATATCACGTCAGCGCCCGCGGCCTCGGCAGCGACACAATACTGGGCGATGCGCTGGATGATTGAGGGCGTAATTCCCCGGTTCCGGTTCAACGTGTCGAGGAGATCTTCGTCGACGAGATTCGAGACCTCGGCCTCGGGTATCACTTCTCGAAACAAACGATTGAAGGTATCGAATGACACCATGCTAGTTTGTAGTAAAACGACTTTTTTCATTACCGTACTCTTCGTTGATGTGAAGTGAGGAACCCTTAGTTCTCAAGGAAGACTTTCAGCATCTTTCCTTCTTTGTTCTCTTCCTGATCCTTAAAGGCACGAACGCCTTCGCTGAGCGGATAGACGTTGGTCATGAGAGGCGCGATATCTATTTTTTTCGCCTCCAGAAGCTTCAGGCTTTCGACAAAACCCTGGAAGTCATAAACATAGTTACCTTTGATCGTCAGCTCGGTGGTCACTATCTTCTGCATATTTACCTCGACCATCTTCTGAGCGTTCCCGATCCAGATCACCGTACCGCCAATACGAAGGCAATCGAGAGAATTGCTTGCGGTCTGGGCTATTCCTACGGCTTCGATCGCGAAGTCGCACATTGCGCCATGGGTGATTGTCTTGACCGTATCGAGGAAATCCACATTACGTGGATTGATCGTATGATCCGCCCCCATCTTCCTCGCCACGCCGAGGCGAAAATCGGCTGCATCGGAGACGATGATGTTCTTCGCACCTCTGAGTTTGAGCAGAGCGACAACAAGCAAACCGATGGTGCCGGCACCAATGACCATGCAGAACGACGACTCGGCGATCTCGTTATCCGATACTTTTTGCACCGAACGGTAGGCCACGGCCAGGGGTTCGGTCATCGCGGCCTCGTTGAACGATAGCGTCGGGCCGAACGGAATCAGGTACTTCTCTTCGACATTGACGAACTCCGCCATGCTGCCGTCTTGATCCATGACGCCCATGCAGACGCCGGCGGGGCAGACGTTCACCATGCCTTTTTTGCAAAAAAAACATTCCCCGCAGAAAGGCTTTGGGAAGATGACGACTCGCTCCCCTCGACGAAGCTTGCCGCCGCCGGGAACAGAATCGATAACGCCGGAAGCTTCGTGGCCCATGATCATCGGCGGCAATCGACGCCCCGTCTTGCCCAGATAACCTTCGAAGTCTGAACCGCAGATACCGTTCGAGCGTACCTTTACCCGATACTTGTTGGCCTGTGCGGGCGGCTCAGGCACATCCCTGAGTTCCATTGCCTTCTCGCCGACGTAGTAGAGCGCTTTCAAATTCATTCTCCTTGCCCAATGAAGCGTTTCGCACCGGCAGGCGTAAAGCCAGAGCATTACCCTGCCCGTTCGATTGATCAGTTGCCGTTCTTGCGCACTGCCGCGATTTCCTGCTGTGCCTGGGCAACGATGTCCTTACCGATTTCCTGTATGAACTTATCGACAACCGGTTTCGTCCGCTCACGCATCCTGGCCATTTCGGCGTCGGATACGGCGGTGACCGTCATGCCTTTGGCCTTGAGGTCTTGAAGAAGGTCTGCGGATAGGGTCCGGATCAGCTTGCGTTGATAATCCCGGGCCTCATTGCAACCCGTCCGCATGTTGTCGCGCTCCTTGGAGTCCATCTTTTCCCACAACGCCTTACTGATGAGCACGACATAAGGGGCGTAGGCGTGGTTTGTCAGGCTGAGGTATTTCTGAACCTCGTGCATCTTGTTGGCGTGGATGTTCGCGATCGGGTTCTCTTGCGCATCCATCGCTTTGGTCTCGAGCGCCGAATAGAGCTCAGGCATGGGCATCGGGATAGCGTTCGCACCCATCGCCTTGAACGTATCGAGATAGACCGGGTTTTGCATCACGCGCACCTTGAGTCCCACCATGTCATCCATGGTCGCCACGGGCCGCTTGCTGTTGGTCAGTTGCCTGAATCCATTTTCCCAGTAGCACAGGCCAATCATTCCTTTCGATTGAGCAAGATCGAGCATGTGCTGCCCAAGTTTCCCGTCGAGAACCGTGTCGGTCTCTTTTTCTGTCTGGAAAAGGAAAGGAAGATCGAACAGCATGAACTCCTTGATGATGGTGGCGACTGGCGCGGACGACACGATCGTCAGATCTTGAACACCGCCGCGCACGGCGGCTATTTGCTGCGTCTCAGACCCAAGCTGGCAGGCTGGATAAAGCTTCACTTTCGTCTTGCCCCCACTCAACTTGTCCATGATCTGGGAGAACTTGATCGAGCCTTGCCCGAGTGGGTGTTCCTCGGCGATGCAGATGCCGAGACGCAGGCTCCGTTCGGGAGCAGTCTGCGCAAGAAGCGATGGAGCCTGAAGCATTGCCGCGACAGCGGCGACAAGAGTAGCGATGGTGCGAAAACCGTAAGTCATGTCTTGCCTCCCAAGAATAGTAGGTCGGTGATGCGAAGAAGCCGGTACGGCAACAACCGCAATCGCGGCGTTGCACGCCGTCGTTGTTTTTGTGGGAGGAAGATTAAGGAGACGTAAAATACAAAACAAATGAATAAATAGTAATTTCCGATACCATTTTTCGTATCGATCTTCTGCTCATCAAACGAGAGCGGAAGGAAATTCTTTCAGGAGGGGAATGGAGGATGAACGAGAACGATGCCGCACGTCGTGTGCGTACAAGGCTTAAGACCAGGCACTTGTTTCTTCTGATCGCACTCGATGAAACGCGCAACATGCATCAAGCCGCAGCAGAAACAAACATGACCCAGCCCGGTGCTTCGAAGATGCTCAAGGACATCGAAGACCTGATGGGGGTCATGCTCTTCGAACGCCTTCCACGTGGTATCCGGCCCACGGCCTACGGAGAGACATTAATTCGTCATGTTCGCATGGCATTGGCGCACCTCGCGCACGGCCAGGAATCGATCGCAACGTTGCAGTCGGGACTCTCGGGTTACGTCAGCATTGGGGCAATCGTGGCCCCTGCCCTGACCCTGATACCGAGAGCAATTGCACGCGCCAAGGAGGAAGCGCCGAACCTGTGTATCGGCGTTGAAGTAAGTACCAGCAATGACCTGGTCGTGAAATTGAAGCAGGAGCGTCACGACTTCTTGATCGCACGGATCTTGGAACAAGAAGATGAACCTAACCTCCTCTACGAAGACATGAGTGAGGAAGTCGTGTGTGTTGTTGGCCGCAGGAAGCATCCGCTGTCTGGCCGAAAAGACCTGACATTGAGAGACCTCTCAAATGCCACATGGATTCTTTCGGCGCGCGGAAGCATTCTGCGCAACCGCTTTGACATGTTGTTTCGTCGCGCCGACCTCGATATGCCGTCGAACGTTGTCGAAACCACCGCGATGTCAGTGACGATGAGTTTGTTGTCACAGACGAACTACTTGCACGTAATGCCGCAGGAAGTGGCGCGCTATTACGTAAAAACCGGCGAATTGACCATCTTGCCGATCGACATTCCATGCCGAATGGAGCGTTTCGGTATCATCACCTCCCGTGATCAGCTTCTGTCGGAGGGCGCCAATTTGGTACTGAGGCACGTCCGCTCGGTAGCGGCAGATCTCTACTCTTGAGCAAAGGTGTCAGGTATCGGTGCAGCTCGCCTTCGGTCGCTCCGGCACTCATTATGTACAGTGTTATCTTTCATTAGCGATCGCGTGGCGGGAGCGGAATCCGACCTCACTCGCCATTGATGTGCAACGTCGTTTCCAGACGCTCGGGATCAAAACCCCTGCCCTTCAACCGCTTCAGCAAGCTCGCGTACGCCACTTGGTCCACCTCCGGCGTGCGCGCTAGTATCCACAGGTATTCTCGCTTGGGCTCGCTCACCGCCACCAACCGGTAGTCGGCATCGAGATCGATGACCCAGTAATCACCCCAAACAGCCGGGAGAAACGACAGCCACGCCGGCGCGAATCGTACTTCGAGTCGCGCCGACTCCTTTCCGCCAACCTGCCGCGCGACACCCTCCGCGATGTCCGGCTCGCCACTCGCAGTGCGGCATCGGTTCAGCACCTTGACCCGCCCGTCAGCCAACAGCGAATACTCGGCACGCGTATCGCTCGCACATTTCTTCTGGAAACGGTTCGGATACTTCGCGATCTCGTACCACCTTCCCATGTAACGCGGCACATCGAGCGATGCAATCGGAACAAGCGGAGGATGAACCGGTGTCCGGCCATCATCCCCGGCACGTGCCATGGTGGCCGCGCCTGAAGCGATGACAATTGCGCAACAAGCGGCAAGATATGTATAACGCATGTTTTCTTTCCAGTGGACCATGCAATAGACCGATGGCTCATCGCTCAGTTTCATTACGTTCGCTTTCCGCCCTGCCGACCCACTGATGGTACGGTAGAACCCGATCCTCAACGGACAAGGAAGCAAAAAGAAGCCGGCGGACGGGAGGAGCGCCCGTCGGCCGGCCGAGTTGGCAGGGTCGGAAACTTTTAGCTACTTACATCAACCACTTCATCGGAACCGTCACCAGCGAAGGGAAGAAAACGAGAACGAACATCAAGGCGGTCTCCGCGAGCAGGAAAGGCCACACTCCACCGATCACCTTGTCAAGACTTTCTTTCGAGACACCGGCAACAACATTGAGGACTGTGCCCACCGGCGGCGTAAGCAGTCCGATCGCATTGTTCATCATGAACATCACGCCGAAATAGTACGGGTCGATTCCCGCCTGCTTGACGACCGGAACGAGGATCGGCCCGAGAATCAGTACCGTCGGCATTAGATCAAGCGCGGTGCCGACAATGACGATCAACACCATGATCACGAACATCAGCAGAATCGGGCTGCCCATGAAGGGTTCGAGTATGGCAATCGCTTGCGCCGGAATGTTGGCGATCGTTATCAACCAAGCTGAGACCATCGCACAAGCCACCAGGAACATGATCGTGCTTGACGTCTTCAGCGCAGCCAGCATGAGTCCGGGAACCTTGCGGTAGTCGAGTTCGCGATAGACGAAAAGCCCGGTCAGCAGCGAGTAGAAGACGGCAACGACCGCCGCTTCCGTCGGCGTAAAAACGCCGGCTTTCATGCCGCCGATGATGACGAACGGCAGCACGAGCGCCCACACTCCGTTGCGTAGCGAAACCAGGACACGGCCGAAATCGAACGCATGCTGGCTTCCGCCCGGCTCTTTTTTGGCCACGATCCGCCACGTGACGGCGAGCGTCAACGCCATCAGCAGGCCCGGGAATATCCCCGTGATAAAGAGCTTGGTGATCGACAGCTGCGTCGTCACCCCGAAGACGACCAACGGAATCGAAGGCGGAATCACGGGCGCGATGCAGCCGGCGGAGGCGATCAACCCCGCTGAACGCGGCACGTTGTAGCCCGCATTGCGCATCATCGGGATAAGCAAAGCCGCCACGGCCGCTGTGTCCGCAACCGCCGAGCCGGAGATGCTGGCGACGACGGCCGCCGTGATGATCGCGACGTAACCGAGCCCGCCCCGTACGTGGCCGACGAGCGCGTCGGCGACTTCCACGATGCGCCGCGAGAGGCCGCCGGCGTTCATCAACTCGCCGGTGAGCATGAAGAAAGGAACCGCCATCAGCGGATAGTTGTTGGCGCCTTCGAGCAGATTCTGCGCGATGATCTGCGTATCGAAGTTGTCCATCTGGATCATCAGCGCCACGCCGCAGATGAGCAGCGCAAAAGCGATCGGTGCCCCAAGCGCCATGGCACCGAGCAGCGCGACGAGGAAGGTGGCGATAGTCATTGTTGTTCCCTCTTCCCGTTCATTCGCCGACGCTGCCGCTGTAGGGGACGAGTTCTTCGCGCGGCATACGTCCGGTAATCTGCCGCCACAGCGAATAGGCAAGAACCAGTGACATGCCGACGCTAGAGATGAGCAGGCACAGCTGGATATATCCCATGGGTATGCCAGTCACGGGAGCCCGATCGTCGAGACCGATGATCACCTGGCGCCACGTCCCGTGCACCAACAGCAGGCAACAGGCCAAAGTCATGGAATCGGCGAGGAAGCGCGAGATGCGTTGTCCCCGTTCGCCCAACCGGGCGACGACGCTGCTCATACCGAGGTGGCCGTGATCCTTCATCACGATCAGCGCCCCGATCAGCGTGAGCCACATGAACATGAAGCGGGAAACTTCCTCGGAAAACACAATCCCCGAGTTGAACCCGTAACGCAGAACGACGTTACCGAACACCAGGACGGCCATGATGCCGAACATGACAACGAGCACGACCTCGACGCCCTTGACCAGCTTGTCGAGAATCTTCATCGCCGTTCTCCACCGGAATACGGCGCAAACGCCGCGTACCCACCTTCCCCGTTAGTCGCTCGGCCCGTCGCGGCCATGCCCGCTGATGCCGCCTGCTCAACCATCCCTTGCCTCCGATTCATGTTGTTTCGACGTCCGTGCTTCAAGCTTCGGGCAGCAACATCAAATGCGGCCAGCCGCCACATCAATGTGTTTTTCATCATTTGCCCTCTCCGGAGACGCAACGTTCTTTTGCACAGCATCGATGGCCGGCGTGGCCGCCGCGATTCCGCCCGCCGGCCAACAAGGCTTACTTCGGTGCCTTGGCAATGGCGGCGAAGAATTCCTTGGCTGTTTCCTCGCCTACCGCGGCCTGGTGTTTGGCAATCACGGGCTGCAATTTTTCCCGCATGCGCTGCCGCTCGGCATCGGACACGTCGTTGATCTGCATTCCGGCTTTCGCCAACTCCTCGCGTGCCTTGGCATTAAGCTCACGGCTCGTCTGGCGTTGGTATAGCGTGGCTTCGCGTGCGGCCTCCTGAATCAGTTTCTTGTCGGCTGCACTCAGTTTGTCCCAGAACTTCTTAGACGCGATCAGCACTTGAGCGTCATACGCATGCCCCGTCGTTGAGAGGTACTTCTGCACGTCGAAGAACTTCTGCGCCTGCACGACCGTGAAAGGGTTTTCCTGAGCGTCGACCGCCTTCGTTTCCAGTGCCGAATACAGTTCATTGACCGGCATCGGAATGGCGTTCGACCCCAACCCGGAAAAGAGGTCGATGTACAACGTGTTCTGCATCGTGCGCACTTTCAGCCCGGCCAGGTCTTCGGCCTTGACGATGGGACGCCGGCTGTTCGTGAAGTGGCGGAACCCGTTCTCCCAGTAGGCCAGTCCGACGAGATCCTTGTCGGCCAGCTTGGCCAGCATGCTCTGCCCGAACGGTCCGTCGAATACGGCGTCCGCCTGCTTCTCGCTAGCGAACGAGAAGGGAAGCCCAAAGACGCCGAACTCCTTCACCAGGTTGGCCAACGTCGCGGTCGACGGCGCTGTGAATTCCTGCGTGCCGCCGCGCAAGGCCGCCTGCATTTGTTGGTCGCTGCCTAGCTGCGCGCCGGAGTAGACGGTGATCTTGATGCGGCCATTGCTCTTTTTGTCGACGAGTTCGGCGAACTTTCTTGCACCCAACGTCTGCGGGTGGCTATCCGGCAGCGACGTGCCGAACTTGGCCTTGATTTCGTCAGCGGATGCCGCCGCCGTTCCGAGACAAAGTACAGCGACGGTGATGGCGAGCGCACCGCGCAGTGATAGTAGTTTCAACGCTTTCATTAAGTCCTCCTGACTTTGTTCGCTTGGTTGGGCTACGGCACATCGAATCAACGCAGACCATAAAGAGCGACCGCGTTATCACAGAACAACGCCAGACGTTGTTCGGGAATCAACTGGCGGGTCAGTTCCTTGAACCCGCTCCATAGACGATCCAGCTTCACGACAATTGCATCGACTGGATGGTTGCTGGCAAACAGGCAACGGGCAACGCCGAAGTCGGCGATCAACGCATCGACCACCGGCGCTTGCTGCTCGGGGGTCCAGGCTTCACCGCGTACGCCGATGCCGGATATCTTCACGTGCACATTGGGATACGACGTCAGGAGGGCCATTGCCTCTCTCCATCGCCGCAAGGTCTCTTCATCTCGCGTTCCCGGCAAGCCCGCGTGGTTGATGACAAGAGGCGTTTCCGGAAAATCGCGTGCCAGTTCGGCCGCCTCGGCCATATGCCACCAAGGGGCCTGGAGTTCGAACATCAGTCCGAAGCTCGCCAGTCTGGCATAGCCTTGGCGCCAGAGAGGGCAACGCATCGACCGGGGCGGCGCCCAATCCGGCCGGTAGTCCTCGCGCGCCGCGCAGGCGGGTTTGTGGCGGACGCTGCGTACGAACCCGCGAAATGGCTCCGAGGCGTAGAGCCGCATCAAGTCTTCGGCGTCATCACGATCGAGCCAGATTTGGGCGGCCATCGCGTGCGGTTTACCGCAGCGCGTAGCCAAAGACTTCATCCAGACGACCTCTCCGGCCGGATTCTGCGGCGTCCACTCCCCTTCCATCACCACATGGCGCAGCACCCGGTGAGGAGCACAGTTTGCGGCATAGTCGGCAGGCAGGAAATCCTTGCAGATCGCCTCATAGTCCCCGTAACGGAACGGTATCCGCGGCAATTCGGTAAGCCAGGGATGCGGATTGCGAAGATCCCAGAAGTGGTGGTGAGCATCGACGATCGGCAGCAACGCATCG
Source organism: Propionivibrio soli (assembly GCF_025770765.1). Classification (GTDB taxonomy): domain Bacteria; phylum Pseudomonadota; class Gammaproteobacteria; order Burkholderiales; family Rhodocyclaceae; genus Propionivibrio; species Propionivibrio soli. The sequence continues at coordinate 220,998 of NZ_JANZKY010000007.1, read as the reverse complement.
TCCCCCGAAGCGAGGAACTCGTCACGGGCGTGTGCCAGGTCGGGCGAAACTTCGTTCATGGCGGAAATTATCCTTATCGCAAATTGATCCGCGCGGCGAAGCAAATCGTAACAACCGGATTGATTCCCGAATATTGAAACTATTTGATATATTGATATCCCGAGGTTATCAATATGCCTGCTCATTCCTCTCGCACCGAACAACTGCTGAATCGTCTGCGCATGCGCCAAGTGGCGCTGATGCTGGCCGTCGACGAATTCCGCACCCTGCACGCGGCGGCACAGCATTTGGGGATGAGCCAGCCGGCGGCAACCAAGATGCTGCATGAACTCGAGGATGCGCTGGGAGAACCGCTGTTCGATCGCATCGGCCGAGGACTGGTCTTGAACGCGGCCGGCCATGCGGTGATGAATACGTTTCGCGGCTTGCGTAACAGCATGGCCGCATTGGGTCGGGAGTTGCATGAACTGCGGCTCGGTAGCTCTGGCAAACTTCTCGTCGGCAGCATCACAGCGGCCGCGCCTACCTATCTCAGCGCCGCCATGTTGGCACTGAAGCAGGAGTACCCGTTGTTGTCGTTCGAGTTGAGCGTCGATACCAGTGACCGTCTGATCGAAATGCTGCGCGACGGGCGGCTTGATGTCGTCATCGGCCGCATGCCGGACCCGACCAGTCCGGCCAACCAGGATTGCGTGTTCACGCCGGTCGGCGAAGAGGCACTCTCCGTGGTGGTCGCCTGTGATCATCCACTGACCCCTGCCCCAAAAAGTCGACGACGTCTCGATTTTCGCGCATTGCTCGATTACCCCTGGGTTCTCCAATTGCGTGGAAGTCCGTTGCGCGAGATCATCGAGCAGGAGTTCCGCAGCCACCATGCCGCGGTGCCTCCCGGCCCCGTGGAAACCTCGTCGTTTCTCACGGCCACTGATCTCATTGCCCACAGCCGGATGATCGCCGTCATCCCGCGTTCGATGGCCGATCGTTTCGCACGCCACAATCTGCTGCGCATTCTTCCCTACGATTTCACGCATTCGCTGACGTCGTGGGGCACGCTCGTTCAGCGCGATCGGCATATCAATACGGTCATGCAACGCTTTCTTGATCTTATGCATGCCGGCACCAAGCACCAGGCGGAATAAGAGAAAGGCACACAAAAAAACGGCCGACGTTCGGGTGGGGTTCCCGTCGTCGGCCGAAGCTCGCTATGTTCCGGCGAAAACTAGCGTTTCATGGAGACGATAACGAGAGACGGAGACCGCTGAGGAGAGAAATCGATAGGCTGGCCAGTGCGCTGTACTACGCGTTGGAGAGCGCGCCGATGCGGAGCGGATTATGGAGGCAAAGGTCGAAAAGCCGCACGGTGGCGCCTTTTCTCCCCTTGCCTCGCCCCCCTTGGCGATCGGTACGCAGCGTATCCTTATCGGGGCAGAATGCTTTTTAGATATTCGCGGTTCATCGCGCACACGCTGAGGCCATCGCCGCCGTAGTGCTCGCAGAGGAATGCGCTCTTGAATCCGCACGCGATGGCTTTCTGGATCGCCACACGGTAATTGATGATGCCCAGTGCCAGCGATGTCGGATACGAGACGATCAGATTCTTCGCCGGGTCTTCGATACGCATGTAGTTCTTGACGTGCCAGTACTTGGCATACGGCACAACCTTCTCGATCATCGAGAGCCAATGCTCGACCGGGCGATGCAGACGCACCAAGTTACCGATATCCGCGTTGATGCCTACCGCCGGCACATCGACGTCATTGACGAAGCGAACCGCGCCGTCGGCCGTACCGATGTACGTGTCCTCGTACATTTCGAGCGAGACCTCGATGCCGTATTCCTCGGCGTGCTTGCCGAGCTCACGGATGCGTGTCACCGCCTTCTGATAGGTAGCGGGATCGTCAGGATTCTTTACACCGTCGGCCGTCCAGAACCACAGTTGCTTTTTCTGCTCGTCGGTAAGCCCACCGAAGAGGCCAAAGCAAACGGCCTTCGCACCAATTTCAGCTGCCGTGTCGATTACGCGGTGGCCGTACGTAAGATAGTCATCGCCGTGTACCGGATCGATCGGGCTGCGACGTGACGTTGAGATCGCCGGAATGGTGAGCCCAAGGCTCTTCACGAGGAACATGAATTCGCGCCGTCGGCTGGGCGAAAGATCCGCCACGCGGAGCCAGCTATCCGTCGGATCGAGTTCCGTAAAGCCGGCATCGACCACCTGTTGTAATGATTCGGCCCATTGATCGACCGACTGTTCCTGGACCAAGCTGCCGTCAGGCAGAATGCCGGGGAAGTTGATCATCGCCGCGGCGATCGGCCAGTTGTCTCGGTTGAGCTGCGTACAGCCTTTTGTTTGGTTATCTGACATAGGGTGCTTTCACATCTGTTTTACAAGAAACGATCAGACCTTGATGCGCTGATCGCTGATATATGCGCGGATGATCGACTCGACGTCCTTGTCTGCCGAGAAACCGAGTTGGTGCGCGCGGTCGTTACGGAAGCGTGCTGGCCACGAGAGCACGAGGGCTTCAATACGCGGATCGGGTTTGATCTGGATAAGGTCCGCAACCTTGTCGCCAGCAATCCGACGCAACGTGTCGATCATCTCTCCGACGGACGCCGTATTGCCCGGCAAATTGACGACACGTTTGACGCCCCACGTCGACGAGGGCAATTCGTAGGCGTGAATGAGCGCCTCAATCACCTTGCCCGGAGAGAGTAGCCAGATTCGTGCGTCGCGGCCCACCGGGCAGACTGACACCGCACCGTTCAACGGTTCGCGGATGATGCCACTGGCAAACGACGATGCCGCAAGATTGGGTTTGCCCGGGCGCACCGAAATGGTCGGCAAACGCAGGGAGCGTCCATCGATGTAACCTTTGCGCGAATAGTCGGTAACGAGGTATTCGCAGCACACCTTCTGCGCGCCATAGGAACCTTGCGGGTTCGGCGTCGTACTGTCATCGAGTACCTCGGGAAGCTCACCGCCAAACACGGCAACCGAGCTCGTAAAAACAAAACGTGGCGGCTTGGCCTGCTTGCGGCACGCGTCAAGCAGCCCGCGCGTGCCGTCGAGATTGACGCGCATGCCCAGATCGAAATCGGCTTCGGCCCCCCCACTGACGACGGACGCCAGATGGAAGACCGCGTTCGTGTCGCCGCCCAGCGTGGCTTCGACGCACGCCCTGTCGGTGAGGTCGCCCTTCACGCACTTCAAACGTGTGTCGGCATTCTCCGGAAACGCCATATCGAACAGAACGATTTGCGAGATTGCCTCTTGCTTGCCCTCAACGTCGACCAGCGTGCCCTTCTTGAGCAACGCTTGCGCCAAACGGTAACCCAGAAAACCGCCACCACCAGTGATCAGTACTTTCATGGTCTTTTCCGCCCTGTCTTTTGAGGTTAGCTATTCTGGTCCCGTGGGCCGGTCCCAGCTTTGATCCTGACGTTTCCGGGAGGCCTCGTTATTCAGCACCAGCCCTAGGCCGGCCTCCGCCGTACTTCCATCACGACGGAAGAAATCCTAGCAAGCGCTTTTGTTTACGTATATTTAAAGTATTTGATACATTGATAAGTAAAACAGAACGATCATGACCAAAACCGGCACCACCCCGATTCCCCCGTTGCTCAATCGCCTGCGCCTACGCCAAGTGGCCCTGCTGCTCGCGATCCACGAATGCCGGACGCTGCGCGGCGCCGCCGATTCGCTGGGCATGACCCAGTCGGCGGCGAGCCAGATGCTGCAAGAACTCGAAGACGCACTCGGCGAACGGTTGTTCGATCGCGTCGGTCGCGGCTTGCAGCTCAATCCGGCCGGGCACCTGGTGATGAACAGTTTCCGCAATCTGCGCAATAACGTCGCCGCACTCACCCACGAGCTAGAAGAACTCCGTCAGGGCAGCGCCGGAAAGCTCTTCATCGGCTGCATCATGGTCGCGGTACCGACGCACCTATGCTCGGCGCTCGTGGAACTGAAGAGGCGCTATCCACTGTTGTCGGTGGAAGTGCTCATCGACACCAGCGACCGTCTGGTCGAGCAACTACGCGACGGGACGATCGACGTCGTCATCGGTCGCTTGCCGAAAATCACCGGCTTGTCCGAGCAAGACTGCCTATTTCGCCCGATCGCCGACGAGAACATCGCGATCGCCGTCGCGCCCGGGCACCCTCTGGCGAAGTCGGCAAAGAAGCGTCTCGACTTCACCTCGCTCCTCGCCTACCCATGGATTCTGCAACCGCGGGGAAGCCCTTCGCGCGAAGTTATCGAACAAGAATTCCTAGCCCATCACGCCGCCCTGCCGCTCGGGCTGATCGAGACGACATCGATCCTCGTCGCCACCAACCTGCTTGCCTACGAAAACATGATCGCCGCCATCCCGCATTCCATCGCAGCGATGTACGAGACGACGGGCGTTCTGAAAACCTTGCCCTATACGTTCAAACATTCCCTGACCAACTGGGGAAGTCTCGTTCACCGCGATCGGACAGTTACTCCAATCGCACAGCGATTCCTTGATCTCTTGCATTCCCAAGCCAACGCGTCTTAATGCTCCACGTCTCGTTCGGCGAGAGCCGTACTCGGCTAATGGCTCGGCCGCCTGGCATGGCACCTCACCAATCACATCGGCTAAAACCATCTGGTGATATAGGGTATTTAGAAGCGAGTGATCGGGAAATTACCGATGTCGTCGCGCTCGGCAACCACTTAGCATGAGAGCGCTCCCCAAAGCGTCATGGCGAAGAAAAGTCTGTGGATTACGCCGCCGGAGCCACGGTAAATGAGCCGGTCCCGAGGCTTTCCCCACGTGCCGGCCGCATGATCGTCCAATAGAGCCAGCCCCTACGACGAGAGGAAAGAATGACAATTTCAAAACGGCTGATGATGACCATGATCGCCTCGACCCTGGCGATACTTTTCATCGCAATTCTCAACCTGACGCAAATGGAACGCATTTTCAAAGCGGCCAATTTCGGCAACGAGAACGTTGTCCCAAGCGTCATTCTGCTGGACAAGGCGCTTCTCGAATTCAGCCATATCCGTGTGCGTAGCTACCGCCATGCGCTTGTCGAAGACGCGAAGAGCAAGACGGACCTCGAAAGCAAGATTTCGGAAGCGGAGAAATCGCTCGCCAAGGCGTTGAAGGACTATGAGCCGCTGGTAATGAACGATGAGGACAAACGTCTATTGGCGGAAGACACCAAGACGTTCACGAACTATATGAGGAGCGTCGAGGACACCTTAAAGCTCTCGCGTGCGAATCAACAAGCCGAAGCGCGCCAACACTTGATCGACGCAGCCCAGGTCGCGGAGCACTTCAATGAGGCACTTGAAGCGCATATGCAGTTCAATGAGAAACTGGGTGAAATGTCCTCCACGGATGGTCGCGCTGCGCAACGCATGGCCAGTTGGGTTTCGCTAGGTGTTTCGCTCGTGGCGATCGTCTTCGTTGCGGGACTCATCTTCCAGATCCGGCGAACCGTGAGGAGCCAGCTCGAAGTCGCCAATCGCATGGCCAAGGCGATTGCCTCAGGCGACCTGACGGCGAACGGCGCGTCAAACACGAGGTCGAACGACGAGATCGGCAACCTGCTAGGCTCGATGGAACTGATGCGTCGCGATCTCTCGGAAACCGTGCGCGGCATTATGAGTGGAAGCGAAGAGATTACCGCGTCCGCCGCGCATCTCTCGTCGGCCGCGCAGGAAGTATCGGCAAGCACAACCCACCAATCGACCTCGACAGCTTCCGCCGCCGCCGCGGTCGAGGAACTGACGGTCAGCATTGACCACGTGGCCACCAATTCCGACGAAGCCAACGAGCGTGCTCAGTCCGCCGGCGAACTCGCGCGCCAAAGCGGTCAAGAAACGGAGCTTGCCGCGTCGAAAACCGGCAAGGTCGCTACTCACGTAGACGAGACAGCGCGAGAGATTCACAAGCTTTCGGAGCGCGTGCATGAAATCGGCAGCATCACCACCGTGATACGCGATGTCGCCGACCAGACGAACCTGCTAGCGCTCAATGCAGCGATCGAAGCCGCGCGCGCCGGAGAACAAGGACGAGGTTTCGCCGTCGTCGCTGACGAAGTGCGCAAGCTTGCTGAACGGACGACAGCTTCCGCACAAGAAATCAGCAAGGTCATCTCGACAATTCAGGAAGGTGTCGCCAGCGCCGTGCAAAGCATGTCGGAGAGCCGCGAACAGGTCGCCGAGGTAGTGACCGCGGCGCAGACGGCGAGCGCGTCGATGACCGCCATTCAAGACGTTACGCGGACGGTGTGCGAGGCCATCGCCGGCATCTCCGAAGCGATGCGCGAGCAGCGTAGCGCCTCAAGCGAGCTATCGCGCAATGTTGAATCCATTGCGCAGATGTCAGACGAAAACTCTTCCTCGGTCTCCGCGGTTGCCAGCACGGCGAAACGCCTCGAAGAGATTTCTACGGGCTTAAAGGGAACCGTCTCGCGGTTCCGCGTTTAGTTGTTTCGCCCATTTGGTCCCGGTATCCCCTGCCAGACCGATGCCGGGTCCAGATTCGCGCACCACGACCATCGACGCTATGCACCGAAACGGAGAACGTTCGCGGCTAGGGCCCCTCTGCGACCCAATATGGTGCTCAATTTGCCTTGTTCGCACTAATAGAGTGACCAGCCACAACGAGAATTTCTTTAAGATTATGATTCTATTGAAATGATAAAAACGGCCCACTAATTGCTTTCGCCACCCAATCTCTTTCGGAGGGGCTCATGGAAGCACTAAAAACGGGTAGCGACGTTTTGTTCATTCTTCTCGGCGGGATCATGGTGCTCGCGATGCACTCCGGATTCGCGTTCCTAGAACTCGGAACGGTGCGCAAGAAGAACCAAGTGAACGCCCTGGTAAAAATCCTCGTCGATTTCTCGATCTCGACGATCGCCTACTTTTTCGTTGGCTTCTCGATTGCCTACGGCGTCAATTTTTTCTCCGGTGCCGAAACATTGATGGCAAAGAACGGCTTCGAATTGACGCGATTCTTTTTCCTGCTTACCTTCGCTGCGGCCATCCCGGCCATCATCTCGGGCGGAGTCGCCGAGCGTGCGCGCTTCAATCCGCAACTTATTGCGACCTTCGTCATCGTCGGCTTCATCTATCCATTCTTCGAAGGCATCGCGTGGAACCAGGCTTTCGGTATCCAGGCCTGGCTGAAAGCGACCTTTGGTGAAGAGTTTCATGACTTCGCCGGATCGGTTGTCGTGCATGCCATGGGCGGCTGGATCGCCCTGCCCGCCGTCCTACTGCTCGGCGCCCGGCATGGACGGTATACAAAAGAAGGCCGCATCGCCGCGCACCCGCCCTCATCGATCCCTTTCCTTGCACTCGGAGCCTGGATACTCACCGTCGGCTGGTTCGGCTTCAACGTCATGAGCGCCCAAACACTGGACAAGATCTCCGGACTCGTCGCCATGAACTCACTGATGGCGATGGTCGGCGGCACCTTGGTCGCCCTGCTCCTCGGCAAGAACGACCCCGGCTTCGTGCATAACGGCCCCCTCGCGGGACTGGTCGCCGTTTGCGCCGGTTCCGATCTGATGCACCCCATCGGTGCCCTCGCCGTCGGCGGCGTCGCCGGCGCTCTGTTCGTCTTCATGTTTACCTTGACCCAGAACCGTTGGAAGATTGACGACGTCCTCGGTGTTTGGCCGCTGCATGGGCTTTGCGGCGCATGGGGCGGCATCGCGGCGGGCATCTTCGGGCAGAAGGCGCTGGGCGGAGCCGGCGGCATCGCCTTCCTGCCGCAGCTGATCATGACCGGGATGGCCGTCGCCATAGCGCTGACAGGCAGCGCCATCGTCTACGGGACCTTGAAGACACTTGTCGGCCTACGTCTCGACCGCGAAGAAGAATTTGAAGGCGCCGACCTATCGATCCACAAGATCAGCGCCACGCCGGAGAACGAGTCGAACTGGTAAGGGTAATGATCGGAAACAAGAGAATCTATCCGGCGAAAATGGATTCTCTCGGACAATAGATGATCGAAGTCCGGCCAACGCCGGGCTTCGTACTTTCGCTGCTTCTGCTATTCGGACCAGGCACTACCGATTTGTCGCAGGCGGGAAGCTAAGCAGCAAAGGATTCAAAGGAACCGTCGGTCCGATAACCATCGATTTCTTGAACACTCCTTTCCCGGCTGGAAATCGTCTTGCCGCTTCAACGGCTCCTTCGTCCAGCGATGACGAGCGCGATACCGCCGAGAATGGCGATTGCTGAAAGCACAAGTCGCTGGGTGATGGTCTCACCAAGAACGATGACTCCTCCGAATCCAGCAATAACGGGGACGCTAAGTTGTACGGTCGCGGCCGTGGTGGCTTTCAAGCTCGGCAGAACACGATACCAAATGGCATACCCAACACCGGATGCGAGCGCACCTGAGGCAATTGCATAGCCGATGCCTTGCAGGTCGAAAGCGGAACGTGACGCCATGACGACACTGAGCAAGGCCGCAAAAGGCAGCGTACGAATCAAATTGCTCGCGGTGCTTTCCGTTGGATTGACGCCGCCACGACCACGCAACGAATAGATTCCCCAAGAAACACCAGCGGTGAGCATCAAGGCCGCGCCGCTTGGGGATGGAGCCGACAGACCTGGCATTAGCAGAGCGACCAACCCGACACACGCAACCACCAGCCCGACAGACTGAAAACGACCAAGTCGTTCTCCCCGCCAGAATCCATAACCAATCATCGTCGCTTGCACGGCACCGAAAAGCAGCAACGCGCCGGTCGACGCGGGCAAGGAAAGGTAGGCATAGGAGAACGCGCCCGCATAAACGAATAGGGCTAGAGCGGAACGCCAACTTCCGTGCTGACGGACGGGTCGGTCTTGAAGGAGCAAGAGGAGCCAGAGCACGACGGCCCCGGAAGCCAGCCGGACGGACGTGAAGGTCGCCGCATCGATGTGCTCCTCCCGCAGCGCGAGGCGGCACAACAGCGAGTTGGCGGCAAAGGCAACCATCGTACCCGCCGTCAGCAAAACAATTCCGATCTTGCTCAATGTGGAGTCCGCCCGTAACAGCCATAACGCAGAGCAATTACGCACGCGATGCGGTATGGCGTAGTTTGGCTACGAATCTGGCCATCGATCCCGTAACGTCCGGCCATCAGACGCGCCCAAGCCCCACCGGTTCCGCCAGGTAGCGTTCGCGTAAAGCTTGCGCTATGCCGACGATTCTTCCGAATCACCCGATCCATCCAGGAATCGATCACCTGGCAGTCGCCGATGCCGGCTCTCCGGCAGACGCAGCCGATGTGCCGAAACGCATTTGGACTCGGTCGTTCAACCGACCGCGCACCGCTTTGCGCCGGACGCCTTCACGTCTGGTACTTGATCACGGATTCCCGCAATTGCGCAGATAGGCCGTCCAGAGATCTTGCTGTGGAGTAGTTCGACTCTGCCGCACTGTTGTTCACTTCAGTCATTTGAGCGATCCGTTCCACATTCTGAGCGACCTCGCGAATCGCCGAATCCAGCTGGCTCAACGCGCCTGAAATGGCGAACACGCAGTCCGCCACTCGATCCGATCCTTCGCTGATACGCGCAAGCCCTTCTTCGGCGCGTCCCGCCAACTTCAGACTCTCGGTCGCCTGCCCATCGGCTTCCTGCATCGAACTGGCGGTGGTCCTCACTCTTTCCTGGATGATCGTTATAAGCGAACTGATCTCGGAGGTCGCTTTCGTGGTGCGTTCGGCCAGTTTCCTGACCTCATCCGCGACGACGGCGAATCCCCGTCCGGACTCGCCGGCACGAGCCGCTTCGATAGCGGCATTCAAAGCAAGCAGATTGGTTTGATCCGCGATCTCACGGATGACGCCGACGATTCCACCGATCATTTCGGAACGCGTACTTAAATCTCTTACGCCCCCGGCAGAGTGGGCGATCAGCTCGGCAATGGACTTCATCGTAGAGACGGCCTCTTTCGTTACCGCCATTGCTTTTGTCGTCTCCTGACTTGCCCGGTTCACAACGTCGGTCGCACTCTTCGCATTCGACGCCGTCTCGCTGACGCTGACCGACGCTTCCTGAACCGCAGCCGCAACCGCCGAGGCCGCTTCCGATTGCGACGCCGAGCTTTCCTGGACTCGCTGGCTGGACGACGCCAGGTCGTGGGCCGCTCCCGATATGCGTTCGCTGGACCGCTTGACGTCGATGATAATCTCGCGAAACTCACTCATCAGGTCATTGAACGCCTTGCCTGCGCGAACAACTTCCGCGGGCCCGGCTTCTGGGACACTGCGGGAAAAATCGTTTTCCCGTATAGCGTACTCGGCGACCCTCACTTCTTCCTTGAGGGGCCTGCTCACGCTGGCGGAGACCCAGGCGGCAACGCTAAGCATCACAACCATGGCGAGCACTGTCAGCACGATGCAAGCGACGAGAAGGTTCCTCTCGCCTGCCACCACTTGGCTTGCACGTTCATCGATTGTTCTGCTTATCAGGCGTTCGACGCCAAGCATGGCGTCGATCTTGTCGGTAATGGTCCTGAACCACGTCTGTGGGTCGGCCTTGAAACCGCTCATTGAAAACTTCTCATAAAGGATGTTGCGCATTGATTGCACTTCCTTCGCCGCGTTCTCACCCAGCACTTTCTCGAATGCGGCGTTTTCCGCCTTTCCCGCCGTGGACCGGAAGACGTCGAGATAGGCTTCCTGCCGGAAATGCCTTTCGAGTATTTGACGGAAGAGCGCAGCTTCAATCAGGTCCGCCGAGAAAGCGGCGGTCGTGAGTGCGCGTTCCTGGCCAGCCTGTTCTTTGGCTTGCACAAACGATAGGTAAGCCAGAAGCTGCTGGCCCATAGTCGCGTCCGAATTGAACTGTCCTCCGGAAGCAATGATGTTGATGAGGCTGGAGATGGTCCCCGTATAGGCGGCCATGTGTTCCTTGACGGGTATTTGCTGGGACTTGGCACGCTCCCTTAGGTCGGGAATCCGTTCAAGTGCGCTTTCTGCCCGCTTGACCACGGCTCCCAACGCCGGCATCGCGGCGCGGTCGATTCCGGAAACCTCTGCGGAGAAGGCGCTTCTCTGTTCGTCCGTCTTGGCCCGGATGCCAGGCAGCACGTCGGAAAAATTGCCACCTTTCGACTGCAGGAACCCCGCTGTTGCACCGCGTTCGATCTGCAGCGCATGCACCAGGTTGCCGGCAGCGACAGCAAGACGCAAGACCGATTGCGTTCGCTGAGCGCTCCGATACTCGGAATAGCTGTCGGCGATTAGTTTCCCGCCAAAGATACCTAGCGAGATCAAGGGCACGACGAGCAACAGCAGGAGTCGTTGTTTGATCGTACTGTGATTAGCCATGGTCACCCCGTGTGGGCGAGACTTGCGATATCGCGATTCAAGACTAACAACCGCTTCGAAATCCATTCGAGGCGCATTCCGGCATCCCTTATCCGCAGCAACCCGCCACAAGAAACCGCGGCCAAGCCAACTGATGATTCACCGCCCTGCAGTGTTTGCTCTGAGCAAGAAATTGGCACCTCAGTTCCAGCGTATGAAGAGAATCCCCACTCTTCCCCGGCAATCTCGTCGAATAGCTCGTTTCCAGCGCCGCCGAAAAAGCTATCGTTGTCGGCCCCGGCTAACCGGCATGCGGGAACGATAGATCTTTCGATCCCAGGCGTATCCGGAATTCACCGTGCGATGACGAAGAACACGAGTCACACCGTCACGCGCGAAGCCCCTTGATCGATTCGATTTGGTGTCTCGGATGGAATTCACCCTGATGTTTGAGTGAGAGTCGTCGTTCTTTTTTCAACCTCTAATGCGAATGATTCTCATTTCTATTGTAAGATCTACGTTTCCGTAACGTTCATCCAAGGAATCCAGATGAAACCCGTGTCGTTCTCTCTCCTCGCGGCGGCTCTTCTTGCCTTGTCCGCGGCCTCTTGCAGCAAGCAAGAACCAGCGGCGCCGGCAGCAACGGCTTCTCTCGCCGAGTCTGCCCCGCCAGACACCCCTACCGCCGTTGATCTAGCAGTTGAAACCAGTGCTTACAAGGCGTGGGTCGAGGGACAAATCGATGGTCTGCTCACCGAAACCCAGAGATTTGTGGACGCCCTGAAAGCTGGCAATCTCGTCGAAGCCAAAAGACTCTATGCCCCGTCACGCATGTATTTCGAGCGGTCAGAGCCTGTCGCCGAGAGCTTCGGCGACCTGGACCCGCGCATCGATAACCGCGAAGCCGACCTGGAAAAAGACGAGAACTGGACGGGTTTCCATACGATAGAGAAAGTCCTCTGGACGAAAAACACTACGGCAGGCACGGAGGCCCTGGCCGATCAACTCATCAACGACATCAAAGAACTACGCGCAAAGATCCCGACGGCGGAGGTTACCGGAGAACTGATGGTGCAAGGCGCGGTGGACCTGCTCAACGAAGTGTCGACGACCAAGATTACCGGCGAAGAAGAAATCTTCTCGCACACCGACCTGTATGACTTCAAGGCCAATATCGAAGGCGCGGAGAAGATCTTCGAGATCTTCACACCGAAGCTGCAGGCGAAAAATCCGGAACTCGTCGCGGAGTTGACGGGCAAGTTCAAAGCCGTAAATGACCTGCTCGCAAAGCACCAGGACGGCGAAGGCTACAAGCCCTACACGGCCCTCACCAAGGACGACACGAAGGCGCTGGCCGAAGCGGTCAACAAACTCGGGGAACCCCTCGCGCAGATGGGCGCGATTCTCAAGTAACCAACGAACTGTCGGAGCCACCGTGGATGACGTTGCGTCCCCCCCTCGGCGCGGCACGACAGAGCGTCGCTTCCCTGCGGTCGCTGACTCGACGAAGCTGATTTTCCACTGGTAAGTACCACTCTGAACAAGGCCGCATGAAACAGGACAAAACGACCGATACGATGCCGGATCGCCGGCGCTTTTTAGGCCGCGTTGGCGCAGGTTCTCTTGGCTTCGCCGTGGGTGGCGGCCTGCTCGCCGGCTGCTCCAGGAAGCCGGTCCAGCAGGTTCTCCAACCAACGCCTGCCGCCTCGGCGGCAACCGATTCCGCGCACGAAGTCAATGCACGGGCCTCCGCCACCGTTCCTTTTTACGGCGAGCACCAGGCCGGTATCGTGACGCCCGCTCAACGTCATATCTACTTCCTCGTACTCGATCTTCATACCACGCATTTGCAGGAAATCCGCGAAGTCTTCAAACGCTGGACAGCCTATGCCATCCGCCTAACCAGAGGCGAAAATGCCCTACCCTATGGCGACAACCCCTTTATACCCCCCGCGGATACCGGCGAAGCAGAAAGCCTGAACGCGTACAGCCTTACGCTCACCTTCGGCGTAGCGCCATCCTTCCTGCGCAAGCTCGGTCTGAGCGAACAACTGCCGCCCGAATTCACCCACCTCCCGGCATTCCCACGCGATCAGATCCGCAAGGAGATTTCGGGTGGCGACATCTGTATCCAGAGTTGCGCCGACGATCCGCAGGTGGCCTTTCATGCGGTTCGCCAACTCGTACGACAGGCGCGCTCTTCGGTCACGATGAAATGGAGCCAAGCTGGTTTCAATGCCTACGACGATGGCCAGGATACGCCGCGTAATCTCTTCGGGTTCCGTGATGGCACGGCTAACCAAGAGACCTTAAAGAAGGCCAACGATTGGGTCTGGGCTAGTGCGCCGAACTGGCTCCAAGGAGGCAGTTACTTGGTCGCCCGCAAAATCCAAATGCATTTGGAAACCTGGGATCGGACCAGTCTCAAGGGACAGGAAGAGACGTTCGGTCGGAGCCGTGCAAGCGGCGCCCCCATCGGCGCCAGAGCTGAATTCGACGCCGCCGACGTCAATGCGCGAGACGCCAAGGGACAGTACGTCATCCCGGAGAATTCCCACATGGGCCTCTCCAAAAGATCTGGAGGCCAACTCCTCCGGCGTTCGTTCTCCTACGCCAACGGTATCGATCCCGTAACGGGTCAGTTCGATGCCGGACTGTTGTTCGTGTCTTTCCAGAAATCTCCCAGTCAGTTCATTGGCATCCAATCGGCATTGGGGCGAATCGACAAGATGAACGAGTACATTACCCACATCGGCAGCGGCCTGTTTGCCTGCTTCGGCGGCATTTCAGAAGGACAGTACATCGGCCAGGCTTTATTGGAGACACGCCATGGTTAGCGGTGTGCTGGCCACCGCATTTGCGCGGTGTTTGCATTCGATGCGCATCAATCTGATGCGCAAGCTCTTCAGAATCAGCGTTCTTGTGGCCGCTGCCTTCTTCGCCAGCGTGGCGACAGTTTGGGCGCAATCCGGCGAACGCGAGGCGTTGCTGCTCAACCATCTGTACATCACGCTGTCGGACGCAATGGGCGCCTCCAAAAACGACGATGCGAAAGGCGCTGCGGCATCACTCGAACGTTTGCGGGCTGATTTCGAACGGATCGAATCGCGTCATTCAGAAAAAGGGCGCCTGGTTGAACAGCGCTTGGGGCTGGCGATTGCCCAACCCAACAGCCAGCAACTCGCTGCCCTATCGAACGCTCTCCTAGCCTTCGAGCGGGAACAGAACCCTGTGGATTACTCCACCAAGCGAGCCGATTTTAAGCGCAAGATCACACCCGCCTATCTGCAACTCGAGCGAGCGATAGCCCAATCGAGCGCCGACGACACCTCCGCGCTTGTTCCGGCCTACCGGCGCTTCAATGGCATCTGGGTTAGTTCCGAACGGATCGTACGCAGTACAAGTATCGGTCATTACGGCACCATCGAAACGGCCATGGCCCTCATGCGAGTGGCCATCGAAACCCAACCCGTAGATCTAGGCAAAGTTCGCCACCAATCCAGCCGGCTAAAGCAGGCCATCGACGACTACAATGCCGGCGCGTCTGCGGCAGCCGCAGACAACGAACTCAAGCTTTCCGATGGATTGCAGTTGTTGCGAGAGGGACTGGCTGCATTCGAGTCGAAGAATCTGCCTGAAGGCCAGGCTAGGCTTATTCGATTCATCGAGATCTGGCCGGTCATCGAAGGCGAGGTAAGTACTCGCGCGCCGGGGCTCTACAGCCGTGTCGAAAACCAGATTCCTGTAGTGGTGGCGCACGGAGAATCTCCTGCCCAGCTGAAGCAGCTGCAGGCCTTGATCAACGAGCTTGCGCAGATCGATCCGCAGGCACAGTACTCTGCGATCGACGCCATGCTGATCCTGCTCCGTGAAGGCCTGGAAGCGCTGCTCATCGTCATGGCGCTACTCAGCGCTCTCAACGTTGCTCGGCAAGAGTCCGGCAAGCGGTGGATCTACAGCGGCGTACTCACCGGCATCCTCGCCAGTGTACTGAGCGCACTCGCCCTGCAACGACTCTTCCCCATCGCCACCGCCGGCAGCAATCGGGAGATGATCGAAGGCGTGGTGGGCGTGTTCACGGTCCTGATGATGGTGGCTGTGGGAGCCTGGCTGCACAGCAAATCGAGCTTGCAGGCCTGGAACCGTTATCTCAAACGGCACGTGGGCCGCGCGCTGACAACCGGCAGCCTCGTATCGCTGTTCGGCCTGAGCTTTCTGTCGGTGTTCCGCGAAGGCGCAGAAACGATCCTGTTCTATGCCGGTATCCTGCCCCGGATCGACACTGGCGATTTCCTTACCGGTATCGGCACGGCTACCGCCATTCTGACGGTCATCGCCGTCGTCCTCTTCCGCACCAGCTACAAGCTCCCGATCGCCAGCATGTTCAAGCTCCTCACTTGGGTGATCTACGCGCTCGGCTTCAAGATCCTCGGCGTGAGCTTGCATGCTCTGCAGCTCACCGGTTATCTGCGCATGACGTCGCTGCAGACCGCCGGGCTGGAAAGTTCAACGCTAGGGCTCTATTCCACTCTCGAAACACTGGCGGCGCAGGCTGTTTACCTCGCCGTGATCGGGCTCATCCAGATCGTGGTCAGCAAAAGAATGGTACAAGGGCAGCTCCAATCCCCGAATGACGTCCGATATAGCTCGCGGTAAGCAGGAGCTTTCCCGCACCACTAAAGACTTCCTAGGTTGCTCGTTGTTGCATCTCTGCCGACAGGACGGTTTCTGGCCGATCCCAACCGGAGAACCAGGAATGACGGGAACTATTCCGCACTTACTCACAGATTCATGTGCCAACTCTGTGGATAAGATCTGGACAAGCCCCTTAAGTCGATGTCGGAGAGAGAGATTTTCGGCTCGCCTGTTTTTTGGGCAATCGGCGAATTGAAACGGCAGAGCAAACCACGAACCCGGACGTATCCGTTGGCACAATGCAAGAAATTACGCTTCGGGCATACAGCAGTTCATTGAACGTCCCCCATAGCGTTCCGCCGGTTTTACCACTGCCGCCCCGCCACGCTGTTCTTTATTTCGAATACCTTATAAGGTGCGTCATCGGGTGACTTAGTTTGTCCACCATGCCCGGAAGATGCCCAATGTCCGCTTTCTCGCTCTGCACCACTGAAAAGCGGCAAGGCCGAAATGCTGAATGGACGAGCCGATAACTGCCTGTTCTTTCCGCAACCTACATCTGCGGAGCCGGATAAAGCCCGCTCCCCTCGCGCACGAACATGAGGTTGAACACGTAGGCGTAATCTGCTGGCTGTGCTGGCTCTCCCGGTTCGATCGTTCGATAGAACGTCGCACCGCGCATATCCATACCGTGGCCGTTGTTGATGATCCCACAACGATAGCCGCGCTCCGTAAAGAAGTGGCGTAGATCGTCCGCGCTGGCACCGCCGTTCTCGAGCGCCCCCCTGTTATGCTCGCAGATAACGAGATCGGGTGCGTGCGAGGCGAAAAAACGAGCCCCGCCTTTGAGGATCTTCAACTCGACGCCTTCCGCGTCAAGCTTCAATACGCGAGGTCGCTGCTCTAAGCCATCTCGGAACAAGTCGTCGAGGCTCGATACTTGTACCACACAGGACTTTCCATCCCGAGGTACCAAAGAGCTCTCCCCCTCGTTCTTCGAATCAAGGAAAAACGTAGCTTCGCCGCCTGTATCGGACAAAGCAAGCGGAAGCACCATTAAGTTGCGGAACCGATTGCCTAGCACGTTTCTCAACAACCCTCGGTATGTGTTTGGCATTGGCTCAAAAGCGAGAACGCTACCACGTTCACCGGCACAGAGGCGGAACAGCACGGCGAAATAACCCACGTGCGCACCTACATCAATGGCCATATCTCCGGAGCGCAGCGCCCCGACCGCAATCGCCGTCGTGTAAGGCTCATACAGGCTTCCTGAACGAAACAGTTCGAACATTACGCTTTGCGTATGCTCCGACCGGTTAACTAGAAGACACGCCGATTCCTGCGTACCATCTGGGCGCTGGACGGCAAGGCCCAGCACCCCGCTCTCATCTATTGTGTTGTAGAACGACGACAACTCGCTACCGCCAAACGGCGTTGCCCATTTCGTCAATTGACCCGGTCTTACAGCCATCTGAATAGTGTCTCCTTATACCCGTTCCCATCCGTTTCATGTTTGGACATCTCACCTATCCCTGGTGAAATCCGTCGCCGGAATTTTGTCGCAAACACCCCAGGCTTCCAAGGGAAAGCCGTCTCACCATCACCACCGGGGGATACAGCCAAATTGCAAGGTGCTGGACATGCCCTGCCAACGCTCCGATTATCGCACCCCAGAACCGAATCTGGCTAAGGATGGTAAGTGTCGACAGAAGGACGACAATCGACACACGGCTAGTGAAGAACTCCGGCATGAACTGAACAGGTTCTTCACCAGCCGAGGTCATGGTGCGTCGGCAGTTGGTATCAAGCAAGGTACCGAGAATGATGCCGAGGATTGCCGGGCCAACCTGATAGCCATACATCTTAACGAAGCATCCGCAAATGCCAAAGCTCGTAGCGGGGCTGGAGGCTAGACGCCGACACCTTATCTGCAACGACGATCGGGGCGACGCGCAGACCTCCAGGCCACCTGTTCCGTTTTTCCGGTATCGACCCTTAGGGTAGCACCATTCGTTCCGGCCCCATCCGGCGATGCCAGGTAAAGAACGAGCTGTGCGATCTCGTCGATCGAGGATGCATGCTGTTTTATGGCAGGCCGCTTCTGCTCTTCGATGGCGAACATCCGTTCTTCCATCGTCAGGCAGACATCCTTTTCGTTCTTGACGGACGACAGGTCGGGCAGGATGGGACCGGGAAGGATTGCGTTAACGGTCACTCCCGTACAGACCACTCGTTTTGCGAGCCCATACGTCACCGAAAGCGCCGCCCCCTTGGTCAAGCCATAATGGATCATCGACTGGGGTATGTCGAGGCACCACTCCGACGACATGAAGACGACCCGTCCCCAGTAACGTTTCAACATGCCGGGAACATAAGCACGCGAAAGACGAATTCCGGACATCACATTAACGTCGATGTACTGCGCCCACTCGCTATCCGGAATATCGAAGAAATCCTTGACCCCGTACACGCCAACGTTATTAATGAGAATGTCGGCGGATGGCTGTTTCTCAACGAGTTCGTTGCATCCGGCGGCCGTACCTACATCGCACGCGGCGCCGAAGATCCGTGCTTCGCCGAACTCCGCCGACAGTTTGGCGACCGCCTCCTCGACGGCCTCCTGGCGACGGCCATTGACTACCACTTCCGCTCCGGCGCCGGCAAGCGCCCGGGCAATGCCGAAGCCGACGCCGGCTGTTGAACCCGTGATAACGGCGCGTCGACCCGCCAAGAAATTGCGCTTCGGGCGATCCATACCCGAGAAAGGCACCGCATTCGAAACCAGCATGATTCCTCCCTTTTATTGTCACTACCGATAACGAGGCAAATCCTTTCGTCCTACTTCCGCCGGCTATCCCCGCATCCCAGCCAGGAAGGCGATCGTTTGTTCTCCGATCAACCAGGTCTATCGCTCGGTGCGTCAAAGCGGGCCAAGAAGTTCTCCACTTCCGCCCGCGTCGGACAGCCCATGCGTCCGCCGAAATGCGTGCACTTGAGCGACGCCGCCACGCAGGCGAAACGCGCCGCCTGCTCGATCTCCTTGCCTTCGAGCAACGCCAGTGCGAAGGCGCCATGAAAGACATCGCCGGCCGCCAACGTGTCGACTACCTCGACGTTCGGTGCCTCGACATGTCTCACGCGGCCGTTCTCATACCACGAGTAGCCCTTCGCGCCGCAGCTCGCACCCACATGCCCGCGATGCACCGGGCCCACCTTGAGAAGCGCCGCTTCCACATCGTGGCAACCGGCGTAGATAGCGAGACCCGCATCGGAAAAGACAGCATAGTCGGCGAGGGGAACAAGCCGCTGTAGCGTCTCGATCGGCGCCACTTCCCCGTCCACCATGCATGGAACGTTGTGCGCACGTGCTGCTCGGAGTGCCGCCTCGGCGCCTTCGACCCAACGCGTCTCGCAATGCACAAAATCGGCATGTTCCACTTCCTGCAGTGGCAACCACACGGCCGACGGATCGGCATTCGGGTCGTGGAACGGAACGACGAGACGATCGCCGCGCTTATCCACGATCACCGCCACCTGGGAGGTCGCCGCGCCAGGAACAACGTGCACTCCAGCCACGTCGAAACCTTCGTCAACAAGACCTTGGCGCGCCATTTTCCCCAACCAGTCATCCCCGATGCGCGACCAGACCTGTGCGCAGCCACCTAGGCGAGAAAAGGCGAAAGCGGCTGAGACCGCCATGCCGTCTACCAACTGATATCGCTCGGTCGGCAACACCTTAGCCGGAAGCGGCGGAATGTTCTCGACACGGAAGATCGTGGCTGAGCATATCGCGCCGACCGCGATCATGCGTTTCCGCTGGGGAGCAGAAGTCATCTCAGGCGCCAATCAGAAACCCCTTGCCGAGAGTGCATGCAGCGATCATGCCGCGCAGGGGATTGCGCATGGAATTGTCTTCGGACAAATCGACTGCCAGGCTTCGGCGAACGACACCGCCCGAGCGGCTACCTGTTCGCAGCTCAAACCCGGTGAATACAGTGCCGACCCGAGGCCGAACGCACGTGCGCCAGCCTCGACGTATGGCTTGATCGTTTCCGGCGTTATGCCGCCAAAGGGCAACAGCAAGGTACCTTTCGGGATCACGGCACCCAGTGCCTTGACGACCTTAGGCGTGATCATCTCCCCCGGAAACAGCTTCAATCCGTCCGCGCCGGCACCGAGCGCTGCAAACGCCTCCGTCGGCGTCGCCACGCCCGGGACGCAAAGCAATCCAAGCGCCTTGGCCGCTCGCACGACGTTGAGGTCGGAGTGCGGCATGAAAACCATTTCACCGCCACATGTCTTGAGTTGTCGCACTTGGTCGGCGCTCATCACAGTCCCCGCGCCGACAAGCGCATCTCCCGGCAGTGATTGGCGAAAACGGGTAATGCTGGAGAACGGGTCGGGCGAGTTGAGTGGCACCTCGATCAGCCGGAAACCGGCGTCGTAGAGGACACGGCCGATGCCTTCGGCCTCCTCCGGCTTGATACCTCTCAGAACGGCAACAAATGGCAAACGCCCCACCGCCGCCTTAAAGCGTTCCCCAAGGCTCGCTTCTGAATTCATGTTGATTCCCATCGGTAATGCTCGATTCCTGACTAGAACGCCGAGGCGGGCAGAGATGCCAGGACGGCCACCTCCCCGCCGCGGACAAGGCCGGCGCAACGTGTCGCTAGCTCGCTGCACCGGCAGGGTGATTACTTGCCGAGCTCCATCTTCGACAAGAGATCGTTGAAGAACACATACTGGTTGTTGACGAATTCCTTGCACTCCTCCGGATTGCGGTACTTGACGACCATTCCGCGTGAGGTGATGAATTGCTTGAATTCATCGCTGCTGGCCGCCTTTTTCAGCGCGGCGCCGAGCACGTCGAGAACGGCCTTTGGCGTCCCCTTCGGAGCGCCAAAGGCGCCCCAGCCGACAAACTCAAGGTTGATACCGCTCTCGATCAGGGTAGGAACCTTCGGGAAAGCCGGGTCGCGTTCCTTGGTCATGATGGCGAGGATCTTCAGCTTGCCGGCATCGACGCCCGCCTTGACCTCGCCGGCATTGACCGTAACGGCTTCGATATGCTTGCCCATCAGCGCCGTAACGGCCGGCGCTGCGCCTTCGAACGGAATGTGATTGAACGTGACTTTCTGGTTGCCTTCGAGGGCGGATGCCGCGATGTGCCAAATCGAACCGGCGCCGGAGTTGCCGACACGGACTTTGCCTGGGTTGGCTTTCGCGTACTTGATGAGGTCATTGATGGTATTGAACGGTGCGTCGGCGGGAACGGTCACCGCCGACGGAACCATCGTCGTCTGACCGATGAATTCGAACGAGCTCGGTTCAAGATCCGAGAGCTTGAGCGCCTTATGCATCACGAGCTCGACCGGGATATAGCTCAGCGTGTAGCCATCGGGAGCGCTGCGAGCCACCTGCGACATGCCGACGCCGCCCGACCCACCGGCCTTGTTGACCACGACGACCGGCTTGCCGAGCTCAGCTTCCATCCCCTTGGCGATGATGCGAGCCGTCATGTCCGAAGCACCGCCCGGATTGAACGGGACAACGATCGTCACTTCGCGCTGAGGGAAAGCTCCCTGCGCAGCAGCGGGTGCCGCGGCGAACACTGCGCACGCCGACATAACAGCGGATAGAACGGATAGTTTTTTCATTGCGATTCCCTCCAAGTTAGAAAATTGCTGGACTCATGATGAAGAACTGCTTTCCGGTCGACGCGGCGACTTGCCGACCAGTCACGCTTTGACGAGTCGTGCGACGCGCGTTAATCAATCTCCCCCGCGATAGCCGACTTCTTGTGCTTGATCTCGGCGTACACGCTGCCGCTCAGAACAACCGCCGCAAGAATGATCATCGTCAGCGAGATCGGGCTCTCGATCAGGCCGACGAGGCTGCCGTTGTTCATCTTCACTGACTGCAACAAGGCCTTTTCCATCATCGTGCCGAGCACGTAGGTGAGGACGATGGGCGCCATCGGAATGTCGATCTTCTTCATGATGTAGCCGATAACCCCGAAGACGAGCATCACGCCGACGTCCCAAAGATCGTTGGATACCGTGTAGGCGCCGATGATGGAAATGATGAGCACGATCGGGTAGAGCAACTTTGCCGGCACGAGAGCGATCTTGGCCCACAAGCCGGCGAGCGGCAGGTTCATGATGAGCAGCATGGCGTTGCCAACGAACATGCTGGCAATCACGCCCCAGACGAAAGTCGGATTCTGCGTAAACAGGATCGGCCCGGGCGTGAGTCCGTGCATGATGAACGCGCCAAGCAGGATGGCGATCGTCGGCGAACTCGGGATACCCAGTGTCAGCAGCGGAATCATGGCGCCACCGCAGTATGAGTTGTTGGCCGTCTCCGGACCGGCGACGCCTTCGATGGCTCCCTTGCCGAACTTGCCGGGGGTCTTCGACAGTTTCTTTTCCATCGAATACGAGAGCAGCGCCGGAATCGCCGAGTTGGTCCCCGGAATCAATCCGATCAGGAAGCCGAGACCTGTTCCTCGCAGGACAGCGCCGGTGGTTGACTTGAGTTCGTCTCGGTTGGGAAGGAGGCTCGTCAGTTTCTCCGGCTTGCCGACGGCCGCGAGGTTTTCCATGCCGAGGAAGATCTCGGACAGGCCGAAGAGACCCATGGCGATGGTAACGAGATCGAGGCCGTTGATCAGGAATGGCTGGTTGAAGGTGTAACGCAGCACGCCCGAGATCGGGTCCATGCCGATGATGGAGAGGCTCAACCCGATGAACATGGCCACCAGGCCGCGAACGATCGACGCGCCCATCAAGCCCACGACCATGGTGAGGCCGAAGAGCATCAACGAGAACATTTCCGTGGGGCCGAAGCGCAGGGCGAAATCCGCCAGAGGCGGCCCGATCAATACGAGACCGAGGATCGAGGCGATACCGCCGACAAACGATCCCAGCGCCGCGACCCCCAACGCCACGCCGGCGCGGCCCTGCTTCGCCATCTCGTGACCGTCAAGACACGTGATCACCGAGGCCGCCTCGCCGGGGGTGTTGATCAGAACGGACGTTATCGTCCCGCCATACATCCCGCCGTAATAAATCCCGGCGAGCATAATGATGGCCGACACGGGCTGCATTCCGTAGGTCAGCGGAATCAGAAGCGCTGTGGCCGTCGTCGGCCCGATTCCCGGCAACACGCCGACCAGTTGCCCGACGGTGACGCCGATCAGACAGTACAAGAGGTTTTGCCAGGTCATCGCGACGGCGAAGCCCGACAACAATCCCATCAATGACTCCATTGACTGACTCCTGGTTCAGATTTTCGAATTCGGTCTTACGGCAAGGGCACCGAGAAGCACACCTTGAAAATGAGGTAGCAGATCAGCGTGATGCCGACCGACAAGGCCAACGCGGGCACCAACCGATAGTTGCGGACAAACGTGATGAACATCAGAACCGAGCCGGCGATGATGAACCCCACGGTGTTGAGCAGAAACAGGAACGCGAGGCACGAAAAAAAGATCGTGGCGACGTTGAGTAGCGCCTGCCGTCCAGGAAAACAGTCGCCGACACGAAAGACCTGAATCGAGCACGACTGCCAGATGTAAATCAAAGCGACGACAATCGACAGTCCCGACAACCAGCGGGGGTACATGCCAGGACCGGCACCCAGCTTCGATTGATAGGGCAAGTCGAAAGACATCTTGAAAAAGAGGATCGAGAACGCGAGAAAACCCATACCAAACCATAACCCCGCGTTTTGCCGCCGGACCCAGCCGGAAAAGCCTTTTCTGCTTGCTTCGTTTGTCGTTTCATCCATTGTTATTTCCCTCCAATTCCTTCTCAGCTCATGAGGCAAGGCACGACCGGTTGAGCCTCCCAGAGCCGCGCGGCCCGTACGCGATTCGCATACCTTCGTCAACTTCGGCTCGAGTCGGGCAACCGAGTCGGCCGCCGAAGCGCATGCATTTCAACGAAGCTGCAACGCACGCGAACTCCGCCGCATAAGTGATGCCCCGCCCTTCCATCAGCGCCAATGCAAAGGCGCCATGAAAAACATCGCCGGCAGCCAGCGTATCGACAACCTCGATCTCCGGCGCCGGAACCCGGCGAACACGCCCGTTTTCGTACCAGGCGTAACCTTCCCTCCCGCAACTCGCGCCGACGTGCCCCGGATGTCGGGACCCGACTCGGATCAGCGCCGTCTCGACGTCGTTGCATCCGGCATAAATGGACAAGCCCGCGTCGGAAAATACGGCGTAGGTGGCGAGCGGGACAAGCCGCTCAAGCACGTCGAGAGGTGCCACATCGCCGTCGATCATGCACGGCACACCGGCTGCGTTGGCGGCCCGCATGGCCGCCTCTGACCCCTCGACCCACCGAGCATCGCAATGCACGATATCGGCTCTTGCCAAGTCGGCAAAAGGCAGCCAATCCGGCGATTTGTCGACGCGATGGTCGTGGTAAGGAACGACGAGCCGGTCCCCGTGATGATCGACAATCACGGCGGCCTGCGACGTCACGGTTCCCGGGATGCTGCGCAACCCGCTGGTGTCGAGTCCCTCCGCCGCGAGCGTGCGTCGCATCGAAACGCCCAGGTCGTCGTCACCCACGCGCGCACAAATTCCGGCATGGCCGCCGAGGCGCACAAATGCATACGCGGCCGAAAGCGCCATACCGTCAACCACTTGGCACATCTCATCGGCGAGCACTTTGGACGGCAGCGGCGGGATGTTGGCAACGCGATAGATGCTGGAGTTGCAGATGGCTCCGACCGCAGCCATCCGCTTGCGCGGAGCCTCGTTCGGCGACTCGACCGTCTGCATCAAGCGCTGGCCCCCGTCATCGCCGCTGCCTGGCGTGCGAGCGTGGTAATTGCCGACCAGTCGCGGGCTTGCACCAGCGTCGTCGGGGCAACCCACGAACACCCGATGGTGTTGCAGTTCGGCAGAGCCAGATATCCGGCCACGTCACCCACCTTGATGCCGCCGGTCGGACAGAAAGTCACCCGCGGGAAGACCCCGGCCATGCTTTGCAGCCACGTGATTCCGGCTGCACCGTGCGCCGGAAACAGCTTCTGCTCCAGGAAACCATGCTCGATGGCCGCCATGATTTCGCCCGCCGTCGAGACCCCGGGAAGAAAAGGAAGGTGCGCCTCATTCACAGCACGCGCCAAGGTATCGGTCAATCCCGGCGAAACCCCGAACGCCGCGCCTGCGTCCACGGCACGCTTGACATCGTCACGCGTTAATAGCGTCCCTGCTCCGACATGCGCTTCGGGCGCGGCGGCGACCATGGCACGGATGGCATCTGCAGCGGCTGGCGTACGCATCAATACCTCGAAGGTAAAAATGCCGCCGTCGACCAATGCCTGTGCCAGATCGGCCGCGACGACCGCGTCATGCACCGTCAGCACCGGCATCACCGGCACGCGGGCGAGAATCTGGCGCATCGTGGGCTTGTAGGCTTGCATCGTTTCTCCCTGTCTCGTTCTGGTCGTTGGCCTCCGGGTCGTCCGGTCAGCCGTTTCTGATGTTGGTGTGCGCTCGCGCCGGCCATATCTGCTCGATCTGGCAGATGGCTTCATGAAGTGGCTGCGCGAACGACATGAGCTTCTCGGTATTGAGTCGGAAAGTCGGACCTCCGATCGATACGGCGCCGACCACGCGGTTGGCCTTACTCGGATCCTTGACCAGCATGGCGATCGCCGACAACCCGAGCTCGGATTCCTGCTCGTTGAGCGCGAACCCCATTTCACGCGTCCTCCGGATTTCGCGCCGCAATTGGGCGACGGTACGGATCGCGTTGGGCCCCAACAATTCAGCCTCGAAACCAGTCGCCACGACGCGGGCGACCGCTTCCTTCTCCGGCATGCTGGCAAGCCACGCCTTCCCCATGCCAGTGGTATGAAGCGGTACATGGCGGCCACTGATTGGATCGCAGCGGATGGCGCTTGTAGCCCCCTGCGCCTTGGCCACCCACGTCATCTCATCGTCTTCAACCACGGCCAGGCGCACCAGTTCGCCGGTCTTGCGTGCGAGATCGTCGAGTATCGGCTGCGCGGCTTCCGTGAGGTTCATTCCGGACACTTGGCGCAGCCCCATGGCACCGAGCTTGAGCGTCAGCACGTAACGGTCGCTGAGAACTTCCTGCTTCACGTAGTGCGCGTTGATCAATGCCTGCAGCAACCGGTGAGTAGCGCTGAGCGGGAGTGCGAGATACCGCGCGATCTCGCTGATTTGCAGCCCTTCGTTGTTCTCGATCAAGAGTTCGAGTATCGCCAACCCCCGTTCTACCGACGAGGTGCTCATATTCGCCATGAAGGCCCTCCACATGCGTGATATACGCCGCCGATGCCCTGCCCGCCAGCCTTTCCGGGCTGAAACATCAAGCCCGCCCACAGTAGCGGAACAGCAACGGCGCGTAGTCTAGCTCAATGAGGAAATGTTTTCCACATCATCTTGGAAAGATTTTCTATATCCAGGAGCGCGCTAGAATTTTTGCTTTTGTGGACGAAATCATGAGCTTGCAATCGGTCCGGAATTTCTTCGCTGCGCGCAATGCGGACATCCCGATCATCGAACTCGATGTCAGCACGGCCACCGTTGCTCTCGCGGCCGAAGCTCACGGGGTCGAGCCAGGGCGAATCGCGAAGACGTTGGCGTTCCGCCTTGGCGATGGCCGAGCTATCCTCGTTGTCGCTCGCGGCGACGTACGAATTGATAATCGGAAATTCAAGGATGCCTTCGGCAAGGGAAAGATGCTCGGAGCCGAGGAAGTGTCGACCCTCACCGGACATCCAGTAGGTGGCGTCTGCCCATTCGGCTTGGCCACACCCGTTCCAGTCTACCTCGACGTATCCTTAAAGGACTTCGATGAAGTGTTGCCCGCGGCGGGGGCAATCCATAGCGCCGTGCGCATCACACCGCGTCGCCTGGCGGAAGTGACCGCAGGAGAGTGGGTGGACGTATGCCAACTGCCAACGAATGGCGGAAGTTGAATCGACGAGCGCGGCGGAATGCCGCACGGGCTGCCGGACTATAAGCGGCGGCCGTTCGGTAAGTGAGTGACTCCAGACGGTTTTCCGGGTACCGCCCCGTAACAATACCGCACTCAGACTTTGGGTACTGGCTCGATCCCGAGGACTGTTCGTGTGTTAGCGGCCATCTTCTTCGTCGCTCAAATTGCCGCCCCCTGTTCGTTGAAGCGGTGCGTAAAACCGGCGCGCGGGGTCAGTCCTATGGTACTTCCGCCCGAATAGGTCGATGTTCCATCCATCCGGACGATGATCAAGCCGATTTCGGGTACCTCGACATGCAGGAAGGTGTCACTGCCGAGGCGCTCTACGAAGCGCACCTCGCCGCGCCATTCACCGCCGTTTTCACTCACGTCGATGTGTTCCGGCCGCACGCCGAAAGTATGCGCGCCGGCTGCCGCGGCGACCTTGCCCGAGAAAAGGTTCATTTTCGGGGAGCCGATAAAACCCGCGACGAACAGCGTTTGCGGACGCGTATAGAGCTCCATGGGCGTACCGGTCTGTTCGATGACCCCCTTGTTGAGGACGACGATGCGATCGGCCAGGGTCATCGCTTCGACCTGATCATGGGTGACATAGATCATGGTCGCGCCGAGGCGTTTGTGGAGTTGCGCCAACTCGACCCGCATCTGCGTGCGCAAGGCCGCGTCGAGATTGGATAGCGGTTCGTCGAAAAGAAATACCTTGGGTTCGCGGACAATGGCACGGCCGATCGCGACGCGCTGCCGCTGCCCGCCGGAAAGTTCGCCGGGTTTGCGCGCGAGGAGCGGCGTCAATTGCAGGACTTCCGCCGCGCTTTCCACCTTGCGGCGGATTTCTGCTTTTGGCAGGCCGGCCATTTTCAGGGCGAAGCCGATGTTGTCCGCCAGCGTCATGTGCGGATAAAGGGCGTACGACTGGAACACCATGGCAATGCCGCGGGCCGAGGCCTGTTTGTCCGTCACGTCTTCGCCGTCGATCTTGAGCACGCCGGCGGTGACGTCCTCCAAACCCGCGGTCAGGCGCAGGAGCGTGGATTTTCCACAGCCGGACGGGCCGACGAACACCGTGAACGACCCGTGCGGTATGGTCAGCGAGATGTCGGGAAGGACCGTCACCGGACCGAAGCATTTTTTGATGTTGATGTACTCGAGAGCTGCCATCGCCGTCGTCCTTGCTACAGATTCACGTAGGAGAAATAGGAAAAGTCTGCGGGCATGGCCAAGCCGCCCACGTCATTGGCTGCCATCCCCACGAAAGCGCCGGTGAAGTTGCCAACGCCGGTGAAGGACAGGGGGGAGCGTGTGTTCTGCCCCTCGCCGCATTCGTCGGACAGTGCCGAGGCATCGAGGACTGGTCCGATCCGCTGCCAGCGCCCGTCCTGCCGCCAGAAAAAGCGCAGTGCGGTTCCCCGAACTTCGATGCGCATTGCGACCGGCTTGCCTGCCTGCACTGCCACCGGCTCTTCCAGACCAAGGTAGGTCGCTGCGTTTGGCCACTCACCGTTGCACGTGATGACTTGCAGGCAGGCACCGACGCTATCGTCCCAGGTCAGGGCCAGGTAATGGTAGGCCGAGCGGTTGTAGTAGGCTATCAGCCCGGCGAGTTGCATGAAGTTTTTCGGGTCGGCCTCGACCTCGGTTTCGGCGTCGTAGTCAAATCCCGTCTGGCGGCGGGCGATCAGCGACTGTTCGTACCACGAACCGACCGACTCGCGTGCGTGGAGGCGCAGATAACCAGGGCGCTCAGTCAGCGAGAAAAGCCGTTCCGGATACGGCGTGCGCAGCCACTGGAAGGGTGCCGGCAGATCGCCGGGGGCGAACCTTACCTTCTCGGCCTCAACTGGGAATGTGTGGATAGGCAAATCGGGCGCGGGTACGCACATTTGCGGCGTATATTTTTCGCATTCAAGCCGGAGCCACCCGTCTTCGCTCCACGCACATTTTTGTATCGCGGTTTCTCGTCCCAGCGGTGAACGGCGCAGGCCGGGGATGGGGCGGCTTGCCAGATGGACGAGGTAGGTTTCGCCATGGGCAGTCTCGACGAAATCGCCGTGGCCGGCGCGTTGCAGTTCGGCATCGGGCGCGTAGCGCGAGGTGACGACTGCCAGATCGGGATGCAGTTCGTAGGGACCCGTAATCGAGGCCGAGCGGGCCATCGTTACCGCGTGTTCGTAACCCGTGCCGCCCTCGGCGGCGATGAGATAGTAGAAGCCGCCGCGCTTATAGAGGTGCGGCCCTTCGGTCCACCCGAAGTGAGACCCTTTGAAGATGTTCGTCACCGGACCGACCAGCCGTTGACTTGCTGCGTCGTATTCCTGGAGAACGATACCGGCAAAGCGGGAGGGTCTTGCGCGGTAGTCGGTCAGCATGTTGACCAGCCACTTGCGTCCGTCATCGTCGTGGAACAGCGACGGGTCGAATCCGGACGAATTGAGGAAAACTGGTTCGGACCACGGCCCCTCGATGGCGGGGGCGGTAACCAGATAATTGTGCGAATCCCGGAACGAGCCGCTCTTGCGCTTCATGTCGGTGTAAATCAGCCAGAACAACCCGTCAGCATAGGAGAGGCAGGGCGCCCAGATGCCACAGTTGTCCGGTTCGCCGCGCAGGTCGAGTTGGCTCGCCCGGGACAGCGGGCGGCAAGCCAGGCGCCAATTGACTAGATCCCGCGAATGATGGATTTGCACCCCGGGATACCATTCGAAAGTGGAGGTGGCAATGTAGTAGTCGCTACCCACGCGGACGATCGAAGGATCGGGGTTGAAGCCGGGCAGGATCGGGTTCTGGATAAAGTGTTGCGACGACGGCATGGCAAGCCCCCTCGGAGATTGGAAGTTGAAGTTGGCGTCAGCCTTTGACCGAACCGCGGGTGAGGCCGGCGACGATATATTTTTGCGTGATGACGAAGAAAATCAGCGCCGGCGCGATGGTCAGCGAAACGAAGGCGAGAATCATGTTCCACTCGACGAGGAACTCCCCGCGGAACTGCATGATCCCAAGGGGCCAGGTATAGCGCGCCCGATCGTTCAGGATGATGAGCGGCAAGAGGTAGTTGTTCCAACTCTGGACGAAAGCGAAGGTGCCGACCGTCGCCAGAATGGGCGTGGATAGCGGCAGGGTGAAACGGAAGAAGAAGCCGATATAGCCACAGCCGTCGACGTGCGCCGCCTCGAAGAGTTCTTTCGGCAACTGCCGGAAAAAGCTCCGGAACAGGACGATGGCAAAAGCCATGGAAAACGCCGTCTGCGGCAGAATCACCCCCAACGCATTATCGAGGAGGCCGAAATCGCGGACTTGCAGGAAGAGCGGCACGATGGCTGTCGCGAATGGAAACATCATGCCGAGGAGGAGGTAGGACTGCAGGTACTTCGAACCGAAAAAGCGGATTTGCGCGAAGACGTAGGCGGCCATCGAGGCGCAAAACAGCGTGAGGCAAACGGACGCCAGCGAAATCACGAGCGAATTGCCGAGGAAGCGCCAAAATGCGCCATCGCCGAGGATCCTGGCGTAAAAATCGCCGTGCCACACGGCCGGGATGCTAAAGGGCGAGGTGCGCAGCTCTCCGACCGTTTTGAAACCGCCGAGGAAGGTGGCCAAGAGCGGCAGGATGACGAGCGCCGCGACGATCGAAAGCGCGGCCGCGCGGGCAAGCGTTCCGGAGAGCGAGGCCTTTTTGATTTTTCTCGCCGCGGTCGCTGTTGTCGCAGTTGTCACCGTTTTCACAACTCGCCTCCCTTGTCGATGGCGAAGCGTTTGTAGCTGAAGGCGGTCACGATGCAAAGCAAGAAGAGCACGACGCCAACCGCGCTGCCGTACCCAACGTTGAGCTGGACGAGGCCGAAGTAATAGAGATAGCTGACGATCGAGTGCGTCGAATTGGACGGTCCGCCGTTCGTCAGCGGGATGATGATGTCAAAGACCTGCAGCGCGCCGACGATGGCGAAAAAGGCGCTCAACTTGATCGCGTGGGCGATGAGGGGAATCTTGACGTACCAGACGATGCGCCAGGGGCTTGCGCCATCTATCTCCGCCGCTTCGAGAAGATCATGGGGAACCGCTTGCAGCGCGGCGATGAAAATCATCATGTGGTAGCCGAAGTATTTCCAGATGATGACGGTGATGATGGTCAGGAACGCGTAATTCTTGTCCGCCAGAATATAGATCGGGTCGATGCCGAGCGCCTGGGTGATCTGGGCCGTTACGCCGTAGTCGCCGTCGAAAATGAAGCTCCAAATGAGGCCGGTGGCGACCTCGGCGAGGATGTAGGGAGCAAAGAAAATGAGGCGGAAAGCGGTATTGACGCTGGTCTTCTTGTAAATGAGAAGTGCCATGGTCAAGGCCAGGGGAATCTGAATGAGTAGCGAGACCAAAACCAGCTTCACCGAATTCCAGATCGATTGATGGAAGATCGAATGATTGGCGAGCCGCTGGAAATTTTGCATTCCGACGAAATTGGTCAGTTCGCCGTAGCCGCTCCACTTGTAAAAGCTGAAGTTGGTGGCGTTGAGGATGGGCCAGATGACGAAAATCGTGAACAGCACCAGCGCTGGCGGCAGAAACAGAAATATCGTCGTCAGCTTGCCGTCGTCATACATGCGTTTGAGCCTCGCA
Source organism: Propionivibrio soli (assembly GCF_025770765.1). Classification (GTDB taxonomy): domain Bacteria; phylum Pseudomonadota; class Gammaproteobacteria; order Burkholderiales; family Rhodocyclaceae; genus Propionivibrio; species Propionivibrio soli. The sequence continues at coordinate 189,463 of NZ_JANZKY010000007.1, read as the reverse complement.
ACCGGCCCCTTGCTTTGAGCTTCTGCTCTCGTTGTTGTCGTCATGGCTTTATGACCCTGTGCCGAAACCGGAGGGAAGGCGTGCCCCCTCCGGTTGCTCGAACGCTCAGCGGATTTCGCGCGCCTCTTCTATCCTTTTGGCGGCTTTTTCCGGGGTAATTTCCTTGGTGGCGAGTTCGGCGGCGGCGTCGTTGACTGCCGCGCCGACGACGGCACCCAGGGCCTGATCGAGGTAGAGCTGGTGGTGCGGAGCCTCTTCAAGGAGCTTGGCAACGCGTTGCACCCTCGGATCCTTGATGTTGGCTTGGGTCTCTTTGACGATGGGCAGCCAGAGGCCGAGACGGGCGCTTTCCATCTGGTTTTCCTTGTTGGTCAGGTACTCAAGGAACTTGAGCGTTTCCGGTTTGGCGCTCTTGGTCAGTAGCCAGCCGTTGATGCCACCGAAGGTGTCTTTCGGATCGCCCTTGCCTCCCGTCACCGCCGGGAAGGGGATGAAGTCGAGGCTATCGCCGATACCTTTGCCGGAAGTCGAGTTTTTGGCGTTCATGTCGATGACGTAGTGGGCGATCGGGAGAAAAGCGCCCTTGCCGTCGCCGAACAGGCCGACCGACTTGTGAAAACCGGTATCCATGAAGCCGGGCTGGAAAGGGTCCAGCTTGACGAGACGCTCAAATTCCTTGCCGACGCGAACAAAGTCCTTGTTGTTGAAACCGCCGTTTTCGCCGCGATTGGCCGCGTTGATCCCGTCTTGACCAGCGATGCGCAGCGCCAGCGGGCCGTAGAAAAAGGCGATCGGCCACTTGTCCTTGCCGCCTATGGTGATCGGTGTGATGCCGGCCTTCTTGAGCGCCGCGCAGGCATTGAGAAAATCGTCCCAGGTCTTGATCGCCTTGGGATCGACGTTGGCCTGTTTCAGGAGATCGCCGTTGTACCAGATAAGAATGTTCGAGGCGTACATCGGCACGCCGTAAAGCCTGCCCTTGTAGCTCAAGCCGTCAAGACCGATCGTGGCGTAGCGGGCCTTGACCGCCGGCGTCATCATGTCGGTGATGTCCTTGAGCATGCCAGTCTGGGCTTGCTCATAGAAGACGCCGCCGGTCCAGGTGAAAAAGGCATCGGGACGCTCGGAGGATTGCAGGAGCGTCGGTAATTTGGCTTTGTACGAAACGTCGTCGAGGAAATCGAATTTGATCTTGATGTCGGGGTTGCTTTCCTCGTATTTCTTCGCCACCCGCAAGAGGAATTCCTTCTCTTCTTTGGTCGTTGGTTCGTGATCGAGAATTTTGACGACGGTTTCGGCAACGGCGAGGCTGCTCGTCATGCTCATTGACATGGCCAGAGCGGCGGCTAAAAGCAGTTTCTTCATCTTTTTCCTCCTGTGGTAATTGGCCGCACTGCGGCGGCTGAACGTTCAACGGTTAGCGTGCTTTCTTGCAGCCCCCCTCGGACCCATCGGGGCAGATCACCTCATCTTCGTGGCTGCCCTGCCACGACATCATTTTCGTTCTCGACGACGGTCGAACAAACGTGAAAAGCCAGCTTCTGCTCGGCGAGAAAATCGGCGAGTGCCGCAAGGCGCTTGGCGGTCAGGCTTGCCGGAAAAATCCCGGAAAACTCCAACGACGCCAAGTTTCACTTCGGGCATATTGATCATTGATGACATTACGGTTTCCTCGTTCAGGCGTAGTTCTTGGGTCTGCCAGGGTCTTTTCCCGGCTGGCGCCAGGTCATGGGGTTTGCGTCAAATTCGAAAGGCTTTGCCGGATAAGGATTTCGGCCCGCGTATATTGAATGGGTTCCTCGGGAAGCTCGCCGTGCATCAAGTAGTCAACGAGTTGCCGCACCGGTTCCACGGTTCCCCGGGAGACTCTTGCGACTTCGGCAATTTCCTTGAGGGTAATCATGTACGCATTCCGGAGACGGCAGCGCACCCCGGATTAAGGGGCGAACGAGCAAGAGCAACGCTCAGCGGCTTTAACGTTTATTCACAAGCACGGATACACATAAAATTCTTTACATTCAAGGACTTACTAGATAACGTTTCGACGCCATCAGACTGATCTTTGTTCGTCAATTACGTAATCCAGGGCGATGAATGACAGACGAAAAACCTACGTCCACCTCAAAGGCGCAAAGAGGCAAAGATTACGAAGGCAGTAGATTCTTCGTGGAACATCGAATTGGGTGTTGCAGTAGCCTCTTGGCTAGAGCACTTCAGAAGTACTGCGTCTCGACCGTGATACCCGGGTTGCGCGCTTCGAATGCCTTCTGCACGGCATTGCAGTAATCCTTGCTCGCCACCGTGTCGGGTTCCACCAGCAACGTCTTCACGGTTTCGGCCTGAGCAAGCGGGAAAGCAATACCGACGCGGCGAGCGCCGATTGAACGACGAACCTGCTGATCCTCATAGCGTTTCCTTTGTTCTGCTCCGTGTTTTTGCCCAAGCGACGCGCCTGGTAAAACCACCGCCGTACAGCCGTCGCATCCCTGATTAACAACTTAGTGTGGCCGATTCTACGCCGCACGTTTTCGCAACCGGCTTTACGTTTTTTTCAAGCAATGCACGCTAACGCCGATTTTCGGAAACTTCGTTTTTTGGCGGCTTATACTGACTCTCTCGACGCAGGCGTCACCTCAAGCGGATACGGAGAAACCATGGGGTCAAACAAGGTCAAGGCGTTCCGAGTCGCTCTCATGCTGAAGGGGAAAGGCGCGTATGGCCGCGACATCATTTCCGGTGTCTGCGACTACGTGCGCTCAACCCGCATCGTCTGGGACATGCTGCTCTATGAGGATTTCCGCTCGGAGCCGCAAAGCGTCTTTTCCTGGGCCGGCGACGGCGTCATTGCCGATTTCGACGATCCGGCGATGGACGTTCTACTCGAGCAGCGCCATATGCCGGTGATCGGAGTTGGCGGCTCGTACCAGCTCGCCGCCGACTACCCGCCCGGGATCCCATACGTCGCCACCGACAACGCCAAGCTCGTCGCGGCCGCCTACCAGCATCTGATAGACATGGGCCTGCAGCGCTTCGCGCTCTACAGCATGCCGCCCGCGCCGACCAACCGTTGGGCACAAGAACGCGCCAAGGCGTTCGTCAGCCTCGTGGAAGCCGACGGCCTACAGGCAGAGGTATTCGATGGCCTGCCGACGTTCGCTCTCGACTGGGGCGCGATCCTCGACAACCTGATCGATTGGCTGCGCGCCTTGCCGAAGCCGATTGGCATCATCGCTGTCACCGACTCCCGCGCACGCCAGATCCTGCAGGCGTGCATCATGGATGGCATCGCGGTTCCCGAAGAGGTGGCCATCGCCGGCATCGACGATGATGCGCAACTTCGCATGCTGACCCGGATCCCGATCAGTTCCGTCACGCAGGGCACGCGCAAGATGGGGCGTATCGCTGCAGGCCTGCTGCACCAGATGCTGGTCGGCGCGCCGATCAAGACACGCCGGGTTCTCGTGCCCCCTGAAGGCGTCAATGCGCAGGCCTCCTCGCGCCATCAGCCGATTTACGACCCACACGTCATGCGCGCGCGGCATTACATTCGCCAGTTCGCCGCACAGGGGGTGAAGGTAGCGCAGGTGGCGGATTACGTCGGCGTGTCGCGCACGACGCTGGATACGCATTTTCGCAAGCAGTTCGGCTACACCACGCACGATGAGATTCTCGCCTTCAAGCTTCAACTCGCTCGGCAACTGCTCGAATCGGGAAATCTTTCGTGCGCTGAGGTCGCCGAGCGTAGCGGCTTCACGACGTTGCAGTACATGTACGCCGTGTTCCGGCGCGAACTCGGTTGCTCGCCGCTGGATTTTCAAGGGGCGCGTTCGTATGTTTCCAGACCGGCGCGTCCGGCGAGTAATTCAGGCGCGGTTCAGTCCGCCCCCTGAACTGCTGTCCGCACCCCATAGCGCGGCAAGCGCAAGCTGACCGCGATGCTGATCGCAGCGATCAACACGCACAACAGGAAGGAAGCGCGAACGCCGTTGGTCAGTGCATGACGCGCCGCGTCGAGGAGCGGTGCCGTGTCGATTCCTGCCTGGTGAGCCAGTGACTGCAGCGCCGCCCGGTCCTGTTCGCGAATGAGAACTTGCGGGGATGACGCCAACTCGGCGACCTCCGGGTTGGCAATGTGGAGTCTAGCCAATGCGTCTTTCAACCCCCTGGCATATACCCCGTTGACAAGGACGCTGGCGACGCATACGCCAATCATGCTGCCGATCATGCGCGTGGCCTGGATCAGTGCCGAAGCAACGCCGAAATTCGTCCGCCCCGCCACTTCCATCATCTGTAACGTCAGGTTGGGGAGCTGAAATCCAAGGCTGATTCCGCAGAGCGCGAAGATCGCCATCATCCAGCCACTCGGCATATCGGCATTGAGCAAAGCCAGTAACAGGCAGCTCACTAGCGTGCCCATCTGCCCCCAAGCGATGAGCCGCTCTGCCCGCCGCAGGTGCGGCAGAATCCGGCCGTTGGCGATACTGCCCACCGTGATGCACACAAGCAGTGGCGTCATCACGAAACCCGCCTGCTTTGGCGACTGCCCAAAACTTCCCTGCAGGAGAAGCGGGATGTAGAAGACCATCACGAACATCGTGAAGCCGGTCATGACCCCTAGCAGCATCAGCTTGCGCGCGCCTTGATTTTCCATCACATCCGGCGGCACGATGGGTGCCGAAGTTCGATATTGATGACGGAAGAATGCGATGCCGAAGGCCACAGTCGCCGCCCAAGAACCAATAGATAACGGCGCAGCAAAGCCGTGGCGCTGGCTGTATTCGGCCGAGAGCAGCAGCCCGCAGATGGCCGCTGTCAAAAACAGCGCACCGAGCCAGTCGATGCTGCGGTCCTCGTTGTCGTGATGCACCACGTGTGGCAAAAACCAGGCGATGACTGGCACTGCGGCCAAGGCTACCGGCAGATTGACGTAGAAGACGCTCCTCCAGCCAAGGTGTTCGGTCATCCAACCACCGAGGGACGGCCCCACGGCCGTCGCGATGCCGAAGCTTGCGGAAAGCATCACCTGCCAACGCACGCGCTGCAGCAAGTCCGGAAAAATATCGGGAACGCACGCGAACACGACACCCACCAGCATGCCGCCAGCAAGCCCCTGCAGTCCGCGCGCCAGCACGAACTGGAGCATCGTCCCCGACATGCCGCAAACTGCCGAAGCCAGGGCGAACGCAGTGATCGCAGCAAGCACGAAAGGCTTGCGACCATAAAGATCGCCGAGCCGGCCGGCGATCGGAATCATCGCCGCGTTGCCCATCAGAAATGCCGATGCGGCCCACGGATAGAGGTCATAGCCGCGCAATTCGGCAACGATGCGCGGCAGCGCCGTACCGACAACGGTGCCGTTGATCGCGATCAAAACGACGGAAAGGCAAAGCCCGGCCATCGCGGCAAACGAGGCGCGGAAGCTGCGTTGCGGGCGGTCCATCAAGCCCCCTTGCCGAATACGGCGGCGCCTCGCTGCCACAGCGTCTCCGTCAGGACATCGAGCGTCTTGCCGATACGCTTTTGCGTCTCGGGCGGCAAGTCGCCGAACAGCCGGTCGGCAAACTCGTCGAGCATCGCATCGATGCTTTCGGCTTGTTCCGTCCCGAGCGCTGTGAGATTGAGCAGGACGCTGCGCCGATCATGCTCAGCCGGCTCTCTCTCGACCAACCCGTCGGCCACGAATCGGTCGACGACACGGCTGACCCAACTCTTGTCGAGGCCGATGATGCGGCCGAGGTCACCCTGCGTGATCGGCCCGCGATGTAGGAGAAGAATCAGCATATGCTGCTGCGGCGGCAAGCCGCGACTATGCAGAAAACGGCGCTGATGCTGGTTGTACAGGCATACCAGATCGCGAAACTGGCGAGCGACGGAGGAAGTCATGATCGGCCGAATTAGTTGCGTTAAGCAACATTCTAAGCCAGGTAGTTGCGCGGCGCAACCATTCCATGCCAAAGGTGTATCTTGGTCACCAAATGAAGGGCGATTGGCAATGCGCTGACCGTTCGCTTCCCCTGCCGGCTCATCGACAGCCTGATAGATGCCCTTCGGCCGTTAACGTGGCGGGACGTCCCGGAGAAAGCGGCTTATGCCTTCCCTGGCTTGATCACGATGCGTGAAGATGGCCGCATGCTCGCCACCTTCCAGCCTTAGTAATCGCGCCCCCGGAATTCGGGCTCGCGCCGCCGCGGCGTGAGTCATGAAGTCGACGCGCTCGTCGCAGGTACCGTGTACGATCAAGGTCGGCACCGCGACCTCCTCCAAGGGAAACGTTGCAGAAGCTGTCACACGGATGTCGTTGTCCGTCCCGACCAGGCGCTTCGCCATCCGGTCGAACAGGCTCTCGGTCAGAGCGACGAACAGGCGGCGCGCGGAGGGATGGTTCAGCATGCGCTGCCGACAGACGGCGTCCCTGACCGACCGCGCTGCCGTGGCTTCGAGGTTTGCAAGCGCCTTGGCCCGCATACGCGAGACAAGTGGCGGGATACGTGCCGCGAGCTTCATGATCTGGAATCGCAAAGGAATCGAGACCGGATTCGGCCCGCTTACCGTCGAGATGAGGACAAGCGCACTGCACCGTTCAGGATGACGGTGGGCGAACGCGAGCGCGCACGGTCCGCCACCGGATATTGCTATTACCCCTGCCCGCTCGATGCTCAGCAAATCGAGCAGCGCAGCGACAAGATCGGCCTGCTCGTCCGGCGAACGCCCCGAAGAGAGCGGCGTACCGAGATAACCGGGGCGGGAGATGGCAATGATGCGGTTCCGGCCGCCAAGTACGGTATGCGCGAGAATGGCACTTTGATCGTAACCGCCCATGGCGCCATGCAGCGCAACGACCGCAGGCCCTTCTCCGAAATCGGCGTACTCCACGCGGCCACGTGCGGTATCCGCAATGCGGGGACTCCCGTATGCGGTGCAGCCTTCGGCGGCCGATGCTTCAATCATTTTTCGGCTCCTCTTGCCGTTTTGTCGTCAAGAATAAGCGGCTGATGATCGCCGTGTCGGGTGCCCGGAATCGATCTCCTTGCGAGACGCGATGCAAGGCGAGCCCTTTGATCGTCGTCCAGAACAGCGTTGAGAGTTCCATCGGTTCGCCTTCCCCTACCGTGCCTTCATGCTGCCCCGCCGCCATGATGCGGGCCACAGCCTCGTAAGGCTTCATGCTTTCTGAGGCGATGACGGCCTTGGTCGCTGCCGGAATGCCCTCGCTGATCGACGCCTGCGCAATCAGCAAGACGCGTTCGGGGAAGGCCGGATCGTCACGCATGCCGCCGATCACCTGCCGCAGAGCAAGCAGAATCTTTTCGTCAGCGGGTGCCGGCATTTTCTCCAGCATGGCGGCCGCGGCGTTCAAGCGGGCGAACGAATGTGCGATCAGCTCCGTAAACAAAGTCTCTTTCGAGTCGAAGTAGCGGTACATCAGCCCCTGCGAGATGCCGGCGGCTTGCGCGATGTCGGAAATTTTGGTTCCGGCAAATCCGCGGGAGGCGAATACTCGGCTGGCTGCAGCAAACAACCGTTCCCTGCGCTCTTCAGGAGGCAGCACTTCACGCGCATTGCGTCGGTTTGTTTTTGCAGTCATTACAGAATTATATGAATCGGTGAATGAATATTTATTCATTATGACAGGCGAAATGACCATGTGCAAGCATCCACGGAAATGATTTCTGTGCTTGCATTCCGTAAGCTCTCGCCATATAGTCACCACTATTACGTGGTGACACACAAAACGACGATCATGATCGATCCTCAGACACTGATTCCGCTGGGACTTACGGCCTATGAGGCTGGCGCCTACCTTTCCCTGCTCGGGCGCAGCAGCCTGACGCCGCCCGAAGTCGCCGCACGCGCGAAGATTCCCCGCCAACGCGCCTACGATGTTCTCGCTTCGCTCGTTGCCAAAGGACTATGCATCGAGTACGGAACGAATCCGAAAGCCTTTGCCGCCGTCGATCCGCACGTCGCGCTTGAATATCTGGCTTCCGAAACAGCCGCCGACCTCGAACGTCGAAAGCAGGAGTCCGCCGCCCTCGCAACGAATCTGGCGGTACAACTGGCCCCTGTTTTCGCGCAAGGCCGTTCGCATAACGATCCGCTCGCTTATGTCGAGGTCCTTAGCGGCGCGGCGCGAATCGCGCACCGCGCCGTCGCTCTGGCACAGGGAGCGCGCAAAAGCGTGAATTCATGCATCAAGAGCCCGCTGATCCTTTCCGAGCAACAGAACGACGCCTTCATGCGCACACCAATCGCCAGCGGGTTGCGTTATCGCTCATTGTGCGACGAGCCAACGCTGGTCGATGCCTCTGTCCGCAGTTGGCTGGCGCAGTATCGGCAAATGGGCATGGAAATCCGTGTCGTGCCCGAGTTGCCGCTGAAAATGCAGTCGTTCGACGACGAGATCGTGCTCGTTTCCATGCAGGACCCGGCTGGCGGCCCGCCGAGCTTCACCGCTGTCGCCATTCGCAACCGCGGCGCCGTCGCGATGTTGAATTTGGCTTTCGAACACCTGTGGTGCGAAGCCACGTCTTTTGAAGGATGAAATCATGCCCATGCAAACAGCCACCACCGAAACGTCTCGCCCGCGAACGCAACGGGCCGCTCCCCTGCCCTCCGGCATCCGCCTGCTGCGCGGCTACACACCGGGTCTCGTGGGCCGGCTGGGTGAGCTGCACGGACGCTATTACGCAAAGGTGTGGGGTTCGGGCGCGCCGTTCGAAATACTTATCACGCGCGAAATCTGCGACTTCATCGAGCATTACGACCCCGAGGAAGATCTGATTCTTTCCGCGCATTTCAAGGACGAGATCATTGGCTCGATCTCGATGCTCGGCAAGAATGCCGGCACCGACGGTGTGCAGTTACGGTTCTTCATCGTCGATCCGGAGTATCACGGCCTGGGCGCCGGTTCGGCGCTGCTGCGCGGCGCGCTCGACTGGTGTCGCGACCGCGGTCACGAAAAAGTCTTCCTGTGGACCGTCGATCAGTTGCCGGAATCCCGGCATCTCTACGAGAAAGCCGGGTTCGCCATCGTCGAACGTCATTGGGACGACCGGTACACCGTCCCGCGAGAAAACCTGAAAATGTCGCTCACCCTTTAGGCGGAGCTGGCGCCAGGAAAACCCGTCCACGGCACAGAGCCAGCGATAGAGCGATACGCAATACAGGAAAGGCGCCCTCGGGCTGTGCCATGCGAAGGCGGTACAGCTTGCAGCGCGTCCGTCGGGGCCCAGCGCCGGAAACGCGGAAGCTCATTTGGCCCGCAAAGACCCTGGCTTCCCGCAATCCCCACACGAAACATCCGCCCTACCCGGCCGCTCCAGCCTCCGCTATTCTTACGTCACGGAGGCCGTCGTCCCAGCAGCGCATGCGGGGCGTAGCCGCACGACGCAGCTTTTCGAACGACAACGATACGGGCGCGCGTATGACTCTTGCGAGTTTTGTGAACAAGTTTTCGTGGCTGGACTGGGCGGGGCTCGCCTGGTTCCTGACATGCTGGTTCGGCTATGAGCAGGTCGTCGAGCGCGGCTGGAGTCGGCGCAAGACCTTGCACGAAGCCACCAACGCGCTACGCCTGAATTGGGGCCGCGTGATGCTCACCCGCAACCCGCGCATCGTCGACGTCGCCTTGATCGCCAACCTGCTCACCAGTATTTCCTTTTACGCCAACACGTCGATCTACATCATCGCGGCGTTGTTCGCCGCGCTTGGCGCCCTGGACCAGCTGATGACGATGACCTCCGAGCTGCCGTTTTCGCGCGGCATGTCGCGCGAAGCGACCGAACTCAAGCTGCTCATCCTGCTCGGCGTCTTTGTCGTCGCCTACTTCAAGTTTACCTGGGCGCTACGCCAGTTCAATATTCTGTCGATCACGCTCGGCGCCGTGCCGCAGGAAGGCGACCAGGAAGAACTCGAACGGCACGCGCGCAAATTCGCCGCCGTGAATACCTGTGCCGGCAACGACTTCAACCGCGGCCTGCGCGCCTACTATTTTGGCATGGCCGTCATGTCGTGGATGGTGTCGCCGTGGCTCTTCATCGTCTCCACGGTGGTCATCGTCATCGTATTGGCCCGCCGGGAGTTCTCCTCGCCGGTGTTGAACGCGCTTTCACAATAGCGCGTCCGCCAGATCGTCAATCTGACGCCGGCACCTTACGGGCTCGGCCCAGCCCGCTGACCCGCGCGGCCCACGACTCTCCTGGCGCTTGTCCAGCCGCCGGGGCCACGGCAATCACCCGCGATAGCTGATGCGGTAGATCACGTCGGCGTAGTCGTCGGCAACGAGCAGCGAGCCATCGGGCAGGACGAGCACATCAGACGGGCGGCCCCACACCGATTGACCGTCGAGCCAACCGCTGGCGAACGTCTCGTAGGCGACGGCTTTGTCGCCTTGCACGCGCACCAGCGAAATCCGGTAGCCGATCTTCTGCGCACGGTTCCAGGAGCCATGTTCGGCGATGAAGATCTGGTTCCTGTATTCGGCCGGAAACATGCGGCCCGTGTAGAACCGCATCCCGAGCGCGGCGACGTGCGGGCCGAGCTTGCGCGCGGGCGGCTCGAAGGCGTCGCAGCGGCGCTTGTCGCCGAACTGCGGATCGGCGATGTCCCCGCCATGGCAGTACGGATAGCCAAAATGCTGGCCGGCGCGCGACGCGCGATTGAGTTCGTCCGGCGGCACGTCGTCACCCAACATGTCGCGCCCGTTCTCGGTGAACCAGAGAGCGCCAGTTTGCGGCTGCCAATCAAATCCGACGGTATTGCGGATACCGTGAGCGAACACTTGGAGGTCGCTGCCGTCGGCATTCATGCGCAACAGGCTGGCATACACGTCCTTCTCGGGCTCGCAAATATTGCAGGGTGCGCCGACCGGCACATAGAGCTTGCCGTCCGGGCCGAAGGCGATGAATTTCCATCCGTGGTGGGTCTCGCTCGGCAGCTTGTCGGTGACGACGACGGGTTGCGGCGGATCGTCCAGCCGATTGTCGATGTCGTCGTAACGCAGGATGCGGTTGACGGCGCCAACGTAAAGACGCCCGTCGCGGTACGCGACGCCGGACGGCATTTTCAAGCGACTGCCGATGGTCGTCACGCCCTGCGGCTTGAAGCCCGGACCGAATCTCACGGCCAACACCTTGCCCGCCTCGCGGGAACCGACGAACAGCGTGCCGCCCTTCTCGTCATTCCGCCCGAGCGCCATCTGGCGAGCGTTCTCGACGTGTGCCCAGACCTCGATCGAAAAACCCGGTGGTAGTTTGACCTTGTTCAGCGGCAGTTCCGCGGCGGACGCCACACTCGGCGCCTGAAGGGCAATCCCGCCGGCGAGCGCAAGGATGGCAAGGAAGCGCGTCGTTCGTGCGCGGAAACCCGCGATCACGGTTCGGCCCTCGGTTCATCGGCGCCACCGAGGCCGATCATCTCGTTCGGATTAACCCAGCGATCGAAGTCTTCTCCGCTGATGTAGCCGAGCGCCAGCGCCGCCTCGCGCAGCGTGCCGCCGTCCCGGTGCGCACGCTTGGCGATCTCGGCCGCACGGTCGTACCCGATGTGCGGCGAGAGCGCCGTCACCAGCATGAGAGAGCGATCCACGAGTTCGGCGATGCGCTCCTGATTCGCCGCGATACCGATGACGCAATGCTTCTCGAAGCTGGCCATGCCGTCGGCGAGCAGGCAGACGCTCTGCAGGAAGTTGTGAATGATGAGCGGCTTGAAGACGTTGAGCTCGAAGTTCCCCGAGGCACCGCCGATACCGATCGCCACATCGTTGCCCATGACCTGGGCGCAAAGCATCGTCAGCGCCTCGCACTGGGTCGGATTGACCTTCCCGGGCATGATCGAGCTACCCGGCTCGTTCTCGGGAATCGAAATCTCGCCGAGTCCCGAGCGTGGCCCTGAGGCCAACCAACGCACGTCGTTGGCGATTTTCATCAAAGAGGTAGCGAGCGTGCGCAACGTGCCGTGCACACTCACCAGTGCGTCGTGGGCGGCGAGCGCCGCAAACTTGTTGGTGGCGCTGACGAACGGAACTCCACTGGTTTTGGCAAGCTCGGCGGCGACGCGCGAGCCGAACTCGGGATGCGTGTTAAGCCCCGTACCGACCGCCGTGCCGCCGATCGCCAGGGGATACAGCGAGCGCACGGCCTCACCGATTGCGTATTCGGAAAACTCCAGTTGCGACGCGTAGCCGGAAAACTCCTGGCCGAGCGTGAGCGGCGTCGCGTCTTGCAGATGCGTGCGGCCGATCTTGACGATGCCGGCAAAGGTCGCCGATTTCGCTTCCAGAACCTCGCGCAGGCTGGCGAGCGCGGGCAGCAGATCCCGGGTAACGCCGAGCGCCGCCGCCACGTTCATCGCGGTTGGAAACGCATCGTTGGACGACTGACCGAGGTTTACATCGTCGTTCGGATGCACCAGACGGCCGACGCCCCGCACGCCGCCGAGAATCTCCGAGGCGCGATTGGCCAGCACCTCGTTAACGTTCATGTTCGACTGTGTGCCCGATCCCGTCTGCCAGACGGACAGCGGAAACTCGTCCGCGTGCTTGCCGGCCAGGACTTCGTCCGCGGCGGCCACAATCGCGTCGCACTTCTCCCTGGCAAACAGGCCGAGGTCGTAGTTCACCTTTGCCGCCGCGCGTTTGACGGCGCATAGGGCGAGCACCACGGCCTTGGGCATGGTCTCGTTGGAAATCGCAAAATGCTCAAGCGAACGCTGGGTTTGCGAACCCCATAGACGTTCGGCCGGTACCGTGATGTCGCCGAAGGAATCGTGCTCGATGCGCGTTTCGTTCATGCTTCCGCTCCATGCCGAGTGGTTTGCGAACCCGATCTGACCGACGCGGCCCGGCGACCGTCGAAGTCGGCAACCGGCTTTCCGATCCTGGCCGCCCATCCGTCCAAAACTTCGATGGGTACAACCTTGCGATGGTCAGTTGTGCCGGCGGCGCTCGGTCTTCTTCTCGGTGAGCAGGTCGACCGTGCCGTCGGAATTCTGGCGTTCGAGGCGGACTTTGAAACCCCAAAGCTCCGTCAGATGCTCGAGAACGACGTCGTTGTACTCGTTGAGCGGCCGCCGCTGGTGCACGAAATGGCGCAAGGTGAGCGAACGGTCCCCACTCAGGTCGACGTTCCACACTTGAATGTTCGGCTCGCGGCTGCCGAGGTCGTATTGCTCCGAAAGCTGCTGGCGCAGCAGACGATATCCGGAGTCGTCGTGGATCGCCTCGACGCGCAGCTTGCCGCGCCGATCGTCGTCGAGAACCGAAAACAACCGGAATTCGCGCATCAGGCGCGGGGAGAGGTATTGCGCGATGAAGCTCTCATCCTTGAAGTTCTGCATCGCGAAATCGAACGTCGCGCGCCAATCCGACCCGGCGATATCGGGAAACCATTCGCGGTCCTCGTCGGTCGGGTTCTCGCAGATGCGCCGGATGTCCTGCCACATGGCGTAACCGAGCGCATACGGGTTGATGCCCGAGTAGTACGGGCTGTTGTACGGCGGCTGGTAGACGACATTGGTGTGCGATTGCAGGAATTCGAGCATGAAGCCGTCGGACAGCGCACCACGGTCATACAGCGTGTTGAGCAGCGTGTAGTGCCAGAAGCAGGCCCAGCCCTCGTTCATGACCTGCGTCTGCCGCTGCGGGTAAAAATACTGCCCGACCTTGCGTACGATGCGCACGACCTCGCGCTGCCACGGTTCGAGCAGCGGCGCGTTCTTCTCGATGAAGTAGAGCAGATTCTCTTCGGGCTCTTCGGGGAAGCGCTTTTCCTCGCGCGGCATGGCTTCGGCCTCGGGGCGCGGCGGCAATGTCCGCCACAGGTCGTTCACCTGCGCTTGCAGGTAAGCTTCCCGCTCCTTCTGGCGTAGTTTTTCCTTTTCGAGCGAGAGCCGCGGCGAGCGCTTGTAGCGGTCGACGCCGACGTTCATCAGCGCATGGCAGGCGTCGAGCAGCCGCTCGACCGCTTCGACGCCGTGGCGCTCTTCGCATTCGGCGATGTAATTCCGCGCGAACACCAGGTAGTCGATGATCGCGTCGGCACTCGTCCACTGCTTGAACAGATGGTTGCCCTTGAAGAAGGAGTTGTGCCCGTACGCCGCGTGCGCGATCACCAGCGCCTGCATCGTTAGCGTGTTCTCCTCCATCAGATAGGCAATGCAGGGGTCGGAATTGATGACGATCTCGTACGCCAGCCCCATCTGCCCACGACGGTAACGGTTTTCAGTGGCCAGGAAGTGTTTCCCGAACGACCAGTGGTTGTAATAGACCGGCATCCCGATCGACGCGTAGGCGTCCATCATCTGCTCGGCGCTGATCACCTCGAGGATGTGCGGGTAACAGTCGAGGCCGTACTCCCGGGCCACCTCGCCGATCGCTTCGTCATACTCGGTGATCGCCTCGAACGTCCATTCGGAACCGACCGGCAGTGGCTTGGCCAGCGCGACAGGCATTTGCGTCATGATCTCTCCTAGGCGCGGCGTTTGAAGAGTTCGCGGAAAACCGGGTAGATGTCGGTCACCGTGGCGATGCGCTGCATCGCGAAGTGCTCGTGGCTACCCTGCAGCTTCTGGTACTCCTCCCAGAGGTTCTGCGGCGCGCCGTCGGTGATCTCGATGTACGCGAAGTACTGGCAGACGGGAAGCAACGCATTCTCCAGGAGTTCCCGGCAGCGCGGAGAATCGTCGTTCCAGTTGTCGCCGTCCGAGGCCTGCGCGCCGTAGATGTTCCATAGCGCGCTCGAATAGCGCTCCTGGATGATCTTCTGCATCAGCACCAATGCGCTCGATACGACCGTGCCGCCGGATTCGCGCGACGTGAAGAAATCGTCTTCGTCCACCTCGGAAGCCACGGTATGGTGGCGAATGAACACCACTTCGATATGTTCGTAGTTCCGATTCAGGAACAGGTAGAGCAACATGAAGAAGCGCTTGGCGATGTTCTTGCGCGCCTCGTCCATCGAGCCCGAAACATCGAGCAGGCAGAACATCACGGCCTGCGTGGTCGGTTGCGGGATGCGGATGCGGTTGTTGTAGCGCAGGTCGAAAGGGTCGATAAACGGCAGCGACTCGATCCTGGCGCGCAAACGCACGATCTCGCGCCGCAAGTGCTGAACTTCGACGTCATCCTCTGGGCGCGTCTTGCGCAACTCGTCGAGGTCGGCTTGCAGCTTGCGCAGCCGGATCGCATGCGGTCCGCCGAGCGCGACGCGCCGACCGGCGGCGCCACGCATCGTGCGTCCGAGATTGATATTCGCCGGCACGCCGGACTGCGTGTAACCGGCGCGCACGCGTTTGAATTGCTCGATCTGCGCCAACTGGCGCTTGACGAGATTCGGCAGCGCCAGTTCGTCGAAGAAGATGTCGAGGAATTCGTCACGCGTCAGCGTGAAGACGAAGTCATCTTCGCCTTCGCCGTCGCGACTCGCCTGCCCTCGCCCACGACCTCCACCGCCGCCTTGTGGCCGCTCGAACTGGTCGCCGGTGACGAAACGGTCGTTGCCCGGACTCACGATCTCGCGTGTACCACCCTGCCCATGGGCAAATTGCGGCTCGGCAATGTCGCGGCCGGGGATGCCGATCTTTTCGCCGTTGTCGAGATCGCGCACGCCGCGCTGGTTGATAGCGTCGGAAACCGACTTGCGAATCTGCCCCTTGAACCGCCGGATGAAGCGGCTGCGGTTCACCGAACTCTTGTTCTTGCTGTCGAACCGGCGGTCAACTATACGCACGGTCATCGTATTCTCCCTTGGTTCAAGCTCGTCGGCACCGGGATGTCATGCGCAACGCCACAACCGTGCGCGGAGAGCCCGGAGCAGACCCCGGTCTCGTTCCGGCACAACCCGGGCCGCCGTGATGTCGCACATCTCCTTGCCGCAAGCCTGCTCCTTTCGTCGCGTCGTCGTCGCGCCTTGTCCTTCGTCCGCCGACTATGACGACTTGCGCACGCGCAGATACCACTCGCACAGCAGCCGCACCTGCTTCTCGGTGTAACCCTTCGCCACCATGCGATCGACGAAATCGCGATGCTTCTTCTGCTCTTCGCCGCTCGCCTTGGCATTGAACGAGATCACCGGCAACAGCTCCTCGGTGTTCGAGAACATCTTGCGTTCGATGACCGCGCGCAGCTTTTCGTACGAGGTCCATGTCGGGTTGCGCCCACCGTTCTTCGCCCGCGCCCGCAGCACGAAGTTCACCACCTCGTTGCGGAAGTCCTTCGGATTCGATATTCCCGCAGGCTTCTCGATCTTTTCCAGCTCCTCGTTGAGCGCGTTGCGATCGAGCATCTCGCCGGTATTCGGATCGCGGAATTCCTGGTCCTGAATCCAGAAGTCGGCGTAAAGCACGTAGCGGTCGAAGATGTTCTGGCCGTACTCCGAGTAGCTCTCGAGATAGGCCGTCTGGATCTCCTTGCCGATGAACTCGGCATAACGCGGCGAGAGGTATTCCTTGATGAAGCGCAGATACCGCTCCTCGATTTCCGCCGGGAACTGCTCCTGCTCGATCTGCTGTTCGAGCACGTACATGAGGTGCACCGGATTCGCCGCCACCTCGCGGTGATCGAAGTTAAAGACCTTTGACAGGATCTTGAACGCGAACCGGGTCGATAACCCGGTCATGCCTTCGTCCACACCAGCGAAGTCGCGGTACTCCTGGTAGCTCTTGGCCTTCGGGTCGGTGTCCTTCAGGTTCTCGCCGTCGTACACCCGCATCTTGGAAAAGATGCTCGAGTTCTCCGGTTCCTTCAGACGCGAAAGCACCGAGAATTGCGCCATCATGCGCAGCGTGTCCGGTGCGCACGGGGCTTGGTCCAGCGAGGAGTTGACGAGCAACTTTTCGTAGATGTGCACTTCGTCCGACACACGCAGCGAATACGGCACCTTGACGATGTAGATCCGGTCGAGGAACGCTTCGTTGTTGCGGTTGTTCTTGAACGACAGCCATTCGGCCTCGTTCGAGTGCGCGAGGATCAACCCGTCGAACGGGATCGCGCCGAAGCCTTCCGTACCCTTGTAGTTGCCTTCCTGCGTGGCGGTCAGCAAGGGGTGCAGGACTTTGATCGGCGCCTTGAACATTTCGACGAACTCGAGCACGCCGCGGTTCGCCAGGCACAGGCCGCCGGAATACGAGTACGCGTCCGGGTCGTCCTGCGAGTAGGTCTCCAGCTTGCGGATATCGATCTTGCCCACCAGCGACGAGATGTCCTGGTTGTTCTCGTCACCCGGCTCCGTCTTGGCGACGGCGATCTGCGAAAGCACCGACGGGTAGAGTTTGACGACGCGGAACTTCGTTATGTCGCCACCATACTCGTGCAAGCGTTTCACGGCCCACGGGCTCATGATCGTGTTCAGATAACGGCGCGGAATACCGTAGTCCTCTTCCAACAGATCAGCGTCCTCCAAGGGATTGAAAAGACCGAGCGGAGATTCATGCACCGGTGATCCCTTGATCGCATAGAAGGGAACTCGCTCGATGAGGTGCTTGAGTTTCTCGGCGAGCGATGATTTTCCGCCGCCCACCGGGCCCAGCAGGTAAAGGATCTGTTTCTTTTCTTCCAGCCCCTGCGCCGCGTGTCGGAAGTACGAGACGATGTGCTCGATCACCTCTTCCATTCCGTAGAGATCGCGGAAGGCCGGGTAACGGCGCAGCATCTTGTTGGCGAAAATGCGCGAGAGGCGTTGGTCGGTGCGCGTATCCACCAGCTCCGGCTCACCAATCGCTTCCAGCATCCTTTCCGCGACGCTGGCATAACCGTTGCGATCGTGCTTGCACAGTTCCAGATACTCCTGGATCGTCATTTCCTCTTCTTGCGCCGCTTCGTAACGGCTCTGATATCGGGCAAAGATCGACATTCCCAACCTCCTTCGTGAGCGCTGCATCCCGCTTGTTAGAGCAGCGTATCGGGAAAAGGTTTGCGCCTTTCCCGGGTTTTCCGTTTCAGCTTGTAACAGGCATTCGTCGTGTTTTCGGTCCGTGAGCATGCATGCACGCCGCAAGCACCGGCCCGCCGGTACACGACCGGCAGCCGAACGCCAACCCGGCAGACATCGCCCGATAGCAAAAACACCGATTTGGGAAGAAGTGCGCTAGCGTTTCCAGTCCGTCGCCCGCCGGTGCTGCGGTTCGAGGCAAACGCGCACCGCGACGTCTGGAGGCACGCCTCCGTCGCTCATGATCTTCAGACCCGCCGACAGATTGACCAGCATGGCGGCGGCCAATCCTTTGTTCACCACGGCGTCGAGCCGGGCGTCGACGCGGTCGTGTCGGCGATCATCGTTCATGGTGTTCAATCCAAACCCGGGACACGGGAAACGCATTGCCCGGCTGGGCGACACAGCCCAGACGACGCGCTCCGTCCCGTTCGTGCACTTCGACGCCGCGTTTTTTGGCGAAGTTCCCCCTCGGGCTAGCATCTATCGTCCAAACACTGGCCGTTGAGGAGAAAGGATCCGTGACGCCGCACTGCGCGCGTCAGCGCAATTTGCCTTCTGCCACTCCTACCTCAAACCTAGTTGAATTCGGTAGGCCGCCCGCGAGGTTTGCAAACCAAATTCGCGTTGGTGGGTCAAATGCGTGCCTCATCTCATGACGAAACACAACGAAAGGAGCGACCATGAACCTCATGATGTTCCCAAGAATGCTCGTTTCGCGGCGCGAAGGCTGGGACTGGCTGACGCGCTTCCATCCGTCGGTAGCCAAAGTCTATCTGGCCTATGTGATTCCCATGTCCCTGATCCCGCCCGCCATGCTTATGTACGCGTGGCGGAATTACGGTGACGAGTTGCCTCTGCTCGACATTGGGCCCAATCAGGCGATGACCCTCGCGGCGATCTTCTTTGCCGCCGAACTTCTGATGGTGCCGATCATGGGATTCGTGTTGCAGAAGATTGGCTCGGTGGCCAACGCCGAGCCGCCGTACCATGCGGCGTTCGCTTTCGCGGCCGTCGTCCCGACGCCGCTCTGGCTGGCGCCGCTCGCCCTCGCCGTGCCGAGCCTTGCCTTCAATCTCACCGTGACGTTGCTCGCGCTCGCTGGTTCAGCGGCCTTGATATATCAGGGCGTCGACCGCACATACCGTCTACCCGATGAGGGGCATTCGCTGCTGGTCGCCGGCTCGGTGCTCGCCGCCGGTTTGGTGGCGTGGGTAACGATGATCGTCGCCGCTTTCGTGGCTTGGGGCGCCGTGCTGAGCTGAAAATCTGGCGCACGGAAAGCGTGCGCCGGAGGCTTGCTCCGAATGCCCTCCGGCGGACCGTTCGCCGGCGAGGTTGAACCTCGGCGAAAGCGACCGGTCCGACCTGGGAACGGAGGAAACGTTTTATGGGCAGCCCGACCTTCAACCTTGACGAATTCATCGGCCAGAAGTATCGCCAGGGATTCTTCACGCCACTCGAAAGCGATACCGTTCCCCACGGGCTCGACGAGAACGTCATTCGCCTGATCTCCGAAAAGAAGGGCGAGCCGGCGTTCATGCTCGACTGGCGGCTTCAAGCGTACCGGCATTGGCTGACGATGACGGAACCGAAGTGGTCGTCGGTGAAGTATCCGCCGATCGATTACCAGGCGATCTCCTACTACTCGGCGCCCAAGTCGAAAAAGGTAGGGCCACGCAGCCTGGACGAGGTCGACCCCGAACTCCTGCGCACCTACGAAAAACTCGGCGTGCCGTTGGCCGAACGCGAAATGCTGGCCGGCGTCGCCGTCGATGCGGTCTTCGACAGCGTGTCGGTAGCGACCACGTTCAAAGCAAAGCTGGCCGAACTCGGCATCATCTTCAGTTCGTTCTCTGACGCGGTGAAAGAGTACCCCGAGCTCGTGCAGAAGTACCTCGGCTCGGTCGTTCCCTACACCGACAACTACTTCGCCTGTCTCAACTCGGCGGTATTCTCGGACGGTTCGTTCTGCTATATCCCGCCCGGCGTGCGCTGCCCGATGGAACTGTCGACGTACTTCCGCATCAACGCGCGCAATACCGGGCAATTCGAACGCACGCTGATCATCGCCGACAAGGGGGCCTACGTGAGCTACCTCGAAGGCTGCACAGCGCCGATGCGCGACGAGAATCAATTGCATGCGGCCGTCGTCGAATTGATTGCGCTCGAAGATGCGCAGATCAAGTACTCGACCGTGCAGAACTGGTACCCCGGCGACAAGAACGGCAAAGGCGGCATCTACAATTTCGTCACCAAGCGCGGCGAGTGCCGCGGCGATAACGCGCGGATCTCGTGGACGCAGGTCGAGACGGGCTCAGCCATCACGTGGAAGTACCCCAGCGTCGTCCTGCGCGGGGACAACTCCATCGGCGAGTTTTACTCGGTGGCGCTCACCAACAACCATCAGCAGGCGGACACCGGAACCAAGATGATCCACCTGGGCAAGAACACGCGTAGCACGATTCTTTCCAAAGGCATTTCCGCCGGACACGGGCATAACGCCTACCGCGGACTGGTGAAGGTGGCCAAGAGCGCGGTCAACGCACGCAATTACACGCAATGCGACTCACTGTTACTCGGCGACCAATGCGCGGCGCATACCTTCCCCTATATTGAAGTGAAGAACCCGGGCGCTCAGATCGAGCACGAAGCGACAACCTCGCGCATCGGCGAGGACCAGCTTTTCTACTGCCAGAGCCGGGGGCTCTCCGCGGAGGATGCTGTGGCCATGATCGTGAACGGTTTCTGCAAGGAAGTGTTCAAGGAATTGCCGATGGAATTCGCGGTCGAGGCGCAAAAGCTTCTGGGCATCAGCCTGGAAGGGAGCGTCGGCTAATGAGGCGGCGAACCTGATCGAACACAATGGAAAGCGAATGAACACTTTGTTGGAGATACGTAACTTACACGCCGGTGTCGACGATGGCGCCGCCGTCCGTCCGATCTTGCGCGGCCTCGACCTTACCGTGCGCGCCGGTGAAGTGCATGCCGTGATGGGGCCGAACGGCTCGGGCAAAAGCACCCTGGCGTACGTGCTCGCCGGTCGCGATCGTTACACCGTGACCAGCGGCGAGATCCTTTACGACGGACACAGCCTGCTCGACATTGCCCCGGAAGAGCGCGCGCGCGCGGGCGTCTTCCTCGCCTTTCAATACCCGGTCGAAATCCCCGGCGTATCGAATATCTACCTGCTCAAGGCGGCGGTGAATGCGGCGCGCAAGCATCGCGGCGAGGAAGAACTCGACGCCATGGATTTTCTGGCCCTCGTGCGCGACAAGCTCACCACCATGGGCATGGACGAGGCGTTGTTGTACCGCCCGGTGAATCAGGGTTTTTCCGGCGGCGAGAAGAAGCGCAACGAAATCCTGCAGATGGCCCTGCTCGAACCGCGCCTGGCGATCCTCGACGAAACGGATTCGGGCCTAGACATCGATGCGCTGCGCACCGTGGCCGACGGTATTCAAGCGATGCGCCGTTCCGATCGGGGCATCGTCCTGATAACGCACTACCAGCGTCTGCTCGATTACGTCATCCCCGACCACATTCACGTATTGGCGCAGGGACGCATCGCGCTTTCGGGCGGTCCCGAACTCGCGCGCGAGCTTGAACGCCGCGGCTATGCCTGGGTGGAGAATGGCGCACCCGCCGAAAAATCGCTTCCGAGCGGAGCCGCCCCCGCCGGCCGAACGGCGACGAGTACACCCAGCGGAGAATAGCCATGCGCCTGCTGGGTGAATCACACAAATACCATCTCGACGAGTATGCGCAGCACAAATCGCAACTCCCGGGACGCCGGCTGCAGTGGCTCACGGCGCTGCGCGAGGATGCGATAAAGCGCTTCGTCGCCCTTGGCTTTCCCACACCCCGCGACGAGGGCTGGAAATACACCAACGTAGCGCCGATCGAGAAGAAACGCTTCACGCTACCGACGATACGCGCCGCCTCGGCGTTTGACGCGAGCATTGTCGCCGGGCTCGCCCTCCCCGGGACCTCGATGCTGGTGTTCGTCGACGGCCGCCACGTTCCCGAGCTTTCATCGCTTCGCCCATTGCCAGTCGGTGCCGCAGTTTCCAGCGTGGCGGCCATGCTGGAAACGCAGCCTGAGGAAGTCGAGGCGGCAATGACGCGCGCGACACCCCGAGCTTCGACGTTCACGGCCTTGAACACGGCATGGATGTCCGACGGACTTTTCGTCGCGCTGGAAGCTGGCGTCGAACTGGTCGAACCGATTCATGTCCTCTACCTGGCGACAACGCCGGACACCGCCACGCATACGCGTAACATCATCGTCGCCGGCCCCAATAGCCGGGCAGCGATCATTGAGCAGCACGCGGCCTTGACCGACGCGGCCTACTTCACCAACGTCGTCACCGATATCACGATAAAGCGTGGCGCACGCATCGAACACCACAAGGTGCAGGACGAAGGCAGGGCGGCTTTCCATATCGCCGCCGTAACCGCCGACGTGGCACGCGATGGGCATTTCGTTTCCGGCTCGCATGCGTTCGGTGGGGTGCTGGCGCGCGTGGGAATCAATGTCGCGCTCAATGGAGAAGGCGCGCAATGCACGCTCGACGGCCTGTACATGCCAAATAGCCGCCAGCACATCGATCACCATACGCGGATCGATCATAACCAGCCCCGCGGCACGAGCCGCGAGCTTTACAAAGGCGTGATGGCGGGCGCCGGCCACGGCGTTTTCAACGGCAAGATCGTCGTGCAACCGAATGCGCAGAGAAGCGATGCCGAGCAGACGAACCGCAACCTGTTGCTTTCGGATAATGCGGAGGTCGATACCCGCCCGCAACTTGAAATCTGGGCGGACGACGTCAAGTGCAGCCACGGCGCGACGGTCGGCCAACTCGACGTCGACCAGATCTTCTATCTACGGTCGCGCGGGGTGGACGACGCCTCTGCGCGCGCCCTGCTCACCTACGGCTTCGCGGCGGAAATGGCCGAACGTGTTTCTTTTGCCGCTCTACGCGACCGAATCGACGCGCTTATCCGCGCCCGCTTGCCTCAGCCGTTGGAGAAACTGGCATGAAGCGGGTACGCCGTCGCGAAACGCTGGTGCGCTTCGCTTCCTGCCTGCGGAGACATGAACCATGATTGCTTCGAACGACCGATACGACATTGCACGCATCCGGCGCGACTTCCCGATTCTCGACCGCGAGGTCCATGGCCGCCCGCTCGTC
Organism: Propionivibrio soli; assembly: GCF_025770765.1. Taxonomy (GTDB): domain Bacteria; phylum Pseudomonadota; class Gammaproteobacteria; order Burkholderiales; family Rhodocyclaceae; genus Propionivibrio; species Propionivibrio soli. The sequence continues at coordinate 166,344 of NZ_JANZKY010000007.1, read as the reverse complement.
TATCTCGACAATGCGGCGACAAGCCAGAAGCCGCGGGCGGTGATCGATACCGAGCTGCGTTATTACAGGACGATGAACGCGAACATTCACCGCGGCGTGCACCTCCTCAGCCAGGAGGCCACCGACGCATACGAGGCGTCACGCGAACGAGTACGCCGCTTCCTCAACGCCGCGCGGCGCGAGGAAATTGTCTTCGTGCGCGGAGCGACCGAGGCGATCAATCTCGTTGCCGCCAGCTACGGACAACGGCTCAAGTCCGGCGATGAAGTGCTGATCACGGCCATGGAGCATCACTCCAACATCGTTCCATGGCAGCTCCTGTGCGAACGCAGCGGGGCGGTGCTACGTGTCGCGTCGATCAACGACGCGGGCGAACTTAATCTGACGTCGTTCGAGCACCTGCTCGGGCCACGCACGCGGATCGCGGCATTCACTCATATTTCGAACGCCCTCGGCACCATCAACCCGGTACGCGAACTGATCGAAATGGCACACGCCAACGGCGCTGTCGTGTTGGTCGACGGCGCGCAGGCGGCACCGCACGCGCGCGTCGATGTGCAAGCGCTCGACTGCGATTTCTACGTATTCTCCGGACACAAACTGTACGGCCCGACGGGCATCGGTGCCCTTTACGGCAAGGCGCGGCTGCTCGACGCGATGCCGCCGTGGCAAGGCGGCGGTGACATGATCCGGGAGGTGAGCTTCAACAAAAGCACCTGGAACGACCTTCCCTATAAGTTCGAGGCCGGCACACCGAACATCGCCGGCGGCGTCGCCCTCTCTGCCGCCATCGACTACGTTGAAGACATCGGGCTCGACGCCATTGCGGGCCACGAAAACGACTTGCTGATCCGCGCCAACGAGCGGGCGGCCGATTTTCCCGGCTTGCGCCCGATCGGAACCGCAAAGGACAAAGCGGGCATTTTCTCCTTCGTCCTCGACGGCGTACACCCGCACGACATCGGCACCATCCTCGATCTGGAAGGAGTCGCCGTGCGCACGGGCCATCATTGCGCCATGCCGGTGATGGGGCGTTTCGGCGTGCCGGCGACCGTGCGCGCCTCATTCGGCCTTTACAACACCCGCGACGAGGTCGACGCCCTGTTCGCCGCCCTGCGTCGTGTGAAGGAGGTTTTTGCCTGATGTCTGACCTGCGCGAGCTTTATCAGGAAGTGATCATCGATCACAGCCGTCGCCCTCGCAACCGCGGAGAACTGCCCGGTCACAACCACAGTGCCGAGGGCTTCAATCCCCTGTGCGGCGACCGCCTGACGCTGTATCTCAAGGTCGAAAACGGCATCGTGCAAGACGCGCGCTTCGATGGTGCCGGCTGCGCCATCTCCACCGCCTCCGCATCGCTGATGACCGAGGCGCTCAAAGGCAAGACCGAAGCGCAGGTCGAAGCGCTTTTCGGCGCCTTCCACGACCTCGTCACCGGCTCGGCGCCCGAGGAGTCCCCGTCGCTCGGCAAGCTGAACGTGTTCGCTGGCGTGCGCGAGTTCCCGACCCGCGTGAAGTGCGCGACGCTCGCCTGGCATACGCTGCAGGCGGCGCTACGTGACCGTGCGGAACCGGTGTCGACGGAATGAGCGTCGCGAAACAAAGCGAGACCGAAATGAACGATGAAACGACTTCCCCGACGGTTGCCGACGACAATCGCAGCCCGCTCGAAACCCGTGTGATCGCCGCATTGCGCAAGGTGTTCGACCCGGAGATCCCGGTCAACATCTACGATCTTGGTTTGGTCTACGCGCTCGATATCGACGAGGAAAAAGGAGCGGTGCACGTGCGCATGACGCTCACTGCTCCGACGTGCCCCGTCGCCCAAACCTTCCCTGACACGGTCAGCCGCGCGGTGTGGATGGTCGAGGGGGTCGAGAATGTGGAGGTCGAGCTTGTGTGGGAACCGCCCTGGTCGATGGAGATGATGGGCGAGGCGGCCCGGCTGCAACTCGGCTTGATCTAGCACTCGGCTCAGCATGCGCAACAAGAGGGAGCAATGGACGCGATGAACGATGGCGGGGAAACCCAGGAAATGAACGATGGAGACAATTGGGATGATTGGGTCGACGTGGCCGACGTGGCGAGCTTTCGCCTAGGAACGTGCCGGACGGTCGACCTGGCAGGAACGCAGGTAGCAGTCGCCAACGTCAATGGCCGCTTCTATGCCATCGAGGATATGTGCTCGCACGATGCCGAAGAGCTATCGAGCGGCGAAATCGACGGCGACCAGATCATCTGCCCTCGCCATCAGGCGCGGTTCTCTCTTGTTACCGGCGAGGCACTGACACCGCCGGCCTACGAGCCGGTGGCGACTTTTCCGGTTCGCGTCGTCGAAGGACGCGTGCAGGTTCGGGACAATCGATTCGACGAATAGCGGGAAACCGGCTTTCCAAGCACTGTCCGCTCAGTGGGCGGCCTCGAGCAAGCTGCTGCCGAAATAGAGCACGTCCTCGGGCGTCGCTTCCTGCCAAAGCACCGGTGGCGTCCATTTTTCCAACCATGCAGGGATTTCCTCGGCCGGCATCGGCCGGGCAATGCCGTAGCCCTGCGCGATATCGCAACCGCATCCGACCAGCGGCACACCGAGCGCCAAGCTCTCAACACCTTCCGCCACGACATCTCGTCCAAGACCATGCGCCATGCCGACGATGCCGTGGACGACTTCCCGCGCTTCGGCATTGCCCAGCATGTCGTGAATGAAGAAACGGTCAATCTTCACCCGTTCCACCGGCAGCTTGCGCAGATAGGTGAGCGACGAGTAGCCCGTGCCGAAGTCGTCGAGCGAGAAGCGGACGCCGAGCCGCTTGCATTCGAGGACACGCTCCGTCACCTCGTCGAGATCCTCAAGCGCCGTCGTCTCGAGGATCTCGAGTTCCAGGCCGGCCGGATCGAGCGCCGGGTAGGCGGCGAGAATGGTTTGCAGGCGCTCGGCAAAGTCTGCGCGCTGCAAATGGAGACCGAAGATGTTGACGCTGACCTCCAGGTCGATCCCCTGCTCATGCCAACGCTGCCGTTGTGCGAGCGCCTCCTGCAGCACCCATTCGCCGACCGGCATCGTAAGTTCGGTGGCCTCGATCACATGCAGGAAGCTGCCCGGGGCAAGCAAACCCTGCTCGGGATGTAGCCAGCGCATCAGCGCTTCGGCGCCCACCACTTTGCCTGTCTCCAGCGAGACCTTGGGTTGGTAGAACAGTCGGAACTCGCCGTTGGCAAGCGCCTCCACGAGCCGGGCATATTGTTGCTGATGGTCGCGATACCGACGTTCGCTCTCGGTATCGAAGAAGTGCATGCGGTTCTTGCCGTTGCGCTTCGCCTCATACATCGCGTGGTCGGCGTGGCGCAGGAGCACGTCGGGCTCGTCGGCCGCGTCAAAGGGAAAGATCGTCACCCCGATGCTGAGCGTCACGAGGGCGCGCATCCCGCCCACGTGGTATGGCTCGCTCGATGTTTGCAGCAACCGCGATACAGCATTTTCGATCGCCGCGCCGTCTTCAAGCCCGCAGAAGAGCACCACAAACTCGTCACCTCCGAGGCGCGCCACCGTGTCGATGCTGCGCGTGCAGCTCTGCAGCCGCTTGGCCACCTCGATGAGGAGTTGATCGCCGACGGCGTGACCGCGCTGGTCATTGACCGCTTTGAAACCGTCGAGGTCAAGGTAGCACACCCCCAGCACCTGACCTTCCTTGCGCCGGCACTGGGCAATGGCCCGGCGCATACGGTCAGAGAGCAAGGTGCGATTGGGCAGGCTGGTGAGGCTGTCGAAGAAGGCCATGCGCTCCAGTCGTCGCTGGCTCTCCTTCAACGGCGTGATGTCCTGGATCGTGCCGCTCATACGAATGGGAGTGCCTCGCTCGTCGAATTCGAGCTTGCCCAAGCCGCGCACCCACCGCACCTTGCCGTCCGACGGCCTCAAGATCCGGTATTGCCGGTCGAACACACCACGCTTGGCGATGACTTCATGCATAAAATAGGATCGCATCTGCGCGCGATCGTCGGCGTGAATCAGCGCCAGCCATCCGTCCACCGTCCGCGGAAATGCGCTGTCGATGCCGAACAGTTCATCGAGCTTCGCGGGCGAGGTCCACACGCCGCTCGCGATGTCGAGCGTATACGTGCCCAGCCCCCCGGCATCCTGCGCTGCCAGGAGCGCCTTGTCGCGCAGCCCTAGCTCCTCAAGTGACGCCGCCAGCCGATCGTTACTCTCCTGCAGCGATCGCGAAAATGCATTTTGGCGTTTCCAGTAGCGATGCAGAAGAAGCCCGGAAACATTGGTGACGGTGAGGAACAGCACGAGGAACGCCGATAGTCCGACAGCCAGATTCCTCCAGCCGGCGAGCGCGGCCTGCTTCGACACACCGACAAAGGTGTAGAACGCGCCCTGACTGATCGCGCGGTAACCGTAGATGCGTTCCACTTGATCAATCGCCGTGCGCGCATGATACGAGCCGACCATTCGCCCGGATTGGAGAAGACGCGTTGCTTCCGGACTCATCCGCGTGTCGCCCACGGCGATCGGAACGCCCCGGTGCATCGAGGGAAAGCGCGTGATGATGCCCATTTCCTGATCGCGCAGGCTGATCACCCCATCCGGGCCGATGTCGAACGTGGCGAGCAACTGGTAGAGATACAAAAGTGGCAAAGGAATCACCGCGATCCCGCCGAAGTTCCCGGCACTGTTCTTGAAAGCGCGAGCAAAAACGACAACTTCGTTTCCCGTCGATGAGTTGCGCAGCGGGCGTGTCATCACGAGACCCGTCAAACGCCCCGCTTTCATCGCCCTAAAGTAATCCTGATCGGCCAGCGATATACCCGGCAATGCGTCGCCGCCCTCGCTAAAAATAACTCGCCCCTCGGCGTCGGCAAGACTCCACGGTTCGGTTTCCACCAGTTGGAGGCGATGCTGTCGTACTTGGTCGCGAATCGCGTGGACGGCACCATCCTCCTCGTTCAACGGATGGTGCCCGACCTCCGAAATGAGGGTGGACAGGGAAAGATCGATCTTGCTGATCTCGTTGCTCAACGCCAACTCAATCGCCAGAGCAACACTCCGGCTGCGGGTCTCGGCCAAGCCGATATCCCGCTCGTAGAGGAGCTTTAAGGCTAAAACGGTAAGCGCCACCGCCGCGACGTTCAGCGTCACGAGCGCAGCAAACAACCATCCTCCGGCGCGCTTCCGAAGCTCCACCTAGGCCATACCCCCGTAACAAGCGATCCAGCACGCCAACCGGCATCCCATCCGACCGGCACGGACTCGTTATGACACAGTCTGGACCAAAATCCCCTCGGTGCCAAACCGGCCCGCCGAACGGTGACTGTTCCCGAAAACACGCCTGGTTGCAAGCCACCGGCTTCACCCCGGAGCAGGCCATCGAAGCAGGCCCTTTTTCGCTCTCGGCACCGGCGTAGCCGACACTTCAATGGATAACAGCCAATGATGGCGACCCCATCAGGGCCAACTGCCCCTAGACGACGTCGATCGATGGCGCCCGATCCTATCCGCCGGTCCTCGGGGGTTGTTTGACCGCAAAGAAAACGGGCTTCATCGCACATGAAGTGAAAATCCAGCATAAAGGAGTACCATGAGTCCGCCGCCACCCCTTCCCCGAGGTACCCGCATGAAAAAAGACCCAACGACGTTCGCCGTGGCTGGTTGGCAACTGAAGACGCTGCCCGAGTACGAGGCGATCCTTTTATCCTTTGCTTGCCTTCCCGATGCGACCGAAGCGCTGGAAAAGGCCGTCACCGATCGTCAGTACATTCTCGACAAACCAAGAGCGCGGGAATTGGCGCAACGGATCATCGCCATACTCGACTCTGAGGAGTAAGCGTCGCCGGAATTCCCCTTGCGATGCCCGCTGGGAAAAAACACTCCCGGCACTCATCTTCCGACGCCTTAGGCCGCAGGCTCGGTTTTTTCCCCTTTCGCGCCACTCTTTGTGGGCCCCTTAATTCCAGTCCTTCTTGTCAGGGAATCATGAAAATTGTGTCCGGCCCGGATGTTGTGCGCGTCGCTATCGGTATTGCCCAGGGTCTTGGCAACGGAACACTGCCCCCGACCAACAGGCTATGCGGTGCTTACTGGAACATTGAGGACCACTTCCTCCTTGCTTTCGAAGACGAGTTGCGAGAGCACTATCAGGAGCGATGCCGCTTTGTAGAGCGGCTCAACGCCATCATCTTGCCTGTCATTCGGTCATGGCACGAAAACCGATCCCAATCGTGGGACTACCCGGTACCGCACCCTACCCTTTCTGAGCAGCGCGCTTACCACGAGGTAGAAGATAAATGGGCCGATGATCCGTATGGCGACGCGCATCGCCGCTTATGCCTGCATATCGCCCAGGAACTCGCCTCACGGCGCGCCAAGCGGCGATGGTTCCATTGGTTTAGCCGCTGATTGCCGACGAGGATTTGCCCGGCGACGAGGGAAACCCAGCCCTGGTGCTCCAAGATCAGTGGGCTAGCACTGAATTGCCGGTTGCCAACACCAAGCAAATCGATCGAGGTACCGCCGCGTTGGCCTCATCGTGGCTAACAGGGATAGGTCGAGAGCCGCCACATCGGCACCCATGTGCGCAAGGTCGGCCTCGATGCGCACGTCTTGCACTCTTAACCTAACCCACTGATTTTCATACGCGGAATGTCCGCATTCCTTGCTGTACGCCACCAATGGCGACAGCCAAGCCAAGGCGAGCGCTCGGCCGCTGATACAGTCCGCCGGCTGCATCTCCACACGCTACCCCTCAATTCACCGAGACCTGCGCATTTCCGCTGCATCCTCAATTCAATCTGGATACGACATGAACAGTCTCACCATCAAACACCGCATCTTTGTCCTCGGCCTACTCGCCGTAGGCGGCATTTTCCTCGCCGGCGGACTGGGACTCTTCCAGCTGTCGCACTTCAATTCGCAACTCCGCGCCGATATACAGGAGATTCAAGGAGGTATCGGCAATCTAGTGGAGATAGAGAGCGCCGGGATCGACTTCAAGACGCAGGTTCAGGAGTGGAAAAACATTCTCATTCGCGGCAACGATGAAAGCGAGCTGGCGAAGTATCGGGACGCGTTCCTCCAGAAGGAACGTACGGTCCAGGAAAGGCTTAAAAAGGCGCTCGACTCGCTCAGCAAGGAGAACGACCCGGCCAATGCCGAAGTCATCAAAGGCTTACAAGATGTGCTACGCGTCCACGTGGAGTTGGGAGAAGCTTACAAGGCAGCTCTTAACGGATTCGACACCCACGATCCGGAGAGCGGCAAGAAACTCGACGCTGCCCTGAAAGGAAAGGATCGCGCCGCCACCGAGGCAATGAACAAGCTCGTGACCGGGGTACAAGAAGGCGAACTCGCTCATTTGGCTCGGCAGATCGAGGAGTCCCAAGCCACCTACGATCGCGCGCGAAACCTGCAAATCGCGCTGATGATCGCCGGCCTGGTGTTGTCGACGATGATTGTCTGGATAACGGTGCGACGAATCGCTCGGCAGATCGCCGAGGTGCAAACGACGACCGGGGAAATCCGCTCCTCCCTGGACCTTACCCGGCGCATCCACATGCCGGGCCACGACGAGATGGCCGACGTAGCGGCAAGCGTCAACGGCCTCCTCGACGAATTTCAGTCCGTCGTGCGACGGATGAAGGAGGCCGGCTCCGAAGTTTCAAGCGCGTCGGACGAGCTCTCCCATTCGGTCACACAATTGGCCAGTTCCGTCGAGCAGCAGAACGAGTCCACCTCGTCGATGGCCGCCTCCATGGAACAAATGGCCGTGAGCCTGAACCATGTTTCCGATTCGTCGAGCACGGCCAAGGATATTGCGACCCAATCGCTTGGCACCGCCGAACACGGCAGTGTTGCGATCGACAAGACGGTGCGCGAAATGTTGGAAATGGCCGAATCGGCTCAAACGACATCGCGAACGATGGAAGCCTTGAATAAACGTACCGACGAAATCGGCGGTATCGTCGGCGTGATCAAGGAAATTGCCGATCAAACGAATCTTCTCGCCCTGAACGCGGCGATCGAAGCCGCACGTGCCGGCGAACAAGGGCGCGGTTTTGCCGTCGTGGCCGACGAGGTACGCAAGCTCGCCGAGCGCACGGCGAGTTCGACAAAGGAAATCGCCGGTCTCATCCAGAGCATCCAGACCGAAACGCAAAACGTCGTCGAGCAGACGCATCAATTCGTAGACCAGGTGGAGACCAACGCGCAGAGCGCGCGGGTAGCGGGCGAGTCAATGGTGAATATTCACGGGGGCTCGAAGCGCGTGGTCGAGGTCTCCGCGGAAATCGACACGGCACTCAAGGAACAGAGCACGGCCAGCGACTTGATCGCGAAGCAGGTCGAAGTCATTGCGACCATGAGCGACGAGAACAGCTCGGCCATGGAAGAAGTCAATCGCGCGGCCCAGGAGATGAAACGTCTGTCGACGGGAATGCGAGAACTGGCAGATCGTTTCAAAGCCTAGGTTCGCCCCAGGCCGCGACTCCTGCCTCGCGGCCATCCTGATTCGCTCAGCTCTGGGAACGTGCCACGTCACGGTGGTGTCGGATTGTCGAATTACCCTCGCGGCATTTCCACATCAGCGTTTGAGTCAGGCCATTTCAGGAGGAGAACATGAGCGAAACCGACGCGGCGGCGACTGCCACGCCATCCGAACTGATCGACAAACGGATCGCCGAACTCGGCGACTGGCGCGGAGAGGCCCTGAGCAGGATGCGCCGGCTCATAAGGGAAGTTGATGCCGAGGTCGCGGAAGAGTTGAAATGGAGGGGAACGCCGGTGTGGTCGCACGATGGCATCATCTGCACCGGCGAGTCCTACAAGTCAATTGTGAAACTGACGTTCGCCAAGGGTGCCTCGCTGCCCGACCCGGCCGGGCTTTTCAATTCGAGTCTCGACGGCAATACGCGCCGCGCAATCGACATTCACGAAGGGGAAGAAGTCGACGCCGAAGCGTTCAAGGCGCTCGTTCGCGGCGCGATCGATCTCAACACGTCGAACCGAAAGGGAAAGCCACACAAGGCGAAAGCGTAAGCACCGCGGCCTTCCCGCCCAAAACGGCGCTGGCTCACAAGGGAATGCGGGACCCACGGCCCCGCCTGATTTCCCTATAAGCAACCATCGGTCAAGCGGCGTTCTTGCGTAACGGCTAACGTATGGAAAGGCGCCGCCGAGCTGAAGCCGCGATCACAGCCCGCGTTTCTCTATCAGCAGCGCGAGATCGATGAGGCGATTCGAGAAGCCCCATTCGTTGTCGTACCACGTCAGGACCTTGACCAGCTTGCCGCCGATGACGAGGGTCGACAGTCCGTCGACAATCGAAGAGCGCGCGTCGCCCCGGTAATCGTTCGACACCAGCGGTTCCTCGCTGTAACCGAGGATACCCTTCAGCGGACCGGAGACAGCCGCTTCGCGGAAGGCGGCATTCACTTCGGCTACCGTTACGTCGCGCTTGAGCGTCACCGACAAATCAACGATCGAGACGACGGGTACCGGCACTCGCAGGGAATAACCGGTCAGCCGGCCTTCGAGCTCCGGGATGACCTTGCCGATCGCCTTCGCCGCCCCGCTGGAGTACGGAACGATCGAAAGAGCGGCGGCCCGGGCGCCGCGCAGATCCTTCTCCGGCTGGTCGTGCAGCGCCTGGCTGTTGGTATAGGCGTGCGTCGTATTCATCAGGCCGTACTCGATGCCGAAAGCCTGGTGAAGCACTTGCGCCGCGGGCGCCAGCGCGTTCGTGGTACAGCTTCCGTTACTCACCACGCGGTGGCGGGCAGGGTCGTACCGATCATGATTGACACCCATGACGACCGTGAGGTCGTCGTTCTTCCCCGGCGCCGAGATGATCACGCGTTTGGCACCACCGCGGCTGATGTGGACTTCGGCTTTGGCCTTGTCGGTAAAAAAGCCGGTCGCCTCGATCACGATATCGACGCCTGCGCTAGCCCAGGGAATCGCGCCGGGGTCGCGTTCGGAAAACACCTGGATCGTCCGTCCGTCGACCACCATCTGCCCTTCCGCGGCTTCCACGTTGGCGGCAAACGTGCCAAGAAGCGAGTCGTACTTTAGAAGATGAGCGAGCGTCTTGCTGTCGGTCAGGTCATTGATCGCGACGACCTGGAAGTCATTCCGACCGTGAGCAGCGCGCAGAACGTTGCGACCGATGCGGCCGAACCCGTTGATACCTATCTTGACCATCTTTGCTCCTGTCGCTGTTTATCCTTCGCTCACTTTAGCCGCGGCGAAGAATGGCGTACACGACATTAAAAGATCAATTTAAGCCAACTTGCGAACAAAAGCGGTCTCGATACTCGGTGGGCGTAAGCTGCAGATTTCGTTCGAAGACCCGGCGTAGATTGAGGCCGTTACCGAAGCCCGTTGCCAGTGCCACCTGCTCCACGCCTTCCGCCCCCTGCTCGAGGCGCTGACGGGCTGCATCGAGCCGGGCCTCTTCCACGTACTTCGCTGGCGAAATACCGGTTTCGCGCGTGAAGACGCGAGTGAAGTTGCGCGGACTCATCGAAACCTGACCGGCCAGCGCTTCCACCGAGAGATCTTCGTCCAGGTTTTCCAGAATCCACGCCTGCAGATCGCGGATCGGCCCCGGCGTCTTCGCCTGCGTGAGCAGATAGCGGCTGAATTGCGACTGCCCGCCAGGACGGCGCAGGTACATCACCAGGTCTTGCGCCACGTCGCGCGCCAAAGCGAAACCGCAATCCTCCTCGACAAGGGCGAGCGTCAGGTCGAAGCCAGCCGTCACGCCAGCCGACGTCCAGATCGAGTCTTCCCGTACATAGATCGGCCCTCGTTGCACCTTCACCTGCGGAAAGTTCGCCTGCAAGGCGTCGAGCAATCGCCAGTGCGTCGTCGCCCGCCGCCCATCGAGCAAACCCGCGAGCGCCAATATCCACGCGCCGCCGCAGACCGAAACCGTGCGTCGCGCATGCGGGGCGGCTCGGCGCACCCACTCTGCGACAACGACGCGCTCATCTTCATTGATACCCCGCCCGGTGATCACGATCGTATCGCGCGCTTCCTCCGGGTCGAGGTCGGCGAGACGATGGTCCGCGAGGAGGTTCAGCCCCGATTGCCCATGCGCCACGCGATGCGGCTGCGTGGTGGCAATCGCCACCTCGTACAGCGGCTCTTGAGACTGAGCCGTATTCCACCGATTGGCATGCGTAAGGATGTCGGCGATCCCCGCCGCTTCGAATAGCAGGCCGCCGTCGGGAACGATGATCAGGAACGTGCGCATGGCCTCATAAGAACCTTTTATATAAAACGAGCCAAGTGTAGCACTTGGCGCCGCAGGCGGCTCCCACCCCTGCGGCGACCTGCTCATGCCCAGGGTGAGGGTCTTGAGAGGCGTCTATCTAGAAGCCTTCGAGAACGATCTTGCCGCGCGTGGTTCCCGTCTCGATCTGCGCGTGCGCTTCCTTGAGATTCGTCGCATTTATTCCCTGGATACGTCGGGCCAACGTCGTCCGCACCACCCCGGCGTCAACGAGCGTGGCCACTTTGCGCAGGATGTCGTGCTGGCGGGCCAGGGTCGACGTTTTGAATACCGGCCGGGTAAACATCATTTCCCAGTGCACCGAGAGCGCCTTGGCCTTGAAGGGCATGATATCGAGTTGAGCTTGATCGTCGATCAGCCCAAGCTGGCCTTCGGCGCGCAGGACGTCGACGATTTGCGGAATGTATGAACCCGTGTGCGTGAGACTTGCGACGTGCGTCACATCGCCAATGCCGAGCTGGGCAAGCTGTTCTGCCCAAGGTTGATGGTGATCGATGACGTAATGCGCACCTTGTTCCAGCGCCCAATCGCGCGTCTCCTGGCGCGAAGCCGTGGCCACGATGGTCAATCCAGTGAGGCGACGAGCGAGTTGAACGAGAATCGAGCCCACGCCACCGGCGGCCCCGACGACGAGCAGCCTGTTCTCTTGCGTCGGATCGGCTTCCTGCACTTTCAGGCGATCAAACAGCAATTCCCACGCCGTGAGGGCGGTTAGCGGCATGGCCGCGGCTTCGGCGAAATCGAGCTTGGTGGGAACGGGGCCGACGATGCGCTCGTCGACGAGTTGTAGTTCGGCGTTACTCCCCGGCCGGTCGATCTGACCCGCGTACCAGACGCGATCGCCGACCTTGAACCGTGTCACCTTCTCGCCCACCGCCCGCACGATGCCGGCAGCATCCCACCCAAGCACACGTGGCTCACCGGCGGCGAGGGTCGCTTTCATGCGCACCTTCACGTCGACCGGATTGACCGAAACCGCGTGGACTTCGACAAGCAGGTCGTGGCCCGTCGCGACGGGATCAGGCAATTCGATGTCGACCAGCGATTCCGGGTGGTCGATGGGGAGGGATTTGTACAAACCGACGGCTTTCATTTGCGAACTCCTTACGAAAAGTTAGGGGATGAAGACAACCCATACCGGGACCCGGAGCATCGATGTGATGGCCCGCGAGCCCATCGGGTAGTGTCGGAGGCCATCTTCGCGGATTGTTTTATGGCGATAAACGAGGAAAATGACCAAACACTTTCTCGTTTGTTTTGAAAATGGTTCGGCTCGACGACTTGCAGGTTTTTGTTCACGCTGCCCAACTCGGAAGCTTCTCGGCAGCGGCTCGCCAGCTTGATCTGAGCCCCGCGCTCGCCAGCGGGGGCGTGCAACGCCTGGAGAGCGAATTGGGGCTTCGGCTCTTCGTACGCTCGACGCGCCGTATGCGGCTTTCGCCCGACGGCGAACGCTACCTGCCGCACGCGCAGGCGATCCTTTCGGCGGTGGCCGGCGGCGAGGAGGCTCTGGCCCAAGGCCGAGCCGAAATCGGTGGCGTCTTGCGGCTTTCGGTCCCCTCCGATCTGGGCCGCAACGTGCTGCTGCCGTGGTTGGACGAGTTCCAGGAGCAGCACCCGAAGCTCTCGTTGCATCTGCGCATGAGCGACCAAACGGCGGACTTCTTCCGCGAACCGCTCGACGTGGGAATCCGCTACGGACGGCTGGCCGATTCGAGCCTCGTTTCCCTGCCGCTGGCGCCCGACAACCGACGTACCGTCTGCGCCTCCCCCGCCTATCTGGCTCGGGCGGGCGCGCCGCGGGTTCCGGAGGACCTGCGCCAACACAACTGCCTGCGGTACGTGATGGGCGACGAGGTTTACGATCGTTGGACCTTCCAATTGCCGAACGGCGCGCAGACCATCAAGGTGAACGGCGACCGCGTCTGCGACGATGCCGACGTGGTCCGGCGCTGGGCGGTCGCGGGGTACGGGGTCGTGTACAAATCGCGGCTCGACGTGCTGCCCGACTTGCAGGCGGGGCGTCTGGTAGAAATATTTCCACCCGAATTCGGCCAGCCGACGCCGCTGCAGCTCGTCTGTGCGCACCGCAGCGCGCTGACCCATACGGTGCAAAGACTGCGGGAATTCCTGGCGATACGATTCGGCGAGACAGCAGCCGGTTCCTGATAAGCCTTTAATCCCGGCGGCGCTCGGCAAACGGCAAGGGGTGTACCGACCCCATCTTCTCGGGGTGTTCCTCTTTCACATAGACAACGGGCGCGACCCGCAGTTTGATCTCGACGGAGATGGTCTCTTCCGGCAACGTAACCGGCTCGAAGTGTTCACCCTCATGCCAAAGCAGAAAGACGCTCAGACCGAAGGAAACCTTCTTCGGCCGGAGTCCAAGAACCTTGGCCGCATAGTGTTCGGCATCGTCGCGTGATGAGAAAAGGAGAACGGGATACACCGTCCGCTCGGCGCTTCCGTCGACGACTTTCAACGGTTCCTGCTGCGAACGAGCAAGTTGCCAAACGCGCGCTTTGGGGCACTTCACATACAGGAGGAAATACGGCGAGTGAAAGCTCACGAAGTAGTACATCGGGTTGAGGGAATGCCCGGCTCGCGCCTTGAAGAACATGATGGCTCCGTTTCCATGCGTTATCCCACACCCGGAGATTGGAACCGGTGACCTTCGAATAGTTCGCCGCTACGGCCATACACCACATACACCACTCGCGCCGTCTTGCGGGGCAACGTGCAAGCGGCTCACTCGATTCGCCTGGCGACGTCATCCACGTACAATCCAAGACATAGGTCCCTTCGAGCATGGAACGTTTCCCGGTGCTCCAGTCAAAAAGGGATGGAATCTTGCGAGAGTTAATGATGAACTGGTTGCTGCTTTTTGCCGCGGGTCTCTTTGAAATGGCCTGGGCCATCGGGCTCAAATACACGGAAGGATTCACGCGCCTGTGGCCGAGCGTGGGAACCGCGATCGCCATGATATTGAGCGTCGTCCTGCTCGGCATCGCCATGAAATCGTTGCCGGTCGGCACCGCGTATGCGGTATGGGTAGGGGTCGGCGCCGTCGGTACGGCGATCCTCGGCATCATCCTTTTCGGAGAATCGGCAAACATCGGCCGGCTCCTTAGCCTCGCGCTGATCCTGGCCGGCATCGTTGGCCTCAAGCTGGCCACGCCCTAGTCCATATCGGAAGCACTGAGAGAAACGCCATGACCCAGGTCTACGCCGTCGATCTATTCGCTCCCGGCGGCAAGCTGCGCGCAGCGATCAACCTCGGCAATGCGGTCCTCGCGCGCCGCTCGTTTCCCGACAAACCGCCTTATGGCGTGACCATCGACATGGCGACCGAATTCGCCCAGCGGCTCGGTGTCGGGCTTGAACTCGTCGCTGTCGATACCGCGCAACAGTCGGTCGAGGCCATCGCCGAAGGACTCGCGGATATCGGCTTCTTTGCCATCGACCCAAAGCGTGGCGAACAGATCGCCTTCACCGAACCTTACCTGCTCATCGAAGGCAGCTACCTCGTACGCGAAGCGTCGCCAGTCCGTACCAACGAAGACGTCGATCGACACGGTAGGCGGGTCGTGGTCGGCCGTGGCAGTGCCTACGACCTTTTCCTATCACGGTCGCTCAAAGAAGCAGAACTGGTGCGCGCACCGAACACGCAGGCGGTGGTCGACCTGTTCATGGAACAGCAAATCGATGTCGCCGCGAGCGTCAAGCAACAACTCGAGGCCGACATGCGGCGCTATCCGGACCTGCGCCTGCTGCCCGGCCACTTCATGATCATCCGGCAGGCGATGGGTGTCGCGAGGGCCCGCGGCGAGGAAACAGCCGCACAATTGACGGGCTTCGTCGAGGAACTGAAAGCCAACGGCTTCATCGCCCAATCCCTTGCCCGCCACGGCGTCGAAGGGGCAACGGTCGTCGGCCCGTCGACGTAATCGAGGCTCCCCTCATCTTCATTCGCTCTAGAACCTTTTCCAAAGCCCGTCCAGCGCGGCACTGGCCGCCGTAAACAACCCGAACTTCTTGTCGTACTCGGGTTTCTTACCCAGATCGGGTTCGAGACGATCCGCTATCCGCACCATGGCGCGCGCGGCAGCCTTGAGATCGGGATAGCCGCCGGTGGCCACCGCAGCCGCCATGGCGGCTCCAAGCGCACCGAGTTCCCGGGTATCGACGGTCTCGATCGGGAGGCCAAGCACGTCGGCGAAAATCTGGCACCACACCCGGTTATTCACGGCGCCGCCGGCCAGGCGAACCGCTTCTGGGCGGGAGCGACCGGCGAGCAAACGTTCGACATGCACGCGATGTGAGAAGACGACGCCTTCAAGTACGGCACGGATGAGGTGCGGGCGCGAGTGGCTGCTTTCCAACCCGAGGAAACAGGCTCGCGCCTGCGGGTTGTCGTTCGAACCGTACAGAAACGGTAGGAAAAGAATCGGCGGCTCGTCCATGCCCATGGAGGCCGCAAGTTCCTCAGCCAGTGCATGCAGGCTGACCCCGCGCTGTTGCGCGAGCGTTTTTTCGCTTTCCATAAAAACGTCGATGAACCAATCGTTGTTGCTGACTGATGTGGGGCTCGACTCTTCCACCAGATAGTAGCCGGGCGCACAGAACAACGAATTCATGTGGATCGAACCGTCAAGCACCGGCTTTCGCGAAACGTACTCGTTGATTCCCCACGTGCCGGCGACCACGCACAAGTTGGTTTCGTCGGTCACGTCCATGGCGACGGCACAGGCGTCGATATCGAACATGCCGGCGGCCACGGGTGTCCCGGCCATGAGCCCCGTGAGCCGTGCAGCCTCTTCCGTCACCGTCCCGCACAACGCCGTCGAGCCGCACAGCGGCGGCAAGCGGTCATACACGTCGGCGATGCCGAATACATCAAGCAACTCGCGATCGAACCGGGTTTCGGCAAGGTTCATCAACCCGGACCCCGAGTAATCCGTCATCTCCGCCCAGGCTTCGCCAGTCAGGCGAAAACGGATGTAGTCCTTCACCGAGAACAACCAGCGCACGCGCTGCAGCACCTCCGGTGCGTTGTCCTGGAACCAACGCCAGAGGGCGGCCGGCTGACAAGCCAGCGGGGTCTGCATGATCTTCGGGAAAGCATCCGCCGACACGCCGTTGCGCTTCCACTCGTCCGGATACGCCCACGCGCGGGTATCGGTGGAAACGATGCCGTTGGCCGCCGGTCGGTCATCCGTTCCCCACAGATACATGCCTTTGCCGTGGCCGGTGCACGCGATACCGGCAATCCGCCGGGGATCTACGGCGGACGCCGCCACCACGTCGCGAATGACATCGACGTTAGCTCGCCACAACGCTTCCATATCGCGCTCGGTAAAACCGGGATGAGAATGGATGACCGGAACACGTTCCGCCGCGCATGCTACCTCCCTGCCGGCCGCATCGAACACCACCGCTTTGGTGACGCTTCCCCCGTTATCGATTCCGACAAAATAGTTCTGCATGGCGGCTGCCTTATTGGGATCGGAACAACCCCATTCTAGGCTTTGCCATCGACAGCACCCGCTTTTCCCGGTGGACGGGTCCAGCAACTCGCACGATTCCGAGTGCGCCCGAGGATGCATGGGCACCAACCAGACTGGTTGCTATCAACCGGCGCTTCGCGCAGCGACTGCCTGGCGATTGGATTGAACGATCGAACTCGACGGCAGCGGCTTCCCGTCTTCCACTGCGTGCAGCCAATCCTCCGTACTCGCCACGGCGGCGAAATTGCTCTGCATGACGATCATGAACACACGGTGGATATCCTCGGCCGACGCAAAGCCCATCTCGTTCGCATACGGAACAGAACCGGTCGCGTCATGTAAAACCTCGACCTTCCATCCCTCCTGGCCGGCATGAAGCACGGTCGTGTGGTCGCAGTTGTGGGTCATGTAGCCGACGATGGTCAGCGTATCGATGGCCCGCTCGCGCAGCCAGGCGGCGAGCGGCGTTCCGTGCAACGCGCTGGTGCGCTTCTTCTCGACGATCAGGTCGCAGTCGCGACGTGCGATCTCCGGATGCAACGCGCCCCCAGGGGTTCCCGGCGCAAAGATCGGTGCTCCTTCCGGGGCAATGTGCTGGACAACGACGATCGGAATCCCGTGCGCTCGCGCCGCGTCCATGGCCCGGCAAACGTTCGGCAATGAAACGGCCACATCGGGATATTCGATCTTCAAGTTGCCGGTGAAATATTCGTTCTGCACGTCGATGACGACGAGCGCTCGTTTAGGTTGCGACATCGCGTTTCCTTTCGTTGGTTGCGTAAATGACGCAGCCATTATTCGCGGCTGGCGATCTGGCGACGAGTGGCCCGATCGACAAAATACGATAAGATCGGGCCATTCACGTGCGCCATCGATTTTCATGAGAACGAAGCCCGGCCACACGATCGCGGTCATTGCCTTCGACGGCATCAGCCCGTTCCCTCTCTCCGTCCCTTGCCTGGTCTTCGGTGAATCGAAAGTGGATGCGCCATTCATCCATCCACCGCTCGACCTGCTCGTCTGCTCGGCAGGCGGGACGTCGCTGGCCACCTCTGCCGGATTCACCATCAGCGCCTCGCACGGTCTGAGAGCGACACGGTGCGCCGACACGATCATCGTGCCCAGTTGGCCCGATCCGGACGTAGCACCTCCGGAGGAACTCATCGCCGCGCTGCAAGCCGCCGAACGCCGCGGCGCCCTGATCGTCGGGCTATGCCTGGGTTCTTACGTACTGGCCGAAGCCGGGCTGCTCGACGGATGTCGCGCGACGACGCATTGGGCCTACGCGGGCGACTTCGCGCGCCGCTACCCGCGGGTGCAGGTTGACGCCGACGTGCTCTACGTCGAAGACGGCAACGTGTTGACTTCCGCCGGCACGGCGGCCGGCATTGACTGTTGCCTGCACCTGCTACGCCGCTGGTGCGGTGCGGAATATGCCAATCACGTGGCTCGCCGCCTCGTCGTGCCACCGCATCGCCAGGGTGGGCAGGCCCAATTCGTCGAACAACCGCTTCCCGAGAGCGCCGGCGACGCCCGGCTGGCGGGACTGATCGACTGGGTGCGCGCCAACCTGCAACTCCCCCACACGTTGGATTCGCTGTCCGAAAAAGCGTTGATGAGCCGGCGCACATTCACGCGCCACTTCCGTGCGCTGACCGGGAACACTGTCCTCGAATGGCTCCTCAGCGAACGGCTGCGCCTCACGCAGCGTCTTCTCGAAGCCGGCGATCAGTCGGTCGAGCGCATTGCTGCGAGCGTCGGCTTCGGTTCGCCCGTCTCGTTGCGCCTGCATTTCCGCAAGGCGTTCGGGGTATCGCCGAATGCGTGGCGGCGAACCTTCAAGGGGGGCTAAATACCGTCAAGCCGCGGTGAGAATCCAGTCGCGAAAGGCGTCCATCGCCTCCGTCCGGCGCCGCGTCGTCAGCGACGTCAACCAATAGCGGCCCGCTTGGATCTCGATATCGAACGGCCTGACCAACCGGCCGCTGCGCAGGTCGCGCTCGAAGAAACGGGTCGGCAGCAAGGCCACGCCGGCACCTTGCGCGGCAGCATCGGCGAGCACGAGCGACGAGTCGAACATCGGGCCCGTAATCACCGGCGGGGTAACCTCTGCCTGTCGGAACCACGCCGCCCATTCGTCATTGCGGTACGAACGTAACAGCGGCGCGGCGCACAGATCGCGCGGCTCCTTGAAGCGCCCTCGAAGAAGCGGCGAACACATCGGAGCCAACGGAGCGCTCATCAGCCGCAGCGCTTCGGTTCCGTGCCAATGGCCGTCGCCAAAGCGAATCGCGCAGTCGAGCCCCTCACCCGCCAGATCCACTCGGTTGTTGTTGGTGAACAAGCGGAGTTCGACGAAAGGATGCCGCTTCTGGAATTCACCGAGGCGCGGCAACAGCCAACCGACGGCGAAAGTGCCCACGGTCCCCACGGACAATACCTCCCGCTTCTGGCCGCGGCGCAGGTTGTCGAGCAGCGACGACATGCGCTCGAACGACTCGACCAGTACCGGCAACAGCATCAGTCCTTCGTCGGTCAAGGCCAAGCCCTTCGGCACGCGGCGGAACAGTCGTGTGCCGAGGCGGCTTTCGAGATTGCGCACGTGCTGACTGACCGCGGTCTGAGTCAGGCAAAGCTCTTCGGCTGCACGGGTAAAGTTGAGATGGCGCGCCGAGACTTCAAAGGCACGCAAGGCATTGAGCGGCAAATCCATGCATTTCCCTCCGGGAGTTCTCCAAGTTTTTCTTTGGTCAGTCCGAGTTTTTTCCCGTTTTTTCGATCGCAGACGGTTCCCTAGAATCTCGCTTCCACCCCCAACCAGATTACAGGAGAAAACGCCCATGGACAGACGCAGATTCATCTCGCTCACACCGGCCGCGGTTTTGCCTCTGCTCGCGATCAATACAAGAAATAGTTTCGCCTCGGCCGATCTGGGCACCGACGCAGCCCACGCCCGCCTGCGCGCGCTGGAAGCCACGTCGGGTGGAAGGCTGGGCGTTCACATCCTCGACACGGCGACGGGAGCGCAATACGGTAACCGGTCCGACGAACGCTTCATGATGCTGAGCTCCTTCAAGCTCGCCGCCAGTGCGTTCGCCCTCTATCGTGATGACCAAGGCCAGGATTCGATACAACGCCGCATTACCTACGCCAAGAAGGATCTCGTCGAGTGGTCGCCCGTCACCGAGAAGCACGCGGACGGCAATGGCATGTCACTCGCCGAGCTATGCGAGGCGACCTTGGTGACGAGCGACAACACGGCGGCGAACCTCATCCTGAAGAGCTTCGGCGGGCCGGCCGGTCTTACCGGATTCATCCGCCAGATCGGGGACACCGTGACGCGTTTCGATCGGTACGAAACCGAACTGAACAATCCGCACCCCACGGAGCCGATGGACACAACGACGCCGCGCGCGATGGCCGAAACGGTTCGTTCATTGGTCCTGGGTAACGTACTGTCCGAAAAGTCGCGGCAGCTCCTGCGTGCCTGGCTCGTCGGCAACCAAACCGGCGGCAAGCGGCTGAAGGCCGGGCTTCCCGAGAACTGGATTATCGCTGACAAGACGGGAACGAGCCGACGCGACATGGCGGACATCGGCGTCATCTGGGCAGGCGCACGCTCTCCCTTCGTCGTTACCGCCTATCTCGCGGGGGCAACCGGAAACGCCGCCGCCAAAGAATCCACGTACAAGGAAATCGGCCGGTTGATTGCCGGGCTGAGCGATTAGGCGCGGCCGATTTCGCACCCGGCGTCGTACGCCGCCTTTCGCAAGCGTCGCGGCAATGGTTACGTTGGAAACAGGTGGCTTATCACGCCGGAAAACGCCAAGGGCTCCCATCACTGGAAGCCCTTGGCTCCTTCTCTCAGTTTTGAGGGCGCTTGTACCCTCGAATTCAGACACCCGAGGCTACATCCTCCGGCGACGACCAAACGCCAGGCCCAGCAGACTAGCGCCCAGTAGCGCGATGACCGTCGGCTCAGGGACGCCATTGTCGGGCACGATGTCGCCCGCGATTCGCAGGTTGTCGGTATCGGCCTGAATACGGAAGAAATTGAAGCCGAAGTAGCCTTCCGGGTTCGTGAAGTTGATCGTCATCGTCCGGTACAGGTCGCCGTAAAAGACATGATTTACAGAAACCGGTCCGGAGAAGACGACATCGGCGACGACGCCTGCCTTGATGAGCGTTATGTCGAAGTAGCCGTTCATCGATCCTGGCGAACCGAAATCCATACCCATTGCGTACACGATATCGAACACGGTATTGCCGGTACCTGCATCGACGATCAAGGAGCGGATGGGTTTCAGGCTCGCGGTGCTCGTCAGCGTCCAGCGATTGCTGAAGGTGTCACCCGATTCCCTGAAGATGAAGTCCGTACCGCTTGCCTTACCGCCGTTTTCCGACGACGGATCGTCGGCCCAGGTCGCCGTTTGCTTGGTCCCATCGACGAAGATGGCCGAGACGGTCATTCCGTCCATCATCGCGCCGGTCGTGGAGAACCCGGTCAGGCCCGTTGTGTTCCATCCGCTGGCGTTGTTCACCGAATACGCCGCCGCATTTGATGCGACAACGAGTGCGAAAAGCGGCCAGATCGCCTTGGTTAGCATGATGAAATCCCCCTGTTAGGTACTTGCGTACTTCTTGGTATTGGAACCTCGCGGCAGGAATACCTCAGACAACGGTATCCGCTGGCGCAATGAGGGCGAAGCAAGGTGCATTCCGGAGAAGGGAATGACCTTGAAAAGAAAAAGGTTTTCGGGCCTTGGCGAGATTGCCCGAAAGGTAAGCACGGGCAGGTGTAAAGGGCTCCGACAGGGGGCGCCTGTTTTCGCCTCCACGGGCAGCCCCGGTAAGGAGGCGACCGGAACGCTGATCAGCCGGAAGGCGCTACCGCCTACTCGTGTTTTCTCAAACCTTTGAGGATATCGAGTTCCGGGCGGTATACCTTGGTTTGGATCTCCATCAACCCGAGCACTGTATGCGGGACGCTGTCGTGGGTAAAACGTTCCAAGCGTTTCTTCTGCAGCCCCTGTTCGTCGATCTCGTGCGCGAAACCCTTCCCTGTCCACATCACCGCCGGAATGTGGATCTGGGCCTCGGGCGCGACGGCGCGGGGCAAGCCATGCAGGTAGATACCGTTTTCACCCAGCGATTCGCCATGGTCGCTGAGGTATAACAGGGCGGTTTCGAACTTGTCG
Organism: Propionivibrio soli; assembly: GCF_025770765.1. Classification (GTDB taxonomy): domain Bacteria; phylum Pseudomonadota; class Gammaproteobacteria; order Burkholderiales; family Rhodocyclaceae; genus Propionivibrio; species Propionivibrio soli. The sequence continues at coordinate 144,345 of NZ_JANZKY010000007.1, read as the reverse complement.
TCATTGTGCTTCAGCACATCGATCGCTTTACCGAGGAAATGGTCGGTATAAAGGATCGCGTTATCGTAGGCGTTGCGTATTTCTTCGTTACTGCACTGGCTCAAGTCGTTGCTCTTGCATGCCGGCGTGAATTTCTCGAACGCTGGCGGATAACGCTTGAAGTACGCAGGCCCGTGATTACCCATCTGATGCATGACGACCACGATGTCGCCTTTCGGGTGGCTGTCGATGTAGTCCTGTAGCCCGACCAGCATGCCTTCGTCACGGCACTCCTCATCGCATACCGGGTTGAGGTCGCGCGATTTGAAGTTCCGGTAGTCGGACCGGATGGCGACGCCTTTCGAGTCCGAATTGTTCTCCAGCCACAGCACGTTCACGCCCGCATGCCGAAGCACGTCGAGCAGGTTTTCCTTCAAGCCGGCCGTCTTCACGTCAAACTTGTCCATGCCGCCCATCGAGAACATGCAGGGGACCGAAACGGCCGTTGATGTGCCGCATGACCACACGTTGGGAAAGCTGACGGCCTTCGCCTCACGCAACCGGGGATTGGTGTCGCGTTCGTAGCCGTTGAGCGAAAAATGATCGGCACGCGCCGTTTCGCCGACGACGAGGAAGATAAGCTCGCGATCCTGGTCGGTCTCCGGTATCCGCGCATCCTCGCCGAGGACGGCAACCGTCTGCGTGCCGCCCGTGGCAGCCGACGCGCCTTGAACGAGCCTCACCGACGAGTAGGTGAAATAGGTCGGGTTGGCATAGCTGCGTAGCGATTTGTGTTCGCGCAGAAAGGAAGCGTAGAACGGGCCCGAAGCGGCAATCAACGCCCCAATCACACCGACGAGAACGACGACAAAAATGGCCCTCGCCCTAAACGCGGCGCCGAAGCCCCGCGGCTTGAGACGGAATCGGCTGACGACGAACGCTGGCAGCACGCCGAGCAGGACAAAGTACAGAACGAGCTTACCGGTGAGCAGGTCGAAACTCTCCGCGGCATTGGTCTCAATGGCGTTGCGCAGCATCTCCTCGTTGATCACGACGCCGTAGCTGTCCATGAAATAGGCCGCCAATGACGAGAGGAGCAGGAACACAACCAGGATCGGTTTCGTCAGTCGCCCGAAGCAGACCAGCGAGAACAGCAACGCCGTGATCGCGGTGAGCACAATTGCCAGCGATCCGAAGTACACGATCCCCATCCCGCCCAGCGAGTAGGTTTTGAGGACGTTGGAAAAGAACGTGAGGTTGCCGCCAGCGACGATGACCAGGGAAACGAGAAGGATGAGCGTATTGCCGCTTAGGGTTTTTGAAGGAAGGTTTAGCTTCAAGCCGGCCGCCTTTATGGGTTATAGCCCGGGACGTCCCGGGAGTTGTCGCCAGTGATGGTTGAGCGCGTCCGCAACGATAAGCACCTCACCTTAAGGCGAGCTTAAGGAAACGGAATCACCTTAGCACGTGCAGGGGCAAAACCGGCGATTACTGCAGGCCTGCCGTCGTCGCTGGCGAAACGACCAGGCGGTTTCTTCCCGCCTCTTTAGCCGCGTAGAGCGCTTTATCCGCCGCCTTCAACACGGCGTCCATCGAAGCCCCGTCAGTTGGGACCATCGCCAGCCCGATCGAAACCGTGACGCGGCCCAACGGCCGGTCGCCGACACGCGGTTCAAGCTCGGCGGCCCAGCGCCGCAGTTCCTCGAGACGCTCTATCGCTTGCGGCGGCTCAATTTCGGGCAGGATGAGGACGAATTCCTCGCCCCCGAAACGGCAGGCAACGTCCGTCCCCTGCCGGAAACGCGATAACAGCCCGGCGAAGTCCTTTAGGACTTGATCGCCCGCATCGTGCCCGAAGGTGTCGTTCAGGGCCTTGAAATGATCGAGGTCGACGATGGCCACGGCGAGTTTCTGGCTTGAACGCGTCGCCCGGCTCATTTCCCGCTCGAGCGTTTCCTCCATGAACCGCCGATTGAACAATCCAGTGAGCGGGTCGCGGATCGCCTGCTCGCGGATGAACTCCTGATAGCGCACATTCATTTCGAGCATGAGAAAAGACAACAGGCTCAACACCAGCCCGCCGAGCAGCACGGCCTTCGGCCCGCCACTGGCATACGCGGCGTCGGCCGCGGGAGAACTGTGGAACTGTGCCGTCCACCGATGCCCCGCGATCTCTATCTGGCTCTCGATCGTATGACGGCTGGCGGCACCGGGATGAACCCCGTTTTTCCAGGAAGTGGCGAGGAGATTGTCTGGGTTCGGCTCGCCATCGTAGATCGCGATGCCGATCTCATTTCGGGCGAGACGGAAAAAATCGCTGAGGAGATCGTCGGCGCGAAAAGCACTGAAAACGAAACCGGTCAGCGCCACGCGCCGATCCATCGTGTTCTCAAGCCCCAACCGGTGGCGATAGACGGGCATAAAAACAAGAAAGCCCGGGTAGGCCTTACCCCCATCGCCAGCCAGGAGGTCGACTTTCCCCGAAAGCGCCGGCTGGCCGCTGTCCCGGGCGCGCTCCATGGCCTCCCGCCGCACCGGGTCGACGTACATGTCATAGCCGAGCACGTGCGCATTGCCTGCCGTCAAAGGCTCAATGAAGACAACCGCAGATAGCGGCTCCCGGTCACCATCGGGGTAAATCGTGTAATTTGCGAACCCCTCGGCACGAACCGTCGCCTCAACAACTTCTCGGCCCGCTCTCGAAACGACGACCGCAAAACCCAGTGCCTGCGCACCGGGGAGAAGCCGTCCTAGTTCCAAGGATTCGACATACCCGTGCCACTGCTCGCGAGTGATGCGCTCCCCCATGCTGAACAGCCCACCGGCACCCCGGAGGAGCTGCTCGTATTGGTTCACGTGTTGGAGGAAAACCAGGCGTTGCCGCTCCACGCGGTAGCGAAAATTCTCGTGCCAGCTCCGCTCGAGCTCGATCGAAGCGTAACGCCAGAGCGCCACAGTGACGAGCACCGAAAGGAAAAAAATGGCCCACACGACCGCTTCGCGGCTCAGTGCCTGGCTCACCCGTCGTAATACCGATTGCAAGGTGGCGCGGGTCATGGCGCTCCCCGGTTGTTTTCCGGCAGTTCAAGCGGAGTCTTTTTAGCTCGCTCGAACGGGAGATGGTCAGCCAATCACCGGGCGACGAACGGTAACGGGCAGCCCGCAACCGATCTCGCCCCTCAAAGGTGCGAGATCATGCTACTCCTTATTGCAGGAACAAAGGCAAGTATCAGGGCCGTCTGAGAGTGCCGGACGTACAGGCCCTCGCTGCCGGCCTACTCGGTCTACCAGTCGAGCGTCGTCAAGCGCGTGTACAGGCTCGATTCGGCGACGCGGTTTTCCTGCCGCTGTCGTTCATGCATTCCGACACCCGCCGCATACAGGGCGGACGGGCTTCCCCGGCGGCGCGGACGTTGCGAGCGTTGCTGGGCAAACATGAACCGCTCGAGATATTTGTCCATCAAGTGAGGCATCAGCCGGTTGCCAATCGAAAACAGTCGCGATGCGGCGCCGACGTAGATGTCGCGCTTGCGGTGCTGCGCGGCATAGATGATTGCATCGGCGACGACATCCGGCTCGGTGAATCCCTTCACCGCGTGCTTCGACGCGCTGTACATTCCCTGCAGCGGCAACGCCACGTCGGACACTTCGCTGCCAACGTTGATCAACGCACCGCCACGCCGTCGCAGCTCGCTTGCCGCGACCAGCGAGCCATGCACGACGCCCCAGAAATTCGTGTCGAAGAGGCGTCGCTGGTCTTCGAGCGGAATGCTTTCCAATTTGCCGTATACCGATATGCCGGCGTTATTCACCCAAGTGTCTATACCGCCGAAGGCTCCACGCGCGACTTCGGCGATCTCGCGCACGTCGTCGATGCGTGCCACGTCGGCGACCACGCGCGTTGCGAAGTGCCCATTGCGGCGTAGCTCCTGAACCAGCGCGCCGAGCGCCTCCGCATTCCGGCTCACCAGAACGAGGCGCGCACCGAGTGCGGCGGCGTGGCGTGCCGTTGTCAGGCCGATGCCGCTCGAGGCGCCGGTGATGACAACGACCTGCTCCGCGATGGGTTTGAGACGAGTCTTCATGCTGCACTCCGTGGATATCAGCTTGCCCGTCGGCAAACGCGGTGCCGGACAAGGACAACGTGACGCCGTGACGCGCTGACTCGCGTGCGCGACTCGCTTTCGTCCGCTATCGACTCGGCTCCATACCACTCCTTCTTCGCCTACGGCACATGGTTTGCCCGAATCCGAGGCATGAAATCTCAGCCTCATTCGCAAACGTTCGCAAACCGATTCGCTCAGGAGGTCCCAATGACCGACAAACCGACCCCGGCCACACCCCCGGTCGACGACGATCCGAAAAACGCCGCCCCGCAGGAAGAACGGTCGAACCCGACCTACCAGGAAGTGCTCGACGAATCGCTGGCAGAGACCTTTCCCGCCAGCGACCCGATCGCGCCAAGCCCGGCCAAGCACCCGGAGCGGAAGATCGCAACCGAAAAGGACCCGGTCGACTGGAAGCTCAAGCCCGGCTCGGAAGCCGAACCCGCGAAACCTCAGTCCAGCCCGGCGAACCCGGCGCCTGCGGGAAGTAATCAGAAAGGTAACGAGTAGTGGAGATAGGGAACGCTTCGGTGCGCTCCCGGTGCGTTCCTTTTGAAAACAACCAGCAGTGGGCTCGCCCGGCGACTTATCTCGCCACGTGGCGGTAACGCCGTGCGTCACATCGTTGGCGCTATCCCCGCCAAGCGCCAGGTCACAGATTTCTCTCGACTTGCGCGGCGGTACCTCTCGGCTCCGGCCCATCGAGTGAACTGCGGGCATCGAGGTGCGCGTTTGGCGATACGCCGACTCCAAGTCGATTGACGAGTTCGCCCCGAGCCAAGCAGTAAACAGCGATATGCCAGCGCCTGCGAACGAAGCGGCCAGGGCTGCCCCTGAAGGCTGGTCGACGGGGTCTCTGCGCAGCCACCAACTGACGGTAAAGAGCGCCACGACCAGCAGGTTGCCCCCGCCATGCAGAGCGCCAATTCGCTTGGCTCGCGTGCCACCCGGAATCGCCATCCAGTCCACCACCCCGAACAGCGCCGCGAGGAGGCCGCCAATCAAACCTGCAGAAATCAACCGATACGCCGTCCTCGCCGCATCACCTCCGAGGGCGGCGGGCGCAAGGAGATGAACAAGGTCGAACACGACCGAGGTTGCAAGCAGCCCGAGCGGGAACACGATGAGCATCTGATGAATCGGGTGACCGAAGAGCTTCGCCTTGCTTTCCATGGACGCACCTCAGCAAGTACGCCTTACGGCAAGTAACAGCCGCCGACGGTAGAACGGTCTCCCGGCGCCCCTCTCCGACGCCTTGAGCCCGATCCACCGCCGGCATGCCGTACCTTTTAGCCGCTCACCTGGCTGCCGGGGTCTTCCTGCACGTTATGCCGGCTCTCGCTGAAGGAGCGGCCGGGCACCGCGTTTTTCTGGCTGCGTGCGCCCCTCTCGCCTGCCCGAGCGGACTGTTCTTTGCCTCCCAGCGCCTGCAACAGGGCGTCGTCGAAGGCGGGCAAGTCGTCGGGCTTGCGGCTCGTGACCAGCTTGCCGTCGACAACTACCGGCGCATCGGTCCATTCGGCGCCCGCATTACGCAGGTCTTCCTTCAGGCTCGGCCAGCTTGTCAGCCGCTTGTCCTGAGCGATCCCCGCGTCGATCAATGTCCAGGGGCCGTGGCAGATGGCCGCGATGGGTTTATCTTCGCGTGCAAACTCACGGATGAAGGTAATCGCCTGCGGACTCAGCCGAAGGCTGTCCGGGTTGGCAACGCCGCCCGGCAATACGAGGGCGTCGAACTCGGCCGGCCGCGCGTCGCGCACGTCCATGTCCACCGAAAATTGGTCGGCCGGTGTGAGGTGGTTGAACCCTTGCACCTTGTCGCCCGCGGCCTTCGGTGCCACCAGCGTTACCGTGGCGCCGTGCTCCTCCAGGAACTGGCGCGGGCCGGTGTATTCAACTTGCTCGACACCGTCGGTCATCAGGACAGCCACGTTCTTGCCGCGCAACGCGGCGTTCTGGTTCATTTGCATAGGGATCTCCTTCAGGTGTTATGAAACGTTGGCGGCCGCTCGCCGCCGACCGTCGGCGCTGCCGCTCAATCCTGACAGCCCCTCACGTTCTGCTCACAGTCCCTGAATTCGCGGCAAACCCTGTACCTGTGCTCTATCGCCCACCCACGATGTGGGCCGTACCGACACCGACCGGGAACCGCGTTTGCTCTGTCGCCGGAATGCAACTCCGCGAGGTACCACCACTATGACCGCCGTGACCGCTGTGGATGCATCCCCCCTTGCCCGACCAGCCCGGGAACCGTCGCCCCCGCTTCCCTCCTTTGTGCAGATCGAGCCGGTCGGGCAGTGCAACTTGCGTTGTCGCATGTGCACGATCCCGTTCCGCGAAGACGGACCGCCTTTCGGGCCGCTGGCATTCATGCCTTACGAAGACTTCGTGCGTTTGGTGGACGGTTTCCCCGGACTCACCGAGTTGCAATTGCAAGGCCTCGGCGAACCCACGATGCACCCGCGTTTCTTCGACATGGTGCGTTACGCTTCGGCGAAAGGCATCGCTGTGTCGTGCAACACCAACCTCACGTTGATTTCGGAAAAGCGCGCCGCAGAATGCGTGCAGAGCGGGCTCGCCGTGCTCAACGTTTCGCTCGATGCGGCCGACGCGGACACCTATGAGTACATTCGAGTGCGCGGCCACTTCTCGAAGGTGGCACGCAATCTCGACCGTGTGCTCGACGCACGTCGAAACGTGGGAACAAGCCGCCCGGAAATTCGCGTAGTGGCGGTCGTGATGCGGCGCAATCTCCTCGCTCTCGAAGGCTTGGTCGACTTCGCCCATGCTCGCGGCATCGACGCCGTCTGGGTGCAGCAGCTCTGTCACGACTTCAGCGAGCAAGGTTTGCCGGAAAAATATCGCCCGATGCGCGAATTCGTTGAACAGCAAGCCTTGCGCACTCATGAACGCGACGAAGTGGAACGCGTCTTCGCCGCGGCCCGCGAACGCGCGGCCCGCTTGGGCGTGAATCTACGTCTGCCGCGGCTCGACGAACGCGAGCATCCGCCCGGCACGCCCGGTCGACAGCGTTGCGATTGGCCTTGGCACGGTGCCTATGTGAGCTACCAGGGGTTGGCGATGCCGTGCTGCATGGTGGGCACGCCGGATCGAGCCAATTTCGGCAACATGATCGAACGTGGGGTCGCGGACGTCTGGAACAGTGCCGAATACAACGACTTCCGCGCCGCCCTCGACAGCGACCAGCCGCCCGATATCTGCAAGGCATGCTCGGTCTACCACCACGTTTTCTGAATGGCCGGAGAGTCTTAGGCGCTAAAACAGCCCGGCGTGAACGCTTAGCCGGCGTTCGATCGTCACACTATTTCGCGCCCATCTACATCTGAGAATCGGCACAAGGAGGGTTAAGCGGCAACTGATTGACGGTCGACCGCCCCAACTTCCTCTCCTCAGGGAAAGCACAAAGCGCGACATACGAGCGACGGCTCCCTCGCGCACCATTAGGGGCGGCCGAATGCCTTGAACTTAGGAATCAGTTGATTCCCCGAGCTTGTCGTTGAAAAAGCTAGCCGCTTTCTCCCGCTGTTCGGCATCCAGGCTTTCATACACGGCTTGCCAGCTTTGCCGACTCACGTCTCCTGACTCCGCCTGCTTGCCCGCGCCTGAGCCACCGTTCTCACCAGAAGCCGCGCCTCCCGGTTGCTGAGCAGCGCCGTGCGCCTGCCAATCGGCACGTTCGGCTTCGCGCCAGAGCCGGTCCTGTTGCGAGGTTAGGTGCAACGTCGTGCGCAAAGAGACATTATCGGGAGGCGATACGTCCTGTCGCTGGTGGCTGCCAGATTTGGCCGTCGCATTGGCCGCAAGTGACTTCCGGTCAGCCGTTTCGTGGCGTCCCTTCACGTACGCGAAGGCGCTTGCAGCCGTCAGCAGGCCGATTGAAACCACGGTGGCAACGACCACCGGCGGCAGGATGGTCGCTGCGACCAGCGTCGGCAGGATCTTCATGGCGTTCTCCCTTCTCGATACATCGTGGCGCTGGTCAAAAGGCCACGCATGGCTACCTGCCAGCGCCGGATGCGGTGATTATTCTCGTCGTCTCAGCGGAACTCGAACAGTTCCCGGTGGAACCGGTGCGGAGCCAGTCCGAACTCCTTGCTCAGCACCGTTTGGAGATCGCGTCCCCAGGCGGCTGGGCCGCAAAACCAGACGCTGCTCGCCTTGCCGACGCAACGGCCGATCTCGCCCGAGGTGACGCGCTTGCCCGATGCCGTGACTCGCTTGTGCAATTCGACGCCAGCCTTTCGGCACAATTCTTCGAGCCCAACCGGGAACGACGCTTCCTTGGCGTCGTGGGTCGAGTAGAAGAAGTGCACCTTGCCTTGGGCACCGCCGCTTGCCGCGAGTTTTTCGAGGCGAGCGATGAACGGCGCCACACCAACGCCGCCGGCAATCCAGACTTGTTCTTCCGAGACATCGCCGAAATCGAACTTGCCGTAAGGGCCTTCGACGACAACCGGGTCGCCCTTCTTGAAGCGCCCGGCCAACGACCGCGTGTAATCGCCGAGCGGTTTGATGGCAAAGCGGAGTTCGCCGTTCCAGCGGTCGTTTCCGCCCCAATCGGAGACGATCGTAAAGGGATGCGGGCCCTCCGCCGGCTCCAGCGTAACCAGCGCGAACTGCCCAGCCGCGTGCCCCGGCCAATTGGCACCCGGATCGACGCGTAGATCAAGAACGCCAGCCTCGGTCGTCTGCGCACTGAGCACCCGACCCCGGTGTTGACGCTCGTTGCCGATACGGCCAAACAAAGACTTCAGTGCAACGAAACTGCCGCCAATCGAAATTGCAATGACCAACCAGCCGAACGGCGTCATGGCACTGCCGTCGGGAAGCAGGACGGCCCCATGGAATGCACCAATCAGGAACGCCACGGGGAACCCCTTGTGCAGCTTGCGAAACCAGCCGTAAGGAACAAAACGCAGCAGCGCGACGATACCGAGTGCAATCATCAGCCACGCATCCCACTCACCCATCTCCTTGGCGAACCCCGTCAGGGAACCGCCGCCACCATGGCCTGGACCATGCGGGCGCCGCGCCGGCAGGTCGAGCAGACCCCAGGAAACGAGCGTCTTTGGCGACAGGATGATCAGCCAGTGCACCACAACCAACAATACGGCGACGATCCCGGCCCACTTATGCACGTGATACAGCTTGTCGAGGCCGCCCAGATACCGCTCAAGCCAGATGGGACGCAATGCAAGCAGCATGCAGAATCCCATCCAGCCAAGGGCCAGGGCGCCGGTCAGAACCGTGAGCGCTTTGCGCATCGGCATGTAGGCCGCAGAGAAGGAAAGAATCTCGGATGGCTGCAGCGCCGCCCAAGTGAGGATGATCAACAGCGTAAGCGGGAGTCCGATTTTTTTCATTTGCCTGCCCGGTAGAGAATGATGACGTAGCGGTATTCTCTTCCGGCCGGCATTAGAAAGAATTACATGCTCCGCGGAATATGTTTCGGATTGTTACAGCAACCGCCGAAGCGATTTCGTTCTGACGGTCGGTTCGTGCTGTCGCGAGAACTCTACCGCCAGATGCAGCAGAGGGTTAAAAAGGAGAATCTTCGCTCGACTCCGCTCTGCGCGAAGCGTCTGCCGACGACGCTCACCAGGGGTTGTACGTGCCGAAGTTCCAGATGTGGCCTTCGGGGTCGCGGCATGTGAAACCGCGCCCACCGTAATCCTCGTCCTTGATGTCGATGAGTATCTCGGCGCCGCTGGACTTGGCTTGAGCATAAACGACATCGGCATTCGGCACGACGATGTAGGCACTCTGCGTCTCGGCTCCCCCAATCTCGTCCGGTTGCCTGATCAACTTTCCCCATTCGGAACTGTTGTCTACGGACCCGATCATGATCATGCTGTTGTCGAATGCCAACTGCGCGTGAGCCACCGTGCCGTCCGGGTTCGTGTAAAAGGCGTGGCGCGTGAAACCGAAAGCGGCGCACAGCCACTCGACGGCGCGCGACGCGTCCCGATAACGCAGGCAAGGGATCACGGTCGCCAGAACTGTTCGCTCGCTGCTCATCATCGCGCTCCTTTCCATGATTGCATGGTCGTGTCCTCACTTTGTTGCTTTGTCGGCTTCAGGCCGTTGCGCTCCGACTCCACGTGACCGGCCGATCCTCAGCGAACCGCTTGCCGCAACGATTACTTAGAGCAATCGACCGGCACCGCTCAGATTCGTTCGTTGTATGTCTCGGCGCCAGTTCCTGCTCCATAAGGCGTTTCGTCCCGCGTTCGCGGCAAACGAGTTGTCGTTGTCGATTCAAGCGCCGCTCGTTCGTCGTACTTCCGAAACGCCCCGTAGGGCGTACAACCCGGAGACAAGGAGACGAACAATGCGCTTTCTGATCATCGTCAAGGCGACCCCAGAGACTGAGGCACAAACCTCGCCGGCGCCTGACCCCGCGATCATGTCGGAAATGCTCGACTACCACGAAGAACTCGCGCAAGCGGGGGCACTCCTCGATTGCTCAGGTCTGCAGCCAACGTCCGCAAGTTGGCGCGTGCGCTACGAAGGTACGCAGCGGCGCGTGATCGACGGTCCGTTCGCCGAAACCAAGGAACTGATCGCCGGCTACACCTTGATCCAGGCACGCAGCCGGGAAGAGGCGATCGCTTGGACGCGCCGGTTTCCCAACCCCTGCGGTGAAGGCAATCCGGCCGAAATCGAAGTACGACCGCTCTACGCGCTGGAGGATTTTCCCCCATCGCCGTCGGTCGAACGATTCAAGGCGCTGGCAGGGAACGTGTAAAGGCTTTTCTCGGTCGATGTCGTTTTGGCCGTCTTCGGTACGTCGACGTTGGCAACCCCCGAACAACAGCAGAAGGAGATCACGATGCAACGACACGCGCAACACCCCGGTCGGCCAATTTTTCTCGCCGACGTGCCTGCCAAGCGCAGACGCTCCCTCGGCGATTCTCTCCTCCATGCAGGAGGCCGCTGAGATGGCCTACTTACTCATGGTGGTCGAGCCGCGCGGTCAACGCGCAGAGCGCCCAACGGCCGACGCCCGCGTCCTCTACGACAAGATGGTGGCGTTCAAGGATCAACTGCAACGCGAAGGCGTGCTGCTGCGTGCCGAATCGTTGCGACCGGACGAACACGCGGTGCGCGTGAAGACGCGGACGGCGGACAACATGCAGCAGTTGCTTGACGGCCCGTTCGCCGAAGCCAAGGAAATGATCGGCGGTTTCTTTCTGATCGATGTCGCGACGCGCGACGAGGCGGTAGCCATTGCCCGCCGCTGCCCCGCCGTCCAGTGGGCAAGCGTCGAAGTCCGCGAATGCGCACCCTGCTATGTGAATTGAGGAGATGACCATGACTACGATGACCGACGAACAAGCGATCCACGCCGCACTCGAAGAATGGGGCGCGGCCTTCCGCAACAAGAATGCCGACCGCTGCCTCGCGCTCTATACCGCCGATGCGGTGTTTTTCGACGCCATACCGCCCTTCAGTTCGGGCGTGCAGGCCATGCGCGAGAAGCTTGAACAATGCTTTCCGCATTTCCCGGACCAGTTCTCGATCGAAAAGAAGGATGTGCGCATCGAAGTCGGCGGCACGCTGGCCACATCGCACTTTCTCTGGCATTTCACGGGATTGCCTGCGGGACACCCTGCCGGTCGGCACTGGCTGCGGACGTCGCTCGTTTGGAAGCGGCAGGACAACCAAAGCTGGCTGATTACCCACGACCACTGCTCGGCGCCGTTCGACCCGTTCACCGAAAAAGTGGTACTGCAACCCACCGCGGAGGAAGGCGGCTCTGCCGCCGCAGCCGAACCTTGCGCTCCAGTCAATCCGGTCGGCTGGTTCGAAATCTACGTGCAGGACATGGAACGGGCCAAGGCGTTCTACAACAAGGTATTCGACGTTACCCTCACCCGCCTCGAAAGCCCCATCGAGCAGATGGAATTTTGGGCTTTCCCGATGCAAATGGACCGTTACGGCACCGCCGGTGCGCTGGTCAAGATGCCCGATTGTCCATCGACCGGCCACGGGGCGCTCGTGTATTTCCATTGCGAGGATTGCGCCGTGCAGGCCGCGCGCGCTGTCGAAGCCGGCGGCGGATTGCACAAGGCCAAGATGTCCATCGGTCAGTACGGTTTCATTGCGCTGGTGACCGATACCGAGGGCAATATGATCGGCCTGCATTCGATGCAGTAACACCGGCCGATGCAAAACACAACGAACACCTCGGCCGGGACGGACACCGGGCGGCTGGGCACAACCGACAACGTCCGGCGTACGATCGAGGCCATCTGGCATATCGAGGCCGCCAAGGTCATCGGCCGCGCGGCGCGCCTCGTACGCCAGGTCGGACTGGCCGAGGAGTTCGCTCAGGACGCGTTGCTGTCGGCGCTCGAAACCTGGCCGCGCGACGGCATCCCGGACAACCCGGGTGCGTGGCTGATGCGGGCTACCGAACGGCGTGCGCTCGACCACCTGCGCCACTCCCGGTTGACCGCAAATAAGGCCGACGAGATCGGCGCGGCCATCGATTTCCAGCATGAAGTCGCCAGCGACACGCACGCCGAAATCATCGATGCCCGCCTTGACGACACGATCGGCGACGACCTCTTGCGGCTGATCTTCACCGCCTGCCACCCGATTCTTTCACCCGACGCGCGCAGTGCCCTCACGCTGCGCGTGATGGGCGGCCTCACCACCGACGAGATCGCGCGCGCCTACCTGCGGCCGGAGCCGACGATCGCGCAGCGGATCGTACGTGCCAAGCGCACTCTCGCTGCCGCCAAGGTCAGCTTCGAGGTTCCGCGCGGCGAGGAGTTGGGCCGCCGCCTCGCATCTGTACTCGAAGTCATCTATCTGATGTTCAACGAAGGCTACACGGCGACGGCCGGCAACGACTGGATGCGGCCGGCCCTTTGCGAGGAGGCGCTGCGCCTCGGACGTGTAGTCGCCGGCTTGATGCCCGACGAAAGCGAGGTCTGGGGACTCGTCGCGCTGATGGAATTGCAGGCCTCGCGTTTTGCCGCGCGCATTTCGCCACAAGGCGAACCGGTACTGCTGCTCGATCAGAATCGCAAACGCTGGGACCATCTCCTGGTCCGGCGTGGGCTCGATGCGCTCTCGCGTGCCGAATCCTTGCCCCGTCGAGAAGGATACCTCGGTCCGTACGCCTTGCAGGCGTCGATTGCGGCATGCCACAGCCGCGCGGCCAGCGTTGAGCAGACCGACTGGGTACAGATCGTGGCGCTGTACGATGCGCTCGACACCGTTGTCCCCTCGCCTGTCGTCCGCCTCAACCGCGCCGTCGCCGTCTCGATGGCGTACGGCCCAGCCCCCGCGCTCGCGGCCGTCGATGCACTGATGCGCGAACCGGCACTGCAAAGCTATCACCTGCTGCCCAGCGTTCGCGGTGAGTTGCTCTTCCGCCTGCAGCGCGCGGACGAAGCACGCGAGGAATTCGAGCGGGCGGCCGCGTTGGCGGCGAATACCCGCGAGAAAGCCCTCTTGCTGGCACGCGCCGCTCGCTGTAACGCCGTTTAGCGACCCGCCCACGCCGCCGTCGCGCGTATTCCGTCGGCGTCGGCCTCACACCTGCAGCCCGTTGCGCCGAGCGAGGAACTTCCTTCATATACGCGGCTCCAAAATTTGGAACGGACGTTTCGGGCGATCGCGGGTTGCCGCGTACCGGACGTCTCCAGCCATGAGCCATCGCACTGGAAGCGGCAATCCGCAACAAGAAGCCGGAAACGCAGTTGGCGCACCTCCGCAGGTAGCCTCCCCAAGGCCGCCAAATGGCGCTGTGCGTGGCATTCCGGGATTGAACAGCTAAACGAATTACCAAACGACGATGAATCAAACGGCCAAGAGCCGACCTGAAGGAGAAACCCCATGCAGAGTAACGAAACGGTCGTAAAGCAGGCCCAGGCGGCCATTGAACGGGCCGCACGCCTCGATCCGAGGAACTCTCCGATCGCGATGACCTTCAGTGAAGGCACGTTGACGGTCGATGGCTGGGTCCCGCATATCGGGGCAAAAAAACTGGTCTTGCGTGCGACCAATTCCGTCCCCGGCGTAACAGAAGTCGTCGATCACTTGCGTATGGGCAGCAACCACCCGCTCGGCGATGGGGCAACGCGGGACGCCGTCTGCAAGCAATTGCTCGAATCCGTGGATTTCCAAACGTGCGCGATTTACGCCTGGGGGAAAGGCGAGCGTAAAGTTCTGCGCGAAGCGCCGGCCGCCGCCACCGGAACCGACGCGGCCGGTGTGATCGAAGTGGCGGTGGCCGACGGCGTGGTGCGGCTGAGCGGCGAAGTAATCAGCCTTTCGCATAAGCGGCTGGCGGGCGTTCTCGCCTGGTGGGCGCGGGGTTGCCGGGACGTGGTGAACAGCCTGACGATCGAGCCCGCGGAGGACGACAACGAGGAGGAAATCATCGAGGCCCTCAGTCTGGTGCTGGAAACCGACCCGATGCTCTCCCTGAATATGGAGCGGGTCAATATCGCGTGCCGCGACCGCACCGTAACGCTGATGGGCAAAGTACGCAACGAAGCGGAACGCGCTCGTATCGAAACCGATGTTTGGTACATCTACGGCGTCGAACAGGTGATCAATAAGCTAGAGATCGCCTGATTTTCCCTGACGACTGTATGCGGCCGCATGCGGGCCGTCGGGCGGTCACCTAACCGTACTCGTACGCCGATCACGTAGCATTGCGAAACGGCAGGTGTTCCGCCGCCTCCTGGCGATACGCCTCCACAGCGCTTCCCTGCTGATCGAGATGGCGCCCGATTAGCCGCCGCATTGCGGGATCGGCAATCCAGTGCACCGATCGCACGACAGTGGGCGTGAAACCGCGCGCGACCTTGTGCTCGCCGCCGGCCCCCGGCTCGAAACGGCGCAGATGTTCGCGCAGGCAATACTCGATGCCCTGGTAGAAGCACAGTTCGAAGTGCAGGCTGTGGTAATTGCCGTGGCAACCCCAATAGCGCCCGTACAGTACTTCGTCGCTGCGGAAACAAAGCGAGACAGCCACCGGTTTCCCGCCGTCGCGCGCAATGAAGACCACCATGCGCCGTCCGAGGGCAACACCGAGATCGGCAAAACACTCAGGGGTAAACACGGCGTAATTGTTGAACTTCTCGAACGTCGAGGCGTACAGAGCATGGAGGCGCGGCCACTCGGCGGCGTCGATCTCGTGGCCGTGCCGTACCTCGATCGCCAGCCCGCTTTCCGCCACTCGCCGCCGCTCTGCGCGCACCTTGCGCCGCTTCTCCGCGGTAAAGGTCGCCAGATAATCGGTGAAGTCGACACAATCGCCGGCCTGCCAGTGGAACTGTACGTTATGGCTTACCAGCAACCCCGCTTCGCGCAAGGCCGCATAGTCCGCATCGTCCGGAAACGCGACGTGCCAGGAGGAGGCGGAGAACTCGCTGGTCACCTTCAGTGCGGCGTCGATCAACGCGTTCCTGATCTCGTCGGCGTGCGGACCTGGCTTGACAAGGAGACGCGGTCCGGCGGCCGGCGTATGGGGCAAGCCGGTCAGTAACTTGGGATAGTACGCGCGTCCGATCTGCTGGTAGGCCGACGCCCAAGACCAGTCATGGATGAAATCGCCGTGCGAGTTGAAGCGGACGTAGAGGGGCAACAACCCGACAATCTCGTCGTCAGCCTGGGTCGCCACGAGATGACGAGGCACCCAGCCGAGATGACGCCCCGCCGCGCCGTGATGCTCGAGGATGCTCAGGAAGTCCAGATTGAGAAAGGGATGGTTGGGCGGACACAAACGCTCCCACACCGCCCGCGGAATGCCGGCGGCGGAAGTTACCATGCCGATCGACAGCGAAGACATGAGCGGTAATTCCGAAGGCGTTCCCACTCTCGCAAACATCGCCGCTTTTGGGAACAACTGTCCTCCGAGCCGCCCCACCAGGGTTTGGTTCCCATTCATTGGGAGGCTCCGTTGTAGCGGTATCGGGTGCGCTCATGTCAGCGCTCCGTATTAAGAACATTCTTCGCCGTTCATCGGCGTCACGGAAAGGTGCCCCGGTGATCCTTCTGCATTTCAGGCGTCTTGTGTTCGTCGTCGACACGCAGCTTGCCGCGATTCTCCTTGAGCTTTTCCGGGCTCTCACGCGCATCGAGACCGCGTCCTCCGCGTACCGGAGGCTGTATGGGATCGGTGAGATCAGGCAGGTCCGGAACATCAGGAACGTCCGGGCCTTCCGGCACGTCGGGCTGCGGGAGATCGGGCCGATCGGGGTCCACCGGTCCCGGCAAGTCGGGCTGTACATCGGTGTTATTCAGGATGCCGCTTCCTTTGTTCATCGTTCATCTCCTCTTCGAGAATTGATCATGCGGATAGTGCAGCGTCCGCTTCGCCGTCCCTTCACCGGGCAATGCATGTGCCCCGCGCCGATGCGGCCCGACACGGCATGGTTATGCGGGTTTGCCCACCATCAGCCAGAAGATGGCGACAAGAGCGAAGAACGCTACCATCCCGAGCAGAGACCACAATTCAAGGTAACGCCAGTAGCGCTTGGGGAGCGGCCGGTCCTGCTCTACGGCTTGCTGGGCGAGGTCACGCATGCGGATCTGCATCCACACCACTGGAAGCCAAGCGACGACGGCCACGCCGAAAAGGGCGGACGACACCACGATCCATTTGCTCGTCATGGGGAAGCCGGCGAGATGCGCGAGGTAGAAGCCGCTGAGCGGTTGCAGGATGACCGTCGGCGCAGTGAATAGCCAGTCGGCGCGCACAACGTAACGCACGAGGATGGCTACCGCCTTCGGTTCCGCCTTCAGGCTCACGAACAACATGTAGAAGGCCGATCCGATGCCTGTGCCGAAAAGCAAGGTGGACGACAGGATATGTACCCATTTCACCACGGTGTAGTCCATCAGCGTTTCTCCTGCCGTTGTTCGAAAGCGATCAGCAGAACCAGCACAGCGACCATTGGCACGTTTTTGAGAATGGGGCCGAAGGGATGCGCCCAGAATTCCGGCAGGTACACCGTAATGATGATGGTATAAACGATGATCAGCGCGAGTTGCGCCAGCCACAGCCAGTAACGGTTACTCAGTAGTAACGTGCCGATGCCGAACGCCAGATCAAGCGCAGCCGCGCCGAAGAGCATCGACGGCGCCCACAGCGTCTCGATTCCGGAACGCGCGAGCAAGGCATAGCTTTCGTTGCGCGGAAACACGCCGAACGAGACGACCCCCGAGACGAGCCACACAATCGCAATGCTGAAGCGCAGCAGCGGCAGCAACCAGCCCAGCAACGCAAGCGCCCGCGTTCCTTCGCACTCAGGGGGCGTGATGAACGCCGAGGGCTCACGCGGAGAACGGCCGAGAAGGACCCGCGTCGCCTCGGGCGGCCCCGTATTGCCGCGCTCGAGCATGCCGAGGGTTTCCCGGTCGAGCAAGCTGGCGCGGAAATTTCCTCCGAGGGAAGCGGCAAGCTTTACGAGGGCGATCGGCAAGGGCAGAAACCAAGGAGGCTCCAAACGCATGGCTTGCCGCAACTCGATGAGAAATTCGCGCAAAGTCACCGGCCGCGCACCTACCAGAGCGACCCGCTCGCCGATGCATTTCTCCTTTTGAACGAGTGCCATGATCGCCTGCACGGCGTCATCGACATGAATAGGTTGTACGAGTTGTTCGCCATGGCCGGGCAATGGAATGAGCGGAGCGGTGGCTAGCTTCGCAAATAGGCATGCGCTCGCACCACCCGCTCCGTACACCAGCGAAGGCTGCACGACGGTGGCGCGTAACGGCAACCGCAGCAAAAAATCGTCGGCCTCTTTCTTGCTGCGGTGGTAGGCACTAACGGCACCATCATCTGCGCCAAGCGCAGAAATGTTGATCACGCGCTGCACGCCAGCCTCCACGCACGCTTCGAACAACGCGCAGGGCCCGGCGACGTGGAGCGTCGAAAAGAGTTGGGTCGCTGATTCACGAAGAATGCCCACGGCATTGATAACCACGTCCACGCCCCGCAGATGGGGCGCCCAGTCCGTCGCCCGCACGTTACGCGACATGTCTGCCTGAACCATTCTCCCAGGCAAGGCGCGCGCGGCAGCGTGCTGCGGATTGCGCAGCGCGCACACGACGTCGTGCCCTGCGTCGGCAAGCGCCCGGGCCAAGCGACTGCCAAGAAAGCCGGTCGCGCCTGTGAGCAGAATGACGATGGGAACCTCCGGAGGGAAATGAGGCCGGCCCGGGTTACGGGTACGGAATGCCGATTGCCTGGGCGCCGAGCCGGCCTCTTTACCCGGCAAATGGTGTTCCGAAGGCCGCATCGAATGGCCGCAGGCGTTCCCGAACGATGGGCCATCAGCCGGTACGATGGCCGTCGAGCGACAACTCCGACCAAGCCGGCCGCATTCGCCCGGACGCAGCGAGCGACACGGATTCCCACGCACGCTGCCCCCCGGCAATCGAAATGGCCGCGGCGACGTGAAAGGAACTGAGGATGCAAACCGGAACTCGGAAAACGTGGAGAACGGCGTTAAGGGACGCCGCGATTGTCGGCAGCGTAGCGAGCCTTACGTCGCTCGCCGCCATGTCGGCGCACTGTCGGCGCGAGAACGGTTCAGTGTGGGCCGCGGTCAACGCACCGAGCCACTGGATCTGGGGCAACCCCGCGCTAGGGCAGCACCGGCCGAGCGTACGCTATACCGTCGCCGGCGTGCTGGTGCACCATCTCTCATCCGGCTTTTGGGCGCTTATTCATACGCAGTCGCTACGCCCCTTTGAGCCCGGACACTCGCTCGGGGCCCACGTCGCAGGTGCAGGCTTGATCACGGCGCTTGCCGCCGCCGTCGATCTCGCCGTCGTCCCGCATCGGCTGACGCCCGGTTTTCAACACCACCTTTCAGCGAAGGCGTTGTTCGGCGTGTACGCGATGTTCGGCATCGGGCTTCTTGCCGGCACTCTGTTTACTGCGGCACGGGATCGCCGACGCCTCAGGGCCGAGGAAACAAAGCTCCGATCCACGAACAAGCGCAAGACGGGTCATGAGGGTGTAACGCATGACGGCTAACCTGCTCGCCTAGGACTTGTCAGCAGGAGATAGCGATGCCCCCGAAGAAGCCCCGCCCGAAACCCTCCTTGCGCCTCGTCGCCATGCTTTATTTCTTGCTCGGCGCTTGCGCGCTGCATTCGGTGCATACCCTGGCCCAAAAAACTCCCGTTCAGGCGGATTCGGCAAGCACAACCCGCATAGGTCTCGCCCCCGCTTCCTCCGCGCCCACTCTTCCGAGCTAACAGGCGACCTGCCTGGCGTGTCACGGCCGGGCCAATGAAGCGCACCGATCGACCCGGCGCCAATCCGCCCTCCTTCCTGTTCGGCATTTTTCTTCTCCTTGCCGCCCCGCCCAGGGCTTGGGACAATTCGCGTATCCGAAGCTGCCAAGGACACGCCGATGACCTCCCCTCTGCCCGAACTGACTGCCCTCGAAGCCCGCATTCTCGGCGTGCTAATGGAAAAGGAAAAAACCACGCCCGACGCCTACCCTCTGACCGTCAACGGCCTGGCGGCCGGCTGCAACCAGAAGACCTCGCGCCATCCCGTCATGAACGTCAGCGAAGCCGAGATCCAGACGGCCCTGGAGGAGCTGCGCAACCGTTTGCTGGTGCTCGAAACCTATGGAGCTTCCGGCCGCGTGCTGCGCTACGCGCATAACTTCGGCAAGTGTTACGGGGTTCCGGCCGGGTCGGCAGCCCTTCTCGCCATCCTCATGCTGCGCGGGCCGCAGACCGCAAGCGAGTTGCGCGCCAATTGCGAAAGGCTGCATCGCTTCGGCGATGCCTCGTCGGTCGAAGCCTATCTCGAGGAACTCGCCACTCGCGCCGAAGGGCCGCTGGCCGTGCGATTGCCGAAAGCGCCCGGGTCACGTGAGCATCGTTGGATGCATCTTCTCTGTGGGCCAGTGTCCATGGCCATGGAAAACGAACCGGTACTGGGACCGGCCACCGATCCGGATCGTTGTGCCGTGCTCGAAGCGCGTGTCGAACGGCTCGAACGGGAACTCGCCAGCCTGCGCGAAGAGTTGCGTGCCGTTCTGCCGCCGAGTACGGGAGATTGAGGGGTAGCCGCCCTTCGTTGCCGTCCGCAACGCGAAGGCAGACCCAACTGTCCGCTTTGCCCGTGTTTTCTCCGCCAGGCATTTGAACGGACGAGTAGTTCAGGGTAGTTCAGAGCGACCAGGTGATTCCCGCCGCCCAACCCTGTCTTGAAAGAATTACCGGTAAGAGTGGGAAACCGCTTCGCCGCGCGAAGCAAGCTCACCTGCTGAGTTCTCAGCCAAATCACCTCTTTTCGCCTAAACAATCCGCGTTAAAGCACGTTTTGTTAGATTTTTTCCAGAATCTGACCGAGTTTTTCCGTCATTCGCCAAACAAAACCGACAAGAATACGGAATAACAATCGGTTTTCGCGTTCAGCTTCTTGCGTCAGCTCAAAAAACCGCATCTTCCCTCCTAGATCGCGCCTTGATTGCTTGCGACGCGCGCGTGGCACGCATCGTGCTCGCGCAGCTTTCTGTGGCGCTCGACAGCGGCAACGTAAATGTTGTTGCCGACGAACACGTACGGCAATACGGCAGCAGTTTTCAATACGCCGATGGGGAACGGCACCAACGAAGGAGGAAACACCGACAACGATCGATCTCACCGTGGCAGGAACCGAAGCGAATCGAGCGAGCCCTTCCGGGATTTCACTTTTCCTTTCTGATGTTCCGCTACGCAGTCCGCGGCGACGGCAGACGCCGTCCGGTCGCAGGCTTCTTCCGCGACATAACAGAGGAACTCATAATGCGGCTATCCCTGCGCTTCGTCTTACCCCTGTTGCTTATTCTCGCGGCCATTGCCTACGTGGTCGCTCCGCTCGTCGACGAACTCACGCTGCGTTGGTCCCTGCGCGACCTCGACGCCCGCTCAACCGTTATCGCCAAGGCGGTCGAGGAACCGCTCGAAGATGCGTTGGTCACCGGCTCGTCGAACAAGATCATGACGTTCTTCTCGCGCATCAGCCAGGATGAGCGGCTCTACGCGATCGGTTACTGTGCGACGCCGCAGGCCAAGCTGCAAGCGACGCGCTCGGTGCCCGCCGAGATACGCTGTAACGACCTGGAGCGCTGGAACGCTCCGCGCGGATCGGTCCTCCACCTGCCGAAAGGTCCCCTGCACGTTGCCGTCCGGCCGCTGGTGGGCGAGACGCACCCGGAGGGCCGCCTGATCCTCGTGCAGGACATGAATTTCCTTGAACGGCGCAGCCAGGAAACCCGCCGCTACCTGTTCTACTTTTTCCTCGGGCTCGCCGCCGCCGTCTCCCTGATCACCGTCATCATCGCGCAGCTTTCATGGCGCGGCTGGGTCGCCGGGACACGAGCGTTGCTGCGTGGCGAGGGACTCCTGCGGCAACCCGTCACCTCGCCACCGGCGCCACCGAAGGCGAGCGAGATCGTCCCGCCGGCTCCTGAATTCCGCCCCATCGCCCGCGACCTGCAACGCCTGATCCGCGACCTCGAAGCCGAGCGCGCGGCGCGCGACGAAAGCCAGCTCACCTGGGCCCCTGAAACGCTGCGCGCCATTCTTCATGGCGAGTTGCGCGGGGAAGACGTGATCGTCGTATCGAACCGCGAGCCCTACATCCATCAGCGCAAGGGCGACCATATCGAAGTGCAGCGACCGGCCAGCGGTCTGGTGACGGCGCTGGAACCGATCATGCGCGCGTGCTCCGGTGTCTGGATCGCGACAGGTACCGGCAGCGCCGACCGCGACGTCGTGGATACTCGGGACCGCGTCGCCGTGCCTCCCGACAAACCCGCCTACCAGCTCCGCCGCGTGTGGATGACGCCCGAAGAAGAAGCCGGTTATTACTACGGGTTCTCCAACGAGGGCCTCTGGCCGCTGTGCCATATTGCGCACGTGCGCCCGATCTTCCGCTCCGGCGATTGGGCCCATTACGTGGCCGCGAATCGCAAGTTCGCTGACGCCGTGGTCAGCGAATCGAAAACCCGGGACCCGATCGTTCTCGTCCAGGACTACCACTTCGCACTCCTGCCGCGCATGATTCGCGAGGCGTTGCCAGACGCAACGGTAATCACCTTCTGGCACATCCCCTGGCCGAACCCCGAATCGTTCGCCATCTGCCCGTGGGCCGCCGATATCGTCAGCGGGTTGCTCGGCAGCAGCATTCTCGGCTTTCACACGCAATACCATGTGAATAATTTCGTCGACACCGTGGACCGGCTGATCGAAGCGCGCGTCGACCGCGAAGCATTCACGGTCAGCCAGGGCGGCAAGCTGACCGCTGTCCGCCGCTACCCGATTTCAATCGCCTGGCCGCCCTCCGAGGAAATGGTCGGCAAGCCCGTGGCCGATTGCCGAAGCCATATTCGCGAGCTGAATGGCTTGCCCCCCGATCAGGCGATCGGCGTCGGCGTGGACCGCCTCGACTACACGAAGGGCATTCTCGAACGCTTCCTTGCCGTGGAGCGCCTGTTCGACCTCAACCCGCAATGGATCGGACGCTTCACCTTCATTCAGATCGCCGCGCCCAGCCGGGCGAGTATCGACGATTACCGCAACCACCACGACGCCGTCGTCGCCCTCGCCGAACGTATCAATGCGCGTTTCAGCGGCGCCGCGCCCGCGATCCTGCTTAAGGTCGAACACCACGAACCGTGGCAGGTATACGAATACTACCGAGCGGCTGAACTCTGCTTTGTCGGCAGCCTGCACGACGGCATGAACTTGGTGGCGAAGGAATTCGTCGCCTCGCGCGACGATGAGCGCGGTGTGCTCGTCCTCTCGCAATTCACCGGTGCATCACGTGAACTGCCCGAGTCGGTGGTGGTCAACCCTTACGATGTCGATCAGTGCGCTGCCGCATTGCATGTGGCGCTGACGATGCCCGAGCAGGAACAGGCGGACCGCATGCGCTTGATGCGCGGGCTGATCGCCGAGTTCAACGTCTACCGCTGGGCCGGCCGCATGCTGCTCGATGCCGCGCTCATGCGTCGGCGCAGCAAGCTTCCGGACACTCCCGTCGGCAACACCGGCGCACCGCCGGCTGTACCGACACCTTCTCCAACCTAGGACATCCGACTGCAGCAATGGCAAGCGAAATCATCGGACCTCCGCCCGCCGCCCAGCCCGACTGGGCCTATTTCCTCGACTTCGACGGCACGTTGATCGAACTCGCCCCGACGCCGGGCGCGGTCCGCGTCGACCACACGTTGCCTGAGCTCCTGACGGCACTCCATCGCGCAACGGACGGCGCCGTGGCCTTGGTAAGCGGCCGCGCGCTCACCGACCTGGAACGCCGTGTCGGCCTCCCCCAGATCGCCAAGGCCGGTCAACACGGGCTCGAACGTGGCGATGCCGAAGGCCGCCTCTGGGTACACGCGGCACCCACACGCGCCAAGCAGGCCATCCAGGACGCGCTCGACCCCGTGTTGCGACAGCACACCGGGCTCCTTCTCGAAGACAAGGGATTGAGCCTTGCACTGCACTACCGGCGAGCGCCGGACCTCGCGCAGTACGTGAAAGACTTGATGCGACAACTCGTCGAACGCGTCGGCTCCGGCCTCGTCGTGCAGGAAGGCAAGTGCATCGTCGAGGTAAAGCCGGCGGCGATCACGAAAGCGACGGCAGTGGCCGCCTACCTCAACGAGCCGCCGTTTGCCGGTCGCCGTCCGGTCTTCGTCGGTGACGACAGCACCGATGAACACGGCTTCATGGCCGTCAACGAACGCGGCGGCGTCTCCATCGGCGTGGGCCCTGACTGTGTCAACGCGCACTATGTGCTCGCCGACGTCACCGCCGTCCGGGAGTGGCTGGCCGGCGCCGCAAAAGCCGGCGGACACCCGGTTCCTCGGCTCACCGGCACTCCCCAACCCGACGTGGCGGGAAACGGCCCCTGACGCATTCGAATCGGGAAGAATCGAGAAGGCCGGCTTCTCCCCTCAGCGAGTCCTAGCGCGTCCTACGGTTGCATCCAGCGAAGGAAATCGAGTTCCTCCAGCCCTCGACGCAGTTCCCGAGTCTCTTCAGCAGTTAGCCGAACCAACGGCAAGCGCACCGGTCCGCAGTCGATGCCCGCGAATTGCATCATGGCTTTGATCGCCGGCAGCCCCCGGTATTTTTTCGCGATAACGACCATCTGCGCGGAGAGCAACTGCAGACGCCGCGCCTCGTCGATTTGACCCGCCTCGAAGCTTTCGCGGATCCGGTGGTACAGCGGCGCAGCCAGGTTGTAAGTGCTGCCGACCGCACCCTGCGCTCCGGCCGCGAGGCCGCTCAGGTGCATTTCATCGACGCCGAACACCATGTTGAAACGTGCGTCTTCCAGGGCGGCGCAGGTCTGGAATTCATACAGTGTCGGCGCCGTGTATTTGATCCCCGCGAGATTTGGAATTCGCCGGCTGGCGGCTCTCAGAAACTCGTCCATGTCGAGCGCGGCGCCCGTGAGGCTGGGGATGTGGTAGTAGTAGAATGGCAACTCCGGCGTCGCCGCCGCCACCTCGGCCATGCATTCGACGAGCACCGAGACGGAACCCGGCCGGAAGTAGAACGGCGGCGTGGCCGCGATCGCGACGGCACCGGCCTGCGCGGCATGCTTGGCGAGATCGCGCGACTCGGCGACCGCCGTATGCCCCACGTGAGCGATGACCGGAATGCGACCCCCGGCGGCATCCAGGAAAGCTTCGAGCGTTTGCTTGCGTTCGGTGGTGGTCAACGAGGCGCTTTCGCCGGTCGTGCCGCAGACGAAGAGCGAGGAGACCTTGAACGCGAGCAGACGCTCAACCATCGCCGGTACCAACGGGAGATTCAGGCGGCCATCCTCGTGCATCGGCGTAAAGGTGGCCGGAATCAGGCCCGACATCCAGAATTGCTTCGACATGTTGTTCTCCATGAGTCAATGTACCGAACGGGGATCGAGCGCATCGCGCAGCCCGTCTCCGATGAAATTGATGCTGAGCACCGCGAGCGCGATCATCAGGCCGGGCGCAATCCATAACCACGGCGTGCCTTCGAGGATGGCGTGCGACTGGGCATCCTGCAGCATGTTCCCCCAGCTCGGCGTGGGCGCCTGGACCCCGAGTCCGAGGAACGACAGGGAGGCTTCCTGCAGGATCGCGTTCGCCATGCCGAACGTGGCCGCCACCGTGACGGTACCCACGACGTTGGGGAAGAGGTGCCGCACCATGATCTGAAACGGGGTCACGCCGATCGAGCGTGCTGCAAGTACGAACTGCTGTTCGCGGAACGACAGGAACTGCCCGCGCACGAGTCGCGCGATACCCGGCCAGGTCAGTATCCCGATCACCAGCATGGTGTTGTAGATGCTCGGCCCGAGCACCGAGGCAATCGTGATAATCATCACCAGCGACGGAAATGCCATCACGATGTCGGTGAAACGCATCAGCGCCATATCCACTTTGCCGGCGGCATAACCCGAGATACCGCCAATGAGGACGCCGATGAACGTCGAGATCGATACGGCAACCAGGCCGACGGAGAGCGAAACCCGCCCGGCATGGACGATGCGCGACCACACGTCGCGTCCCGTCGTGTCGGTTCCAAGCCAGTGCGCGGCGCTCGGCGCCTGGCTCATCGATCCGAGGTCGAGGTCGATCGGCGAATAGCGTTCGATCAGAGGTGCGAGAACGGCCATGAGCACGAGAACGGTCAGGACCACGAGCCCGAGAACGGCCAGCTTGTGGCGAAAAAACCGCTTGCGCGCTTTGGCCCACAGGCTCTCGCCGGTGGGCATCGGCTCGGCGCCGGCGGCGAGCGGTTCGGAAGAAGTGGCGATCATCAAGTACCCTCAATCTTCAGTCGTAGCGGATCCGAGGATCCAGGAAGCTATAGGCCATGTCGGTGAGCAGGTTGCTGGCCTGCACCATCACCGCCGAGAAGAGCACGTAGCCCATGATGACCGGTGAATCGCGGGCGGTAACGGCGCCAATGAACATCAAACCGATCCCGGGCCACTGGAAGATCATCTCGATGATTACCGAACCGCCGAAGAGCACCGGCAGCGTGAGGCCGATCACGGTAACGACCGGAATCAGCGCGTTGCGCAGGATGTGCCTGACCACCACCAGCCATTCGCTCAAGCCTTTCGCGCGGGCTGTCCGCACGTAGTCGTTGTTCATGACTTCGAGCACGCTCGTCCGCGTGTAGCGCATGAACGTCGCCGTGCGCACGAGGCCGAGCGCCAGCGCGGGAAGTGCAAGGTGGCGCAGGTTATCGACCAGCGAATACGGCTCGCCGGCGGTCGAGATCCCCGACGTCGGAAACAAGGGCCATTGGATCGCAAGCAGGTAGACGAGCACCATCCCGAGGAAGAAATCCGGGATCGAGATGCCGGCGAATCCGAGAAAGGTGAAGGTGTAATCGGTACGCGAATACTGTTTGAGCGCCGAGACGACCCCCATCGCGACACCGAGCACGATGGCGATGAGCAAGGCCGTGCCCATCAATTGCAGCGTCGCCGGAATCCGCGCCAGCAGAATGTCGATCACCGATTCGCCAGTCTGAAACGAATAGCCGAGATTTCCTTGCAGCAGTTGCCACAGCCAGCGCCCGTATTGCACGTACAGCGGCAAGTCCAGGCCGAGCTGGCCGCGCCGCAATTTGATCAGGTCCTCGGCCTGCGGCGTTTCCGTCGAAATCATCGCCAGCACCGCGTCGCCGGGCATTTTGGATGCGACGAAAAACACGATCACGGTAATCCCCAACAGGATGGGGATGCTGACCAGCAAGCGGCGCAAGATGTAGGTGGTCATCGGGGTTTCTCAGGATTGTCTGGACACAGGCGGGCGGAACGGACGGTAAGCGCCCTCGCCGCCGCCTGTGGGGACGGAATTACTTGACGTCCCACTTCTCCACTTCGTTGTACACCGGCAGGTTGAAGATCAACGTCGGCATCTCCGCGTAATGTTCGCTGGCGCCGATCACCCGCTTGTTGAAGGCCAGCGGGCGCACTTCGTACCAGAGCCAGCCGCGGAACGCCTCTTCGTTGAGAATCTTCGAGATTTCCTGGTAGTACGGCGCGCGTTTTTCACGTTGCGATTCGCTCAGCCCCAGGTCATACAGCTCGTCCACCCGCTTGTTGCAATAGGTGAAGGAAAGCTGCGCGCCGCAGGTGCTGGTAAGCGCGCCGAGCGACGGATCGAGGCCTTGCCCGTTGGCGAAATAGCCCATCTCGAACGTGCCGTCCTTGTAGACCGTCTGAATCTCCGCCGGGTTGAGCAGACGCGGCACGATATTCACGCCGACCGCCGCGAGGTAGGCCTGAATCGCGGTCACCGTGTCCTTATTGACCTGATCGGCGTAGTAGTAGATGAAGTCGATCTTGCGGCTCGAATCCCAACCGGCTTCCTTGAGCAACTGCTTCGCCTTGACCGGATCGTACTTGTAGGGATTGAGCGACGGCGATTGCGCCCAGGTGGCCGGGAACATCGTGTTCGAGATTTTTCCAGTCCCCTTGCGCACCGTGGCGATGATCTTTTCGCGGTCGATCGCGTAGATCATTGCTTGGCGCACACGCACATCCTTGAGGAAGGGCTGCGCGAAGTTGAACTGCAAGTAGGTCGGCAGGCCGGCGTCGACGTTCGGAAGCACGGTCAGCGTCGGCACTTTCTGCATGCGCTCGATGTCGCTCACCGGGATGCCGCCGCCTTCATACGACATCACGTCGACTTCGTTCGCCGCCAGCGCATTGAGGATGCTCGGAATGTCGGCGAAGATGCGATAGACGATGCGGTCCGCCTTCGGCTTGCCCAGGAAATAGTCGTCGTTGCGCACCACCTCGACATACTGATCGGGGACGTACTTCGACCACTTGAACGGACCGGTGCCGACGCGGTTCTGTGTCCAGAACGGAGAGCGCGCAAGTTCCGACGGTTTGACGTCGCCCAGGATGTGCTTGGGCAGGATCGAGAAATAGATCTGTTTCAACTCGACCCACAGCGGCCGCGGACCGTTGAGTTCGAACTTCACCGTATGGTCGTCGATCTTCGACACGCCGCTCAGGCTGCTGGCCTTGCCGGACCGGAACTCCTCGTAGCCCTTCACGTCGGAGAGGTTGTTGGCGATAATCGAAGCGACGGCCGGATCGGCATAGGTGTTGTAGGAAAAGACAACGTCATCGGCGGTGAAGGGCTTGCCGTCATGCCACTTGACGCCCTTGCGCAGCTTGAAAATCCACGTCGCGCCCTTGTCCGGCGTGCTCCACGATTCGGCCAACAGCGCCTTGACGCCGTCGCCCTTCCACGTCACGTGGGCCAATCCTTGCAGAACGGTTTCGTCGAGGCGGTTGCCGCAGGTCGTGTACAGCGGGCCGGCCATACAACCCGTGCGGAAAGCCTGGCGGATCGTCTTGTCGGTCTTTGCCTGTGCCGATGCCATCAGGGGAGAGACGAGCAATGACAGCGCGACGAGCGCGGCGGACGCGGCGATAAGGGTCTTGCGAGTTTTCATTGCAAAGTTTCCTTTCATTGATTTTGGATAACGATTGCAGCGCAAAGAGTGAAACCGTGTTTTTCAGACGTTCTCGGCGTGGTGGCACGCCACGAGATGAGGCGGGCCATCCGGCAGGCCGCCGATATTGCGAAGCGCCGGATCGGCTTCGCGGCAAACGTCGGTGGCAAGCGGGCAGCGAGGATGGAACCGGCAGCCGGACGGCGGATTCGCCGGGTTCGGCACATCGCCCTGCAGAACGATGCGGCGCCGCTCGCGTTCGCGTTTCGGATTCGGCGTCGGTATCGCGGACAGCAAAGCGCGCGTGTACGGGTGCCGCGGGGTATCGAAGACCGGATCGCGCCGACCGAGCTCGACGATGCGGCCGAGGTACATGACGGCCACGCGGTCGCTGATGTAGCGGACCATCGACAGGTCGTGCGACACCATCAGGTAGGTAAGACCGAGCTGTCCGCGCAGATCGGCCATCAGGTTCACGACCTGCGCCTGAATCGACACGTCGAGGGCAGAGATCGGCTCGTCGGCGACGATCAACGACGGATTCGTGGCCAACGCACGTGCCAATCCAATGCGTTGGCGTTGGCCGCCAGAAAACTCGTGGGGGTAGCGATTGATGAACGAAGGATTCAGCCCGACGAGGCGCATCAGTTCCTGTACGCGTCCGCGTCGCTCGGCCGGCGTGCCGATCTTGTGCACGTTGAGCGGCTCGATGATGATGCTGCCGACCGTCATACGTGGGTTGAGCGACGAATACGGGTCCTGAAAGACCATCTGCATATGCTTGCGCGAGGCCCGCAATTCGCGCTGGTCGAGCGACGCCACATCGCGACCGCCGAAGACGATCCGTCCCGAGGTCGGGTCAAGCAATCGCAACATCGCCAGCCCGGTGGTCGATTTGCCGCAACCGCTTTCGCCGACGAGCCCCAGGGTCTCGCCTTGGAAGAGGTCGAACGACACGCCGTCGACGGCACGCACGGCCCCAACTTGCCGCTTGAGCAGTCCGCGCAGGATGGGGAAATGCACTTTCAGGTCTTCGACGCGGACGAGGACGTCCTTGTGTTCGGCCGTTCTCATCGCATCGCTCCCGCCACGTTGAGCGCCGCCACCTCGTCGGCGCGCCAGCAGCGCACGGATTGCCCTGCGCCCAGTTCATCCAGCGGCGGCAAAGCCTGCCGGCAACGATCAACGGCATAGATGCAGCGCGGGGCAAAGGGACAAGATTCGGGCGGACGCCTCAGATCGGGCGGCATCCCGTCGATCGAGAACAAACGGCCTTGGTCGCGTCCGTCCATCTTCGGGATCGCTTTCAGCAGGCCGAGCGTGTAAGGATGCCGCGGGTGCTCGTACAGTTCGTCGACTGGCGACTGTTCAACGATGTGCCCGCCGTACATGACGGCGACCTTGTCGACAACGCCAGCGACAAGGCCGAGGTTATGGCTGATCCAGATGACCGCCATGCCGAGTTTTTCTCGCAGCCCCTGGATCAACTCGACGATCTGCGCCTGCACCGTTACGTCGAGCGCCGTGGTCGGTTCGTCGGCAATCAACAGTGCCGGATTACAGGACAGTGCAAGCGCGATCATGATCCGCTGCCGCTGGCCCCCGGAGAATTGATGCGGGTAGTCGTCGAGACGTTCCTTCGGCCTCGGCAGGCCGACCAGCGAGAGCATTTCCGCCGCCCGATCCCGTGCCGCGCGCTCGCCCAGGCCGAGATGCGCACGCAAACCCTCGGTCATTTGCAGCCCGATCGACAATACCGGGTTGAGCGAGGTCATCGGGTCCTGGAAGATCATGGCAATGCGGTTGCCGCGAATTCGCCGCATTTCCTCTTCGCTGAGCCGCAGCAAGTCGCGCTCTTCGAAAATCACTTCGCCGCCCTCGATACGGCCGGGTGGAAAGCGCACCAAGCGCATCAGCGACATCACCGTCACCGATTTTCCGCTGCCGCTCTCACCCACGATGGCCATCGAGGCGCCGGTGTCGAGACTGAACGAGACGCCATTGACAGCGTGAATCACCGCGCCCTCGGAATAAAACCGGGTCACGAGGTCACGGACCTCAAGCAGGGACGGCATGGCTACTCCGTGACCGTGGCGTTGGACGCGGCGTTCTTTCCTGCTCCGCTTTCGAGCCCTTGCTTGAAGCGAAGCTCGATGCTGCGGAAGTGTTCGCTGAGGCGCTGACGCGCCAACGGTGCATCGCGATGGCAAACGGCTTCGAACAGCTCGCGGTGCGCCTGCACGGTGAGCAGCGGATCGCGGTCTTCCGGGACCTTGCGGATCGCGAGCGCGTTATAGACAACCCAGAAGATGTCGATCAGACTCAGCAACGAAGCGTTGCCTAGCGGTGAATACAACATACGGTGGAAGCTGCGGTCTTCGTCGGAGGTCGATTCCCCGGCCGCGGCTTTCTTTTCCCAGACGACGAGCAGCTTCTCGATCTGATCGAGTTGCGCCTGGTCGATGAGCGGCGTGACCGCAACGACGGCCGATTCTTCCAACCATTCGCGAATCTGCAGGATTTCGGAGGCGCGTGCGGGCTGAAATGCGAGCCCAAACGAAAGGAAGTCGAGGACGGAGTCAAAGTTGAACTCGCGGACGCCGACGCCTTCACCATGCCGCGATTCGACGATCCCGAGCGACTCTAGCGATTTGACCGCTTCGCGCACCGAACCTCGGCTCACGCCGAGGTCTTCAGCCAACTGTCCTTCCGGCGGAAGGAGATCGCCCGGCTGCAGCTCATTCTCCGTAATGATCTGCTTGATCCGTTCCTGAATGATACGGATCAAGCCCGGTTCCCGTGACCGCTTAAGCATCGTCTGACCCTCTTATTAGATATCCGATAACTTGGATAAAGAGGTTATCGGATATCTAATTTCAGGTCAACGGTTAATTAATTTAACTACTAACTTGCTGATGTTACAAGACATTATTGACTTATATGATAAGGAGAAAAGAGTAAGGAGACATTTCATGAAAATAGAACGCCGCCCTGGACAGAGAAAACAGCGCTTCGCTCGCCCAGAACCTACCTGCCCATAAAGGAGAGGGAAAAACCGTGCTGGCAGGCACTCAGGCGGGGGCGAACTTGTGAGGCTGCGGCGTTTCGAATCCCCAAGGCGAGGGTGAAACGCTTATGACGCTGTGCGAGTTGTGCAAATACCGGCAACAGCGGAGGAACGGTAACGGGACGAGAAAGCCCTACTCGAACGCGAAGCCCTTTTCCCTGAATAACGTCAGGCAGGCGTCCACGACGTCCGCGTCGTAGCGCTCACCCCGGAAACGGGTGATTTCCTCGAGTGCGGAGGTCACGCCGAGGCCCGGGCGGTACGGGCGGAAGGAGATCATCGCCTCGACGACATCGGCGACGGCGATAATGCGGGCTTCGAGCAGGATATCCTTGCCGTCGATGCCATACGGATACCCCTTGCCGTTCATGCGTTCATGATGCTGCAGGACGGCACCTGCAATGGGCCACGGGAACGCAATCGCTTTTAGGATTTCGTACCCGGTTTCGGCATGCTGCTTGATCAGGCCGAACTCGATGTCATTGAGCTTTCCCGGTTTGCTGAGAATCTCGGCTGGCGTGCGGATTTTCCCGATGTCATGAACGACACCGGCAAGGTAGAGCCCTTCGGTCTGATCCTCGGGCAGATCCAGTTCACCCGCGATCAGCGTCGCCAGGCGCGCAACGCGCCGCTGATGCCCGGCGGTGTATGGATCGCGCATTTCGATCGTTGCGGCGATGGCGGCGATGAAATCAAGCAGGCTGGCGCGCTGCTTTTTCTCGCTCTCGCGCAATTCGAAGGTCCGCTGTTCAACGAGTTCCTCAAGGTGATTGCGCAGGCGGTCGACTTCGAGGTGAGTGCGCACCCGGGCAAGCAGTTCGTTACGCTGATACGGCTTGGTGACGAAATCGACAGCCCCCAACTCGAAGCCCTGCACTTTCTCATCGGTATCCATCACCGCGCTGACGAAGATCACCGGGACGTCGCGCGTGTTGGGATGCGCCTTCAATTGCCGACAGACCTCGAAGCCGTCCATTTCCGGCATGCGGATATCGAGCAACGCGAGTTCAGGCGGGTTCGCGATCGCCGAGCGCAACGCAAGCTCGCCGTTGATCGCGGAGCGGACTTCGTACCCCTCTTCCTTGAGAATGTCGGTCAGCAACTTGAGCGTTGCCGGGGTATCGTCAACGGCGAGAATCCTTCCTTTGGCTTCCATGGCACCCTCGATCAGGTCTTGTTCAGCGCGTCCAGTATGGTCGGATAGTCAAAGCGATCGGCAAGCCGTTTGAGCAATTTCTCCAGTTGCTGATCGTAGGTCCCCACCTTGCCGATGGCAACCGAAATCCGTTCGGCATCCAGGCTTTCCAGAGCGCCAGCGAGCTCACTCCGCAACGCTTGCGGCAGCGGCGACAGCGCATCCGGCTGCAACCTAACCGGCCGCTCGTCGGGCAAATTCCTCTCGCGGATGAAGCGGGCCTGCAAGTGGCGTTCAAGGCAGTCGTAGATTTCTTCGAAACGGAAAGGCTTGCGCACGAAGTCATCCATCCCCGCTTCGAGCATCTCCGCCCGCTGCTCCTGGAAGGCCGAGGCAGTAACGGCCACAATCTTTACCTCCTGTCCGCCCGGGAGGCGGCGAATCCGTCGGGCCGCTTCCAGACCGTCCATAGCCGGCATCTTGCGGTCCATCCAGATCAGATGCGGGCTCCACTTTTGGAAAAGATCGACACCTTCCTCGCCGTTCGCCGCCACCTTGACCTCGAAGCCGATCGAATCCATCAGTTTGGCCAACAGCAACTGGTTTTCGATCTGGTCCTCGACAATCAGTACCCGGTACGGCGGCTGCCCCGGAACCAAACCGATGATGCGTCCTTGAGGTTCGGAATCGATGCGGACGACTTCCGTCTCCGCCGCCTCGGTCAACGGCAGATCGACGCGGAACAGAGAGCCTTGGCCCGGCGTGCTCTTGAGCGAGATCTGGCCGCCCATCATTTCCACAAACTGCCGCGTAATCGTCAGGCCAAGCCCGGTTCCCTTGTTGTCGCGCTGTTCGCCGAGCTGCGCAAACGGCTCGAAGATGAACTGTTGGTCCCCCTCGGCAATGCCCGGGCCGGAATCCTCGACTTCGATGACCAGGTGCGCCGCATGGTTCTGTTTGGTCCCGAGCCGGACGGTGACCCCACCCTGTTCGGTGAACTTGACGCCGTTGCCCACCAGGTTGATCAGTACCTGACGCAACCGGGCCTCGTCACCGACGATGTAGCGTGGAAACTCCGATGTTTGATCGACGAGCAGCCGCAGCCCCTTTTCGCGTGCCCGGATTTCCATCATGTCGGTCACGTCACGTACCATTCCCCCGAGGTCGAATGGCGCGTTCTCCAACTGCACGCGGCCGGCCTCGATCTTGGCCATTTCGAGAACGTCATTGATCAGGCTCAGCAGGTGCTCGCCGCTGCGATTAATGATGTCGACATACTGAACGGCGCTTTGCGGCAATTGGGCATCATGTCGCAGCATCCCCGAAAAACCCAGGATGGCGTTCAATGGCGTGCGCAACTCATGGCTCATGTTGGCAAGGAACACGCTCTTCGCCTTGTTTGCCGTCTCAGCGGCATCCCGCGCGAGCAGAAGCTCCGTAGTGCGCTGCAGCACCATGCCCTCGAGCTCATCCCGGTAACGTACCCGCTCCTCTTCGAGCTGCTTGCGATCGGTAACGTCGCGCGCCAGCGCCAGGTTGTAGCCCTGTCCTTCGTATTCGAAATAGGTGCTGGTGATTTCCATCGGAATCTGCCGGCCATCCTTGGTCAGCAGTTTGCGCTCGAACGTAATCAACCGGCGTTCGCGCAGTTCATCCCAGTGGTTGTTCCATCGTTCCATTGGGAACTCGGGATCGACGTCCTGCACACCCAACCCGGCAAGTTCGGACGGGGAGTAACCGAGCACCCGCCCACACTGCTCGTTCACAAACACAAAACGCCCATCGGCGCCGACAATGAAGGCCGCTTCGCGTACGTTGTGCAAGGCAAAGCTTGTCAATGCCGCCGTTTGCTCGGCACGCGCTCGCTCGGTACGCGCGCGCAGGACAATGATCCCGAACGACAGATCCGAGGCAAGCTCGCCCAACAGCCGTATCTCGTCCGGCGTAAAGGCTTCCGACTCCTCCGCGTAGATGGTCAATACCCCGAACGTGGCGCCGCTCTCGTCCTTTAGCGGCAGCCCGACCCCTGACGCATACCCACGGTCAAGCGCCGCACGCCGCCACCGTTCATTCCCCGGGCCAGCCCCAAAATCCTGCACACATGCGCATTCGCCACGCCGTGCCGCGAGGCCGCTCGGGCTTTGCCCGTCCGCATCATCGTTCCATCCGATCGCCGCTTGCCCGAGAAAACCGGACTCCGCGCCAGCCCACGCCACTGGCCGGATGAGGCGGTCCTCGCCGGAATCGAGATAACCGACCCAGGCCATGCGATACCCGGCTTGCTCGCAAACCACACGGCAGACATCCTCGAGAAGGCTCCGCTCGTCTCCGGCGCGCATGAGAAGCTGATGGCAACTGCTGACGGCGAGCAGCTCCCGATTCAGACGACGCAGCTTGATTTCGTCGTGCTTGCGCTGGGTAATGTCAGTAACGAAACCCTCGATCAGGACCGGTCTCCCCGAATCATCACGCACCAGCCGCGCGCTTACCGACGCCCAGATTTCCGCTCCGTCACGGCAACGCAGGCGGACCTCGTGACCGTTCACCCCATCGCTTTCCTGCAGGAGCGCGACGAAACGCTGACGTTCATCGGCGGCCATGTACACGTTGCCGGCGATGTCTCCGGCGCGGGTGATCAACTCATCGGTCGAGGCGTAGCCGAGAATCCTGGCCAACGCCGGGTTGGCCTTGAGGAAACGCCCTTGCAGCGTGCTCTGGAACATCCCTTCCAACACATTCTCGAAAATGCTGCGGTATTTGCCTTCCGCGTCTTTCACGGCGGCAATCTGCTCCTCTACCGTGTCCGCCAGTTGGCGCAAGGCGCGTCCGAAAGGCTGGAATTCTCGATACGGAAGCACCTCCGGGGACACTCCGTAATCCGCGTTTGCGAAGCGCGTCGCGATCTCGTTGAGCGCACGCAGCGGTTTCCTTAGCGCACCGCGCACGTAAACGAAGGTCACCAGGAGAACGGCAGCCAAGATGGCGCCAATGATGATCACCGAGGATAAAAGCACGCGTTGGTTGGCGGCCGTGTAAGGTTTGGCGCTCAGTGCCAGAGACACTTCGCCTACGGTACGTTCGCCTTCCGGCAGCGAGTGCATGACGGCTGCCGAGCGCTGCGCCACGCCACTCTCATTTGCCCGCACCATTTCGTACACCGTGTCGCCGGTTTCGTTCCGCACTACAAGTTGCGCCACGGATTCCTCGTGGGAGATCGCCTCGCCGATCGTCCTCACGCCTTCGTAGTCGACGTTCCAGAGCGGCAACTGGAGCGAGGCCACCAGGTAGGAAAGCGTTTCGTCTGCGCGGTTTTCCAGGTGGCGTTGTGCCGCGTCCCCCAGCACGCTTGACATGGCGGCGACCGCGATGAGCGAAACGATAATGACGGTGACAGCGATCCCGGCAACCAGACGTGCCGTCAAGGAGCGCATCGCCGTATGTGGGGAGAAATTCATGATCGATTCGAATCACCGGTATACCCCGGTTGTTCGCTCTCGCCCATTCCAAACGTTGTAAACATTCCAAACGCGCCGTTGGCGGAGTTCCGTCGACTGACTCGCTTCCACCGTTGCTCTACCTTGCGTCCAAGGTCGCAATTCCCGGCTTCTCGTACGCGTCGAGTTGACGTCCGCCAGCGCCCCATTTCACCCCTCTTGCCGACGATCGACGACGCCGGTTTTCAGGCATCTTCGGGGCATGGACGACCAAGTTCGGCGCGTTCGCCAGCGCCACCACCCGTCTTTGGTCCACCAGCTCCATCCGGTACGTCCTCGATCGCCCGGTGTTCACCCACGTCCTTCAGCGCCCTCAGTATAGCCGGGTAGTCGAACCCTTCCGCAAACCCCTTGAGGATGAGCGCTAAAGGCGGATCGTAACGGGCAACACCTTCAATCGACCGCTCGATACGACGGCTGTCCAAGCTTTCCAAGGCGTTCATCAAGTCGGTTCTGAGTCTGTCCGGCACGCTCGCGAACGCCGTCGGCGCAAGTTGCGTCTCCTGAAGCACGGGTTGGGCATGATCACCGTAACGATAGCGGACACCCAGTTGTCTTGCCATGCAGTCGTAGATCTCGCCGAAGCGATACGGTTTACGCACGAAGTCGTCCATTCCGGCGTCGAACATCGCCTGCTGTTCCTCCTTGAACGCCGAAGCGGTCACCGCAACGATTTTCACCTTGTCGCCACCCGGCAGCCTGCGGAGGTGACGCGCCGCTTCTTCGCCATCCATTACCGGCATCCGGCGATCCATCCAGATGAGATCGGGCCGCCATTCTTCGAAAACGCGGAGGCACTCCTCGCCGTTCTCCACCTCACGGACGTCCATCCCCACCGCCGTCATTAGGCGATTGAGCAGAACGCGGTTTTCGCGCTGGTCCTCGACGATCAACACGCGGTAACAGGGCTGCCCAGGCGCCAACCCGACGATTTCGGCCGCTGACTCTTTGTCCTGTCGGGCAACGTTCGCCGCGCCCGCCAATTCCACCGGAAGCTCGACACGAAACAAGGCACCCTGCCCTTCGGCGCTGTCGACCGAAATGCTGCCTCCCATCAGTTCGACGAACTGCCGCGTAATCGCCAGCCCAAGGCCCGTGCCAGGCTGCTCCCCGCCTTCGATCTGGACGAACGGTTTGAACAGCCGCCGCTGGTCTTCTGGCCGGATGCCGGGCCCCGTGTCTTCGATCTCGATCACTAAGTGCAAGTGGTCGTTCTCGCGCGTCCCCAGGCGCATGGTGACGGCGCCGTGTTCGGTAAACTTCACCGCATTGCCAACAAGATTGACGAGTATCTGTCGCAGACGCGCTTCATCGCCGCGGATGAAGCGCGGGAAATCCGACGCCATGTCGAGCAATAGCTGCAAGCCCTTTTGCCGGGCGCGCAACTGCATCATGTCGTACACGTCACGCACCAGATGACCGAGGTCGAGCGGTACAGCCTCGAGCTGCAGCTTACCGGCTTCGATCTTGGCGATTTCGAGCACGTCGTTGATCAGCGCAAGCAGGTGTTCGCCGCTGCGATTGATAATTTCAAGGTTCTCGCGTTGCCCCTCGGAAAGCTCCGCATCCCGGCGCATGAGACTGGAGAAACCGAGGATGGCGTTCAGCGGTGTCCGCAGTTCGTGGCTCATGTTGGCGAGAAAAACGCTCTTTGCTTTGTTCGCCGCCTCCGCAGCATCGCGGGCAAGGCGCAGTTCGGCCGTGCGCCTGTGCACGGTTTCCTCGAGCTCGTCCTTGTACCGCCGCATCGCTTCTTCACCCTGGGCTCGCTCCGTGATATCGGCAAGTGCAAGCAGCACGCGGGATAGCGCACTTTCGTGCCCAAGGCAAACCGCCATGTGGACCGTCACATGGCGTCTTTCCCCGGCCAGCGTATTGACGATACCGTCTTTCACGCTGCGCGTTTTTCCGCTCCACAACGTGAGGAGTTGTTCGCGGAACGTCTCGAGCGACTCCGTCGTGAACGCGCCGGCCAACCCGGCATACAACGTTGCCTTGCTCTCCGCGCCGAGCAGAGCGAGGGTAGCCTCGTTGGTGTCCACCACCCGGGCCAGTTCGGTGCACCGGTGAACCGCTTCGGGGTGTTGCTCAAAGTAAGCATCGAGATCGACAACGCCGCGCTCACGCAACTCGTCGAACCACTCGCCGACCGCGGAAAAATCGACCACCCACAGCGAGACTGGCGAACTCTCGAACATGACCCGCCATTGCTCCTCGGCACGGCGCCGCCTGCGCAGCTCTCGATAAAGCGTCGTCATCCAGACCGCCGCAATGAAGCAAATAAAGACGAGCACACCGATTACCATGGCTTGCGTGCGCGTAGCCATTTGTTCCTTGGTCAGAAAAACGACCTCCTTCGGTTCCCATTGGCTGACGATGCGCGCGTACGTCCCGTCGCGTCGAATCTGATCGAGGCCGCGGTTAATCGCCGCCAGCAACTCCGCATTCCCTTCCTTGACGGCGATCGCCGAGTCGGAGAAAGCCACCGGTTCCCCCGACACCTTGACGCCGCTGATGTGGTTGCGCGCCAGCACATAAGCGCCGATCCGGTAATCGACGACAACGGCGTCCAGTTCTTCCGTCGCCAGCCGGCGGAAGCCGTCGAGGAAATCGGGAATGATCGTGAGGAGAATCGCCGCGTCATCCTGCAGCACGTGCTGCGGCAGACCGCCCTTCTCCACTCCGACCCGCAATCCGCGCAGGCTGGTCGCATCCGTAATGTCGCCGCGGCTGCTGCGCGTAAAGATGGAGAACCTGGACTGCAGCAAAGGGGACGAGAAATCGAAGAGCTTGTCGCGTTCTTTCGTGTAGTTGATCTGCATGAGCGCATCGGCTTCTCCCCTGGCCACTCGCTCTTGGGCGGTTGACCAGTCCATGCAGACGATTTCGATCGGCCGTCCGATCGTCGGCTCAAGCGCCCGCACGAGATCCACGACGAGTCCGCTCGGTTTGCCGTCCTCGAGATAAATGACGGGAGCGAGGTTCTTGTTGCCGAGGAAGAGCAGCGGCTTCTCCTCCGCGGTGACGGAAATGACCGGTAAGAAAACAACGAAGATCAGTAGTAGCCAAGGGAAAATGCCCGAAATGGGGGGTTCCCGAAAGCCAGCATAACCCATTCGGCATAACCAAACGGGCCGGCCTGTTTTGTGGTGGCTGTTCTCTTTTGTCATACGCCCCCTCTCGCGATTCCCGCTACGGATTTCGCCGTTACGATCAGCGCTGCAATCAGACCGCCAAGCGTTCTGGTGTCATTGCTCCATTTATCATAGACGACTGATCCGAGAATCATGAGTCATCTGCGGTTGGCGAGCTGAGATTGGGGCAACACGGACAGCAATGTAGCTGAGCAGAGTACATTGCCGACCGACAATAGATATGCCCATAGGTTATTCTCCGGGCATTATCACGAACCACCTGCTTTCACAGGAGCGACAGAGGTCTGAGATCTCTCAGACGAGGTCGACGCCGCACAAGGACAACACCGAGCGGATGCCCAGGCTCAGGTGTTTGTCGCGATGGACGACGGCCTGGAACTGGCGTTGGAGATTGAGAAAAGGCGTATCGACCAGCGCCAGCCAGCCGGCTGCGCAGGCATCGCGCAATTCGAGCCAGGGCAGGCAGCCGAGCCCGAGGCCGGCGCGCACGAACTGGCGGATGGCTTCCGGCTGTTCGAGTTCAAAGGCGATGCGCACCGGTAGTGTCGCGTTGGCAAGCGCACGGTCGAAAACTTCCCGGGTGCCGGAGCCCCGTTCGCGCAGTATCCACGATACGCCGACGAGATCGTCCTGCGTCGCGACTTTCCCCGCGAGGCGATGCTCGGGCGGTACGAAAACGGAGAGCCGGTCGTGCCGCCAGAAGAAGCGCTGCAAGCGTTCATCCTGGACCGGCCCTTCGACGAAGCCGATATCGATGCGGTAGGCCAGCAGATCGGCCACCACCTGTTCGGTGTTGCGCAGCGAAACGTCGAAACGGCTACTCGGGTAACGCTCCTGCAACTGCGCAAGAAGTCCCGGCAACAAATGGTTGCCGATCGTCAAACTCGCGCCAAGCCGTAGATCGAATGCCGCCGTGGAAGAACTCGCGGCGGTTTCGATTTCACGCACGCTATCGAGGACCTGAAGGGCCTTTGGCAAGAGCTGCCGACCCGCTTCATTCAATACAAGCTGCCGGCCGACCCGGTCGAACAGAGGAGACCCGAGCTGCCGCTCGAGATCGCTGAGCGCCATGCTCGCCGCTGACTGGGTCATCGCGACACCTTCGGCTGCCCGCGTCACCTGCCCATAGGTTGCTATGGCGGCAAAAATTTCCAATTGGCGAAGGGTCACTTTCATCAGTTTTGCTTATTTATACGATCTAAATTATCTGTTTTACGGATTGTAGTAGAGAGGACTAACCTGCGCACCGTTCGCATGGCTTACTGAAAAAGAAAAGTGACGCCCACCAAAACCTTTCTCCCCGGCCTTCTCCCCGTAATGGCCATTTGCGGCCTCGCCTTTGGCATCGGCCAGCTCGACGCAGCGAAGCATTACGGTATCGGCCCCCTGACGTTGGCTATCCTGATCGGCGCTCTACTTGGCAACTCGCTGCCCACGCTTAGTGGTGACCGGTTCCGCGGCGGACTCGCGCTCGCTCAGCGGCGCTTCCTGCGCACCGGCGTCGCTTTGTACGGCTTCAACCTCAGCGTGCAACAGATTCTTCAGGTTGGCAGCACCGGTATCCTGATCGACGTTTTGGTCGTGACGACCACCTTGGGCCTCGGCTGGATCATCGGTCGCCGCATTCTGAAGCTTGATGCGGAGACGGTGTTGCTGGCCTCCGCCGGCAGCGCCATTTGCGGCGCGGCCGCCGTCGTCGCCACCGTGCCCATGCTCCGCCTCGACGAAAAAACGGTAGCCGAGAAGAGCGCCATCGCGGTGGCGACCGTCGTGTGTTTCGGCACCTTGGCGATGCTCATTTACCCCTTGATTTACGGTTGGTTGGGTCCGGACCGTTTCGATTTCGGCATCTACGTCGGTTCGACGGTGCATGAGGTCGCGCAGGTCGTCGCCATCGGCAGCGCACTGGGGGACGACGTGGCGAGCAGCGCGGTCATCGCCAAAATGATCCGCGTGATGCTGCTTGTCCCCTTTCTGCTCATCGTCGGGGCTATACGAGCCAAGCGAACGACCGGACGGCACGAGGCTCTGCCGATCCCCTGGTTCGCCGTCGGGTTCGTCGCCATTGCCGGCGTCAATTCGCTGGGGATTGTGCCGACCCCGATCGTCGACACGTTGCGCACCACCGGCATGCTCCTGCTGACGGCCGCGATGGCCGCCCTCGGCATCGATACCAACGTCGGTCGCCTGGGCAAGGCCGGCATTCGGCCGCTGCTGCTCGGCGGCGTGCTGTTCGCCCACCTCGTCATCGTCGGCGGTCTCTTCAGCTGGCTCGCCGCCCAATTCGCGGCCTAGTTCGCTTCCGCCCGATCGCCGGCGGTCAGCGGGAAGCGGTATCGCTGCGCTCGTAGATGCGGCGGAACACACGGTTCGTCAGCCCGTGGCGTGCCAGGAGAAACATCGCCGCGTTCCAGGTCTGCCCGGGCATCCCCTCGGGTTCTCCCGTCAAACCGTGGAACCACTCATTGAACTGCCAGCCGTTCACGGCCGCCGCTTTCGCCAAGCCGAGCAGAACCGACTCCGCT
This sequence comes from Propionivibrio soli, assembly GCF_025770765.1. Classification (GTDB taxonomy): domain Bacteria; phylum Pseudomonadota; class Gammaproteobacteria; order Burkholderiales; family Rhodocyclaceae; genus Propionivibrio; species Propionivibrio soli. The sequence continues at coordinate 102,395 of NZ_JANZKY010000007.1, read as the reverse complement.
TCTCCCGTACGACCGCTCGAGGACAGCGCCAACGCCCAGAACCCGCCTACGAACGGCCAGATACCGCCATTGTGATAGCGATGTTCGAGGTTCTGCCGGTGACGCCCCATGTAAGTTCGCCAGAACGGGTCCTCACGGCCGATCGGCGTACAGGTGACGCGTACCGGAAAAGCCGCACCGTCCTGGTTCTTGGCGATATGCCCGAGAATGCGGCGACTGCGGTGGTCGTCGGCCAGGCCGAAGAGCACGGCGAGCAGGTTACCGAAGACGTCGCCCTCGTCGCCGCGGGAGCCGAGGTTGACGAAGCTCAGATACATGTCGCGATTCGCGATGCCGGCGCGCGCATAGTGCATGAGCAGGCGCAGGCGTTTGTACTCGGCGTAATGGTTCCCGGTCGGGTGAAACAGGTGATTGAAGTGCTGCCTCGTCTCTGGGGCATGTGACAGGCGATACAGCCCTTTGACGTAGTACCAGAGCGCATTCGTATACAACACGAAGCCCGAGCGCGGCATGATGTCGGCCCAGTCGCTGGCTTCGTTCTGCTGCAACAGGTAAATCTGCTGATGCTCTTGGCAGGAAAGCCAAGCCAGCGCCCGCTCGACGTTCGACTGCAGGCGCACCGGCAAATCGGGAACGCGCATCTTCACATGCGCTAGCGCGATCAACCACCACAGCGTCGCGTCGATGCAGCCGAGGTACCAGAAATCGGCGCCCGCCGCCTCCACGTACTTGGGAATCTGACCATTCGGCGCCTGCTGCGCGGCAAGCGAAATCAGGCTGCGTTCGGCGCCGGCAAGGAGTTCCTCGTCGCCGCAATGCGCCGCGGCAATCGCGCAGATCGCCGCGTCGCGCCCGAAGACGCGATCATACCCGCGCGCGCGGGCGCCTGTTCCCGGTGTCGCGGCCAGAAACCCTTGCGCACCAAGGTTGCAGCGCATGAGCGCGGTCGCTTTTTCAGCGCAGATTTCGATGGTTTTCAGCGCATCGTTTCCGCCTGCTGTCGGCATGCGTACAACACCGTCGCGGTTGGACGCCGGCTTGTCGTTCATTGGAGTTCCCCACCGGCCAAAAAAAGGTTTAAGATCGCGCCCAACGTCGTTCAGGGGCTCGGACCGGGTTCCAATTTACTTGCGACGAAATGCACACACAAGCCGCAAAAGCGGGGCCATAATGGCCGCCAGTTTCTTCCCGGGCCGCGTTCCAGCGATGATCCCCGGGCAACGCGGGCCGAATCGGCCGGCGTCTTAGCAAGACAGAGGGCCAGGGAGGGCTCCGGAATCGGGGAAAGGCGGGCAGAGGCCTTTCCCCGATTTTTATTTTCTGAGCGTTCTGAGTGCCGACTCCGACCTGGACCGTTCCGTTTCGTTCCCGGGGTGGCTTCTCCAGTGCAGGGCGAGTCACTCGCCCGGCTCAATCGTCCCCGTACCGGTCGTTTCGTTTCCTTTGCGGCCACCAGCGGTCGAGCAGCGCCGCCGCCCAATCGCGCCCGCCCAGCCCGAAAGCCAGTGCCAGGGCGAGCACGATACCGGCGAGGATAATCAGGAAACTCTGGCGGATGATGTCGCCGCCGATCCCGAGTTGGTCGAGCGCAATCAGTGCCACGAAGAGCAGCACCGCGTAGCGCGCCAAGCGACCGAGCACCGGCGCCTCGTCGAAACCGACGTTGCGCCCGTACAGCGTGACCGTTCCGTCGATGAAGAGCGCGAAGTACGCACCGAAAGCCAGAATCACAACGGCAAGGATCACACGCGGCACGAAGAGCGCAATCTTCGACAGAAGGTCCGTAACGTAGGTCAGGCCGAGCGTGTTGCAGGCGAGGATGAGCGCGGCGACGATCACCAGCCAATAGACGAGCATTCCGATCACCGCCGTTGTATCGGCCCCCGTTCCACCCATCTGCAGGAAGGAGTCGATACGCGCCCGTTCGGTCAGAATATGGAAGTTGATCGAGCGCAAGCCTTTGACCACCGTGAAGCGTACCGCTTTGGCCAATAGCCAGCCGGCGATAGCGATGACGATCGCCAGCAGGACATTGGGCAGGAAAGCGGCAACCGCGGCGAGAAAGGTACGCAGCGTTTCCAGCGTCATGTCGATCGGTACCATTTGATTCTCCTTGTGACCGAACCGGCGTCAGCGGCTGCCGGCGGGGCTGGATAGGATCTCCAAGATGGCCAGCACCGGGTATTGCACCCAGTCCGGCCGGTGGGATAGCTCATAGCGCAGTTCGTACAGTGCCTTCTCGAGCAGGAAGAGTCTGAGCAGCCGTAACGCCTCCGACCACTCGCCATATAGCCGGGGCGCGCCATTCGCCACGGTCTCCGCGTAACTTTCGACGAAAGCCTTCTCCACCTGCTCCTGCCACGCGCCGGTCTGCTTGGCGAGTTCGGCGGATTCCTTGAGCTGTTCGCTTGCGGCTCGCGCCAGCACCGTGCGCGCCGCATAGTCGAACGAACGCAGCATGCCGGCGACGTCGCGCAACGGCGAGTTCTTCTGCTGACGTTGGGCCACGGTACGTAGCGGCTCGCCCTCGAAGTCGATGATGAAGAAGTCGTTTTGCGCGACGAGCACCTGCCCCAGATGATAATCGCCGTGTACGCGCGTTTTCAGGCCGGAGAAGCTCGCCGGTGCGGCACTGCCGATCTCCATCAGCAGTTGAGAGCGCTTGGCAAGCAACGCCTCCGCGCCGGCCCTGGCCGCCGGCGGCAACGTGGGCATCGCCCGTTCGAGCTGTTCAATCGTCGCCGCGGCTTCGCTGTTCGCGGTCGTCGTCCAGGAAGAGATATCGGTTGCCGTCACCGGTTCCGGGTCGAACGCGGCATTGCCGGTACGCATCGCCAGCGCGAGATGCAGTTCGGCCGTCCGACGCCCCAAGGTATGGATCAACGTCAGGTAGGCGCCGTGACTGTCCGGCGCTTCAGGCGGCGCAGGCGTGGTCGTGGCGTTGATCTGCTCGAGGAAGCGTTCCAGGTAACCGAGGGTGTAGCCCCACCCGTCGCCCTGATTCTTGACGTAGGCTTGCAGCAAGGCCAGCGTCGTCGGCGAACCGCCACCCGGCGCCTCTGCGTCGGGTATGTATTCGATGGCGCCCGCCACCGGCACGCAGTTCGGGAAATGCGCCACGTCGGTCAGGAAGCGCCCGATTTCGAGTTCGGACGATACTCCGCTCTGTAGCCGGCGATAAATCTTCAGGAAAAGCTTGTCGCCAAGCAGGCTGATGCTATTGCTGCTCTGCGCCGCCGGCGGCCGCACGGTGAGCGATTGCAACGACTCGTTGCCCGCGATACCGGCGTAAGCGCCGGTCGGCGTGCACCGGATGGCTCCGTGCGCGCAACGGAATTCGTGACCGGCGCCGATGGCCTCGACCAAGGCACGCACGAAGGCTTCGTCGGCGAAGGCGTCACCAAGTACTCCGATCTGCGCTTGTTGGCGAACCTTGGCGACCGTTACGGCCTGCATCGCGCGCATTCGTTCTTCTTCGGTCTCCCAGACCAGCGTCAATGGCAGGAAATAGTTGCCGACGCGGGCCGCGGGCCCCGTTCCGGTATCGACACGGAACAGCGCCAGGAACCAGACAGCGCCGCGCGTATCCTTCCATTCGAAGTGATCGGAAAGCGCGACGCGACGCACAGCATCCTCCTGCGCCCCGTACCAGCGCTGGCGAACGATGAAGCGCGGCAGGGTTTCCGTTTCGAGTTGCGCGCGTAACTTCTCGGCCAGCGCGATACGCCAGGGCACGACGCGGTCACGGAAGATGCTGTGCCAGCCGTCGAAGAAAACGAGCACCGGCGCTTCCTCGGCGGCCAGCCGGTCGGCGTGCCAACTCGGCGCCTGCTCGCCCGATGCGAGCCGGAACCAGTAGAAACTGTAGCCTTGAAGGGTAATGAGGTAAGGCAATTCGCCAATCGGCGGAAAAGGAATGCGACCGAAGAGCTCGATTGGCACACGGCCTTTGTAAGCCGAGAGATCGAGTTCCACCGGCTGCGCCGTGCGCGACAGATTGGCGACGCAGAGCAGCGTCTGATCGCCGTATTCGCGCAGGTAAGCGAGGATTTTCCGGTTGCCAGGATGCAGGAACACGAGGTTGCCGCGCCCGAAGGCGCTGTAGCCCTTGCGCACGGCAAGGAGACGCCGCGTCCAATTGAGCAGCGACGACGGATCGCGCGACTGCGCTTCCACGTTCACCGCGTTGTAGCCATACACAGCGTCCATGATCGGCGGCAGGTACAGGCGCTGCGGGTCGGCTTTCGAAAACCCGGCGTTACGGTCCGGGCTCCACTGCATCGGCGTACGCACCCCATCGCGGTCGCCCAGATAGACGTTGTCGCCCATGCCAATCTCGTCGCCGTAGTAGATGATCGGCGACCCGGGCATCGACATGAGGAGCGCATTCATCAGCTTGATGCGATCCGGGTCGTTCTCCATCAGCGGCGCGAGCCGGCGGCGGATGCCGAGATTGATGCGAGCGCGGCGGTCGGCGGCGTACATCTGGTACATGTAGTCGCGTTCCTTGCTCGTCACCATCTCGAGCGTCAACTCGTCGTGGTTGCGCAGGAAGATCGCCCATTGGCAGAGATCCGGAATCGCCGGCGTCTGCTGCATGATTTCCACCACCGGGTGCCGGTCTTCCTGGGCAATGGCCATGTACATGCGCGGCATCAGCGGAAAGTGATATGCCATTTGGCATTCGTCGCCTTCACCGAAATAGTCGCGCACGTCTTCGGGCCACTGGTTGGCCTCCGCGAGCAACAGGCGGCCACGATAATGCTCGTCGATGACGGCACGGATTTCCTTGATCACCGCGTGCGTCTCGGGAAGATTCTCATTGTTCGTCCCGTCGCGCTCGCAGAGGTAAGGAATCGCGTCGAGACGGAAGCCATCGACCCCGGTATCGAGCCAGAAGCGCATGACTTTGACGATCGCCTTGCGCACCGAGGGATTGTCGAAATTCAAATCGGGCTGGTGCGAAAAGAAGCGGTGCCAATAATACGACTTGGCGACTTCATCGTATGTCCAGTTCGACTTTTCGGTATCGCTGAAGATGATGCGCGTACCGGAATACAGCGTCGGATCGTCGCTCCAGACGTAAAAATTGCGTTTGCTCGACCCGGCGGGCGCGCGACGCGCCGCCTGGAACCAGGGATGCGCGTCCGAGGTGTGGTTAACAACGAGCTCGGTGATGACCTTGAGGCCTCGCCGATGCGCCTGGCGCACGAAATGCAGAAGATCGGCGCGCGTGCCGTATTGAGGATTTACGCCGTGGTAGTCGGCAATGTCGTAGCCGTCGTCGCGCAATGGGGACGGGTAGAACGGCAGCAGCCAGATCGCCGTGACCCCGAGGTCTTGAAGATAATCGAGCTTCTGGATGAGCCCCTGAAAATCGCCGATACCGTCGTCGTTGCTGTCGGAGAACGCCTTGACGTGCAGTTCGTAGACGATGGCGTCCTTGTACCACAGATCGTCTCCTGCGGAAGCCGCAGAAGCGGTCTCCGGAGCGGCTTCTTGCGCTTTCGGTTCGGCATGCATCGGTGCCTCCTGGGCGTTTCGTTCAACCGTTTCGTTGTTCAGTGGATACGCATCGATTCGTCCACGGAACTAATCTCCCCGCAACCCACTGCCCATTACCCGCGACCGGAAAGGGCTGGGATCCATGGACTCAGGATGTTCCGCTCCACCAATGCGAACTTCATTTTAGCCGGCCGGCCGCAGGCGGCTACCCTGACGCGCAACGCTTCGTCTTCGGGTCAAGAGTCTCATCTCCCCGGCGAAGTTCCATGATCCAGCTGATCCAACTCACGATCGGTTAGCGGCTCGCTAGGCAAACGAGACCCGATAAACCCGGAACGATCTGTGAGTGTCTGTTTGCTTCGCCGTGGAGAATCGGTGGACGGGGTAGATTGGTTACCCCGTCCATGCCGCCTATAACCTAGGCCTATTGCCGCGACTTCAGGCGGATGTCATTTTTTACCGATTGGACTCCCGGAGTCTCGCGCGCGATGCGAACGGCACGCTCGATCTCGGTTGAATTGTCCGCGTAGCCCGAGAGCTGTACGGTGCCTTTGAACGTTTCGACCTTCACGTCCATCGCGCTCACCTCCTTGTCGCGAACGAACGCGGTCTTCACGCGCGTGGTGATCGTTGCGTCGTCGATGTATTCACCCGTGCTTTCTCGGGTTGGGCCGCCACTGCAAGCGGCGAGAACAGCGGTCAGTGCGGCGATGGCAAGTGTGCTTCTAAGTTTCGACATGGCGTTTCCTTTCACTACGTTGTTAAAGGTGGGAAAAGCTTCTCCTGACTCATCGGTGACGAGTTTTTCTGTTCTTCTGCCGGCGCCGTCACCGCGCGGCGCCTTGGTCTTTCGGTTGGCGTGTCTCCAGGGCCGCCGCCAGCGTCGCTGGCACACCAGAGGCATTCAAATCCGTCAAGTCGCATGGCGGTCCGGGGCATACCGTGGCGCGAACGACGACGGCCCCAGCGAAGTCCCTGTTCCCGAAGGAGCGGCCGGCGACACCGGTTGCGAACTATCCGGCGGCATGGGAAGCGTCGGTGGGGTAGCGGGAACCGAAGGCGAGACGGGCGGCTCGGGCAGCGAGGGAACCGTTGTCGTATCTCTCGTGCCTCTCGTACCTCCCTCACTCCGCCGGTTACTGCGGGTCGACGGCGACGTCGTGACCGGCGGGATGGAACGCGCCCCCGGGGGAGTTGCACTTGCCGGAGGAATTCCACTCGTATTGGGCGGCACTGAGGTCGTGGGCGAGTTCGCCGTTCCGGGCGGTGTCGCTGTGGTTGCTGGCGGAATGTTGGTGGTTCCCGGAGGTGTCGCCGTCGTCGCCGGCGGGATGTTCGTCGTACCTGGCGGAGTAGCCGTGGTCGCCGGCGGCATGGTGGATGTCGGTGGCGAGGCTGTCGTGGCGCCGGAGGAGCCTGATGATTGGGCTAATTCAATCGGCCCGGCCGCCAGCGCCGGCAGACAAGCGGTTCCGACAACGAGGCAACAGACCGCCGCGGTCCGCGCCAGACCTTTGCCGTGAGTGCGTCCTTGTTCGAGGCAACCGAGGGACAAACGGTTTTTTTCTTCGGCGCGGTTCATCGTTCAGTCTCCCACCGCGTGGCGGTACTGTTGAGACGTCACTTCACGTACTTCCGAGCTATTCAGAATCACCTCATCGCCGCTTGCTTCGTCCTTGAAGCGCACACTGCCATCCTCGTGATCGATGGAGCGGGTGTAGTAGGTCTTCCCGCCCGCCGCATCGGTGACCTGGTAGTAATCGCCGCCACAGCCGGCCAGAAGGACCACGGCGCAGACCAGTACGGAGGCGAGACACGCCGCGCGCCAGCGAAGCTCAATGGTCAGCCCGTCGTTTCCCATGTCTCTTGTCGCGATCACGCGCGCGGGACGCCGCCACGCCGGTCTTAATAAATGTTTGTCCATTCCGTCACCTCTTTGGTTAAAGGCGGTTGGCCCACCTTTTGTCATATCCGACATGCGACCGGGGATCAGGCCGATACAAGCCGCGGGCTGCGCCGCAGCGGTGCTCGATCGGGCGCTCCTTCGCGTTGCGCGGCATCCGCCTTCGCCCGAGCGTTCTGCTGCGGCGTGCGAGGCGATTCCCGCGTCTCGCCGCTGACGACCGCACCCTGCCTCGTGATCGCCGCGCTTTTTGGCGCCGGGGCGTCATGCCGTTGGCACCCGCCGAGCACCAGAAGAAGCAATGCCGTGATCAGAACTGCTTGTAACGCCGCATCGTCGATTCGCATACCGAACCTCCTTCGCTCCGTTCTGCTGATGAACTTGCCGGTGGGTTAGGACGGTCGGCTCTCAGCCGGTTGCGATTCTCTGGATAACCCTTTCAACCCGGTTCACCGGCCGGAGGGCAAACGCCGTGCCATGACCGGTGGATAGCAGCGGGACAAGCAGGTCGGGTGCAGCGTCACCGCCACACGAGTGGCCATCCGTCCCCTAGACGAATTCGCCTTGGCTGGTTCGGGCAACGAGCAATTTCCGCTGGGAATCTTCAGGAGAGCGTAAGTCGGCCAGCCGAACACGAAACGTCTTCGGCACACGATCTTGGCGCCCTGGAATGACGGGAAAAACAACGAAGGCACGGCTTCCCTCCCACCACGGCCGCACCCCTTGGCCACGAACGGACGTCGGCATCCGCTCGCAACAACTTAAGCGAGTCAGTCTTCGAGCTTCGCTGCGAGCGTAACTCGGGCCTTGACCAGTTTCGAAACCGGGCACCCGGCCTGGGCTTGGGCGGCGGCCGCCTCGAAGCCTTGGCGTGTCGCTCCGGGGACTTTGGCGACCGTACTGAGGTGAATCGCCGGTATCGAGTAACCACCCGGGCCCTGCTCCATCGTCACGGTCGCCTCTGTGCGCATGCTCTCCGGTCTCAATCCGCTCTCTTCCAGCTGGGACACCAGCGCCATCGAAAAGCACCCCGCCAACGCCGCACCGACCAACTCCTCCGGATTCGTCCCGACCGAGTTGCCGAAGCGCGAGCCATAGCCGTAACGCGTGTTGCTCAACACACCGCTTTCGGTCGAGATACTACCGATGCCATCTTTGAGGCGGCCGGCCCAGGCCGCCCATGCTGTACGTTTCATGCCGATACCTCCAATGCTCAAGAATGGAAACGACGACGCCCTTCCCTTAATTCCTCGCCGTGCGCGCACTCGTTCTCGTGTCCTCCGAACGCGACATCCCGAATGGCGCGTCGATTTGAATCGCAACTCTCGATTCAATACAGCGAGGCAAACCTTGGGAATCGAACGGGCCCGCAAACGCGGATTGAAGGCACGAAACACGGGGCCGGGAAACGTCCTTCACGCTTCAACGTTCATCAAGCTCGGCCTTGTCTTGGCAAAGGCGGTGCCTAACAGAGGCGCGTGCTTGGCGGTCTCTCAGGCCGGAAGACCGCGCCAGAGCTAAATCACCTGGATTAAGTCTCAGAACCCCACTCAATTCTCAGAAGCCATTTTCACAGAGTGATTCCCCATTCAGCCTCGGAACTCCCTACTGTTCCTTCTTTGACTCCTGCGAGGGATTCAACGCCTTTGCTCTCACACACGTTCCTGGCGTCGCCGTTCAACTGGCTGATATTCGTCGGTATCGCGGATTCGCCCGCGTCTTTGGCCGCTTCGTGGCGGGATAATTTTCTCCTCGGGCTGAGCCAGCGACCCTATCCACAGCATGAGCCCGCCAATTGCGCCGATGCCTGCGCCGACCACAACCAAGAACTGAAACAGCAACAGCGACCCTTCCGCCACCCAGGCCAGAGTAAAACCGGCAAGGACCCCCACGGCGGCACCCGTGCGCATATCCTCATAGACGGTGTGAGGCGATGCTGGCGGCGTCCGGCGCTCCGTATAGCGTTGCATGACATCTCCATTGAATCCGTACCCTACGGCGTCTGACTCAACCGCCAGCCCATTGCTTCAGAGCGGCTGACACACTCGGCGCGTACCTCGGCCATTCCAACGTTATTCTTTCGGCATGGCTCAGGCGTTTTTCACTCCGCCGTTTCACATTTCTGCTCGGCAATAGGCGTTCCGGTATCGCGCCGGCCGGCAAAAGAACGCGCGGGGATGCGTGCCGCTCGTTGAATGCATGATGCGGTACGCCGCTTGCCATGTATGGGGTGAGAGCGCCAACGGCGTCTTTGGGAGCAAGAGATCCAGCCACGGGTGAAGCACTGCCCGCTTCGTGAAGCACTGCCCGCTTCGGCGAATCCGATCTTGCGTTTTCCCGACGCCTGTGCCTGCGTAGTTCGTGGGCCTCTGTCCGGAGGAACCTCATCGCCTCCGGACGGCGCTCTCGCTATCACCGTTCATGACTCCTTCCAGCCTTTCTCGCTCCGCTGCGCGGAGCAATTCGAACTTCTTTGGAGTCTTTTCCGCATTCAGTAGAACCCCTGCCCGCCCCTGCCCGCCCCTGCCCGCGTTTCTACCCACATTTCTACCCGCATCGATCCATTCTTCTCTTGAACACTGCTTCGCGAACTCGACAACCAGACGAACGAAGGCGCCCGCCGTGCCCGGTCTATCCAGACCCGACATTACGGGCGCCGTGAGGGCTCGTACTTGAAGACGATCAGTGACGAGCCGAACTGCCTTGATGCGCTCCCGAGAGAATCCCGGAAACCGCTTCACCGGCCGCTCGTGGTCCCTCGGTCGCGGCAATATCGGCGAGTGCGAGGATTCCGACCAGACGCTTCTCGCGATTCAGAACCGGCAGCCGATGTAGCTGAAAATCGCCGATGTTCTGCACGACGTGGGAAATTTCCTCGTCTTCGAAGCAATACTTGATGTCGGAAGTCATCACTTCGCGCACTTTGGTCTCCGGGGATTTTCCTAGGGCAACGGCCCGTACGGCGATATCGCGGTCGGTAATCATGCCGACGAGGCGGTCTCCTTCTCCAACCGGCACGGAGCCGACATCGCAATCCGCCATGATGCGCGCTACGTCGCACAGGCTTTGGTCGGGACTCGCGATGCGAACGTCGCGGCTCATTGCTTTGCTGACTTGCATACATCTCTCCTTTCTTTGCAACATGGAACGTGCCTGCTTCTCGCTGCAAGGCCCATTCCCGAAGCGTGGCGCGTCGAATCGACGAAAACGGTGCCCGCGCTCCCTTCTTCAGCCCGGCGATTAGCCGTCCTTAAAAGCGCTTGTACGAATTACCAGGCCTTGAAAAATTTACTGTCCCCCGAACGATCTGAAGTTTCACGGCGGAAAGCCCCGTCGCATGCCGAAAATGACTTCATCATCCCGCGTCTCAACCCTGCTTGCGCGCAAGCCGGCGGGCGATCTCGGCCTTCATCATTCGGGTGTTGACGTCGATGCCGTGCGCTCTCGCTCGATCCAGGAGTTCTTGCCGCGTATGGCCCTCCACGTCGACGCCACCGAAGCTCTCCCCTTGGTCCGTGCGCCGACCGCCGTGTGCGGATTGGCGTGCACGGGGATCAGAGGGACCCGGCTTATCTTTCGGTTCCCAGTGGTCCCCCACTTTCTCGAAGGTATGCTTGAGCGCCGCATAGGCGGTTCGTGACGCGCGTTCACCGCTCCCGTATTCGCGCTCCGCGTTCTCAAGCGTTTTGGCGTATGTCTTCTGCGCCTTGGTGGGCGAACGTTTCAGCGTTCCCGGCATTCTGTTGGGCATGGTGTCTCCTTTTCGGATGCTTGCATGAACGAATCGGGCGACTTTGAGCCGAAGCTCGTGTAGCTATCGTTTTTCTGACAGGCCGTAGCCGCCGACGCTTTTCACCGGCAGTTTCCGTTCCGCTGCCGAACGTTTTGACCAACCAAGGAGGAAGAAAATGACGACGAATCCGATTTATGACGCCGTTGTTGTCGGCGGTGGGCAGGCGGGAATCCCCCTGGCACTGGCACTAGCGCGAGCGGGACGCCGCGTGGCACTGGCCGAACAGAAGGACATGGGCGGATCGTGCGTCAACTTTGGGTGCACGCCGACCAAAGCGGCAATCGCCTCCGCCCGCGTCACACAGGTCGCGCGCCGCGCCGCGAGCTATGGCGTGAGCGTCGGCGACGTGCGCGTTGATTTTCCGCGAGTGTTGCAGCGCGCGCGGGAAATCGCCGGTTCTTCACGCGTATCCCTCGAACACACGCTGTCGGGAGAAGCGAACATCGAACTCTATCGCGGCCACGCCCGCCTGCTCGGACGTGACGGCGACCATCTCCGCGTTCTCATCGAACGCCGCGCCGGAACAGCCGAAGATGTCGAGATCCGCACGCGCGATGTCATCCTCGATACCGGAACACGCAGTTCGATACCGTCGATCGAAGGCTTGGCCGACGTCAATCCGTTGTGCAGCGAAAACTGGGTTGATCGCGAAGACTTGCCCGCCCATTTGCTCGTCATTGGTGGCGGATACATCGGACTCGAAATGGCTCAGTTCTATCGACGCATGGGCAGTTCGGTGACCGTGGTGCAGGCCGTCGGACAGATTGCCGAACGCGAAGACCCGGAGATCGCCAGCAAGCTGCAGGAACTGCTCGCCGCCGAGGGAATTCACTTTCACCTCAAGACAAAAGTCTCCGCGCTACGGCAGCGCAATGGCGGCATCGCCGCGACGCTGGAGACCGAACGAAACGGCGAAGGCTCTTCTGCTCAACACGAAATCGAGGTGTCGCACGTATTCGTCGCCAGCGGGCGGATACCGAATACCGACAGCCTGGGGCTTGAAACGCTCGGCGTTGAGCAGGACAAAGCGGGCTTCATACGCGTGGACGAGCGGCTGGCGACGTCCGTCCCTGGCGTCTGGGCTGTCGGCGATATCCGCGGCGGCCCGATGTTCACCCATACGTCCTGGGACGATTACCGCATCGTCGAATCGCAGATGCTCGGCGATCGTTTGCATACGCTCGATCGCATCGTCCCTTATGCTGTTTTTACTGACCCCGAACTCGCTCGCGTCGGCATAACGGAGAGCGAGGCGCGCGCCAGTGGGCTCGACGTCAAGGTCGGCTGCTTCGAACTCCGCAACAACGGCAAGGCTCGCGAGTTGGGAGAAACGGAAGGACTGATCAAGGTGATAATCGATGCGGACAGCGACAAGCTGCGGGGCGCCGCGTTGCTCTGCTTCGAGGCATCCGAACTCGTCCACGCCTATGTCGTCCTCATGAACGCGAAAGTGCCTGCAAAGATCATGACAGACGCCATCCACATCCACCCGACCCTTGCCGAGGCGTTGCAGAGCGCTATCTCGGCGGCCAAGTAATTGCGGTATGCAGCAGAAAGGGGCGCGGATGCCAGACGCGGCATGCGCCGTCCGGTCGATGATAGTAGGCGGTTGCGTTTGATGCGCCAGTTTGCCTAACGCTAAGGAGAAGCCTCAAACGACCGTCGCGCCGTGCGAGGTGGGAAACCGCAGGATTCGCAAGCGCCGAATTGCATCCCTCACCATCGATGGCCCCCTCGGGAGCCATCGTGTGGAATGCGGCCGAGTGTTGTCAGCCAGCGACTCGGAGATTAAGACTCAGGGCGAGACCTTGATGTTGTTGGTAACCGACTTCACGCCTTCGGTCGCGTGCGCAATGGAGACCGCCTTGTCCGCCTCTTCCTTTGTCTTCAACGTCCCGCTCAGTGTCACAACGCCGCTGGCATCGGTATCGACATTCACTGTCGCCAGACTGCTCGGCTTCTCCGCCGCTAGCTTTGCCTTCACCTTGGTGGTGATCGCCGAATCCTTAACGAAGGTTTTGGCGCGCTGTCCCGCATCGCCGGCGTCAGCGGCATTCACGGTAACCGGCGACAGGGTCGCGGCGAGGACCAGGCAACTCGTAGCGATGAGAGTTTTCGTCATTTTCATTGATGACTCCTTTCGGCAAATACCCGTTTCGTTGATGTTGAATTGGGCAGGATTTGGCTGTCCGCTCTCACCCCATTGTCGTTAGCGCAAGGGCATGACAGCCGGTTGTGCCCGTAGGCGCACAGCGCCGGGCAAACATCGTGCGCGCGACTTCAAGTAATTGAAACGACAACCCTTTTTGTTGGAAAACTCGGTCGGAAGCGGAGTTGCTCAACAGGCTGCCATCGGTGCGCGCGCACGGCATTTGCCCATAAAAGGTGTCGAGCAGGCAACCGCCGTTCAGCAAGCAACTACAGCCAATCCACATCTGCCCGACATCCGCTGCGTTGGGGCGGCGGATAAATCAAGAATGAAACAATCACCGATAGGAGAAAACGATGCTGCGAAGATGCATAACTTGGTTGCTGCCCATTTTTTTCCTGGCAACCGCCCCGGTACGCGCGCAGACCTCGGACCCCGACGCACTGGTAAAAGGCGTCACCGAAGAAGTAATGACGATTCTGCGGGAAGACAAGGGAATACAGTCCGGCAACGTCCAGAAGGCAATGTCGCTGATCGAAACGAAGGTCGCGCCGCATTTCGACTTCGAACGGATGACGGGCCTCGCCGTAGGCCGCAAATGGCAGGAGGCAAGTGCTGAACAACGCAAGGCACTGACGGACGAGTTTCGCCAGCTTCTCGTGCGCACTTATGCCAATTCGCTTACCGCCTACCGGGACCAGACCGTGGCTTTCAAACCGCCCGCCAAACCGGCGGATGGCAACGAAGTGACCGTACGCAGCCAGATCAACAAGCCGGGCGCGCGACCCATCCCGCTTGACTACAGCCTGAGCAAGGGCGATGCGGGGTGGAAGGTGTTCGACGTCACGATTGCCAACGTCAGCCTGGTCACGAATTACCGCAGCAGTTTCGCCAACGAAATCGAGAAGGGCGGTATCGAAGGCCTGCTCAAGGCCATGCAGGAAAAAAACCGCAAGCTCGATTCATCGGCTCCCGCCGCCTAACGGCGGGTTTCAAGGACGAGGAAGTTCGGCAAGCCGTCCACGGCAAGTTCTCACCTCCCCGTCTTGTTTTCCCTCAGACGAAAGGAGTATCAGCAATGAAAAGCAAATCGGCTCTTCTGGCCACCCTGGCTATTCCGCTGCTCGTCGTCGCCTGCAGTCGCGACGAACAATCTCCGGTAGCGTCACGCTCTTCCGATCAAACCCAGGCGGCCGCGCCGGCCAGCCCGGATCGGACGTTGGAAAGCGCGCCGCCGGCCGCGGGCATTCCGCCCGCCACCCCGGCTCCGGGTAGCGCTTCCGATTCGAGTACGCCGTCGGGCAGCACGCCGCCGGCCGCAAGCGACTCTTCGATGCCATCCGGAGGCACGAGCGCACCATCGGCGACGGACTCGGCCGCTCCGCCGTCGGGCTCCACCTCGAGTGAGCCAGCCAAGAGTGGCTCATAGGCTGCCGGCCTGCGGGCCTGCCGTGCAACCGGTTCAGTGGACGGATAGGCGGGCGGACGGTGGTAATCGTCCCCTGTCATCCGCCCTAGCTTCGCTCAACCGCGATCCGGAAGAGAACGTCATGCCGAGTGCGGGGCGCAGCTGTCGCCCCGGCACTCTCTTGCTGGCGCTCGGGTTCCTGGGCGGTATGATCGGCCTCAACGAAGAAGCAGCGGCGCAATCCGCCAACCCACCCGCCGGCGCAAATGCCGTCTCGCCCGGAGGTCCGACGACGCCACCGGAGATCGTCAAACCGGAGGTCGCTCCCAGCGCCGTTGACGACGCCGACAAAGTCTTCGCCGAACTTGATAAAGGCGGACGCGGTTACGTGACCATCGACGACACGCAAGATCTACTCGGGTTCGACACGGCGTTTGCCGCCGTCGATACACGTGGAACGGGGAAGCTCACGCGCAGCCAATTCCGCAAAGCATGGTCGATCTACAAGGCCAAGAAGTAGTAAGGAAAGCGAACGAACCGACGCCGTCTTGCGAGGCGCGGAACTTTCGCGCCGTTGTGCGGGCCGCTGTCCCATTCCTTCTTGGCAGGTAGTCTTGCGCGCGAGATCAGAAGCGATCGGAAAAGCGGCCGAGCCACAGCCAGTCGATACCGAGGATCAAGGCCATGATCAGCGCCATCGTGGCGGCGACGAAACAACCCGCGACGAGCAACGTGAAACTCAGGGTGCTATCGAAGAAAGCGCCCCAGGCGAACCAGTGCGCCGAAAGCGCCGACCATTTGAGGATGAATCCCGGCAGGCAGAAACGCATCCCCCGGTTGTGCCGATAGTTCGCCTGCTGCTGCAAACGATCCCCCCGGCCCGCATCGCGAAAATATTGAAAAGGCCAGAGGAAGCGGTACAAGAGGTGCCACAGCGATTCCTGGGAGTTCGGTGCCTCGTCGGATGCGTCGTGCGGCCGCTGACTGGTGTCCTTCGCCGAGCCAGCTCGTCCTCCCGCGGCTTCGGCGTCACTCGAATCAGCGGCTTCATGGCCGTGCGCTCGATTTTCATCCATGAATCGACCTCGTTGCGCTTGCAGATTGCTTGGTGCGGCTTACCTCTTCCTTACGATGCGCTACGTTTGGCTATCGCGGTGGCGACCGGGAAGCGGCGGTACGGAATTTGAAACTTGTCGCGGACTTTCGTTCGCCGCCGCTGACCACTCTGCTCCCGCTTCGTCATGTCCTTACCGCTCACGGAACGGCCCGGTCCGCGTCATGTCGAACGCCCTATGGCTATACGGCCCCTCTTTCCTCTGGCGCCCCTCCCAAACACGCCAAACCTCGCCCCTTTTTCCCCTAACCGAACTCGCAAGGAGACAACGATGGACACAGCACCTGCTCCACTGAGTGAGAAACGCTGCCTGCCGTGCGAGGGCGGTGTTCCACCGCTCGCCCTGCCGGAAATCGAGCGCTTGATGAAAGACCTCGTTGGCTGGGAGGTTGCGGACAACGTGCTACACAAAACCTACTCCTTCAGCAACTACTACGAAACCATCGCTTTCGTGAACGCAATCGCCTGGGTCTCACATCAGGAAGATCACCATCCCGACCTTGAAGTCGGTTACCGGACTTGCCGGGTGCGCTATTCGACGCACGCGATCGGCGGTTTGTCGGAAAACGACTTCATATGCGCCGCGAAGGCCGACGCGCTGTTTCCTGACGACGACGACTGACACGGCCCCACGGGCCGCCAACTCAGTGCCGTCGCCGCGTGCTGCCGGCGGCGGCCCGTTTCCGCTCAGGCTCGCTTGCCTGAGGCAAACGGCGTTCTCTCCGCCGGCTCGCTTGCCATCGGACGCCGCCATGTGCTCAACGCAAGCTGACCGTCTGCGCTTTCCACACAGGATCCTGCCAACGGTAGAAGAGGCTGAGGTTTCCCGGCTTATCGGCCTGTTTGTCGACGCCGAGATCGGCGAACCGCAAGGTTTCGAAACTAAGGCGGAAACGCCCCTCGGCCTTGACTTCGCGGGCGGCCAGGACATGTGAGTTTCCGGGCACCCAACCGGCGAACTCGACGTAACCCAGATTTGGAACATCGAAGCCCGGCGGCACAATGTCCACGCTCCAGCCGTCCGGGCCTTGCTTGAATACCCACATCTCGCGCCACGTATCGAGCGGCTGCACGGCGAGTGCCAAGGCGGTACCGTCGCGGTTGGCGGTCACCGACGCGGTCCACACGATGGCGTAGGTGCAACGACTCACCAACGGCTTGTCGGCACCATGCTTCGCATCGATGAGGTGGATGCATGTTTCGCCCGCCTGTCCCGGGGTCGCTACCACGGACACGCGCCCCGGATTCTTGACCGGGGCGGTAGGAATTGCGGGAACCGCCGCCCAACGCGATGCGCCGACGCGGATCGCCGCCTCGCTGTACGCCCAGGCGTCGCTTTCCATGAGCTCACTCTTGTTGACGGCCGCCAACTCCTCGAGTGACCGGCCCGCGGCGGCCTGCATCGCGGCAGCGCCCGATTCCGGCCGCCGCGCAAGTTGAAAGGCGAGGCTCGCCCAAACACCCGCTTTGCGTAGATGCATGCGGTTCTTCTTCACTTCCGGCAGGTTGCCCATCGATACGCGATCGAGCAGCTCGGCACGCCAATTGTCGAACGCAAAGCGCTCAACCGGCGTCAGGGATGGCGGCACGCAATCGTGCCGGGTCAGCGCAAGCGCCGCGTCGGCCTTCTGCACATCGGTCGCCGGCAGGGCGAGAACGCGCTTGAAGGCTTCGCCGTCGTAGCAGAGCTGCATCTGGTCCTCGCGCTCGACGTTCGTCATGCCGACACCGTACTCGGCCGCGACTTCGAGATGCGCTGCCACGGCTTCCGCCGTCGCCTTCGACGAGCGCGGCATCGAGGCGCGGCGGGCCAGGCGTTCGGCCATCGTGCCCAAGGCATCGATGGCCGCTGGGTCGAGTTGTCCCGGCGGCACGGCCATCAGGTAGGCGCTTGCATAGCCTATGCCCAGCGCTTCCGAGCCTGGCGCGTCCTTCAGGAAGCGCACAATGGACAGCAGCTCGGGCGCCGCCTCGGGCTTGATCGACTGCACGCGGACCTGCGTGGTCCGGACGTAACCGGCGCGTTCCCGGCGATGGTCGTACACCTGCAGGTAGTCGCCCTTTTCGGCTCGTATCTCAAGGCGG
Organism: Propionivibrio soli; assembly: GCF_025770765.1. Lineage (GTDB taxonomy): Bacteria > Pseudomonadota > Gammaproteobacteria > Burkholderiales > Rhodocyclaceae > Propionivibrio > Propionivibrio soli. The sequence continues at coordinate 84,438 of NZ_JANZKY010000007.1, read as the reverse complement.
TCGCCTTGCCAGAGTACCGCCTGCTGTGCAGCGGTCTCGCGCGGCGCCGCACGCAATGCGCTTTGATCCTGAGTGACGATGGCGATAATCGTGAGTGCCGTAGCGAGCATCATTGCCCATTCTCCTCGGCGTTCTCTACGTTTTCTTCCACATTCTGCGCAGCGGGAACCGGTGCGGTGCGCCCGCCGGTCTTGGCGGCACCGAGCAGCGCGGAGCCGATGAAGCCGCCGTCTGCCGGAGTGGGAGCGATGATCACCGAGATCTTGTCCGAGAGCTTGTCGGCCATCGTCTTCTGGATCAGCAGCGGATTCTTCTGGATCAGGGCGCCGTCGCGCGCCAGCTGTTCGCTGGCGATCTTGCCGATGCGGTCTTGCCGGTACGCTTCGGCGTCGGCGAGCTTGCGCCGCGACTCGGCTTCACCGGCGGCCTCGATCTGGCGCGCCTGCGCTGATGCCTCGGCATTCTTGATGCGCGCGATCTTCTCCGCCTCGGCCTCCAGGCCGCGCTGCTCGATCTGTTTCTGCTTGAACGGCAGCACGTGCTTCATTGCCTCGGCCTGCGCCTTGGCGGCAATGATCTGCTCCTCGGCAGCCGCCTCGGCGGCCTTCTCGCGGCGCACTTTATCGGCCTGCGCTTCGAGGTCGGTCTGCTTCACCTGCTTCTCTTTGAGTTCGAGCGTGTAGCGCATCTTTTCGCTTGCGAGTTCCTCGGCCAGTAACTTCTCCATGCCGGCCTTGTAGTCGCGCGGCAGGTCGATCTTGCCGATCAGGACGGCTTGCAGCCGGATGCCGTCACGTGCCAGGAGGGGCTTGAGTTCGCTCTCGACGCTCTCTTTTATTTCCTGACGCTTGGTCGAGAACACCTCGCGTACGGTGTACCGTGATAGCGTCTTGTACAGCACGCCCTGCACCGCCGGCTGCACGACCTGGCCGCCGATATCGTCCGGCAGCGCACGGGCCACCGTGGCGATTTGCGCCGGGTCGAGCGCATACCGGATCGAGACGTCGAGCCCGATCGAAAGCCCCTCGACCGTCTGAAAAGGCGCCGGTCCATCCGCACGATCGCTCCCCTCGGGACGATAGATCTGGTCCCGCAACGAGAAGCGGCGCAGGCTGTGCAGCCCGGGCACAACGACAACCGCGCCTTCCTGGAATTCTTTCGTGCCACCGGTGATCTGGTTCAGGCGCACCGCGACTTCGCCGCGGCTTACGCCCTGCATCGGCGGGTTGGCGTAGAGCGCATAGCCACCGACTGCCAGAATTCCCAGAGCAATCAAGCTGCCGCGCGACCGTTGTGCGCAGCCACCCGCTGCGCCAAAAGCCTTGCGTACGTTTTCGACAATGATCCTGACACGTTCCGACATGATGTTCTCCTTGTTGTCTGTCGATCTTCGTTCGGCCACCTCCTGCACCGCCTGCGGGAAGATCGGTCCGCATCCGGTTGGCATGGAGGGCATCGTGCCGGACACGGCCAGGAGGACTCCATGCCGCCGGGTACCAAGTTTGGTTATCCGGCGTACGAGTCTCTTCCGGGGTGTGAACAAACGCTCACGGCCAAGACGTGATTTGCCTCGTGAAAACGGCGATACTTGCCGCCATCGAACGTTCAAGACGCAGGCATCGTATGTTCAAGGTCGCGGTCATCGAAGACGACAAGCCCACCAGCAACCAGCTGAAGGAATGGATACTGGCCGCGAGTCCGGATATCCGAGTGGATCAATGGTTCAACCGCGACGAAGCGGAAGCGGCGATCGTGCGCGAAGACTACGACGTCGTCACCCTCGATATCGAACTCGGACGCGAGCGCCACGCCGGTGTCGCGATCATCAACGCCATCAACAAGACGGGCCGGGGCACGCCTGTGTTGGTGGTGTCCGCCATGCCGGCGGCCATTTACCGCAGCATCATGAAGGCGCTCGACGCCTGGGATTACCTGCAGAAAACGGCTTTCGACGAAGCGGACTTCATCGAGACCTTTCTCGAAATCCTGCGCGCCGCGCGTGACCGCGTGCCCAACCACGATGTCAAGGCCGCGCAGGGAACCAGAGACGACGAGCTATCGCTCGATCCGATCCACCAGAGCACACCGCTCTGGCGCGGCCAGCGCGTCAACCTGCCGCTGACCGCGCAGCGGATTCTTGCCGCGCTCTACCAGCGGCGCGGCGATGTCGTTTCCTACGACGAATTGTTCGACGTCGTGAAAAGCGGCCGCAACCGCGACAACATTCGCAAACACATCAGCGCCATCCGCGAAGCGTTCCGCGAGCTCGACGAGCATTTCGACCGCATTGAGAACGTACCGATGAAGGGCTTCCGTTGGTCCACCGGCCCCGGCGCGGAAAAGCGCTGATGCGCGCGTTCTTCATCTGGCTCGCCAGTTTCCGCTTGCGCACGCTGCTGCGCACCGCCTTCCTGCTGCTCATCGTGGCCGTGATCGCCATGGCCGTCGCCGTGCTGCAGGAAGAAAAGCAGCGCAGCTACGACAACTACCGAGCGAGCTTCGCGAAGACCAAGGCGCAAATCATCAACCGGCTGTACCAGCCGTCGGGCCTGCTCGCGCTGCTCAATCCGCGCTGGGATGCCGAAGCGGCCGCGCAGGGTCGCCCCGTCGTCCTGCCGTTTGCGGCCATCGATTTCGACGATCAGACCAAAGCGCGCAACGCCATCGAGATGGCCGGTTGTCTCGTGCCCTACCGAAACCACGCCAGCCTGTGCGTGGCCATCGGCAACAACCCTTGGGCTGGCGGTTTCATTTACGCGGCCGGTACCTTCGCCAGCGGCCCGCTCGAGGCGCATCGCATCGGCGACGAATACCTTGACGGCGCGCATCGCGTACGCGTCACGGTCGCATTGCGCGAACAGACATGGCGCTGGATCGCGCCCTTCGAACTGTTGTCTGGAGCTTCCGCGGGCGCCGGTGGCATGCGTGGCCGCTTCACCGGATACGTCGAGCAAGAGCAACGCAACTACAAGGGCGCCCGCCCGGTGCGCGAGTTTCGCGGGTGGGTCTGGCAGGCCGAGCGCTGCGCCGATGGAGAAGGCAACGATGGCGACTCCGCTACCTGCCCGCATCAGTCGTTCTTCTCGTTGCGCTTGCCGATCGACGCATTGCGCGACGCGTTGTTCCGAGAGCCAAAACCGCAATGGCCGCCACTCGACCTCGACCAATTCAAGGTCCGCATCGAGGTACTAGCCCCCGGCGAAGGTGCCCCGCTCTTTGACAACCAGACGGCCAGCGCCGTCTCGCCGTTCTCGCTGCACGAACTCAGTTCCCTGCTCTTGCCGGGAGAGACGCTGACCTTGCGCAAAGCAGGGTCCCGTAATGCCAGCATCGTGCAACTGGGCGGCCGCGACGAAGCGCAGGAGATCACGTCACCCCTGCTCACTCGACTGATCCGCGTCCTGCCCGTCGAGCACATCGACACGCCAGTCGTCGAGTTCGAAGACGAGATCAATACGCCTCTCGGTCGCTACGAGCTGCATCTGCGTGGTGACGCACGTAGCGTGAACAAGACACTCTCCGCTGTCGCCACCCGAGTGTCCTCGTTCGTCGGCGCCATGCTCGGCGCCATCGTTCTCGCCTGGCTGGTGATCGAAGTGGGGATTATCCGCCGCATTGCGAAATTGACCCGGCGTACGCGCGGCCTCTCGCGCACCGTGCAGACAGAAGGCGGTAGCGAACGCTACGACCGCTACGACTGGGCCGACCTGCGCGGGCACGACGAACTCGGCATCCTGGCCACCGGCCTTGATGACCTCCTCCGCCGCGTCAAGGAAGACGCGGAACGCGAGCGTATCCGCGCCGAACAGGAAAAAGACATGTGGCACGCCGTCGGCCACGAAATCATGTCGCCGCTGCAATCGTTGCTCGCCTTGCACGGCAATGCCGACGATCCGAGCCACCGTTACATCAGCCGCATGCAGCAGGCAGTGCGCGTTCTTTACGGCGGCGCCAGTCCAAGCGAGGCGTTCCAATCCTCGTACCTGACCGTCCAACCGCTCGACATCGCCGAGTTCCTACGCAATGTCGCCGAGAATGCGGGAATCGCCGACGTGGCTTGCGTCGCTGCCGATGCGCCGGTCCTCGTACGTGCCGACGAATACCCGCTCGAAGACGTCTTCTCGCATGTCCTGAAAAATGCCGACCGGCATCGCACGCCGGGAACGCCGATCACGCTGCGCCTGGAAACTGCGCCGACGACGGCGACCATTGAAATCCACAACCAAGGGTCGCCGATCCCCGACGGGTTGCTCGAAAAGGTGTTCGAGTACGGTGTCTCCGGTCATGATGCCGAATCGGGTCATGGCGCATCAGGTAACCGCGGCCAGGGTTTGTTCGTCGCTCGGACCTACATGGCGAAAATGGGCGGAACGATCGGTGCCCGCAACACAGACAACGGCGTTTCCTTCCTGCTGACCTTGCAGCGTGTCGCCGTCTGAACCGGCCATATGCTCTTCGGGCGGGCAACACCGTAATTGACGGGGGCTCGGCCGATTGCAGTCAGTTCCGCCTGCGGCACATGGAGCGCGAAGCTAGGGTTCGGGTTCAGGTGGGAAGTCCGGGCCACTCCGCATCGAGCATCCGGCTCAGTGCCGTAAAGGGCATCGGGTGACCGAAATAGTAGCCCTGCCCCTCGTGGCAGCCGAGCTGCTGCAGTAATTCGGCCTGTTCGCGTCGTTCGATCCCCTCGACGGTGATCGCCATGCGCATGACCCGGCTCAAGGCGACGATGGCCGTCACGATGGCACGTTGGCTCTCGCTCTGCGGCAGGTCGACGATAAACGAGCGGTCAATCTTCACGCGGTCGATCGGCAGGTCGCGCAGTACGCTCAGCGACGAATAGCCGGTGCCGAAATCGTCAATGCTCACTGAGACGCCCATTTCCTGCAACGCATTCAGAATTGCCAGGCTACGCTCGGTTCCCTGCAAGGTGCTCTCGGTAATCTCGAGTTCCAGGGCGTCGGCCGGGAACTCCGTCTGCTGCAGAGCCGAACGCACGACGCCGGCAAAGTCGTTGCCGATGAACTGCCGTGGCGATACGTTCACCGCCAGATGGAAGTGACGCCCCTCCGCTTTCATTTGCCGTGCCAGCCCGAGCATTTCGCGACAGGCGTGGGTCAGCACCCAGCGTCCGAGTTCCTCGATCATGCCGCTTTCCTCGGCGACACCGATGAAAGCCCCTGGAGAAATGATGCCGCGTTCGGCATGCGGCCAGCGCACGAGGGCTTCAACGCCCACGATGTGTCCGTCTTCCAGCCGGATGCGCGGCTGATACCACACGATCAACTCGCGGTTGGCCATCGCGCGCCGCAAACCCTGCTCGACGTACATGCGTTCGTCGGCGCGGGCGGACATGTCTTCCGAATAGAAATGGTAGCGGTTACGTCCCTCGGCCTTGGCCGAGTACATCGCCATGTCGGCCGCGCGCATCAACTGCTGACTGTCCGACCCATTGTCCGGGAAAACGGCGATACCAAGACTACCGGTCACCGAAAGCGCGTGGCCGGAAAGCAGGATAGGCACACGCAATTGCTCAAGGATCTTCTGCGCCAGTTGGGCCGCGTACTCCGGGCTCGTGCTGCCCGCCAGCACGACGAACTCGTCTCCGCCCAGGCGTGCCACCGTATCGCTGGCACGCAGCACGCTGCGCAGGCGCAACCCGACGACGCGCAGCAGTTCGTCGCCAACGGCGTGGCCAAGCGTGTCGTTGATGACCTTGAACCCATCCAGGTCGAGAAAGAGCAGCAGACAACGCTCGCTGTGACGCAAGCCCTGCTCGATGGCGTATTTGAGTCGGTCGTCGAACAGCAACCGATTGGGAAGCCCGGTCAGCGGATCGTGATGCGCCAAATGCTGCAATTGCCGCTGCGCTTCGTAAATCGCACTGACGTCGGAAAATGCGGTGACCACATGCGTGACTTGGCCTTCGGCGTCGCGTACGACGCTCACGCTCTGCCACGCCGGGAAACCCTCCCCGTTCTTGCGATAGCAGCGTACCTCGCCGTGCCAGAATCCGGTCGTTCCCTCGACGAGAAACGGCAGGTAGTCTTCGGCACCTGGATTGGCTCGCAACATCGTGTCGGGGTCGAGACCGAGCGCTTCTTCCTCGCTGAATCCGGTAATGCGCGAAAAAGCGGGATTCGTCGCCACCGTGCGCCGCGCGGCGTCGGTGATCACGATTGCCTCGGCGCTCGTGTGAAAAACAACGCTGGACTGACGTAGCCGTTCCTCATTGCGCCGCCGTTGGGTCACGTCTTGCAGAATGCCGACAATGCGACCTTCCGCCCCCGGACTGCCGTAGGCCTTCACCTGCGCCTCCATGTAGCGCGGCGGCGAGCCGTCGCCGACCGTGCGGAACTCAACGCGCATCGCTTTCGCGCCTACCGCCCCGGGGTCAAGCGCCGCCTCGACCCGCTCGCGGTCTTCCGGATGCACGCGCGCCAGAAAGACATTCCGCGGTTCGTCGAGCGGCAGCTGCTGGCCGCCGAAAAGCATGCCGAGGTGAATGTCGCCCTGCAGGCGGTCTGTGATCGGGCTCCACTCGAGAACGCCGAACGAACCGGCGTCGAGCGCGAGTTGCAGCCGTTCCTCGCTTTGTTGAATCGCCACCTCATCTTCGTGGCGCGCAAGCGCCATCTGGATCGTGGCATGCAGTTCGCGCGCCTCGCAGGGCTTCACGAGATAACCGAACGGGCGGCTGTCGAGCGCACGGTTGAGCGTGTTTTCCTCCGCGTATGCGGTGAGGAAAACCACCGGGATATGGTGTTTGTCGCGGATGACCTTGGCTGCCTCGATACCGTCGAGGTGGCCTTCCAAATGGATATCCATGAGCACGAGGTCGGGCTTTTCCTCGCCGACGCGGTCGATCGCCTGCTCGCCGCTGGCGACCACCGCCCCGACGTGATAGCCGAAGCTGCTCAGTTGGCGTTTGAGGTCGAAAGCGACGATGCGTTCGTCCTCCACAAGCATCAGGTTCACAGGCAATCGCGCATTCAAGAAGGATCCTTCATTTCAGGCCGTTTGGGAAAGCGCACGCAGAAGCGCGTGCCACGGTCGCGCTCGATGTCGAGGACGCCATGTAGCTGTTCGACGAACAGCGGGACCAGCTGCAAGCCAAGCGAAGACCCGCTGAATTCACTCTCCGGAGGTAACCCAACGCCATCGTCGGCGACCTCGAAGCGAATCTGGTCGCCGTCCTCTTCGGCGAGTTTGATCACGATTTCGCCGGAGCGTTCGCCCGGGAAGGCATGCTTGAAGGCATTCGTCACCAGCTCATTGACCAGCAACCCGCACGAAATCGAGCTTTCGAGCTCAAGATGGATGCCGTCAGGCGGCAATTCCAGGCGCAACGCGATGCGACCACCGCCCGAGCGGTAGGTGGCGCGTATCGACTGCACCAGGCGCGTCAGATAATCGGCCAGATCGAGATGCGAAAAATCCTTGTGTTCGTATAGCAACTGGTGGGTCAGCGACATCGCCTTCACCCGACCGCAGCTCTCGCGCAAGATTGCCTGCAATTGGGGGTCGGCGGCATGATCGGCTTGCAGGTTGAGCAAGCTGGTGACCACCTGAAGATTGTTCTTGACGCGGTGATGCACCTCGTTCAACAGCACGATCTTCTCGCGCAACGCGTCTTCGAGGCGCCGCTGCGCCCGCAACCGCTCCGTGATGTCGACGATCGATGCAAGGACCATCATTCCGGTTTCCGTGGCAATCGGGTTGAGCCCGATCTCGATCGGGAATTCGCTGCCGTCGGCACGCGTACCGAGCAAGTCGCGGCCGACGCCCATCGGCCGGGGACTTGGGTCGCGATAATAGCCGGCACGGTATGTGCAATGGTGCTCGCGGAAGCGAATGGGCATCAGCATTTCGACGGGGTGCCCGAGCATCTGCTCTCGCGTATATCCGAAGAGCAGTTCGGTTTGCGCGTTAACGAGGATGATCGTCCCCTGCTCGTCGATCATCACCAGCGCGCTCGGCGCACACTCGATGACGCGCCGGTAGGTGTCTTCGCTCAGCGGCACCGCCGTACCGGCCGGCGAGTCTGGCCGACAAGGAGAAACCGTCGACGGGAAACCGTGTGCTGTGCCCCGGGAGTCGTTGCGTGGCGAATCATCCATGCCAATCGTCCTGCGCTTCGATCTGACGGATTGGACAACGTAGGCGGGAAAAGGATCACTGAAAGTCGCTTACGGCTGATATCTGCCCAATCCCTTCCCGTAGCAGGGTTTTTCGGACATCAGCCGGTAATCTTTGCGGCGGATACTGCCGCAATGTCGGATGGCCGCGAAGCCGTCACGCAAGGTTACATTCCGGCACATAAGCGAACCCAAATGGAGGTCGCTTTAGACGATGATCAAACCATTCTGTCGCGGCCGGCTTGACTGCCAGAGATGCTCTGGCTCCAAACCGTCATTCCTCTTCCACAGACTGTGCCCCATTTGGGCCCAGGCGCCAACAACAGGAGATTCAAGATGATCAGTACACTGGTCGACCTGTTCCGCAGTTTCTATGCGAACAATGATCTACCCAACGCCGAGGCGATCGCGCGCAGCATCCACTCGACGGTTCCCGGCGACCCCATCTCGCTGCAGTTCCTGGGCCTTGCGTATTACCGCAGCGGCCGCATCCTCGATGCTGTGCGCATTTTCGACAAGATCCTGCCGAAGCAGGTCTTCCCAAAGCGGAAAGCGGCGCTCGGCCAAGCCAAGGCGAACAGGCCGGCCACTCCGAACGTGCGTGGCGGTTCTGCCGCTGCGGCTTTCTATCGCGAAGTCACCCGCACGGATCCGGAACTCGCACAGGTTTGGTACGACCTCGGAACGACACTCGTCGACCTGAAGAAGTACGAACTCGCTGTTCCGGCATTCCACAATTCGCTCGTGGCCCAGCCGGATTCGACGCGTGCCATGCTCGCCCTGGCCCGCACGGCGTTGCGTGTCGGCGACCTGTGCCGCGCACAGGATGGGTTCTCACGTTTGCAGGCCATCGAACCGAACAACGCCGACGCCTATATCGGACTTGGACAGGTTTACCGGAAACGCCGGGATTTCGCGACGGCGCGCGCCTGTTTTGTCAGAGCTCGACTCTTGCGCGGCGATCACGCGGGTCTTGATCACCTCGCCAGCCGACGAAAAGCGGCCTGACGGGTGTGGGGGCAGCCGGTCGCTCCTGAGGCCGGCACCAACAATAAGGAGAACGTGATGCTGGAAAACGACGGCTCGTTACCCGTACCACAACGCAAGCGGATTGCTCTGGTTGCCCACGACAACCGCAAACTCGACCTGCTCGAATGGGCGCAGTACAACCGCGGCCTGCTCATCAAGCACGAGTTGTGCGCGACCGGAACGACCGGCGCCTTGCTCGAAAAATCGCTCGGCACGGAAATCCTCAAGCTGCAGAGCGGTCCCCTCGGAGGCGACCAGCAGATCGGCGCACGCATCGCGGAAGGACTGATCGACCTCGTGATCTTCTTCTGGGATCCGCTGGAACCTCAGCCGCACGATCCCGACGTGAAGGCGTTGTTGCGCATTGCGGTGGTTTGGAACATCCCGGTTGCCTGCAACCGGGCTTCCGCAGACTTCATGATCTCGTCGCCGCTGATGTCGTCGGCGTATGAGCGGCAGATGCCCGATTTCGAGCTCTACCGTAGCCGGATGGATCCGGTCCTCGAGGAAACAGCTCCGTAGAAGGAACCCGGCCGCCGGGCACCGCGGTGGAGGCCGCCTGGCAAGTGGCTCCCCCGGGCTCGGCACGCCGTATGCTGCAATTGAGTTGCAGCCTTCGCCCACCGTCGGCCTCGTGACAGCCCGAGCGGTCCAGCACCCATTCTTGTTTTGCTCACCTGCTCATTCAATCGGTTGACCTTCGAGCCTGTCGTCTCCATCTACGCGGTAAGGAGTCACGGATTTCCCGCCGGGCTTTCCTGACCGATCAGGTCAAATCGGCACAAGCCTTCGCCTTCCTCATAGCGAAGGCCGATCGGCCGGGGTAAAGGCTTCGCAGTTCCGTTCAATTGCTTGAAAGGAAGGAGAAAAAATGAAGCAATCGAAAAGACCCATACTCAACACCGTGCTCTTCGCACTGCTTGCCGGCGTCCTTAGCGCCGGGGCAGCAAATGCTGCCGACGCCTCAACATCGATGGGGGCAGGATCAGTACCCTATGTCAGCGGTGGGGTCGGTGAAGACGACCCCGTACTGGCGACCAAACGGGACTACAACCTCTATCTCGTTTTCGCCGGCAAGGGTGAAGGTGAGTACCTCGCTGACGTCAAGGTGGCGATCCAGGACGCGAAGGGTAACCCGGTGGTCGAAGCCGAATCGCCCGGCCCGATGTTCTTCGCCAAAGTGCCGCCGGGCAAGTACAAGGTAACTGCCACGTACAACGGCAAACCCGTGACGCAGACCGCACAGGTGCAGGCCCGAGGCAACAAGGACGTGCATTTCTACTGGTAAGCCGGCAAGTCGCCGCAATTACTCCGGCTCGCTTAGCGCGTATCCTCGTGTCCGGAGCACCCCGCTTCAGGCGAACGACGGTTTGAAGGCCGCTGTGCTGGGCCCCGCGGTGCTGGCCCTTTTCTCGGCCGTTCTCTCCGCCGCCTGATCCGCCCAGTACGGCGACAGATCGCGCAAGGCGGCGATGATCGGCGGAACGGCTTCGATCACGCGGTCGACCTCCGCCTCGGTCGTATAACGCGAAAGCGAGAAGCGGATCGTTCCGTGCGCCGCAGTGTAGGGGATACCCATCGCGCGCATCACATGCGAGGGTTCGAGCGAGCCCGACGTGCACGCCGATCCGCTGGACGCGGCGATGCCCTGTTTGTTGAGCAGCAACAGGATTGCTTCGCCCTCGACGAACTCAAACGCGATGTTGCTCGTATTGGGCAAGCGGTTTGTCGTGTCGCCGGTTGCAAACGCACACGGCACCTGGGCCAGGATGCCGCTTTCCAGGCGGTCGCGCAGGCGCTTCACCTCGCCGTTTTCATAGGCCATGTGCTCGAGCGCGAGACGCGCCGCGACGCCCAGGCCGACGATCGACGCCGCGTTTTCGGTACCCGCGCGTCGCCCGCGTTCCTGATGCCCTCCCCGCAACAGCGGCCGAAAACGGGTGTTGCGGCGCAGGTAAAGAACTCCGATGCCCTTCGGCGCATGCAGTTTGTGGCCCGAGAGCGAGAGCATGTCGATGCACGTGCGGCGCACGTCAATATCCACCTTGCCGACCGCCTGCACGGCATCGGTATGGAACATCGCACCGACGTCGTGGGCCATTTCGGCCATTTCTTCGATCGGGAAAATCGTTCCGGTTTCGTTGTTCGCCCACATGGCCGAGACAATCGCCGTGCGCGGCGACAGGAGGGCTCGGTACTCGTCGAGATCGAGCCGGCCCTTACGGTCGACGCCGAGACGATGCACGACGACGCCTTCCTTTTCCAGATACTCGCACAGCGCTAGAACGGCCGGATGCTCGACGGCGGTCGTGATCACCTGGTTGCGCTCAGGCTGAGCTTTGAGGGCCGAGAGGATGGCCGTCGAATCGGACTCGGTGCCGCATGAGGTGAACACGATTTCCGACTCGTACTCGGCGCCGAGCAGTTCGCACACGCCGGCGCGCGCGTCCTTGATCGCTTGCGCGACCTTGTTGCCGAAGCTGTGCATCGACGACGCGTTGCCGAATTGTTCCGTGAAAAAAGGCAGCATGGCCTCGACGACGGCTGGATCGCACGCCGTCGTCGCATTGTTGTCGAGATAGATCGGATTCATGCTGCCCCACCCTGCCGTTTCGTCATCAGGCTGGCGGGTAGCAACTGCACGAATTCGCCAAGCGCCTCGACGAGTTGCGCCTGTATGCCCGACAGCGTCGCCTGCTCCATCATGCAGCCCTGGCAAGCGCCCTGCAGGTTGACGTAGACGTTCCTGCTGTCGATCTCGACGATTTCCACGTCACCGTGGTCACGTTGCAGCATGGGTCGGATCGCTTCGATCGTCTCCTCGATCCGTCGCATGCGCTGGAAGTTCGTCAGCCGCGGTTTCGGCGTCGGTGCGCACTCGGCAGGCGCCGTCTCCTTCGGGGTTTCGGCAAGCGCGGGCGGCATCGGTGCGGTGCATCGCTCGGCCGAGATGTCGGCCAGGATGTCTTCGATGCCTTCGTGGCAACTGCAACAGCCGCCACCGGCCTTGGTGTAATGCGTCACCTGCTCGACCGTGGTGAGTCCATTGGCGCGCACGACCTCCTCAATCAGCGACGAATCGACCGCGAAGCACTTGCATACCATCGCGCCTTCGGTATGGTCGTCCGCCCACGCCTCGCCGCGATAGTTGGCGACGGCCGCCTGCAACGCTTCGCGGCCCATCACCGAACAGTGCATTTTCTCGGGCGGCAATCCGTCGAGATAATCGGCAATCTGCTGGTTGGAAACCTGCAGGGCTTCGTCGAGCGTGAGCCCTTTCACGATCTCGGTCAGCGCCGACGACGAGGCGATCGCCGAGCCGCAGCCGAAGGTCTGAAAATGCGCGTCGAGAATGCGCTCGCTTTCCGGGTCAACCTTGAGCATCAAGCGCAAGGCATCGCCGCACTGGATCGAGCCGACGTCGCCGACGGCATTCGCATCCTGCAACGGCCCGGCATTGCGGGGGTTGAAGAAATGCTCCTGAACCTTTTCCGAGTAGTCCCACATGGCGTGGCTCCTTTGCGCAAACGCTGTTCAACCGTGCCGGCACAACGCACCGGGCTTCCGACTACAACCGCTCCCTCCGCTCAGGGAGGGGCCCGCCTATCCCGCCTAAGGCTGGACCGGCATCGCCGCGTAGCTGTAGCACCCTTTCGGGCAAACGCGCCCGCAGGCACCGCAGCCGATGCAGTCGCGCGGATTGGCGAGCGTCATCACGGAGGCGGTGTCGTCCTCGTCGTAGTCCTCATCGTCGTCGAGTTCCATGTCCTCACCGCGATCGATGAGATCGAGCACGTCGCGCGGGCAGACCTTGAAGCAGCGCCCGCAGCCTATGCACTTCTTGGGGTCGAGGACGGTGGCGAACTCGGGCGTCCAGACGCCACCGCCCAGGGTCAAGCCGGTGATGTTTTCCATTTCATTTCCTTTCAGTTGCGAGAAATCCTCTTGCTTTTTGCGTGGCGCGCCGTCGGTGGCTCGGCCCGGCGGCCCCGCCCCCGCCGCGATGTTTAAAGCCCGGCGACGTCCGGGTACTTGCCGACGATCTCAAGGGCGACGGCCAGGTATTTGTCCGCCTCGTTCTTCATTTTCGAAAGGCTCTCGAAGCCGAAGCGATGCACGTCGCGCAGGGTCCGGTCGAGAACGACCAGCTTGCCGACGATGATCAACCCGCGACCGAAACCTTCGTGGCTCAAATGGACGAGCGCCTTGGCCATCAGCCCGCACTCCTTCTCGATCAGAACCGCGATGGCGTTATAGAAAGCGCGGACCCGGGCCAGCGTTGTCTCGTCGGGATCGCCGATGAGCGGTATTTCGGCCTTGCGCGCCTTGGTGAGCACAAAACCGGCGAGCAATTGATCAACGGGTTGGCCGTCGAGCCGGCCGTAGGTGTCGAGGGCACGCATCTGGCGAACCATTTCGAGGATGAAATCGGTGTCAAGCACCGGATCGGCGAAGGGCGCGAGGCTTGCGCTCATGAGTGATCTCCAGGGGTTGAAGGCAATGGATAAGGGACCGGCCTTTCGAGCACCAGCGCGCTGCCCGGAAAGCCACGGTGGATAAGTCTCGCGATCAGAATGCCGGCCGCGAAACCGGCGCCCGCGCCGGCGACCGCACTGGCATCGCCGGGCGAGTAGAGATTCGCCCCCAACGCGCCGAGCAGGAGACACACCCCCGGCAGCAGGTAGCCGAGGAGCGCGGCTGCCACGAGCGACGTCTCCGGCAGAGACAACGTCACCCGTCGGCCGACCGCTGTCCCCGGCGGCACCGGCAGGCTGACGACCGGAGGGGCCGAGACGGTCGAAGCGCACCCGCCGCGGCTCGCGCAACCGTTGCATGCCCCGGCTGGTTCGAGCCGGATGCGGGCAAGGCCGTGGTCGATGGCGATCACTTCGCCTCGGCGTTCGGCGCAGAGCGTACGCGGGTTCATTCCTGCCAGCCCTCCGCCGCCATGCGTTCGAAACGTGCCGCATCGGCCGGACGCTGCGTCAGCCGGTCGATCCACGCGACGCCGCCGGAACGGATCGCGGCGCACAACTGGCGCACGATCAACTCGATGGCCGTTTCGTCGGCAAGCCGGATCGGCTGGATGCCTTCCGCCAACAACTGCCGTACCGCCGATGCTCCAACGGCCAGGCAATAGACCGCTGCACAACCCGCCAGAGCGCGGATCTTCTCGTCGAGCCGGCCCTCGTTGCGCCGGTTGGCTGCTTCCGGTATTTCTCCCCGATCTACCGCGTGGTCGACGGCAGTGGATCCGGAGTCGGCGCGCGGATCGGGACAGGCGTAGGCGGACTCGGCTCCCGGCGCCGCTTCGGTAGCATCGGCGAACTCGACCGCTTGGACGAGCCGGCCGCGTTCGGCATCGAGCGCATAGATGGCAAATCCGGCGGCGGCCCCGAAATGCTGATTGACCGAGACCCGGTCGTCGGTGGCAAAGGCGACCTTGAACATGGCTGGCGTCGCCTCAGTGCCGGGCCAGGCCAGCGCCAGCACGCGCCGGTTCCGGTTCGTTGCGGTAGATCGATCGATAGGCCGGGATGCCATGGTGCTGCCCCAGGATGAGGTTGGCGATGTCGAACAGCGTCTGCCGCGCATGACGGTATCCCACCCAGCCGCGTGCATAGCCGCCGACGCAGTCGTACTGCGGGAAGCCGGCACGCAGCAGAGGGATGCTGAGGCGCTCGGCGACCTGCACGGCGTGCGAATTGGATACGACGAGTTGGGCGCCCGTACGCCGTGCCAGGTTTTCCAGGTCCTCGAGGTCGCCGATCTGGACGGCATCGCAGAGGATGTCGGCGAGCGCCTCGGCACGCGCGGGAGCGACGGCGGCGACGATTTCGGCGCCCAGCCCCGAGAAAAAGGACGCAAAACCGAGCAGCAGGTCCGGGTCAAGCGCGAGCGCGATGCGCGTGAAGCCGAGCATGAAATGCGTGTCGACCATCGCGTCCTGCAATTGCGCACGTTGCCGCTCGATCCGTTCGGGAACCGGCTGCCCGGAGAGGTCGGCGAGTATTTGCGTGAAGGCGTCGCCGGCATCCAGGCCCATCAGATGGTCGAAACGGTAGTCCGGCACCCCGGTTTTCTCCTTGAGCAGGTCGGCGGCCCGCGCCAGCGAGCGGCCGACGACCAGGGTGGCAACGGAATCGCCCATCGCCTCGATCTCCGAACGCGGCGTGCCGCCGATGGTCAGCGCGCTGAACGCCTTGTCGATCAAATGTCCGTCGAGCGCGTCGCCGATATCCGGCAGAACCACCGGTCGCAGGCCAAATGTCTCGACCCACTCCTTGATCGCCTCGACGTCGCCCGGCGTGAGCATCGACGACGCAAGGATGTTCACCTGCCGCCGACGACGCCCCCCATGGCGCGTCTGGGGGACAAGATCATCGATGATGGCTTCGAGCGCCAAGGCGAACCCCGATTCCAGGCATCCCACGTAGTCCGGCGTGTTGACCGGAACGACCGACACGCGGTCAAACTCGGGATGGCGCGCGCGGAACTCGCGGACCAGGCGTCGGATATCCGTACCCTGCGCCTCCGAGAGGCAGGTGGTGGGCAGTCCGATGACGTCGGGCCGGTTCTTTTCACACAGCGTCCGCAGCCCTTCGATGACATTTTCATCCGCGCTCATGACGGTCGATACCTGATCCATTGCCGTCGTTTGCAGTGGAATCGGCTCGCGGAAATGGCGCACGAAGAAGACCTTGCCGAATGCCGTGCATCCCTGCGAGCCATGCAGCATCGGGATCGCGTGGCGCAACCCGAGGAAGGCGAGTGCGGCGCCGACGGGCTGGCTCGCCTTGAGCGGGTTTACCGCCAGCGCTTTGCTGCGCTTGATCACTTCGGCCATGACGCTCCTCGCCTCCCGGTCGTTTCGATGTCTTTAGGCGTTCAACGGAATTCCCGCCACGCGTTCCGCCGCCCACGGCGCCGGCCGGCGTACCGCCCGCCATACGGGGCTCTCGATGGTCAGCGCGAGCTGACGCGCAAGTTCGAGCATGCCGGCATAGCCTGCGTAACCGAATTCCCGTTCCTGGTTGATATCGAGAAAGGGAATGCGCGCTTTGAGCGCCGTGTACAGATTGCGGCCGCCGGCGATCAGGATGTCCGCGCCGTACTCCTCGTAGGTGCCGAGCAACGTCGCGGGGCCTCCCTCGTCGAGCATCCGTGCATCGTCGCCCATCAACTCGCGGATGCGCGCCTTGTCCTCCGCCGTCGACTTGCGGGTGCCCGTGGCCACGACCTCCATGCCGAGGTCCTGAAGCGCCGACACGACCGACCAGGACTTGACGCCGCCGGTGTACAGCAAGGCGCGTTTACCGCGCAATCGCTCGCGCCACGGTTCGAGCTGTGCGTCGATCGCCGCTTCCTCGCGCGCGATCAGCGCCTCGGTGCGCTTCGAGAGATCGTCATCGCCGATGAGACGGGCGAAATCGCGAAACGCCTGCGACGTATCGGCGACCCCATAGAAGCTGCCTTCAAAAAAAGGCACGCGCCAGCGTCCCTGGACCTTGCGCGCGACATTGAGCAGCGCCTTGGCGCACACCACCATGCTCGCTTCGGCCCGGTGCATCGTCTGGATATCGCGATAACGCGCGTCGCCCGAAAGCGAGCCGATGATGCGCAGGCCCAGCTCGTCGAAGAGCGGCGCGACCTGCCAGAACTCGCCGGCGATGTTGTATTCGCCGATCAGGCTCACGTCGTGCACTTGGATTCCCGGCCGCTGCGCGGATTCCGGTACGGGGTCCGGCTCGCGTGTGCCGATCACGTGCCGCACGATCGCCTCGCCGGCGATGCGGTTGCCCAGATTCTTCGTGCCATAGAACCCGGCGCAATCCACCGGCACGACGGGAACGCCCCAATGCCCCGATGCCGCTTTGCAGACGGCCTCCAGGTCGTCGCCGATCATCGCCGTCACGCAGGTCGCATAGACGAAGACGGCTTCCGGGGCGTAGGTGTCGACGGCCTGCCGGATGGCATGGAAAAGCCGCTTCTCCCCTCGGCCCATGACAATATCCTGTTCCGTGAGGTCCGTCGTCATGCCGACGCGATATAGCGCACGGCCCGTCGTGCGCGCTCCACGGTTGTCCCACGAGTTGCCGGCACACGCGATCGGCCCATGCACGATGTGGGCAACGTCGGCGATCGGCAGCAGCGCGATCTGCGCGCCGTCGAACGAGCAACCACCCGCCGTGGCTCCCGGCTTCGGACGGGAGCAGCCCGATTTCTCCTTCGCATTGTGGGCGCAGGCCGGCTCGTTGAGCAGGACCGCTATTTCGCTCGTCTTCATGCGGAATCCTTTCGCACGGCTCAATGCAATGCCCGTGCCACGGCCGGAATCCTGAGCGGGAAGCCAAGAGTGCTGCGGATTTTGTTCCGATCGCGACAGACACCGCGCCCGCGGAACGCCGCATTGTGCGAAACCCGACATTCGAACGACGATGCAGCGGCTTGGGGTGGGTATTTCCGCCTGGAAGGTTTCTTGCTCGTGCCCGGACATGGAGACTTGGCAAACATCGCTGCGCGCCACCGCGCCGGACCCTATGCCTTCCGCAAACACCGGCTCGACCGGATTGAGGCTTCGCGTGCGATACCTCGACGACCCGGCAGCGCTCGCGTTTGCCGGCGTCATCCGGCAATCCCTTCATTGCAATCGCCGGCCGCTGATCCGTGGCCTCGGCGAGGCGGACTTCCGATCCATGCTTGACGAGTATTTCTCGGCCGACGGCGCGAGCGGGGTCCCTGACAATGATTCCGGGCCCACCTTTACCCACGAAGGCGTCCAAGAGATCCACGCGGTCGACGGATTCGAGGCATTCGACGAATTCGACGATCTGGTCGCGTTGCTGCTCGATCACCGAGCGACCGACGACGACGGCGAAAGATGGCTCGCCTGCGCGATCGCCACCGCGGCGATGGGCGAGAACCATCTCTGGCAGGACATGGGATTGCCAAACCGCGCCGTTCTTTCGGCGCTGATGCGGGCGCACTTCCCGACGCTCGCTGCCTTGAACGTAAACGACATGAAGTGGAAGAAATTCTTCTACCGCCAACTCTGCGAGCGTGCCGGCGTGCTCATCTGCAAGTCGCCCCATTGCGCCGACTGCTGCGACTTTCGGCTCTGTTTCGGTCCGGAGGATGTTGCACTTTAGGACAGCCGGGTTCGAATTCCGGCATTCTTGTTGCTAGCGTTATGTCGTCTATGGTAATAACGAAATAAGTGTCAGGAAAGGACGATTGCACGATGAACACAGCGCCAACCGCGATGAAAACCACGGCGAAAGCGCCATCCTTGCCGCTTCCTCGCGGGCGGCGTTGGGATCACCTGGAACTACTTGAGCGCATCGACGCCACCGGATCGATTACCAGCGCGGCGGCGGCGATGGGAATGAGCTACAAGGCGGCCTGGCAAGCCGTTGAAACCATGAACAACCTATCGGAGCAGCCGGTCGTGGAACGTCAGACCGGCGGCCGCCACGGCGGCGGTACGCACCTCACGACCTACGGACGTCGCGTGGTCAACGCCTACCGACGCCTGGAGAAGGAACGTGAAAGAGTGCTCGCGGCACTCGGCCAGATCATGGACGACTTTGAACAGTACTACCAACTCATCAGGAGATTCGACATGAAAACAAGTGCCCGCAACCAGTTCCTCGGCAAGATCAAGTCGGTGAAGCACGGACCGATCAGCGCCGAGATCATCCTCGACATCGGCGGCGGCGACGAGATTGCGGCGGTAATCACCAACGAAAGCACCGAGCATCTCGGCCTCGTCGAAGGGATGGAAGCCTACGCCCTGGTAAAGGCGCCGTGGGTGATCGTGACTACGGACGATTCGTTGAAGACGAGCGCCCGCAATCGCCTGTGCGGCACCGTCGTCCGCTGCCACGAAGGCGCGATCAACGGCGAAGTCGTCATTGAACTACCGGGCGGCAAGCTGGTGGTCGCGACGATCACCAACGAGAGCATCCGCGAATTGGGTCTCAAGGAAGGCAAGCGTGCGTGCGCGCTGATCAAGGCCTCGCACGTCATTCTCGCCGTTGGCGCATAAAACAAAGGAACCGTCATGACTTGCCTAGAACTCCGCCGTTGCAAAACCACAATATTCGGTTTTGTACTGGCCATATTCTCCCTGCTCTCCGGCTCCCCGGCCTTTGCCGACGAGATTCAGGTGGCCGTGGCCGCCAATTTCGCGGCGCCGATGCAAAAAATCGCCGCCGACTTCGAGAAGGAAACCGGCCACAAGGTACAGCTAGCCTTCGGCGCCACCGGGAAGTTCTACGCGCAGATCCAGAACGGGGCGCCGTTCGAGGTCCTGCTCGCCGCCGACGATACGACGCCCGAGAAATTGGAGAAAGAAGGGCTCGGTGTCGCCAACAGCCGCTTCACCTACGCCATCGGAAAACTGGTTCTTTGGTCGACGAAAGCCGGGTACGTCGACGACAAAGGCGAGGTTTTGAAGCGCGGGGACTTCAAGCATCTGGCAATCGCCAATCCAAAACTCGCGCCGTACGGTCAGGCCGCGGTCGAGACGCTGACGGCGCTCGGGCTGCTCGCCACCGCCCAGCCGAAATTCGTGCAGGGTGAAAACATCGCCCAGACGCACCAGTTCATCGCCACCGGCAACGCGGAACTTGGTTTCGTCGCGCTTTCGCAGGTGATGAAGGACGGTCGCATCACGGAAGGCTCAGCCTGGATTGTTCCATCCAACCTGCATGACCCGATTCGACAGGACGCTATCCTCCTTGCAACCGGCAAAGGCAAGGCCGCGCCGGCGGCTCTGCTGAAGTACCTGGCGGGAGACAAGGCCCGCGCCGTGATCAAATCGTTCGGCTATGATTTCTGACCGCCGCTGCGCGGCTCACCACTACAACGCATGCTCACCTCCGACGAACTTCAGGCTCTCTGGCTCACCGTCCGCTTGGCCGCGGTCGTCACGACGATCCTGCTGCTGATCGGTACGCCGATCGCCTGGTGGCTGGCACGTACGCGTTGCCGCTGGAAAGGACCGATCGCCGCCATCGTCGCCCTGCCGCTGGTGCTGCCGCCATCGGTGCTCGGCTTCTACCTGCTACTCGTCATGGGACCGCACGGCCCGATCGGGCAGTTGACCGAAGCGCTTGGCCTCGGACGGCTGCCCTTCACCTTCTGGGGACTCGTCGTCGCTTCCGTCTTCTACTCGCTGCCGTTCATGGTGCAACCGTTGCAGACGGCGTTCGAAAGCATCGGCGAACGCCCGCTTGAGGTAGCGGCGACGCTGCGTGCCTCGCCGCTCGACGCCTTCTTCACCGTCGCCGTGCCGCTGGCGTTGCCGGGGTTTTTGACCGCGTCGGTGCTCACCTTCGCGCACACTGTCGGCGAGTTCGGCGTCGTGCTGATGATCGGCGGCAACCTCCCCGGCGTCACGCGCGTCGCGTCGGTACAAATCTACGATCACGTCGAAGCGTTCGAATACGCGTCGGCGCATCGGCTGTCGGCGGTCATGCTGGTATTCGCCTTCCTCGTGCTGCTCGCGCTCTACGCCTGGCGGCCGGGCGCAAGGAAGGGGGCCTGAGATGAACCGAATCCAAGCGCGCTTCCAGCTCGCCTGGCCCGGCTTTGGCCTGGATGTCGATATTGCTCTGCCCGGACGCGGCGTGACCGTGCTGTTCGGCCATTCCGGTTCGGGCAAAACGACGCTGCTGCGCTGCATCGCGGGGCTGGAACGGCCACCCGTCGGCAAGTTGAGCATCAACGGCGATACGTGGCAGGACGAACGCACCTGGTTACCGCCGCATCGCCGCCCGCTCGGCTACGTGTTCCAGGAAGCCAGCCTGTTCCCGCATCTCTCGGTACTCGGCAACCTACGTTATGGCTTGCGGCGTGCGAAGACCATCGCCAACGGTCAAGGCGTGAGCCTCGAACACGCGATCGACCTGCTCGGCATCGGCCATCTGCTCGAACGCAAACCCGACCGTCTATCCGGGGGCGAAAGGAGCCGCGTCGCGATCGCGCGCGCCCTCGCCGTCAGCCCCCGTCTACTGCTTTTGGACGAACCGCTGGCGGCGCTCGATCACGATCGCAAGCAGGAAATCCTCCCGTACCTCGAACGGTTGCATGACGAGCTCGAAGTGCCGGTGCTCTACGTCAGCCATGCTCCCGACGAGGTCGCCCGTATCGCCGATCACCTCGTGGTACTGGAAGACGGCCGCGCCCTCGCTTCCGGCCCGCTCGGTGAAACGCTGGCGCGGCTGGACCTGCCGATCCGGTTGGGAGAAGACACCGGCGTGGTCATCGACGCCGTCGTCGCTGAACGCGACGAGCAGTGGCATCTCGTACGCGCCTCGTTCGCCGGCGGCAGCGTTTGGGTTCGCGACACGGGCATGGCGGTCGGTCACCGCGCACGCGTGCGCATCCTCGCCCGCGACGTCAGTCTGGCCCACACCCATGGGGACGATTCCAGCATCCTCAACGCGTTGTTGGCGCATGTGGTCGCCGTAGCCGACGAGGCACATCCGGCCCTCGCACTGGTCCGGCTCGACGTCGCCGGAACTCCGTTGATTGCCCGCGTCACGCGGCGCTCGGCGGCGCACCTCGGTCTGCGGCCAGGCCTGCCGATATGGGCGCAGATCAAGGCCGTGGCCCTCATCGGATAGCACGGACAGCGGATAGGCAAAAACAATGAAAACCCAAGTGGAGTTTGCAACTCGCGAAGATCTCGAGTCGATGGCGGACCTGCTCGCCGAGTTGTTTACGCTCGAGAGCGACTTCAAACCCGAGCGCGCCAAACAGCTCGACGGCTTACGTCTGATCCTCGACAACCCGGCCGTCGGCCAGTTGTTCGTACTACGCGCCGACGGCAAGGTCGCCGGCATGGCGAACGCGCTCCATACGGTCAGTACCGCCGAAGGCAAACGCGTGGTTCTGCTCGAAGACGTGATCGTCAGCGCGGCCTATCGCGGCCTTGGCCTCGGACGTCGGCTCGTCGAACACATTCTTGCCTGGGCCGCCGCCAATGGTTGTCCGCGAGTAACGCTGCTCGCCGACAAGGACAATGCCCCGGCACTCGGGTTCTATCGCCGGTTGGGTTTCGGCGAGTCGGCGATGCGCGTCTTGCGCAAGAACCTCCCCTGAGAGCGGGGAAATACGCCGCGAAGGGGTCCCTCTACAGGAAACCACGAAAGGTTCGCGGGATACCGTGCCTAAGGCGCACATGCGCTTGTCAACCGATCACCTTGTCTGTCCGTCTATCTCCTCAGCGAACTGGATCACGGCGGGATATTTTCCGCTCGGTTACAATGCCCGCCTTCATTTGCGGCGAAACGGAGAATAAGCATGAAAAGAAGTGGTTCTCTTGCAAAAAACTGGCTCGGTCCTGTGGCTTTGTGCACTCTGGTCCTGCTGGGCGGTTGCGCCACGGAGCAGTCGCGCACGCTCGACGTGGCCAAAGTCACCTCGGCAGGCACGTCCTACACGGGAGCGCGAACCCCGATCGTGGTTGGCAAGTTCGACAACCGTTCGAGCTTCATGCGCGGAATCTTTACCGACGGCGTGGACCGCCTCGGCAGCCAGGCGAAGACAATTCTGATCACGCATTTGCAGCAGACCGGCCGCTTTAACGTCATGGACCGTGACAATTTGCCGGAGATCAAGCAGGAGGCGACTTTCGCCAAGGCGACACAGGACATCAAGGGCGCCACGCACGTCGTGACGGGCGACGTGACCGAGTTCGGACGTAAGGATGTCGGGGATCGGCAACTGTTCGGCATCCTGGGGCGCGGCAAGTCGCAGATCGCTTACGCGAAGGTCAGCCTGAACATCGTTAACGTACAGACGTCGGAAGTGGTCTTCTCCAGCCAGGGAGCCGGCGAATACAGCCTGGATAACCGCGAAGTCATCGGCTTTGGAGGAACCGCCAGCTACGATTCGACGCTCAACGGCAAGGTTCTTGATCTCGCGATGCGCGAGGCAGTGAACAAGCTGGTCGAAGCCATCGAATCCGGCGCCTGGCAACCGGGACGATAGCGTGGGGCGGGGACAGAAGATGAGGCATTTCTCGACACCCTGGCCGGCCGCTCTTTCGCTTGCCGCCGCGCTGCTCCTGACCGGCTGCGCCAACACCTCCCAACCGCTCTATTACTGGGGAGACTACGAGCCGCAGCTATACGGCCACTTCACGAAAGGCAAGTCGCCAGAGGAACAGATTTCGGCCCTCGAAGCCGGCATCGAAAAAGCGCGCGCCAAGGGCCAAATGCTTCCCCCAGGCTATAACGCTCATCTCGGCATTCTTTATGCGCAGGGCGAGCACGCGGATCAGATGCTCAAGTACTTCGAAGCCGAGAAGACCCTCTATCCGGAAGCAACCGCCTACGTGGACTTCCTGACGCGCAAGTTCAAACAACCACAATAAGAGGACAGGATGTCATTCCGTACGTTTTTTGAGCGGCGCTTGGCCCGGCCTGCCTGCACCCTTCTCCTTGCCGCCGCCATCACCGCCGGCTGTGCAACAGTGAAGCCCTACGACTACACGGCATTCAAGGAGAGCCGCCCGGCGTCGATCCTGGTTCTGCCGCCGGTGAATAGCTCTCCGGAAGTGGAAGCCACCTACAGCATGCTGTCGCAGGTGACACGACCGTTGGCGGAGTCCGGGTACTACGTCTTTCCGGTGAGCCTGGTCGATGAGACATTTCACCAGAACGGCTTGACTCATCCTGCTGAAATGCATGAGGTCAAGCCGCAAAAATTGCGCGAGATTTTCGGCGCCGATGCCGCGTTGTATATCGATATCAAACAATACGGAACGAGCTACACCATCATTGCCAGCGAAAGTCGTGTAACGGCATCGGCGAAGCTCGTCGACTTGCGGAACGAACAGGTACTGTGGTCCGGTTCTGCGACGGCATCGAGCGCCGAAGGCCGCAATTCCAGCGGCGGACTGGCTGGCATGTTGATTCAGGCGGTCGTCAGTCAGATCGTTGAAACGACAGTCAACCAGTCGCACCCGATCGCCGGTGTGACCGCGCAGCGATTGCTCGCTGCCGGAAGACCGAACGGCCTGCTGTACGGACCGCGCTCGCCGAAGTATCAAACCGACGGAAACGCTCTCCCCTGACGCGCCCTCCCGGGCAACTGCCTCCGTCTTGCCGGCGCCACACCGTTATATCGTTAGCGCCGGCATAGCCACTCGGTTCTGCCGACTTCTGGCTTCTGGTTTCTTGTGCATCTGAGTACACAGGCGATTCCGGCCGATCGCCCCGCTTATTCGCTTTTCGTTATCGCCTATGGCTCCACAGGCAACGAAAACCGCTCTGCGACGTAGCCCATCATTCCCTTCGCTAGTTCCTGTTCGCTGAAGAAGGCCGCGTTACAGCCCTCCTCCTTGAGCAAGCGACATTCTTCGTCGTTCTCGCAACGCAGGACCACTTCGATGCGCGGGTTGAGTGTGCGGGCGATGTGGAGCATCTGCCTCGCCGAAAATGTATCCGGGACGGCGATGATAAGCAGCGCCGCCTCGGCGACATGCGCCTGGATGAGCACCGACGGTTCGATGGCGTCACCGGAAACCGAATGGATGCCGCGGGCGCGCAGAGCTTCGATCTTCGATCGATCGCGGTCCGCGACAATGTAAGGCAGGCCGCGGTCACTCAACCCCTCGGCGATACGCCGACCGACCCGTCCGTAGCCGACGAGGACGATCTGCCCTGTTAGGTATTTGCGCTCGGTGCTCATCGGGAGTTCGGCGTAGGGATCGCCGCGGCGCTCCAAGCGGCGCGCCAGCTCGGAATTCTTCAGCGCCCAGCGGCCGAACGGCTCGACCAGCGCGAACACTAGCGGATTGAGGGCAATCGACATCAGCGCCGCCGCCAGTACCAGACTCATTCCTTCGTCCGGCAAAAGGCCGAGCGAAGCGCCGAGGCCCGCGAGAATGAAGGAGAACTCGCCGATCTGCGCCAGGCTCGCCGCTACCGTAAGCGCACTGTTCAAGGGATAGCGAAACGCGAGCACCAGCGCCATCGCGGCAAGCGATTTGCCGAGAATGACGATGGCAACGACCCCGGCCACGCGCAACGGCTGATCGACGACCACGGCGGGGTCAAACAGCATGCCGACCCCAACGAAGAACAGCACGGAGAATGCATCACGCAGCGGCAACGATTCCTGCGCCGCGCGATGGCTGAACTCCGATTCGCGCAGCATCATGCCCGCAAAAAAGGCGCCAAGGGCAAACGAGACATTGAACAGGTGCGCGGCGCCGTAGGCGACACCAATCGCGGCCGTGACGACGGACAACGTGAACAGCTCACGCGATCCGGCCCGAGACGCGCGCCATAACAGCCATGGCAACACGCGCCGACCGGCGATCAACATGATGGCAACGAAGGCAGCCACCTGCAGCAAGGTCTGTCCGATCACCCACCACAGCGAGTGCGCATCGGGATTCGCAGGTTGAGCGCCGCCGAGCAACCCCGCCAAAGGCGGCAACAAAACCAGCACGAGTACCGTCGCCAGATCTTCTACGACAAGCCAGCCGACAGCGATCTGCCCGTTCGGCGACTCCAAGCGGCCGCGCGACTCGAGCGCCTTGATCAGCACCACCGTGCTCGCGCACGAGAGCGAAAGGCCGAAGATCAGCGCGGCGCCAAAAGGCCAGCCCCACGAAACAGCGAGTGCGATCCCCAGCGCTGTGGCCAGGGCCATCTGCACGACGGCCCCCGGCACGGCAATGCGTTTCACGGCCAGCAGATCGTCGAGTGAGAAATGCAACCCAACGCCGAACATCAGCAGCATGACGCCGATCTCCGAGAGTTGCGAAGCAACGCTCATATCGGCGACGAATCCAGGGGTCGCCGGTCCAATGACGATGCCGGCGAAAAGATAGCCGACGAGAGCCGGCAGGCGAAGCCGTTCCGCCACGAAACCCAGCACGAGTGCGAGACCGAAGGCGGCGGCGATTGTCGTAACGAGCGGCAAATCGTGAGTCATTCTTGTTTTTCCAGGCAGAGTGGTAAAGGCAAGTGTCGGGAAGTCAAATTGACAGAAACGATTTTCAAAAAAACGTTCCAGTCCGAGGCGGCGAGAAGAACTTGCCGGCCACCGGGTACCGGATTGCGGGGCCTCAAAATGGC
The DNA here is from genome assembly GCF_025770765.1 of Propionivibrio soli. Lineage (GTDB taxonomy): Bacteria > Pseudomonadota > Gammaproteobacteria > Burkholderiales > Rhodocyclaceae > Propionivibrio > Propionivibrio soli. The sequence continues at coordinate 58,169 of NZ_JANZKY010000007.1, read as the reverse complement.
GCGTGATGGCGCCGGTCGCCAGTGCTGGCCTGGGCGCCCACCCCGATAGTACCGCATCACGGTTCTGCCTTCGGTCATGGAGAAAACGGATGTGGCAGACAAAAGTACCGGGACCCCGACTTGCCGCGATCCGTACGGCGGTTAAAACGCCTCCCCTGTCACCCTATTTCCGAAGGAGAAACCCATGCATGCACAGCAAATGATCAAGACCCATCCCCATGTCCGCGGCAACACGAACGACGTTCTCATCCACTGCGTCGAGGCTTGCTTCGATTGCGAACAGGCCTGCATCGCCTGTTCAGACGCGTGCCTCGGCGAAAACATGGTGCAGCAGTTGACCCAATGCATTCGCCTCAACCTCGATTGCGCTGACGCGTGCCGGGCGGCCGGATCGTTGGCTTCGCGCCGCACCGGAAGCAACGAACTCACGCTGCGCACGATGCTCGAAGCGTGCGCCCTCGCCTGTCGGACCTGTGGCGACGAATGCGAAAGCCATGCACAGCAGCACGAACACTGCGCCGTATGTGCGGAAGCTTGCAGGGATTGCGAACGGCTTTGCCACGAGGCGGCGCAGACGATCACCCCGACTCGGCAGTAACCCTCCGCCTTGACGCTTGGGGAAGGCTCAAAATGGCGCTGCCAACACGACCGCGCTAGACGGCCGCGCCTTCTCCGGCAGCAGTCGCCCCCATAGCGCCCGGGCCTTTCTCTAGGGCTTCCGTTTCGACCCGATCGCGACCCGCCGCCTTGGCCCGGTATAGCGCCATGTCGGATCGATGCAGCCAGTGTTCCCAAGTCTCGTTCTGCTGGCAGGCCGTAACGCCGAAACTGGCGGATACCGCGCATCCCTCGGGAAAGCACCAGGCCGCAAGTGCACTGCGTACGCGCTCCGCGAGTTGCGCCGCACTGGCCAAATCACTGTTCGGTAATAGCAGGAGGAATTCTTCTCCGCCCCAGCGCGCGAGGACGTCCGACGAACGGACGCAGTTGCCGAGGACCAGGCAGAACTGCTTCAACACTCGGTCGCCGGTGGCATGGCCGAAGGTGTCATTGAGGCGCTTGAAGTGATCGATGTCCGCCATGATCAGCGCCACCGGATGACCATAGCGTTGCCGGCGGTTGATTTCATGCTGCGCCACCTCTTCGAGGTGCGTTCGATTCCATACACCGGTCAGCGCATCCTTCTTTGCCGCCAAGCGGGCCTGCTCGTCGGCATACTCTTTCACCATCAGCACAAAACCGCTGGAACCGAGAATGAGCGCGACGAGCATGGCATAGAGGAGCGTGATCTGCACGGCCGAGTTTTGCGTGATATCACGAATGATGGCCAGGCCCGATATGAGCCCGGCAACTCGCATCAGGCTGACCAGAATCAGGATGCCGAACGCGAGCGCCAGCAAGTGCCGGCCCCGGCCGATGGCCGAGTGCGTTGGATGGAGACAAGCATAGAGGATCAACGCCTGCTGGGCGACAAGCACGAGCCCGCAGGCGACGATACGCGCCTGCAGGTTCGACTCGAGCAGCAGCGACGTACCGGCGGCAGCCAACAGAGGCAACCAGACAGCCCCCGGCGGAACGCTCCACCGCTGAAGCCGGGCCAATGCGGTCAGAAATAGCGTGTAGGCCCCGGCCTGCGCCGTATTGGCCACGACCACCGTAAGGAAATCGGGGGCTCGTCCGCGCATCGCCCAGAGGACGATCGCCACCGTATTCAGCGCCAAACCCCACGCCCAGTCGCTCAAGCCGTCATCGGTGTCCCGCCGGGCAACGCAAGCGACAGCGAACATCAACGTCACACAGACGACGAGAAACGTGATCAGCAGCGTCGGCATGTGTATCGTCATGGAGTTCCCCTTATCCCCAAGAATTGGCAACTGAGCCGCTCCAATCCTCGTTCCCCCAACTCACCAGCGTTGAGAGGTCACCTCAGGCGCTATCCCGAGGTCTTCTTCTTGAGTTCGCCTACCTACGTGCCACCATTGCGGACATGACGCCATCACGCCGCAGCAGCGGCGAAGCCGTGCCGGAATCCAGTTAGATTTCCGGGTCCTTTCCTTCGGGAACCCGCACCGCCGGATCATCCTGCTCCGTGTCGTGCGAATGGCCTTCAAAATCGATGAAATGCCCCGAGCGATTGGCCTTGGTTTCGAGGTAGAAACGATTGTGCTCGTTCGCCGGAATGACGTGCGAAATGCGGTCGACGACGCGGATGCCGTGACGTTCCAGTTCAGCCACTTTGTGCGGATTGTTGGTGAGGAGCCGCACCGAACGCACGGTCAGGCTCGCCAGCATGTGCGCGGCCACCGCGTAATCGCGCTCGTCGTCGCGGAACCCGAGCGCCAGGTTCGCATCCACGGTATCGAGGCCGCGATCCTGCAGCGAGTAGGCGCGAATCTTGTTCAGAAGACCGATACCGCGTCCTTCCTGGCGCAAATAGAGGAGCACGCCGCAAGGTTCTTGGGCGATGCGCGTGAGCGCCGCACCGAGCTGATCCCGACAGTCGCAGCGCAGTGAGCCGAGGGCGTCGCCGGTGAGGCATTCGGAGTGCAGGCGCGTAACGACGTTTTCCTTGCCCAGCACATCGCCATGCACGATCGCAATGTGCTCCTTCGCATCGCGGTTGTTCCAGAAAGCGACGATGCGGAAGTGCCCGAACCGCGTCGGCAGATCGGCAACCGCCTCCACCCTGACGCAGACATGGTGCTTGCCGAATCCCTCGCAGTCATGATGGCGATCGCGCTCGACGAGATCGTCAAGCGTCGAAACGTCCGTCAGGGTTTTGCGGCAGGGACCTTCACTCATGGGGGAACTCCAGAAAGAAACGGGATCAGCGGTCCAATTGTACGCCTCGCTTGATCGAACAACGCCCGCTGAAACCTGTCTCACGACCTTTACGACCCTCAGGGACCGCTCAATGAACGACCTTTCCGCCTATCGCATCATCACGAAATGGCCTCCTCAGTACCCCGACCGCCTGCAACTGTATTCATTGCCGACGCCTAATGGCGTCAAGGTTTCGGTCATGCTTGAGGAAACGGGGCTGCCTTACGAAGCCCATCTCGTCAGCTTCCAAAGCAATGACCAGATGTCGCCGGAGTTCCTGTCGCTCAACCCGAACAATAAGATCCCGGCCATCCTCGACCCCAACGGACCCGGAGCCAAGCCACTGCCGCTCTTCGAGTCGGGCGCCATCCTGATCTATCTCGCGGAAAAGACCGGCCAGTTTCTCCCCACGGACCCGGCCGCCCGCTACGAGACAATCCAATGGCTGATGTTCCAGATGGGCGGCATCGGGCCCATGTTCGGGCAGCTCGGTTTCTTCCATAAGTTCGGCGGCCGCGAATACGAGGACAAGCGTCCGCGCGACCGCTACGTGGCCGAATCAAGACGCTTGCTTGGCGTACTCGACGGTCGCCTGGCAGGCCGCGACTGGATCATGGGCGATGAGTACACCATCGCCGACATGGCCGTCTTTCCGTGGGTCGGCAACTTGGTCGGCTTCTACGGCGCGGGCGATCTGGTAGGCTTCGCCGAATTCCGCAACGTCCAGCGCGTCCTCGACGCCTTCCTCGCCCGACCAGCGGTCGCCGCTGGCCTCGAGATTCCGAAAGCTAACGGATGAGCATCTGCCGACTTTTCTTCGGTATTCGACCATGACCGACTCCCTCTTGCCGCACGCGCCCTCGCTCGACGAGCCGCTCGAAATGCTGACCGCCTGCCACGAGCGCATCGAGGCGCAACTGAAAACGCTCGAACGGCTCCTTGTCTACCTGCCGCCGCACGGCGCAGACGATCAGGCAAGGCAAGCTGCGCGCAACGTGCTGCGCTATTTCGAACTCGCGGGCCCTAACCATCACGCCGACGAGGAGCGCAATCTTTTCCCGACGCTGATCGCCCGCGCAGGCGCAAGCGAAACCGCTACGGTGCAATCCTTCGTGCGGGAACTATTGGAAGATCATAGACAGATGGCTGCAGCGCTCGACGTAGTCCGCGGCCAGTTGGGCCTGATCGCCGAGGGTAGAAGCGCCGCGCTGGAAGCGGACGCCGTTCACGCACTTGCCGACGTCTACCGTCGACACATCGCGAAGGAAAACGAGAGGCTCATACCACTCTCGCGGCGGCTGCTAAGACCGGAAGATATCGCCACATTGAGCCGGGCCATGACGGAGCGCCGCAGTACCGCATACCGTGGGTAATCGTTCATCCGACGGCGTCCGGGTCGGTCCCTGAACCGATCGCCGAACGTTCTTCGATACGAGAACGTTTCACCTCATAGGTGGAACAAACCGTGAGGGTTCCCCGAGCCTCGTCCCTCATTCAGCCTCGCTGATCGACGCAATCGCTATCGGAAGAAACCACGGCGAGCTGCTTTTCCATGCGGAAGCGACGCAACCGAACGCCATTCCGTAGCACTTGCTCTTCCTCGACGATGCGGAATCCGCGGCGGGAAAAGAATGGCTCCGAAACAAGGCTTGCTTCGGTATGCAACCGATCCGCGCCGATCGCAGTCAGCTCCTCTTCCGCCGTACCGTATAGCGCCGAGGCAACACCTTGGCGCGCGTGAGAAGGAGCCGTGAACAGCAAATCGATATGGCCGTCGGGCGCGAAGGCGATGAAACCGACCGCTTGCCCCTTGTCCTCGGCTACCCGAACCATGGCGTTGGCTAAGCGCCCGGCCCACGCCGCCTTATCGGCATGCTCGGGCGCCCATGCCGCACGCTGCTCGGCATCGTACGCGCCGACCGCGAGTTGATGTACAGCGTCCCGATAAATGACGGCCAGCGGTTCGGCATCGCTAGGCCGAAAGGGCCGGATCAAGAACATGCAGGACCTACCGGCAATCGGTGACGAAATCAGTCACGAATGGGTGACGAATTCCTTCTTCGTTGCTCAGCACACGCCTTCCAATCGACTGTCCTGACCGGCAAACAACCTCGCCGGCCGCCATCCGCCCGTCATCCGCCACGCTCAGAATTCCTGACGGGTAGGACGGAACAGAATCTCGTTGATGTCCACGTCTTCCGGCTGACTCATTGCGAAAACGACGGCCCGCGCAAACGAATCGGCCGGGATCGCGTGCTCGTAGATCTTGCGTACAGCGTCGGCAACGTCGGGCTCCGTAATGCTGTGGGGCAGCTCGGTATCCACCGCGCCTGGCGAGATGATCGTCGTGCGGATGTTGTACGGCTTCACTTCTTGCCGCAGGCCTTCCGAGAGAGCACGTACCGCATGCTTGGTCGCCGCATAGACGGCGGCGCCCGAGCGAATCTTGTGTCCGGCGACCGAAGAAACGTTGATGATATGGCCGGACTTCTGCTCCTTCATGTAGGGCAACGCGGCCGCAATGCCGTACAGGACGCCCTTGATATTGACGTCGACCATCTGGTCCCAGTCGTCGACTTTAAGGCGCTCCAACGGCGCGTTGGGCATCAAGCCGGCGTTGTTGATCAGCACATCAATGCACCCATAAGTGCGCACTGCCGTATCGACGAGCGCCTTGACCTGGGCACGTTGGACAACGTCGGTCGCCACGGCGAGCGCCTTGCCGCCCCGCGCTTTCAACTCGCTGGCCAAGGCCTGGATGCGGTCGAGGCGACGTGCTCCGAGTACCACCGTCGCGCCCTCCGCCGAGAGACGTTCGGCCGTCGCCTTGCCGAGTCCGCTACTCGCTCCTGTAATGACAACGACTTTTCCTTGAATGTTATCCGTCATGAAAACGATCCTATTTGATTTGGGCCAAGCGCGGCAGGTTTGTGGTATCGCTGAAGCGATTCGCCGCCGTATCAGCGGCTGGAGCGCCGATCGAAAGCATCGAAATCGGCGGCCGCATCCGCACCCGCCCAACCCGTTACCGGCTTGCTGGGCGCCGGGCGACGCTGAGTATGGATCATCGAAAGCTTGAACAGTTCGCCCGCGACGTCGTCGGGAAAGCCCTGGCGATCGTCGCGGTCGGCGACCAACAGTCCATCGAGGTACGTGTCGAGTTGCGGCGTCCCCCAAAGCTCAACGAGCTTGGCCAAAATGCGGGGATAGCGTTTTTCGAGTTGCGCTGGGTAAGCGCCGGCTTCCTCGCCCAAGTGAGCCAGCATCTTTTCCTTGAGCGTTGGAATATCGAAGTCATCGGTGTTGAACATCATTCCCTCCATGGCTAGCAGTAGCATGACTGAGAGAACCAGCCGGCACCCGGCAAATGAGCGCTGACTACTCGCCCCTTTGCGCCTCCGGTCGGCTCTGGGTTTCATTCCACCCCGGGTAGAGGCTTTTGATTCTACCCCGGTGATCGGAACACGGCGGCCACCGGAATACTGGCCGCCAAGTTCCGGCAAATGAACAGAAATCAGCCGCCGCTATCCAATGAAGTCGCGCTTGCCGATATCCACTCCGTTTGCGCGCAGGATGTCGTATGCCGTGACCACATGGAAATAGAAATTCGGCATGGCGAACCCCAGCAGGTAATCGATGCCCTTGAACTGCAAGTCGTGGCTACCGAGTTTGAAGGCGATTTCGGCGTCCTCACTACCGTCGATCTGCTCCGGTTTGAAGGTTTCGAGGAAGGCAATCGTCTTCGCAATCCGTGCTTTCAGTTCGTCGATCGTCTGCTCGTTGTCCTCGTACTTCGGCAATTCCGTGCGCGCCAAGCGCGCGGGCGCCCCTTTGGCGTGGTCGGTCGCAATCTGGATCTGCTTGCTGAGCGGCAGCATGTCGGCGATCAGACGCGTGGCAGGCAACACGCCGGAAGCAATCTTCTTGGCTTCGGCATGCACTTGCGCCTTGCTCAGGATGGCGTCAAGGTTCTTCAACATGCGAACGAAAACGGGAACGCTCGCTTGATACATCGAAATCGACATTGTTTTCCTCCTCCTCAAAAATGGTGGAACAGCGCCGCACTATAGGACGGGATCGTCGATTCGACCAGCCCCTCAAATTGGGACATCATATGAGAACAAAACACTCTTGAACGCACGCCAGGATCCAACAGTTCGTGATTGCCTTCAGTCATTTGGCCGCATGGGCCCAGACCGACAGGTCAGCCGTATTGGAGGCGACAACGGCACTGCCGGAAAGCGGGGAACGACAGCCACCACAGCCCGGCATTCCTCGCGTCAAGTAGGTTATGCTGCGGCAGTAACCACCACGGAAGATTCCATCATGCGCAGAGCAGTCTGGTTGACGGTGTCTTTGATTGCCCTCGGTGCCGGCTTTGCTGCTTACTGGCTGTTTAATCAGCAAGAGGAACCCCCACCGCTGGTACATGACTTCGTCCCACCCGCGCCTGCCATATCGCCGCCTATATCCGCGCCCACGCCGGCCCCAAAACCGGCCGAGCCGGCGATCTTGCATCCGCTCGCCGACGCTCGGAGCGAGACGCCCCTACCCGAACTCGAGCACAGCGATGCGCCGATCCTGGCAGCCCTACGCACCGTGCTAGGCGGAACATGGCAAGAAATGCTCTTGCCCGACGCTCTGATCCGGAATGTCGTCGCCACCATTGACGCCCTGCCGCGCCAATATTTGCCGGCGCGCGTCGTGCCGATCAAACGGGTCGGCGGGTCTCTCATTACCGAAGGGCAAGGCAACGAGCTTTCTATCGACGTGGCCAATGGTACGCGCTACGTCAGGCATGTGGCGCTCATTGAGGCGGTCGATAGCACCAAGCTGGTTGCTGTCTATCGCGCGTTCTATCCGCTCTTCCAGCGTGCCTATGCCGAACTCGGTTATCCGAACGCCTATTTCAACGACCGTTTGATCGAGGCCATCGACGACCTGCTTGCCGCACCGACGCCCGTAGAACCGCTCAGGCTGGTGCAGCCCAAAGTGCTCTACCGCTATGCCGACGAAAAGCTTGAAGCGCTTTCAGCTGGCCAGAAGATAATGATTCGCGTCGGCCGCGACAACGCCGAGCGGCTCAAGAAAAAGTTACGCGAGATCCGTCAGTTGGTCGCACAAGGAACGAAGGAAACGCTGAAGAATTAGGGAACGAGCCATCCGATCTCCGTTATCGAAAGGCTGCCTTTTCAGCGCGCACCAGAGTTAGCGACCGGTACCGGAAACCGGTCAGAACACGTACGGCCGGTGCATCCAGTCCTTGAGTACCTTCACGTCGCGCTCGGGGAGATAGCTGAAACCGCTTTGTATGTCGTCGACGACGGCGTGGGCGACTGCGTGCGGGACGCTCTTCGTGGTCAGCATGTGGAAGAACCAGGCCATCGGATAGCCGGCTTGGCGGTCAAAACGCTGCAATGCGTCGCTGAGCGCCAAACCCCTGGCGCCGTAGGCGCCGGCGAACCGGGGCGGCAATCCGTTCATGGCGGCAACCGGCGTGGCGCTCAGAATGGGCTGGCGGTAGCAGTCCAGGTATTCGCGGACGGCGACGATCCAGTGATTGCAGAAATGCGTGGCGTTGCCGGCACTGCTCGTCTGCCATGCATGAAGGAACTGATGCAGCGGTTGCGGCTCCGGCTTGCGGGTTGCCATGCGTTTGGCAAACGCCCCGATGTCGGTCACGCGCCGCAAGGTAAAAAAAGGCAGCGTCACGGGAGGCGGGTCGCTCGCCGAAACCTCCGCACCATGTGGCGGCTCGAAGAGTTCCTCAAGGCTCGCGACCTCACGCTCGGTGAATAATTCGTGGCTGACGACTTCCTGTAGTTCCTCGATCTCGACCTGAACAAAGTCGGCGGCCCCCGTGCCCGTTGGCGCCACAAGGTAATGCGCACGGCCGATCAGGCGGGTCGCCCTCAACCCGCTGGCGGCATAGGCGTCGCACAGCGCTTGCAGATCGTCGCCGTGCCGCGAGAGTTCCTTCTCGCCCCAGGCGGCAAGGTCGTCGGCAACGCGGTGTCCAGCGGTATCGACGACGCCACCGAGCCGGAACCACCCGCCACGCGTCAGCAGATCGCGAAAAACGAGGTCTGGCGCGAGCATCGAGAGTTCGCGCGCCAGCCCCGCCGGACCGACCGCCACCGGCAGCCGGACGCACAGTTCAGCGACCGCGCGGCCAAAAAGATCGAGATCGATTCTCCGTACTGAATCCAGGCTGTCCATCATTCTTCCCGGTCGATGCGTGCAACCAGCAAACCGCTTGCGTTCTCGGCATCCGCGGCGAAGGAGATGCAGTGGCCGGCCGATGTCAGGTAGTAGATGCGGCACACAGTGTTCTCGGCCGCACACGGCATTCGCCCCGGGACGTCATCGTCGGAGCAGACTGAGAAATGCACGGTAGGGTATGCCGCTCGCAATTCGTTGACGAGCACGTCGTCCGCTTCGCCGGCACTAATTCGGGCCTCGGCCTCGACGCTGGCGAGCACGGCGTCGAGCAACGTCGGCTCGATCACGCGGCTTCCTCGAGCGACGACTGGTATTTCTGCAGCGAGACGGCCGGCACGCCCATCACGCGGGCGAGCCAGGGGGGCGGCGCAGGCAATACGGATTGCAGGCGGGCAATGACGGCTCGCGCGGATTCCGGGCGCGGCACCTTAACGGGATGCACGCCGGCACGGACCACTTTCGCCGCCGCCGGACCGCCGATCGACTGCACGAAAAGCACGTCGCAATCGGCAATCAACGCCGCGCGCGCCGCGTTACGGTCTTCCTCATGGTCCGCCTCGAGCGTCGGCCGGATCGCGAAAAGATGTGACGCTTGCGGCGTCAACTCGTAGACCAGGAAGCGCTCGCACGATCCGAAATGCCCGTCGAGGACTTCCCCGGTATTCGATGCGCACGCCGCGAGAATCGACCCCGGGCGCCGGCCAGCCGACGGCTCGACAACCGGCAGCTCGCTGTATTCCATCCCCTCTCCCCACAGCAAGCGCACGATCCGCTTGAGCTTTTCTGGCTCGACGCCGACCTTGCAATCTTCATCGGCATGGTTGCCGGCGAGAATTTCACGCAGATCGTCTACCGTCAGCCCGGCCAGCCGGGTCTCGGTGAGCGGCAGGCCAAGCTTCCCGCCCACTGCTTGCACAAAGGCACGAACGTCTACGTCCCCCAGCTCTCTGGCCGCCATGCCGAGGCGCAACGCCGCCTCCCGCGTCATCGATGCCGTCATGACAAATCTCCGAAGGAACACCGTCTCCGTTTGTGGCGAGAACACTATCCGGCGGTTTCACCGGATCGCGCTCGGCGCACCGGAGAACGCGGCGCGATTACAGATAGACGATGCAGGTTTCACCGCCCGGGCAGGTATCGACGCACTTGGGAGAATCGAACTCGTTCTCGCACTCCGAGCAGGTCTCCTTGTTGATCTTGAAGATGCCGCCCTTTTCCGTGATCGACTTGGTAGGGCAGACGGGAACGCAGTCGCCGCAGGACGTGCACTCCGACTGTGTGATCTTCATCGCCATGATGGTTCTCCTTTCGAATCAGTTTTGTCATTCGACGCCGTCGATGCGTTTGGCGCGCACCGAATACGGCAGCCGCGTCGGCGCTTCTTGCGGCTCGATGTAGTAGATGCCGCCGTTGCCGAGGCGAATCTCACCGCCCCACTTCTCGGGCGTATCGAATTCCATCGCCACGATCGAGTCTTCGATGTCCCGCTTGGGCATGTAGAAGACATAGCCTCGGTCGCCCTTGCGGATCATGATGTTCGCCATGCGGCTTTCCTTTCTCCCCGGTGCAACTTCTTCGGCTGGCATCGGGTTGTTGGCCGGCCAACGCCGCGGCGAGGTGCTCCGGGTCGTTCCCCCATCGCCTGAGGTTCCTAACGCACCAGATCGAAGTTGTAGTCGGTTTTGCCGAGCAGTTTCGTTTTCTGATCGAGGTTTTCGAGCACGGCGTTGACCAAGGTGGTGAGGATGTACATCCCGCCTTCGTAGCCGAGCGTCGTCATGCGGTGCAGGTGATGCCGATCGAAGATCGGGAAACCGAGGCGGATCAGCGGCACCTCGAATTCCGGCCCCTTGTACAGCGTGTCGCGCTGGATGAACTTGCCGTAACTGCTGCCGACGACGAAATCCGGCTTGTCGGTGAAGCACAGGCTGCGCAGGTGCCACAGGTCGCATCCCGGATACAGCTTGGCGTGCACACCATAGGGCGAGGTTTCGAGCACCTTCTTCATTGCCTTTTCCCAGCGCTTGTTGCTGTTATGGACGACGATGTGCGTCGGCTCGATGCCCAGTTCGAGCATGAACTTCGTCAGGCCCATGACGAAATCCGGGTCGCCGAAAACGGCCATCTTCTTGCCGTGCAGCCACTGGTGCGAGTCCGTCATCATGTCGATGAGGCGGCCGCGCTCCTTGGTGACCGACGGTGCCACCGGCTTGCCCGTGACTTCCGAAACCTTCATCAGGAACTGGTCGGTCCACTCGACGCCCATCGGGATGCTGAGTTTGGGGATCTCGTGGTTCCATGTGTTCTCGATGAATTTCTTGGTCTTCTCCAGCGTCGTCGATTGCAGCATGAAGGTGGTGATGGCGTTCGGCGCATCCTTCACCTCGTCGATCGTCGTGCCGCCGGCGTACATGTGGTATTCGCCGGTGGCCGGCGTATCGAGCACGTCCTCCGGGTCGCAGAGGTAGGTGTAGTCGACGCCCATCTCATTCAGGTAGCGCTTGATCACGCGGTAGTTGCCAAGGTAGGTTTCGAAGCCCGGCACGATGTTGATCTTGCCGTTCTGTCCTGGCGCCTTGCCCTCCATGGTATTGAGGGTGAAGTAGCGCATGATCCCTTCGAACATGTTGTCCCAGCCCGTCACGTGCGAGCCGACAAAGGACGGCGTGTTGGCGTAGGGAATCGGGAAGTCCTTGTCGACGTAGCCCTCCTTGCGCGCGTTGCCGATGAAGGCGCCGAGGTCGTCGCCGATGACTTCGGCGATACAGGTGGTGCACACGGCGATCATCTTCGCGTCATAGAGTTTCGTGGCGTTCTGCAGGCCTTCATGCACGTTCTTCTGGCCACCGAATACCGCGGCGTCCTCGGTCATCGAGTCGGCGATGAAGGCGATCGGCTCCTTGAAGTGACGGTTGAAGTAAGTGCGGAAGTAAGCCACGCAACCTTGCGAGCCGTGGATGTACACCATCGTCTTCTCGAAGCCGAGACCGCACAGTGCGCCACCGAGCGGCTGACAGGCCTTGGCCGCATTGATCGTCAGCGACTGGCGCGCGAAGTTGAGGTCCTGGTACTCCTGGGTCGTCGTCCATTCGAACGTCTCGGCCACCTTGTCGTCCGGCACGCGCTCTTCGTAGGTTCGTTTCCGCGCGAGCACATTCTGGTATTCGTCCGAGTTGAAGAGCGGGAAACACGGTTTGATATCGTCTGCGACTTGCATCAGGGTCTCCTCTGCCCGGCCGCTCATCCGCGGACTGGACACAAGTTGAGTGAAATTCGAGAGGGAGCTCAGGCCACCAGGGCTTCGGTATCTTCGTTCGTGGCCTCGGCCGGTTTCTCCCACGGCGCCTTGAACAGCGTCCAGCACGGGTTGTTGACCGCCATGTCCATGTCGCGGGCGAACACCGCGAAGCCGTCGTAGCCGTGATACGGGCCGGAGTAGTCCCACGAGTGCATCTGGCGGAACGGAACGCCCATCTTGTGAAAGGCGTACTTCTCCTTGATGCCGGAGCCGACGAGATCGGGCTTGATCTGGCGCACGAACTCCTCCAGCTCATAGCCGGTCGCGTCGTCGTAGATCAGGGTGGCGTCCTTCATTTCCTTGATCGTGCGGTCGTAGTCGTCGTTGTGCGCAAACTCATAGCCGGCGCCGACCACCTCCATGCCGAGGTCTTCGTACGCACCCACGGTGTGGCGCGGACGCAGGCCACCGACGTAGAGCATCACCTTCTTGCCCTGCAGACGCGGTTTGAATTTGGCGATGATCGCGTCCATCGCCGGCTGGTACTTGGCGATGACGCGCTCGGCGCCTTCCTTGATCGTATCGTCGAAATGCGAGGCAATCTCGCGCAGGCTCTCCGCGATCTTGGTCGGTCCGAAGAAGTTGTATTCGAGCCACGGAATTCCGTATTTCTCCTCCATGTGCCGCGCGATGTAGTTCATCGACCGGTAGCAATGCAGGAGGTTGAGCTTGACCTTCGGTGTGTTCTCGATCTCGGCGACCGTGCCGTCGCCGGACCACTGAGCAACGACGTTAAGCCCCATTTCCTCGAGCAGGATGCGCGATGCCCAGGCGTCGCCGCCGATGTTGTAGTCGCCGAGAATCGCCACGTCGTACGGGCCACCCGGTTCGAGTTTGCCGTCGCGGTTGGAGAGCATCCAGTCGCGCAACGCGTCGTTGGAAATGTGGTGGCCGAGCGATTGCGATACACCGCGGAAACCCTCGCAGCGCACCGGCACGATCGTCTTGCCGATCTCCACGGCCTTCTTCTTGGAGACGGCCTCAATGTCGTCGCCGATGAGGCCGATCGGGCACTCGGACTGCACGGAAAGCGCCTTGGAAAGCGGGAACAGCGATTCGACCTCGTCGATCAGCTTGGCGAGCTTCTTGTCGCCACCGAACACGACGTCCTTCTCCTGAAAGTCGGACGAAAACATCATGTCGCAGAAGGAATCGACGCCGGCGATGCCGGAGTAGTAGTTGCGGCGCCCACCGCGCGAATACTGACCGCAGCCGATCGGGCCGTGCGAGATGTCGATGATGTCCTTGAACGGACCCCAGACGACGCCCTTGGCACCGGCGTAGGCGCAACCGCGCTGCGTCATCACACCGGGCACCGACTTGCGGTTCGAGGTGATGCACTTCTTGGCCGACTCGAGCGTCTTGTCGTTGACCATCAGATGCTTGGCACGGTCCTTCTTGGCCTTCTCGGGATAAACCTCGAGCACCTCCTGGATGAGGGCTTCGGCTTCTTCGCGATTGAGCAAACCCATTTTGCTTCTCCTGTCCGGGCGGCGGTCTTCAGTCCGACACGGCGCCGTTATGAAAAACAGATTCCTGTTTGAACGCAGCCGCCGATCAGGCCGCCTCAGCCGCCAACTCCGCGGCCGTCTTGCCGATGATGGTTTCGTCTTCGGCGTCCATGATCCCGAACTCCATCAGGAGGTCTTCGAGCTCTTCCATTTCGAGCGGCGTCGGTATCACGAACTTCTTGTTGTCGATGATCTTGCGCGCGAGCGCCCGGTATTCGTCGGCCTGCTTCGCCTTGGGATCGTATTCGATGACGGTCATGCGGCGGATTTCAGCGTGCTGGACAACGTTGTCGCGCGGGACGAAATGGATCATCTGAGTGCCGAGTTTGGCGGCCAGCGCCTCGATCAGTTCGTCCTCGCGGTCGGTCTTGCGGCTGTTGCAGATCAAGCCGGCGAGGCGCACGCTGCCCGAGTTCGCGTACTTCACGATGCCCTTGGCGATGTTGTTGGCCGCGTACATGGCCATCATCTCGCCGGAGACGACGATGTAGATTTCCTGCGCCTTGTTCTCGCGGATCGGCATGGCGAAGCCGCCGCACACCACGTCGCCGAGCACGTCGTAGAAGACGAAGTTCAGGTCCTCGTCGTAGGCGCCCTCTTCCTCCAGGAAGTTGATCGCGGTAATGACGCCCCGGCCGGCGCAGCCGACGCCGGGTTCCGGTCCGCCCGATTCGACGCACTTGACGCCGCCATACCCGACGGCGAGCACGTCTTCGAGTTCGAGGTCCTCGACCGAGCCCGCTTCCGCCGCCAGGTGCATGACCGTCGTCTGCGCCTTGCTGTGCAGAATCAGACGCGTCGAGTCTGCTTTCGGATCGCATCCGACGATCATTACCTTCTGGCCGGCCTCGGCCAACGCGGCAACGAGATTCTGGGTGGTGGTTGACTTGCCGATGCCACCTTTGCCATAAATAGCGGCCTGACGCAGCTTTGCCATGATGCAATCTCCTCTGTCTGAAATTCGCTCGGGGCCAGGACGGTTCCCGTTCCCGATCAATGGGCCGCAAAGACCATGCCACCACAATGGAATTCAGATAAGGCTTTGAAATGAATGAGGAAAGAACGCCTGGCGCGGCACTTGGCAAAACGCACGAACCCGACAATGACAAGCGGTTTTGTCGCGGTACCGACAATGACGACGCCACCCTTCCGCGTTACGCGCGCCTGCCGATCAATCGTTGCAACGTCCCGCCCGTCATACTCGGAAGCCTGACCTTCCAACGCTTTCCCAAGCCGCTCCATCTCGACGGCGTCGGCGAGTTACACGCCGACCTTTTTCGCCGCCTCGATACGATCGATGACAAAACCCGCCGCGCCGAGGCGTTCCGCGATTACCTGACGGTCCATTTCTGCCTTGAACAGCTCGACAAGGCTGGTCTCAACGAACGTAGTCGCCACCGGGCCAACGCCAATTGGCTGCGGGTACTGCGCGGGTGGAGTTTCGATTCGGACGGCCGCGAAGGCGCCGTGCTCAAGGGTTGGGTGGAATCGCGCTTCGGCCTCGTCCCGCGCTTCCATGCCGAACCGCTGCGCGATTTCTCCAGCGCGCCCTACCTGCGCTATCAGGAGATGCGATCGGCCGGCCTGTACGGAACAAACGCGCTGGAGAGCCAGCTCGATCTCGTCTACGCCTACGGCCAATACGAATACAGCCGGCGCTCCGCGGATGCCGGCGTTCCGAGATCGAGCGTCGAGCTTTACCGGGGCATCAACCGCATCGACGAACACGAAGTGATGACGGGGAGCCGACGACGCCAGGTCGTTCTCCTCAACAACCTCGTCTCCTTTACCGCCTCGCGTGAGCGCGCCGGCGAATTCGGCGACTACATCCTGACAGCCCGCGTGCCGACGGAGAAGGTGTTTTTCGGCTGCGACCTGCTACCGGGCGTACTCAAGAGCGAACAAGAGTATCTGGTCGTCGGCGGCGTCTACGAAGTCGCGATCGATACGCTGTAGGCATGTCCGCGACGTGCGGCGCACCAGCGAAGACCGCTTGCCTTACCAGCGCAATAGCACCGGTCCGAACAACGCACCGGCAAGAGCAGGAATGGATATGCCTAGGAGATACCAGGTGGCGACGAATGGGGCGGCCAATTCCGGGCAATGAAGCGAATAGACGCAGGCGGCCAGCGCCCCTGACAAAAACCCGCCGAGCGCCCCCGCCAATCGAAGACGCGTCGGGGCCAATCCCCGCATCGCCCACAGAATGCCGAGAAAGGGGGGCAACGACAGGAGCGCGATAAGGAATGGACAGGACTTCCATGTCTGCCCAAGAACTACCGCGGCCCGCTGAGCAGGATCGAGGTCGACCAACATGGCGGCAGCCGCAACCCAGAGCACGAGCGGGGGTGCCGCAACCAAACACAGAGCCCACGCCAGCGGCACTCCAGGGCGTGAGACGCGGGGCATCGCCGCAAGGCACGCCGCCGCCAGGGCGACGACGAATCCCGCCTTGACCCAGAATTCGGGAACTGTCATCGCCTCGGCGAGATCCCGGCGGACGCCCAACAGCGCTACCATCATCAGGGCGGCGGCGAGCATGCCCAACCCGATCGCCGGCACGAAACGGCGCGCTAGCGCATGCGATTCCACCCTACAATCCCCTGCCGCGAGAAAGTCGATCAAGTCGTCGGTTTTCATCGCTCACCTCGCATCCGTGCCGCCAGTGCTTTCAGCCCACGGTGAACGGCGACTTTCACCGCCGATTCCGACATGCCGCTCCGCTGGGCCGCTTCCTTGACCGAGAGCCCTTCAATCTTGGTCTGGATTATGGGAAGCCGCTGTCCGTCCGGCAAGGCATCGAGCAACTGCAAGACATCCCGCCGCGCATCGGCTGCCGCCACATCGGTCGCCAGGAAGACGTCCATTCCCTCGTCCAAGGTCTCCGTCAACGCATCCTTTGTTGCATGCCGGCGCAGATAATCGACCAGCTTGTAGCGAGCAATCGCCTGCACCCAGGCCGACAAGGGCTGGGCGGCATCGTACGTATGGCGCTGGTTGTGTATGGCGAGCAGCGATTCCTGCACCAAATCCTCCACTTCGTCAGGCAGGCGGGAAAGCCGTTTGCGCAGGAAGGCGCGCAGGTGCGTACTGAGCTCCTTGAGAAAGCTGCGGTACGCCGCCGAATCGCCGGCCATCCCGTCAAGCATGAGTTGCCGCAGACGCGCCTCTTTCGCCCGTAACACCTCTTCTTTGTCAATTCGTTGCATGGGCCCCTCTGGTTACATGCAAGCGAAACAAACGGCACGCGATCGAAAAAAAGACTCAGGCATGTAACCGATCGCCAACTCTCGCCGAACTAACCTGCATACGCGACGAATGGGCAACCCGCAAACGGTTTGGTTCCTGAAAAACGACGGCTTTGGAGGACGGAAGCGATGACGAACGAAATCGACGAAACAAGCGGTTCGATGGCTCGGGTCCATCCGCGCTGGCTGCGCGCAATGCATTGGATCAACGCCGTTGCGATCGTCCTCATGGTGATGAGCGGGTGGCGAATTTATAACGCCGATCCGTTTCTCGGCTTCGCCATTCCAAATCCGATGACGCTCGGCGGCTGGTTGGCCGGTGCTCTGCAATGGCATTTTGCGGCCATGTGGCTGGTCGTTGGCAACGGCGCGTTGTACCTCGCCTGCAATATCGCCAGCGGCCGATTCGCCCGCCGCTTTTTCCCGCTGCCATTGCACGAGTTGGCCGCCGACGCTGTTGCCGCCCTGAAGGGACGGCTATCCCATACCGACCCGCGACATTACAACGCCGTGCAGCGCGCGGCTTACCTCTTCGTCATTGTCGACATCGCGATTCTCGTTCTCTCGGGCCTCGTGCTCTGGAAGTCCGTGCAGTTTCCCATCCTGCGCGAACTGCTTGGCGGTTATGAGTCGGCACGTCGCGTTCACTTCGGCGCCATGACGGCACTGACTACGTTCGTCGCCGTCCATCTCGCGATGATCGCGCTCGTTCCGCGCACGTTGCGCACGATGATCTTCGACCGCTAGAGGAAGCTATGTCCCGTCTCTCAAAACCGCTCATTGGTCATAGCGACGACGTGCTTGCCGGTCTGCGCCAAGAAGTCTCGCGCCGCCTTGATTCGCCCCTTCGCCGGCGTTTCTTGCGGAGTTCGCTCAGCCTCGGTGGTCTCTCGCTGCTGAGTGGCTGCACCATCGTCGGCGAGAACGACGTCGAAACCGCATTGCGTCGAATCTCCCGATTCAATGACAAAGTCCAAGGATGGCTGTTCGACCCGACTCGGCTGGCACCAACGTACGCAGAATCCGAGATCACCCGCCCGTTCCCTTTCAACGCCTTCTACGCTGAGGACCAGGCGCCGGAGGTCGAGGAATCGTCGTTCCGCCTTGAGATCAGCGGGCTCGTTGCGGACAACCGGCGTTGGACCCTCGCCGAGTTGCGCGCCATGCCGCAAACCGATCAGGTCACCCGGCACATATGCGTCGAAGGATGGAGCGCCATCGGCAAGTGGGGAGGCGTGCCGTTCGCCGATTTTCTGCGCCGCGTCGGCGCCGACCTCTCCGCCCGATACGTGGGCTTCAAATGCGCCGATGACTACTACACAAGCATCGACATGCCCACCGCGCTGCATCCGCAAACGCTCTTGGCCTTGACTTACGACGGGCAGACCTTGCCTCGGCGCTATGGCTTTCCCATGAAGCTGCGCATGCCGACCAAGCTCGGCTACAAGAACCCGAAGCACATTCAAGCCATCTTCGTCACCAACACCTACCCCGGCGGTTACTGGGAAGACCAGGGGTACAACTGGTTCGGCGGCATCTGAACGCTACGTTCCGATGCCCCGGATATGCGGCCACCGTGCCATTCATCTTCGATCCACTTGAGGAGTTCATCATGAAATTGAAAACGATCACCAAGACTGCCAGCTCGGTTCTGATGTGCACGGCATTGCTCGCCGGCGGAAGCGCCTTTGCCGACGACGCGATGAAGAAGGATGAGATGTCGAAAGATGCAATGAAGAAAGACACCATGGCAAAAGGTGAAATGAAGAAAGACGCCATGGGGCACGACAACATGAAGAAGGACAACATGAAGCAAGATGGTATGGCGAAAGATGGAATGAAAAAGGATGCCATGGGCAAGGACGAGATGATGAAGAAATAGCCGGCCGGCCGCTTCGACACATCGCTCGAAGCGGCCAT
Organism: Propionivibrio soli; assembly: GCF_025770765.1. Lineage (GTDB taxonomy): Bacteria > Pseudomonadota > Gammaproteobacteria > Burkholderiales > Rhodocyclaceae > Propionivibrio > Propionivibrio soli. Next base: position 39,147 of record NZ_JANZKY010000007.1, on the reverse strand, counting down.
TGCTTGGAGGACACCAACATGAATCACCGAATCTCCGCGCGGGCGGCAATAACGACGGCCGTCGCGATCGCCGTGACGCTCGCCATCTCCGCTCCGGCCGCCGGCGCAAGTGCAAGCAACGGCGTCGAACCGTTCCAGACCGCCGTTTTCGCCGGCGGCTGTTTCTGGGGCGTCGACGCTGTCTTTCGCCACGTGAAAGGCGTATCCGGGGTGGAATCCGGATATGCGGGAGGTTCCGCCGATACTGCGACCTACGATCGCGTCAGCGGCGGAAACACCGGCCATGCCGAAGCCGTGAGAGTCCGCTTCGACCCGGCGCAGGTTACGTACGGACAGCTCCTCGGCGTTTTCTTCAATGTGGCGCACGATCCGACGCAGTTGAACCGGCAGGGTCCGGACTACGGCAGTCAGTACCGTTCCGCCGTTTTCTACACCGGACCCGAACAACGGCAGCTCACGGAGGACTATGTCCGTGATTTGGCGGGTGCGAAGACCTTCAAGAGCCGGATTGTCACGGAGATCACGCCGCTGAAGGAATTCTTCCCGGCGGAGGCGTATCACCAGGATTATCTGGCGCAACACCCGAACCAGCCGTACATCGTGATCAACGATTTGCCCAAACTGGACCTCTTGCGCCAACGCTTCCCTGATTTATACCGGCCGACGGGCGCACGATGACGCGCTCGTGTCGGCGCAGGCGAGCAGCGCCGACGCTTGCTCGCCGCACTCACGGCGCACGTGTGGATCGAGCGCGACGAGCCACCTCACCGGAAGCGAATCCAGGCCATAGAGCGCACCGGCGAGCATGCCGGCGATTGCCGCCGTGGTGTCTGCATCGCCACCGCGGTTGGCGGCATCCACAACGCAATCCTCGAAGCTGTCGGTATCGAGCAGCGACTGCATGACGACCTGCATCGTCTCGACGATCCATCCGCTCGGGTTTACCCGGCGCCGGCGGCGAAAGGCGAACTCGGGATGCGCGGCGACGAACGGCGCCACTCGGTGCCGATACACTGCACGCAGAGACTCGCCGTGAACGAAGTCCTGCACGGTGAAGGCGAGGAATGCGCACGCGGCGTCGGAGGATGGATTGTTGTGCGTGACATGCGCCTGCGCGCAAACGGCGGACATCACCTCAAACTCCGGCCGCTCCAAGGTCGCCAGCGCAGCCGGTAGAACTCGCATCGCGGCGCCGTTGCCGGCGTCATGTTCGGACGGTGCCGCGACCGGGTTGCCGCTGCGGCGGAAGGCCACGAGGTTGCGGCGCACCGTGTTACCGATGTCGATCGGCTTGCTCCGCATCCAGGCATCGAAGGCTTGGGCGCATGCGAGTGGCTCGACCCGACCGCCATTGGCAAGAATCGCTTTGCCCAGCGCCAGCGACATCGCCGTGTCGTCGGTTACCTGCCCCACCTTGAGACCGAGCCAACCACCGCCCCGCATCTCCCGATGCACGCCATGCTGACGTCGAATCTCGCCCGGCGTCATGAACTCGACCGTTGCTCCGAGGGCGTCGCCAAGCGCGACGCCGAGATAGGCGGCCTGGGCACGGGATACGATGCGGGGATTCAGCCCAACGCCTCCCGGCGAATCACTCAGACCCATTCAGGATCATCCGGGCTCGACGACGACCTCCCCGCCGAGTACCTGTGCCTGGCACGCGAGGCGGTGATGACGCGGCGCAAGATTGTCCTTCAGAACCTGATCCTCGAGCACCGATGGTGCCGCCAGGTTGCCGTAGCCGTCGATGATGCGGGTCAGGCAGGTGCAGCACTCGCCTTCACGGCAGCCATAGACGATGCCGGCGCCCACGCGTTCGGACACTTCGATGAGCCGCGTCCCGGCCGGCACGTCGACAGTCACGCCAATGTCTTCGAAGGTCACTTTCGCCCGGGGCATGGATAGCTCCTCGATTGCAGAATGAAGAAGGGAAACGGGGTACTCCCGAAATGCAGCAGAACCGCCCCGGCCATCGCGATCATCGTGAACTCCCGACGGCGGTCGCGGCCAGCGCGGCCGCCCAGACCGCGGGAGGAATGCCGGTCAACGACCCCGGCGGGTTCGTCGGTTCGTTGTTCGCGTCGAGGATCGCTCCTTCCACTGGGCAAATCTCGGCGCACTGAGGATCGGCATGGTCGCCTGCGCATTCGGTGCACATTCCGGCATCGATCAGGAAATGGGGCCGCGCGGCGTGTATCGCGCCGTTGGGACACAGCGGTTCGCAAGCCCAGCAGTTGACGCATGCATCGACGATCTTCAGCGCCATGGAGCATCCTTTCGATAACGACGCGACGAGCCCGACTCCACCCTTTCTCCTGCAACGCTTGCCGGCTCTCCGCCACGAGCGTCCGCAGGCGAAGCCTCGCTGGTTGGAAACGCGCGTATCGCACAGAGCGGGGCGCGGACGGCCGTCGTGAGTCGCCGGGTTCTCATTGGCCTCATGCGCTTATCCTGCGTTCCAGCCGGCCGTCGGTTGCGCGTCCGAGTTGGCCGGTAGTAAGTAAGCCGCGCCAGACCGCCATGACAGCGTCTTCGATTTTTTCCATTCCGTGTTCACCGTTCGGCACGATACCCGCCGCTTCCAGCCGGCCCCACGGTTCGATGCCGATCTTGGCGCAGAGGACGGCCTCGCATCCCTGCAGGACGCGGATCGTCCGCGACAAGGCATTTGTCTCCTCGTCGCATTGCTCGCTGCCCCGGCAATAGATGTCGACAGCACGTCGTTCGACGAGGCGCGCGCCGCCAGCGCTCACTTCGTAGATCAAAAATTCCCGCGCATGGCCGAAATGCTCATTCACCATACCCCCGCCCTTGCTTGCGACGGCGATCAACACCGCTCGTCCTGCGGCCGCTTTCGCCGGGCGATGGAATACGAGCGGCTGCACGGCCGTGGCTACAGTTTCAACGATGCTCCGCGGCGCCTCGCGCTCGGCCGCCACCTGCGCGCGGAAAGCCGTCCGACGGGCTAGTGCGGCCGCGTGGTCGACCTCGATCGCCGCGATCTTCTCCATCGTGAATTCGTCACCGCGATCTTCGCCGAGCAAGCCCACGGCATCCGCCCGGCATTGCCGGCAATGGCGCATCATCTGCATGTCACCGGCACAGGCGTCCTGGAGCCGCGCGAGTTCGTCGGCGGTCGGCGCACGCTGGCCCATGACTCCGTATAGGGTACCGTGCGCGGCGTCTGAGATGAGCGGCATCACGTTGTGCAGGAAGGCACCTTTCGCCTTGACGGTACGCGACACGGCCTTCAGATGCTCGTCATTGACTCCAGGAATCATGACCGAGTTGATCTTGACGAGGATGCCGCGCTCGACCAGTTTCTCCAGTCCCTTCTGCTGCTGCTCGATGAGGATGGCCGCCGCGGCGCGGCCTCTTACGCGGCGGTTCCTCCAGAAAATCCAGGGATAGATCTCGGCACCGATCTCGGGGTCGATACAGTTGATCGTGATCGTGACGTGCTCGATATTGTGGCGCGCGAGTTCATCGACATGTTCGGGCAGCGTGAGTCCATTCGTCGAGACGCAGAGCTTGATGTCGGGCGCTTTTTCGGCCAGCAGGCGGAACGTCGCGAAGGTTCGCTCGGGATTCGCCAGCGGATCGCCAGGGCCCGCAATGCCGAGGACGGAGAGTTGCGGAATCGCCGCGGCAACGGCCAGGGTCTTGCGCACGGCCTGCTCCGGCGTCAGCACCTCGGACACCACGCCCGGGCGCGACTCGTTGGCGCAATCGTATTTGCGATTGCAGTAGTTGCACTGGATGTTGCAGGCTGGCGCGACCGCCGCATGCATACGAGCAAAGTGCCGGTGTGCGTCTTCCGAGTAACAGGGGTGGTTTTCCACCCGCCGGCGCATGTCCTCGGGCAACGCGGCGAGCCGAGCCGGGTCGGTTCCGCAGCGACCGGCGCTACACCCGCCGGCGGGGGGGTGCTCGGGCAGCTCGCTAACGTGAAGGGCCACGACGGTCTCCGGGAAAAGAGTGCGCCCCTCCCCGAGCAATGCTCATGCCAAACCGCTCGACACGTCGGACTACCCTTGTCGCTCAGTAACTTGCGGGCGGAATGAAATCGCAGATGTCGCAAACGCGACACGGAAGCGGCGGTGCAATGTGATGAAGGAGACACATCCGGAGCAGACGGACCGTTAATGCTCAGGGCATCACAGGAAGCGAGGAACGCTATCCCGCCGCGAGGCGATTCGCTTTCATTGATTGCAACATCCCGTGAGGTGACCTGCTCAGCCCCGAACCTCAGGAATGACCCGGCAACGGGCCGTAGGCGGCCATGAACGCGTCGACCGCGTTTGCGACGACGCGCTTGATCTCGGCCTTGCTCACCGTAATGTCGATCTGAAATAGAAAGCGGTCAAGCAATTCGGACTCGAGCAGACCGCGTAGGTGCAATGCCGCAATCTTCGGGTCGGCCTGACGCAGTTTTCCCTGTTGCATCGCCGACGAGAGAAACTCGGCGACCTGGGCTTGGCTCCGCTGAGGGCCGCGCATATAGCAAATGCGGCCGAGTTGCGAACGCTCTGACTCGCAGATGATCAGGCGACGCGCCGCGAGGAGTTTTTCCGAGTAGAGCAAGGCAATGAAGCGCTCGCCGAATTCGCGCAAAACAGCTCCCAGGTCGTCGGACAGGCTTAGCGCCTTGTGGGTCGCATCGAACTTGTCCGTGCCGGCCGTGCCTGCGGCTACGGCAGACTCGGCCAGGGCTCGGTGCGTCGCCTCGAATTCCACCTCGGTCGAGCGATGCAGCGCTTCGAAGAACAGTTCTTCCTTCGACGGGAAATAGCTGTAGAGCGTCGCCTTCGAGCCGCCGACGCGGGCGCTGATTTCGGACATCGAGGTCCGCTCGAAGCCATGCTCCTGAAAGACTTGTGCGGCGATGTCGAGAATCGCCTGCCGTTTTACGTCGCTTTTTGTTCTCATTTGAACAATCCTTAAGTAGACCCTTGAGTTCAGTTTAGCTTGACGACGACCAAAATCAAAACTAAACTGTACAGTACAGTTTATCAGAAAGAGGTCGACATGCCATTTCTTGTCTCTTCCCCACGCTCCCGCGCAACGCCCTCGTTGTTGGCAGTCGGCGGCATCTCACTGCTCGTTGGTCTCGGCGGCTGCGCGCAGTTTCCGTCACTCGACGCTTTTGCCGTTCTCAAGCCCACATCGGGCTACGAGACTGCATCGCCCTTCGCTGCCACGGCGACCTCCTGGCCTGAAGAGCGCTGGTGGCAAAGCTATGGTGACAAGCAACTCGATGCGCTGATCGACGAAGCACTGCGCGACTCCCCGGATATGGCGGCCGCGGCGGCCAGACTGCGTCGCGCCGAAGCCGCAGGGCAAGTGGCCGGCGCAGCACTTATGCCCCAGGTTGGCATCAACGCATCCGCCAGTGAGCAGCGGCAGAGCTACAACTACTTGACGCCTAAAGCCATGACGCCGGACGGATGGCAGGACTATGGGCGCGCGACGCTCGATTTCAGTTGGGAACTCGACTTCTGGGGTAAGAATCGCGCCGCTCTCGCCGCCGCCACCTCGCAACTCGAAGCCAGCAGGGCGGAACTCTCGCAGGCGCGGCTCATCCTCGCCAGCAGCATCGCCTCAAACTATGCCGAACTCGCACGCCTTTTCGCCGCGCGCGACACGGCAGCGCGTTCCGTCGAAGTTCGCAGCAGAACTGCGGCGCTCTTCGCCGAGCGCTTTGCCAACGGGCTGGAAACCCGCGGCAGCGTACGCGATGCCGAAGCCCGCCGCGCCACTGCAGAAGGCGAATTGCTGCAAGTCGACGAGTCGATCGGTCTGCAACGCAACCGTCTGGCGGCATTGCTCGGCGCCGGTCCCGATCGTGGGCTGACGATCACCCGCCCCGCAATTGACCTCGCCCTGGCCCCCGGCTTGCCCGCCGACCTGCCGGCCAATCTCCTGGGACGACGCCCCGACATCGTCGCCGCGCGCCTGCAAACCGAGGCCCAGCTTCGCCGGATCGATCAGAAGAAGGCCGAGTTCTATCCCAACGTCAATCTCAGTGCATTCATCGGCGTGCAGTCGCTGGGGCTCGACAAGCTGACCCGCAGCGGTTCGACGGTCGGCAGCATTGGTCCAGCGTTCTATCTGCCGATCTTCACCGGCGGTCGCCTGCGTGCCGAGTTGCGCGGTTCGGTCGCCGCCTACGACGAATCGGTGGCGAACTACAACCGCACGGTCACCCAGGCACTGCAAGAGGTCGCCGATGCCGCTTTGAGCCAAAAGGCATTGGCCGCTCGCCTGGCAAGAGCCGAAGAAGCGGTCGCGGCGGCCGCCGAGGCGCATCGCGTAGCGCGCAACCGATACGACGGCGGCCTCGCCAACTATCTGGAAGTCCTCTCCGCCGAAGACGTCCTGCTCAATAGCCTGCGCAGTCTTTCCGATCTGCAATCGCGAGCCTTCTCGCTCGACGTCGCCCTGGCCCGCGCGCTGGGCGGCGGCTATCACGAAGCGTCACCCGCCACGAGCCAATCGAACGGTTAACCCAATACAGGAGACTCGAACATGTCTGAAAACTCACTCGCTTCCGCCGGTCGCCAAGGCGACGAGCCGCGCCGCAAGAAACTGCTTCTCCGTCTGGCCGGCATCGTCGCCGCCGTAGGGGCGGTCTTTGGCGCTTACTGGTTCTTCTACGCCTCGCACTACGTGAGTACCGACAACGCTTACGCCGCGGTTGAAATGGCTCAGGTGACGCCGGAGATCGGCGGAACGATCCGCGAAGTACGCGTCACTGATACCCAGACAGTGAAGCAAGGTGATGTCCTGATTGTCATCGATCCGACCGACGCCAAACTCGCGCTCGCGCAAGCGGAAGCCGAACTGGGCCGCGCCATCCGCCGCGTGAAGGGCTACGTAGCCACCGATGGGGGTTTGACGGCGCAGATCGCCGCCCGCGAGGCTGACGAGAAGCGCGCCTCCGCTCAACTCGCTTCGGCGGAAGCCGACTTCGAACGCGCCCGTATCGACCTGCAACGACGCGAGGTGTTGTCGGCGTCCGGCTCGGTCTCGGGCGACGAACTGACCCGGGCACAGAACGCCTTCGCCTCAGCGCAGGCCAACCTGACCTCAGCGCGGGCTGGCGCCGAACAGGCGCGGGCGAACCGGACGGCGGCCATCGGTTCGAAGGAGGCGAACGCGGCCCTGATTGTCGACACCTCGGTGGACACCAATCCCGAGGTCGCGCTGGCGCGGGCACGCCGCGACCAGGCAGCGATCGACCTCGAACGCACGATCATTCGCGCTCCCGTCAGCGGCGTCGTCGCCAAGCGCCAAGCGCAACTCGGCCAGCGCGTGCAGGCCGGAACACCGTTGCTTGCCGTCGTTCCGTCCCATGAAATGCATGTCGATGCCAACTTCAAGGAAGTGCAGTTGGAAAACGTGCGGGTCGGCCAGCCCGTCACGTTGAATGCCGATATCTACGGCAGCTCGGTGACGTACCACGGCGTCGTGGAAGGCTTCTCCGGCGGCTCGGGCGCCGCTTTCGCCGCCATCCCGGCACAAAATGCCACCGGCAACTGGATCAAAGTCGTACAACGCCTGCCGGTGCGTATCAAGCTCGACCCGGTCGAATTGCAGGCCAACCCGCTCAAGGTCGGCCTGTCGATGACCGTGAAGATCGACACCAGCGAACGTAGCTGATAACGGACGACCCGACATGAGCCATACGCAGACCACCAACGGTCAGGCGCCACTGACGGGCGGCATGCTGTGGGCGGCGGCCATCATTCTCGCCGCTGCCAACTTCATCGCCGTGCTCGACACAACCATCGCCAACGTGTCCGTGCCCAACATCGCAGGCGGTTTGGGCGCGACGACCAGCCAGGGGACATGGGTCATCACGTCGTACGCCGTGGCCGAAGCCATCACCGTACCGCTGACCGGATGGCTCGCCGCTCGCTTCGGCGCGGTGCGCGTGTTCGTCACGGCCATGGCGGCATTCGGCGCTTTCTCCGCACTATGCGGCGTTTCCAACTCCCTCGGCATGCTCGTTTTCGCGCGGGTCTGCCAGGGTCTCGCCGGTGGGCCGCTGATGCCGCTGTCGCAGACGCTGCTACTGCGGATTTTCCCGGCCGAGAAGGCCGCTGCGGCGATCGGTCTGTGGTCGATGACCACGCTGGTAGCGCCAGTGCTCGGACCGATTCTCGGCGGGTATCTATGCGACGAATACAGCTGGCCATGGATCTTCTGGATCAATCTTCCGATCGCCCTCGCCTGCGCCTTCATCGCGTGGAATATGCTCAAGCGCTATGAGCTTTCCCCGAACAAGAGTCCCATCGACCGAATCGGCCTGATCCTGCTCGTCGTTTGGGTCGGTTCCCTGCAGATCATGCTCGACGAGGGCAAGAACCTCGACTGGTTCTCCTCGCATGAGATCGTTGCGCTGGCCGTGATCGCTGTCATTGGGTTCGCCGCCTTTCTCATCTGGGAATTGCACGACAAGCATCCCGTTGTCGATCTGCGCGTCTTTCGCCACCGCGGCTTTTCGGTCAGCGTGCTGACCATCAGCCTGGCGTTTGCCGCCTTCTTCGGTGCCAACGTACTCACGCCGCAGTGGTTGCAGACCTACATGGGCTATACGGCGACATCGGCCGGCATGGCGACAGCATGGACCGGGGTTTTTGCCGTGTTCATGGCACCAGTCGCCGCCACGTTGTCGCACCGCGTCGACCCGCGCAAGCTCGTTTTCGGCGGCGTCATCTGGCTCGGCATCGTGACGCTCCTGCGCACGATTGCCACCACCGACATGGATTACTGGAGCGTATCGCAGCCATTGATGTTGATGGGATTGGGTCTGCCGTTCTTCTTCGTTCCACTGACCGGCTTAGCGCTCGCCAGCGTCGAACCGGATGAAACGGCGTCCGCCGCCGGCCTGATGAACTTTCTGCGTACCCTCTCGGGGGCCTTCGCCACCTCGCTGATCACGACGGTCTGGGATGACCAGATCACGCGCAATCACGCCGAGTTGGTCGGTCTCGCGGATGCCGATCAACACGTTCGCGGCCTGCTCGAGAGCACCGGGATGAGCGCCGACGCGGTATTGCAGTCGGTCGACCGGTTGGTGAACGGACAAGCCGTCATGCTGGCGACGAATCAGGTGATGGCGGCGGTCGGCATCGCCTTCATCTTCGCGGCATTGGCAATCTGGCTGGCGCCCAAGCCGCGACGCAAGGTCGACGCTTCGGTGGGCGGACATTAGCCGGGCGATGAGGCCGCTCGGCGCTGCGGCCCCGCGGTCTGGCCAGCGTTCTCTCGGCTCCGATACGAGGCCGGCCGCTAACCGGACACCGGCCGGCCCGCAGGCCTCACCCGCCGAGTTGTTCGCGCGCCAGTTCCCCGAGCGTCAGCAAGGCGTGCACGTGACGGTCTGAGAAGTGGTGGCAAGCCGATAAGCGAATGTGGCGGCGGTGACGGCCAGAGGGTGAGAACAAGCTGCCCGGGGTGATGGTGATGTCGCGCCGCAGCGCGTCGTCGCAGAGGCGGTTGCCGTCGCAACCCTCAGGCAATTCCACCCATACCAGGAACCCGCCCGTCGGCTCTGTGGCGCGGGTGCCAACCGGGAAGCCGCTTTCGATCAACCCGCGCAGTCGGTCGACCTGGGCGGCGTAGAGCCGACGCAAACGGCGCAAGTGCTGAGCGTAGCCGCCGGTGGCGAGGTAGGCACCGATGACTTCGCCGAGAAAGGCAGGTTGTGCCAACGACGCGCTGAACTTGAGCGCAGCGATCCGCCGCCGGAAACGCCCGGCTTCCATCCACCCTACGCGAAAACCGGGAGCCAGCGCCTTGGTGTAGGAGGTGCAAAGGATCACCCAGCCGTCGTCGTCGAACGATTTCACTGTCGGTTGCAACGGTGTCGCGTATTGAAGCTCGGCGTAGAGCGCATCTTCGATGACCGGGACGCTCCAGTCCTTCGCCAGCGCCGCCAAACGTTTCTTGGCTGCGACGGGCATGCTGGTGCCGAGCGGATTGTGCACGCTCGGCATGGATACGACAGCCTGCACCCGCTTTTCCGAAAGCAGCAATTCCAGCGCGTCGAGCGACATGCCTTGACCCGGGTGCGTGGGCACTTCGATCGCGCGCAAGCCGAGGTGGTCGGCCAGCGAGATCAGATTGAAGTAAGTTGGCGACTCGATGGCGACGGTGTCGCCCGGCCGTGTAACCGCACGCAATGCGAGTTGCAACGCCTCCATGCAACCATTGGTCAGGATGATGTTTTCGGAAGCGAGCGTCATGCCAAGGTCACGCGCGTGCCGGCAGATTTCGCGGCGCAGAAGCAACGGCCCCGGCGGCAGCGAGTAGTCAGTCAGCAGCTCGGGCTTGCGCCGCGCGGTTTCGGTCATCAACCGGGTCAACTGCTTTCCGGGATAGAAATCCCGGCTCGTCGGGCAAGCCAATGACAGGTCGATAGTGGCCGGGTCCGACTGCGCCGCCAGGACGGCCTCGATCCGGTCCAGCACCGCGGTTTCGGCGGGCAACGCCCGTGCGGGACGGGCGGACTCGGACGGCCCGGCGGGTTCCGCCAGGCGCGAACGCACAAAATAGCCCGATTGGGGCCGGGCTTCGACTTGGCCGCGTGCCTCAAGCTGGCGGTAGGCGGCCAGCACGGTGTTGATGCTCAGACTGCGGTTACGCGCCGTTTCGCGTACCGACGGCAGGCGCGATCCGGCGGGAAGCCGCCCGTCGCTTATGGCGGTTCGCAACTCTTCGGCGAGGGATTGGTAGAGAGAGCCGGCAATATCGTTCATTGAGTGGATACAGAAGGCGGATTGCCCAACGGGCACAGTTTTCTATTGTTCAAACTGTAACCAGTATAGATTATAAAAACTGAATCTGTAACCTCAAGCGGTTTTTCCCTAGTGTACAGGCTCAACGACTGTCCGGAGCCTGCAATGATCGACCTTCCATTGATGACCTACATGGCGACGATGTCCGTAACGCCCGGACCGAACAACCTGATGCTGGCCGCGAGCGGCGTGAATTTCGGTTTTCGCCGTACCGTCCCGCACATGCTTGGCATCTCCATTGGGCACGGGGCACAGGTCGCCATCGTGGCCGGCCTGCTCGCCTGGGTCATGACGTGGCTCGACGGTCTGCGGATCGGACTGGTTCTGGCCGGCTGTGCGTATCTCCTGTGGTTGGCTTGGCGGCAAGCGCATGCCGGGCAGCCCGGCACCGGCAAGAGCGGACAACCGCTCGGATTTGTGGGCGCGGCTTTGTTCCAGTGGGTTAACCCCAAGGCGTGGATGATGGGGATCAACGCCTCGATTCTGTTTCTGCCGCACGGAGCCGGCTGGGACGCGGCATTGTCGATGGCCATGCTGTGCACCGTCGTGAACCTGCCGTGCGTCGCGGTATGGGCGGTGGCCGGCGACCAGTTGCGCCATCGCCTGAGCGAACCGCACGCGCTACGCCTGTTCAACTATGTGATGGCCTTACTCCTCGCCGCGACCGCACTGTGGATTGTGTCTGACGAACTTCTGCGGGGAGCGTGAAGACCGTAGGGAGCATTGCAACAGTCTGGCGCGACGCGGTTCATCGCGCCATGGCGACCACGCACATTTCGTTCGTCCTTGCCGCGCTGCTCGATAGGCTGAGCTCGAAGGTCCCCCAGAAATTCGGTCGGCGAGAAGCGCCCGTCCATGCGGCGTGAGCGTGTTTCCGGCGGCGTAATCTTGGCGGCATGCTTCTAGGCGTCATCGATCGCCTTGGGTTCCTTGCCACTCGTCTCCCCGGCGTCGGTCGGCACCTCCTGAACGAACATCGCCGCCAGCCGCGAGTTGCCGAAACCGATCACCTCGATCGGCGGTCGTCCGCAGGTCAGGCAATAGCCGGTCTCTGGGTCGTGCATGCAATAGTTGAGGCAGGCGATGAATCGGCCGTCGTCTTCGGGCGCCATGGTGTCCTTTCTCCGAATCGCATCTCGGGTCGGCGGAGGCGATCCGCTCAAATCTGCTTGACCTCGATATTAAGCGTCTGGATGCGGTAGGCAATCTGTCGCGGCGTCATGCCGAGCAGACGCGCGGCGCGGGCCTGTACCCACCCGGCCTGTTCAAGCGCCGCGATGACGCGCGCGCGTTCATCCAGCGGCGAATCGCCGTCGCCGGCCGTCAGAGACACGGGCACAGGCCGCGGCAGAACGAAAGCCGCCGGCGAAGCCGCGATACCGCCCTCGCGCTGGCGATCGAGGATGATCAATTCGGCATCGATGACGCCGGATTCGGACATGACCGACGCGCGCTCCAGGCAGTTCTCAAGTTCGCGTACGTTGCCGGGCCAGGCATATTGCGTCAGGCGGCGGATCGCCGACTCGCTGAGCGAGAGCCGCCGCCCCTGAGCCTCGCCGACGCGCTCGATCAGGAAGCGCGCGAGATCCGGCACGTCTTCGAGCCGTTCGCGCAAGGGCGGTAGGACGATGGGCATCACGTTCAGGCGATAATAGAGGTCCTCACGGAAGCCGCCCGCATCGACCGCCGCTTCGAGGTCGCGATGCGTGGCGGCGATCACGCGCACGTCGACCTTCACCGTGCGCGTACCACCGACGCGTTCCAGTTCGCCCTCCTGCAGTACGCGCAGCAGCTTGGCCTGAAAAGCCGGCGAGATTTCGCCGATCTCGTCGAGAAAGATCGTGCCGCCATCGGCCGCTTCGAATCGCCCGCAACGCGCCGTCACGGCGCCGGTGAACGCGCCCTTCTCGTGCCCGAACAGTTCCGATTCGAGCAGGTTCTCGGGCAACGACGCGCAGTTGAGGCGCACGCAGGCGCCCCGCGAACGAGGCGAATGGTAATGGATGGCGTTGGCGATGAGTTCCTTGCCGGTACCGGTTTCGCCGCGCAACAGGACCGTCGTATTCCACTTCGATACCATGCGCACCTGATCGAATACCCGCCGCATCGCCGCCGAGTGCCCGATGATGTTGTCAAAACCATATTGATGGCGAACGGTCCGGCGCAGATTGTCGCGCTCCTCGGCAAGATCCTTCTTCTCCGCCTCGATGTCGAGCGAGAGCCGCACGTTCTGCCCGATCAGGTTTGCCACCATCTCGACAAAGCGCGTGCGCTCATCGAGCAAGCCGTCGTCGGGCGTGTTGGGCTGGACCGCGAGGACGCCCTGAAGCTCGCCGCCGACGTTGATCGGTGCCGCGATGAACGGCAACCGCCGTTCGTAGAGATCGAGCCGGTTGAGGAAACGCGCATCGTCGCCCGCCGTCGTTAACGCGACCGTTCTCCTCTCTTCCAGGATGAGGCCGAGCAGGCCTTCTCCGGATTGGTAGCGCACGCCACCGTGGGCGACATCGTCGCCCATGCTCGTCGCATTGACGACGAGATCGCCGGTTGCCGGATCGAGCACGGTCACCATGCTCCGGCTCATGCCCGCCTGCTCATCGAGAACGCGCAACACCTCGCGTACCGTTTGCCGGAACTCGAGCGAGCGCGACAGGATTTCTCCCACGCTGTACAGGGCTTCGAGTTCGGTGCGCCGCAGCGAACTCAATCCGGCGCGGTTGACTTCACCGTTCATACCGATGCCTTGCCGGACGTCGGCAGAGCGACGCGCACACCGCATCCCCCGAGCTCCGATGTCCCGATCTCGATCACACCGTCATGATCGGCAGCCACCTGCTGCGCGAGCGACAGGCCCGTTCCGAGATGGCGGCCACCCGCTTTGCGCGTCGAAAAGAACGGCTCGAAGACTTTCAACCTCAGTTCGGCCGGGATACCGGGCCCGCTGTCCTCGACCAGGACGTCCACGCTGCCCGTCGCACCGCGTGTCGTGATGCGTAACTCGCGCTCGTTCCAACCCTTGACATTCATCGCATCGATCGCATTCTCGACGAGCGCGCGGAACATGGCCCGCAGGCGGCTGGGGTAGGCGTTCAGCGAACGAACGACGGCCTGCGGTCGCCAGTGCACGGTGATCCCGGCGGCGAGCATGCGGGTCGTTGTGAGGTCGAGCACGTCGCGCATGATCTCGTTGATATTGACCGCCGTGCGCGATTCCGGCCGGTGCTCGGGAATGACGCTGCGCAGGCTGTTGATCGCGTCGCGGCCCGCGGCGAGAACTTCCGTAAGCGCAAGACCGGCGGGATCGCGCCCGCCACGCCGCTCGATCGTCGCCAGAACCGAAGCCATAATGTTGATCGGCCCCTCGATCTTGAACACGGCCGCCGAAAGCGTTTCGCGCAGACCGTCGACCCGGGCGTCCTCGGCGGTCATCGCCTGCAGCAACGCCATGCGCGTCTTTTCCTGTTCCGCCCGCTGGCGCGTCGTTTCCTTGGCGACGAGCAACAGGCAAAGCTCCCGACGCGGGCTGAAGAAGTTGTCCGCATTGCCGTCCTCGCGCTGCACCCAGATACCGGAGCACGAAAACCAGCGCGGCATGCCGCGCGAATCAATACGGATTTCGCGCTCGCTGAACGCCGATGCCCCCTCCCGCGCCGGCGCCAGATCGTGGCCAAGGTCGGCGCGCACGGCATCGAGTATCAGCGTCGCCGGTTCGACCATGCGCAGATCGCCCATGAGTTTTTTGTATTCGTGGTTGTCGAGCACGACGCGCTCGCTCGTATCGAGCAACGCGAGAACAACCGGCGCAGCGTCGACGACGGATTCGATCAAGGCTTTCTGGCCGCTGACCTCGCACTCCAACTGGTGCAGCAGCGTGACGTCGCGATGGATACCGAGGTAGCTCGTGATGGCTCCGAGCCGATCGACCACCGGCGTGATCATCAGGTCCGCGAGGTACTTGCTACCGTCCTTGCGCCGGTTTACGAGGCGTCCGCTCCACGGCTGGCCGCTCGCGATCTGCGCCCACATGGCCGCATAGACCTCGTTCGGCGTGGATTTGTTGGAGAGCAAGGACTGGTTCTGACCGATCACCTCCTCCGACGAGTAGCCCGTCGTACGGGTGAACGCCGAATTCACGTACAGGATGTTGGCATCGGCGTCGGTGATCGAAATCGCGAGATCGACCTGTTCCACGGCCTGACGGAATACGGCCGGCGCGATCGCCGCGGCCTGTTCGAGAATCCGTTCGTGGTTGCTGGTCGTCACGATCTCCTCCGTTTACGGAACTCGACGCAGGTTCCATGCCAGCCGATGGAATCCGGCCGATCATGACGTCGGCGTTTCGTCGCCGATGTCGTTTTCCCCTCAAAGTGTAGGAGTTGCGACATCGGATTACGGTATGCCGACACGTACGGTCCGTCGCCCCTCACCTCGGCGACACCCCGGAACAGTGCGCGCCAGAAAGGACCCGCCCGTTTTCGGGGCCCGAACTCTGGCGTTTGGCATGGATCGTGTTAGGGGACAGACGAAAGGCGGAAACGCGCTATGAGCGAATATCTCGTACTTCTTGTTTCGACCGCGCTGGTCAACAACGTCGTGATGGTCAGATTCCTTGGCCTGTGCCCGTTCATGGGCGTATCGAAACGCATCGACGGTGCCATCGGCATGGGCCTCGCGACGAGCTTCGTCATCGTTCTCGCCGCGTCGCTGAGCTGGATTCTCGAACACTGGCTGCTTGTTCCGCTCGGTCTGAGCTACCTGCGCCTTCTCACCTTCATCCTCGTCATTGCCGCCGTCGTGCAATTCACCGAGGCCGCGATGCGCAAGATCGCCCCCGATCTCTACCAGATGCTCGGCATCTATCTGCCGCTGATCGCCACCAACTGCTCCGTCCTCGGACTGCCGTTGATCAACATGCAGGAAGGGCACGGGTTTGTAACAGCGATCGTCTACGACTTCGGCTCGGCGCTCGGTTTTACGCTCGCCATGCTGGTCTTCGCCGGCCTACGCGAACGCCTGGCGCTTGTGCGGGTTCCGCACGCTTTTTCCGGCGCGCCGATCGCCTTCATCCTCGCCAGCCAAATGTCTCTGGCATTCATGGGATTCTCCGGGCTGAACTTCAAATGAACCGCGCTGCGCCGCCTACCACCGCACTCCCGCTTCGAGGTCGTCATGTTCGCGGCCGTCGCTAGCTTGGCGCTGCTCGGGGCCGCGCTCGGCTTCGGTCTCGGCATCGCCGCCCGCCGCTTTGCGGTGGAATCCGATTCGCTCGTCGACGCCCTCGTCGCCATGATGCCTGGATCGAATTGCGGGCAATGCGGACAGGCAGGCTGTGCCGAGGCGGCACGCCTCATCGCCGAGGGCACGGCGCCGGTGACCAGCTGTCCGCCCGGGGGCAAGGCACTCGCCTCCGCGCTCGCGGCGAAGCTCGGCATCCCGCTCGATCTCTCCACCGTCGCGGATCAGGAACCGCGGATTGCCTCCATCGCCGAGGACATCTGCATCGGCTGTTGCCGCTGCATCAAAGTGTGTCCGACCGACGCCGTGATCGGCGCCGCCAAACAGATCCACGCCGTCATCCGGGAGGCATGCACGGGTTGCGGGGCCTGTATCGAACGCTGTCCGACGGAGGCGGCTACATTGCAACCACTTCCGGCCACCGTCTCCCATTGGGTATGGCCGAAGCCTGACGTGCCGGCGTATCCGGCACCGGCACTGGCCAATTAGGTACGCGGGACGAACTACGGGACTCAACATGGGATTCATCGAGAGATTCCTGCACACGCTGTCCGAACCCCGCTGGGGTGTGCATCCGGACGACCGCAAGCGGCCGGCCGCCGATGCGCCGCTGCGCCTCCTTCCCATGCCGAAGCGCTTGTACATCCCGCTGCAGCAACACGTCGGCCAACCGGCACGATCGGTCGTTCTCGTCGGACAGCGGGTGCTGAAGGGGCAATTGATCGCCGAACCGCAGGGTCGTATTTCGGCGCCCGTTCACGCGTCGACATCGGGCACGGTGTTCATGATCGGCGACATAACCGCGCCGCATCCTTCGGGACTTGCTTTCGCCGCCATCGGCCTCGAGCCGGACGGAATCGACGCGAGCGCCGAATCGGCGGTTCCCGCGGATCCCTTCGCTTTGCCGCCGGCGGAAATCACACGGTTGATCGCTGCGGCCGGCATCGTCGGACTGGGCGGGGCGACCTTCCCGTCGGCCGTCAAACTGGCACTCGGACAGCGTTCCGGCGTCGCGACCCTGATCGTGAATGGCGGCGAATGCGAGCCCTATCTGTCTTGCGACGATCGCGTGATGCGTGACGCGGCACCGGCCGTGGTCGACGGCGTACGCCTCATGATGCACGCCATCGGCGCGCGTGAAGCGCTGGTCGGCATCGAAGCCAACAAGCCGGAGGCGATTGTGGCGATGCGCAAGGCAGCGGCGCCGTTCGCCGCGATCCGAATCTGTCCCGTACCGGCTCGCTACCCGATGGGCTCGGACCGGCAGTTGATCCAGACGCTCACCGGTAAGGAAGTACCGTCGGATTGTCGAGCCGCCGACGTCGGCGTGATCGTCAATAACGTGAGCACAGCCAACGCCGTGCACCGCGCCGTCCGGCTCGGCGAACCTTTGATACGCCGCATTGTGACGATCAACGGTGGCGCCATCTGGCAGCCGGGCAACGTGATGGTCCCGGTCGGCACGCTGGTGTCCGATCTGCTCGCCTTCGCCGGCGTGAAGAGCGAGCCGGAACGGTTGGTGATGGGCGGCCCGATGATGGGAACGGTATTGCCGCACGCCAGCGTCCCGATCGTCAAAGGCACTGCCGGAATACTCGCGCTCAATGCCGAAGAAATTGCCGAGAGTGAACCCGGTGCCTGCATCCGCTGCGGCAACTGCACCCGCGCCTGCCCGGCGGGACTCCTGCCGCTCGAGATGGCCGCCCGCATCCGAGCCGGGGATCTGCCGGGTGCCGAGGCTTTCGGTCTCTCCGATTGCATCGGCTGCGGCTGCTGCGCTTACATCTGCCCGGCGCATCTCCCGCTCGTTCAGTACTTCAATCACGCCAAGGGCGAGTTGTCCACCCAGGAACGGACTCGCCTGCGCAACGACGCGGCCAAGCGACTGGCTGCCGAACGAGCCGGGCGTCTGGAACGCGAAGCCCTTGAAAAGTCGGCGGCCGCAGCGCGGCGAAAAGCCGAGCGCAATGCGGCCAAGGCGGCGGAGGCCGCCCGGGCTTCGCCGGCCGTCCCGACCACTCAGCACGCCGAAAAAAACACCGCGGCCCTTGTCGAGACTTCCTCATGAACGACCTCCCCCTCGCCTCGACTCCAGCGTCCTCGCCGCATGCCAAGACGGCGGACGCCGTGCCGCGGATCATGCTTACCGTTGCTGCGACGCTGGTGCCGGCAACGCTGTTCGCCTTCTGGCTCTACGGCTGGCCGGCAATCTTCGTCTGGCTGATCACCGTGGGGTCCGCCGTACTCGGCGAAGCCGTCTGCGTCCGTCTCGCGGGACGGCCGGTGGCCAGAACCGTCGGCGACGGTTCGGCGCTCCTCACCGGCTGGCTGCTCGCCCTCTCATTGCCGCCTTGGGCGCCTTGGTGGATCGGCGCCGTCGGAGGGCTCTTCTCTACGATCGTCGGCAAGCAGGTGTTCGGCGGCCTCGGTTGCAACCTCTTCAATCCTGCCATGGTGGCCCGCGTTTTTCTGCTCGTTTCCTTTCCTGTTCAGATGACGGTATGGGTTACGCCGCTCCCCATCACGGCCCCCACCGCCCCCGGATTTCACGACGGCCTCCTCGTCGTTCTGAACGGTATCCCGAAGCTCGATGCCGTATCCAGCGCATCGCTGCTCGGCTTCGCCAAGACCGAACTGTCGCGCGGTGTCGATCTCATGCACGCGCTGGCCGGCACCGGCGCCCCGACGAGTTCGCTGGCCGGTGCGCGTGCGGGCAGCCTCGGCGAAACGGCGACGCTGCTGATCGCCGCCGGCGGATTCATCCTGCTCGCACGACGCCTCATCACGTGGCACATTTCGCTTGCCATGCTGATCGGGCTCGCGGTACCCGCCGCCGTTGCCCATGCCGCCGATCCCGGCCGCTACCTCGACCCCGCCTCCCACCTGCTTTCGGGCGGCGCGGTACTCGGTGCGTTTTACATCGCTACCGACTACGTCACCTCGCCGAATACCGACCTCGGTCAGTTGATCTACGGCCTCGGGTGCGGATTGCTCACCTACGTCATTCGTACCTGGGGCGGTTATCCCGAAGGTGTCGCTTTCGCGGTACTGTTGATGAACGCGGCGACGCCCGTGATCGACCGTTACGTACGTCCGCGCATCCTCGGCCGGGATCGGCGCGGCGCCCCGCTCGACCCGGCAACGCAGAGGGTGAAGTCATGACGCTGCCGCTGGCCGAATGGCGCACTCGATTCGCCTACCAGCCCCTGTCGCTGGGTTTCGCGGCCCTGGTCACCAGCGCCGCGCTGACATTCGCCAACCAGTTGACGAAGCCCGGCATCCAGGCGGCCGAGGAGCGCGATCTGCAAACGAGCCTGGAAGAAGTGCTGCCGGCGGGCTACGCCGACAACAGCCTGCTGAAGGACGCGGTAACGATCCCCGATGCAGCCGGACAGGATGTCATTGTCTATCGCACGCGCAAGGCAGGCAGCGTGAACGGTGCCGTATTCCGGACGTCGGCCCGCGGCTACGCGGGCCACATCGTCGTTCTGATCGGCGTCGACACGCAGGGAACGATACTCGGCGCGCGTGTCATCAAACACCAGGAAACGCCGGGACTCGGGGACAAGATCGAGGCGACGAAAACCGGCTGGATTCGCGGATTTGAAGGCAAATCGTTGTCCTCCCCGCCCGCAGAGAAGTGGGCCGTGAAGAAGGACGGCGGTGTGTTCGACCAGTTCGCCGGAGCAACGATCACTCCACGCGCCGTCGTCAAGGCGGTGAAGGAAGGGCTCGCGTTCTACGCCAGCCACCGCGACGAAATCGTCTCCGACGGCAAACGACAAGGGAGCGGCGTATGAGCTATCGAACGACGATGCGTAACGGACTCTGGGACCAGAACGTCGTCTTCTCACAAATGCTCGGCATGTGCCCGACCATGGCGGTGACGACGAGCGGCACCAACGGTCTCGGCATGGGCCTGGCGACGACGGTGGTCCTGGTCGGCTCGAACGCGATTGTGGCGGCAGTGCGCGAACTCGTATCTCCGCACGTGCGCATCCCGGTGTACATCGTGCTGATCGCCACGCTGGTCACCATCGTCGACATGAGCCTCAATGCCTGGATGCACGACCTCTATCGCGTCCTCGGACTGTTCATCGCGTTGATCGTCGTCAATTGCGCCGTGCTCGGACGCGCGGAGGCATTCGCTTCGCGTTCCACGGTACTTGCCTCAGCATTCGACGGCTTGTGCATGGGGATGGGCTTCACCGGCTCGCTGACGCTGATCGGTCTGATCCGCGAATTCATCGGCATGGGCACGCTGTTCTCGCAGGCAAGCCTGCTGCTTGGTCCGCGTTTCGCATTTCTTGAAACGCGGGTACCGGGCGAGTACGGCGGCGTACTGATGATGGTGCTGCCGCCTGCGGGATTCCTGGTGCTCGGTTTTCTGCTGGCCGCCAAACAGGTGCTTGAGAGGCGATACGCGGCCGCAGCCGGGATCGCCACGAATCCCGACGGCGAACAAGCCGCCGCGGGCTGCCACTGAGAAGGTCATAAGGAGCACGTATGCAAGTGGGCATCGCCTATGCCGAACACGGCCAGCAGGTCTGGCTGACGATCGAGGTTCCCGACGAAACGACGGCAGCGGAAGCGATCGGCCAGTCGGGAATTCTCCAGATGTTCCCGGGCATCGATCTCTCGGCGCAGAGGATCGGCGTCTTCGGCAAGGTGGTGAAGCCGGAAACGCCTCTGCGCGCCGGCGACCGCGTCGAAATCTACCGGCCGATCATCTGCGACCCACAGACCGTCCCGCGGCGAGACGGCTTCGGTACCGCAGACGACGATTGACTCGGCGCGCGTTGCGATGAGGCCGTGCGCGTCGTCGACCTCGCCCCACGAACCACAAGAAGCATTCAATGCCTACGGCATGCCACGCCCGCCAACCCGAACCGAGCCACCCCGCGTCGCCAATCAGCCTGCGAACACGCGGCTTATGCTGGTGCCTTACGCTTCCTCCGGCTCAGCCAGTAGACTGGCGATCCAGCGCTTCTGCGCGGCGCGGCGGCGGGACTCGCCGAGATGCTCCGCGATCTTCTCGCGTACGGCGGAAAGCGGCAGTTCGGACTCCTCTTCGATGGCCACACAATGGATCAGGTGGAAACCGAGCGGGGATTCGACGACACGCGAGAGTTCGCCGAGCGGCAACGCGAACCCTGCGCGCTCTAGTTCCGGGTAGAGCTGACCGCGAACAACCGTGCCCAGAAGACCGCCATTCGTCGCCGTCGGACATTCGGAGTGCTTCAAGGCCTGCTC
Source organism: Propionivibrio soli (assembly GCF_025770765.1). Classification (GTDB taxonomy): domain Bacteria; phylum Pseudomonadota; class Gammaproteobacteria; order Burkholderiales; family Rhodocyclaceae; genus Propionivibrio; species Propionivibrio soli. Next base: position 17,854 of record NZ_JANZKY010000007.1, on the reverse strand, counting down.
CGCGAATCGCTCCGGAACCTTGAGCAGGCGCTTACGGATGGCGTCGATCTTGGAGCGCGCGGCACGGCGGCCACTACCCTGCACGTCGTCGTTGATCGTCACCAGGATATGGCGCAAGGTGCGATTCTCGGGACGCCGAAAACGATCGCGGTGGATCAGGTAGAAGATCTCGATGTCCGTCGTGCTGACGGTTTCCGCGGCATTGCCGATGCGGTCGAGCACAGCCTCGAAGCGAAGGTCGCTTTCCACGGCGGCCTGCAGCCCATCGAGATCGAGACCGGTTTTCTCGAGGTCGGCCAGGAACTCGTCCTCGTTCGCGTAACGCTGGCGAATCTCGGACATCGCCTGCTCGACCGACGAGGCCGGCAGCATGACCTGCGCCGCTTCCTTCGTCTCCAGAATCCGCTGCTCGATCGTGAATTGCCGAGCCGCCACGCGTTCGACACGCCGCCTTTCGACAGCGTCGAGCGCGTCGGGCGGTTTGCTATAAAGCCGTTGTGAAAGCTTCAACGTCAGGTACGGGCGCGAACCCTGCGCCGCCACTTCATGCATAAGACATCTCCATCACAGGATCTAGCGCCTTCTCGGGTACCGCAAACATGCGGCCTGGAAGGCAATCGAAATGCACGTGGTAAACGGGCGCTTCGCCGTCGCATACCACGCGCAGAATCTCGCCGCGCCCGCCCGCCGGAACGCAGACGTCACCGCCGATGCTGAGAATCCGGTTGACCATCACTTTCTGGCGCGCTTCAAAAACCGCCGGCAACCAAGGATCGCCGGCGCCGATCAACTCTTCCTCGCGGCAACCGACGATGCGGTCGATGCCGAGGAAATGCACGGCATAGATGATCTGGTCGAGCAAGAACGTCCCCACGTCGACGATCGTTCCCAGGCTTCCCCGTCGTACGAGCAAGGCGCCCGTCTCCTGCCCGGGGAACGTCCCGTCGTTGCGCACATTACGCACCACGCGCACCGTCTCGCCGCAATCCCATCGCGTTTCCATCAATGCTTCATGCGGCCGATGTTCGCCACGGGAATCGTGGTGATTCCAGCCGCTCGCTTGAAGACACGAAACACCTTCTCGGTGCGCGCGTCGGAACGCACGAAGTCGTCGTAGGCCAGCGCAAGACTGGCGCGCATGTCGTCGCGCGTCGGGCCGCCCGCCGTATCGGATCGCGACAGGTAATCGTGAAAGCGCTGCAGGATGTGCAGGCGATAGACCTGGACGACGTGCGGGTCGTAGGCCACCGAAAAATGCTCGAGGAAATCCTCGGCGGATTCGAGTTCGGCGACTTCCGATTCAAGTTGGGGACTCATCTTCTCTTCCTCATCTTCTCTTCCTCGTTACCCGCAAAGTACGGATTCGCTGCGGGAAGCGCGGGCATGCCTGCCACGGAGGCATGCGATGAACGAAAGGAGTTCACGGGACGACGGCGGGCGCTTCGTCTCGTGCACGAAATCGCGCACGCGCCCCATCAAGGCCTCGGCCTCGTCGTCGCTCACTGACGCGCCGAGGCGCGCATATACGGCCCGCACGCCAACCCGGCCCGAATGCTTGCCGAGCACGAAACGGTGCTCCCGTCCGACGAGCTGCGGATCGAAGCCCTGATAGTTGTCAGGGTGCTTGAGCAGGCCGTCGATATGCACGCCCGCCTCATGTGTAAACGCGCCCTCGCCGACCACGCTTTTTTGCCAGGGAACGGGCCGTCCGGACGCCGCGGCGACCTTCTCCGACAGAAGGGGCAGGCTCCGCAGGTCGATGCCGCAGTCGACGCCATGGCAGCGGCGCAGCCCGAGAGCCACTTCTTCGAGCGGCGCGTTGCCGGCTCGCTCGCCCAAGCCGTTCACCGTCGTATTCACGTGCGTGGCGCCGGCACGCACTGCAGCCAACGTATTCGCTGTCGCCAACCCGAGATCGTCATGCGCATGCATTTCGATTTCAAGGTCGGTACGCCGGCGCAGATCGCCTATACGCTCGGCAACTGAGAACGGATCAAGAACGCCGAGCGTATCGGCATAGCGAAGGCGTCGCGCTCCAGCCCGCTGCGCCGTCTCGGCGATCCTCGCAAGGAAATCCGGGTCGGCGCGCGAGGCATCCTCGGCACCAACCGCGACTTCAAAGCCATCGTCCAGAGTCCGCGCGATATGAATGCCCAGGTTGTCGAGCAGCCACTTGCGATCGCGGTGCAGTTTGTGGGTGAGATGCTGGTCGGATGCCGGTACCGAGATGTCAACGAGATCGACGCCGAGCCCCCGGCACGCATCGAGATCGAACTCATTCATGCGGCACCACACCATTAGCCGCGCCGTTAAGCCAAGTGCCGCAACGGCGCGAATACCCTCGCGCTCGAAGTCGCCCATTGCGGGAATCCCGACTTCAAGCTCGGGCACGCCAGCCTGATCGAGGCGACGCGCGATATCTATTTTTTCGGCGAGACTGAACGCGACGCCGGCCGACTGCTCACCGTCGCGCAGGGTCGTGTCGTTGATGACGATCGAGGATGGGGCGTGTGTCGTCATGGGGCCTCCTAAATTGCCTAATGCAATTCCGGGGCCAGACACAAGCTATTGTTTTTTCAAGGACACCATCTCCGACCATGCAACAATTTGGTGCATGGTCGTCATAAATGCGACAAAAAGGCCCCGGCAGAAGGCATCCGCCGGGGCCTGATCGAGTTCTTCGAAACTGAAACTACCTAAAGAAGCGGTTTAAAAACCCCCCTTCAGAAACAGTCCATCAAAGGCCGAATTCGGCTGCAAATTCGGCCACTCGGGCCTCAAGGTGAGAACGAAGCGTCGCGTTGGCCGGCAAGTCGGTGTCGAAGATCGCACTCAACGAAAGCAGCGAGGACACAAGCGCTTTCGGGTCCGTCCCCGCTTCAGCAACTTTGGTGGCAATTGCGTCGGCCAACGGATCCTTCAGTGCGGACGCGCCACCCTGGAGGATCGTCTTGCTCACGTAGAGCATCCACGCCGCAACGGCTGTTTCGATATGCGGAGACGCTTGCCCGGCCTCGATGCGCTTGCGCAATGGCGCCAACAGTCGCTGAGGGAGTTTCTGTGAGCCATCCATAGCAATCTGGGCCGTGCGGTGACGGATGGCCGGGTTGCGGAAACGCGCATCGAGCGCCTTGACATATTCATAGGGGTCCGAGCCGGACGGGGCTTTCAGCGTCGGGATGATTTCCTTCCAGAGATTCTGCACGAGTTCGGCCACGCGAGAAGAGCCCATCGCTTCGGCCACTGTTTCCAAGCCCAACAATTGTCCCATGTACGATAGGGTCGAATGCGCGCCGTTCAGGCAGCGCAACTTCATCTGTTCCCATGCCTCGATTTCGTTCGAGAAGATCGCGCCACCGAGCTCCCAGCGCGGCCGGCCGAGCGGGAAGTTATCCTCGATCACCCACTGGCTGAACGGCTCAGTCACCACGGGAGCCGCATCATCGAGGCCGATCGCTGCTGCAACACGTGCTTTGTCCTGGTCGGTCGTCGCCGGGGTGATTCGATCCACCATCGTCGACGGGAAGGCGACATTGGCGCCGATCCAGGCGCCGAGATCGGCATCCACCTTGCATGCGAAAGCGGTCACCGCCCGGCGCACCACTTCGCCGTTCCCAGGCAGGTTGTCGCAGCTCAGGACCGTAAACGGCGCCAACCCCGCCGCCCGACGGCGCCTGAGCGCTTCGACGATCAGCCCCGGTACCGTTTGCGGATGCGCGGGATCGGCGAGATCGGTCGCGATGGCGGGTGAATCGAAGTTCAGCTCCCGCGTGGCTGAGTGCAGGTGATAGCCCTTTTCGGTCACCGTGACGCTGACAATGCGCGTGCTCGCTGCGGCCATCGCTGCTACGAGCGGTTCCTTGCTCCCAACGCCGCTGAGTACCTTGAGGACAGAACCAACAACCTGATACCGTTCTCCTGCCGGATCGCTGATGGCCATGGCATACAAGCCATTTTGCGGCGTCAACGCTTCGCTCATCGTTGCTGAAACCAAGCCGGCACCGATGATTCCCCACTCCTTATCGCCGGCGGCAAGTGCCGCGTCCGTGTATAAGGCCTCGTGAGCGCGGTGGAAAGCACCAATGCCCAAATGAACAATACCGGGAACGATCTTGCTCCGGTCGTAAGCAAAGCGCGTAATACCCGGTTTCAGTCTTGCCAAGTTTTCTTCACTGAGGCGCATCTTTCTTTCTCCGTTTGTCCCGAGCCCCACCGGCTCCGAGTATGTTTTTCGGTTGTTCCCACATACGCAGCCCGGCCCTTATCTTCGATGTTCGCGTTGAAACAATCAAAGCGTCGAACGTTTTGAGTCACCCAAAGGGCGGCTTTCAGGCTAATCACGATGCAGAAATGGTGCGCCATTTATGGCGCGGCAATGAGAGCTAGGCGGCAAGGGTGTTACTTGAAAACGCTCTCGTCACTCGACTAAAGCCTTACTCTCTAGCTAATCGGAATTGTATGGTAGAATGCCAACGACCAGCAAGTAGAGCAAGTAGAGCAAGTAGAGCAAGTAGAGCAAGTAGAGGGACCTATGGCTGAAGCCGCCGCTACAAAAAAAGCCTCCGTCAGACCGTTTCGTCACGTCGAGCCGGTCTCCATCAGCACGCAACTTTACCGCCATTTGCGTAGCGCCGTCATCCGTGGCGAGTTGCACCCCGGGCAGGCGCTTTCGGAATCCGAAATCGCGCGGCAGTACTCGACAAGCCGACAACCGGTGCGCGAAGCCTTCATCAAACTGGCGGAAGAACGGCTGGTGGTCATCCAACCTCAACGCGGGACGTTTGTCATCAAGATTTCCGTGGCCGACGTTCTCGATGCTCGATTCGTGCGTGAAGCGATCGAAGTCGCTGTAGTACAAGAGGCGGCAACATCGGTTTCGCCAGCCGCCATCAAGCAGTTGCGCGAACTGATCGAGCAGCAAAAAGCGACGGCTCATGGCCAGAATGAAGAGTTCATGGCGTTGGATGAGGAATTCCACCGTACCATCGCCCTCGCGGTTGGGCGCGCACACGCATGGCGGGTCATTGAAAACGTGAAGGCGCAGATGGATCGGATCCGTTACCTGAGCATCGACGACGCGACGCCGATCATGCTCATCGTCGATCAGCACAGCCGCATCGTGGACGGTATCGAAGCCGGTGACCCGACGGCCGCTGCGGCCGCAATGCGCAGCCATCTGCGCGAAATCACGGTTTCGCTGCCCAATATCGCCGCACGATTCCCGGATCTATTTGAATCTCAATAGTCTCGCCGCGCCAAAGCAAAAAAGCCCGCAACGTTTGCCATTGCGGGCTTTTTTCATGGCTCTGCGCGTCTGTTAGTGGATGCGGCAAGCGGCCGTCATCAGAAAGTCAGCTGGACTTTCATTTGCGAGCGCCGATCGGCCGCGAGTTCGAATGCCTCCACCGCCCGATTCACCGGCAGCGTCGCGGTAATGATCGGCTTGACGTTGATACGCCCTTCCTTGATGAGACGCGCGGCGAGCGCGTACTCGGTATGGAAGCGGAACGCACCGACGAGCCGTATCTCCTTCCCTACGATGGCATTGATCGGAATCGGGACTTCGCCGGTCACGCCTACCTGCACGATGGTGCCGCGCGGGCGAAGAGCCGGGATAACGTCCTTGAGCACAACGGCGGCACCGGTACACTCGATGACGACATCGAAGTAGCCTTTGTCGGCCGTAAACTCTTCCGACTTCAACCCCGGTTCGACCGAGACATTAACCGTCCGGGTAGCACCCATTTCGGTAGCCTTCTTCAACGCCGCATCATGCAGGTCCGTAGCTACGACTTCCAGCGCGCCAGCAAACCGGGCAGCAGCAACGACAAGCGCACCAATTGGACCGGAACCCGTCACAAGCACCCGTTTGCCCGTCAACGCCCCGGCCTGCTGAACGGCATGGAGAGCCACCGACAAAGGCTCACAGCACGCCGCCTCTCCGAGAGACACTTGATCGCCCACCGGCTCGCATTGGTGCTCCTCGACCACAATGAGTTCGCGGAAGGCGCCTTGGCTGTGCGGGATGCGCATGGCGCTGCCGTAAAACCACATGTCCAGGCAATGCTGATGCTCGCCCGCCTGGCAAAATTTGCACTTGCCGCAAGGCCGACTCGGGTTAAGCGCGATTCGGTCTCCCGGTTTAACGCGCTTCACGTTGGCACCCACCGACTCCACTGTCCCCGCCACTTCGTGCCCAAGCACGATCGGCTGCTTGACGCGAACAACGCCAAAGCCTCCATGCAGGTAGTAGTGCAGGTCGGACCCGCAAATACCTCCCGCACCAACCCGTACGAGCACTTGGTCATCTTGCATTTCGGCAACCGGAACCGGTTCCAGCCGCAAGTCCTTTTCCGCGTGTAACACGCAGGCCAACGCTTCCATGTCCTAACTCCTATCAACCTTTGGAGGCACCCCGCCTTGGCCTCGTATCCAGTGTCGCGCAGCCCCTGGCGATCGGTGCGAAAGAGAAAAAGTTTCCTTCTGCCGCCCGGCAATCGCGTAAAGGCAAAGCCAGGGACTGACAACCCCACGATGCGGGTCACCATCTCGCTTCCTGGACATGGCAACGACGACTCGCGAGGCGATACCATACTAGCGCCTCGCGATTTTTCTTGTCAAACATTAATTGGTATATTGTCAGACAATTGAGGCGTATCACCACGCCGAAGGGCGGCCCCGCATCGAAGCCTCTCGGCCTTAATTCCTAAACAGCGATATGAAGAACTCAATAACCAAGCTCAGCCGGGTAGTAGAAGAATTCGGACAACAGATTGTTGAGGGAACCTACGCCCCAGGCTCGCCGCTCCCGAGCGAAACCGAGCTATGCAAGACGTTCGAATTGTCGCGTGCGACTCTGCGCGAAGTCGTCAAGGTGCTGGCCGCCAAGCGGCTGATTAAGGTTCAGCAGCACTCAGGTTTGCAAGCCATGCCGAAGGAAAAGTGGAACTATCTGGACGTCGACGTGTTGCGCTGGGCGTTGTCCGGGCCAGACAACCCGGAACTTGTTCGCCTGCTTCTCGAAACACGTAGTGTCGTGGAGCCGGCCATTACTGAATGGGCAGCGGAACGCGCCACCGCGTGCGATCTCATGGAGATGGAATCCGCCGTCAACGACATGGCGAAATATCGCGACGACAAGCCGGCCTTCAACTCTGCAGATGTTCGCTTCCACCAGGCACTCGTCGCCGCCGCTCATAACTATGTCATCGAACAGTTGGGCGAAGCAATCGGCATCCTGCAACGCGCCGTCTTCGATGCCACGTACGTTTCCGATGCTTCTACACGCGAGGAAACCATCGCGCAGCACCGGGAACTTTACGATGCCATCCGTCTCAAGCAGGCCAAATCCGCTCGCCGTCTCAGCGAGGCGATGATCAAGCGAGTGGAAAAGCGCATCGTTGCCGCTTTCGAGGCCTGAGGAGTTCGCTGGAAATTAATTGTAGCCGCGCTCGGGCGGGAGCCGCGGATGCCTTCGCGCGACGCCCCCTATGGAATCTTCCTGCTCCGGCGTCTCGCTTTTCGCTTGCGCACGAACCCAAAGTCGACTACCATACAAGAAGTCGAACGCAATAGCGTGAAGAAATTAGCGTATCGCCGTCCGAGACTGAATCAGATCGCGTAATACATCAAACTTCAACAAGAAGCTGACGATGCGAGCATCCTCTCCTCCCTCGCCTCGAGCAGCGCCTTCTCCTCGGTTGAGCACGTTGTGCTTACGACAGTAGTTCAACACTGGCCGGCGAAATCGCCGGCTTTTTCTTACCTGCTACTCATCTAGGGGAACCGAAAACAGCAGCCCTCTGCTCAAGAAACGCTGTTGTCTGGGGATAACATATTCGTCGGCTCTGCCGCATTCAATATGCAACATATGTGCGCATACATGCCGACCCCACGCAACGCGAATAACGCCGGGAGGCAGCAAAGGGGCTAGAAAATCGAAGACCACGCACACAGCCTATCGAAGCATTGCGCGGGACGGGCGCTTGTAGGGCGGCACCAAGAAGAGGCGCCGCGCGGTTGAAGCCGCCTAGAAAAGACGGCTTCAATCCGTGCCCAAAATACGGAAGCTTCTACCAATTCCAGAGCGTACCATCCTCCAGCCGAGCGACCGGAAGGTACGCAGGCTCGTATGGGTACCTCGCAGCAAGCTTCTCGTCGATTTCCACGCCCAGACCGGGCTTGTCGCCTGGATGCATGAATCCGTCATTAAAGCTCCATGCACACTGGAACACTTCCATCGTCTGCTCGTGATAACCCATGTATTCCTGCACCCCAAAATTGGGAACCCACAGGTCGAAATGCAGCGCGGCTCCCATGCACACGGGCGACAGATCGGACGGACCATGGCTTCCCGTACGCACTTGGTAGATCGCGGCCAAGTCCGCGATGCGCCGCAAGTGGGTGATGCCCCCCGAATGAGTAATCGTCATGCGGATGTAGTCGATCAACTGCTCCTCGATGAGATCCTTGCAGTCCCAAAGGCTATTAAAAACTTCGCCAACCGCGATCGGCGTCACCGTATGCTGCCGGATCAAGCGAAACGCTTCCTGATTCTCGGCCGGTGTGGGGTCCTCCATCCAGAAGAGGCGATAATCCTCGACGGACTTGCCAAGACGAGCCGCTTCGATCGGCGTCAAGCGATGGTGGACGTCATGCAGAAGGTGCGGCTCAAATCCGAAACGCTCTCGCACCGCGGCGAAAAGCTTCGGCACGAAGTCGAGGTATTTTTCCGTCGACCACGCCTGCTCTTCGGGCCAACCTTTCGTCGCCGGCTCGTAAGCACCGCCTTTTGATACCCCGTAAACGGACTTCATTCCCGGAACACCACATTGGGCACGGATCGCCTTGAAACCTTTCTCCTGATAACGGGCAAAGGCGTCCAGCGCTTCTGGAATGTCGCGGCCCGTGGCGTGGCAATAAACCATTACGCCTTCGCGCGACGCTCCACCGAGCAACTCGTAAACAGGCATGTTGGCGAGCTTTCCCTTGATATCCCAGAGAGCCATGTCGACGGCCGCAATCGCCGACATCGTGACTGGCCCGCGCCGCCAATAGGCGCCTTTGTAAAGATATTGCCAAGTATCTTCGATCTTTCGGGGATCGCGGCCGATCAGCAATGGGCAAACGTGGTCCTTCAGGTACGAGGCGACGGCTAGCTCCCTACCGTTGAGCGTCGCGTCTCCCAATCCCGTCACACCGTCATCCGTCGTGATTTTCAACGTCACGAAGTTCCGGCCAGGACAGCATACGATGACGTCGGCTCCCACTATTTTCATCTCATATCTCCTATCGTTTCGGCCGGCATGATTCGCAACGTAGCCGCCACATTCGTACCATACTAGGCGACATGATAAAAGGCAAGACAAACGTGCTCAGTGCAATGCAGATTGTAACCTTGCGCGTCCCATTCTGTCTGACAATCGCGACCCCAATGAAGAACGTATATAGAACCGTTCTTTACCGCTTGCGAATGAAAAAGAAACGTTCTACCATACAAGAGCAGGGTCGCCGCATGCGCGGCAATAAAACGTAAACCGATTCATATCCAGGAGTGAGAGTCATGAAGAAAATGCTGTTGCTGATGTCAATGGCCGTTGGATTCACGGTTTGTGGCGGGGCAAATGCCGCCGGCGAATACAAGCTGAATGTCAGTTCTGCGCTAACGCTGGAGGACCCGATGTTCAAGGGACTGAACCAGTTCAAGGCAGAAGTCGAGAAGCGCTCCGGTGGTCGAATCGAGGTCAAGCTCTACCCAAGCTCGCAACTTGGTGCAGATGAAGACGTGCTCGAACAAGCCCGAGCCGGTGCCGGTGTAGCGGTGCTGGTTGACGGCGGCCGTCTCGCTCCATTCGTCAAGGAATTCGGCGTTCTCGGCGCCCCCTATATCGCCAACAATTTCGCGGAAATGCGCAAGGTAGTTACCTCCCCGCTGTTTGAAAGCTGGGTGGAAAAACTGCGCAATGCGTCCGGTCACCAGGTGTTCTCGTTCAACTGGTATCAAGGCGACCGTCATCTCCTCACCACAAAGCCGGTCACGAAGCCCGCCGACCTCGCTGGGGTACGCATGCGTACGCCGGGCGCGCCGGTGTGGCTGGAAACTGTCCGCGGACTTGGCGCAACGCCGACACCCATGCCTTGGGCAGAGGTTTACTCAGGGCTGCAGATGAAGGCTATCGACGCAGCTGAAGCTCAGCATCCCGCGACCTATGGCCAGCGGCTATTCGAGGTCATCAAGTACATCACTAAGACTGGGCATATCCAGCTGATCACCGGCCTGGTCGGTTCGAAGGCATGGTTCGACAAGCTTCCGGCCGACCTGCAGAAAATCGTGCGCGAGGAAGCCCTGAAGGCCGGCGACACCGCTTCGAATGCGACGATCGATTCGCTCAAGAACTACGAAAAATTGATGACTGAAAAAGGCGTGAAGATCGAAGAGATCGACATCAAGCCGTTCGTAGCCTCGACTAACGTCGTCTACGAGAAGCTCGGGTACACGGATTTGCGCAAGCAGGTCAACGCGATTCTGGGTCGCTAGGAGAAAATGCGCCATGGTAAGGAACATCTTGATTAAACAGGAGGAACGCCTTGCCATGGCGTTTTTTGCCTGTACCTCGGCATTCGTCCTCGTCGGCGCGGTAACGAGAACACTCGGCTCACCCGTCATCTGGGCTGTCGATTTGGCTCAGCTTTCTTTTGTGTGGGCTTGTGTCCTCGGCGCCGATCTGGCGATGAAGAAGAACGCGCATATCGAGATCGACATCCTCGTACGTCATTTCTCGCCCCAAACGAGGCGGGTCATCGCGATTATCTGGTTGTTCGCAATCGCCGGCTTTCTCGCCATGTTGATTTGGTATGGCGTCGATCTCACTCTGATGAACAAAGAGCGCGAACTTGGCGACGTTGGCATCAGCTACAGCTGGGTGACTTCCGCCATTCCGGCAGGCTGCGCCTTGATGCTTGCAACGACGCTTCGGCGCCTTTACCGGGGTTTGACCGGCCAAGAGACGCTCTCCCTTGAAGGCCACGACGGAACGGTGATCTGACATGAGCGGCACGCTTACCTTACTTTTCTTATTCCTGATGTTCATGGGCATGCCGGTAGCTTTTGCCATCGGCATATCGGCTGTGATGTTCTACATTTTTGGTCCGGTCCCGACAGGGATCGCGATTCAAAAAATCACGACAGTCACCCAATCCTTTCCACTACTTGCCGTACCGTTGTTCGTGTTTGCCGGTCACCTGATGAACGAATCGGGCATCACGGCTCGGTTGATCCAGTTGTCGACCGTGCTCACTGGCTGGATGCGAGGAGGCCTTGCCCAAGTAGCCATCATGCTCAGCGCATTGATGGGTGGTGTCTCGGGTTCTGCGGTGGCGGACGCGGCGATGGAGGCGCGCATCCTGGGCCCGGCCATGCTGAAGGATGGTTACACGAAAGGATACGCATGCGCCGTCATCTCTGTCGGCTCGCTGATCACGGCCACGATTCCGCCGAGCATCGGGCTGATCCTCTACGGTTTCATGGGGAACATCTCGATCGGACGGCTATTCGTCGGCGGCGTCGTTCCCGGCGTACTGATGACGGTTGTCCTGATGGGCATGGCGTATCGCGTCGCATGCAAGCGCGGGTACGAGCCGACTCTCAAGGAATTTCCCCCCGTCGCAACGATCCTTCGCAACGTATGGGAATGCAAATGGGCATTGATGTTCCCCATCCTGCTTATCGTCGGTATCCGCTACGGGATATTCACCCCCTCTGAGGCAGGCGCATTTGCCGTCGCTTACGCGATCTTCGTCGGCATGGCGATCTACCGGGAATTGAGCATCGAAAAACTGGTGAACTCCTTGCGGCATAGCGTCACCGACACCGGCATGATCATGCTCATCATCATGTTCTCGTCGATGATCGGCTACATGATCACACTTGAAGGGGTTCCTCAATCGGCTGCCGCCTTCCTGGCCGGAATCACCGAAAACAGGATCGCTTTGATGTTGCTGATAATCGCTTTCATCATCGCGCTTGGCATGTTCCTCGAGAGCACCGTCATCGTCCTCTTGCTCACGCCCATACTGGTGCCCATCATTACCCGCGTCGGCATCGATCCTGTCCACTTCGGTTTGGTCATGATGACCTGCGTGACCCTCGGCGGCATGACGCCCCCCGTCGGCGTCGCGATGTTCACGGTCTGCGGTATGCTGAAGTGTCCGATGGATGAGTATACGAAGGAGGCCTTGCCATTGATTCTGGCCGTAATCGGTTTGGTCGTGTTGATGATCGTGTGGCCCACGAGCGTACTCTTCCTGCCCGATATGGTGTTCGGAAAAGGATAACGTTGGCACATCACTGTATTGAGGAAGCCGCTTGCTGAAGGTCAGCAAGGCATCAAGAAAACGGTGATCATGTGCGAGGGATGCGCACATGATCACTTTTCGTTTTATCAACCCGTATGAGAGGAGAGGGAAATGCTTCGAATCAATAAGAAAATTGCTCGGTTGGCCATTCTCGGGACCCTGTCGTTCGCATTCTCTAGCGGTCTTTACGCCGCGGACATAACGCTGAAGCTCGGCCATCTGGCGAACGAAGACAACGTCTGGCACAAGGCTTCGCTGAAGTTCGCGGAGGAAGTCAAATCGCTCACGAACGGCAAAGTCGAGGTCAAGGTTTTCCCGAATGATTCGCTCGGGAAGGAAATGGACTTGATCAATGGCATGCAGCTCGGCACGGCCGACATGACGATTACGGGTGAATCTTTGCAAAACTGGGCGCCGAAGGCAGCGCTTCTGGCCATTCCCTATGCGTTCAAAGACCTCGCCGAAATGGACAAGGCCGTTTCAGGCCCGCTCGGGGAAGAAATCAAGAAAGAGATCATTGAAAAGGCGAAGATCATTCCGCTTGCTTACTTCGCCAGGGGACCGCGCTACTTGACGAGCAACAAGCCCATAAAGACCGTTGACGATGTGAAGGGGCTGCGCATGCGCGTCCCGAACGTTCCTGTCTTCATGCAGTTCTGGCGTGGTGTTGGTGCCCAACCGACTCCGATGGCATTCAGTGAAGTATTCACGTCCTTGCAGACCGGCGTCATCGAAGCGCAGGAAAACCCGCTGGCGCTGATCAAGTCAGCAAGCTTTTTCGAAGTTCAGAAGTACGTTAATCGAACTGCGCACGTTCGCTCATGGATCTATCTGGCTATCAGCCAGAAATCGTTCAACAAACTCAATGCTGACCAGCAGAAAGCAGTGACCGAAGCGGCGAAACGTACGCAAGCTTATGAACGCCAACTCATGCTGGCTGACGAGCAGAATCTCGAGGCCGAACTGAAAGCGAAGGGAATGACGTTCGTCGATACCGACCAGTCAGGTTTCGCGAAGAAAGCCAAGGAAGCCGTGCTCGCGGCAGCAAAAGAAGAAGTCAAGCCGACCATCCAGAAACTCTACGCCGATTAGTCTGCGACTGAGTTCTGCAGTTTTAGTGGCCCCCTCCCGCTCCCGTGCAATGTAAACCGGGGCAGGATGGGGTCTGTGCGTTCATGGAGAGGCAAATAATGGTCGGAATTCTTAAGCAACTCGAAAAACTCATCCGGGGGGGCGTTTTCGTTTTCTTTGCGCTCATGATTGTTGCCGTGGTCGTGCAAGTATTCGCGCGCACCTTCATGGCGCAACCTCCAGTTTGGACGGAAGAAGCTTCCCGGGTCTCGCTGCTTTACATCATGGGCTTAGGTGTCGGTGCGTCGGTCGTGACCGGGGATCTCGTCAACGTCGATCTCGCATTAATGGTCATGCCCAAAGCCGGCCGCCGCTTCTGCGAGCTGGTTTCCGCGGCACTCGTTTCACTAATAGGTTTTGTGCTCGTTCCCGGGGCTTGGGAATTCACACTCTCGGGTGCGATGCAGACCTCACCCATCCTGCAGATCGAAATGCAGTACATCCACGCCTCGATGCTGTTCTTTGCCGCCCTGCTCGGCATATTCGGATTCATCAAATTCCTCCGAATTCTTACCGACGGCAGCGAAGACGCGCCAAAACAACACTCAGTTGGCGAGGCATGACATGGGAATTTCAATCCTTTTCGGCACGTTCATCATCTGCCTAATCATCGGCGTACCCGTTGCTATCTGCCTGGGTGTTTCCTCGGTCGCCTACCTGTATTTTTACGCCGACATCCCGCTGGTGGTTTTCCCGCAGAAGATCTTCGCAGGAGTGGATTCTTTCGTCCTGCTCTGCATCCCGGGGTTCATCTTGGCAGGCAGCCTCATGAATGGAGGCGGCATTACCGACCGCATCATCCGTTTCGCGAGCGCAGGCGTCGGTTGGGTTCGCGGTGGTCTGGGTCTCACCAACGTGGCGGGATCGATGCTGTTTGCCGGCATATCTGGGACAGCCGTCGCCGAAGCCGCATCGATTGGCGCCGTGATGATCCCGGGGATGAGGAAGGAAGGCTATCCCGTTGCCTTTGCTGCCGCAATTACCGCCGCTGCATCTACCGTTGGGCCGATCATCCCTCCCAGCGTGCCAATGATCATCGTCGGTGCGCTTACCGGGGTTTCCGTGGGAAGAATGTTCATGGCCGGTGCCATTCCGGGCATTTTGCTGGGACTCGGGATGATGGCGGTGTGCTACATCCTGGCCGTCAAGAATGGATATCCGCGACAACCATGGAAAGGATGGCGGGAACTCTGGAACGCGTTCCTCGGTGCGTTCTGGGCTCTTATGCTGACCGCACTCATTGTGGGGGGCATGCTGAGCGGACTGGTCACGCCAACAGAAACGGCCATTTTGGCTTGTGTATACGCTTTCGTCGTCGGCGTTTACATCTACCGGGGCATCACATTGCGCGACGTGCCGAAAATCGTGGTCGACAGCGCAATTACGTCGGCGGCCCTGCTGGCTCTGGTAGGGATCGCAAACGTGTTCGGGTGGATCATGGCGTCGGAAGAGATTCCTCAATCGATTGCGAAAACGATGCTCTCGATCACCCGCAACAAGGCGCTGATCATTCTGCTGATCAATATCTTGTTGTTGATCGTCGGGATGTTCATGGAGACGATTGCGGCGCTGATCATCCTCTTCCCCACCTTGCTCGCGGTGGCGACTGGAGTCGGTATAGACCCGGTGCATTTCGCCACGTTCGCCGTGCTGAATCTGATGATCGGCTTGACGACGCCCCCTGTCGGAGTCTGCCTTTTCGTGTGCGCCAACATCGCGAAGCAGCCTCTATGGCCTGTAATTCGGGCGATCTTTCCATTTCTGGTCGGGAACATCATCGTGCTCTTCCTCGTGTCGTATATCCCGCAGTTATCCTTGTGGTTGCCTAACTTGCTGTTCGGCGCCAAGTAAGCAAGCGAGTGCCGTGAAGGAGAACCTTACGGCACTCGCTTGCCACCATCGCACCAATCCGCTGATCCGCTTCGCCTTACGCGGAACACACTTTGTATCTCCGCCGGGTCTGAGAGGACAGCCTGGCCACCATCTGCTAAAACGTGGTTTTTCAGCGCTGCCTTCATGTTGATAGCGCCCGCTATTTGACGTTAGCGTTGCGACAGACCGTCCATTCTTGTTACGCTCCCACAATTGAAGGTTGAACTGGCATTCGTTTAAGTAACTAGAACTGGTGGGAAAGCGACGACCGAAGCCATGCCTATGCGTCGTGGACTTGGCACTCGTCCTGCAGCAAAGGAAAGCTGTAGACGGAGCGGATTTCGGCTAGTAAGACAAATTAGAACCTTCGGGTAGACAGCATCCGGAAAACTCTTTTTTGGGCGTCGCCGGTGAACGCAAATAACCGTTTGTCGCCGGGGCGTTGCATTAAACGACGGTGGGATGCACCTTCTTCCGCTATGGTGCAAACCGCTTATCCGCGTTATCAATTGGGAGGGTGTTCGAGAATGAAGATGAAGGCGTGTATAGCCGCCATCCTGGCCGTCGCCGGTTTGGCTCTTGGCGGTTGCGACAGTACCGACAAATATCCGGAAAAGAACATTGAAGGCATCATTGCTTGGGGTGCCGGAGGGGGAACCGACGCCGTTTCCCGACGCTTGACCCCTGCGGTGCAGAAGGCGCTCGGGCGAAACATCAGGTTATCCAACAAAACAGGGGCCACCGGGTCTGTCGCCATGCAGGCCGTCAACGAAGCAAAAGCCGACGGCTACACGTTGCTCTACCACGCCGAAAACCCCGCGTTGTATCAAGTGCTCGATATCTCGCCGCTGAGCTATGACGACTTCGAGCCGATCATGCTCTTCGTCCAGGGTGCGACCGTCATCGTCGTTCCCAAAGCGTCGCCGTTCAAGACCTATGCCGACCTCATCGCCGCCGCGAAGGCAGACCCGGGAAAAGTGACCATCGGCATCAGCGGTATCGGCGGGCAACCGCATGTAACGTCGTTGATTCTGAACAAGATCGAAGGTGTCACGTTCAAGCCGGTGGCCTTCGAGGGTGACGGGCCATTGATTACCGCGTTGTTGAACCGTCAGGTCGAAGTGAGCGGGTTGGCGATCGGTGCCGCGGCACAGAACGTTGGTAGCGGCGCATTCCGAGCCTTGGCCATCATGAAGGACTCGGAAAATCCGGCGTTGCCGGGCGTCCCGGCAATCACGAAGTTGAATCCGGCCTATTCCGACATCATGAAAACGCCGGGTTTCTTCTATGGCGTCTGGGTCAAGAAGGGAACGCCGCAGCCAATCATCGATAAGTTGGCTGCCGCTTTCAAGACGGCGTTCGACGATCCCACGTTCAAGGATTTCGCCGAAATGAACGGCTTCACTCTGATGGGTCTGACAGGCAAGGAAGCGAAGGACTACATCAAGTCGTGGCAATCACAGATGACTTGGCTCATCCATGATGCGGGCGGAGCAAAACAATCGCCGGATAAATTTGGCATCCCGCGTCCGGCCGGTTCAAAACCGGCCCCGGCAAGCGCGCCTAAGCCCGCTGCTGGCTGAAGCATTGCGGAGCGGCGGGCCCCCGCCCCGAACGGTTATGTCGGGGCGGGTTTCCCCGCCCCACCCCGGCCCTCACCGCTTCTCCTCTCTTTAGTAGCCTCGCGCCACCGTCTCTGTAAGCAAGGACGAATCGCGTCAATCCTCGCCATGCAAGACAGGGCTGCCTCCGCCTTCTCCGAGCGCAGGTATGAAAGATGCCCGTGTCCGTCGCCTCGGTTCAAATCGCCGTGCCTGCCAACCTCTAGTGCCTGCCTCGCACCTGCGAGGTGAGCAAACCTCGTGCATGTGGCCGACGCGGCGGTACCGATTAACGGCCCAACTTGAGGAGGTGTGGAATGTCTCTAGGAACCATCCTGCTGATCGTTCTGATCCTGGTTTTGATTGGTGTCATCCCGAGTTGGCCCCACAGCCGTGCGTGGGGCTACGGCCCGACCGGGGGCGTTGGCCTCGTTCTCGTCATCGTCATTGTTCTGTTGTTGATGGGCCGAATATAGCCCTACTCTAGAGGTCGCTTGAGTTGGTCCGGCTGCCCAGCCCGGACCAACTCCATGCTGCGTGCTTAAGTTTGGCCGGGAGGTCATCAATCAGCCACCCGCCCCGGTTTCCTTTTCGCATAAGGCGTCACCGTTTCAGCCATCCGCGATACAGATTCAATGGCACCTGCAACGGGACTGTTCCCTTCCCTGCCGCCGGCCACCTGCGAGCCGAGCGAACAGAGCGCCGCAACCTATTCTCGCCATTCCCTGGATGTCACAGAGGGCTCGTCAGCTAACTAGTCTTTTCGCGTTATTAACCCGGTCCTAAAATAGAAAACAGTCGTATACTCCTGACATGGGAAAGATCGATGTCAGAAAGCTTGAGCCAGCAGCGCGCGAGCAGCTGCGGCGGACGGTGATTCGAATGCTGGGGCGCGG
>NZ_JANZKY010000006.1 GCF_025770765.1 Propionivibrio soli | reverse complement strand
TCACGCCGGCGGTACGTCAGGTCAAAAAAACGGGGAAAAGCGCTCTTCTGCCTTTCCCCGCCGTTGGGGTGTCCCCGACGCCTTATTTGCCCGCCCGGGCCTTGTCAATCTCGGCGTAGAACTCTTTGATGAAGTCTTCTCCGATCTGCGGCGCGAACTTGGCGACGACGGGTTTGACTTTCTCTTGGATCTTGGCGAGTTCGGCCGGGGCGATTTCGTTGACCTTGACGCCGGCGGTGCCAAACTTGCCGATCACTTCCTTGTCGCCTTCGTCGAGCAGTTGCCGCTGCAGGATCTTGGCTTCGTCAGCCGCCTTTTGGACGCCTTGCTTGTCGGCGTCGGAGAGGCCGTCCCAGAATTTCTTGGAAACGACGAGGGCCACCGGGGTGTACACGTGGTTGGTCAGGGAGATGTATTTCTGCACTTCCTGCATCTTGTTGGCGTACATGTGCACCAGCGGGTTCTCTTGGCCGTCGATGGCTTTGATCTCGAGCGCGGTGAAGACTTCGGAGAAGGCCATCGGGACGGCGTTGGCGCCCAGGGTCTTCCAGGTTTCGAGCGCGACGGGGTTGGCCATGACGCGGACCTTGAGGCCGTTGATGTCTTCGAGCTTGGTCACCGGGCGCTTGCTGTTGGAGAGGTTTCTAAACCCCATGCCGGTCCACATGAGGCCATGCACGCCGGTGGCTTCCACCTTCTCGAAGATCTTCTTGCACGCGGCACCGTCCAGCAGGGCGTAGACTTCCTTGGTGTTGGCGAACATGAACGGCAGGTCCCACACTTGCACTTCTTTGACCCGCGTGGAGAACGGGGCGAGCGTGCCGATGTAGAACTCTTGCGTGCCGGTCTGCACGGCTTGCAGTTGCTTCTCGTCGCTGCCCAGCACGGCACTGTGGAAGGCCTTGAGCTGGACGTTATTGTTGGTGTACTTCGCCGCCAACTCGACAAACTTGTTCATCGCGATCGCTTGCGGGTGGCTCTCCGGCATCGCGTGCCCCACCTTCCCCGTCACCGTCGCCAGCGCACTCCCCGTCGCCAACGCCCCCAGCGCCAGCCCCACCACCACCCGCTTCAGCATCCTTCCACTCATGTCTAACTCTCCTCGATTGAAAATTGCAACGATGACCAACACCACTTTTGCGAGGCGGCCTTGCTCCCGCGCCCCGTTCTTTTTCTCTACAGAACCGATAGCCAGCCGCCATCCACGTAAATGATTTGTCCGTTCACGTAGCTCGATGCGTCCGACGCGAGATAAACCGCGGTACCGACAAGCTCGTCCGGCCGTCCCCACCGTCCCGCCGGGTTGCTGCTCTTGACCCACGCGTCGAATGCCGCGTTGCTGATCAATGCTTCGTTCATGTCCGTGAGGATGTAGCCGGGACCGATCGAATTCACCTGGATGTCGAACGACGCCCATTCGGCCGCCATCGCCCGCGACAGGGTCTTGATACCCCCTTTAGCCGCCGTATACGGAGCCACCGTGGCCCGCCCCGCCTCACTGGTCAGTGAGCCGATGTTGATGATCTTGCCGCCGCGCCCGCGCGCGATCATGCGCCTTGCCGCCGCCCGACCGACGATGAATGCCGCCGTCAAGTTGGTATCGATGACACGCTGCCAATCCTTGAGTTCGAGCTCGACCATCGGTTTACGGAACTGGATGCCGGCATTGTTGATGAGGATGTGCACCTCAATGCCTCGCCGATCGAAATCGGCAAACGCGTTTTCGACGGCGGCTTCATCGGTCACGTCGAAAACCGCACCACTGGCGGCCAGCCCTTTCTCCGTCAGTTTGCCAACCGCTTCGTCCACCGCTTCGCGATGGCGTCCGTTGATGATCACATGTGCACCTTCTGCCGCCAATCCCTCGGCAAGCGCGAACCCGATGCCGCGCACCGACCCGGTAATCAACGCCGTGCGTCCCGTCAGATCAAATAACCTAGACATAGCTTTTCCTGTTCCTCAATTCAGTTCGCTGACGCGGCGCGTCAGATCCGGGCGTTGGAATACTTCGGGCAGGAGTTCGACGCCCAGGCCCGGCCCTTCCATCGGATAGACGTACCCGTTTTCAATACGCGGTACCGCGGTGACGAGTTCTTTGTACCAGCCTGTGTAGAACGCGCGGACCGACTCCTGGATCAGGGTGTTGGGCTGGCTGAACGAGGCGTGGACCGCCGCGATGAAACCGACAGGTCCCGTGCAGTCGTGCGGGGCGAACGGCCGGTGCCACGTTTCGGCGAGCGAGGCGATCTTTCGTCCCTCCGTGAGCCCGCCGGTCCAGCAGAGATCCACCATCGCGATCTGCGTGGCTCCGGCTTCCAGCATGTCTTTGAACGGATAACGCGACCCGAGCGTTTCACTGGCGCATACCGGCACATGGGTAGATTGCGCATACTCCCGCAACGCGGCGGCGGAGTTCATGCGGATCGGATCTTCGTACCAGGTCGGCTCATACTGTTCGAGGACTCGGGCAATCTTCTTCGCGGTCGGCAGATTCCAGAGGCTATGGAACTCGACCATGATTTCCATCTTGTCACCGACCGCCCTGCGAATTTTCTCGAACGGCTCGCACGCCTTCTTCAACTGCGCGGCAGAGATGAAAAGGCCGTTGTTCTCGATCGCAAACGGATCGAACGGCCAGATTTTCATTGCTGAGATACCGCTCGCCAACAAGCTCTCGGCGAGTTCGTCCGCACGGTTCATGAACCCATCGAGATCTTCGTACGGCCCCGATTTTTCGCCGGCGTTCCAACTGCCCGTGACGCAGCGGATGTTGTTGGAGCGAACGTACTTGTATCCCGCGCACGTGTTGTAGACGCGTACCTTGTCGAAACACTGCCCGCCGAGCATCTGATGCACCGGTTGGCCGCACACCTTGCCGAAGAGGTCCCAAAGCGCGATGTCGATCGCCGACGCGGCGCGATACTCGGCCCCGGTGGAGGACTGAGCCATCGGCAGATCCACCATCAGTTTGTTCAGCGCTTCGATGTGCAGCGGATTGCGTCCGAGCAGTCGCCCTGCGAGCGTGTCGTGGATATGTGCTTCTACAGCGCCAGCGCCGTAGAAGGTTTCACCTAGCCCAATGACACCCGCGTCGGTATGGACGCGGACCCAGAGCACGTTGGCGAACTCCTCGGTTCGCAGCGTTTCGATCGATGTAATCTTCATAGGATTCCTAGCTGTGATAAAGATGCGCGGCCGGTCTAGCGGCGTGCGCGCTTGAAGTGTTCTTGGAGATCGCGTTCGGCCTGCTCGATGATCGTCACCGCGGCCCGTTCCGCGGCATCGCAATCGCCTTTCCGGATCGCCGCGCACAACGCTTCGTGCATCGGGAAAGAGCGTTCAGGACCACCCGGCACCTCCGACACGAGGTCGAAACTCGTATGCAGAACGGCCGCCATGGCGTTCTGCATTTGCCGCACGAACTGGTTGCGACATGCGGCAAGAATCACCGAGTGAAACTCGAAGTCGGCAGCGACATAGTCCCCATCGCCGCCGATGGCCCGCCGCATCGCTTCGAGCGCCGCCGCCAGCCGTTCGCGCTCGTCATCCTCGATCCGGGCGGCAGCCAAGCGGCATGCCGCCGGTTCGATGATGCGGCGCAGCTCCATCATCTCGCAGGCGAGCGGCTCGTCGAACGTTTGCGTACGTCCCCGCCAAGAAATGATGTCGGGATCAAAAAGGTTCCAGGCTGCCGGTTCCAGCACCACGGTCCCGAGCTTTCGCCGGACCTCGAGCATGCCTTTCGAGGCCAGCGACTTGACTACCTCGCGCACGACGATGCGGCTGACGCCCAGGCGTTCGCATAGAACGGGTTCGATCGGCAAGGTTTCGCCAGGTCGATACATACCCCGGCAGATTTCCTCGCCGAGCCGTTCCAAAGTCTGCCGATGTAACGTAGCCACGAGCACTCCTTTTTCTACATCATACGTATGATGTAAACGATGTCAACGGAAAAATCGAGAGGGAGAAGTGCGGGACGCTTAAGGGGTCAGGACGGTGTCGGCACCAAGAGAAGCCCGGTCCAACCGCCGATGAGAAGGGCCTGCGTCAGGCCGGGATGGCCTCAAGAACCGCTTCGCGGTATTCCGCCGCCTGGTCCCGCAACCATTGGCGGAAAACCTGTAGCGATGCGGAACCTACCTTGTTTTCCGGATAGACGAGGTAGTAGCTTCGCTGGCTGTGCAGCACTTGCGGGCATGGAGTCACCAACTCTCCCGAAGCAAGTTCCTTGAGCACGAAAAAACGCGGGACAAGCGTTACGCCGAGCTCGGCCTTGGCGGCTTCGACCAGCATGGCGAACAACTCATAGCGCGAACCGCCCATGGCGTTCACGTTCGACAGCCCCGCGACCTCAAACCAATCGTGCCAGGCGTCGGGGCGTGCGGACTGATGCAGGAGCGGCAATTGTTCAAGTTCCGCCGGTTCGATCTGCGTGCGGCCTTTCAATAATGCGGGACTACACACGGGGACCATGTCTTCCCCGAAAAGAAATTCGCTCAACGCTCCCGGCCATACCGGGTCGCCGTAGTGAATCGCGGCATCGAACGGTGTGTCGGTAAACATGAACGGTTCGGCACGAGTCGTAAGGTCCAGCGTGATGCCGGGATGCACCGCATGGAAATGCCGAAGCCGAGGAATCAGCCAGCATGTCGCGAACGTCGGGATGACGGCGAGTTCGAGTACTCCACCAGCTCCGCGGTGCGCCATCAGCGACATCGTGTCGTGCTCAATACGTCGCAAGTTCTCCCGGACCTGCCGGGCATAAATCTGCCCCGCTTCCGAAAGCGTGACGCGCTTCTTGATCCGGTTGAACAACTGGACGCCGAGATAGTCCTCAAGTGCCGAAATCTGCCGACATACCGCGCTTTGCGTCAGCGAAAGCTCTTCAGCTGCCTGAGTGAAACTTTGGTGCCGAGCCGCCGTTTCAAAGGCGACCAGTAGTTCGGTACCGGGAATCTTTCTTCTCATTTGTTATTCCGAACCAGAACAATGTGGTGAATATACATCGTTTGCGGATTGTAAAAAAGCCCGGAACAATAAGCTCCCACGGGCCACACGACTGGCTCGCTGAAGCAGCATGAATTGATTGTTTTGCATGAAGTCGCGCTATTGATAGTCCCGGTTATAGGGTCTACCTTGGGGTAGGTAGACGGCTGGTGTTACGCGATTCCTACATAAGAAAAGGCCGCATCCAGGCCACGCTTCCAGTCGCCGTTTTTTTAGCGCACGACCCGACCCTTCCTTCCCATCGGGTCTTGAAAAGGCCATCCACAAGATGGCCGGGCATTAGGCCGTATTCCACCAACAAACGAGGATAAGTCAGATGACAACCGTCGCTTCCAACGAGAGCACGCTGTTCCGGGATTTGCGCGACATATCGGAACGGCAAAAGATCTCGCCGATGCTCAGTGCATTTATCGACCACTATTTCGCCGATGCCGATTTGGCCGGACTCGGCGAAGCGAGCCCCGAAGACTTGCATAGCGCGGCGCTCCAGCACCATCGGTTGGCCAGTGAACGTTCGACAAACCAGGCTGTTGTCGCTTTATACACGCCCGACTTCGACCGCCACGGCTGGCATTCGCCGCACACGGTGGTTGACGTCGTCACCGACGACATGCCGTTCTTGGTCGATTCCCTAACAATGACCGTATACCGTCGCGGACTTGCCATACACCGCATGGTTCACCCGGTTCTCGGCATCGATCGTGACGCCAGCGGGAAACTGATGAAGAGCGTGCCGCGCGGAACGAAGGCAAGCCACACCGAGTCGTGGATACACCTTGAAATCGACCGAATCAGCGACGCTCACGAGATCGAGGCGCTGAAGGCCGAGCTAGCCGACGTGCTGGCTGACGTTCGAGCCGCTGTTGAAGACCATCTTCCAATGCGGCAAAGCGTCGCCTCGGCAATCGCCGATCTCGAAACCTCCACTGGCCAAGATCGCGACGAGATCACGGAATTCCTGCGTTGGGTCGCCTCCGACAATTTCGTCTTTCTCGGCTACACGCATTACCGCGCCGACACCGCGTCGGGCGAACTCAAACGCGAACCTGAAGGCGGACTGGGCCTGCTGCGGCGCGCCGACCATCCGCGTTACGGGCGTTGTCTGGCCGGCATCCCAGGGAACCTGGAAGAGATCGCCCACTTGCCGTCGTCGCTCACTTTGGTGAAAGCCGACGCGCGGTCGACCTTGCACCGCCCCAACTATCTCGACTTTATCGGGGTGCATCATCGCGACGCCACCGGAAAGGTAGTCGGCGAACACGTTTTCGTCGGCCTATACGCGATGCACGTGTACCACGTTGCGACGACCGAGATCCCTGTCGTCCGTCAGAAAGTCGCCGCCGTCCGCGCCGCTTGCGGGTATTCGCCGGGCAGCTATCGTGACAAGGCGCTCATCAACGTTCTCGAAACCTACCCACGCAACGAGCTCATCGAGATCGCGACAGAGGATCTGCTGCGCATCGCGAACGGCATCGTGATGCTGGAGGAGCACCCCCGGGTCCGCGTCTTCCTGCGCGACGACAACTGGGGCCGCTACGTCTCCGCGCTGCTCTATATGCCACGCGATCGCTTCGATACGGCAATGCGCAAACGCATCATCGCCTTGCTCAAGGAAACGCTCCAAGCTGACAGCGTCGATTTCTCGCTGCAAGTCGGCGAATCGCGCCTGGCCCGCATGCACCTCATTGCCCGCAACCCCGGCACCAAACCCGGGCAATACGATGCAGCGGCATTCGAACGCGAGGTCGCACGTATCGTGCGTGGGTGGCACGACGAACTCCACCATCATCTTGTCGAACATTGTGGCGAAGAACGCGGCAACGCGCTCTTGCGGCGTTACGGTCTGTCCCTGCCGCTTGCCTACCAGGACCAAGTCCCTCCGACTTCCGCCGTCTCCGACCTGGAACGGCTGGAAGCAGCGGAGAAGAGCGGCCGGGTCGAGATCAAGCTCAATGCCCCCTACGGCGAAGACGGTTCGCATCAACACCTGAAGCTTTTCCTGAAAGGAAGCCCAAGGCCACTTTCAGCGGTCCTCCCCCTGCTCGAAAACCTGGGGATCACGGTTCTCTCGGAACAGCCGTTCAACCTCAGCGAGGGCGACCTGCACATCGCCGACTTCGCCATCTGCCTGCCACAGAGAGAAGCGCTGGACGGCGAAACGACCCGTGCAGCTTTCCTCGACTTGCTTGAGAAGCTTCTCCGTGACGAGGTCGAGAACGACGGTTTCAACCGCCTGACATTGCTCGCCGGCCTCGACGAACGTTCGATCACCATATTGCGCGCGTACGGCCGCTATCTGAGGCAGGCGGGCCTGTCGTTCAGTCAGGGCTACATTGAGCGTTGTTTGTCGAACCATCCGCAAATTGCCCGTCTGTTGACCGAACTCTTCGTCGCACGGCTGTCTCCGGATTGCGACGACGCTGCCGCGGACGCCGTCGGTGAAAGGCTCGGCGCTGCGCTAGCAAAAGTCACCAATATCGACGACGACCGGATTCTCTCCGGATACCGCACGGCGATCGAGGCGACTGTACGCACCAACGCCTGGCAGACGGACAGCGAAGGCAAGCCGAAGCCTTACCTCTCGTTCAAGATCTCCTCGAAGCAAATCCCCTTCCTACCCAAGCCGCTACCGTTGTACGAGACCTTCGTATACAACCAACGCATGGAAGGCATTCACCTGCGCGGCTCACGCGTCTCGCGGGGCGGTCTGCGCTGGTCGGATCGCATGGAGGATTACCGGACGGAAGGGCTCGGCCTCGTCAAGGCACAGACGGCCAAGAACGCAGTCATCGTCGCCCTTGGCGCCAAAGGCTGCTTCGTTGGCAAACGTCTCCCTTCACCGAGCGATCGGGACGCGTATCAGGCCGAAGGTGTCGCCTGCTACATGACATACATTCGCGGACTGCTTGATATCACCGACAACATCGTTGCCGGCAAGGTCGTCCCACCGGCCAATGTACGTCGTCGTGACGGCGATGACCCCTACCTTGTCGTGGCAGCGGACAAAGGGACGGCAACGTTCTCGGATACGGCCAACGGTATCGCCAACGAATACGGATTCTGGCTCGGCGACGCCTTCGCCTCTGGCGGTTCCGTAGGCTATGACCACAAGAAGATGGGCATCACCGCACGCGGTGCCTGGGAAGCAGCCAAACGGCACTTCCGCGAACTGGGACACGACACCCAGACGCAGCCCTTCGTGGCGGTCGGTATCGGCGATATGAGTGGCGACGTCTTCGGCAATGCGATGCTCAGATCCAAGCAAATCAAACTCGTCGCCGCCTTCGATCACCGGCACATCTTCCTCGACCCCAATCCGGACTGCGAGAAGACCTTCGCCGAACGCGAGCGCCTGTTCAACCTCCCACGCTCCTCATGGGATGATTTCGACCGGTCGATCATCTCCGAAGGTGGCGGCGTCTGGTCGCGCGCGCAGAAAACGATTCCGCTCTCGCCGCAAGTCCGCGAACGTCTCGCCGTCTCGGCAGAGCAGATGAGCCCCGCCGAGTTGATGAACACGATCCTCAAGGCCCCCGTTGACTTGCTCTACAACGGCGGCATCGGCACATACGTCAAAGCCAGCAGCCAAAGCCATCAAGACGCAAACGATCGCAGCAACGACGCGCTTCGTGTCGATGCGACCGAACTACGGGTGAAGGTGGTGGTCGAGGGCGGCAACCTGGGCCTGACGCAAAAGGCACGCATCGAATACTCGCTGAACGGCGGGCAGATCTACACTGATGCAATCGACAACTCGGCCGGCGTCGACTGCTCGGACCACGAGGTAAACATCAAGATCCTGCTCTCCAGCCTCGTTTCCGGCGGCGACATGACGATGAAACAGCGTGACGCGCTGCTCGCCTCGATGACCGACGACATCTCTCGCCTCGTGCTGATCGATAACTACCAACAGACACAGGCCATCTCGGTGGAGGCTTCGGTGGGGAACGCCTTGCTGAGCGCCCATTCCCAGTTGATTCGTTACCTTGAATCGCGCGGAACGATCGATCGCCGTATCGAAGCCCTGCCCGACGATAAAGGGTTCACCGAACGAGCTCAGATGGGCCGGGGCCTTACGCCTCCGGAGATCGCTGTTCTCCTTGCCTACACAAAGATCGCGCTCAAGGAGGAAATCGTCGCTTCCCCGCTCCCAGACGCGCCAGAACTGCAGCCGCTCTTCGCCGACTACTTCCCGGAACCATTGCTGCGGCAGTGCGGCAACGCACTAAGCACGCACCCACTGCGGCGCGAGATCATCACCATGCAGTTGGTGAATCGCTTGGTGAACCGGATGGGACCGAGCTTCGTCATTCAGGTCGGCAACGAAACGGGAGCGACGTCCGCGGAGATCGCGGCGGCCTGGTTTGCGGCCAGCGAATTGCTCGCCGTAGAGACGCTGTGGCACGAGATCGAGTCTCTCGATCTGAAGATTCCTGCCTCCGAGCAGCTCGCTTCCATGGCCGCATTGCGCGACATGACGGCCGCCGTGACGCGGCAAATCCTGGCCTCTCAGCAAAACGGCTCCATCGGTGAAACGATTTCTTTGTACCAAGCGGCGGTAAACGAAACGCTCACGGCGGTGCGCGGGGATCGCTCGGCTTACGCCGCCGTAGGAGCCATCCTCGAAGCGCGACCACGCATCGTCGGCGTTTTTGAACTCGTGGATTTCGCCCGCGCTAGTGGAAAAGCCTTGGCTCAAATTACCGCCTCCGCTGCCAAGCTCGACACCCTTGTCGACTTCGCGTGGCTTGCTGGCGCCATCGACCGACTTCCGGCAGGCAACCGCTGGCAAGCTCGGGCTCGGGCACAACTCGCCAGCGAGCTGCGGCGTCTGCGCGATGCGTTGATGCGGAAGGACTTTGCCGAGGTAATAACCGCAAGCGGGACCCCGGCGGTCATCGACGAGTTGAAGCGCAATCCGCCGCAGGATTTGGCGATGCTGTCGGCTGGAGTTGCTGAGATCAGGAGGCTGACTGGGGTTTAAAACTAAAAGAAGAGCAACGGGGGCGGAAATCATCCGACCCCCAGTACTACAGGCCGGGCTCGCCCGGCTTTTTTTGTGAAAAGCGTTGAGGATGGTTTTCCGCCATTCTGGAGGCGCGGGGGAAAGCCCCCTCTCGATGATTGAACGGGTGTTTGGCTACAGTCCTTTAGCGCGTGCGGTTGGCAGAGAATAGTGTGGCGCCGCGCGGGGAGCCTGATGCCTTGGGGAAAGCACCGTCTTTATGTATGGAGCGTGACATTAGCGTACACCGAGGAACACCAAGTGCGGATTTGAAACCAATGAAGCGGGGATTCATCCGCGCACAGCCGAGATACTTCACTAACAATCTGCGCAAACACCCTAAGTAGGTACGACAGATCGGTCCAATGTGCGTCCATTCTGTGGCTGACAACGGGAGAAAGACAAAAACAAAACGGGCGCCGAAGCGCCCGTTTCATCAAGCTAACTAACTAAAGTCAGATTAGAACGTGTGACGCAGACCGACTTGGTAACCCTTCTGATACGAGCCTTGTCCATCCAGACCGTACTTGACGGTGTTGTCGCTGTCTTGGCTCAGGTTGCCGTAGCCAGCGTAGATGTTCGTACGCTTGCTCAGGTCGTGGAAGTAGTTCAGGCCCCACATATGAGCTTTCTCGTCGCTCTTGCCAGCGGCAAAGAACTCGTTCGTACCGCGAGCGTATTGGATACCAACACGGTCACGCGAGCCGATCGGAACCATCGCGCCAACCGTCCATTGCTTACGCTTCTCAATATCTTTGGTCAACGCCGGGTTGCTGGTATTGTAAGCTGCGGTGGCCGCCCCTGCCGCGCGCATATCGATACCGGCGTCATTGCTGTTGTTAATCACACCGTACTCGGCGCTAATCGCAACAACCTTGAAGTCGTACGCACCAGCAATAACCCACTGGTTGCCAGCGTCAAAGCTCGTCGTATTGGTGCTTTGAGCCTTGCTCCGCTCATAGGTTGCACCGACTTTCAATGGGCCGTTGATGTACGCGACGCTACCGGTGAGAATACGAACGTTGCTCACGTTGCCAAGCGGGGTATTTTCGTTTTCAACACCCGCGGCATCCCAGCCGTTCGTCGAAACGCCAGCCTTGAATTGCAGGCCATTCCAGCTCGGCGACAGGTAGGCAATCATGTTGCTGTAACGACCTTGGTCGCGCATGATCGGGGCAGCTTGCGAAACCGTGTTACGGCCCGTAGCGTCGAAACCACCAATCATTTCATCCATGAACGTGTCGCGGCGACCGATCTGGATTTCGCCCCAGTTCTTGCCGGAGAGGCCAACCGTCGACCAACGGCTGAAGATGCCGCCGTTTTGAGCGGCCGTGCCGCCGTCGATGTTGATACCGGCTTCGTAGCGGAAGTTCGCAGCCAGACCATTGCCCAGATCTTCCGTGCCCTTGAAGCCCAGACGGGAACCCGACTGTCCACCGGAGTAAACCTTGCTGGTGCTCTTGGCGCCAGCGGTATAGCTGTCCGAACCATACACGTAGCCAGCGTCAGCAATACCGTAGATCGTCACGTTCGTTTGCGCGAAGGCAACGCCCGAAACCAGACCGGCAACTGCCAGAGCGATAACTTTCTTTTGCATTGTGAATCTCCTCTAGGTTTAAGGTCGGCGGAGATTTGACGCCCCACCAAACTGTACCTCTCAGCGATGAGAAGCTGGACGAATGATGGCAAAGGGGGAAGAGGACGGCAACCTTGAAGAGGCGACCCGGGTGTCTTGGCCGGGCAATTTGTTGCTAAATTGCAACAAACCGCCTCCCCCAACAGTTCCTTTTACAGGCTGCCAGCAAATAGTGCGACTAAGGCGGCTCCCGGACGCTGAGCTCGCATGAACGCCTCGCCGACCAAAAAGGCATTGACGTTACGGTGGCGCATCAAAGCGACATCTTCAGCGGCGAGGATTCCACTCTCTGTCACCACCGTCTTCCCCGCCGGAATGTTGGGCAGCAATGCAAGCGTGGTGTCTAGAGTGACCGCAAAGGTCTTCAGGTTGCGGTTGTTGATGCCGACGAGCGGGGTCCGCAGCTGCAGCGCCGCTTCAAGTTCCACACCGTCGTGCACTTCCACCAGGACTGCCATCCCGAGCCCTGAAGCAACCGCTTCGAGTTCCTGCATCGCAGGCAACTCGAGAGCGGCGGCAATCAGCAGGATGGCGTCGGCCCCCATGGCCCGCGCTTCGTATACTTGATAAGTGTCGACGATAAAGTCCTTGCGCAGCACCGGCAACCCGCACGCCGCGCGAGCGGCCCGCAGGTAGTCGGGCGCTCCTTGAAAAAAAGACCGGTCGGTAAGCACGGAAAGGCACGCGGCGCCATGCGCCTCGTAGTCGGCGGCGATTTCGGCCGGGCGAAAATCTTCGCGCAGGACGCCTTTCGACGGGCTGGCCTTCTTGACTTCCGCTATAACCGCGGCCTTGCCGGCGGCGACCCGGTTTCGGATCGCACCGACAAAGTCCCGCGTCCCCGGCTGTTCATCGGCCTCTGCACGAACTTCGGACAGTGGCCTGAGCGCCTTGGCCGACGCCACTTCCTCCCGTTTGACGGCAAGGATTCGGTCGAGAATGTCGCCCGTGCTCATGCGGTGAAGCCTTGCGTGAAGCGGGCGAACTCGTCCAGTTTGGCGCGCGCGGCGCCGCTGGCAATCGCTTCACGTGCCTGCTCGATACCCTGCCCGATCGATTCAGCGCGATTGGCAACATAGAGCGCCGTACCCGCGTTGAAGACGACAATGTCGCGCGCCGTTCCGGCGACGTTGTCGAGAACCGACAACACCACATCCTTCGATTCCTGGGCACTATCGACTCGCAGGCTGCGGTTCGACGCCATGCGCAAGCCGAAGTCTTCCGGGTGAATCTCGTATTCGCTGATCTTTCCGTCTTTCAGTTCGCCGACCAGCGTCGACGCGCCAAGAGAGACTTCATCCATCCCGTCCTTGCCGTGAACCACCATCACGTGCTTCGCCCCGAGCCGGTCCATGACGCGCACTAGGATACCGACCAAGTCGGCGTGGAACACGCCCAGTAACGAGTTGGGCGCGCCGGCCGGGTTGGTCAGGGGCCCAAGGATATTGAAAATTGTGCGCACGCCCATCTCGCGCCGCACGGGAGCGACGTTCTTCATCGCGGCATGATGATTCGGAGCGAACATGAAACCGATTCCGGTTGCCTCCAAGCACTCGCCAACTTGTGCCGGCGTCAGGTTGATATTGACGCCGAGCGTCTCGAGCACGTCGGCACTGCCCGATTTGGATGACACACCCCGTCCGCCGTGCTTGGCCACCTTGGCGCCGGCGCCCGCGGCCACGAACATCGACGCCGTGGAAATATTGAAGGTATTCGACCCGTCGCCCCCAGTACCGACGATATCGACGAAATTGGAGTTGTCCGCGACCTCGATGCGCGCCGACATCTCGCGCATCACCTGCGCCGCCGCGCTGATCTCGCCGACGGTTTCCTTCTTCACACGCAGACCCGTAATGATGGCCGCAGTCATTAGAGGGGAAATTTCGCCGCGCATGATCTGACGCATAAGATCAAGCATTTCGTCGAAAAAAATCTCCCGGTGTTCGATGGTGCGTTGCAACGCCTGTTGTGGAGTAATCATGGCTTATCTCGTCAGAAAGTTTTTCAGCATGTCGTGACCGCGCTCGGTCAGAATCGATTCGGGATGGAACTGGACGCCCTCGACCGGCAAAGTCTTGTGGCGTAAGCCCATGATCTCGCCGTCATCGGTCCAGGCCGTGACCTCCAGGCAATCGGGCAGCGACTCGCGCTCAACGGCCAGTGAGTGGTAACGCGTGCAGGAGATCGGGTTAGGCAGCCCCCGAAAAACACCGACGTCGTTATGAATCACGGGGGAAACTTTCCCGTGCATCAACTTCTTGGCATGGATTACGTGGCCGCCGAACGCCTCGCCGATCGCTTGGTGGCCGAGGCAAACCCCAAGCAATGGAATTTTGCCCGTCAGTTCGCGGATCGCGCCAAGGGAAACGCCGGCTTGCGCGGGTGTCCCCGGTCCCGGGGAAATCACCAGGTAGTCGGGGTTCATGCGCACGATGTCCGCGACGGAAATCGCATCGTTGCGGAACACACGCACATCCTGCCCGAGTTCGCCGAAGTACTGGACGATGTTGTAGGTGAAAGAATCGTAGTTGTCGATCATGAGTAGCATGGCGGGCCTCTCAGTCAAAGCGGGTATCAAGGCCGTTTTCGGCCAGTTCTGCTGCGCGCAAGACGGCACGCGCCTTGTTCTCCGTCTCCCGCCATTCGGAGGTCGGATCGGAGTCGGCGACGATCCCCGCCCCCGCCTGAACATGCAGTTGCCCGTCCTTGACGACCGCCGTGCGGATCGCGATCGCCAAATCCATGTCGCCGTGGAACCCGAGATAGCCGACAGCCCCCGCGTAGATACCGCGTTTGACCGGTTCCAGCTCGTCGATGATTTCCATCGCCCGCACCTTTGGCGCTCCGGACACCGTCCCGGCGGGAAACGTCGCCTTCAGGACATCGAGCGCGTCGAGTCCCGGCCTCAGTTTGCTTTCGACATTGGACACGATGTGCATCACGTGCGAGTAGCGCTCCACGATCATGTTCTCCGTCAACTTGACGGAACCGACCTTGGCCACGCGGCCGGCATCGTTGCGCCCGAGGTCGAGCAGTTGGACGTGCTCGGCGCGTTCCTTTTCGTCTGCGAGGAGTTCGACGGCGAGCGCTTGATCCTCCTCGAACGTCGCCCCGCGTTTGCGGGTTCCCGCGATCGGGCGCACGGTGACCGTGTCGCCTTCGAGGCGCACGAGGATCTCCGGCGAAGCGCCGACGACGTGGAAATCCTCAAAGTCGAAATAAAACATGTACGGCGAAGGATTAAGCGAGCGCAGCGAGCGATAGAGCGCAAGCGGACTGGCCGAGAACGGCTTGCTCATGCGCTGTGAGAGGACGACCTGCATGATGTCGCCCTCGGTGATGTAATGCTTGGCCTTGACCACCGCCTGCTTGAAGTGCGCCTCGCCGAAGAGGGACACCGCCGCTTGGGACGGCGCGGGCATTTCCGTGGGAATGGTCGCCGGCTCGCGCAACCTGGCAAGCAATGCCTTCAGTCTTGCCTGCGCTTTCTGATAGGCCCCCGGAACCCCGGGCTCGGCGAAGACGACGAGCGTCAGCTTGCCGGACAGGTTATCGACGACCGCGATCTCCTCGGAAAGCAGGAGGACGATGTCCGGCGTACCGAGTTCATCGGCTTTCGTCGTCCGCGTCAGCTTCGTCTCGATGTAGCGCACGGTGTCGTACCCGAAGCAGCCGACGAGACCGCCGCAGAAGCGCGGCAACCCGGGCGACGGCGCCGCGCGGAAGCGCTTCATGTACTTGCCGATGAACTCCAGCGGGTTGGTATCGTCTTCGCGCTCGGCAATACGGTTTCCGGTAAGCACCATGACCTGATGGCCGTTGACCACGATACGTGTCGGGCTCGACAGGCCAATGAACGAATAGCGGCCGAACCGTTCACCGCCCTGCACAGACTCCAGCAGGTAGGTATATGGGCCGTTGGCGAGTTTGAGGTAGATCGAGAGCGGGGTGTCGAGATCGGCAAAGGTCTCGAGTGTGACGGGGATGCGATTGAAGCCTTCGGCGGCGAGCCGATTGAAATACGTTTCGGTCATGGACGACTCCACTGACAATTACAGCAACGAGATTCGGCGCACGCGCGCCGAAAGAGGACAAGGGCTTACCGGCAGAGTCGCCAGGGCCACGCCTCCGCCCAAAACGCGGGCTCAAGATGCAAATTGTAGTGAAGTGGTTTCATCCGGTATTTAGGCTATCGAGTACGGGCGCCGATGCATTGCGCCGCGCTTGCGACGCTTGGGACTATACCATCGCAATCAAGTTCCTGCACGTCGACACCCTCGTTGTACCCGTAGGGCAGAAGCAGGACATGACAACCCGCCGCGCGACCGGCGAGCAGATCGTTGACCGAGTCGCCAATGAACACCGTATCCGCTGGCGAAACGCCTAATCGTCCGCACGCCCAGATAAGCGGCATGGGATCGGGCTTGAGTTTCGGCAAAACGTCGCCGCCTACGACCACATCGAAGAAACGAGCGAGTCCGGTCTGCTCCAGCAAAGGAACGGTGAAGGCTTGCGGCTTGTTGGTGATGACGGCGAGCGGTAAGCCGCGGTCCTTGAGCATCGCCAGCCCTTCGAGGACACCCGGGTAAGGCTTGGCATTGCGGCCGTTCTCCTGCGCGTAGTGCCGCCGAAAGCTGGCAAGGGCTTCGGCCGGCGCCGGCACACCGTCATCGGCCGCATCGAGCGAGCCGGCCAGAATGCGTTTGACAAGATTCTGGATACCGCGCCCGACATAGGCCCGCGTGGATTCGATTGGGAGCTCGGGGCGTCCGAGATCGCGCAGCATGGCGCAGGCCGCCGCGTGCAAATCGAAAACCGTGTCGAGCAGAGTCCCGTCAAGGTCGAAAAGAACCGCGCGCGCAGATATCTTCTCCGCTTCTGCCGTCACTGTACTGGCCGTCATTGCCCAGCCCCATTCGCGAGGGCTTGGCGCATGGCCGCTATGACTGAGTCGTAACGATGTGAATCGGTGTCGCGAGCCGCACCGTATACCGCAGAGCCTGCGACGAAGGTATCCGCCCCCGCGGCGGCGATCTCGGCGATGTTATCGATCTTCACCCCACCGTCGATCTCCAGGCGAATGTGGCGGCCGCTTTCCTGCGCGTAGGTATCGATTCGCTCACGCGCGGCCCTCAGCTTCCTCAACGTGCCGGGGATGAATTGCTGCCCCCCGAAGCCGGGATTCACACCCATCAACAAGACAAGATCGAGCTTGTCCATCACGTAATCCATGTAGTCAAGCGGCGTCGCCGGATTGAAGACGAGCCCGGCCTTGCAACCGCTATCCCGGATCAGCGAGAGGGTGCGGTCGACATGCTCGGACGCCTCCGGGTGGAAGGTAATGAGGTCCGCACCCGCTTTGGCGAAATCCGGGACGATCCGGTCTACCGGTTTGATCATCAGATGCACGTCGATCGTCGCCTTCGTCAGAGGCCGGATGGCCTGGCAAACCATGGGACCGACCGTCAGGTTCGGCACGTAATGGTTGTCCATCACATCGAAATGGATCCAGTCAGCGCCCGCCGCGATGACGTCGACCACCTCGGCGCCGAGCCGCGTGAAATCCGCGGAAAGGATACTGGGAGCAATAACGTACATGGGATGAGGTATCAGCGGAAAAGGCCGATTCTACCGCGAAAGCCACCGGTGGCCGGGGCTCGTTCCCTCCAGGCCATTGCCCCCCAGCGCTCGCGAGCACGAAGCCGGGCAACGATGAGTCAGAACTCGAAAACCTGGTTGTTCTGCAACATCTCGGGCTTGAGTTCACCTGCGCATTGCTCGATTTCGCCCATGATGAGTTCCACCTGGCCCGGCTTGAGATGGGAAATGTAAATTCGCGGGCTCACCGTCAGCTTGCGCAGTTCGCGACCGAGCATGTTCGGGCAAAGGTGCTTGGAGACCGCGGCCATGCGTTCTTCCCTGTTCGAGAAAGCCGTTTCGACGATCAGATAGCGCAAGTTGGCGATCGTGTTGAGCAGACGCCAGAAGGCGTCGTTGACCGTTGTATCGCCGGTAAAGACGAGGCTGCCTGCGCCGGAATCGAGGTGGTACCCGACAGCCGGCACCGAGTGCTCGGCCGGTACGGGGGTAATGATGCGTGAGCCGAACTGCAACGGCTGCCCGACTCGGATCGGCTTGTATTCCATCGCCGGTGCCGCGCCGACCGAAATGGTGCTGAAATCCGGCCAGATATCCCAGTTGAAAATATGCTCGCGTAGGGTGGAGAGCGTCTCGCTTGTTCCGTAGACCGTGACTGGCTTGGTCCTCGAATCGGTGACCGAATCGAGCATCAGCGGCAGGCCGACCACGTGATCGAGATGCGAATGGGTGAGAAAGACATGGTCGATCGCCGCCAACTCGGCGATCGAGAGATCGGCGATGCCGGTTCCCGCATCGATCAGAATGTCATGGTCGACCAGCATCGCGGTGGTGCGCAGATGCCGCCCGCCGATGCCCCCACTGCAGCCTAGGACTCTCACCTTCATGGCTTCTCCGCAACATCGTACGCAACTGTCAAACCCGTACGGTTCCCACGCGCCTTTGCTTTCCCGCCAGACTGCCCCGCTCGGTAACCGGTAACGCTACGCACAGCGTCCGGCGCTCAACGTTTAACCATGAATTTCATTCGTGTACCGGCGATTTCGACTACGTCGTTCTCCGCCAGTTTGCGGGCGGCCCCGTTCACCGGCTGGCCATTGATCGTGGGTAACAGGGCGCCTTCCACGTGCGTAATGAAGTACCCGTCGGGACGCCGGGCGATGACGGCCACCTGAACGCCGGGTTTGCCCAGCGTCGTCATCGTTTTGGTGAGTTCCAGCCGGCGTCCGGCATTTGTTCCGTTCAGGATTTCGACGATACCTAGCGGAGAGTCGCCGCGGGCCGAGAAACTCGTGGGATTCGTCGCCGAGATCGTGCTGGTGGAAAGCGAGGTCGTGAAGTTGGATTTGGTGAGATTCATTCCGCCGACGTCGGATCGTTCGAATTCGGTAGCGCCGTATTGCGGGATCTGCTCTACGACGTATTTCAGCTTGTACTTGCCGAGTTCGATCACGTCGCCGTTTTTCAGGAAGTGTTTCTTGGCCGGCTGCCCGTTGACGAGCGTTCCGTTCGTGCTATTGAGGTCTTCGAGGAAGGAATCGTCCAGGATGGTCACAACGACGGCGTGTTCGCCGCTGATCGCCAGGTTGTCGATCTGGATGTCGTTGTTCGGTTTGCGGCCGATGCTCATCCGCTCCTTGACCAACGGGATTTCTTTGAGAACCAGACCGTCCATGCTCAATACCAGCTTAGCCATCGCGCCCCCTCTGCCATCCCTTATCGGAACAACGCGAGCTTCGACCACCAGCGGCGGGAGGCGGGAAACTCGCGCAAAACCTTGACCAGAATTACCGAAACGTTATCACGGCCGCCGCATTCGTTGGCGACATGAATCAGACGGTCGGCCACGGCGTCCAGGTCAAGCCCCGGATCGCTGACGATCTGCCGGATTTCGTCGTCGTCCACCATGTCGTTGAGCCCGTCGGAACAGGCGAGGTAGATGTCGCCGACCTCTACGGGATAGTCGTTGATCTCGGTGTCGACCTCGGGGTCGACGCCCAGCGCTCGCGTGACCAGGTTCTTGTTCAGCGAGAACCTCGCTTCATCGGCGGAGATCATTCCGCAGTCGATCTGTTCCTGCAGCAACGAATGATCGCGCGTGATTGCGCGAAGTTCGTCGCCGCGCAGCCGGTAAAGGCGCGAATCGCCAACATGGGCCACCGCCAGTCGGTTGTCGTAAAACAGCGCGGCCACCAGCGTCGTGCCCATGCCTGCATAACGCGGCTGGTTCTCGGCGGCGTTGAAGATCGCCGCGTTGGTCAGCGCCACTTTTTCGACAAGGCAACGATGTGCATACGGCCCCCCGGACATCTCGTCGATTTCGTACGGCGCCTTGGCCGACAGCGCCATTTCGAGTTCGGCAGACAAGAACATCGTCGCCATGCTGCTTGCGACTTCGCCGGCGTTGTATCCGCCCATGCCGTCGGCCAGGATCACGAAACCGTGTGCCGGGTTGGCAAACACCGCATCCTCGTTGTGCCCGCGCACCCGTCCCGGGTCTGTCCTCACGGCGATTTCGAGCGCGTGCCTCAGCGTCGGGTCCATGCGCCCTCCCGCTCTCCAGCGGCCACAGCCGGCAGTGACCCCGGCACGTCGCAAGCCCTTAACGCGCGGGCCAATTCCTCACCGGTCTGATATCTCTGAGCCGCGTCCTTCTGCAAGGCCCGCTCGATGACGGCGACCAGGCCGTCGCCAATTTGCGGATTCAGCCCGCGAATATCGGGGGGCGGCTCGCTCACGATCTTGAACATCAATTTGGCCATTGAATCGGCGACGAACGGCAACTTGCCGCTCGTCATCACATACAGCATGACGCCGAGCGAGAAGAGGTCGGAACGACCGTCGACGGGCAGCCCACGCAACTGCTCGGGCGACATGTAACTCGGCGTACCGAGGACGGTGCCGGCACGGGTTCGTGACACGTCCGTGATGCGCGCGACGCCGAAATCCATGATTTTCACTTGGCCCGATTCTGGCGCGTAGATCACGTTTGCCGGCTTGACGTCGCGATGCACGATTCCATTGCGATGCGCGTAAGCCAGCGCGTCCGCGAGGCGCGCGACGATTTCCACCACCTGCGGAATCGTCAGCAGCGCGCCTTTTTTCGTAAAGGGCCGCAAATCGGTCCCCGCGCAATATTCCATCGCGATATACGCGAGCCCGTTGTCTTCGCCCGCTTCGTAAACCGCCACGATCGCGGGATGATGCAGACGGCCGGCGGCCTCGGCCTCCCTGAAGAAACGCGCTTTGACATCGTCCAGCACATCGGCGTCGAACTCGTCGGAAAGCGCCATTGTCTTGATCGCTACCGCTGTCCCCGAATCTGGCTCTCGCCCGAGGTAGACCATCCCCATCGAGCCCCGTCCAATCGTACGTTCGATCATGTAAGGGCCGATGCGAACGCGGGGACCAGCCATCGAGCCCGCCTTTCGGTGTTCGTCGTTTACCGCGCCGGCCCCACGCGGCGAAAGTCGATCGAGGTGATTGCGTGCCTCCCGATGATCGGAGCGCACCCGGGCGACGAACCGGAAGGCGGTAAGTGCGGCATCACGCAATCCTTGCCTCTCCAACTCGAGGCCCAACCGAAAAACATTGTCGACGAGCGCATCGTCCACCGGGCAGGAAACAAAGGCCTGCAGCGCCTCGTTGAGTCGTCCTTGCGCCTGCAGAGCAAGAGCCTGCCCTAAAGAAGAACGGGCGTCAGGAGCGCTCGCCAGGGCAGACGAGCGACCGCTCTTTCGGCACAAGTTCCGCTTCAGCGTAAGTAGTGTCTGTCCAACGCCAAGCAAAACAGCGCCCGGAACGAAGACATGAAACCCGAATGAAGGCTGCCAACCCCATGCGAATCGTGCACCAAGGAGCAACGTCAGCGCGGCCAGCACCAGCAACCAGCCGGACTTGTCGGAAACGCTGGGCGCCAGCACGACGAGATAGAAACCGCCAACGGCGAGCAAAGCGAGAGACACGATCTGCCCTGGCTGGCCCTGCGACCCGCGCAGGGCCACGAGGCCAACCTGCGCGGCGAGAGCGGCGCTGCTGACCGCCAGCTCGACAAACCAATCGGTCTTCCAGAACTCCGTCTTGCGCATGACGCCCCTTTTGCGCGGTCGCCCACCGTTACAAGCCGCGTTGCAAACCGCGCTCATCGCCCTACCCGCCGCCCTGGAGTCTCCACACGCGGCAAGCGTGCGAGAACGCCTCGTTCCGCATTCTCCGCATTCTCCCCGCGCGTCAAGAACGGCGTCAATGAAGGGCAAAGCGGCCCTCCGACTCTAGGCGCCGTACGGCAACTGCACACCGATCCCCTTTTCCCGCGCCAAGGCTTCCAGTCGTACAGCCACGGCGAGGTCCTGAATTGCCATGCCCTGAGACTCGAACAACGTGATCTGCTCGGGCGATGTCCGCCCCTGAAGCCGGCCGATGATGATGTCGCCAAGTTCGACGAGCTGGCGGTCGCTCAACCGTCCTTTTTCGAGCACTGGCAGCAGGTCGCCGGCCTCCTTGAGTGCGGTTTCGACGCTATCGACAACGATCGGGCGGCAGACCTTGAGAACGTCTTCGCCAACCTCGCGGCGAATGAGCGAGTTGGACCCAGCGGCATTTACGTGCGTCCCCGGCTCCAGCCAACCCGCCTCAAAGAGCGGCGTCGACGCCGTCGTCACCGTACTCACGATATGGCTTCCGCGCACCGTTTCCTCCGGCGAGGCGGCTGGCACGACGTCAATTTGCAGCCGTTCCGACATCTTTTTGCAGAAGGCGGCCAAGCGTTCCGTGTTGCGCGCATACACCTTTGCCCGGCGCAGCGGCCGCACGGCGGCGATCGCCTCGAGGTGCCCTTCGGCCTGCCAGCCGGAGCCGAACAGACCGAGAACCTCGGCGTCCGGTCGCGCGAGCCAGCGAGTGGCAACGCCGGAAGCTGCTCCGGTGCGCATCATCCCAAGGTAGTCGGCTTCGAAAACGGCACGCAAGGTGCCGGCCGAAGCGCTGAACAGGTGTACTAGAAAGCGTACGCCGGACCGGTTGCTCGTATAGGCCTTGTAGCCGACCGCATCGCTCCCCGGGAGGGCTCCCTGCAGGATGTGCAGCGCTGTCTGCGGCAGACGCGTACGTTGCCGAGGAATATCGATCGCCCTCCCGGATGAGAGTTCGCGGTGGGCTTCTTCGACGGCTTCGATGGCAAGCGGCATGGTCAGCAACTGGTGGACTTCGCTTTCGTTCAGGAATAACGCCATAGTTCCTCCGATGGTTCTTGATTGTCGATGAGAGTCGTGATTGCGGCCGATTCTACCGGCATTTGGCATTCGCTTCCCTCGCTTAGCACCCCGCATCGTTTGACGCTACCATACCGCCGTTCGGCGAAGCGGCCGCCAGAAGACCGCTCGCTTCGATGACGTCCCCTTTCGAGAACCGCCACATGCCCACCAAAACCTCGCTTCAGTTCCTGCGGCCGCTGCCGCTCCTCTTGCTTCTGGCGTTGGCGCCCGCCTCCGGGCAGGCGGCCCAATGGACAGGCCTCAAGACCAAAGGCTCGGCGCGCATTGAGGTGGATAGTGCGAGCATCCGCCCAGCCGGCGAGGGGACGGTTCGCGCCTGGTACCGCGAAAGTCGCGCTGTGCCCAAGCTCGTCGAGTCCGGCGCCTTCTCGTACAGCCGGGCCACCATCCTTGGCGAGTTCAATTGCGATAAGCGCACGGCCACGATCGTTCAGCAGATCTTCGCCCGCGCGGACGGCTCCGAGATCAAGTCCGAGACGTTCGACGGCGCGGAGAGCCAGCCGGTGGCCCCCGATACGCCGTTGGAAGCCGTGCTCAACCAGGTGTGTAAACGCACCGCCAAGCCGGTTGCCGCCGCCTCGGCGGAACCGGCCGAGCCGCCCCCCCCGCCAACGCCACCGGCGGTGGAAAAGAAGCCCGAAGCTGGGAAAAAGACAAAGGGCGGCAAGGAGCCCGAAGCGCCCCCACCACCGCCCGCGCACTGGAGCTACGCGGGCCATGCCGGGCCGGAAAAATGGGGAAGTTTGAGCGCGGACTACGCCACCTGTGCGCAAGGGCAACGCCAGTCGCCGATCGACATCCGCCGTTCGGTACGCGGCGATCTGCCGCCGGTGGAATTCGCGTACAAGCCGGTGCCGCTTTCGATCGTGGACAACGGGCACAGTATCCGCGTGGACGCACCGGGTGCCGGGGCGATTCTGCTCGACGGGGAAAGCTACGAACTGCAGCAGTTGCATTTCCATCGCCCAAGCGAGGAGCGGTTCAACGGCAAGGCCTATGAGATGGACGCCCATCTCGTTCACCAGTCGAAGAGCGGCAAGCTCGCTGTCGTCGCCGTGCAGTTCGAGGCCGGCAAAGAACAGGAGCTGATCCGCACCTTGTGGACCCACTTGCCGCTGGAGCAGAACAAGCCAGTCACGCGCAACGACGTGCGCATCGACCCGTCGCGCCTGCTCCCGAAGAAACGCAACTACGTGACCTACCTCGGCTCGCTCACGACCCCTCCTTGCACCGAGGGCGTCACCTGGGTCGTTCTGAAAACTCCTGTGCAAGCCTCACGCGAGCAATTGAACGATTTCGCGACCATCTACAAGAACAACGCACGGCCGGTCCAGCCGATCAACAATCGTGTGATCAAGGAGTCACGCTGAGCCACGCCGAAGTTCACTCTTGCGAAGACGCAAAGCACTCGGCGTAAGGTATCCTCTGTCGGTTTTTCATCAATCAGGAGCATGTATGTCTGC
The DNA here is from genome assembly GCF_025770765.1 of Propionivibrio soli. GTDB lineage: Bacteria > Pseudomonadota > Gammaproteobacteria > Burkholderiales > Rhodocyclaceae > Propionivibrio > Propionivibrio soli. The sequence continues at coordinate 256,118 of NZ_JANZKY010000006.1, read as the reverse complement.
CGTAAAACTGGGCGGCGTTATTCCGCCCGTTCCGACCATCTTTTCCGCCGACGAGACGTTCGACCGTCGAGGGATGGGTGTTCTCATCGACCGGCTGTTGGCCTCGGACGTCGACGGTTTCCTGTTTCTCGGCAGCGCGGGTGAGTTTTCGCAACTCTCCGCGCCGGAGCGGCGAGAGATCGCCGAGTTCTGCGTCGGCCGGGTGGCGAAGCGGCGGCCGGTGATCATCGGCACCGCCTCATGCTCCACGCGTGAGGTCATCGAGCTCAGCAAACACGCAGCAGAGATCGGCGCCGACGCCGTAATGGTCGTCAATCCGTACTACTCGCTGCTTACCGAAGAGCGCATCTACTCGCACTACCGGACAATCGCCGAATCGGCCGGACTCCCCGTGCTGCTCTACAACTTCCCGGCGTTGACCGGGCAGGATCTGTCGGTCGACCTCGTCCGGCGCCTCGCGCGTGATTGCCCGAACATCGCCGGCATCAAGGACACGGTAGACTGCACCAGCCACATCCGACGCATTGTGCTCGAGGTCAAGGGCGAGCGCCCCGATTTCATCGTTTTCTGCGGTTTCGATGAGTACCTCCTGGACACCCTGCTGGTCGGTGGAGATGGGGCCATTCCGGCGACATCGAACTTCGCTCCCGAAATCACCTGCGGCATCTACAAGGCATTCCGTGCAGGCGACTTCGCGACGATCAAGACCCTTGTTCCTCGATTGGCCGCGTTGTCGCGGATCTACTCGATCGATACGCCGTTCAGCGGCTTGATCAAAGAAGCCATCCGCCTCACCGGTTCCGACATTCCGACCGCCGTCGTGGCGCCGGCCACCGCTCCCGACGCCGCGATGAAACAGCGTCTCGTGGACATCCTCGTCCGCTCTGGCGTCCTCCCTGCCTGATCCATCGCCACTTCCGGCGGCCGACTCGTTAGTGAGCACGGCCGCCGGCGCGGTTGAACTGTCAGTCCAGCGCGCCCGGTACTTCCCTCTACTTCACTAACGCCAAACCAGCGTCGGGCTCGGGAAAATCCATCGTCATAGGTTCCCGCTTTCACGCGGGATTCCGGTTCATTCCACTTCGCGACGACTCGTCACTTGACCGGTTTTCCCAAAGCAAAACCGAGCTTGCATTGACAGCTCAGATATTATCGATAATAGTATCGATAACACGCATTGAGTCGCAGCAGGTTTTTCTTTCACTCGACAGACGTTACGTCTGCCACGCCACGCACACCACGGGGAGGCTGGAGATGTCGGAAGAAGCGTTGCAGCAACTATGCAGGGAGATTCGGCGGGACATCATCCGCATGATCGGGGAAGCAAAGTCCGGGCACCCCGGCGGCTCCCTGTCCTGCGTCGAAATACTCACCTCGCTGTACTTTGCCGAGATGCGTTCGGATCCGGCGCTACCGGCAGCCGAGCGCGACCGTTGCGTGCTGTGCAAGGGACATGCCGCACCGGCGCTATACGCCGTCCTGGCGCGGCGAGGTTACTTCCCGGTCGATGAGTTGCGTACCTTCCGGCGCCTTGGCTCTCGCCTGCAGGGCCATCCCGACATGAAGAAGACGCCCGGAGTCGACGCCTCGACCGGTTCGCTCGGCCAAGGAGGATCGATCGCCGTCGGGCTGGCAATCGGCGCCCGGCTCGCGCGCTCGACGCAACGCATCTTCGCCGTCGTCGGCGACGGCGAGATGCAGGAAGGTCAGTTCTGGGAATCGATGATGTCTGCCGCGCATTTCGGACTCGCCAACCTGACTGTGATCCTCGACCACAACGGCCTGCAAATCGATGGTGCCAACGACGACGTGATGAATCTCGGGGACATACCGGCCAAGATGCGGGCCTTCGGATTCGAGGTCATTACCATCGATGGGCACAGCCTTTCGCAGCTCTTGGCTGCCTACCGCAAGGTATCCGAGCGTCCGAAGTTCATCCTCGCCGATACGGTGAAAGGTAAGGGCATCTCCTTCATGGAGAACCAGTACGGCTGGCACGGCAAGGCGCCGAACGCCGACGAAATGCAGCGCGCGCTTGCAGAACTGGAGGGTTGAAATGACGACGCTTGCCACCGTAGCACCCACGACCGTCGCGCGCGGCACCAAAGCCATCCGCGTCGCCTATGGCGAGGCCCTGGCCGAGCTCGGCGGAGAACGGCCCGATCTCGTCGTACTCGACGCGGACCTGGCCCACGCCACCACGACCTGCGTTTTTGCCGACCAATACCCGGACCGCTTCTTCAATCTCGGCATCGCCGAGCAGAACATGATGGGCGTCGCCGCAGGACTTGCCATCAGCGGTTTTACACCGGTCGCCAGCACCTTTTCGATGTTCGGTACCGGGCGTGCGTTCGAGCAGGTACGTAACAGCATCTGCTACCCCGGGCTCAACGTCACCTTGGCGCTCAGCCACAACGGTCTTACCGTCGGCGAAGACGGCGGCAGTCATCAGGCGGTCGAGGACATCGCGCTCATGCGCGCTCTCCCGGGCATGACGATCCTCGTGCCGTGCGATGCGATCGAGATGCGCAAAGCGCTGCGCGCGGCGATCGACATCCCCGGCCCCGTCTACATCCGCGTCTCCCGGCCGCCGGCACCGATCTTCACCGACGACGAGGCGCCTTTCATTCCCGGGCGAGCGAATCGACTTCGGTCCGGCGGCGACGTAACCATCGTGGCCACCGGTCTGATGGTGTACCAGTCGTCGCTCGCGGCCGACCTGCTCGCCGGGGATGGAATCCAGGCCACCGTCCTCAACATGCACACGATCAAGCCGATCGACCGCGAGGCCATCATCCTCGCCGCCGCGCGCACCGGCCGGCTGGTGACCGTTGAGGACCATTCGATCATCGGCGGACTCGGTTCGGCGGTGGCGGAGGTTCTGTCGACCGATTATCCCGCTCGGCTGAAACGCATCGGACTGCAGGACTGTTTCGGGCAATCCGGCACGCCGGACGCGCTGGCTGATCACTACGGCCTGACGGCACCGCACATCGCAAGCACCGTGCGCGCCTTTTTGGGAGAAGGACGATGAACGCCAGCAAAGTCAGCGTCGAACAATTCGAAGGCGAAGGCCTGAAGCGGGTCGTCGAAAGCGGTGACTGGTTCGTCGGCATCAAGAACTGGAAGCCGGCGAACGACCGCGCCCATTTCGACTGCATGGAACGGCATCTGCTGACGGACGAAGTGTTCGTCCTGCTCGAGGGCGGCTGCACGCTGCTCGTCGACCATTCCCCCGAGAACCAATGTACCGACGTCCGCTGCATCCCGATGCAGAAGAACCGCGTATATTGCATTCATCCCGGCGTATGGCATAACACCATCACCACGCTGGATGCCAAACTCATCCTCGTGGAGAACCGGAACACGTCGATGGACAACAGCGAAATGCGCGTGTTGACCACCGATGAAATCGGCGCGCTGCAACAAAAGCTCTGAAGCTCTGCCGCGACGCGGCCAACGACAACGAGAACAGGATGCGCAAGGAATCATCACGCAAGGCCGACGAGGTTTACGCGCGGCTGAAGAAGCAGATCGTCATGTCCGAACTGCTGCCCGGACAACAACTCGTCGAACTCGAACTGGCCGGGACGCTGGGTTGCAGCCAGAGCACGGTACGCGAAGCCTTGCTGCGCCTGCAGGAAGATGGACTCATCGTCCGCCAGGGATACCGCGGAACGTCGGTGTCCTCGATCACGCCGACCGAATCGCAGATCTTCCTCGAACTGCGCACGATGCTTGAAACGCAAGCCGCACGGCTGTCGTTGAAGCGCATCGACGAAAGCGCGCTCACAGCGCTCCGTCGCATCGTCGAAGAGATTGAAGCCGCCGCAGCCAACGAGGACCCGTATGCCGTGTTCGAAAAGGATCTGGCGTTTCATATGCGCGTGTTCGAGATCGCCGATCTACCGGCGCTCGTCCCCGTCCTGATGCGCTGTTCGATGTACAACCACCGGAACAAGATCTCGCAGACCGACAAGCCGCGCGCGCTCACGGAAACTGCCCGCCGTCATCGCAAAATCGTCGAGGCCTTGGCGGCGGGGAACGCCGACGTCGTCGAAGAAGTGGTCCGCCATCACGTCGTCAGCGTATTCGGCACGCCCGAGCCCGATGCGGCGCCTCGCCGAGCCGAAGACCTCATGTCAGAGAGCATGCGCGAAGTGTTCGCGTATATCGCCGCTGACGAAGCCGGATTCGCGGACCCGGTGACGCTTCCCCCGGCCGACGGGCGCAAGCAGTTCGTCGCGCGCAGCCGGAAGTGGAACCAGATAGACGCGAGGCGGTTCGCGATCGAACGCTTCGTGATTCCCGCCAACCCGCTCGCGCGCACCGAGGGGCGCGACGTTCCCGCTGTACGAGTGAAAACGGCGGGTAGCCAACCGGCAGCCAGCGTACTTTACTTGCACGGCGGCGGATGGACCTTCGGCAGCCCGGAAACGCATCTCGGCACCATGTCGCGCATCGCAGACTTGAGCGGCTGCGAAGTGGTCGGCATTGATTACGCCCTGGCCCCGGAAGCGCCGTTCCCGGCGGGCCTCAACGAGTGCACGTGGTCTTGGCGCTGGCTACAGGCGCAGGAGAACTCCCACAATACCCAGCGCCCGTGGTTCCTCGCCGGCGACTCGTCTGGCGCCAATCTCGCCTTGGCCATGATGCTCGACCTGCGCCAGATCGGCGAAGCGCTGCCCGACGCGGCCGCCTTCATCAATGGAGCGTTCATCGAGGAGTCGAACTCCGAATCGCACCGTCTGTTCGGAGGCGGCGATTTCGGTTTATCCACCGCGCGCATGGCGTGGTTCTGGAACAACTATCACGCCGCCGGTTACCCCGAATTCGCCCGCACGCGCATGTTCCCGACCGAGGCCGACCTCAACGGACTGCCCCCGCTGCTGGTCATCGCCGCCGGCCTTGACCCGCTGCGGGACGATAGCGTCAAACTGGTCAAGACGCTCGCGGGGACCAGCACGCCGTTCGAATTCCGACAGCACGCGGGCGTCATTCACGGCTTCATTCAGATGTACGACAGGCTGCCAGAGGCGAGGCAGGCTATCGGTGAGGTCGCGGCATTCTTCCGCGCACGTATCGCCTAGTTTTCGATTGAGTCGTTTGAACTACTACAGGAGCAGCGAAGAACAATGCATTAACCGAATCAACATTCGAACAGGAGGGAACTGGACATGAAAAAGATCTGCAGACACGGTATCGCGATCGCTTTCGGGCTGCTTGGCCTGATGGGAAGCCCGGCCTGGGCGCAGACACCCGTCAATTTCTGGTATCACTTTGACAACCCGGAAAGCACCAAGCTCATGGACGACCTGGTGAGCGCGTTCGAAAGCAAGAACCCGGGCATCAAGGTCAAAGCCGAGAACGTTCCCTGGAATAACTACTACGATAAATTGTTCACCTCGATCGTCGGCGGCAAGGCCCCGGACGTAGCCATGGTCAAGCTGGCGCAACAACCGCAGCTTCTTGAGATGGGTGCGCTCGAGCCGATCGACAAGATGGTCGCGAGTTGGCCGGGCAAGGACGATCTCGGCAACAACCTGCTCGAAATCAACAAAGGCCCGGACGGCAAGCAGTACTACCTGCCGCTGCAATACGTCGTCGTCTATCTCTATTACCGCGCCGATCTCTTCGCCAAAGCCGGGCTCGAACCCCCGGCTACCTGCGAGGCGTTCCTCGACGCCGCCAAGAAGCTGACCTTACCGGCGAGTGCCAACAACGGCGTCGAGCAGTTCGGCTTCGGCATGCGCGGCGGCAAGGGCGGCTACGACAACTGGGGGCCGTTCGTCCTCTCGCAGTCCGACTTCACGCCCGGCGGCATGACGAGTGCCAAGGCGATCTCCGCCAACACGTGGTACGTGGACCTGTTCCGTAAACACAAGGTGTCACCGCCGTCGGCCCCGAACGATGGTTTCAACGAGATCATCAGCACCTTCAAGTCCGGCCGCACGGCGATGATCTTCCACCACATCGGCTCGTCGAAGACGATGGTCGCCGCGTTCGGCGACAAGGTCTCCGCTGTACCGGCGCCGTCATGCAACGGCGGCCGCTGGACCTCGTTCGGCGATGAGTCGACGGCACTGTTCAAATCATCGAAGAACAAGGAGGCTGCCTGGAAATGGATGGCCTTCCTCAGCGAGGGTGAGAACAACGTCAAGTTCAATCAGGCCACCGGCCAAATGACGGTCACGCGCAGCGGCGCCGAGAAGGCGGCCTTCGAACCGCGCTTCATCAAGGCCACGGTTGATTCGCTGCCGTTCGCCAAGACGCTCCCCGCCGTGCCGCAATCGGCGGACTTCGTGAACACCGTCTGGCCGGTCAACATGCAGCGCGCGCTGACCGGCGAAATCACGCCCGAGCAGATGATGACCGCTTTCGACAAGCATTACAGCACCAAGTAGCAACGCTCGCCCGCCTTGCCGGTTCCGTCTTGCCGTAACAACGGAGCCGGCAGAAAAAATACAACGAGGGGATCGATGAGCCACCGCTCCAGCCTTCGACGCATGCCCTACTGGTTGCTTTCCCCAGCCGTACTGGCCACGCTCATCGTCGTCTTCTATCCAATGCTGCAAGCCGGCATCACCAGCCTGTACTACAACGTTCTCTGGAAGCCGAAGGCGGTTCGTTTCATCGGTTTCGACAACTACCTGTCCATCGCACAAGACCCGGTGTTCTGGGCATCGCTCGGACGCACCGCGTTGTGGATCGGGATCACCGTGCCGCTGCAGTTGCTGCTCGGCTTCGTTACCGCTCTCCTGCTCAACCAGCAATTCCGTTGGCGTACGCTTGCACGCAGTCTGATCCTGATCCCCTGGGCGCTGCCGAGCGTCGTCATCGGTTTGATGTGGTCCTGGATCTACCACCCGCAGGTCGGCCTGCTCAACGACCTGCTGTTGCGCGTCGGACTCCTTAACACGGCGATCCCGTGGCTCGCCAGTCCGGACACCGCGCTCTACTCGATCATCGCCGCGCTCGTCTGGCAGGGTTTTCCCTTCTTCGCGATCATGATCCTCGCCGGCCTACAGACGATTCCGGCCAACCTTTACGAAGCGGCCGAAATCGACGGCGCCACGACGTGGCAGCAATTTGTCGAGATCACGCTTCCCGGCCTCAAAAGCGTCCTGGTGACGGCCGTAATGCTGCGCATCATCTGGGTCGCCAACTCGATGGACGTAATCTACGTGATGACCGGCGGCGGCCCGGGTTACGCCACGCACACACTGCCGCTCTATGCGTTCAAGCGCACTTACAGCAGCATGGACTTCGGCTACGGCTCGGCGCTCGCCGTGACATTCTCGGCGCTGCTGCTCGGCTTCATCGTTCTATACCTGCGCCGCGTCGGCAAGGGCATGGAGTAAGGCGACGATGCGTACCGTCAAAACCTCTTTCACCCGCCGCCTCTTTCTGTTGCATCTGCCGATGGCGCTCATCGTACTCTTTGCCATCAGCCCCTACCTGTGGATGTTGCTCACCTCGCTCAAGCCGGAAGCGACGCTGTTCTCGGCCAACCGCAGCCTGCTGCCCGAGGTGATCACGCTCGACAACTACATCCGTCTGTTCGCCAAGACCGGCTTCATCAAGAACCTCGGCCACAGCTTCATCGTTGCCAGCGGCGCCGTCGCGCTCGGCCTCTCGGTCAGCATCACCGCCGCCTATGCCTTCTCGCGCTACCGCTTCAAAGGACGCCGGCCGCTGATGCTCATGTTCCTGCTCATCAACATGTTCCCGGTCGTGCTGCTGATCATCCCGCTCTTCATCATCATGAAGCACCTTGAGCTGCTCGACACGCACGCCGGCCTGATTCTCGGCCATTCGACCTTTGCCATTCCGTTCGCCACGTGGATGATGATCAGCTATTTCAACGCCGTGCCGCGCAGTCTCGACGAAGCCGCGCAGGTCGACGGCTGCCGCCCGTTCGGCGCCATGCTGCGCGTCGTTTTGCCCGTTACGTTGCCCGGCATCATCGCCACCGGCATCTACATTTTCATAACCTCGTGGAACGAGTATCTCTACGCCTCGGTGCTCGCCGGTCAGGACGTGCGCGTTCTGACGGTGGCGGTGCAAACGCTGATCGGCGAATACGAAATCGCATGGGGTCTGCTCACCGGTGGCGGCGTGGTCGGCGCGTTGCCAGTGACGCTGCTCTTCATGCTCATTCAGAAGCGATTGATCGCCGGCATGACGCAAGGCGCGGTGAAGGGATAAGCGTGGGCGCCGATAGGAAAAAACAATGCGAAAGGTGGGTCGATGAGCGCAGTCAGCCTCAGAAACGTTTTCAAGAGCTACGACGACACGCAGGTGATTCACGGCGTGAACCTTGACATCCCGGACGGCGAATTCGTCGTCTTCGTCGGTCCGTCGGGCTGCGGCAAAAGCACGCTGATGCGCATGGTGGCGGGGCTCGAGGACATCACCGGCGGCGAGATCCTGATCGACGGTCACGTGGTCAATGACCTCCCACCGCGCGACAGAGACATTGCCATGGTCTTCCAGGACTATGCGCTCTACCCGAACAAGACGGTGTTCGACAACATGGCGTTCGGGCTCCGCCTGCGCGGTACGCCGTTGCAGCAAATCAAGTCCTGTGTGCAAGCCGCCGCCGAAACGCTGCAGATCGAGCACCTGCTCGACCGTCTACCGAAGGCGCTATCGGGTGGGCAGCGCCAGCGGGTCGCCATGGGCCGGGCCATCGTACGTCAACCCAAAGTCTTCCTGTTCGACGAGCCGTTGTCGAATCTCGACGCCCTGCTGCGCAACCAGGTACGCGCCGAGATCAAGAAGCAGCACCATCGGTTGAAAGGCACGACGATCTACGTCACCCACGATCAAGTCGAGGCGATGACGCTCGCCGATCGCATCGTGGTGCTACGCGCGGGGATCATCGTCCAGGTCGGAACACCGGACGAGATCTACCATCACCCGCGCCATCGCTTCGTCGCCGGCTTCACCGGGTCACCGCCGATGAACTTCGTTGACGCCACCGTCGTCGCGGCTGATGGCGAGACGATGTTGAATCTGGTCAGCCATCATCGACTACCGCTACCGCCTTCCCTCCTGCAAGCAGCCGGCGACCAGATCGGCCGCGGTGTCGAGTTCGGCATCCGGCCCGAGAATGTGCATCTAGCGGGAATCGGCACACCGGCGCATTGGCCGCGGCTTTCCCTCGCCGTCGAACTCATTGAACCGATGGGTGCCGAGAACCTGGTGCACTTCGCCCTATGCCAGCACGCACTGATCGGCCGCTTCGGCAATGACGTCCGGCCGGCGCCGGGTACGCTGCTTGAGGTCGCCCTCGATTCAGACAAGATGCATCTCTTTGACAAGGAAACGGGACAAGCGCTAGATTCGCCGCCACCTATTCCTTGACCGACGGACACGAGGGAGGAGCCTCCGCCTGACGGAGCTCCGCCGGGCTTTTCAACACGTTGGCAACGCCCTTTCCACCCAGATAGAACACGGCGAGGCGCACCGGCTCGCAGCCGGCATTGCGGCCGTTGTGCCAGGTATCGACGACTTCGATGATCGCGTCGCCGGGTTTGAACGACAGCGATTTGCCGCCTTCCATATCGACCTCGAGCCGGCCCGACACCACGTATCCATACACCGGTACCGGGTGCTTATGCCACCCGGTGGCAGCTCTCGGAGCGATATCAACCTCGAGCGCCGTCACTTCCGGTTGAGCGAAATCCGGATACCTGATCGCATCGCCGTTGCCGGTGACTCCGGACTGCGTAATGACGCGCGCTTTGACTCCACCGTCGTATTCCGCCCCAAACGACGGGCTGGCGAGCAGGAAGGACGCGAGGACGGCGGCGGCAAACGGATATGAGAATGAAACAACGCGAAGGAGGTTTTTGGCTTTCATGCGGCGAGGCTAGCACGGATTCATGCGCCCCCGGTATCGCAACCATCATGCTCTGAGGCACGGGGTTACAAACAAAAAGGCCGGCAACGCTACGGCGTTGCCGGCCCTTTTTGCCGATGTCCGCTTACAGCAGGCTCTTGAGCAGCTTGCCGATCTCGGACGGGTTACGGGTGATCTTGAATCCGCATTCCTCCATGATTGCCAACTTCGCGTCGGCCGTGTCGGCGCCGCCGGAAATCAGCGCGCCGGCGTGACCCATGCGCTTTCCGGGAGGTGCCGTAACGCCGGCGATGAAGCCGACGACCGGCTTCTTCATATGCTCCTTGCACCAGTAGGCGGCTTCCGCCTCATCGGGGCCGCCGATCTCGCCGATCATGATGACGGCGTCGGTATCGGGATCGTCGTTGAACAGCCGCATGACGTCGATGTGCTTGAGCCCGTTGATCGGGTCGCCGCCAATCCCGACCGCCGACGACTGCCCCAAGCCGATCTCGGTCAGTTGCGCGACGGCTTCGTACGTCAGCGTACCGGAGCGCGAGACGACACCGATGCGGCCCTTGCGGTGAATATGGCCGGGCATGATGCCGATCTTGATTTCGTCCGGGGTGATAAGGCCGGGGCAGTTAGGGCCGAGCAGCAAGGTTTCCTTGCCGCCGTCCGCGACCTTCTGCTTCATTCGGTTACGCACCATCAGCATGTCGCGTACGGGGATGCCCTCGGTGATGCAGATGACGAGGTCGAGGTCTGCTTCGACAGCTTCCCAGATGGCGTCGGCCGCGCCGGCGGGCGGCACGTAGATGACGGAAACGTTGGCGCCGGTTTGCTGTTTGGCTTCGCTCACCGTGGCAAAAATCGGGATGTCGAAAATGCTTTCTCCGGCCTTCTTCGGATTGACGCCGGCGACGAAACACGCCTTGCCGTTGGCGTACTCCTGGCACTTCTCGGTATGGAACTGGCCGGTCTTGCCGGTGATTCCCTGGGTGATGACTCGCGTATCTTTGTTGATCAGGATCGACATGGATTCTCCCCTCTTACTTGACGGCGGCGACGATCTTGGTGGCCGCTTCGGCCATCGTGTCGGCGGTGATGATCGGCAGACCGGAGTCCTTGAGGATCTGCTTGCCGAGCTCTTCGTTCGTACCTTTCATGCGTACGACGAGGGGAACCGTCAGGTGGGCTTCGCGCACGGCGGCGATGACGCCGTTGGCGATGGTGTCGCACTTCATGATGCCGCCGAAGATGTTGACCAGAATGCCTTGGACCTTCTCGTTGCTGAGCATGATCTTGAACGCCGCCGTCACCTTTTCGGTCGAGGCGCCGCCGCCGACGTCGAGGAAGTTCGCGGGCGAGCCGCCGAACAGCTTGATGGCGTCCATCGTCGCCATCGCCAGCCCGGCGCCGTTCACCAGGCAGCCGATGTTGCCGTCGAGCGAGATGTAGGCGAGGTCGAATTTCGACGCTTCGATTTCGTTCGGATCTTCCTCGTCGAGGTCGCGGTAGGCGACGATCTCGGGATGGCGGAAGAGTGCGTTGGCGTCAAAATTGAACTTGGCGTCCAGCGCTTTGACGTCTCCGTTGCCCTCGAGGATCAATGGGTTGATCTCGGCCAACGACGCATCGGTGCGCACGTAACAGGTGTAAAGGCCGCTGAACAGCGCCACGGCCTTGCCGACCGACGCCGCCGGAATACCGATGCCCTGCGCCAGTTCGCTCGCCTGCGCGTCGGTCAATCCGACCAGCGGATCGACATAGACCTTGAGTATCTTCTCGGGACTATGATGCGCGACTTCCTCAATCTCCATGCCACCTTCCGATGAGGCCATCACGACGATCTTTTGTGTTGCGCGGTCGGTCAGCACGGCAACGTAGTATTCCTTCCGAATGTCCGCGCCTTCCTCGACCAGCAGGCGGCGCACATTTTGCCCCTCGGGGCCGGTCTGGTGCGTGACAAGCTGCATGCCGAGAATCTGCTGCGCATACGTCCGGACCTCCTCGAGCGATTTAGCAACCTTGACGCCGCCCCCCTTGCCGCGTCCGCCGGCATGAATCTGGGCCTTCACCACCCATACTTTGCCGCCCAACAGCTCGGCCGCCTTGACTGCTTCGTCCACCGACTGGCAAAACACGCCACGCGGCACCCGCACGCCAAACTGGCTGAGCAGTTCCTTGCCTTGATACTCGTGAATTTTCATGCGCCACCCTTTTTTGGAATAAGGTTAGGGACTTCCGCCGCCCAGGCCGGGCGGTAATGTTTTCTGTTTCACCATGGCATGAAGCCCGCGGCAAGCCGGGGCTTCTCTGATTATGATGCTCCTTGAGCCATCGGCAACCCGGTCGAACAACCTGCTCGGCATCGTGGTTACCGCGCCGGTTCGAGCACGGTTTTCCGGAAATGTTCAAAAAATCTGCAGGGAACGTTCGTTTGCGCCCGCAGGTGGGCACTGACCGGCCTCGGTGCCAAACGGGACGGCAACAGAGCTGCCCGCGAAAACGGGCGGCGCGTGAGACGCCTCCGTGGCCCGCGACTTAAGCCCGGCCGGTCGCTAGAGCAGGTCGCCAAGCACCGTGAGAAGCGCGTCCTTGTCGCGGAAGACGTCTTTGCCGAGTTCCTCGACACGCCCTCCGTCGTGCAACACGAAGAGGTATTCGGCCAGACGTCGCGCCTGACTCAGGCCATGCGACACGACGATCAGCGTGTACCGCGATCTGAGTTCGCCGAGGAGTTCTTCGACCATTTGCGCGGCCTTGAAGTCAAGCGACGCGGTCGGCTCGTCGAGAAGCAGGATGTCAGGCCGCAGGGCCAGCGCCCGAGCCAGGCAAAGACGTTGCTGTTGCCCCCCGGATAGAGCAACCGCCGGATCGCGCAGGCGGTCCCTGACCTCGCTCCACAGCTGCGCCTCGCGCAACGCCTCCTCCATTCGGGCTTCGGCCTCTGCGCCGCGCATTCCCTGCGTCGCTTCGAGCGGCATGCAGATATTGCGGGCAATCGAGAGCGGCAAGACGTTCGGCGTCTGAAACACCATCCCGACACGCCTACGCAGTACCTCGACCGCCGTGTCGGGCGCGTAGGCCTCCATTGCGCCATCCGCCGTATTTACCACAACCCGCCCCGACGTGCGGCACGCCGGGAAGCATTCGTTGAGCCGGTTGATCGCACGCAGCAACGTCGTCTTTCCCGAGCCGGAACGGCCAAGCAGGAACGTCGGCCCGCCCTTCGGAATTTCCAGGCTGGCGTCGCGCAAAACCGCCTTGCCGGAAAAATCGACGCTCAATCTTTCAATACGAATAGCTACCGCCATGCGGCCACCTCCATCCCGCTCCAGGTCCTATGGAGACGACGCTGGAAAACACGGGCGACGACGAATAGCGTTCCTGTCAGACAAAGCAGCACCAGCGCGGAACCGAACGCCTGCGCCAGTTCCGCCGGCGTCTGATACTCGGCCGCCAGATAGTAAATGTGAAACGGCAGCGCCTCGTACTTGCCGGTCAGGCTGCCCGGCATCCCGGCGTTGGCGACGACACCGGTAAGCAGAATCGCCGCCGTATCCTCCGCGGCGCGCGCGACGGCGAGAACAACACCGCCCGAGACCCCGCGTAAACTCGCGGGCAGCAGGAGCCGGCTGACCACTTGCCACCGCGTCAGACCCAGCCCGAACCCGGCGAGCCGCAGCCCTGCCGGCAACGTCTCCAGCGTAAGGCGGGTGGCATTGATTAAATAAGGCAGCGCGAGGACCGCCAGGCACAGCGCCGAAAGCAACAGCCCCGTATTGGCGTCCGGTGCGAACGTCCGGCGGAGGAGAAGTATCAACGCAAAACCGAACAAACCGACGACGATGGATGGGACACCAGCGAGCAGGTCGACGGCGAGCGAGAACGCCATCCGCGTCCGCCTTCCCGCGTATTCGGCGAGAAACACCCCAGTCGCGACGCCGAGCGGAATGGCAATCAGCGAGGCGAGGCCGATAAGGGAAAGCGTCCCCACGCACGCTGGCCAGATGCCGTCGAAGACGGGCGCCCGCCCGGTCAAGGCCGCCAGCGCCGGGGTATCGCCAAAGAAAAGCGGCGCTCCCCAGCTCGGCCAAGCGCGAACGACAAGGAACCCGACCATCGCGCACAGAACCGTGGGCACGAACAGCGCTGCCAGCCAGGAAAAGCCGATCAGTGCGCTCTCGGCTCCTTGGCCACGCTTAACCAAGACGGCGCCCCCGTACGCTGAGAACGCCGAGATTCACGCACAGCGTCGCCAAGAAAAGGATCAGGCCGCAGGCAAACAGCGAGTTGTAAGCGGCGCTGTGGCTGTCGGTCGCGACGACGAGAGCGATGTGCGCCGTCAGTGTGCGCAACGAATCGAGCAGCGAGCCCGGAACGCGCGGCGCGTTGCCGGCCAGCATCAGCGGGATCAGGGTATCGCCGAGCGCCCGGCCGAAACCGAGAACGGCAGCGATCGCCAGCCCGCGACGAGACAGCGGCAGGACGAGGTGACGCATTTCCTGCGACGGCGCAAGACCGACGGCCGCCGCGGCCACACGCACTTCTGCACGCACGGCCTGGAATTGGGTATCGATGATCAGGACCACGGTCGGTAATACGAGAACAGCCAGCACGAGCGCCGCGGCAAGCCAGGAAAAACCGGATCCCGAAAAGGCGCCCCGGATAACGGGCACCAGCAGGAAAACCGAAACGAGCCCATACACGACGGTCGGCACGCTCGTCATGAACCGAATACTCACGAACAACGGCCGCGCCGCCCACGCCGGTCCGCACCCATGGACGAAGCAACAGACGCCGAGCGCGAGAGGATACGCCACCGCCATTGCCGAGCCGGCGAGGCAGAGCGACCCCACGACCATGGGCAGGATGCCGAACTCGCCGGCCAGCGGACGCCAATGCCAGGACAGCAAGGAACCGAGTTGCCCGCCGCTCAAGACAGGCCACGAGAACGCGGCGAGAAAAGCGAAGATCGAAAAGACGAGAGCCGCAGAAACGCAGGCGGCGCCACAAAGCAAAGCCGACGGGAGACGGTCCGCCCCTCGCCGGTCGCATGGCTCCTTGGGCCGCATGCGGATGGTCCTTACCGAGACAGCGGCAGATACCCGGCGTCGGCCGTGATCTTCACGCCCTCCGGCCCCATGATGTAGTCGATGAACGCGGCGGTGAGCCCTTGCGGTGCCCCCTTGGTATTCATATAGAGATTGCGCACGATCGGGTATTTTCCGGAGCGCGCGTTATCCTGGGTCGGCGCCACGCCGTCGAGTGTCGGCGCCTTGATCGTTTCGTCGATGTGCCCGATGGAGACGTAACCGATCGCGCCCGGGTCGCCGCTCACCGCCGACTTCATCGCGCCGTTGGACGCCACCACGTTGGCCGCCTCGACGATCGAACCTTTCTTGAGCAGCTTTTCCCAAAAGACTTCACGCGTGCCGCTGGCCTCGTCGCGCGTGTAGAGGTGGATGGCGGCGTCCGCTCCTCCGACGGTTTTCCAGTTGGTGATCTTGCCTGCGAAGATGTCCTGCACTTGTGCCGGTGTCAGATTGCTGACCGGATTCTTCGGATGCACGGCGGCCGCGACGCCATCGATGGCGAACGCGAACGACTTGAGTCCGTACTTGGCAATCTCCTCGTCGCTCAGCGGGCGTCCCGTATTGCCGATATGAATGAGCCCCTCGCCGACCTTCTGCACACCGACGCCCGATCCGCCGGCTCCGACCGTGATGCGGATTTCCGGATTGGCCTGCATGATGCGCTTCGCCGCTTCCTTCATTACTGGGATGTGGGCCGTTCCGCCGGCGATGTCGAGCGTCCCTTTCTTGCCGGCGAAGGCGTCCAGCCCAGCGCCCGTCGCGGCACTGCAATACAGCGCGATACAGGCGGCCGAGGCGGCGAGGCGACCCATCCTGCTCACCGTTCTCAAGGCCGCGGCCGACTCCCTGCCCATCCAGTTCATCCCGTTCATCTCATTACCTCTGCAAATGATGAAAAAGCAAAAACGCATAACTATACGTCAGCGGTCGTCCTCGAAGCCACCTCCCGAGCCACGGGAGTATTCGCGCCAGCGAAGCCATGACCCAAACCGGTTTCAGAACTCTCGGTTGTCCAACGTAGAATGACCCCTGCTGACCTTATCGATACTTATCGTTACCCATGAAGACCGAGCCGATTCGCTACGCCATCCGCCCCGCCGACCCCGCCGCACATCGTTTCGAAGTGCGCTGCACGGTAGCCAACCCCGACGCCGGTGGACAGCGCTTCGCGCTCCCCGCCTGGATACCGGGCAGCTACCTGATCCGCGATTTCGCCCGCCACATCGTCAGCATCCGGGCCGAAGCCCGGGGTAAGCCGGTCGCCCTGAACAAGCTCGATAAGCACACCTGGCAGGCCGATCCGGTCAGCGCCGGGCAGCCGCTTACCGTTATCTGCGAGGTTTATGCGTGGGATCTCTCGGTACGCGGTGCGCATCTCGATACCACGCACGCATTTTTCAACGGCACCAGCGTTTTCCTGTGCGTGCTTGGACAGGAGGACCGGCCGTGCCTCGTAGACATCCAGCCACCCGAGGGAAAGGACTACGCCGACTGGCGCGTCGCCACAGCGCTCGATCCGGCCCGGGGTGAAAAGAGGGCCGCCCGACTTCACGGCTTCGGCGTTTATCGCGCCGCCAACTATGACGAGCTGATCGACCATCCGGTGGAGGCCGGCCGCTTCTCGCTCGGCCGCTTCGAGGCCTGCGGCGTTCCGCACGAAGTCGCGATCACCGGCGTACACGACTGCGATATGAAACGACTGACGGACGACCTCAAGCGCGTCTGCGAGTGGCAAATCCGGTTGTTCGGCGAGCCCGCGCCAATGCGCCGCTATGTGTTTCTCGTCACCGCCGTCGGCGAAGGCTATGGCGGTCTCGAACACCGGGCATCGACAGCCCTCCTCTGCTCGCGCAACGATCTGCCGTACGCCGGCATGGAGCCGATGCCGGAGAGCTACCGGACCTTCCTCGGCCTGTGCAGCCACGAGTACTTCCACACCTGGAACGTCAAGCGCATCAAGCCGGCCGTTTTTACCCCCTATGATCTCAATCGGGAAAACCATACCCGCCTGCTCTGGGCCTTCGAAGGCTTCACATCGTATTACGACGATCTGGCGCTGATCCGAAGCGGCGTCATCGGTCTGCCCGACTGGCTCGACCTCACTGCGAAGACGATCACGCGTGTGCAACAAACGCCGGGGCGCCTGCGCCAGTCGGTCGCCGAATCGAGCTTCGATGCCTGGAGCAAGTTCTACAAGCCGGACGAAAACACGCCCAACGCCGTCGTCAGCTACTACACCAAGGGCGCGCTGGTGGCGCTCGCGCTCGATCTGACATTGCGCGCAAAGACGGCCGGCAAGGTATCACTCGACCACGTGATGCGCACGCTATGGCAACGCCATGGACAGACCGGGCTTGGCGTCGCGGAAGACGGGATCGAACGGATTGCTGAAGAAGTGTCTGGGCTCAAGCTCGTCCGTTTCTTCGCCGACGCCGTACACGGGACAGACGACATCCCGCTCAAGAAACTGCTCGCGCCGTTCGGCCTGAAGCTCGATTGGGAAAAAGGCAAACTCCCCTCGTTGGGAGTCAAGACGTCCGGCGACGGCAACGAAGTTAAGCTGACCAATGTCTTTGACGGTGGCGCAGCGCAGCGAGCCGGGCTCGCCGCCGCTGACGTGATTGTCGCCATTGACGGATTGCGCGCCACACCGAGTGGATGGGAGAAGGTTCTGCGGCGGCGGCAGCCGGGCGACGTCGTTCGCATTCACGCATTCCGGCGTGATGAGCTGATGGCCTTTCAGGTACGCCTCGATCCGCCGCCCGCCGATACCGCCCGGTTAAGCGCCGCACCGAAAGCGAACAGCCTGCGCCGCGCCTGGCTGGGCGTCTGAACGAGCACTTAGGGCCGGCTCCTAAGCTTTCTCGCGCACGGTGCTCCAGAGCAGGCGGCCAAGCAACCCGGCGGCGAATACCAGGCTGGCCAGCGAGCCAAGCCAGTAGCCGGCTACGCCCATCGGTTGCGGTAGGCCAAAGGCCAGCCACCATCCGCCGCCGAGCCCGACGCCCCAGAAGCACACCAGGTGTACGACCATCGGCGCCAACGTGATCTTGTAGCCGCGGAGCGCGAACGCGGCTACAGTCTGCAACGCGTCGAAGACTTGGTAGATCGCGACGTAAGCGATTAGCGACAGGGCGACTCGGCGAACGGCCGGGTCATTCGTATACGCGGCCACGAGCGGATTCTTGCCGAGCCAGAGCAGAACGCCGGAGATCATGGCCAGCACGGAGGCAATCATCATTCCGGCTGCAGCGGCAGCGCGCGCGCCGTTCCAGTCGCGCCCGCCAGCGGCTTGTCCGACATGGGCCACGGTCGCCAATGCAACCGACAAGGGCAGCATGTAGCAGATCGCTGCGAAATTGGCCACGATGCGGTGCCCGGCGACGACCGTCGCGCCGAGCCTGGCGACGAAAAGCGCGATCAGAGTAAACGACGAAATTTCCACGAAGCTCGAAAGCCCCATGGGGAGACCCAAGCGCAAGAGTTCGCGCTGCGCCTCAAAACGTGGCCATTGCCAGCCGCGCAACAGGCGATACGGAGCAAGTGCCGGCGCCCGGGCTACATAAACCAGACCACAGGCAAATGCGAACCAGCTCGCAACCGAATTCGAGATGCCGCAGCCGCGCGCCCCGGACGCCGCTGCGCCGAGGAGGCCGTTAACCAGCGCCCATGCCAGGACGCCGTGCAACACGGTACAACCGAACGAAATCAGCATCAAAGGCCGTGGCCGGCCAAGGGCATTGGCAAAGGCGTAGAAGGTGCGATAAAGCAGCGACGCTGGCATGCCCCACGCCAGCATCGCAAGGTAGCCACGTACCTTGGCCTCGACTTCGGGATCAATGCTCGACAAAGCGAGCAGCCCGCCTGGAGCGAGCATCAATACGACGCCGGGAACGGCCAGAGCAATCGCCAGCCAGAATGCCTGCTGCAAGGCGCCGGCGATTTCGTGATCGCGCCTGCCGCCCTTCAGGTGCGCGACGACCGGCGACACCGCCTGTGTGATTCCGGCGAGCGCGAACAGGACAGCGATGTAGATACCGCTGCCGACCGCTACCGCGGCCAGGTCCTCGGTGCCGTAATGCCCGAGCAGCACGGTGTCGATGATCATCATTCCCATCGACGCGAGCTGGGCGATGAGCATCGGCACGGCATGCCGTGCTATCTGCCGCGTTTGCTCCCAAAACGCTCCCGTCATTTCCCCAACCACGATTGCTGCCGGAAACGGTCACCAGCCAGTATTCTTTTCGATAGGCCCATACAAATTCGAGATTGGGAGAGGACTCAGGGAGACGGCACCACCGCCCCCGCCGAGCGTGCACGGAAGGGGCGGCCCACACACCGGCTGCCGGAACAACTCGCCGGTCGGCTCCGTACCGCTCCAACGCCAGCCGGGAGTGAAACAACAACGACTAGACGAGCCGGATCGTCAGCTCGCCGATTCCTGCAATAGCACCTTCGAGCGTGTCACCGCGTACGATGGTCGACACGCCGGCCGGCGTCCCGGTGAAGATCAAGTCTCCCTGGGCAAGGCGGACGTACTGCGAGAGGTTGGCAATGATCTCGGGGACATTCCACGTCATGCGCGAAAGGTCGCCGTTTTGGCGCATCTCGCCGTTCACCTTGAGCCAGATGGCCCCCGCCCCGGCGACACGGTTTGCCGGATCGGCCGGCTTGAGAGGGCCGATCGGCCCCGATTGATCGAAACCTTTTCCCATTTCCCAGGGGTGGCCTTTTTCCTTGGCTTTCGCCTGCAGGTCGCGACGCGTGAGATCAAAGCCGATGGCATAACCGAAGATGCACTCCACCGCTTGTTCCGGCGTCAGGTTCGCACCGCCAGCCGCAAGCGCGACGACGAGTTCCACCTCATGCTGGAGTTTCTCGGTCATCGGCGGATAGGCGACATCGCCGCCCCCTGGCACTAACGCATCGGCCGGTTTGCTAAAGAAGAACGGCGGGTTGCGCCCGTCGCCGCCCATCTCGGCGACATGGTCGGAGTAGTTCTGCCCGACGCAATACACGCGCCGAACCGGGAAAAGAGTATCGCTTCCGACGATGGGGAGCGCCACAGTCGGCGCCGGCGGGAAAACGTAGTTCATGAAAGCTCCAGTAATTAGACGGGGTTGTCGATATCAATGAATTCGCAACGCAAGCCGAAGCGAGCGGCGACGTTCATCGCCACGGCCTGCACACCATAACGCTCGGTGGCATGGTGTCCGGCGGCGATGAACGCAACCCCCGATTCACGCGCGGTATGCACATGGCGCTCGGAGATTTCTCCGGTCACGAAGGCGTCGGCGCCCGCCGCGATGGCTTCGTCGAAAAAATCCTGCGCGGCGCCAGTACACCAGGCGATGCGCGCTACGGGCCGGGTCGCCTCTCCGATCACCAGAGGCTCGCGTCCGAGCGACAATGCGATGTCTCGTCCGAGTTTCCCGAGCGGCAACGGGTTCTGGGGGCGGCCAAGCCAACCGATTTCCTGATCGCCGAAACGTCCGTCGGGTATCCATCCCAAACGCCCCGCCAGTTGGGCGTTGTTGCCAAGCTCGGCGTGGCCATCCAGCGGCAGGTGATAGCCGATTAGGTTCAGGTCATTGGCCAACAGCGTCTGCAGGCGACGCTTGCGCAGCCCAACGACTCGGCCATCCTCCCCACGCCAGAACCACCCATGGTGCACGAGCAGCGTATCGGCACCCCGCTCGACGGCGGCATCGATAAGCGCTTGATTCGCCGTCACGCCAGCGACGATGTGGCGTATCTCGGGGCGACCTTCCACTTGTAGACCGTTTGGGCAATAATCCTTGAAACGCGCGGAATCAAGCAGTTGGTCCAGGTAGCGCGTCACTTCTTCTCGTTTCGTCATCGGGTTCCGGCTTTCTATGCGCAGACTTTGGCTGATTTTCACACAAACCGTCACCGTTGGTCTTGCCGTCCTTTTCGTCATCAGCACGCTGAAACCCGAATGGCTTGGGAAACCCGGAGTCGGCGGGCCGGCCGTCGTCGCCCTGCAGGAATCGGCACCCGTGGCGACCCCAAGCGGCAACGCTTCGTCATACCGCGAGGCCGCCAAGAAAGCCTTGCCTTCGGTCGTGCACATCTTCACGTCGCAAAAAATCCGGGCGCCGCGTCATCCGCTCAGTGACGATCCGATCTTCCGGCATTTCTTCGGTGACAGCCCCGAATCCGAAACCCAGCGCAACGCCGGTCTCGGATCGGGGGTGATTGTCAGCGAGGGAGGTTACATTCTGACCAACTTTCACGTCGTCGACGGCGCAGATCAGATTGAAGTGGCGCTTGACGACGGTCAAACGCTGAAGGCGCGGCTCGTCGGCGGCGACCCGGAGTCGGACCTCGCCGTCCTGCACGTCGGGTCAGAGAAGCCGGCGGATACCAAGCTGCCGGCCATCACCCTCGGGCAGATGGAAGACATGGTCGTGGGCGACGTAGTGCTCGCAATCGGCAACCCGTTTGGCGTCGGCCAGACCGTCACCATGGGCATCGTCTCGGCACTCGGGCGTTCGCACCTCGGCATCAACACCTTCGAAAACTTCATCCAGACCGACGCGGCAATCAATCCGGGCAACTCGGGCGGCGCGCTCGTCGATGCACGCGGCAATCTGGTGGGCATCAACACGGCGATCTATTCGCGCTCTGGCGGCTCGCTCGGGATCGGCTTCGCGATACCGATCTCGACCGCCAAGAACGTCATGGAACAGATCATCCAGACCGGCACGGTAACGCGCGGTTGGATCGGCGTCGAGGCGCAGGAAATCAACCAGGAACTCGCCGATTCGTTTGGTCTGCCGAATACGTTCGGCGCGCTTATCGCCGGCGTGCAGCGCGGCAGCCCGGCGGACCAGGGGGGAATCAAGCCCGGCGACATCCTCCTCGCCGTCGGGGGGAAACCCATCAAAGATCCGCAGGTGATGCTCGACCTGATTGCCAGCCAGAAGCCCGGCGATACGGTGAACTTCACGTTGCGCCGGCAGAACGCGCCACTGGAAGCACCCATCCGCATCGGCAAGCGCCCACCGCTGAAGCGGGAACGCTAATTCTTAGCGCCGAGCGAATCAAGCTGGATTCGGCGCAACCGCCGCCTAGAGTTTTTGCTCGATCTGTGCGCTCTCTTCCACCGCTGGTCGGGTGACGAAGCGCGCCATCAATAAGCCGAGTTCGAACAGCAGGCAGAGGGGAATCGCGAGCATCAATTGCGAAATCACGTCGGGCGGCGTGAAGATCGCTGCGATGACGAAGGCGCCGACGATGACGTAGGACCGCCACTCGCGCAGAGTCGCCAGTTCGACGATCCCGACCTTGACGAGAACGATCACGATAACGGGCACTTCGAACGTCACGCCAAAGGCAATGAAGGTCGTCATCACGAACGACAGGTATTTCTCGATGTCCGTCATCCAGGCAACGCCCTCCGGGGCGACCTTCGCCATGAACCCGAAAACCGTCGGAAACACCAGAAAATAGGCGAACGCCATGCCGACAAAAAAGAGCAGAACGCTGGCAGCCACCAGTGGCAAGGCGAGTTTCTTTTCGTGTGCGTAGAGCCCGGGGGCAATAAACGCCCACGCCTGGTAGAGCACGTAGGGAAGCGCGATGAGGAAAGCAACCATCAGCGCCACCTTCATCGGCACCAAGAAGACGCCAACTACGTCCGTGGCGATCATCTGCCCGCCTTTCGGCAAGGTGGCCAGCAAAGGCTGCGCCAACAATGCGTACAGCTCCTTCGCCCACGGGAAGAGGCACACGAAAACGATCGCAATCGCAAGCAAAGCGCGGATCAGACGATCGCGCAGTTCGATCAGGTGGGAAAGGAAGGATTCCTCAGGAGCGGATTCCATATGTCTCAAGTCTTGCTCACCGGCACGTCGCCCTGACCGGCAGCACTCTGCCCTACTATCGAAGCGCTTGGCGCGGCGACCTCTGCGGGTTCGACCGGTTTGGCGTCTGGTAACGCCGTACTGGTGTCGGCACCCGATTGCACGGCCTGTTCGACCGAAGCCACTTCACTCCGGATGCTGTTCTCCAGCGAGCGCGCTGATTCCTGCATTTGCGCCTGAAGCTTCTTGAGTTCGTCGAGTTGCATCTCCCGACTGATATCGGCCTTGACGTCGTTCACGTAACGCTGCAGGCGGCCCAGAAGAAGGCCTGCCGTACGCGCGACTTTCGGCAGCCGCTCCGGACCAATCACCACTAGGGCGACGATACCGATCACGATCAGCTCGGAGAAACTGACGTCGAACATGATGGGAGTGTTTTCGTGCGCAGACCGCGCGGCTGTAGGAGTGAGAGAAAGGGGACTGCGGAATGTGAGGGAAGGAATCACGCGAGCCAGGGAACGGAAAACCCGCCCCATGACCCGCGCGTACCTCTTTTTTACGACTTCGTTTTTTCCCTGACCTCGCCTTCAATCGTTTGCCCGCCGGTAACTTGCGGCGGAGGCGTTTCTGCCGTCTTGTTATCCGACGTACCTTCACGCATTCCTTCCTTGAATCCCTTCACCGCGCCCCCGAGGTCCTCTCCGATGTTGCGCAGCTTCTTGGTCCCGAACACCAACATGACGATGATCAGAACGATGATCCAGTGCCAAATACTCATACTACCCATGATTAATCTCCTCAGATCCGCTTGAGCATCGGCCCAACCGGCTCGGGCCCGCCGACGACATGGGCGTGGAGGTGCTGCACCTCCTGCTGCCCGACTCGCCCCGTGTTGATGATTACACGAAATCCGTCCGGGCTGCCGTTCTCCGTCGCCAAGCGGTTGGCGATAGCCAGCAGGCGGCCAAGCACCGGCGCATCGGCCTCTTCGATTGTCGCTAGCGATGTGATGTGCCGGCGCGGGATAACGAGCAGGTGAACCGGCCGTGCCGGATTGATGTCGTGAAAAGCGAAAAGCTCGTCGTCTTCATACACCTTGCGCGACGGGATCTCTCCGCGCGCGATCTTGCAGAAGATGCAGTCGTCCATAGCCTTTTACTTAGTGCCCCGCGATTTCTTTTCGTCGATGCCGGAAATCCCCTCGCGGCGACGCATTTCCTGGGAAACGTCTTCGATTCCCATGCCATAGAACGCGAGCAGGACCATCACGTGATACAGGAGGTCGGTCGACTCCCAGACGATATTCAGGCGTTTGCCGTCCTTGGCCGCCATGATCAACTCGGCCGTCTCTTCGCCGATCTTCTTGAGGATCGAGTCTGGCCCATTGGCGAACAACTTGGCGGTGTACGACGTCTCCGGGTCCGCATGCCGCCGCGAGGCGAGCGTTTCCGAAAGCCGATGCAGAATATCGTGAGTGCTCATTTCTTGTAGATTTCCCTCGGGTCCTTCAGCACGGGCTCGACAGCCGCCCAGCGCTCCTCCCGCAATTCGTTGAAAAAACAGCTTTCGCGGCCCGTGTGGCAAGCGATGCCGCCCTCCTGCGTGATCGACAGCAGGATTACGTCGCCGTCGCAGTCGGTACGCACTGAGGCGACCTTCTGGAAATGCCCTGACTCTTCGCCCTTGCGCCAAAGACGCCGACGAGAGCGCGACCAGTATACCGCGTTACCTGTGGTCACCGTCTCTTGCAACGCTTCCCGGTTCATCCAGGCGAACATGACGACCCTACCCGTCGCTGTCTCTTGAGCGATCGCCGGAATTAAACCGTTTTCGTCCCACTTGAGGGCGTCGAGCCACGGCAGGCTCGCATCCATGTCGCTCACAGGCGTACCTCGATGCCACGATCGCGCATGAACTCCTTGGCTTCGCGTACGGTGTATTCGCCGAAATGGAAGATGCTGGCGGCGAGAACCGCGTCTGCGCCGCCCTGTGTGACTCCATCGGCCAAGTGCTGAAGATTGCCGACACCGCCACTGGCGATTACCGGAATGTCGACCGCGTCCGCCACTGCACGCGTCAGGGGCAAGTCGAAACCGTTCTTCGTGCCGTCACGATCCATGCTGGTTAGCAGAATTTCGCCAGCACCGAGTTGCTGCACACGTTCCGCCCACTCCACGGCGCCGATACCGGTGCGGTTGCGACCGCCGTGAGTAAACACCTCCCACTGGCCGGGGGCCACCTGTTTGGCGTCGATCGCTACGACGATGCACTGATTCCCCACCTTGGCCGATGCTTCGGCGACAAGATCGGGGTTGTTGACCGCGGCGGTGTTCATGCTCACCTTGTCCGCCCCGGCATTGAGCAACCGGCGCACGTCAGCTACCGTACGCACACCGCCGCCCACGGTCAGCGGAATGAAGACCTGTGCTGCACAAGCTTCAACGACATTCAGGATGATGTCGCGCTGGTCGGACGAAGCCGTGATGTCGAGGAAGGTAATTTCGTCGGCACCCTGTGCGTCGTAACGGCGCGCAATTTCCACGGGGTCCCCGGCATCGCGCAATTCGACGAAGTTGGTTCCCTTGACAACCCTACCGGCCGTGACATCCAGGCAGGGGATGATGCGTTTGGCTAAGCCCAAGATGAATATCCGCTAGTCTTGCTGGACGTTGAGTTCGCCTTCCGCCATGCGGTCGGCTTCCGCCTGCGCGGCGGAAAAATCGAGCGAACCGTCGTAGATCGCTCGTCCGGCGATCGTCCCTGAGATGCCCTCAAACTCGACGGCACATAACGCCCGGATGTCTTCGATCGACGACAGGCCACCGCTTGCGATGACGGGTATGCGCAAGGACTGCGCCAGCTTGACGGTTGCCTCGATGTTGATTCCGGTGAGCATGCCGTCGCGCCCGATATCGGTGTAGATGATCGCTTCGACGCCATAATCTTCGCACTTCTTCGCCAGATCGATGACGTCGTGGCCGGTCAGTTTGGACCAGCCATCGACCGCGACCTTGCCGTCCTTGGCGTCGAGACCGACGATGATCTGTCCGGGAAAGGCACCGCAGGCGTCATGAAGGAAGCCTGGATTCTTGACGGCCGCCGTACCGATGATCACGTAGCTGACGCCATCGTCGAGGCAGCGCTCGATGGTATCCAGGTCGCGGATGCCGCCGCCGAGCTGGATCGGAATCTCTCCATCAACCGCCTGTACGATCTCCTTGATGGCGTTGGCGTTCTTGGGCTTGCCGGCAAACGCGCCGTTCAGGTCCACGACATGCAGGCGGCGTGCTCCCTGCTCCAGCCAGTGCGCAGCCTGTGCGCCGGGAGTGTTCGAAAAAACGGTTGCCTCGTCCATGAGTCCCTGCTTAAGACGCACACATTGGCCGTCTTTCAGGTCAATCGCGGGAATGATCAGCATGTTAGAAAAACGAGAGTGGTGGTGGGAAAAGGGGCTGCGAAAGAGGATCTACAAAAGAGAACCTGCGATAACGGTACTCACTGGCCGATCAGGGCTTCCATCGGATGAAGTTGGCGAGCAAGGTGAGTCCCGCCTGAGCGCTTTTTTCCGGATGGCATTGAATAGCAAAGATATTATCCCGCGCCACCGCACTGGTAAAGGGGATACCGTAGTCAGTCGTGCCTGCAATGAAGGAGCGTTCGACCGGATCGACATAGTAGCTATGAACGAAGTAGAAGCGCGCGCCATCGTCAATGTCATTCCAAAGCGGGTGTGACCGGGTATGGGTTACTTCGTTCCATCCCATATGCGGTACTTTCAGCTTGTTTCCCTGCGCACCGAGCATGCGCTCGGCGGGAAAGCGGCGAACCTTGCCGGCAAAGACGCCCAACCCCGGCACGTCGCCTTCCTCGCTGTGTTCGAACAGCATCTGCAAACCGATGCAGATGCCGAGGAAAGGTTTGCAGCGTGCGGCATCGAGCACCGCTTGACGCAGGCCGCGAGCTTCGAGCTCGCGCATGCAGTCGGGCATCGCCCCTTGGCCGGGAAACACGACACGATCCGCCGCCACCACCGCCTCGGGGTCCGCTGTGACGGTCACCTCGCACTGACCGCCGACATGAACGAGCGCCTGCCAGACCGAACGCAGGTTTCCCATGCCGTAATCGACGACCGCGACCTTCTCCTTCTGCGCCAGTCCAGCCATCAGAGCGCTCCTTTCGTCGACGGGATCGCTCCGCTCGACCGAGGATCCGCTTCGACAGCCAGGCGCAATGCCCGACCGAACGCCTTGAAGACCGTTTCTGCCTGATGGTGTGCGTTCTCGCCGCGCAGGTTGTCGATATGCAAGGAGATCAACGCGTGGTTGGTGAGCCCCTGGAAGAATTCGTGAACGAGGTCCACATCGAACGCGCCGATCATTGCGCGCTTGAAGTCCACGTGGAATTCAAGGCCAGGCCGCCCGGAAAGGTCGATGACGACGCGCGACAGCGCCTCATCCAGAGGCACATAGGCGTGGCCGTAGCGACGCAGGCCCTTCTTGTCTCCAAGCGCCTTGGCGAGGGCCTGCCCGAAGGTGATGCCGATGTCCTCAACAGTGTGATGAGCGTCGATATGCAGGTCACCCTGCGCTTCGATTTCGAGGTCGATCATGCCGTGGCGCGCCACCTGATCGAGCATGTGGTCGAGAAACGGAACCCCGGTGGCGAACTTCCCTGTTCCCGTGCCTTCCAGATCCAGACGCACGGTGATTCGGGTTTCCAGAGTATTCCTACTGATTTCTGCCTGCCGCATGACAACCCCGTGATAATTGACACGACCTCAAGCCCGCGCAATCTAGCGTATTGGCGCCTTCCGAGAAAGGGGAGCGGGTACGGCGCATGATACCATTTCATTCTTTCGCTGCATCCCAGCCCGCGAGCCGATCATGAGCCAGTACTGGAGCCCTTTCGTCCACACCTTGACGCCTTATGTTCCGGGAGAACAACCAAAACTCCCGAACCTCGTCAAACTGAACACCAACGAGAACCCGTATCCGCCCTCGCCACGGGTCATCGCGGCGATCCAGGAGGAGTTAGGCAATGACGGCGCTGCGTTGCGCCTCTATCCCGACCCCAATGCTGACAGGCTCAAGCAAGCCATCGCCGACCATTTCGCGGAATTTGGCATCTCGCGAACGCAAGTGTTCGTCGGTAACGGATCGGACGAGGTCCTCGCGCACGCCTTTCTGGGCCTGCTCAAGCACGACGCTCCCGTCCTTATGCCGGACATTACATACAGCTTCTATCCGGTGTATTGCGAGTTGTATGGCATCAAGCGGTGCGCAATACCGCTCGGCGCCAATTT
Source organism: Propionivibrio soli (assembly GCF_025770765.1). Classification (GTDB taxonomy): domain Bacteria; phylum Pseudomonadota; class Gammaproteobacteria; order Burkholderiales; family Rhodocyclaceae; genus Propionivibrio; species Propionivibrio soli. The sequence goes on along the minus strand of NZ_JANZKY010000006.1, from coordinate 228,038 downwards.
CGAGATAAGCGTCGCCGATTACGCACGGGAAAACGGCGGCATCATTATCGCCAATCCCAACGCCCCGACCGGCCTCGCGCTGGCGAGCACCGATATCGAGCGGCTCGTTGCGGCGCACCGAGATAGCGTCGTCGTAATCGACGAAGCCTACGTCGACTTCGGAGGCGAAACGGCAATCAGCTTGGTGAATCGCTATCCGAATCTTTTGATCATTCGAACGCTTTCGAAGTCGCACGCACTGGCCGGTCTTCGCATCGGCTACGCCGTTGGCGACGCAGCATTGATCGAAGCGCTTGAGCGCGTGAAGAACAGCTTCAACTCGTACCCGCTCGATCGTGTGGCGATCGCCGGCGCAAGCGCGGCGATGCAAGACGGGGGCTATCTGGAAACGACACGGCGGGCGGTCATGAAGAGCCGCGAACGGCTGGTATCTGATCTGGCCACGCTCGGCTTCGACGTGCTGCCTTCCGCCGCCAACTTTATCTTCGCCCGCCACCCTCGGCACGACGGAGGCGAACTCGCCGCTGAATTGCGGCGCCGCAGCATCATCGTGCGGCACTTCAAACAGCCGCGTATCGATCAGTTTCTACGCATCACGGTGGGCACCGATACCCAGTGCGGCGTCCTGGTCGACGCCCTGCGTAGCATCGTCGGCTGACGGTGCAGAAATCGCCCAAGTCAGCCGACGAAGTACGCTTCAACTGATCAAACGTCGAGGACGCTGCGCAGCATCCAAGCGGTCTTCTCGTGTATTTCGAGGCGTTGCGTCAGAAGGTCCGCCGTCGGCTGGTCGTTAGCCGCCTCAACAACCGGAAACAGGCTACGCGCCGTGCGTGCCGTGGCTTCCTGCGCCGCAACCAGATGACGCACCATCTCCTCGGCCTTCGGCGTGCCTTCGACTTCCTTGATGGACGTCAGCTTCTGGTATTCCTTGAACGTTCCCGGGGCCGGGTAGCCGAGCGCGCGGATACGCTCGGCAATGATGTCCAGGGCGTTCCACTGTTCCGTGTACTGGTCCATGAACATCGTATGCAGGCTGTTGAACTGTGGCCCGGTCACGTTCCAGTGGAAATTGTGCGTCATCAAATAGAGCGAGAAGCTGTCGGCAAGCAACGTCGACAAACCGTGCACGATCTTCGCCCGATCCGAGTCGCTAATGCCGATATTGAGAGATGGAGTCTTTGCTTTCTTTGCTTTCATTGTTGCTTCTCCTTTGTTAAGTAATCCAGTTAAAGCTCCGAGTTTCCACGGGTCAGGGGGCAAGCAAATAGCGCTTGTCTGCATCATACCGAGAAACCCTGCAAATGCAGCACATGGCGAGCGATCAAAACCGCCCCGAAAACGTTGATCCCGGCACCGGCGCACAGCCTGATCATTCTGCCCGGGCTGGCGTGCCGGATATGGACACGAATGCCATCGATCTTTCCGCGCATCACGTTTTCTCCCGCTGGCTGACATGCGCTCAATGTAGTCCGTGATCCGGAAGCGGTCCAATGAATAGTTTTCCAACTTATAATCGATTTCCCCGATCAAACTCCGGCATCTGAATAAACGCCATGGCCGCCCTTCCCTCGCTCAAACAGCTTCACTATCTGGTGGTTCTTTCGGAGCTGTTGAATTTCACCCGCGCCGCCGATGCTTGCTTCGTTACCCAGTCCACGTTGAGCGCCGGACTCAAGGAACTCGAACAAGCCCTCGGCGTGCAGCTCGTCGAGCGTAATCGGCAAAAGGTAATGATGACGGACATCGGCCAGGAGGTCGTGGTCCGCGCACGCGCCATCCTGTCAGCCGCGCACGATCTTTCCGAGTTTGCGGCGCGCGCAGCGGAACCGATGACGGGAACCCTCCGCCTGGGCATCATTCCGACCATCGCGCCTTTCGTCCTGCCGCAATGGCTGCCACTGTTGCGTGAGCGGTATCCGAAGCTGCGGTTGGCGTTGCGCGAAGACCTGACGGCGAATCTGGTGCAGCGTATCAACGATGGCGACCTCGATTTCGCGCTGATTGCATTACCTTATGAGACGGGCGATCTGCGGGTAAAAGTATTGTTCGACGACAGCATCTGGGTCGTCGGGCGGCGGAACGACCCGGAAGTGCAAGGACGAACGGTCGACCCCGAGCGTCTTTCAACCGATCGTCTCTTGCTGCTCGAGGAGGGCCACTGCCTGCGTGAGCATGCGTTGCAAGCTTGCGGAAAGACGCTCGGCAAGTCGGACCTGTCACTGGAGGCGACCAGCCTGCTGACCATGGTGCAGATGGTCGAATCGGGACTCGGCATCGGACTGGTGCCAGAAATGGCAGTGAAGAGCGGTCTGACCGACAGTCCCGCTCTGTTGGCCAAGCCCGTGGCGGAACCGAGCCCAAAAAGGGTCATCGCGCTTGTGACGAGGTCAACCACCGCGCATGGCGCCGAGTTCGAACTGCTGTCCGAGCTTTTCCGGCAGTGCGAGCCGGCGGCAATGAAGAACGGGGCCCCGGGTCGCACGGGATCGCGGTCGCGCCTGGCGGGAGCGCCGGTGTAGGTGGGAGTTCAAGTCGCTGCGGAACCGTCCATGAGTGCCGCTTTCTAAGCGCTCTCTGCCCGGTGCGTGGCCGAGCCACCGTTGCCGGAGCGAAGTTGGGGGCTTGGTACTCTTCCTCCTCGTCATCTTCTGAGACTCCCCGCGGCCACCAAGGAATTCGCCATGCCAAGCCAAATCAATGCCGTCCACCCACTCTCACCGTCCCAGAAGACTTCGGGCTCCGGACTCGTGCAAGTGACCTTCCGTTTTTACGAAGAGTTGAACGACTTTCTGCCACCGGTATTTCGCCGCCACGATTTCGAATTCGCCTGCCCGCCCGACGCTCCCGTGCGGCACATCGTCGAAACGCTCGGTGTCCCACACACGGAAATCGAGCTCATCCTGATCAACGGCGCCTCGGTGAGCCTGGAGCAGCGGATTCACCCCGGCGACCGCGTCGCCGTATACCCGAAGTTCGAAGCGTTCGACATACGGCCGTTGCTCCGCTTGCGCCCTTACCCGCTCCGAAATACACGCTTTGTCGCCGATGCGCACCTCGGCGCCCTGGCCCGTGGACTACGCATGGCCGGGTTCGACACTGTCTATGCGAACCCGATCGCAGACGACGAAATCGAGCACCTCGCCGAGGCTGAAAAACGCATTGTCCTCACCCGCGACCGCGAGCTCCTGAAGCGCCGGGGAATCACGCATGGGTGCTACGTGCGCGCGCTGACAGCCGAGGCGCAGCTGGAAGAAATCGTCAGGCGCCTCGATCTTGCAAGCAGCATGCGTCCGTTCTCACTGTGCATGGAATGCAACGCACCTTTGCACCCCGTGGCCAAGGAGCTCGTGGCTACCCGGCTGCCCGAACGCATCCGTGAACGGCACAGTCGCTTCTCGACTTGCGACGTCTGCCAACGCGTCTACTGGGAAGGCACGCATTGGCAGAAGATGCGCGGGCGGCTCGCGGCGCTCGGGGCGGCAAGCGGGCAAGAGACGACTACTGGCACGGGGGAAGCGGCTTGAATATCCAGCCCGTGCTGCTCTTCATGCACATCGTCGGCGTCGCCGTCTGGGTGGGCGGCATGTTTTTCGCCTATTTCTGCCTGCGCCCGACGGCCGTCGAACTGTTCGAGCCGAAACAACGCCTTCCGTTATGGTGCGGCGTGCTGGCCCGGTTTTTCTTCTGGGTATGGTGGGCAGTCACTCTGGTCGCAATCAGCGGTATCGTGATGTTTGGGCATCGTGGATTAAGCGCCACCCCGGTAAACTGGTTGATCATGCTCGTTGTCGGCGCCGTTATGATGCTGATTTTCGTTTATGTTGCCAACTGGCCATACGCGGCCTTGCAACAGGCGGTTGAGAACGAAGACTGGAAAGCCGGCGGCGCGGCGCTCAATCGAATCCGGCGCATGGTTGGTTTGAACCTCTTCCTGGGTATTGCCACGATTGCCGTCGCCACGCTCGGCCGCCTTATTAGCTGACGCAAAACAAAAACGCATCCGGAAACGGCTGCTAGACTCCCCATGATGAAGACGTACATTTTTTCCATAGTCCTCCTCGCCGCCGTGGTCGCACCAGTATCGGGCTACGCCAGGACAACGGCCGAAAAGCCGCTTCCCGCCCCTGCCGCCAAGGCGGCAGAGCCCACCAGTCAGCAAATGGAATCTGACCTGCAGAAGCTGCCCTGGAACAAGTTCCGTGCCATCGTCGAATCGGTTCCCAAACTCAAAGCCAGCGTCGACGCCTATGGCCCGGCAGGATGGCAGTTCGTGCAGGCGAACTACGCGAACTACGGTTGGAAGAAGAACATCGACAAGCTCGATCCCGCGCAAAAGCGGCAGTTGGCTGAAGCGATTCGGAAAGCGAAGACAACGAAGTAAGCAGCGTTAGACGACATCACGCTTGGCGATGGTCCTGCGCAGGTCAAGTGCCGCGAGAAGCGTCGATCAAGCGCTGGCAAACGGCAGCGTAATCTCCACCGCCAACCCGTGCCCGCTCTCGTCTTCGCCGAGCGTGATCTGGCCCCGGTGCGCCCAACATATTTCTCGAACGATCGCCAGACCGAGACCGCTGCCGCCCGAATCTCCGTGGCCGAGGATGCGATAGAAACGCTGAAAGACTTTGTCTCTTTCGTGCCGAGGAATGCCGGGACCATTGTCGACGATGCGCAGCAACACCGATTCGCCGACGACAGCGACGTGCAACGTGACCCGCCCGTTATCCTGCGTGTATCGAAGCGCATTGTCGATGACGTTGGAGACCATCTCCCGTAGAAGCGTCGCATTCCCAGCCACGAAAGCGGCCGACGCCGCACCGTCGAACGAAAGGTCGATGTTCTTTTTTTGCGCGAGAGTGGCCAGTTCCCCGGCCACATCTCGAACCAACTCGGCGAAGTCGAGGCGCGCGAACTCTTGCACGATACCGTTCGCCGGTTCGGCAAGCGCCAGCGTCAACATCTGGTTCGACATCCGTTGCGTACTGCGAATGGTGTCCGTCAGGCTCCTGAAGGTACGGCGCATCTCATCTGGGTCATTCTGCCGTTGTCCATACTCCGCTTGAGCGCCAAGCACCGTCAGCGGCGTACGGATCTGGTGTGCCGCATCGGCAAGGAACCGACGGCGCGCCTGCAAAAGCTTCGCGAGCCGCGCCATGTGGTAATTGATGGCGTCAACGAGGGGCAAAAGTTCGTTGGGGACGTTATTCGGGGAGACGGGAATAAGGTCCTCTTCGTTGCGCTGGCGTATTGTGTCGCGCAGATCGAGCAATGGCCGGAAGGCGCTCGCCAAGACGATGGCCACGAGAAAGAGACCGCCGGAAATAAGCAGCAACTGCGGTCGCAGGCTTTCCATGAAAAGGCTGAAGGCAAGCCGAGAACGGGCCTCGGTGGTTTCGGCGAAAAGTACTGTCACGTTATCCCCACCCGCAAGTTCGGGGTCGTATAGGCGTTTCTCGACAGCGGCAAGTCGGATAGGCTGGTCGCGATACATCACGTCCACGACCACAGGGTCACTCCCACGCTCTGCAATGGGCGGCAGGGGCGGATCCTCATCGTCTCGGATCGCGACCCAAGGCAGCGGTAGGTCATCGTAGCCCGTAAGGCATCGGCCGTCAGGGCCGATGATGGCGTAATACACCCGCTCCTGAGAGCCAGTCTCGAAAATGTCCAACGCTGAATAGGGGATGTCGACGGTAATACGGCCTTCTGTCGCGTGGATGCTTTCGGCAATGCTTTTCAACGAGGCCGTGAGGGAACGGTCGTAGGCGCGATTGGCCGCATCTACGGAACTGATGTACGACCAAAACGCATTGATCAACAAAATGACAGCGAGCGGTGGTATCAGTCGCCACGCAACGCGTTTGCGAAGACTGAATCGCCGGACCGGGACTTCAGTGTTGGTCGACATGCTCACCCAGCATGTAGCCTAGTCCACGCATCGTACTCACCACGGTCCCCGAGCCCTCCAGCTTTTTGCGTAGTCGGTGCACGTAGATTTCAATCGCCTCGGATCGTGCGTCGTCGTCAAAGCTGAACACTTTTTCGAATAACACATTGCGGGCGACAGGTTTGCCGAGGCGGGCGAGGAGAGCTTCCAGCACAGCAAGTTCGCGCGGTGTAAGCGGCAACGGTTTACCGTCGACGGTCGCCAGCCTGGCGTTGGTATCGAATTCGAGTTTCCCAACGCGGATTGTCGGCATGATGTTCCCACTTCGCCGCAACAGCGATTTGATTCGCGCTTCGAGTTCGGCGATTTCGAACGGCTTCGCGAGATAATCATCGGCCCCGAGATTGAGCCCCTTGACCTTGTCTTCCAGTGAAGTCCGCGCGGTCAGGATCAACACTGGGAGGCGCCCCGTTTTATCGTTGGACCTCAGTTGCCGCAACACTTCGAGGCCGTCCAACCCCGGGAGGGAGAGGTCGAGAATGGCCAAGTCGTAGGCTTGTGTGAGCAATGCCGTTACGGCATGATCACCGCGACCCACGACGTCGACCGCGAAACCAGATTGGCGAAGCGCTTTGGAAACCCAGATGGCAAGATCAGCGTGGTCTTCAACTAGAAGTAGTCGCATAAGCGATTCGAGGAAGCGAAATAAGCAGACACCCGATCAACAAGGTCTTGCCAACCGCGGCGACCGTGCTGGCGTTTGGCGACGCTCTTGTTCCGCCACGGATACGGACGCGATTGGTACGTGGGATTCATTATCCCCGTCCGCGCGTAACAGGGCCAGAGCCCGTTCGTTGTACGAAGGCGAGGCAAGATGAAAAACGTGCTGAACTTCGCAGGAAACCGACCAACTTTGTTGAAGGGGCCAAAGAGCGGCTTCACGGCCGGCCGGTTTTTTCGAGGGCTGATCGTAAGCCTGGGCCTATGCGCCGCTTCGCTCGCGCACGCCGGAACGGTTGTCGTGTATGCGGCTGCCGACTTGCAGATCACCACGCCGTTGATCGCCGATTTTGAAAAGCTCCACCCGGATATCAAGGTCGTCTACCACGATCTTCAGTCTACCGAACTCTACGACCGTTTTCTGAACGAGATCGGAGAACGTGCAAAGGCCGACGTTATCTGGAGCTCCGCGATGGATCTGCAAATGAAGTTGGTCAACGATGGGCATGCCGCACCTCACCGGTCGGGCGAAACAGCGGCATTGCCCGCCTGGGCAAAATGGCGGGACGAGGCCTACGGGACCACTTTCGAGCCAGTCTGTTTCGCCTATAACCGCTATTTGCTTCCCCGGGAAGCTGTGCCGCAGACGCATGCCGACCTCGCCCGGCTCCTGGCAGAGCGGCCAGAATTATTCCGCGATCGACTCGCCACCTACGATCCGCATCGCTCTGGGCTCGGGTACCTGTTGCACACACAGGATCTGGAGGCCAATCCCGTGGTCTTTTGGAACCTCATCCGAGCGATGACCCGAACGGGCTTGGGAACTGAACCGACCACCACACAGATGCTCGATCGCATCGTCAGCGGCAAATCCGTGCTTGGCTACAACGTACTTTGTTCATATGCGCACGCCAGAGAAAAATCGGCACCGCAGATCGGCACGGTCATGCCGCAGGACTACACGCTTGTCATGACGCGCATTGCCTTTGTTAGCAAATATGCTCCGCACCCGAACGAGGCCCGGGCATGGCTTGACTATATGCTCTCGAAACGCGGCCAGGACATCTTTAACGAGATTGGCCTTCACTCTGTGCGTACCGAAGCCCAGGGAGTAAGTTCGGTAGCGTCTTTGCGCAAGCAATTGGGAAATGCCTTCAGGATCATTGGTCTTGGGACTGGACTGCTGACCTATATCGATCAGGGCAAGCGAGACCTGTTCCTCACGCGCTGGGACACCGTCCTTGGGGACAGCGCCCCGATGCCTCTGACCACAGGTGCCGCACCCAAAGCAGCCCGCTGATGACCTTCTGGAGAAGCGAGCGTATCGGCCCCTCACTGCGCCCGCACCTGTCGAAAGCTCATTGAAAGGTTCTCTCCTCTAATATCCGAGCCGGATGCCGGACCCCGGTATCAGTGGCCCCCGCCGAACAATCCAAGCGAGGGTCTATTACGAAAGTCGGCGGACAGGGAGGCAAGCCGACTGGACAAAGGTCGGGGGGCGAGTTCTTTGTTTCCCCCCGCCACAGCTCTCACAAGCCACAAGCGGAGGAAGAGATGAAACGAACAAAACTGGTACAGGCTGCGTTGCTGCTGACCGCCGCCTTTGGGACGGTAGCATGGGCGCAAGGAAAGGCCTGGGTGCCGGATACCACGATCGAAATCGTCGCACCGGCAGCACCTGGCGGCGGCTGGGATTTGACGGCTCGCGCCGTGCAGAGAACGCTGACTGAAGAAAAACTGGTCAACAAAAATATCATCGTGTCGAACAAGCCCGGCGGCGGCGGAGCTGTTGGCTGGACATACCTGAAAGGCAAGGAAGGCAATCCGCACTTCCTCGCGGCGAACTCTTCTCTGGTCTTGCTGAACAACCTTCTTGGCAGCAGCCCCCTGACCTACAAAGATTTCACGCCGCTTGCCATGCTGATGACCGAATGGATCAGCGTCGCGGTCAAGGCAGACTCGCCCTACAAGACGGGCAAGGATCTACTTGACGCGCTGAAGAAAGATCCTGGCGTCATTACCATCGGTGTCGGACCGAGCCTCGGCAATAACGACCACCTGTCCTTCGTCCGCGTCGCCCAAAAGAATGGTGTCGACACGTCGAAGCTGAAGTGGGTCGTGTTCGAAGGCGCGGGCGGCGACGTCGTCATGGCGGCTCTCGGCGGTCACGTCGGCGCGGTCACCACGGCTCTTTCCGAAACGATGACGCAGCACAAGGCCGGCAAGCTTCGCATCCTTGGCATCACGGCAGACAAGCGTGTTGACGTCTTGCCGGACGTGCCGACGTGGAAGGAACAAGGCGTCGACATGGTCTTCCCCCACTGGCGCGGCATCATGGGCCCACCGGGAATGACGGCCGAACAGATCAAGTACTGGGATGACGCCCTCAGCAAGATGGTAACGAAACCCGGCTTCAAGAAGACCATCGAGAGTCTGAACGGACAGGTCTATTACAAGAACTCGCAGGAGTTCAAGCAGTTCCTGGACGAACAGAACGCTGCTCTCGGGCCGCTCGTCGAGCAGTTGGGTTTGAAGAAAAAATAGCCTCGTAGCGGTCATGCTTTAGGCATTCGACTGCCGCTCGCCAAAGCTCAGCAAAGCGAGCGGCAGGTTTCACGACAGCTGGGGCTCCGGTTTCTCGGCCCCAATTTCACACACGGAAGGGGATTCCCGTGGCGCTGACCAAGAACCGAGTGACGGGGCTGGTGTCCCTGATAGTCGGTATTATTTACTTCATAGCAACGAAAAACCTGCCCGAATCGGCCGTGTCCGATCCGATCGGCCCGAGGGCGTTTCCATACATCATCTCGGTCTTGATGATCATCGTCGGCTTGGCTCTCGTCCTCAAGCGGGAGAAGCTTACCGAAAAGAACAAGGCCGTCATCTTCAAGCTGCCCGAAGAAAAGGAACTCGTCCGCGACATCGCCTATACCTGCGTCGCGGGTGTCGTTTTCGGCTTGATTCTCGAGCCCGTCGGATACTTGATCTCCACCCTCATGTTCATGACGGCCTTGATGTTCATCACGAACGGTCGGCGGATTCTCTACAACTTATCGATCGGCCTCGTTTTTTCGCTGACGACCTATGGGCTCTTCTTCGGTCTCCTCGACGTCAGCTTGCCCAGAGGGGTTTTGTCATTTTAGGAGGGGAGTGACGTGGAAGCAGTATTCTCTAACCTGATGCTGGGCTTTCAGAACGCGCTCAGCCTAACGAACCTCGTATGGGTCGTTATCGGTAGTTTCCTTGGGACTCTCGTCGGCATGCTGCCGGGAGTAGGGCCGGCAACCGGGATCGCGATTCTCATCCCGGTTTCTTACGGCATGGACCCGACGACCGCGCTGATCACGATGTGCGCCATTTACTATGGAGCAATGTTCGGCGGCTCCATTGCGTCGATCATGATCAACACGCCCGGAGACGCGTCGTCGATCGTCACGTGTTTCGATGGATTCCGCATGGCGCAGCAAGGCCGAGCGGGAGCCGCATTGGCGACCTCAGCAATAGCATCGTTCATCGGCGGCATGATCGCTACGGTCATGGTCGTGCTTCTCGCCGGTCCCGCCGCGAGCTTTGCATTGAAGTTTGGCCCCGCCGAAATGTTCTCGCTGATTCTGTTTGCGATGACAGCGGCGATTACGCTTGCGGAAGGCAAGCTGATGAGAGGCCTTGTGGCGTTGCTCATTGGCTTGGCGATTGCCAGCATCGGTATCGACGGCCAGTCTGGCGTCATCCGTTACACGATGGGCATCGAGGCAATGCAGGACGGCATCGACTTCCTGGTGGCCATTATCGGCGCCTACGCCATCTCCGAAGTATTCAACGGCTATGCCGACATGAATACTGTCTACGAGATCGATACGAAGAAGATCGGTCGCGTGATGATCACGAAGGAGGACTGGAAGAAGATCTGGTTGCCGATCGTCCGCAGCACCCCCATCGCTTTTTTCCTTGGTTGCCTCCCGGGAATCGGCGGCTCGATGACGTCCTTGATCGCTTATACGACAGAACGTCAACTGAGCGATAACCCTGATAACTTCGGCAAGGGGGACATCGTTGGCGTGGCGGCGCCAGAAGCGGCCAACAACGCTTCATCGACGGCGTCAATCATTCCGATGCTTGCCATCGGTATCCCAAGCTCGGGAACCACGGCGGTGATGCTTGGCGCGCTGATGATGTTGGGCGTGCAGCCCGGCCCGATGCTCTTCGAAATGCGGCCGGAGATCGCCTGGGGCGTCATTGCCAGTATGTTCATCGGCAACATTGTTCTGGTGTTCATGAACATGCCGATGGTTCCATACATCGCGAAGCTATTGGCCCTGCCGCAAAAACTGCTCCTCCCGATCATCATCTGCCTCGCCTTCATGGGCACGTACATGATGAACTACAGTGCGATGGACTTTTTCTTCCTCGTCTTCTTCGGTCTCGTCGGGTACTCGATGCAGAAGCTCGACATTCCGATCCCACCGCTCGTTCTGGCACTGATTCTCGGCGACACGCTGGAAAAGACCTTCCGCCAGGCGATGGTTGAAAAGTCAGGCAGTTTGGCAGTTTTCCTGGACAAACCAATTGCCTTGGGGTTCATCACCCTTGCAGTTATCTCGGTGGTTTACTCGCTGTACCAGACACGCAAATCCGCTCGTGCAAGAGCCGTCGCTGAGCAGAATGCGGGGTAACGCAACGAACTGACCGAGATCAGTACGCAACAACAAAAAAGCGGCCGTTTCCGGCCGCTTTTTTATTTCGTGGTTCGTGGAAACCTACGCTGACAGCACGAAGAGAATGCCAACGGCAAATCCTCTCAGCGCATACGAACTAGTATTTCTCGATTCGATATTCCGCCGAGCGAGCGTGTGCCGGCAGTCCTTCGCCCTGCGCCAAGGTAGCCGCGATTTTTCCCAAGGTCTGTGAAGCACTGCGCGAGACGCGAATGAGGCTGCTGCGTTTTTGGAAATCGTAAACGCCCAGTGGCGAAGAAAAGCGCGCGCTTCCCGAGGTGGGGAGCACGTGGTTCGGCCCGGCGCAGTAGTCGCCAAGCGACTCCGAGGTATACGGACCGATGAAAATGGCACCAGCATGCTTGATCTTCTGCGCCCAATGCTCGGCGTCCAGGACGGAAAGCTCGAGATGCTCAGGGGCGATCCGATTGGCGATCGAGCACGCTTCCTCGAGGTCCTTGACCTTGATGAGCGCACCACGATTCTCAAGTGCCGGTCGAATAACCTTGTGCCGCGGCATTGCGGGCAGGAGCCTTTCGATTGCCTGGGCAACCCGCTCGATATAGGCTGCGTCCGGACAAAGCAGTATGGCCTGCGCCAGCTCGTCGTGTTCAGCCTGCGAGAAGAGGTCCATCGCGACCCATTTTGGATCGGTATTCCCGTCGCAGATGACGAGGATTTCCGACGGACCGGCAACCATATCGATGCCGACAACGCCAAAGACTCGACGTTTCGCCGCTGCCACATAAGCGTTTCCTGGGCCAACGATCTTGTCCACCTTGGGTACCGTTTGCGTCCCGTACGCCAGCGCACCAATGGCTTGGGCGCCACCGATGCAGAAGACCCGATCGACCCCGGCCAACGCTGCCGCTGCGAGCACCAGCGGATTCCGCTCACCGCGAGGAGTAGGCACAACCATGATGAGCTCACCTACGCCCGCGACCTTGGCGGGAATTGCGTTCATTAAGACGGACGAGGGATACGACGCCTTGCCACCGGGCACGTAAAGGCCCACGCGATCGAGCGGCGTCACCCGCTGCCCGAGCACGGTTCCGTCCGCTTCTTCGTATTGCCAACTCTGCAGAGGTTGGCGCTCATGATAGATGCGCACTCGCGTTGCCGCCATCTCCAGCGCTTCACGCTCCACCGAAGACAGACCGGCGAGAGCGCTCTCCAACACGTCCTTCGGCAACTCAAGATCAGCGATGGAGGCTGCCTTTACGCCGTCAAAACGGTTCGTATAGTCAACGACGGCGGCATCGCCCCGGGCGCGCACGTCGGCGATGATCTCGGCGACCGCTCGGTCGACGGATTCGTCCTGCGCATTCTCAAAAGCAAGCAGGGCTTCGAGCCGGGTCTCGAAATCCGGGTCGCGGCTGGAAAAACGTTTGATTGCTGTCATGATCCAACCACTCCGGCAAAGGCGTCGAGAATCGGGTCGAGCTTCTCACGCTTGAGCTTGAGCGCCGCCTGATTGACGATCAGCCGAGACGAAATATCGGCGATGTGCTCGACGGCGAGCAGATTGTTGGCCTTCAGCGTTCCGCCCGTCGATACCAAGTCGACGATGGCGTCGGCAAGGCCGGCCAGTGGAGCCAACTCCATGGACCCATAAAGCTTGATCAGATCCACATGCACACCCTTTGCCGCGAAGTGCTCGCGTGCAATCTTGATGTATTTCGTCGCCACCTTCAGACGCGCGCCTTGACGAACCGCTTTCTCATAATCGAACCCGGCAGGCACGGCAACCATCATCCGGCACTTGGCGATCTTCAGATCGAGCGGCTGGTACAAGCCATCGCCCCCGTGTTCGATGAGGACGTCCTTTCCGGCCACGCCGATGTCGGCCGCGCCGTACTGCACGTATGTCGGCGCATCTGTCGCGCGGACAATAACAACCCGCACGTCGTCGCGATTGGTGGGAATGATCAGCTTGCGCGACGTCTCGGGATTTTCGAGCGGCTCAATCCCCGCCGCTGCCAGCAAAGGGAGCGTTTCTTCAAAGATCCGGCCCTTGGACAGGGCGATCGTGATTCCGTCCACGGAGTTTTCCTGCTTTCTGAAAGAAATCGATTCTACCGCAACCCCTCGTACCGTCGCCCGGGCGGGCAGCCAGTCCGGCCGACTCACCGCACGCGGCGAACAGCGGCACCGAGACGGGCGAGCTTCTCTTCGATGCGTTCGTAGCCTCGGTCGAGATGATAGATGCGCTCGATCAACGTCTCGCCCTGCGCAACAAGGCCCGCAATCACCAAGCTAGCGGATGCGCGCAGGTCCGTCGCCATGACGGTCGCTCCATCGAGATGCTCGACCCCCGTCACCAGCGCTGTATTTCCGTCAATCTTGATGTCCGCGCCAAGGCGAATCAATTCGACAGCATGCATGAAGCGATTCTCGAAAATCGTTTCGCGGATTACGGCAGCGCCTTCGGCAACGCAATTGATGGCCATGAACTGCGCCTGCATGTCAGTTGGAAACGCCGGATACGGCGACGTACGCACGCCCACAGACTTCAACCGTCCCGGGGCGTTGAGCGAAATCGCATCTTGATCGCTTACCACTTCGCACCCGGCTTCGCGCAGCTTCTCGACAACCGATTCGAGAAACGCGACCGACGTATTAGTCAGGCGAACAGAGCCACCGGTTGCTGCCGCGGCGCACAAGTAGGTGCCCGTCTCGATTCGATCCGGCATGACCGAGTGGCTGGCGCCATGGAGAGCGGTGACGCCTTCGATGACGATGCGATCCGTTCCGGCGCCGGAAATGCGCGCCCCCATCGCGGAAAGGCAGTTGGCGAGATCAACCACCTCCGGCTCGCGCGCGGCATTCTCGATTACCGTCTCGCCGTCGGCCAGAACAGCGGCCATCATCAGGTTCTCAGTCCCTGTGACGGTCACCATATCCGTAAGGATTCGCGCTCCCTTCAGACGTTTCGCCTTGGCAAGAACGTAGCCTCCTTCGACACGGATCTCGGCTCCCATCGCCTGCAAGCCTTTGATGTGCTGATCCACTGGTCGAGCACCAATGGCACACCCTCCAGGCAAGGAAACTTTTGCCTCCCCGCACCGCGCCAGCAGGGGCCCCAAGACAAGAATTGAGGCCCGCATCGTCTTGACCATCTCGTATGGCGCAAGCGGATTATTGAGTCCGCGGCTGTCAAGCGTAAGGCCTTCGTTTCCTTCCATCGTCACTTCGACACCCATCTGCCCGATCAGGCGCAACATGGTCGAAATGTCGTTCAAATGAGGAACGTTCTTCAGATAGAGGGACTCAGGGGAAAGCAGGCCGGCGCAAATGATCGGCAGCGCTGCGTTCTTCGCACCCGAAATACCAATTTCCCCGGTGAGCGGCGTACCGCCGCGAATCAGCAGCTTATCCACAGAGCGCTTTCCGCTCCTCGGGTGTAAGGGTCCGCATGGATAGCGCATGCAGTTCCCCACTATCGAAGTATGGCTTGAGTATCGCGTTAACCATCTGCTGCCGCTGCACGCGGCTCAGTCCCGCGAACTTGGAGCAGACGAGAATCGCCTCGAAGTGTTCGCCGTCGCCCTCGACATGCAATCCTTCGCAGGGCAACTCTTCGGCGATGATTCTTTTGATCCGTTCGGGATCCATCATGACTAGTACCTCAGTTTGTAGCCGTTGCGCAGCAACGCCAGGGTGATCGACGCGACGACGAGGAAACTTCCCGCGACGACCGACAGGCTGACCGTCGGAGAAACGTCGGAAACGCCAAAAAAGCCATAGCGGAACCCGTCGATCATGTAAAACACTGGATTGAAGTGCGAAACGTTAAGCCAGAATGCCGGCAATGAGTGAATTGAATAGAAGACGCCGGAAAGCATCGTGAGCGGCATGATGAGGAAATTCTGAAACGCCGCGAGCTGATCGAATTTGTCGGCCCAGATACCACCGATCACACCCAGCGCTCCCATTGTCCCGCCACACAGGACGGCGAAAACGAGTATCCAACCCGGAGCAACAAAGGACGGGGTAGCAAACCAAGCCGTCACGGCCAGTACCCCTACTCCAACCATCAGCCCCCTCAGCATCGCTGCAATGACATAGGCCAAGAAAAACTCGACGTACGAGATGGGCGGCAGCAGCACAAATACCAAGCTACCCATGACCTTCGACTGAATAAGGCTGGAGGAGCTGTTGGCGAACGCATTCTGCAGGATCGACATCATCACGAGGCCAGGGACAAGGAACGCCGCATAGCGAACGTTATGAACCTCGACCCGTGCATCGAGCACGTGCGAAAAGATCAGGAGGTAGAGCAATGACGTCAAAACAGGAGCCGCAACCGTCTGGAAACTGACCTTCCAGAACCGGAGAACCTCCTTGTAGAGCAGCGTGCGTAATCCGCTCATACTGGCACCTGCGCGGTTTCTTTGGCGGCTCCTTGCATGATCTTGACGAACACGTCCTCAAGATCGGTCTGCGTCAGGCTAAGGTCCTCGATCACGCAGCCAGCGGCGCGAAGCTGAGCGAGCAGCATCTCGATTTCATCCAACCCGGTCAGCGGAAAAATCCAGTGAGCCTCTTGGCGCACAGCTCGCGCCCGCAACTCGGCTGGAAGCAATTCGGCATTTGCTAATTGCACTTTCATCGTGCGACCGGAGAACCGCGCCAGCAGGTTAGGCGTGGTATCGAGCGCTACGATCTTTCCCTGCTTCAGCATGGCAATGCGGCCGCAGAGCGCTTCAGCTTCTTCCAGATAGTGCGTGGTCAGAATGACGGTATGTCCCTGACTGTTCAGCTCCTTGATGAACTCCCATAGTCCTTGGCGTAGCTCGACGTCGACGCCGGCCGTCGGTTCATCGAGCACGATGACGGGCGGCTTGTGCACCAATGCCTGTGCAACAAGCACACGCCGTTTCATTCCACCGGAAAGGCGACGCATGTTGGTATCCGCTTTCGGCATCAAGTCCAGCTTATGCAGGATCTCATCGATCCAATCGTCGTTCTTGCGAATTCCGAAATAGCCGGACTGAATACGGAGCGTTTCCCGTACCGAGAAGAAGGGATCGAAAACAAGCTCCTGGGGCACGACACCTAGCCGTCGCCGTGCCTCTCTGTAGTCTTTGAGGACGTTGAAGCCCATGACACTAACGGAGCCGGCATTCGGCCGCACAAGGCCGGCCAGGCAGGATATCAGCGTCGTCTTTCCTGCACCGTTGGGTCCCAACAGTCCGAAAAACTCGCCTTCACCGATGTCCAGCGAAACCCCATCAAGCGCACGTAGCGAACCGAAGCACTTAACGACCTGATGAATGGAAACAGCGACGCCCATGGCATCCAGACAACGGGAACGGCCCGCCGTTCAGGCGAGTGGAAGAGATTCGGAGACGCCGTAGAGAGCAGCCAAGCTGATCAAGCTCGCCGGCGGATTGACGATACGGACGTCCACGTTCACGGCCCGTGCGGTGCGCATCCACCCGAAGATTACAGCCAATGCTGAGGAATCGGCATCCTGTACTTGGCCTAAATCAAACACAACCTTGGAGGAACCGGCACCATTGAAAAAACGGCGCCCTGCTTCGAGCAGGGCGTTGGCATTGGCGATCAGCATGGGGCTCTGCACACGGAGCCCATCACCGTTCTGCTCGATCATTTTTTCGCTGTCTCAAGCTGCTTGTTCTTCGTAGCCAGCATCTGGATCAATCCGTCGATTCCGTTTGCCCGGACCTCTTGCGCGAAGGTGTCACGGTAGTTCGTCACCAAGCTGACGCCGGCGACGATAACGTCGTAGACCTTCCAGCCTTCCGCCTGTTTCTCAAGCGAGTAATCGAGCTGAATGGGCTTACTTCCTGATTGGACAATTTCGGTTCTCACAACAACGTCCGAATCGCCCGCCTGCATCTTCGTGGGCTTGTAGCGAACCGCCTGGTCTTTGTAACTGGTCAACGCATTGGAGTAGGTGCGAACCAAAAGTGTTTTGAATTCTTCCGACAGGTGCTTCTTCTGTTCGGGTGTCGCCTTATTCCAGTCACGCCCGACGGCCAGAGCAGTCATCCGTTGAAAGTTGAAGTTCGGAAGTACTTTCGCCTCGACGAGTTCTATGGCTTTTTTCGTGTTGCCGCTCTGAATGTCTTTGTCCTGGCGAACGATCGTCAGGACATCGTCGGTAACCTTTTTTACCAACGCGTCAGGCGCCTCTTCTTGGGCAAACGCCGCCGAGCAACAAAGCACCGCACCTACAACCAGAGCAAAAAACGATTTCATCAATTTCCTTCAAATAACAGCAGCAATGAGGTGCTTAATAGCAACGCCCCTGTTTGCACTCCACGTCGCCGCGCCCTTCGACGGAGGCTTGCCCATCGTTGATCTCCGCACGCCGATGCTGGAGGTAAGCATCGCGGATGTAGTTGTACTTGTCGAAAGCCGCTTGCTCGATGATCTTGTCGGTTGGCAGCAGGCTTGCCCGCAAGTCGATGAAGCGGATACCCGCCAGCGTGTTACGCACGGGAACGTCATGAATATGGAGGACAGGATCTGCGTAGCTGTCGGCTACCCACCCGAAGGTATCACGGGTGGTGCGTGGCCCGATGATCGGCCAGTAGAAGTATGGCCCATCACCGACACCCCATTTCCCGAGCGTCTGACCGAAATCCTCGGCATGTTTCTCCATACCCATATCGGTCGCCACATCAAACAAGCCGGCGATTCCGATCGTCGAGTTTACGAGAACGCGACCGACATCCGAGACACCTTCGCTACCCTTGCCCTGCAGGAAGTTATTGAAGGCTGTCCAGATATCGCTGAGATTGCCAAAGAAGTTACCGATGCCCGCCTTAACAGGCGCCGGGGCGGCCGCGTCGTAGCCCTGGGCAACCGGCTTCACCACGACATCAATGCCTTCATTCACCGTAAACATGGCGCGGTTGAATCCCTCGAAGGGATCCTTCGGATTGTTCGCTGTCGCGCAACCTGTTAGTCCAAGGACGGTTGCCGTAAGAGATGACACCGCCAACGCGCGTTTTAGAGTTTGAATTTTCACGAATCAACCTTCCCGCTATTTAGGCTCAGTACCTTCCGCCGCCTTATTGAACATGAACTGCCCGATCAACTTCTCCAAAACCACGGCCGACTGCGTCTTCGCAAAAACGTCGCCCGGCTTGAGCATCTTATCGTCGCCCCCGGCATCAAGACCGACATACTGTTCGCCCAGCAAACCCGCTGTCAGAATCGACGCGAAGGTGTCCTTCGGAAACTGATAGCGACCATCAATCGTCAGAGTCACCAAAGCTTCATAGGTCTGCGGATCAAAACGAATATCCGCCACCCGCCCGACGACAACCCCCGCACTTTTCACCGGACCGCGTACCTTCAGGCCACCGATGTTATCAAACTTGGCTATCAACGGGTACGTTTCAGCGAAATTGGCCGACGAAAGGTTCCCAACTCTTAGCGCCAAAAACAACAGTGCTGCGATTCCAATAACGACAAAGAATCCAACCCACAAATCAAGCAACTTGCGACTCATCAAAGCCCCCGGAACATGAAGGAGGTCAAAACGAAATCGAGCGCGAGGATAGCAAGCGCCGAATATACGACCGTCCTCTTGATCGAACTTGAAACGCCTTCCGCTGTTGGCGTGGCGTCGTACCCCTCGAACACCGCGATCAGTGAAACCGCGACACCGAACACGAAGCTTTTCACGATGCCGTTCCATACGTCGAAGCGAAAATCTACCGATCCCTGCATTTGAGACCAGAACGCGCCTTCGTCGACACCGATGAGAACGACTCCGACTAGATACCCTCCGAACACGCCGATGGCCGAAAAGAGCGCAGCAAGGAGCGGCATAGAGATCACGCCGCCCCAGAAACGCGGCGCTACGACGCGGGCGATGGGATTGACCGCCATCATGTCCATTGCGGTCAACTGCTCGGTCGCCTTCATCAAGCCAATTTCAGCGGTAATCGAAGATCCCGCCCGTGAGGCGAAAAGCAGCGCAGAAACCACGGGGCCGAGTTCTCGGGTAAGCGATAACGCGACAAGGACCCCCAAGGCCTCGGAGGAACCGTAACGCTGCAGGGTTTCATACCCCTGCATACCGAGAACCATGCCAATGAACAAGCCGGAGACGAGGATGATCAGCAACGACTGAAAACCGCTGAAATAAATCTCGCGTATTGTCAGATGCAAGCGGCGGAATGACTGCCCCGAATAAACGAGGATCATCACGAAGAAACGCGCGGCAAAACCCAAGCGCTGCACGCTGCTGTTCACGCGATGCCCGATACTCCTGACCAACTCAATCACGGCAAGAGAGCCTTTCTCAGCCACGGGCACCTCCCCTCAGGAGTTCCTGCTGGAAGGGTACTGCGGGGTAGTGGAAATGCACCGGACCATCCGCCTCGCCGAAGACAAACTGATGCACAAAAGGATCAGAAGATGCACGGATTTCGTCCGGAGTACCCTGAGCAACGATCTGCCCATCCGACACAAAATAGACGTAGTCGACGATCAACAAGGCTTCCTGCACATCGTGTGTCACTAGCAGGGTTGTGGCACCGAGCGCGTCGTTGAGCGTACGGATCAACTGCCCGATGACACCCATGGAAATCGGATCCAGCCCAGCGAATGGTTCGTCGTACATGATCAGCATCGGGTCAAGCGCAATCGCCCGAGCCAAGGCAACGCGCCGTGCCATGCCGCCGGAGAGTTCGGAAGGCATCAGATGATGGGCACCACGCAAACCGACGGCGTTGAGTTTCATCAACACCATGTCGTGAATCAGCTCTTCCGGCAGATTCGTGTGCTCACGCATCAGATAGGCGACGTTGTCATAGACCGATATGTCGGTAAAGAGGGCGCCGAACTGAAACAACATGCCCATACGACGGCGCATGTCGTACAGCTCACGATGATTCATGTCGGGAACGGATTCGCCGTCCACCAGCAGTGTTCCGCGAGTAGGCCTAAGCTGACCTCCGATCAGACGTAACAGCGTTGTTTTCCCGCACCCGGAATTGCCCATGATGGCGACGAGCTTTCCCCTCGGGATGTCCATATTGATCCCTTTGAGGATATCTCTGTCGTCATAGGCGAAATTGATATCGGAGATTTTGACCAAGCTATCGGCCGGCACAACGTCATCCCACGTCAAAAAAAACGAGCGGCGATTATACCTTAATGACGAGGCTCCCCAAAAAGTGCCTCAGGCCAAGCACATCAAACATGCCACCGGCCTGAAATCATTCTCACCCAACGGCCAAGAGCATTTGAATCGGTTGAACGCACAAAATATGGAATAATGCTTTTACCGCTTTCTGGATCGATGACGCCTTCCATGACCGACGCCCCGGAAACCGTCTGGCCGGAAAAACCGCTGCTTCTCGTCGTGGACGACGATCCGCTGATTTCCGACACACTGAGTTTTTCACTGACGTCCTCTTACGAAGTCATCACCAGTCATTCGCGCCCGCACTGCATTCAGTTGCTGCGCCAGCTGCGCCGTAGCCCGGATGTAGCTCTGGTCGATCTTGGCCTCCCCCCCTTCCCCCACCGGCCCGACGAGGGGCTCGCGTTAATCCCCGAACTGCTAAAGCTCGCACCGTCGATCAAGATCGTCGTCCTCTCCGGACAAAGCGATGCCGACAACGCCCGGCACGCGCGCACCTTGGGCGCAGTGGATTTCGTCGCCAAGCCGTGCAACCCGCCGGAATTGCAGAGGGTTCTACGACGCGCGCTCAGTTACCGCGCACTGGATGAAGCCTCGGCGCCAGAACGCATACCTCCATCGCTGATTGGCGATAGCGCCGCAATTCGCAAGCTCCGACTGCAATTGCAGCAATACGCGAACTCACCTTTTCCGGTCCTAATCGAGGGTGAATCGGGGAGTGGCAAAGAAATCGTCGCGAGTCAGTGCCTGCACTACGACACACAACGATCAACCCAACCATTCCTAGCCCTCAATTGCGCCGCCATCTCTCCCAATCTGGTCGAACCGACGCTGTTTGGCTATGCGAAAGGTGCCTTTACCGGCGCAACGATGGCCAAATCCGGGTATTTCGAGGACGCAGCGGAGGGAACGCTCTTCCTGGATGAAATTGGCGAACTGCCGCTCGAGTTGCAGGCAAAGCTGCTGCGAGTTCTTGAGAACGGCGAATATCAGCGCGTCGGAGAAACCAGCAAGCGTCTCAGCCGTGCCCGCATCATCGCTGCCACTAATCGGGACTTGCGCAAGGAAGTGAGGACGGGAAACTTCCGCGCCGACCTCTACCACCGCCTGTCTGTATTCTCCGTCAGCGTGCCGCCGCTACGGGACATGGAAGGCGACAAGCTGCTCCTGCTTGATCACTTTCGCCAGCGCTACGCGACCCAATCGCGGCAAATACCTTTTGCGCTATCGGAAGAAGCCGAAAGCCTGTGGACCGCTTATGGATTCCCGGGCAACGTGCGCGAGTTGCGCAACATCGTGATACGCCTGACAGCCAAGTTTCCCGGCCAGACCGTTTCACGGAGGGCTCTGGAAGACGAACTGGACCTGCAGGACGACCCCCGCGTATCAGCGCCTCTCGACGGCCAGCCAGCTGCTGCAACAAACGAAACGCTGGTGGCCGAAGCCAGTCGCCGCCTGCAGAAGACCGAACCATTCAACCTCGACCAGTTGCTCGCCGAGACCGAGCGCAACTATATTGAAGCAGCGTTGAGACTCGCGCACGGAAATGTCAGTCAGGCAGCGCGGTTGCTCGGGATCAACCGCACCACGCTATACAACAGGATGGAAGCTTCGGCCAGGGGGCACTGATGTACCTCGAACATTTCGGACTCAGGGAAGCGCCATTCAGCATTACGCCGCACACCGAGTTCTTTTTCGCCGGAGCCAACCGCGGCGCAACGCTTGAAGCCCTGATCTACGCCGTAACGCACGACGAAGGAATCGTCAAGGTCAGCGGTGAAGTGGGTAGCGGAAAGACCATGCTTTGCCGCATGCTGCTTGAACGGCTTCCGGAGAATGTCGAAACAGTCTACCTGGCAAATCCTTCGCTCTCCCGGGAAGAAATCGTGCATGCGGTTGCCGAGGAACTACACACAAAGGAGCGCCTACCGACCGGCCACGCGGCATTCCGCGCACTACAGGAGCGTTTGCTCGAAATCTACGCAACCGGGCGAATTGTCGTGGTCATGGTCGACGAAGCGCACGCGATGCCGCCAGAAACGCTCGAAGAGATCAGGCTTCTCTCCAATCTCGAATCGAGCCGGCACAAATTACTTCATATCGTTCTTTTCGGGCAGCCGGAGCTCGACGACTACCTTGCCGTGCCCAGCATGCGGCAGCTGAAGGAAAGGATCACGCACAACTTCGCGCTTGAGCCACTACGCCGCGCCGACATCGGTACGTATCTCATGTTCCGCATGCGCGCGGCCGGATACCGAGGCCCTGATATCTTCTCGCCCGGGGCCATCCAGTTGATCGCCCGTGCCTCGGAAGGCCTAACGCGCCGCATCAACATTCTGGCGGACAAAGCTCTGCTAGCGGCGTTCTCGGAAGACCGGCACTTCGTTGATGCCAAGCAGGTCAAGGCGGCTGTTCGGGACGCACAGTTCAATCCGATCCGGTCTGGGCGCTTGCCGCGCCCTCTTTGGGTCGGCAGCGCGGTGACCGTTGTGGCGGTAGCGGCAATCGCCTATTTGGCCGGCAATTACACGACAGGCCCTCATGAGCCCGTTATCGCCGCTCCTCGCGCCGAGACATCGGTAGCGACTATGGCCACAAAAGCCTCTTTTGCCGAGGCAAACGCGGATGTTAAGCAGATGCCCACCTCATCGAATGTTGAGCCGGGGGAAACAGCGGGGAAAACGCTCGCGGCGACGCAAAGTAACCCCCTCCCCCTCCCAATGACCCTCGATCAACGAATTGAGGCGACCGAAGCTTGGCTCAGCCATGCACCCGGGAACCATTACTTTATTCAATTGGTGAGCACGGCCGCCGAAAACAGACAGGACATCGAAGTGTTCATCAGCGGCGCCACGAGGAAACTCGAAGCAGAGAAAATTCGCGTTTACAGATCACGCCTCAGCGGCCGAGACCGCTTGGGCGTAATCTATGGAGAGTACGCTACGTTAGAAGCGGCCAGATCAGATCTGCAAAAACTTACCACCATTGGTGCGGCAAACGGGGCATACATAAGAACTGTTGATAAACTACGCTAATAGTTTTGTTAACAACAATAAGTGTTTTACAAAACAAGAGGGTTTTCAGACAACCAATGCGTGATATCATCTAATCAATGCAAGAATCGAGAATGGATATGCTTCGATTTGTCGGCGCATCATTAATGATGCTTCTTATGGCTGCGTGTACGCCGACGACGCTGAACGGTGGCCCATCGGCCGGGCATTTACGTAAAGAAAATGTAACCGCCTCCCAGGGATCGATCCCTGCACCGGTTCAGAATACGGTCCCGCTTCCCCGACCAAAAACGACGGGGCGTACCGAAACCTATAGTGTGGTCGTGAATAACGTCAAAGTGCAGGACCTTCTCTTTGCACTTGCTCGAGATGCAAAGCTGAACGTCGACATCCACCCTGGAATTACAGGGAATGTGACGCTGAACGCCATCGACCAGACATTGCCGCAGTTGCTGACCCGGATTGCCAAACAAGTCGACATGCGTTTTGAGCTTGACGGGCCCAATCTGGTGGTAATGCCCGATACGCCTTACCTGAAAAACTACACGGTGGACTACATCAACGTCGCGCGTGACGTGGTCGGCACGGTCTCAACTAACACTCAGATATCGACGGGATCGGTGGCCGGGACGACAAATTCAACGGCCGGAAGCAACGTTTCGCGCATTCAGATCGAGAACAAGTCGAAAAACCGTTTCTGGGAATCGCTGGAGAAGAACCTCAAGGATCTCTTGCACGAAACCGACAAAGTCTTCCCCGAAGGCTCGACCGAAACGGTAATGGAGCAGAACACATCCCAAACCACCACCGGTACCGGAACGGCATCACAGACAATCAACACCACGCGGGGCGCGCAAATTAACCAGACCCTCGCAGGTAGCCCGAACCCCGCCGCCATGCAGAATAGCGGGGCCACCGTGGTGCGACGGATGACGTTCCGAGAGGCCGCCTCAGTCATTGCCAGCCCCGAATCGGGGGTCATTACCGTGCGCGCCACGGCCCGCCAACACGAGAAAGTCCAGGAGTTCATCGATCGCGTCATCCGCAGCGCCAAACGGCAGGTTCTGATCGAAGCGACGATCATTGAAGTCAGCCTCGCCGACAATTACCAGCAGGGTATCGATTGGGCAAAGGCGGAGTCGCAGACAGGCTTCTCGCTGACCCGCGCAACGAATACAGCAACGGTCGGCTCCTCGGTGTCCCCCTTCGGGCTTATTTACCGAAACGTCTCAAGCGGTCTGGAAGTGTTCGTCGACATGCTGCGAAGCTTTGGCACCACAAAAGTACTTTCCAGCCCCAAGCTCACCGTCCTCAACAACCAGACGGCAACGCTCAAGGTTTCGGAAGACTTTGTGTATTTCAACGTCAAGCAGGACGTTGTCCCAGGAAACACCAATACCAACGCGACGACGACAACAACGACAACCCCCCAATCGGTCTCGATTGGGTTCTTTATGAGCCTGACCGCGCAGATCGGCGAGGACGGGATGGTAACGCTCAACGTCCGCCCTTCAATATCGAGCATTGCAGCCCTCAAACAGGACCCGAATCCCGCACTGACGGTAGCCAACGAAGTTCCTCAGATCCGGACACGGGAGATCGAATCGATGCTGCGCGTTCAGAGCGGCGATGTGGCCGTGCTCGGCGGGCTGATGGAAGACCGGATGGAAAACAAGAGCGGCCGTTTCCCGGGTCTTGGCGATGTGCCCCTCTTCGGAGAAATCTTCACAACGCGAAACAACGCCTCGACGAAGACCGAACTCGTGGTTGTTCTGCGCCCAACGGTGATCAAAGACGCGTCGATCAATGGCGACTTCAAGCAGTTCGGCAACGCACTCCCTGATAACGGCTTTTTCCAGACCGACAAGGTTTACCAGCCGTTCTCCGGCCCGACCGACCCGCAGGAGCAACTCAAATGAGCCTGCTTATGGAGGCGCTCAAAAAAGCCGAAGAAGCCAAGCGCAAGGCGATCGACAACTCGGAAGCAACGCCGCCGGGAACGATACCTCCGCTGGCCCTGATCCCTGATGCGCCATCGCCTTCGAAACCGAGCAACGGATCACCGTTACCTGACCTTTCATTGCACATCGCCTCGGTTGACGCGGACCTAGCGGCTGTGTCAACCGAACCTCCTCCGCGCCGTCGAACGGCGACGACCTCCTCAAAATCAGGAAATGCGCGATCCGAACCGCGAGCAAGCGATCGCGAAGATCGCGCCACAGTGCAGAATGCCTTCGCTGCCAAGAAAGCGAACGAACCGCGGAATGGGCTGTGGATTCTCATCGGGATTGGCGGTGCCGCCCTGCTCGCCATTGCCGCCTATTTTTGGTGGCAACTGAACGGCCTATCGAGTGCCGGCAATCTCCGCCCAGCTGTATCGCAACCGCCCGCCCCATCGATCGCAAGGCCAGAACCAACA
This sequence comes from Propionivibrio soli, assembly GCF_025770765.1. Lineage (GTDB taxonomy): Bacteria > Pseudomonadota > Gammaproteobacteria > Burkholderiales > Rhodocyclaceae > Propionivibrio > Propionivibrio soli. The sequence goes on along the minus strand of NZ_JANZKY010000006.1, from coordinate 202,150 downwards.
CCAGCAAATCCACCCGAAGCTAAGCGCCCAGAGCCGGTGTCGCTGGCGGCCACCGGAGCCGCACAGTCGGCGAATGCCGAGTCCCTGAGGCCGCCCTCTCGCTCTCCTGCTCCGTCTCTCCCGATGCGCGTGGACTCAACGCAGTCGGCCACTCAGCCAGCCGCTACCCCGAGTACGACGGCTCGGCAAAAGAGCACGACGGCGTCTGCCGTCGAAGAACCCCCTGTCCGACTCAGCAGAACCGAACCGGCAGCCAATCCGACGCTCGAACACGCTTACGACGATCTGCAAGCAGGCCACCTCGATCAGGCACAACGCGGTTATGAACTGGCCCTGCGGCGCGATCCGCTAAACACCGACGCGCTACTGGGCTTGGCAACGATCGCCAGTCGGCAGGGGCAACGTGACCGTGCCCGCGCCTTCTATGAAAGGGCATTGGAGTCGGACCCGACCGACGCCACCGCTCAAGCCGGTCTGCTCAACGCAGCAGGCCAAAGCGATCCCGCCATGTCGGAAAGTCGCCTGAAACTCGCCCTCGCGAGCCAACCGAACTCGCCGGCCGTTCTTTTCGCACTTGGCAATCTTTACGCACGCGAAGCGCGCTGGAGCGAAGCGCAGCAGGCCTACTTCCAGGCTTACGGCACGACCCCGGATAACGCCGATTTCATCTTCAACCTGGCAGTTAGTCTCGACCACTTGCGACAAAGCAAATTGGCGGCGCAGTACTACCGCATGGCCCTGGAAGCGCCAACGGCCGACCATGCGTCGTTTGACAAGAATCAGGCTCAGCGGCGAATTCTTGAACTGCAACCTTGATTCTGGCAGGCTCTCCATGTCATTTTTCGCGTTCGCCCCAACCGCCCGATGAACGCTCCCGCCCCCCAGCAACGCCAGCTCGGCCAAGTGCTGATCGCCAAAGGCATCCTCAGCGAAGACCAGCTGAGGATCGCCCTGCTCGAGCAGATGAAATCCAACCAGCCGGTTGGCAAGCTGCTGGTATCCCTTGGCTTCGTTTCCGAGGCCACACTCCGCGATGCGCTTTCGGAAAGTCTCGGCAAACAAAGCATCGACCTTTCCAACGCGATCATCGATCCTTCGGCGCTAGCGCTGGTCCCACGGGAACTCGCCAAACGTCATCACCTGCTGCCGCTCGATTACGACGTCGATGAACACCGCCTGACGGTCGCCTTGGCCGATGTCAACGACATCGTCGCCCTGGACAAGATTCGGGGGCTGGCCGAGCCAGGGCTCGAAATCGAAACGCTGTTGGCGGGTGAGACGGAGATCGATCGCGCCATCGACCTGGCATACGGCTACGAGCTCTCGATCGACGGTATCCTGCATGAAATCGAAACCGGAGAGATCGATTTTCGCGGTTTGCAGTCATCGGCTGACGAGTACAGCCAACCGGTCGTCCGGTTGATCGACTCCATCCTGACCGACGCGGTCAAACGCGACTCATCCGACGTCCATTTCGAACCTGAGACGGGATTCCTGCGCATCCGCTATCGGATCGATGGCATGTTGCGCCAGGTACGCTCGCTGCATCAATCGTACTGGCCGGCAATGGCCGTGCGCATCAAGGTGATGAGTGGGATGAACATCGCCGAGACGCGCGCCCCCCAGGACGGACGGATCTCGCTCAACATGCGCGGTCGCCAGATCGACTTTCGCGTTTCGGCACAGCCGACGATCCACGGCGAGAACATCGTGCTGCGCATCCTGGATCGCCAGAAGGGGCTCGTTCCTCTCGAAGGGCTCGGCCTGACGGAAAAGCAGCTCGATCAGCTGAAATTGATGATCGCACGCCCGGAAGGGATCATTCTCGTTACGGGGCCAACCGGTAGCGGAAAGACAACGACCCTCTACTCGATACTCAACCACATCAATTCCGAGGGCCTCAACATCATGACGCTCGAGGATCCAGTCGAGTATCCCATGACGTTGGTGCGCCAGACATCCGTCGCGGAAACCGCCAAGCTGGATTTCGCCAACGGTATCCGGTCAATGATGCGCCAGGATCCGGACGTCATTCTCGTCGGTGAAATCCGCGATGCCGATACAGCCGAAATGGCCGTACGGGCGGCGATGACCGGCCACCAGGTTTACTCGACTCTGCATACCAATTCGGCGATCGGGGCGATTCCCCGCTTGCTTGACATTGGCATCCTGCCCGACATCCTCGCGGGCAATGTGATCGGCGTCGTGGCGCAGCGACTCGTTCGCCGTTTATGTATCCATTGCAAGACCCCGTATCACGCTGAAGCCCATGAAGCACGGTTGCTCGGCCGCGCCGGCGATGCGAGCCGGCCTCTGATCTATCGGCCGTGCGGATGCGAGCGCTGTGACTTCCAGGGCTACCGTGGCCGCTTGGCGATCATGGAAATCTTGCGTATCAATGGCGACATGGACGAATTGATCGCCCGGCGCAGCACTGCGCGGGAGATCCGCAACCTCGCGGAGCATCAAGGCTTCGTGTCGCTCGCCGACGACGGCCTGCGACGAGTTCTCGACGGGTCGACGTCGCTTGAAGAACTCGCCCGCGTCGTCGACCTCACCGACCGAATGTAAGAACGCGATGCCGCTCTACACCTACAAGGCGGTCGACCCGGGTGGACGCGCCGTTCTCGGTCGGATCGATGCACTGAACATCGTCGATCTCGAGATGCGCCTGCGGCGCATGGAACTCGACCTCGTGACAGGAGAACCGGTAAGTAACCGCATGCTCCTCGGCGGCGCTCGTGTGCCACGGCGCGAACTCATCAACTTCTGCTTTCACCTCGAGCAACTCGCTCGCGCCGGCGTACCGATTCTGGAAGGCCTGGTGGATCTACGCGACAGCTTGGAGCACCCACGTTTTCGCGAGGTTGTTGCCAGCGTCATCGAGGCTATCGAAGGTGGCCAGACCTTGTCTCAAGCCATGGAAGGGCAGCGAAAGGTGTTCGACAAGGTATTCGTGAGTCTGATCCGATCCGGGGAAGCAAGCGGCCAGCTTCCCGAGGTCCTGCGCACACTTACCGACTCCTTGAAGTGGGAAGACGAACTGGTTTCGCAGACGCGGAAACTTATGATCTACCCGGCCTTTGTCGGCACGGTGGTCGTCGCCGCAACTTTCTTCCTGATGCTCTACATGGTTCCCCAGCTCAAACTATTCGTCAGGAACATGGGCCAGGTACTCCCCCTGCAAACGCAGGCGCTGTTCTTCATCTCCGATCTGCTGATCGCCTACTGGTACGTCGTCATTCTCCTGCCCATCATCGCCTTTGTCGGCCTGCACATAGCGCTTCGCGTCTCCCCGTCCGCACAACTGAGACTTGATGCGCTAAAACTCCGACTACCGCTGGTCGGCGAGATTCTGCGCAAGATCATTCTGGCGCGTTTTGCCAACACGTTCGCCCTTCTTTACGCCTCTGGAATTCCAATCATCGAGTCCATTCGCACGACGCAAGACGTCGTCGGCAACTTGATCGTGCGCCGTGGACTCGAGCGCGTCGAACAGTTGATCGGCGAAGGGCACAACGTTACCGCTGCCTTTCACAGCATCGGCTTTTTCCCGCCGCTCGTGATCCGCATGCTGCGCGTCGGAGAAACAACCGGGGCGTTGGACGACGCGCTGACGAATGTCGGCTACTTCTATAATCGCGACGTCAGGGAATCGGTCGAGAAGGCGCAGCAACTTGTCGAGCCAATGCTCACCGTCATTCTTGGCGGCCTTCTGGGGTGGATCATGCTCTCCGTCCTCGGGCCGGTGTATGACGTTATCACTCACATCAAGACCTAATCGCGCGCGATCCAGACAACCGAAGTGACGACTCACCGCCTACTCTATCTCAGCGCCCATCAGATGGTCGCCTACCGCTATCTTTCGGGAAGGCTGACCAGCGAAGCGACGTTCCCGAACACGGACAATGGGTACCGGGAGTTCAACGATTACCTGGTGCGCAACGGGTCAAGCGTCTTCTCAATGCTGGTCAATGTTTCCGAGGAAGGATATCAGGTCGATACCATCCCCTTCCTCCGGGGAGGAGATCGGCAGGCAGTGATCGCACGCAAGCTCGACCAACTCTTCTTCGGCGCGGGCTTGAAAGCCGCTTTCTCGCTAGGCACAGAAAAAGAACAGCGCAAGAACGAAAAAATCCTATTTGCGGCGCTGACGAACGACGGTCTACTGTCCCCTTGGCTGGACATTTTCGTCGCTCAGGACGCGGCGCTCGCTGGCGTTTATTCGCTGCCTCAACTCGTGCCCCCACTGCTTCGAAAGCTTAGCCTGAACAGCGACGCCTGCCTGGTGCTGACCGTCCAAGATCACAGCATCCGGCAGAGCTACATCGCAAAGGGCGAACTGCATTTCAGCCGCTTGGCCCAGATCCACCATAGCAGCATCGGCGACCTTGCGCGGAACCTAGCCACCGAAGCGCCAAAACTTCAACAGTACCTCGCCAGCCAGCGCCTCGTAACGCGCCATCAACCGCTGACAGCCTATATCGTGGCTCACCGTAATGCGTTGAAGGCAATCGAAGAAGCGTGCACCGCGTCGTCGACCATCCGCTACAGCTTTGTCGATATTGAGGAATGCGCGAAAAGAACCGGGCTCAAGACAACGCCGGCAAGCAGCCACAGCGAAGAGCTTTTCCTCAATCTACTGGCGACGAGGCCGCCGCGCGTACAGTTTGCAGGTGACGAACCACGCCACGGCTTTCATGTTCGCCTGATCCGGAAGACGTTTCAGGGCATTGGAGCGGTTGCGCTTCTCGCGTGCCTACTCGTCGCTGGCAAAACGGCTTTCGACACCTACTCGATCGCCCAAGAAACGACAGCACTTCGCGCTGACGCCGCGCTCGCTCAGCAACGTTATGCGCAAATCGTGCGTAGTTTCCCGCCAACACCGGGAAATGACGCCGGCTTGCGTACGGCGATCGAGCGTTACGGGCAAATGGAGCAAAAGAGCCGCAGCCCTGACGATCTATTCCACGAGATTAGTCGCGCGTTGCAGGTCACGCCAGCCGCGGATATCGAGTCGATCGAGTGGAAGCTCGTAGCTGCTGACAAACCGGCGGCGCAACCGCGTACTTCCCCCGAGGCCATGGGGGGTGAGATAGCTGTCGTACGTGGCGTCATAAGATACGGGGACAGAGCGAATGCCCGGCAGGTTCTGGCGACGTTCGACATGTTCGTCCAGGCGCTACGTGACAATCCGGAATTGCAGATCGAGGTCATCCAGCGCCCCTTCGACATCGAATCGGCGAAAGTCCTCAAAGGCGGCGATACCCGGATCGAAGACGACTCGCCACGGCCTTTCAGTGTGAGCATCACCAGGAAATTGCCCGCATGAAGATGGACCGTTCCGACTTGCCAAAGCTGCAGTTCAGCCTCCTCGCCGCGATCGGCATGATGGCTATCGGCGGGCTCTTGGTCTATGCCGCACTGCAGTCGGCCAACGCTACGAGGTCGGCTTATGCGCAGGCACAAGCGGAGCGCGACGATTTCGCCAAGAAATTGCAGAGAGCACGCAGCGAGGAGGCCGATATACGGCTGCAATCCGCGGCATACGCAACGATGAAGCAACGCGGCATCGTCGGCGACGAACAGCGACTCACGTGGGCGGAACTGCTCGACGACATACGCAGCCAACGGGGGCTTGTCGAAATGCGCTACGAAATTGCTCCGCAACAAAAACTGAGCGGTGAATCCGGACGTTTCGCTTTTTTCGCCAGCCCGATGAAACTGCAACTTGGACTACTGCACGAAGAAGACCTTACCCGTTTCATCAGCGATCTTCGTCAGCGCGCCAGCGCACTGATCCAGGTCAGAAGTTGTACCGTGAAACGGGCAGCCAACGCTTCAGATCGGGGCTCCCCCGTTAATCTGCAGGCGGACTGCGAAATCGATTGGGTCACCTTGCGCGAGGCCGCGGGAAAATGAGCGCACGAACTCGTGCTCCCTTCGCCTTCTTCCCAGAAAAGGTCACCAGGAAGCGGTCCCGCTCCGTGAATCTGGTTTGCCTGCTTGCGTTGTTTGTCACGGGGCCTGCGGCGGCAGAACAGCCGCTCGGGCGACTGTTCTTCACACCGGAGCAACGGCAACAACTCGATTACCAGCGGGACCACAACATCCTGGAGAAGCGCGAAGTAGACCAGGAACCCTCGCTAACGGTAAATGGCGTCGTAACACGCAGTAGCGGTCGCCGAACGGTCTGGGTCAACGGTGAAGCGCAAAACGAGAACTCAGCCACCGGCGCAACAGTCGCAAAACCGCGGCGCGGAGACCCCGCCACGGTAACCATCGACGCGGCAGGTGGGCCTGCAACCACAGCCAAGGTGGGCGATACCATCGATCCGCAGAGCGGCGAGGCAAGCCGCCTGATCAATGGCCAGATCATTCGCAAGCCGGCCACCAGGTAATCATGGATCGGCGCTTTTCAGGCGGAATCGCCAGACGTCAACAGGGAGCAGCTCTACTCGTCATCATGCTTGTCGTCTTCCTCGCCGCAACGTCGTGGGTGCTATCTCGCGCCAACGCGGTCGCGCTCCGCACGGAGAAGGAGGCCAGGACAACCGCCGCCCTGGCCCTCGCAAAAGAAGCCCTGTTGGGACGAGCGGCGGCTGACAAAAATCGGCCGGGGAGCCTTCCCTGCCCGGACATCTCCCCAGGCGAAGGAACGGGGATCGCGCCGCTTTTCTTCATAGCAGAGTGCCCGGATGAACGATACATTGGGCGCCTTCCGTGGCATTCGCTCGACATTCCAAATGCGATAGACGGTGATGGCAATCGCCTGTGGTATGTGCTGTCAAGAAATCTTCGCGACAATGCTTCTGCACAGCCGATAAATGTCACCACGCCCCTGACGCTTGCCCTGGACGGGCAAGGGAACATAGCGGCAATCATTTTTTCCGCTGGCAGTCCGCTCGTCGCTCAGACCGAGCGTCCAAACAACGTCGTATCGAATTATCTCGACGGAGGAAATGCCGACGCCGACATGGCCTACGTTTCTGGACCGCCATCGAACACGTTTAACGATTCCGCGATTGCGATCACCCGAGACGAACTCTTCCGCGCGGTCGTCATGCGGGTTCTCGCAGAAATTCGAGGCCCGGACCCGAACGCTGCGCTCCCTCACTATGGCCTGCGGAATTACAGAAAGGGGAACAGTGTTTTTCCCTGGGCGGACGTCGATAACGACGGGGTGCAAGACGTGGGGAGCATGAGCGGAACGATCCCGTACGGAGAACTGGGGCTTCCCATCGGGCCGCCGCCGAACCCAGATTCGCTCGCTTGGCTCAAGGACAACAGCTGGTTACCTCTGGTGAACTATCGACGGCTGAATAGCGACGCCGCGCAGATATCGATCGGTAACGTCTCGATCACCGTTTTCCCGTGCCCTAGCACGCCATGTCCCTAACTCTTCATCTTCTCCAGCCATGAAAACGCGAGCTTCGCTGCGGGGTTTCACACTCGTCGAACTGGCGATCGTCCTCGTGATCGTAGGACTGCTGATTGGCACCTTGATGCCCCCTTTATCCGCTCAAATCGATCAGCGAAACGCCAACGAAACGCAACAAAAGCTCAACGACGCGCGGGATGCACTGATCGGTTTCGCGGCGGTGAACGGCCGGCTGCCCTGCCCGGCGGCGCCAACAACGGCCACCGGGACGGCCGGCGCTGGTGTTGAGTACGCCGCAACGGCGAGCGGATGCACAACCAGCACGTCCGGCGTGTTGCCTTGGATCACCCTCGGCTTGCCGGAAACCGATGCTTGGGGAAGGCGTTTTACCTATCACGTCGCGGACGATTTCGCTAAGACCATCGCGCCCGGAAAAACCGCCGCGTTCGATTTGGCGACGAATGGGAACATCAACGTCCTCAGTACAGCGGGCGGGTCGACAGTGGCGACAGCGATACCCGCTCTCTTCCTCTCACATGGGAAGAACGGCTTAGGTGCCTATATGCCAGATGGCACGCGACAGTCCCTGCCGACCGACACCGACGAACAGGAAAACAGCGATGCAGATCATTCCTATGTCAGCAAGGGACTCGTTGGGACCTTCGACGATCAGGTGAATTGGGTTCCGCCGTTGATCCTCATGCACAAGATGCTTTCCGCTAGTCGCCTACCCTGAGCACGCTAATCCACGGCGCCCTTCATTCATTGCCTACAAGCGCCTCTGAGCGAGGCAGTGGCGCATCGCTCCACGACCATTGGCTTTCAACCGCGCCTTGACCCGCGACCATTCTTTGGAGTCAAATCGATCCGTACTCCCATGACGTCGTCAGGCGCTGCAATGAACGCCCCTTCCCCCTTCCTCACCCGTCTCCGCCATGCCGGCATCCTGCCGACGGATTCGGAGGAATTGCGCCTGCAGAAATCGCTGCTGGTGTTCGCCACCGGGCTGATCAGCTTTGCCTCGATGCTGTGGTTGTTCATTTATTGGCAACTCGGTCCGCAATTCTCATCGACGATTCCCTTTCTGTTCCAGCTGTTGCTCGTTGGCAATCTGGCCATCTACATCAAGACATCGAACTTCGATCTCTTCCGGCAAACGCAGTTGGCCCTGTTCCTCTTCATGCCGTTTGTCGCGCAATGGAGCATGGGAAACTTCATCAGCGCGAGCGGCGTCAGCCTATGGGCGCTCCTCGCGCCGATCGGGGCGGTTCTCTTTATCGGGCCGCGTGATGCGCTAGCGTGGTTTTTTGCTTACCTGTTCCTCACAGCGCTCTCGGGGACCTTCGATTATTACCTCGCCGATTCGCTGGGCAGCGTGCCGGTAAAAGTGAAGACGGAAACCTCCGTCTTCTTCTTCGCACTGAATTTTGCGGCCGTATCGACGATTGTTTTCCTCCTGCTACGTTATTCCGCGACGGAGAAACAACGCGCCCAGGCGCGCCTGCAGGAAGCCCATGCCTTGTTGCTCGCAGAGCAAGAGCGCTCGGAGCGGCTGCTGCTCAATATCCTGCCCGGTCCGGTCGCCGAGCGGTTGAAGGCCAGTAATCAGACGATCGCCGATGGTTTTGCCGACGTATCGGTGATGTTCGTCGACATCGTCAATTTCACCCGTGTAGCCGAAGGGTTGAGCCCCCAGCAAGTATTCTCGATGCTGAACAAGATTTTCTCGTCCTTCGACGAACTCGCCGAGAAGTACGGGCTCGAGAAAATCAAGACGATCGGCGACGCGTACATGGTGGCTGGGGGCCTCAACAACGATTGTGAGAACTATTGCGAGGCATTGATGGACATGGCGCTCGAGATGAAACGCCTGCTCGAACACGATCTCGACATCAACCATCTACGCCTTGAGATTCGTATCGGCATTGGCACCGGACCCGTCGTTGCAGGCGTCGTGGGCAAGAAGAAATTCATCTACGACCTATGGGGCGACACGGTCAACATCGCCAGCCGCATTACGAACGAGGGCGCCCCCGGAGTCATCCAGGTCGACGAAACAACGTATCGCCGGCTGCGGAACCACTTCGACTTCGAAGGACCGCAGACCCTCTATCTCAAGGGTAAAGGCAACACGGCCGTGCATCGCGCTATCGGACGTAAGCCAGCGTTTGAAACAGGCGCTCCCGGCGCGGCGCGTGCCGCCGCGATCTGATGGGGCTGCCCCCCGAGAGTCGACGCCTTGGTTGGATGGTTGTTGCGAGGAACCTTGCCGAGGCGCCGGTCACATTCGCGTCAGTTCAAAGCAGACCCGTCCGTTGATATTGTTCGTCAGCGCCAGTCGGTATCCGTAGCTCTCGGCTTGCCGCGCCGCGTTGTAAAGGCCGATGCCGAACCCCTCTTCCGACGGTACGGGCGCACGCAAGAGGTCAGCCTCGATGGCTTTGTCGATCGCCGTCCCGGAGTCGATCACCCTGAAACGTGTTGCGTCCTTGCTAAGCGAAACGACCACTTCCACACGATCTTCCGTTTGGCGCTTTAGCAGCGCATTCTGCAGAAGATTGTCGGCGACACTATCGAACAAGAGGGCCGGGACCGCCATGTCCGGATCAAACACCACCGGCTCAAAACGAACACCATCGTACGCATAACGCTGTCGGAGCCCCTCCCACCACGCTTGAACAGGCATCGCTCCGCTGGCGTCGTCCTCCGGCCGCCTTGGTGCTTGTAGATTCGCCAGCGTCCGCTCCAGGCGGTGAGCAATCTGAGGAAGCTGCCGCTGGAAAAGTTGATGTAGACGAGGCGCGTCAGCCTCGCTCGCTTCCTGCGCCACAAAGCACAGGTTGTTCAAAGACTGAAGAAGGTTCTTCACGTCATGGGTCAGACGCGCTCCCGTCTCATGAATCGCGCTCAGATACGTCATTTGCTGCAATTCCCGCGCGCGCTGCTTGGCAACGTAGTACTCGCCGGTAAGCCGCACCAGGAGATTGACATGCCAGACAAGTGACGGGCTCAGTTTGTATGGGGTAAAAAGCGTCAGCACGAGCGTTTGCGCCGGAAAGTCCGAGCGAAAGCGCGATTCCTCGCCCACCCGCCCGGCGCCGACCGTCGTCGCCCCGCTTGCTGGTGCCCAGGCGGCCCCCGTCGCCCAAGCGAGATCCGCGATACGCCGTGCTGCCGCTTCGAGAAACCGGTCTGGGTCATTCTCGTTGTCGGCGCATTCGAGCAAGCCCTGCAGCCAGGTCTCGAATGGCAGGGCAACGCCAAGCACGTAACGTGAGAGGAAAACGCCGATACCGCTGAACCCCGGTCTCGGATTCCACGCCCAGGCAACGAGGAACAGCATGACCGCCATTGAGACAGCCGTCTTGAAAACAGCCTCGACATACGAAGCCTGACGAAGCAGCATGAAGGCAAGGCTGCCCAACACAAGAACCGAAACGAGCAACAGGACAAAGAGGCTGTAAAAAAAATCGACTATGCCGCCACTCACCAGCCTAATCTCGCGAGGGCGGGGAACCAACATGCCTATGAAAATCAGCGGCGCCGTCCAGGCGAATGCCTGATCGAGCGACACGCCTGTATCCGCATGAGGAACCACCCGTGGCAAAAGCCACATCAGCAAGGCGCAGAGGAGATACGCGAACGCCAACAAATAGAACAAACGGGTCGGAAGATGGCCGAGCAGCAACACACGTCCGCCGAGGAGTGCGGCGAGAACCAGGACCCATAGGATCATCAGCCACCACCCGAAAAGCCAAGCCCCGGCAGCCAACACCGCCGAGAACAGGAACAAGTTCCCGGTGTCGAGCTTGCGTTCCGTCTGGATGAACGGCTGCCAGAGGATGAAGAGTCCGAGATCGACGAACCAGAGCATCAACCCGAGCGTGGTGTTGGACCCAGCCAACAAGGTGAGATGAAGCACCGCCATCAGCGAAAACAGCACCCAGCGCTGCCGTTCGCGGACAAAAACCCCGACGCGCCAAAGCGGCGTCACGCCCCTAGCCTCTGTATGCGAATACCGCCGACCGCTTGGCGGTACTGGTCGAAATATCGACAAAAGTGTCGAACCGCCGACACTTTGAGAAGAGAAATCGGCCAAAGAGGCCTGAAAATCGTGGCACGTAACATGCTTAATAGGACCGTGAAAATCTGCACTTGGGGGAGAACACGATGTTAAGACGGCAGTCCGGATTCACGCTCGTAGAAATTGCCATTGTACTTGTCATCATCGGTTTGCTGCTTGGGGGAGTATTGAAGGGCCAGGAGTTGATCAATAGCGCTAAGGTCAAGAATCTCGCAAACGATTTCCGGACCATTCCGACGTTCGTCTACGCTTATCAAGACAAATTCCGAGCACTCCCGGGTGACGATCGCGCCGCAAGTGATCACGTCGGAGCGGGGACCCCAAACGGCGATGGAGATGGACGCATCGAGGGGAATTGGAACGCCGAGCCAGCAGGGGGCGCGTGCCCAAGTGAGTCCTGCAACTTCTGGCTCCACGTACGCAGGGCCAATCTTGCTGCCGGCACAACGGTTATCGGGGCCGACTTCATTCCGCGCAATGCTGAGGGAGGGGACATTGGGGTTACTGGCGTCTCACCCTTTACGGGAGCCGGTGGCTGGGCGGGCAACTTTTTCGTATGTTCCACCAATATCCAAGGGAGGTTCGTGCGGCAACTCGATCTTGCCATGGATGATGGCATCACTAACACCGGAAACGTCCGTGTCATCTGCCAAGGGGTCTGCGCATCTACGGAGGCGTTTCCGGCAGCCCTAACCACCAACGATGACGCTACCCTTTATACCGTTTGTTCGTCATATTGAACCGCAGCAGACATTAAGTTCACCCTTTCAATAGCCTCCCCTCGGCCGCCGCCAGCGCCCCCGGCGCGCCGAGGAGCACGACCACATCCCCCGCTTCAAAGCGCGTCCTAGCCGTCGGTTCAAGCGTCTTGATATTGCGGCGGCGAATTGAAGTCACTTCGACACTGCCGCTGTCCAGTTCTAGCTCGTTCAACGTTTTTCCGATCGCGTAAGCATCGTCGCCGAGCGAGATCGAACGTAATCGCGGCTCGTCGGCGTCGTGCGCGCCGTCGTCAAGATCGCTATCTCCATGGAAGAACCCGCGCATTGTGCGGTAACGAGCGGCTCGGGTCTGACGAATGCGTTTAAGCACGCGATTGATCGGTACTCCCGCATGGATCAGCGCATGCGACGCGACCATCATGGCGGCCTCCATCGTCTCTGGAACGACCTCCGCCGCGCCGGCCCGCTGCAAGCGGTCGAAATCCTTGTCATCGACCGAACGCACGACGACGGGAAGGCTCGGACTCAAGTCGCGGACTTGGCGTAGCAGACGTTCGGTTGCACGCGTATCGATGAACGTTACGACAAGAACGCTGGCGCGCGTCGCACCTGCCGCAAGCAGGGTTTCGCGCCGCGTCGCATCGCCGTAGACGACGTTCTCGCCGGCGGCCGTGGCGGCGCGTACATGGTCAGGATCGAGGTCGAGCGCGACGTAGGAGACGTCTTCCTGTGCCAAGAACCGCGCCAGATGCTGGCCGGTTCTTCCAAAGCCGCAGATGACGGCATGCTTCTCGGTGCTCATTGCCCGTGCCGCGAGGTTGGTGAGTTGCATCGAGCGCATCAGCCATTCGCTCGCAGCGAAACGCAAGACAATGCGGTCGCTGAAGTGCACGATGATCGGCGCCAGCAGTATCGAGAGCACGAGTGCCGCCAGCACGGCCTGCAGTACGAGAGGGGGAAGCAGGCCCGCACGTCGAACTTCGGACAGCAGGACGAAGCCGAATTCGCCACCTGCGCACAACCAGAGCGCACTGCGCATGGCCGCCCCGGTGAAAGAGCCGAACAAACGAGACAGTGAAAAAACGATTACGGACTTCGCGGCAAAGAGAGCCAAGAGTACGGCCAGCACGAGGAGTGCATGATGGACGACGAGCGGTACGTCGAGCATCATCCCTACCGTGACGAAGAACAGGCCGAGAAGTACATCGCGGAACGGCTTGATATCCTCTTCGACCTGATGGCGATACTCCGTTTCCGAGATCAGCATACCGGCCAGAAAAGCCCCCAGCGCAAGCGATAGGCCAGCTTCTCCAGTCAGCCAAGCAAGTCCCAGTGTGATCAGCAGCACGTTGAGCATGAAAAGCTCGGCCGACTTACCGCGCGCGACGATGAAGAACCATTTGCTCATCAGTCGGCTGCCGACGAAAAAGACGACCAGCAGCATGCCGATTGCTTTGATAACGGCAACCGCGAGCATGAAGGCCAAGCGCTCGGGCGTTTGCGAAAAAGCCGGAATGACCACCAGCAAGGGCACAACGGCGAGGTCCTGAAACAGCAGCACGCCGACCACTTCACGGCCATGCGGGGCATCGAGTTCAAGGCGTTCGCTGAGAAGCTTGGTCAAAACAGCCGTCGACGACATGGCCAGCACGCCGCCGAGAGCCACTCCGCTTTGCCACGAAAGGCCGAAACCCTCTGCGACGGCAACCGTACCGACCAGTGTCGCCAGAACCTGCAGCGAACCGAGGCCGAACACGATGCGTTTCATCGCGACGAGTCTGGCCAGCGAGAATTCAAGGCCAATCGAGAACATCAGGAAAACGATGCCGAACTCGGCAAGATACTCGACGCCAGCGAAGCCGCGCGTGAGATCAAGCGCGTGCGGTCCGACCACAACACCTACGAGCAGATACCCCAGAATGGGGGGCAGGTTCAAACGCCGGAAAACGATGACCGATGCGACGGAAGCGCCCAAGAGCAGCAGGATGATTGGCAGGCTTTCCATTTAACAGGCGTTCGATTCGCTCGCGTCAAACTGCTCAGGTGGAAAGCGGAACGAACCGATCTCCATCGCTCGGTGCAAAGTTCAGGGCTACCGCTTCCGTGCGGCGTGCTTCCCCAACGGTATCGCCGGCACCCGCAAACTCCGCTCGCGGGCAGGCGCCAGGGGCCTTCTGCTATACTTGCCCAATCATAACGGTTACCTTCCCATGAGCCAAATTCAACCATCGCCGAAGGCGCTCGACCTTGCCCGCCAAGTGTTGCGCATCGAGGGCGACGCGGTGCTCGCATTGATACAGCGTATTGACGAATCCTTCTTGGCGGCGTTATCGCTGATCCTCAATTGCAGCGGCCGGGTCATCGTCAGCGGTATCGGCAAATCGGGGCATATCGGGCGCAAGATCGCGGCGACGCTGGCAAGCACCGGTACGCCGGCTTTTTTCGTCCACCCGGCGGAAGCGAGCCATGGTGATCTTGGCATGATCACGTCGGACGACGTCGTAATCGCGATATCGAATTCGGGTGAAAGCGCCGAGCTGCTCAATATTCTGCCGGCGATCAAACGCCAGGGCGCCAAGCTAATCGCAATGACCGGCAACGCCGAGTCGTCAATGGGGCGGGATTCGGACGTTCATCTGAACGCGGGGGTTGCTCAAGAAGCGTGCCCGCTGAATCTCGCGCCAACGGCGAGCACAACGGCCGCACTGGCGCTCGGCGACGCTCTGGCGGTCGCCCTGCTCGACGCGCGCGGTTTCGGCGCCGAAGATTTTGCTCGCTCGCACCCCGGTGGAGCGCTTGGGCGGCAACTCCTCACCCGCATCCGCGACGTAATGCGGACTGGAGAGGCGATACCGCTCGTGCGACCGGATACAGCCATACCGGATGCAACACGAGAAATCTCTCGCGGCGGCATCGGCATGACGGTCGTGGTGGATGAAGGAGAAACGCTGGTCGGAATATTTACCGACGGCGATCTCCGGCGCGCGATCGTCAGCGGCGTCGATCTGCGGGCAAAACGGGTACGCGATGTGATGACCAAGGGCCCGCGCACAATCACGGGTGACAAGCTCACGGCCGAGGCAGTAAAGATGATGGATAAGTTCCGCATCAATCAGCTGCCCGTCGTCGACGAAAACGGCCGGCTCATCGGCGCTTTGAACATGCACGATCTGTTTCAGGCACGAGCAATATGAGCGCCACGATCGAGGTGGCGCGCCAGCGAGCGGCGCGGGTCAAATTAATGGCTTTCGACGTGGATGGCGTGCTCAGCGACGGGTCGCTTTTCTATACTGACGACGGGATCGAGATCAAAGCCTTCAATACGCTCGACGGTCTCGGTATGAAGCTTTTGCAGCGTGCCGGCCTCAAGGTGGCGGTGATCACCGGGAGGAAAGCCGCATGCGTCGAACGGCGCATGCAGAACCTGGGTGTTGAGCTCTTGTTTCAAGGCATCGAAGACAAGCTTCAGGTCATGCGCGAACTGGCGCACACGCTCGACATCCCGATGGGAGAGGCCGGCTACATGGGAGACGATATTGTCGACCTGAAGATCATGGGCGCCTGCGGGTTTTGCGCTACACCGAGCGACGGCTACGATCGCGTTGCCCAGTATGCGGATTACGTCAGCAGCCGGGCCGGCGGGCGCGGCGCGGCACGCGAAGTGTGCGACTTCATTCTCGAGGCTCAAGGCAAACTCGACGCCATGCTCGCCCCTTACCTTTCGGAAGAGCGGCGATGAGGAACTGGGGAAGTGCGCTTTTTCCGCTGAGTCTTCTTCTGGCTCTGGCAGCGCTGACATTTTGGCTGCGCTACGCAACCGAGCTGCCGGAAGAAAGGCGCGATGGCAAGACTCGTCATGATCCGGATTACGTGATTACCGGTGCCACACTACGCAAGCTTGACCCAACCGGGCAGCTACAATATACCTTGAAGGCAACCGACATCCGGCACTACCCGGATGACGACACGACGGACCTGACCAAACCGGACCTCGAATACCTGCGCCCCAAGAAACCGCCGACGAGGATTACGGCCGAACGCGCGCACATGGATAAAACAGGCCGGCAAGTCGATCTTTACGAGAACGTCAAAGTCCGCCGCGAGCCTGACGGCAAGTACGACGTGATGACGGCGACTACGAACACGCTTACCGTTCTGCCCGACGAAGACCGGGCGTTCACCAAGGATCCGGTATTGATCACTGAAGGGGGATCCTGGGTGAAAGGTATCGGGATGCAGCTCAATACGAGCACCCAGATCTACATTCTCGAATCGCACGCTTTCGCTATGCTGGAAAGCAGGCACGCCAAGAAGTCAAAGCCATGAAGACGATCCAAGCCACTCTATTCGCCGTGCTGACGGCGCTTACCTTACCGGTACACGCGGAGCGTGCCGACCGCGAGAAGCCGATCAACCTTGAGGCCGACCGGATTCATATGGACGACATCAAGAAGGTTCAGACCTTTGAAGGCAACGTCATTTTGACGCAGGGTACCCTGCAAATCCGCACCAACAAGCTCGTCGTCACGCAGGACGCAGACGGGTTCCAGAAAGGCGTGGCCATCGGTGGCGCCAATGGCTTGGCACGGTTCCGCCAAAAGCGAGAAGGACGCGATGACTATATCGAAGGCGAAGGTGAGCGCATCGAGCACGATGCGCGAAACGAAAAAACGGAGTTCTTCAACCGCGCATGGGTCCAGAACGGGCAGGACGAGGTCCGCGGTACTTACATCTCATACGACGCATTGACTGAAAAGTACGTTGCGACAAGCGCGGGCGAAACCAAGACGGCGACCGGCGCCCCGCAAGCCCGCGTACGCGCCATCATCCAGCCGAAGGGCAAGAATGCGCCCCCGGCTGAAACAGGCGGCGACCCCTTGTCGCTCAAGCCCTCGCCCGCGGTTACACCCGCACCGCAATAGGCTGCGCTAACGCCGCCGGAAAAAGGGCCTACTCCGATTACCAGCGAATGCTGCAACGTGTGTCGGCCTAGCTTTGTGATCGGACTGGCTTTGCCTGCGTAGTAGGGCGACCGATTCGGAGCTGGCCTCCCGCGGTGGCGTCAGTCGCGCCACCGCCACTCAATCCCGCGGAACTCCACCTCTTTCCTGATCACTTCCATCGCTTCGTCCACGAGCGCCTGTTCGCCCTCGACGCCAAGCTCCAAGTGTCGCCGTTGTCCGTCCTCGCCGATCGAGGGCAAGCTGAATAAACGTAAGGTCGGATACTCGGCAACAACGCGATCCATCAGATCGAGCAAGGCGCTTTCGTACGCCCGCGGCCCGGTGAGCAGGAACGCCTTGTCGACTGCGGGATGCCGGTTGAACAGCGAAGAGTAGTACGTGTCGAGCGACCAGGCGGCCATGGGGTGGGCCATCTGCGGAAAACCGGGCAAGAAGTGATGGTCGCGTACTCTGAATCCAGGAATGCGGTTGAAGGGATTGGGGATGATATCCACCCCGCGCGGGAAGGTGCCGAGGAGGAGACGCTGCGGGGTGATATCGTCGGCGAAGCGGGCACGGATCTCACCTTCGGCATCGGGATGCAGGACGAGCTCAACGCTGAGCGCCTCCGCCGCCGCCTGCCGCGTATGGTCGTCCGGCGTATTCCCGATACCGCCGAAGCTGAAGACGATATCGCCGGCCGAAAAGCTGCGTCTAAGTGCGGCAGCGATGCGCGGCCGGTCGTCGCCAATGTACTCGACCCAGGACAGACGAAGGCCCCGCTCCGAGAGCAGCTGCGTCATTTTCTGAAAATGGCGATCGGTGCGCTTTCCCGAAAGAATTTCATCGCCGATGATCAGTGCGCCAAAGTCCATGATGTCTCCTATCTTGTAAAGCCAGAACGCTTCAATGCCAGTGAGCCACAGACGCCACAGACGTCGATCAGCATCTTGCCCATGCCCGGCTGATTGGTGCGGAGCGCTGGCCGCGAACGCCTTAGCTGACTCAGGAATTTGCGACAGCCACTACCGATCCTTGGCGCAGTCTGCGCAGTGCCTCAAGACCGTAGTGAATATAAGCGAGCGCTGCCAGCGAAGGGGCCAGCAGGCCGATCAATGGAACATGGCTGAGAGCGGCCATCGCCAGTCCGAGGCCCAGCATCGGCAGCGCGTGCTCGCGTCGTAACCTGCGCCATTCATCGGCGGTCGCATGTACCGCTAGCGCGTCGTAGGCATAGGTCCGCCGGTTAAGCCAACTAATCCAGAACAGCGGGAGCAGAAGCCCGAGTCCGGGCACCAACCAGAACGGCATGGTGGCAACCCACCCGATGACGAACAGAACCGCCGCCCAAACGCTGTTCCACGTTGATGCCACGAAGCTGTCGCGTCCTTGGCGCACGAGGTCGGGGTAATCACGCGCGGCAACGTGGTTCAGCATGAGTGGCAGCACGACGATGGCGGTTAACAACATCGCCACCAGATAACTCGCCGACAACAATACCAGCCAGCCGCCAAGCAAGGCGAGCACCTTAGCCAGCCAAACGGCGCCCCACCCGGCCATCCAACTCATCGGCGGCTGTTCGATGAATCTACTGACCAGATAGTCGAGCGTCGCGAGTCCAAGCACGAACAGAAGGATCAACGCGGCCAGCGCCGGACCCAGGATATAGAGCCACACCTTACCTTGCCGGAGCGATGCCAAGCTGCGTTGCACGGCACGAATCATCTCGGTCATGCGCATTTCCGTCTTTGATGTTCCGGCGCCATCGCGGCACCGGAACATCAAGTTGCTCAGTCCTTTTCCGGTATTGGCATCAGTTGCCCGTCCTCGTCGTTCTCGTCCGCGAAATACGCTCGCGTCAACGAGACAATTTGGGGAGACAGGAGAAGGAGCACGATGAGGTTGGGAATGGCCATCAGCGCGTTCAACGTATCGGCCACCAGCCAAGCGAAATCGAGGCTAAGCACGGCCCCCGGGAAGACAGCGACAGTCCACAAGACCCGGAACGGCTTCGCCGTCACCGTACCGAGCAGGTACTCCCAGCATTTCTCCCCGTAATACGCCCACCCGAGAATCGTTGTGAACGCGAAAACGGCGAGGGACAACGCTAGGAGGTATTTCCCGAAGCCGGGCATTGCGGCCTCGAATCCGGCTGTCGTCAGTTCTGCTCCATTCGCACCCGATGACCAGACACCGCTGACAACAAGCATCAGGCCGGTCATAGTGCACACGATAATCGTATCGATAAACGTGCCCATCATGCCGATCAGCCCGGAGTAGACGGGTTGAGCACTAGACCCAGCGGCCTGCGCAATGCCCGCCGTCCCGAGCCCCGCTTCGTTGGAAAAGATGCCTCTCGATACGCCTTTCTGAATCGCCATGAGCACCGTGGAACCGACAAATCCCCCCGTCGCGGCCGTTGGGCTGAACGCTTGGGCGAAAATCAAGGCAAATGCATCCGGAATTCGCTCGGCAAAGACAAACAGCACGACGCAGCAGCAACCGATATACCCGACGCACATCGCGGGCACGAGGAATTCCGCAACCTTACCGATGCGCTTGATGCCACCCAGTACCACAAGGCCGGTGAGCACAACGAGGATGACTCCCGTAACCCAGGTCGGAAGACCGAATGCAGCGCGCATGGCGCTGGAAATCCCGTTCGCCTGGACCATGTTGCCAATGCCGAATCCTGCCAGCCCCCCGAATATCGAGAATGCAGCAGCCAGCCAGCGCCAGTTTTTGCTCAGGCCGTTTTTGATGGCATACATCGGCCCGCCAGCCAATTCGCCACGCGCGTCGATCTCGCGATACCTGACAGCGAGAACTACTTCGCCGTACTTTGTTGCCATGCCGACCAGCGCGGTCATCCACATCCAGAACAATGCTCCGGGGCCTCCCACTGCAATGGCCGTGGCCACCCCGGCGATATTGCCTGTGCCCACTGTCGCGGAAAGGCACGTCATGAGCGCGGCAAAGGGTGTGATATCACCTTTGGCCTCGCCATCGGGCGTTCGGCTGCGCAGTATCATGCGAAAACCGGCACCGATCTTTAGTATGGGCATGAACCCAAGGCGCAATTGAAGATAAAACCCCGTCCCGAGGATCAGAACAATCATCGGAACGCCCCAAACGATCCCATTGACCGTGTTGAAGAACTCGTGCAAGTACTGCATCAATCCTCCGGAATAATTGAGTAACCGCCGACGCCGCGGGCAAATCGTTAAACGGTGAAAGACTGCCTATCCTTGCTCAGGCCGGACGCGCAATAGACATCGGGGCATCGTAGATGCAATGGTGGCAACATTCAACACATTTAACGAAGCGGCAAGCCTATCCACACCACATTCTCTACAGAGTACAGAAGCATTTTTCCGGAATGCGGGCAGAGCAAGCACATGCCAGACTCGCGAAAAGCAAAGGAATCGAACCACGCATGACGACCGTTCTCATTCTCTATTCCACAACAGATGGGCATACGCTCAAGATATGCCGTCGTCTCAAGGAATGTATCGAAGAAGCGAAGCAATCCGGGGCACACCAACCGGAAATCGGTGTAACGATTCTACCCATCGAAGAGCACGCTCAGATTGATCTGGCATCGTTCGACAAGATCGTCATTGGCGCCAGCATCCGCTACGGCAAGCACAGACCGTGCGTATTCGATTTCATCGAGGGCCATCTGCCTTTGCTGGACAGCAAGCCCAACGCTTTCTTCACAGTCAATATCGTGGCGCGTAAGCCCGAGAAGAATCGCCCGGACACGAACCCGTATATGCGCAAGTTTCTGCAACGTACTCGTTGGCGGCCGAAGAACCTCGCGGTCTTTGCAGGCAAGTTGGATTATCCGAGATACGGTTTTTTTGATCGGCAGATGATTCGGCTTATCATGCTGATTACCAAAGGGCCCACCGACCCGGCGACAGTCAGGGAATTCACCGACTGGGATTCGGTCGACGCATTTGCCCGCCTCGTACGCGCAATGTAAAAAGCACCCCGGACAGGACGAGCGCACCAACCGCCGAGCGCCGCATGCGGTTTGCCCCGGCCATTATTGGAGAGACCCATGACTTGGCACACCTTGGCCTTTATTTGCACGATCCACGCGATCGCTCTGATCTCGCCCGGCCCCGACTTTGCCGTCATCACCCGGCTATCGATCGTGTCGGGGCGACGGTCCGGTATCTATGCCGCGGCTGGTGTAGCCACGAGCATCGGGGTTTACGTTGTGATCTGCATGCTGGGATTGTCCGTTGTTCTGGCGGCACTCCCCGGGGTTTCCGGCATACTCTCCGTAGTCGGTGCTCTCTACCTGGCCTGGCTCGGCATTCAGTGCCTGCGGTCGAAAGGCGAAATGCCCAACGCTGGAAACGCACTTCCTGGAGGCCGTGCATTTTTGACCGGCCTGCTGACCAATCTTCTGAATCCAAAAGCGATGCTCTATTTCGGGAGCATTCTTTCTCAGGTGCTGAGCGCCGATCTTTCACTCACCGATGGAGCGATTCTCTGGAGCGTTCTCGTTGCCGAATCGATGCTCTGGTTTACTGTCGTCGCCAGCCTCTTCTCCGCGCAAACCGTCCTCGCTTATCTCCGGCGTTATCTCAAATGGTTTGAACGCGCGATCGGCGTTGCCTTGCTGGCGCTTGCAGCTCGGGTCGCCGCATCGTCTCGCTGACCAGATGCTCGGCCAACCTGGCATCAGAGTCACGGGTACAGCAAGCCTGCACCAGGAACGGCAAGGCTAGGCCGCGAGTCCGTAAAGCCGGGCGCTTCTATCGCGGCTAGAGGCTTTCCCACATTTTCTGCAAACGCTTTACGGAGACGGGTGCGGGGGTACGTAGCTCCTGCGCGAACAATTGCACGCGCAGCTCTTCAAGCAGCCAGCGGAACTGCTCGACCTGCGGGTTGGCAATACCCTGCTTGGCGAGCACGTTGGCCCGGCGCTCGTAGTTCGTCCACAACGGCGAATACTCGGTCATCAACTGCGCATCGCGCGACGGATTTGCCTTCAGCTTGTCGAGGCGCAAGCCAATGGCTTTGAGATAGCGCGGAAAGTGTTGCAAGCGCTCAAACGGCGTACCGGTGACAAAACGCTTGCTCACCAGCCGCGCAAGCTGCTTTTCAATGTCCTGCACGGCGGCCGCATGCATCTTGAATGCCGTCAGCTTCTTTTGAACGGATAGCCACTCGCCGAGAATCTGGCCGATCAGCCGTGAAATCTCCTGCGCCAGCAAGCCGAGGCGCGGCTTGGACTCGGCGCAGCGCTGACGGAAGCTCGCGGCATCGCTCGGCCACGGTTCGGCAAGGCAGGCGCGGGCAAAGGCAACGTCGAGAAGTTGCTGACGCAACTCGTCCTGCGACCCCAGCGTCATGTACTGCATCGCCATCTGCGTGAGATTCGGCAGGTTCTTCTCGAAGTATTTGAGCTGCTCTTTGAACTGCAATCGGAACAAGCGCAACAATCCGGCGCCGTGAACTTCGCGCGCCTCGTCCAGCGTATCGAACACACGTAGCGACACCGAGTCTCGATCATCGTGCAACGCCGGATACCCGATCACGCGTTGGCCCGCGACTTCCACCTCCATGAGTTCCGGCAGCTCGCCGAAGGTCCAGTCCGTCATGCCCGCGTATTCGGACGGCGTCTCGTGCAGGTCAGAGAACTCCTGCTTGGCCTGTCCGCCCCACTCCGCACGCAGCTCGCCCAGATTGCGACTCATGCCGAGTTGCCGCCCGTGTTCATCAACGAGCTTGAAGTTGAAAGCGAAATGCGCCGGCAAAGCATCCGGGCGAAAGGCATCCGGCGTGATTTCCCAACCCCGCGCATTGAGGCCACGCGTTTGCAGGATGTAGTGGACCAACACCGGAACCAGCCCTTTGTCCGAAGCCGGTACAGCAGCAACGAACTCGGCGGCAAATTCAGGAACGGGAACAAGTTTGGAGCGTATCTTCTGCGGCAAGGTCTTGACGAGTTGCACGACCTTTTCCTTGAGCAGGCCTGGGACCAACCACTCGCAGCGGCACAGCGGAATCTGATTGAGTTGGGCGAGCGGCACGGTCACTGTTACGCCGTCTTTCGGCGATCCCGGCTCGAAGTGATACGAGAGCTCGAAGTCGACGCCGCCGAGCTTGATGTGCGGCGGAAAGGCGTCGGTCGTGACTCCGGCGGCCTCGTGCCGCATCAGGTCTTCACGCTTGAGATACAGCAGCTTCGGGTTATCGCGTTCGGCTTCCTTGCGCCACTTGTCGAAATCGACACCGTTCGTGACGCCCTCGGGAATGATCCGGTCATAGAAGGCGACGATCAGCTCATCGTCGACCAGCACGTCGGGCCGGCGCGACTTGTGCTCCAGCGTCTCGATGTCGAGCATCAGCTGATGATTGTGGGTGTAGAACCCCCACCGGCGCGCATACTCATCGGCGATCTCGCCGCCGACCAGCCCTTCCCGTATGAAGAGTTCGCGCGCTTCGGCCAGATTCATCGGACCGTAATTCACGCGCTTTCTCGGATTGACGACGATGCCGTAAAGCGTGGAGCGCTCGAAGGCCACGGCCTGCATCGCCTTCTTCTCCCAATGCGGATCGAAGTAGCTCTTCTTGATCAGGTGCGCCCCGACCTTCTCCAGCCACTCGGGTTCGATACGGGCAACGCAGCGCGCGAAAAGTTTGGTCGTCTCGGTGATCTCGGCGGCGGCGATCCACTTGCCGGCTTTCTTGACGAGCGCCGATCCTGGGTGGATCAGGAATTTAATCCCGCGCGCGCCAAGATAATGCCCGGAGTCCTCCGATTTGCAGCCAATGTTGCCGAGCAAGCCTGAGAGCAAGGCGCGGTGGATAGCATCGTAGGTGGCCGGGCTAGCGGGCGCCAGGCGGGGTCGTGCCAAGTCGGAAGGCTCACTATGTGCCGAGTTCCCGGAACGTGCCGGAGCCACCTTCTTTTGGGCAGACACGTCCGGCCCCAAGCCTTTGATCCAGCCGTGTTCGGTTGCCACGGCATGCAACTGAGTGTGGACGTCGTGCCACTCGCGCATACGCAGCGCCGACAGGAAGTTGGCATGGCAAGCCTGCACTAGCTTACGTTGCGATTTTTTGTGCTCCAGCTCACCTTCGTACCATTGCCAGAGTTTCAACCAGGACAGGAACTCGGATTTCTCGTCGGCGAATTTCTTGTGCGCCGCGTCGGCCGTACCCTGCTTTTCCTGGGGGCGCTCGCGCGGATCTTGAACGGTGAGCGCGGCAGCGATGACCAGCAGCTCGGAGAGGCAGTCTTCCTCCCGCGCAGCAACGATCATGCGCGCTACGCGCGGGTCCAGCGGCAGCTTGGCGAGTTCCTGCCCGACCGGTGTTAGTGCCCGCTCTTCGGTCACCGCGCCCAGTTCCAGCAACAACTGGTACCCGTCGGTAATCGCCTTGGGCGGTGGTGGTTCGATGAATGGGAATGACTCAACGTCGCCGAGCCGTAGCGACTTCATGCGCAGGATGACGCCCGCAAGCGACGAACGCAGGATCTCCGGGTCTGAATATGCGGGCCTGCGCGCGAAGTCTTCTTCGTCGTAAAGGCGAATGCACACCCCCGCGGCCACCCGTCCACAGCGCCCTGCACGTTGATTGGCGGACGCCTGTGCAACCTTCTCGACCTGCAACTGCTCGACCTTGTTGCGATAGGAATAGCGCTTGACGCGCGCTAGTCCCGAATCGACTACGTAACGGATGCCGGGGACGGTCAACGAGGTTTCGGCAACGTTGGTTGCCAGCACGATGCGCCGTCCTTGATGCGACCTGAAGATACGCGATTGCTCTTCCGCGGAAAGCCGGGCGAACAACGGCAGGATTTCTGTCGGCGTGTGGGCACCGCCACCCCGGCCGAACGTATGCTTGCGCAGAGCTTCGGCCGCATCGCGGATTTCACGCTCGCCAGGCAGGAAGACGAGGATGTCACCGGGTCCGATGCGATTGAGCTCGTCGCAAGCATCGACGATCGCGTCATAAAGATCGCGCTCGTCGTCCTCCTCTGCTTCCTCCGTCTGTACTGGGCGATAGCGGACTTCCACCGGGTACAGGCGACCGGAGACCTCGATCACCGGGGCGGTTTTTCCATTGCTGGCGAAGTGCTGCGCGAAGCGTTCGGCATCGATCGTCGCCGAGGTGATGACGACTTTCAAGTCCGGACGCTTCGGCAGCAACTGTTTGAGGTACCCGAGCAGGAAATCGATGTTCAGGCTCCGCTCGTGCGCCTCGTCGATGATCAGCGTGTCGTACTGCGCAAGAAAGGGATCGCCCTGCGTCTCCGCCAGCAGAATGCCGTCCGTCATTAATTTTACGTACGACTGCGGCGAGGTGCGATCGGTAAAGCGAATCTTGTATCCCACGAGCCGGCCGAGTTCGCTTTCCAGTTCCTGTGCGATGCGCGCCGCCGTCGAACGCGCCGCGATACGCCGCGGTTGCGTGTGACCGATCTGGCCCGTCGTGCCGCGCCCAAGCTCGAGGCAGATCTTCGGCAACTGCGTCGTTTTGCCCGATCCCGTCTCACCGCAAACGATCACCACCTGATGCTTCTCGATCAACTCGGCGATCTCGCCTCGGCGCTCGTTGACCGGAAGCTCAGCAGGGAACTTCGGACGAGGAAGATTTTCACGCCGTACAGCAACCGCCGCACGCGACTTCTCGATGAGCCGCTCTAACTCGGTTTGCGCCGCATCCTTCCGCGCGCCGAACAGATGACGCAGGTCGCGCGCCAACGAACGCAAGCGGCGCTGATCAGCAGCCAGGCAATCGGCAAACTCCGGTTTTCGCGTCAAGGGCTACGAGGGCGGCTTGAAGGCCGCGGATGAGGGATGAATCAAGCTATCGATTCTAGCAAACCAGCCTGGGACCGCCCATGCCTTTGTACCGGCATCGAATTACCTGCTACGCGGACAGGTCATTGGAACGATGATGGTCGGACCGATCGGATTCTCTGCACCAATCGGCAAATGGCGGGGAACACGCAGACAGACGCCGTCGCGAAAACGCACGACGCGGGTGCCGTCCGTCAGCGTTTCTTCGCGGAATCCGTCTTCGGGATGCCCGAGCCGCTTGGCAAGCGCTTGCAGTACGGGGCGGTCCGAGTCGTCCGGCACCGGAACCGGCGTCGGGACGACTGACGGACCGCGATGCTCGCTGGACGTGCCCAATGACCTCGCCTGGCGCCGCAGCTCATCCATATCGAAATGCGGCCCGCTTGGCGGCACCTCCGCACCCGGCTCGCTTGCCGGCGCCGAAAGTGAGGGATTCGCCGTGATTTGCCTCGCTTGGTTTCGCAGCTCGCCCTTGGCGCGAGGAGCTACGCCCTGACTAGGGTTCCGGGCGGCCTTTGCGCGCTCGAAGGATACCGGCTTCGATTCCGCAACCGGCTTGGTCTGCGTCGGAGCAGGTATCAACCGTAGGCGAAGGGCTGGGGTCGGAGCCGCCGGGCGTCCCGGAGCAGCCCGCTGAGTCACGAACAGCGCAGCACCGTGGATCAGAAGCGATGCGGCGAGCGCATAGCGGAAAGCGCTGAAACCGCCAGTTCGCGCGTCATGAGCTGCTGTGGTCGCCGCCGTGATCCATGCAGCGCCGTCAGGCCGACTCGTCATTTCCGGCACCCTCGGCCGGAACGTATTCGAGAAGCTCTCCTGGCTGGCAGCGCAGATGGAGGCAAATCGCTTCGAGTGTCGAGAAACGTACGCCTTTGACCTTGCCGCTCTTAAGCAACGAAAGGTTCTGTTCGGTGATGCCGACTTTTTCCGCCAGCTCCTTTGAACGCATCTTGCGCCGCGCCAGCATGACGTCTAGATTGACGATGATCGGCATGGGCTAAACGATCTCCGCGTTCTCGGCCTGCATCTTCTGGGCTACCCGCATTACCGAACCGAGCATGAAAACGATGCCGGTGACGAGGACCATCAGCAGATCGTCCGAGCTGATACCGACGGTGATGAAGCGCTTTCCCGGCGGTAACGTTATAGCCAGGGCCAAACCGAGAAGCGTGGAATGCAACCAATTGAGCGCCGTCGTAACCGCCAGGGTGAGCCCGAGGCGGCGGTAGGCGACAAGGACGGTTTCGGTGAACAACCCGCCTCGAGCGTATTCCCGACAAATCGCGGCCACGCAGAGCAACGCTACCGCCACACCGCTCGTGGGCAGAAGCGCAACGATGGCTCCCAACACGCGCTGCTGCCCGTTCCAAGCGACATTGGCAAGGGCGTTGCCCATATTATTGGGAACCGGGAGCAGGGAGGCATCGAAAAACGCGAACTGTACGATGACCGCGAGTGGAATCGTTGCGGCCAACAAGAATGCGAAACGGGATAGGCGCCGAGCAGACACAGGTAATGCGCCACGCGTCATGCCCGGCCTTTGCCGAACAGCAGTGTTCATAGCACTCTCCAATAAAAAATTGCCGTTTTATTTTAACAAATTAAATCTTCGCGGCAATCTTTCTCGGAGTATTCACCTATAAACCTGGACGCCACCGCGACTCGGTCACGCCCAGCCTGCTTGGCGGAATAGAGCGCTTGGTCGGCAGCGGCGATCAATGCGCCGCACGTGCCACCGTGCGCGGGGAAGGTGGCGACACCGGCGGACAACGTCGCGGCCAGCACCGTGCCGCCGTACACGATGCGCTCTTCGGCAAACGCCACACGCCACTGCTCGGCGCGCTCCACGGCTTTGTCGAGCGGCATATTGGGCAAGACGAGCAGGAATTCTTCCCCGCCGTAGCGGCACGGCAGGTCGGCGCTACGCGCGCCTTTACGGATCAAGTCGCCGATGCGCTTGATAACCTCATCGCCGGCGGGGTGGCCGTGCGTGTCGTTCAATTGCTTGAAGCGGTCGATATCGATCATCACCAGCGACAGCGGCAGACTTTCGCGCCGCGCACGTGAAAGCTCGCGTTCCAGCGACTCATCGAGATAGCGCCGGTTGAAGAGTCCGGTCAATGGATCGCGGATCGTCTGTTCGCGCAGCATCTCCTGGTTCTGGCGACGCTCAGTCGCGTCTCGGGTGACGCCGATGTAGCCGGCAATCTGCCCGGAGTGGTCGTGGATTGGGGTGGAATTGATCTCAACCCAGACGAGGCCGCCGTCCTTGCAAACCATCTCGACTTCGAAGCTTGTCGCCTTTTCACCGCCGGCAAGATGCGGCAACAGCGGCATCGCCCGTTCAAGAGCCGGGAGCCCGGACGGCGCGATAAGCTCCCTGAATGGCCGTCCGATGACCTCTTCGCGGGCGTAGCCGCGCATGCGCTCGTCGGCGCGGTTCACGTATGTGAACCTAAGCTCGCGGTCCACCTGCCAGACGACATCCTGCGTGCTCTCGGTAATGAAGCGAAGACGCTGTTCGCTTTCACGCAGCGCTTTCTCGACACGTTTTTGCGCGTCGATGTCGGTAATCATGCCAACGACCCACATTTGCCGACCGTCCTTGTCTTCGACGGTCGACGTCGCCATAAGACCCCAGAACATGCGGCCATCCTTGCGCACGAACCGCCGCTCCTGCGTATGCGACGTGATATCGCCGTTCAATAGCGCGCGAAACAGCGCTTCGAGCGAGTCCGCCTCGTCGGGATGCGCGATGTCGCGGGCCTTCAATCGGCCGCGCACTTCCTGGCGGCGGTATCCGAACATGCGACACCAATGGCGGTTGACGTCGACATGCAGCGAAGCACGATCGGCCAGGAGGACACCGACGCCGGCATTGTTGAGGATGGCGTTCAGTCGGCTTCGCTCCTCGACCGCGGCAAATTCCACGTCGCGCCGGCGCGCGACCTCCCGCCGCAAGCGCCAATGCAAGACAAGAGCAATCAAAAGACCGGTGGCCAGGCCGAGGAGCGCCGGTGTCAGGCTGCCGTCGAAGGCCGGCAAGCCCGCGGCTACACTTAGGTCTTCCGCCCCAACCGCACGGCAGGCCGATAACAACAGGCCTTGGGTGAGAACGGCCCGGGAGAGGATGGAAAGCAGGAAGCCGCGCCGCGCCATGTCGTCAGAATACTGGCGCGCGATCATCCGGAGCAGCCGTGCCGGCATGCAAGAATCGATGCCGGAGGTTCATGGCTTTCGACACCACACCCTCCTTTCCTGGGCAGTTTTTGCCTGCTAACTGCGACTGGAATACGTTTTCGGTCTCTCTCTGGCGGTATTGCCGTATCGAACGGGTAAAATAGTTCTCTTCCGAACATAGGATAGTACCGTGAGTAAGGCCGAAAAAGATAAACCCGCTATGTCCGCAGGGGATTCCAGCGCCGCGACGGCGACCAATTTCATCCGCAACATCGTCGACGCCGACCTCGCGGCCGGCAAACACGTCCAGCGTCGCTGGTCGGGCAAACCGGGCTTGGCGGCGCAACAGTTGGCCGGCCCGCTCGATCCGGCCAAGATCAGGACGCGCTTCCCGCCCGAGCCGAACGGCTATCTGCATTTCGGACACGCCAAGTCAATCTGCCTGAACTTCGGCTTGGCGCGGGATTACGCTGGCCGCTGCCACTTGCGTTTCGACGATACGAACCCGGAAAAAGAGGAGAAGGAATACGTCGATTCGATCGTCGACGCCGTGCGTTGGCTCGGTTTTTCGTGGAGCGACGACAAGGAGAACAACCTCTACTACGCTTCCGACTACTTCGACTGGATGTTCGCCTGCGCCGAATACCTGATCGAAGCCGGCTTGGCCTACGTAGACAGCCAAAGCGCCGACGAAATGCGCGCCAATCGTGGCACGCTCACCGAGCCAGGTAAAGACTCGCCTTATCGCAGCCGCTCAGTCGAAGAGAACCGCGCACTGTTTCATCGGATGAGGGACGGCGAGTTTCCCGACGGCGCGCACATTCTCCGCGCCAAGATCGATATGGCCTCGCCCAACATCAATTTGCGCGACCCAGCCATCTACCGCATTCGCCACGCAACGCATCACAACACCGGCGACAAATGGTGTGTCTACCCGATGTACACCTTCGCCCACCCGATCGAAGACGCGCTCGAGAACATCACGCACTCGATCTGCACGCTCGAATTCGAGGATCAGCGACCGTTCTATGACTGGCTGCTGGACCACCTTGCCGAAGGCGGACTCCTGCAACGTCCGGTTCCGCAACAGATCGAGTTCTCGCGGCTCAACCTCACCTACGTGGTACTGTCCAAGCGTAAGCTCATTCAGCTCGTGGAAGAGAAGCACGTCTCCGGTTGGGATGACCCGCGCATGCCGACGCTGGTCGGCGCCCGACGCCGTGGCTACACGCCCGAGGGCTTCCATCTCTTTGCCGAACGCATCGGCGTTTCCAAAGCCGACTCGTTGATCGACTACGTGCTGTTCGAAGACGCGATGCGTGAAGTACTCAACGAATCAGCAGAACGCCGCGTCGCCGTGCTTGCCCCGCTGAAACTGATTATCGACAACTACCCCGCCGGCCAGAGCGAGGAGTGCGTCGTTCATAACCACCCGTTCAAGCCGGAACTCGGGACGCGCGTTATGCCGTTCAGCCGCGAACTGTGGATCGAACGCGAAGACTTCATGGAAGAGCCAAGCAAGGGCTATCGCCGCCTATTCCCCGGCAACATGGCCCGGCTTCGCCATGGCTACGTGGTCAAATGCATCGGCTGCGACAAGGATGCGAGCGGCAACGTCACGGCCGTTCATTGCGAGTACCTGCCCGATACCAAGAGCGGCACCCCCGGCGCCGACAGCGTAAAGGTCAAGGGCAACTTGCACTGGGTTTCGGTGGAACATGCCTACCCTGCCGAAGTGCGCCTATACGATCGCCTCTTCGCCAGCCCGTCGCCTGGGTCCGGCGACCGTAACTTCCTGGACGATCTCAACCCGGACAGCGTCAAGCTCATTACGGCCCAACTCGAGCCGGCATTGAAGGCCGCCAAGCCGGAAGAGCGGTTCCAGTTCGAACGTCATGGCTACTTCGTTGCCGACCGGTTCGACTCGAAAGATGGCTCCCCGGTGTTCAACAGGACGGTGACACTCAAGGATTCCTGGGGGAAAGGCGCAAAGTAGCGACGCGTGAGGAACGAAGTGGCGCGGCCGTCTCGCCAGGGACGAGGGGATTAGCGCCCCTTAGCTTTCCCCGGCTGGATTGCGCTCGCGCGGCAAGGTGACGCGGAACACCGTCCCCTTGCCCTCCTCGCTTTTCACGTCGAGCTTTCCCTTGTGCTGCTGCACGATGCCGTAGGCAAGCGACAAGCCAAGCCCGGTTCCCTTACCCACCGGCTTCGTGGTGAAGAAAGGCTCGAATATGCGGTGCATATGCTCCGCCTTGATGCCCTTGCCGGTGTCTTCGACCTCCACCCACACCGCATTCGCATCAAACCCCGTGCGCACCGTTATGACGCCGCGCTCCTCGATCGCTTGCGCCGCATTGATGAGCAGGTTCATGAAGACCTGATTCAATTGCGAGGCGATGCATTCGATTTCAGGCACACCGGCGTATTCCCTCCTGACTTCGGCTTTGTACTTGAGTTCGTTCCAGACGATATTGAGCGTGCTTTCCAGGCCGCTCTCGAGATTGGCCACATGCCATTCGGATCGGTCTGCTCGAGAAAAATCGCGCAGGTTGTCGACGATCTTCTTCACACGCCCGACACCTTCGAGCGACTCGGCGATCAATTCCTGGATATCCTTTTGCAGGAACGTGAAATCCACCTCGGATTTCGTTTGCCGAATGGTTTCCAACAAATCCGGATAGCCAGAAAGAACCCGCTCCGCTCGTTCGTAAACTGAGATCACAGCCAGCAGCGCGTGAACCTGGGATTTCAGCGACCCCAGGTTTGAATTGACGAAGCCGATCGGGTTATTGATCTCGTGCGCCACGCCCGCGGCAAGCTGGCCGATGGATGCCATCTTTTCGGACTGCAACAGCTGGCTATGCGCCGTTTCGAGATTCTTGTTCAGTACCTCAAGGTCCTCAAAGGCCTTGAGCAGCGCCGCGCGGTTCTCCTTGCGTTCCGAAACGTCGCGCACGACGACAATCGCACTCGTGCCGTCCTCAGGTTCGGGCAGCGGAACCGCCGACATCTCGACGTCGATCGGGTTTCCGTCCTTGTTCCAAAAAACGTCTTCGACGAAGTAAATCGCCCCCCCTTTGTCGAGCCAAGCGAGTTGGCTCTCGTTACCCGGGTACGGCCGTCCATCACGTCGTTTCGGCTGCAAGAGGTCGTGGATGTTACGGCCCGCCAGTTCGTCATACCTGTAGCCGAGGATCACGAGCGCGGCGGGGTTGGCGTAGGTAATGTTCCGATCGCCGTCGATGCCGAGAACGCCCTCGGACATCGTATCCAATGCCAAGGCGGCGGCATGCTGGCCGATCGGCCTACGAGACTCGTCCATGATCATAGCGACACCTGCTGTCCCGGCCGGCGCTGACGCTCGACCATATCGAGAAACGCGTATTCGATCTCCCTCCCGAACGATCGGCATAAGCCTTGATAGACAGGCTCGAGCAAATCCCTGAAGGGCTTCGGATCAGGACGGGAGATTTCCATTCCGTGCGCGGAGAACTCCGCGAGCTGTTGCGTCTCTTGCTCGCGAACCAGTTGGCGCATCAGGAGAGCCGCCCGCCGCGACTCATCGCGCAAGATTTCCTGATGATCCAGCGACAAGCTTTCGAGAGAACTAGTCCTCACGATATGGACGATCGTCCCGTACGTGTAGTTGAGAAGGCTGAGATACTTCTGCGAACGAAACAGACCGAGCGCATGAATCACCGCCACCGGGTTTTCCTGGCCGTCAATCAGCGAGTACCGGATGGCGCGCGAGAGCTGCTCATACTCGACGAGCGCGGGAGTGGCCCCCAGCGCCAGAATCGACTCTTGGCACAGCGGCGTCGTCGGCACCCGGATCTTCAAACCCCGCATATCATCCGGCCGGAGGATAGGATGCCGCGAATTCGATATCTGCCGGAAACCCCACTCCCACGACCCAAGGTAGCTGATGCCAAGCCGGCCGAGCGCGGGCCGCACCTTGTCCGAGAATTCCCCATCGAGAACCCGGTCGGCATGCGCATGATCGTCGAAGGCGAACGGTGAGCCCACGCACCCGAACCATGGCGAGCAATGGTTCAATCGGTCGTGTGCCGGCAAGGCCATATCGGCTTTGCCTTCCATGACGGTACTGACGAGCGCGGGTTGGTTGACCAGCTTGTTGATGGGCAACGTGGCGATCGTCACTTGGCCGTCCGTGCGAGTCGCCACCCTATCGGCAAATTGGCGTACAGCAGTTCGCGCTGCCGGCGTGCTGTCGGGAAAAACGAGAAGAAGGCTTTTGAACTTGGTCATCCACACCGCCGGGATCGATGCGAAGGTTCTCGGAACCAAGGACGTCGACGAACGCCTGCGGTTTGTGAAGACCGCGCTGAAGCGCTCGCGTACCCCCAACGCAACTTCGTCGGGACCGTAGCCCGCCGCGCGCGACCCTCCAACGACACGCGGTGAAGTCATGCGATGCGGCCAGTATCCTTAGCCGACCGCTCTTCGTCAACGCAGCCTGGCCTCTCTTTGCCCGCTGCCTCTAGTGCTCGGGACGTACTATTTCCGACAGGGCGGAAGCGATGGCCGCCGAACCTTCAGGGCGAACTACGCGCGCGATTTCCCGTCCGTCGCGCAGGAAGACGAGTGTCGGCCAGAGCTTGATGCGAAAGGACCGGCCGAGCGGACGGCCACGTCCATCTTCCACCTTGATATGGCAAACCTGCGGAAAGGCAGAGAACGCCTCCTCCACCAAAGGCCGCGCGGCAAGACAATAGCCGCACCATGGCGCGCCGAACTCGATGACCAGCGGCCCGGGCTGCCCATCAATTTCAGCGCGACTCGGTTCCGCGCCGACAAATTCAGTTGAGAATCCCACGATATCCTCCTAACCGAAAGAACGAGCTTACGCTTGGAGCACTTTGGGTCGCACTACGTTCGGCCTTTCTTCCTAGGGCGGTCTGGCATAATTCCGCCGTAGCCGCATCTTCTGCAGAGAAAAACGTAACCGTTTTCGTCCGACCATATGGCGCACAGTGAAGACGAGTGCCGAGGGATCAGCCGATCGGGACCGCAGACCTGGGGACATGCCCGGCTGGACGCAATACGCACAAACATATCCGAGGAAAACCATGACCTTCATCGAATCGCTGAGCGCCGCCTGGAACATTAACAATTCGCTGCTCTGCGTCGGGCTTGATCCTGATCCAGCCAAGTTTCCCGCTCATCTGAAAGGAAAACCCGACGCGATCTTCGAGTTCTGCAAGGCGATCGCCGATGCCACCGCGGATCTTGTCTGTTGTTTCAAACCGCAAATCGCTTACTTCGCGGCTCATCGGGCGGAAGACCAGCTTGAAGCGCTGATTAGCCATATCCACGCCAGGCATCCCGGCGTGCCGGTCATCCTTGACGCCAAGCGTGGCGATATCGGCAGCACGGCGGAACAGTATGCCAAAGAGGTTTTCGAACGCTATAAGGCGGATGCGATCACCGTCAACCCGTACATGGGCCGCGACTCGGTCGAGCCGTACCTGGCGCACCGGGACAAAGGCGTCATTCTTCTGTGCCGGACATCGAACCCTGGCGGCAGCGATTTGCAGTTTCTCGACGTCGGGACGCCGAGCAAGCCAGAGAAGCTATACGAACGGGTCGCGCGGCTCGTGTCGACTGAGTGGAATCCCCACGGACAATGTGCGCTCGTCGTCGGGGCCACCTTCCCTGGAGAAATCGCCCGCGTGCGAGAAATCGTCAGCGACATGCCGCTCCTCGTGCCCGGCATCGGCGCTCAAGGAGGCGATGTCGAGGCCACGGTATATGCAGGCCGTACTGCCGCAGGCACCGGTCTGATAATCAATTCGTCGCGAGCGATTCTGTACGCGGGGAAGACCGAGACGTTCGCCAACGATGCCCGGCGTGCGGCGCAAGAAACCCGCGACCTGATCAATCGCTATCGGTAGCTGGCTCAAGGGAAGCGGCAGAAAGGGCACCTCAACGCCGACGCGGGAACGATACGCTGTCGCGCGTCGGAGCCGCGTTGGTGCCGTTTCCTCATGTAACGCGGTCCCCGGAGAGACTCGCTCGGATAGGCTAGAGCGCGATCGGCTTGCCCTGCTCCGCCGACTCGTAAAGTGCGCGAACAAGCGCAACGGCGTTGCGTGCCGCATCGCCTCCGATCGGCATCGGCGAGCCAGTGCGTAAGGCGACGATCATCTGCTCGATCTGCCGCTGGTGCCCTTCGAAACCGATGATATTCGACGCTCCGGCTCCCGTCGCCGCCGTGTTCTTCGCGGCACTGGCGAGGATTTCGGCGTCTTCCGGAAGGCGGTCCCGAAACTCCCAACGGACGACCTTCTCGTCTTCCAAAGCCACCGACCCCAGTTCGCCACAGATTTCAATGCGACGCTCCCAACCCGGGAAGGCAGCGGTCGTCGCCTCGATCGTTCCCAGAGCTCCGTCCGGAAAGCGAAGCGCGGCACAGGCGGTGTCCTCGGCCTCGATCCCCTGATGCACACGCCGCGTTTTCCACGCGAAGATTTCGGCCGGCATTCCGGCGAGCCATTGCAGTAGATCGACGGCATGAATCGATTGGTTGATTACGGCACCGCCGCCGTCGATGGCCAACGTCCCTTTCCAACCCGAGTAGTACTGAGCACTGCGGTGCCACTTGATGTAGGCGCTGCAGAGGCATAACCGCCCAAAGCGCCCGGCGTCGAGAGCTTGCTTCAGGTGCTTGACGCCTTCGGTAAAGCGCGCCTGGAAGATGCATTCGACCGCCACTCCAGCTCGTTTCGCCGCCTCTAGCATCGCGTCGACACGCGGAAGACTGATCTCCAAAGGTTTCTCGACGAGCAGATGCTTGCCAGCTTCGATCGCCTGAAGTGCTGGCTCAAGGTGCGCGCCGCTCGGCGTAAGAATGCAGACGACCTGCATATCGCGGCGTGCGAAGAACTCCGCCGGATCCGCCGTCGCTACCGGGATTCCGTGCATCGCGGCGAATTCGCGCGCTTTTTCTTCACTGCGTCCGAGGACACTCACCACTTTCACGTCGTGCGACTTGGCAAGCGCCGTAATGGCCGCCGCATGGTTATGAGCAATGACGCCCGTTCCAACGAGACCAAAACCAATCTGCCCTTTTAATTTCTCCATCACCAATCACCTTTCCTGCAAGAAGCCGACCATCGTAGGAAGCACGCTTTTCCTTGGCAAGCGATGCGTTTTTCGCATACCGCAACCCGGAGACTCCGCCAATCCGCTAGACTTGCGGGTTGCCGCGGTTCGCGGCCTTTTCTCGTCCTCGCCCGTCATTACTGGACTGGCAATCTGGCCGATCCAAACACCAAGAATAAGCCATGGAACTCGTTGCGCGCATCATCGGAATTATCACCCCGGTACTTATTATTTCTGCGATGGGATACGCCTATGCGCGCATCAGCCGACCGGATATGACGTGGGTGAACCGTCTGAGTACCGACCTTCTGTACCCCTTGCTGATCTATACGGCGATGGCGTCAAAGGACTTCCACATCGTCACCTATCTCCCGCTTATCGGAGGCGCACTCTTAGTCATGGCCGGGTCCGGGCTGCTGGCATGGTGGATCGCCCGGTTGCTCAACTACAAT
This sequence comes from Propionivibrio soli, assembly GCF_025770765.1. Classification (GTDB taxonomy): domain Bacteria; phylum Pseudomonadota; class Gammaproteobacteria; order Burkholderiales; family Rhodocyclaceae; genus Propionivibrio; species Propionivibrio soli. Next base: position 165,426 of record NZ_JANZKY010000006.1, on the reverse strand, counting down.
CCCCACGCCTTCATCCCGTCAATGGTATTCACCAACGTGGCGAACATGGGCTTGCCGCTGACCTTGTTTGCCTTCGGGCAGGAGATGCTGCCCGCGGCCGTCTCGCTATTCATGATCTTCAGCCTCGTGCATTTCACCATCGGCATTCGCATCTGCGCGCCGCACGCCAGCGTGAAGGGGATTCTTCGTGGGCCTATGCTGTGGGCAATGATCGGCGGTGTTGCATCAAGCCTGGTCGGCTTTTCATTGCCCGAATGGCTCGCCGCCAGCACTCGGATGCTCGGCGATGCGGCAATCCCGCTCGGACTCTTTACCGTCGGCGTCGGTTTCGCGTCCTTCCGTGTCGAACGTTGGAGTATCGGCCTCGTCGGCGCTGTCCTCTGCCCAATTTCCGGCCTCATCATTGCTTGGCCGTTAGCGCAAGTGCTTGGTCTCTCCAAGCCGATGCAGGGCGTTCTGATCCTTTACTCGGCACTACCCCCGGCGGTGATGAACTACATCTTTGCGGACCGTTATCAGCAGGATCCGGGGCTGGTTTCGGCGATCGTCGTTGTCGGAAATATCGCCTCGATCCTGTTCGTACCCGTCGCCCTTTACCTGTCTCTTTGACGCCATCGAAGGCGCAATGCGTGCTTCACCACTCACTGAGACCCGGTCACTGAAGCCCAGGCCTCGGCAAACAGTTGCTTGACCGACTCGTTTTCCAACCCTTTGCTCGGAAGAAGGTAGCTTCGGATCGCCCATGGATATGGCGACTCGTCCCCAGTGGAGGGAACGAGCAGAACCCGGGGGCGACGCGGAGCAAAGGCGGCAAGCAGGCGCTCCTTATATTTTTCGAAGTCGACTCCAGCCGCCATCAGTGTTCGCTGGTCGACCAGAATGTGTTGCAGCGTGGGCATCATGTCTTTTGCGAAGAACGGCAGCGCCATTAAGTGGCAGAAGGAGCGATGATACCTGTTGCCCCGCGATCTTTCGCCTGCCGGATGCTTCGCCGAACACTGACTCTTTCCCTACCACCGTTGCCCTGACACATGAACCGACATAATGGAAAAGCCCCTATTCCGAAGAATCAGGGGCTTTTTTTGCATGGTGGGCCCGCAGGGACTCGAACCCTGGACCAAAGGATTATGAGTTTGCTACTAATGCGCTGTGCCTAGGCAAAACAAGCAAATGCGAGCGCAATCAATGAAAACGGAACGTATATACGTGACAGTAACTTATCGTACTTTGGCGAAGGCGTCCAAACATGATGACTGTACCGTAGCTGTACCGCACGAGATCACGGATTAGGGCCGATCACAACGACAGGCGGCCGAAGCTTCGAGCATCTCTCAGCCCTTGAGCATGCCAGATGTCGGACCACGAGCTAGACCGCATCGTGGCCTTGGCCCTAGACGGACATCCCGGCGTCTCGGCAATCTCAAATTGCGACCGTGGAAAGGAACGGACAGCGCCATAAGGAAGGACCATTTAGAAGTGAAGCTGCAGAGTTTGGTCTGTACAGGATAGGCGCCGCTGGAGGCGGCGCAGCATGCCGTCTAGTCCGAGTGGCATGCGGCTTACCATCGCTATGCCGGCGGCGACAGCCGGAGATTACTGGCCATCAGCCCGTCTCCAGCGACGAACATTGGCTTCTGACCGAAAACGACGAGTTGTATGCTCGATGCCAAGCGAGCGATGATGTAAACCAACGCTGGGCCTTTGTTATACTCCCACGCGAGCATGCCATTCACATGGTCTGTGGATACTTCGCCAACTGTACAAAGGGGGGTACTATGGGAAGCACAGGTTCTGGCCACTTTTCCGACTATTCTGGGTCAAAAAAGAACGATAGCGCGGGTCAGGGTGCCGGAGGTGGTTCGAGCGGCGTCGATAAATGCCAACAAGCATTCTCATGCGTTTTGGAGGAAGTGGCTCAGTGCGCCTATTACGCGCAGTCGAAAGCGGTTCCTGCTCCTGGCTCTGAGTTCAGCATTGTGTTCGATAAACGTATCTTCGCCGTGGATGCCAATGGAATCAAGGTTGGTGCACTTCCCACATCATTAAATTATCTTGCCTCATGCCTTGCAAGTGGGGTTAGGTACGCTGGGGTCGTCAGATCTTCGACAGTTGCACCAGTGCCTACAGTTGAAGCCGACTTCGCCCCACAATAACCATGGCCAAGACAGAGGCAGTCTTGATTGTAGGGGAAGTGGTCGTTGACTTCACGCTTCCCCAAGATGGTGCCGACTGCAAGCTACGATTGGGCGGCATCGTTCATGCAGCAAGAGGTCTCTGGGCGGCAGAACAGGAATACTCCGTTGCCGCTTTCTGTCCGCAATATCTTGCCGAAGAGGCGGGGCGCTACCTTGCTTCGCACGGATGTAAAGAGTTCGCTTGGCTGGGTGACATAGTAGGATCGCCGAACGTCATCGTTATTAGTGACCCGACAGAGGTCTCCAATCAAGGTTATGAGGACTTGCTGAGAGATTGCAAGCAAATCAAGCTCCGCGACCCATTCCCGAATCTGGAGGGCTACCAAAAGGTGGTTGTCTTCCCCGGCAAGTTCGATATCAACGCGTTGCTGGAAAGATTTTCTTCCGAAGCGAAGTTTACGTTCGATGTCGCGTATGACGTTAATGACCTTTCTTCGCTTCGAGCTTTCCGAGGGCGCACGCAGGCGATCATTATCTCGACATCGTCTCCACTTTTTTTGGGTAAGAAGAATGTCGAGGATTTGATTGCTGAAGTTAAGACTATTTCACCCGAAGTCTTCTTATTAAAGGAGAACCGCGGCGGAAGCCGACTCTTCAACTTGATGGACGGTAGCGTTGAAGAAATTCCTGCGAGGCTTGGGAAGACGGTCAACTCGGTCGGCGTGGGCGATGTCTACACGGCTGTCATGGCCGGCATGTCAGAAAAAGGCTGGATCGAGGCTGCGTGGCGTGGATGTCAAGCTGCGACGATTTATTCGCAGACCACTTATCCTGACGACCTGAAGCGCGACTTGCAGCGAGACTTCAATCTATCGGTTGAGGCGCTGCGCGCGCTAGGTGGCACTATCTTGCCGTGGCATGAGCGTCAGCAGTTTGCTATTTACCTTGCCGGCCCCGACTTCTCGTATGTCGATAAGACGGAAGTCGACCGCGCGGCTGAGAGCCTCGCATACCACAACTTCAATGTGCGACGCCCCATTATGGAAAACGGAGAGCTTCAGCGACCGGCCAGTCAGGTTGACCTAATTCGCACCTACCACATGGACTATCAGTTGTTGAAGGAGTGTGAAGCCGTCTTTGCCATTCCACTCGGTCGTGACCCCGGTACCTTGGTTGAGATTGGTATCGCAATCGCATTGGGCAAGCCGGTTATCACCTTTGACCCACGGAACGAGAACAACAACACAATGCTCGTTGTCGGAAGTTCTGTATACTCAGCGAACCTTGATGAGTGCCTGAATGGTACCTTCGACGCAATAGCTAGATTGAGAGCTAACCCGACATGAGAAAAGCACTTCTCCTGGCGTCAGGTGGGCTAGACTCAACGACTGTTGGATACCAGCTCGTGTCAGAAAGCGTTGAAGTCATACCCATATTTTTTGACTACGGGCAGCATTGCGTCGAAGTTGAGTGGAGCCGCGTTAACGAAGTGTTGCCAGCGAATATGCACCGACCCGAAAGATATGACATATCGGATATTTTCAGGGGCTCGCAGTCGCGTTTAATCCGCGAGGCAGACCTTTGGAATGAAGAAGTCAAGGATGACGATTTATACATCCCTTACAGGACGATGTTGTTCTTTGCGGCCGCCGCGGCTCGTGCCCAGACCATCGGAGTCCTGGACGTCTACACCGGCTTCATTAACAGTAACCATGCCAAAGAAATCGATTGTACTGCCGCGTTTATGAACGATCTTGACGGGCTTACATCGAGCATCGGTGCCGTTCGTTTCCATTCGCCATTTCGCTACTCATCTAAGGCCGATGTCGCACGCGCGGCAGTCGAACTTGGAGTGCCAATTGGACGAACCTATTCGTGTCAGGCTGCAGGGCAGTTTCCATGCGGAGCATGTCCCAACTGCGTAGAGCGACTCAACGCTTTGAAAGAGGCGGAGCTGGTATGAGCCGGGCTGGAGCGAAAGGGGGATCGATTGAGATTCTGCTTGCAGCGCGTCGTATTGCTGATCACGCAAAAGGTGAAGGTGCGCTTTGGGAGCAGAAAGTCCCGCGAGCCACATGTGAGCACTTGGGAGCGGTTCTTGCCGACTCAGTACTCCAGGCAGGGCTTAACTATGCCAACGTTGTTCGACCGCGAGTGTTAGCCATTCTGCGGACCTATCCGAAAGCAGATACGATTTCGGCCCTACTAAAGCTAATTCAGGAGCGAAGAACTGGCGAGTTCCTGAACTGGCGCCATCATGAGAAAGTGACTCGCTTCGAGACATTGGTCAACTTTTTGGGGGAGTGGGGTATCGAGGGGGTTCAGGATTTGCGAACCAACTTGGCCGCCGAACAGTTCCGTGACGCAATACAGACTATTAACGGGGTCGGTCCCAAGACCGTGGATTACATGGCCTGCCTTGTTGGTATTGACTCTATCGCAGTCGATCGGCATGTGCGCTCATTCGCGAAGACGGTTGGGGTTGAGAACGACGACTACTTCTTTCTGCGAAAGTCGTTCTGTTGCGCCGCCGACTTGCTCATGCTCCCGCGGCGTGAGTTCGACGCCTGGCTATGGCGAAGGGCGACATTTTCTGCCGAGGTCCAGCTTAGCCTAGGTATTTAGGCAACAACCGTTTTATGTCTTTTATACGGGCTGAGCTGCTGTCGCAAGTAATCGACAGATCTTCGGCCTGAGCGGTCTTTCGGCCATGGTTCGAAATTCGGAAGCTATCCGCTGGTCACCAGCGGCTTGGTTCGGGATGTCGTTGATGCTGGCATCACATTCCCCGTCTGCGAAAATACTCGCGGAGCCGTAGATAACGGCCATCTTGCGCAAGTTGCGGCGCAATTTGAGTAATTTCTTCCAAACACTGCCCCAACTCTCGTGGTGCCCACTGTTGGTCGGCAATCACAGTATTTAGCAGTCGCAGCACGTCTGCCGGGAATCGTTTACACAGACCTGATTCGTGGAGCAAATGTACGACATAGTCCGGGTGTTCAATTGGTTGCAGCCAATCCTGCACCGCAACCAAGGCAGCCGGGAATTCACCTCTGGCTGCAATCACCATGCGAGTCAAAGACTCGGCGATTCGATGGGTGGCCAGGTCACGGGATTTTGGCCAGATTTGTTGCCAGAACGGTTGAGCACGGTTCTTCCAATAATCCTCACGCTGATCGGCTGCACCTTCAAGGGCCTGATAAAGTGCTTGTGCTGACTCTTCCAAGCCTTCTTGTGGGAGGGCGCCAATCGCAGAGCGGAACTCCTCTACAGTGTATCCCTCGGTTGGGCCTAATGCTGCGTAAGTCAGGAATGTCGCGAACTGCTGACGGTGTTCACCAAGATCGTCATAATGGTTTGCGCTATCCAGGAACGGCGACTTGAAGACTGTTAACAACGGCTGGTACAAGCGCGGCGACCAGAGGAAGCCTTCCCACACGGCTTTTGCTTCGACGGGGTTGGCCCAGCTCAACAACGGCAAAAGGTGCTGTTCGGTCCATGGGCGGTCCACACGGAAAAAAGCGATCATCCGCGAACCTAGCAGCACCCGACCGTGGTGGAATCGCTCCACTTGCACGTCACACAGTGTGGTGAAGATAGACTTGAGGTCAGCTGGAAGTAGATCGTTGTCGTTCGGGTTCTGCTTAAACCAAAGATTGATGAGGGCTTGCGTGACATGCCCAATGGGGTGGTTGATTGCAGAGCCAACGGGGTCGTAGGTTTCGACGCCATTTCGGATGATGCGATAACCCGAGCCTTCTTCTAGCGACAAGACCAGTACACGGCGGCACAGGCTCAGCAGGATGCCCTCATGGCAGTTGATCGACTTGGATGCGGACTCCATCCACCAGGTGACAGCGTGGTCAATCTCCTGAAATACGGCATCGGGCATGGTCTGCACCAGCGGCGCGGCGTATCGCCAGGAGCGCAACACAATGCCTTCTTCAGCCCAAGCCTGTAGAGCTTCGCGCCATCGGCCAGCGGGCCACACACCATCTTGTGCGAGATCACATAACGCGGACAGGCTGTGAAAGAAGCGCGTGCGGCAAACGTCACGCCAAGTATCTTCGTAAAAAGGTCGCCGCTCCGGCATAGGCTTGGTGAGCCATTGCGTCAGCTCTCGCCGCTTTCGGGGAGCAATGTCGACGTCGCGGCTGTCATCGTAGTCTGGATCACCAGTGCCACTCATCCAGTGCGAGAACTCATCACGCTCGTTGGTCGCCAACTGCCATTGCGAGTAGGTAGTGGAAATCTCCTCTAAGCGTGCCGCAGCTGGCGCGCCCAGTGCGAGGCCCGATATGTTCAGTTTGGCCAGATGCAGCCAGACGGATCGGGCCACCAAGTATTGCCACCGATCTTCCTCCAGATCGTCCAGATACATCTCGCGCGGCGGACCCGCCAAAATGGCTGCCTCGAGGTGTTCCTGTGCGGCTCCTTCCAAATGCCGCCCCTGCAGAACGAACAGCCTGAACAGCTCTCGCCCCGTATCTCTGGACCACAGCCACCACGCGCCTTCGGACAACAGCCACTTCACCCACCGATCAGGTGGAATGACATCATCCTGACTGGCGGCAAAAAGCGCCAGTCGTTTGAAGGTGGGATACGGCAACTCAAACCAAGCCTGAGCGATGCGCGTGGCGCGCGCGCTATCTTTGGCGTGAACCGCCAGCCACGCATCACGCAGTAGTTCGATCAGGCTCACCCAGTCGCGGAACCCCCTGTTCTGCCAGTGGGGCGTAATTGAGGGCAGATCCCAATGCGATCGGTCGCAACGGTCGTCGGCCGCGCCCATTTCACGTAGCAAGTCCAGTGCATCACGCAATAGCTGTTGAAAATCATCCAGCAGAAGCGGTAGGGCCGACGTCCAGTGCTCTCCAGCCAAATCTCGCAGGGCGGAATACGCGTGATTAGTGACCAGCGCGAGTTCCCAGTCCACCAGTTGTTTGATCCGCGTGGGCTCGTCAACGCTACTCGTGTCTTCGTCCCCCCAGTGGAATGGCTTCTTCAAGACAACCCTGGGGGCGAGCAAGTCACGTAATTCCAGACGCAATGTGGCGGTCAGGCCCTCCCGCTTAAGGCGTCCTTTCCACCGATACAAATCAGGCTCGTGCCACGGTGATTTCACCCGGCCACTAAGCAGAAGGCGCCACAACGTGCGCATCAAAGGACCGGGAATGGCATTGGGTGCGTGCAAGCGGATTTCATTCAGCTCGGAGGTTTTGCCCTCACGTTCAAGTGAATCAAATCGATCCAGCTCGTGTTCAATCAGCCACGGCCAACGGTCGTGCAACTGCCCGCCTCGTTCCGCAATCCAGATAACTAGTCTGGGGTCATCTAGGTGGCGCACCAGCCATCGAGCCAAATGGAACATCACGTCATCCCACTGGCTGCAAATGACACCACCGGAGGCAAGCAGCATCGGCGGTGCACGGTCATAGGGCGCAGGCCTCCGAATCAGGCTGAGGCGCAGCTTGGTGTCTACTTCGTGGTGGGGCGGCACGCCAAAGCGGGTCAGATCGCCGTACCCGAAGTGCTCGTGCGCGAAGGGCTCCAGCAGCCAGTCCAGTGAAGGGGCGGGATTGAAGTCGGCAAAGCGTTTTGCCGGCAAGCCCGATGGGTCCGACAAGGCCCAAAGCATCCGCCCGACGAAATCGTCCTGCTGCGTGCTCTCCTGTGGGCGCGTCAGAGCGTGTTTGACAACGATGGCCTCTTTTCCCTGCACGCCGTCACGGTACGTTTCTGCCCACGCATGCAGAGTCTGGTGGAGCGCCGAATGGTCGTAGCTGCCAGCAGATACGCTATAGAGAATGGGCGTCACGCCCTTGGCTTCCCATTCGATGGTCTTCCGGTGTTCTTGCCCCGGTTCGCAATCACCCAGTGCCCAGGCCTGAGGTGTGACTTCGCCCAGCATCCGGTCAGCCGCCAGCGCATCCATCATGTAGCGCAGCACAGGGTCGTTTATGCTGTAGCCCACAAAGCAGACCACGTAATTGCGGAACAGCTCGCTCACAAAGCGCGCCGCCCAGCGTTCGGTCAGATACGCCAAACCGAAATCTCCACTGGTGATCACCAGACGATTCAGAGCTGTGTCGTCCACCTTTTCGGGTAGCAAGCCGTGAAGGTAGACCAACCCGTTCCAACGGCTGTTCTTGGGGACGGGTAGCATCGGTGCAGCGTAGGCTTGGAACGCTTGGCCTGTGCGTTTAGCTGCCACATGAAAGATTCGGTCGAAGTTGGTGGTGACTAGCCGCAGCGCGCCTTCGCGGCTACGTGCCAACCGCAACAGCGCCGCCTGCGTATCGGTAGCACCCTTGCGGCGGAGCTTCGGCTTTAGGGCCTGTGCCAGTGCGCGACGGACTGCCAGACGCTGGCCTGGCAGGCGTCTCTCCAGCAGATCGAGCGTGGCATCGAACTGCCCGTGCTCGAATGCGTCTCGCTCAATGTCTGTGAGTGTTGTGCCATTCAGCTGGTAGATCTGTTCCACCAACCCCTTGAAACCTGGCAAACCGGCGGGGTAGGAAATGCCTGCACCGCAGAAGAAAACTACGCGGCCTTCCTCGTGCGCCTGCAAGAGTGCATCTGGAATGTCGGGGCCCCGGGTGATGAACTGCATTCGCTTTGCTTCCAGTCTAATGACAAGATGCTGGATTCTTTAATCATGCCACTAAACTCATGCCGCCAAATATTTGTTTATGGTGGCCATATCGATTGCGATCGATACAGCTATTCAAATCCGTTCTAACCAAGACTTCGCATTAAGTACCTGCGGTTGAATGTCTTTCGGAATCGAGTTCCCCATTTTGTGATAGAACTTGAATCGTTGTTGACCGATCACAGAGCTGGATAGTCGTGGGGCTAATTTGACCGGCATGATCTTCTCCGGGACATATCGCGTTGTTCACAAGACTCCAACGGGAGGCATATGGTAATGACCGCTCCGAATACCGCGAACCAAATCGGGCCAACAGCCATACGGCAGGTATTGTTTGTGTGCTCACAGGGGGCGATACGGTCACGAACGGCCGAGGTTCTCGCAATCAGGGGGGGGCTGGATGCGCGCAGCTGCGGCACCGACAGCGACGCGGTTGTGCCGATTAACGACAGCCTGATTCGCATCTCGGATTACATCGTCTGCATGGAAGAGCATCACGCCGCAGCGGTACGCGAGTTCATGCACGCAGAAGGCAAGCCAATCTACGTCCTCGGCATAGAGGATATTTACGAACCATTCTCGCCGGCGCTCATCGCAATATTGCGGGAGAAACTGTCGGACCGCTTACCCAAGTTGGCGGAAACGCTCGGGAACGCGAGTTGAATTCGCAACCTTTCGCTCTTTCCCGATCTGGGCAGTGACACCAGCGCATGGAATGCAGGTTATCGCTTCCCGTTGTCGGGCGCGATCCGCACGCCCCGCAGCATACGGGCAAGCTTAAAGCCATCGTCCGACAGGCGATGGATCGCAACCCGATCGGGTGGGAAAAAGAACGTCAACGAGCGAAGCCCGCTTGTCGGCGGACGAAAGGGTGGCGGCGGTTTGTGTAACATTCTCTTCCTTACTGTTCTTCACATCAACGGCCACCGCGCCCCTTGCTGACCGTCGGCGCTCGTTCCGGTGTGCCGGGCACCGGTCCGATTACATGTCGACCTCGGCCGGTGTGGTATACAGCGCGATCCTCGCACCGCTCGATCAGCGTACCGAAGCGCAAATCCTCGCATGTAGCAGCGGGCGCCTCTTTCCATTTTTCGTCGAAGACCAAGCGCGCATGTTCGGCGTCCGCTGGTAATCGTCGCGCCGTTTCAACGGCAGCTGCAGCTAAACGGCTGTCGGGCATTTCATGCACGCGGCCGGTTTTCTCAGCCGCCAGTCTTGCTACATGTACGTCAAGGTTGAAGACGCGATCGTAAGGGGTTCTGAGTTGTAGGTTTTGAGCCAGGACGCGCACGGCTCCCTTTTGTAGCTTCTTGGCATTTTCAGCCCAGACCAGATTGACACGATAGGCATCAAGGGCCGGATCGGCAAACCGGACCGACAGACGGTTCAGAACGGCGGTTTCAACCGCCAGGCGCTGAAATTCAGGCGTACCAGTCAGCGTAAGCGTGTTGCCGAACTTCGCGGAGGCAAACCGTAATGCGACGCCAACGGCCTCAGCATTGCCTGCGGCAGCTCCATTTAGCTGGACTTGCTTCGATATGGCGCTATCAGTGAGAGTACGAGCGCCTCCAAGATCATAGACAACCGTTCCGTTCCTCAAGACCTGATGGTGTGCGACCAGACGCGGCGCGAGACGGTCTTCGCTGCCGGTGACGCCAGCAACGATTCCGAATGCGGTGACCTCGCGCTGACGGAGCACGTCATTCGCTTCATCGACACCGTATTTGCGAGCGAGCGATAGGGCTACGCTGTCGCCTTTCTCAGCCTCGACCACAAGAAATTCGCGAAATGTGTTACCCGGTCCGTCCGCATTCAGCTTCCGGCGTAGGGCTTGCCGCTCGTTGGCAAACTGCGTGGTAAGCGCAGTCGCGGCGAGAACGTGTTCCATCTTCGCGATCGATATGGCCGCGTGGCGTGGCGGCCCGTGCTTCGTGTGGCGGATCTGCTGTACCTCAGCTTTCTGGCGCGCACGCAAGGCGGCGCGGAGGGTCCTATGGCGTTCTCGTTGAACCTCGATTGCCGCTGCTTTAAACGGTGCGAATGCCTTTCTCGCGGCTCGCCATTTGGCGTAGGGCCCATCGCCCTGCGCACGTGTTGGGGCTGGCGCGTAACGCGCTTCTTGAACGTGCGGGCCGGCCGCCGGATGGACGGATGGGGCGATGAATGCCCCGAAGGTTTCCTGCAGCTTCTTGAGGCCGAGTTTGGATAACTGGATGGCGCCCTTCTCGCCCAACGGGCAGAGTATGAACCCGGCGCCTTTGGGCTGCACGGAGCAGCCGTAAGCCGCTGCTGCCTGGTGTAACTCGATCCAACTTTTCGCGTGCTTGAGGCGGTCTCCGATGCGGATTTCCGTAGCCCATGTCTGAAAGGATTTCTCGCCAGAGTAGATCTCCTTCCTACGAGCACGATCACTTACGCCGGGCTGTTCTGCCTCCTTGAGAGCACGCAAGGCAAGGCGTTCTGCCCGCGGAATTTCGACGATCTGCCCCAGCTCGTCAACGCGATGCATTCCAATGTCACGGGTGAGTCCGTGACGGCGCTCGATCTCACGACATACCCTGTCACGTTTGATACGGTCATGCCACAACGAAATGCCACGGTGCCGTGGCCCCTTCTCGATACGGCTCGCGAAGATATGGAGGTGCCAGTAACCGTTGTCGTCGTGAAGAAAGGTCGCAAAGTGGTGATTGGCAAGCTCGAGAGCGGACAGCATGGAATCTTCAGTGTCCAGGAGAACAGCTTCGCTGGGCTTGGCTTTACCGAAAGACGCGACAAAATGGGCGAGCTTCTGATCGACGCCAACGCGGGTGTTGCTGTCACAATTCGCTTGCATTTCGAGGGCGGCAAGTGCGATCAGCTCAGCCATTTCGTCAGAGTTACGCGCAGCGTAAACGCCGTTATCGACCAAGCCAAAACCGCCAAATCGCGTGCGGTGGGATTTGCCTAAGAGTTCTTCCGTCATCCGGTCAGGCGTCAATCCTTCACCGTAGCGCAGCGAGTCGCTACACGATGATCGACCGTCTCTCCGTCCCGCAACGCGTTTGGAGATCACCTGGCCACCTTCTTAGCGGTCTCCTTTATGACCGCTTGAGTCGCATCAATCTCACGCAGCAGAACCACGATCTCACCACGCGCATGCAAGGGAGGAACGGGTTTTTCAAAAGCGCCGGATAGCCAGCCTTTTAGTAGGCCTCCAAGTCGGCCCAGGTCAGCACGCGTGGCGGCAAGCTCAGCAATCGCCGCTTGGTCAGTTGTCGATCGCGGCGTGGCCGCGAGAATTGTCTGGCGACACAACTCGCCCATCGAGATACCAAACGCCGATGCACGAGCGCGCAGGCGTTCTTTTTCTTCGGGTGTGGCGCGTACCTGGATGAGTTTGGTCTTTTGACGCGACTCCGAACGTGTAGACATCCTTACCCCTTCATACAGCGTAAATCTTCAGCTTCCTGCCCACTTCATTGAACCGACAGCCTTCAACTCGCCGCCAGGCGCAGGACCAACATCATGAGTAAGGCGCAGCCGTCGAGTGTGTTGCAGGGCGGTATCACCGCCCTCCGTCCTGCCCGTTGTTCCGGTTAGCACAAGCCTACTGATGTCTCGTCATTCGTGTTGATTTCGTGCATCTGCCTTGCAAACTGATTGGCACGCGTTGTCACGCGCATGACATTAGAGAGAGCTTGCTGACACCAACATGGCAATCTCGGAAATAGCTACGCACTTCGCTGCCCATACAAAGCGGTTACAACTCGTTACAGAAATTATCCTTGCTCATCCGCGAGCCTCTCTTGGACGACAACCTCATGATTTTCTGGACATCGCTTGTCCGGCAAACTGGTAATAAAGTGGTAATTAATCAAAGACTTATAATCACTTCAGGCATTGACAGATAAGCCCGATCACTTCAATGTAACTGCATGGCATTTCTGATCGCGGAAAGATGAACGTGCAAGTCAATCAAATCAGCGATGACGAACTGGCGGATGTCGTTCGCATAGCTAGAAAAGCGCGAGGCGGGAAGTCGGTGAAGTACGTCTCGCTCGAAAAATATCGAGAGAGCATCGTGAAGCTCATGCAGCAGGACGTGCAGCTATCTCACATTCTTCGCTGGTTGAAGAACAAGCACGGCGAGCAGATCGTTTTGAATACGTTGCGCAAGTACGTTGTGCGGAACATTGGGCGCGAGATCTACGAGGAATACCTCGCAAGAAACCACTGGATCAAAACAAAAGGACGCGAGAGACCGGGAGTCGTCGTTTCTTCCTGTAGTCCAGAAAAGTCGTCGACTGAAAGCAGCACAGTAAGGAGCTTGGATTTCCTAGATTTCAAAAAACCGGCCGCTTTTAGACGGGCTATTGATGATGAGAGCGAGAAAAAATGAACAAAGAAAAGCAGGCCGAGAATGCAGTTCACTTTGTGCTGATGGCGAAGGGTGGCTGCGGTAAGACGTTCATCGCGACACTGCTTGCGCAGTATTTTGCAAGCCGTGGACTGGATATGAAAGGGTTCGACACTGATCAAGAAAACCGCGATTTCTTCGCTTACAAGAGTCTCCCAGTGCGGTACGTCGATGTGATGGCCGGAAAGACGACCATCGACCAGAAGAAGTTCGATGCGTTTATGGAAGCCCTTTTGACTGAAGACGGCGTGTTCGTCGTGGACAATGGAGCAAACACATTCACGCCGCTTCTCGGTTACCTAGTCGAGAACGACGGCCTCAATCTCCTGAAAGAAGCTGGCCGGAAAGTCTATCTCCATGGTGTGATCGGCGGCGGAGACAACTACCAAAGCACAAGTAAGGGGTTTACAGACCTGGTTGTGAATTCGGATACGCCCGTGGTGCTCTGGCTCAACGAGCACTTCGGCGATCTCGCAGACAGCAACGGCCAGCCATTCGTGACATCTGAGAACTTCAAGAAGCACCGATCACATGTCGCGGGAGCAGTCATGCTGCACAAACGAAATCCCCAGACGTATGGCGAAGACATCAAGAAGATGACGAAGGCCCGTCTCACCTTGGACGAAGTGATGTCGTCGAGTGCATTCACGCTGATGGAGAAACAACGTCTCCGTGTGTTCGCGAAGGATGTATTCGAGCAACTGGACAAAGTGACGTTCTGACATGGATCTCGATGAGATTCGCGTCGATGTTTTCAGACGCACGGGCATTAATATCGAGCCGGGCGATCCGTTCTATGCAGCACTTGCGATGCTCAACGCCGTTGCGACTCGCATTGAGCAGAACCATGCGAAAACGCTATCACTCATCGCGCAAGGGTTGGAGGCAGGCGTAAATGAGCCACGCTACAGCGGGCAGACGGTTCTTGACGCGCGCTTGTTGAAAGCGATCAAGGAAATTGACTTCGCAGGTCGGACTGCAAGCAAACTCGCTCGCGAACAAGCGATGCATATGTTGGAAGGCGCAATCGCCAAGGCGGTCAATAACGGCTGGGCGGCTTCGAAAAGCAAGGGCGAAAAACTCTTCGAGGATTCGGCGAAACAATATCAAGATGCATTGAGCATAATGATCAGCGGCGTTGAGGCGCGGGTCTCAAGTGTTTTGAAAGATTACGAGCGGCAGATAACAAAAGGCGCCACGAGCGGATCGAGTTGGAAAAACGCGGGGGTTGCGATGATCGGAGCTTGTTCATTAACAGGCGTCGCGGTCGGCGTGTTAACAACGTTCCTTACCAAGTAGAGCGCTGTACTAGGACGCGACAACGTCCTGGTACAGCTAACCAAAACGACTATCTGGAGTCTGACATGGCTGACACGATTTTAGCAGTATCACTAGCGCAAAAAGCAGAGTACTCGTTGTCCGACGTGGACCGTGCGGCGTTGCTAGCTCAAACCCGAGCAGGTAAACGCGCCCTTCTGATTGAGCGGCAACGCAATACCTTCATGGCGCGATACGGGGATGCGTTCGGCCAAGCATCGGCGACAAACAGCAACGCGATTGTATCGCTCGAGATGGCATCACTGCGTGGTCTCAACTTTTGCAGCAAAAGTGTTACCAGTCAATTACCACCACAAAGGGGAAACAAATGAATTTGAGAGCCTTTACGTGGGCGAGGTTTTGGAAGGGATTTTGGGACCGGCCGCTCATTCTTGGCGCATTGGCTCTCATCGGCGGCCGAGTGGGAGCGGCACTGGGCGTTGATGCTCCTTTGGCGATTTTGTTGACGCTAGAAGCCGTGTTCGCTGCGGCCTGGTATTACGAGCGCAAGCAGCGACTCCAGCGGCAACTGAAAGCGGGGACACGATGAATCGGCGCGAGATTGCCACGGCGGTGGCGATCCTGTGGCTAGCGAATAGTACGGCGTTCGCAGGCGGCGGGATGGGAGGGGGCGCGACTGAGGTAACGCAGATCATCAACATGACCCAGTTGATTATGTCGTATGCACAACAGGTTGAGCAGTATGCCGTCGAGCTGAAGCAATATGAGACCATGACGCGCAATCTCATGGAGAATCCGGCCGGGGTATTGGCGCCGGACCTAACGAGAATGGCGTCCAACGCGTCCCGGATCATGGCGGTTGGCAAGGACATTGCCTCGAGCATGGCGCGCGTCGACGCGAATTTTGCCAGCACCTTTAATAACCCGACCGCGGCTTCATTTGGGGCGAAATTTGCGCAGTGGACGGATGCCAGCAACGACGCGTTGCGCGCCTCTCTGCGTAACGCAGGCCTGCAGCGAGAGCAGTTCAAGGACGACAATGCGGCCTTGCAGGCTATGACGCAAAGCGTCGCGCAGTCGCAAGGGAATCTTGCCGCTTTGCAGGCGCTTGGCAGCCTCAACGCCGCACAAATCCAAGAGTCGATGAAATTGCGCGATCTGGTCTCCCAACAACAGGTCGCCCAGAACACGTATCTGGCGGCTCAAAACGCAAAAGACCAAGCCAAGCAAGACGACGTAAACGTCTTGCTGCAACCCTACAGCAAGAAAATCCCGACGATTAGTTCCGAAAAGACGCCGACTCGAAATTGGACTGCAACAAACTGAAAGGCTGCCATGAACGGCTCAACTATTGCCCTACTGATTTCCGCCGTCCTTATAGGCGCGTGCAGCGAACCGAAAGACTTGCGTCTGCAACCCGAATCGGCACAGCAACAACAAGACAAGGATCTGCAAACTGTCCTAATTAAGCCTTATGACAGAGAGATTCCGCTTATTGGCGACGAGAAGATGAAAACTAAGAACTGGTCTTCAAACGCGAGTGCGAAATCAAAATAATGGAAATTACCGTGAAACCTATGAAAGTCACGCTTGCCCTCCTACTGGTTTCTCTTGCCATTGCGACAGCGTCAGCGCATGCAGAGACACTCGGGGCAATCCCAACCGACTCGAAAATCATCGATATCGTGACCACTGCAATGCGTTTGACGACCGAGAAGATCGTTACGCAAGCCGCCAAATGGCTCTCATTCTTCATGTTGGCGCAATACGCAATAACGAACTACAAGCTGCTGTTGGAAGGCGCCGAAATACATACGGCCATCGCAAAGACGTGCGGCAGCGTGCTTTGGTTTGCCTTCTGCTGGTATTGCATGACCGAAGGACCAGCTTTCATTAATGCTGTGGGCAATCAGTTCTTCCGCGACTTCGCTCCGAGCATTCCATCGCCGTCGACCATAATCTTGTCGTCAATCGGTACCTCGTCCGCGCTCGTAATCCTCGCGGCGGCCGTTGGTGTCGGCAGCACGATTATCGGCCAAGCGATTCTCTATGTCGTGCTCGCGATTCTGGGCATTGGACTTTTTTTCGCGCTCAAGCTTTACCTGCTCATGCTCGAACTCGGCATTACGGTCATGATGGCGCCCTTTAATTTCTCGTTCTTGGGTCTGAATGCCCTCAAGGACAACGGGATTGCGCCATTTAAATCGCTGATGACGCTAATGTTCCGGATTGTGATTTACGGAATCTTGTTTGGTGCGTTCTCTGAGGTCGGGAACGCGATGGCGCTGGTGGCACAAAAGTACACGGCCGGCGATATGACCAGCCTGAAAACTGTGCTCTCCTCCGGCGCAGACCTCGCCGAGGTATTGATCTCTGGAACGGTAGCATACGTCGTTTTGTTTGGGCTTTTGTTCAAATCGGATGCCATCGCCGCGAATTTATCAAGCGGTTCGACAAGCCTAGGTACTGGGGACATTTCCGCCGCCGCAGCCGCAGGTGCTGCCGCCGCGTCGGTCGTTAGCGGTATGGCGACAGCAAGTACGAGTCCAGTCGAAGGGATGAGCGACTGGATTAAACGAGAGTTTGGTGGCATAGGGTTAAGCGATGCCTCGGACACGGGCGCTGGGGACCATGCACCTTTGGCTACCAAGCCCGAATTGCCTAGCTTGTCGCTAAGTGAGACGCCCGAGAAAAGCATGGCGCGTACAAATGCGAGTCCTGTCCCCGACGCCGGAGAGGGAAGCAACGGACAACGAAACAGCAACTTGGGATATCAAGGAACTCCAAATCCGATTGCCTACGAGAAGCAACGCGACCCCGAACGGGATGCGGCCCGCAAAGCGAGGCGAGAAGCAAAGGCCATGAAGGCAGCCAAAGGCGGGAGCATTGGCGGGGAAAGTGCACAAGCGATGCCGAGTAACGATCTCCGCGAGCGGATTGGTAGGCTCAATCATCACTTAGCGCAGGAACGAGCCACGACCCAGGTAAGCATCAACATGCACCACGACTGACCGGCAAGAACGACGCAGGAAGAATGTTACCGGTCGTTTGTCCAAGCGGTTTTGCTGCAAAAGTTCTCCTCAAATCGCCGCAAGGAGTTTTGCTGCAAAAGTCTGGGGGGTACCGGACGGACACCGGACGTCGCAGGAGATGCGGTAAGTCAGATCCTCTCAGCTCATTGCGGGTGAAGCACTACATCCTCATAGAACTGATTTGCAAGCTGAGGATCGACCGCGGTAAGCCGCTCATAGATTTCCTCAACCCTCTTTCGCTGGCCGATCTCTGCATAGGTAATTCCGAGCCCGTAGATTGCACGGACATCGTCGGGACGAAGCGCAGTCGCATGATGGAACGCACCAATCGCTTCGTCGTAGCGCTTCAGGAGACGGAACTGGATCGCCAACTGCCGCCATGCTGGGGCATAGTTCGGATCTAGGCGAATAGCCTCTTGCAACGCTTCAACGGCAGCCTCCTTGTGTCGCCCTCGGTGCTCTGCGATTCCGAGCGCCAACCAAGCGACGGGGCACTCTCTCTTCAGTCGTATGGCTTCTCTGGCTGTTCTCGTCGTTTCCACATAGCTAAACAACAGGTCCGAATAGGTGGCTTGAAAATATGCCAAGTTTGCCCAAGCCTCCCCAAGATCTGGTTTCAGCCGGATTGCTTCCTTTGCCGGTGCTTCCGCCAACAGGGGCTGGCCCATTTGAAGATGCGCTTCGCTCTTTGCGTTCCAAGCTTCCGCAGTTGAGGGAAGCAGTTTGATCCAGCGGTCCGCGTGTTCCAAGAGGCCCGACCAGTTATTCGCGGCACGAAGCTTATTGGCTTGTACTTCCCACGCCCTCGGGTCCGTAGCCGAGAGCTGCTGCGCAATTGCGCCAGTCATTAGGAAAATTGAAACAACGGCTGCGACAAGGAAACGCATGCACCTTCTCCGTATGTAAGTGGCGTTGAGGTCACTGGACTTGCGCAGGTTCGCGCGCGAGTTCCGATAGTCCCCAAAGTCAGGTTCCATATGCGCGACAAGCTTCAACGAACGCTTTACCAGCGACCGTGGGATTAACTCGGCCAAAACTTTCTCCTCCGCCCCAGGTCATGCCGGGCCGCAAACATCCTAGGCGAGCAAGGTTACTAAGCGAAATGACGACTTCGTCGCTAGGAAGCGCAAACTGCAGCTCCTTTTCTTCCTTGATACGGGCGTGCACGGGCAAATCAGCAGTCGTTATGCCATCGTGTTGACTCTTTTCGAACGGAAGCGCATACAAGACGTCGAGAATTTGCGCGTCCAATGGCGTTAGCTGCTCAAGAATTACAGCGTAGGAACGGCGCACTTCGCTATGGAAGTTTGCATTTGCAGCGTTAACCAGAAGCGCAGCCCATCGGTCTTGAAGGTCGTCGTTTTCTTCCAAGCTGGCGCCCTGCATGATGGGAATGAGGAGCTTCAAAGGTACGGGGCGCGTAGGCGCAGGCAGACCAGCGGCCCGGAGGAAATCTTGTGCGCGTTGCATGAGCCGTATTTGCCGCTCCCAGCGCATGTATCTCAGGCGATCCTCAAAAATTCCGATTCCTTGCTCGATGGGGCCAGCAATAAACGTTGCAATGAATCCACCGGCCTCACGTGCTGCATCGATCGCCTTGCCAGTTGTCTTCGCAACCTCCTGTACGGCTTTGGCCTCTTCTTCCATGATCATCTCGGTGGGTATGGAACCTAACGCGGAAGTGCGGGGCAGCCGGAGCGAAGCTTACGGCACCGCAAGCGCACCTTTTGTCTGTCCCGCGCAACTGCAGGGTTAGTCGGGGTTTGCATGGCAACTCGGTCTTGCTGGCGCGGGTGGAGGGGGCGGAGCTGGCCACGGTGCAGGCTTGGGCACACTTCCACGCTCGTCCCTGTGACCTACTTCAGTTAGACCCATTTTTAATACCCCTGGAAATTAGAACTTGCTCGTAACACTCTCTTTGCAGCTTCTTGTCGTCGGTTGGCAAGTCGGACGTCATTCTCCCAAGCTCGACCTCGGTCTCTTTTAACTTTTTAAATTTAGGTTCAGAAAATTCAACCTTGTCGATCTCTCTCCAGATCGACGAGTACTCAATTTCAAGCGCGTGCCATCTCGCACTTAAATCTGTCATTGCGACTGATCTTCGGGTGTAGCTCATGAATGGCAGTGCCGTTGCAATAACTGCTGTAATTGCCGAGAGCCACTTCCATATATCCAGTAGCTTCAGATCACCAAGCGCAGACAAAACTGCAGCAGACGAGAGTACTGCAAGCGCAATTTGTGAGCACCTATCGAGAAAAACAAAGCTTGCTCCTTTGGCATGCCAATATCGTCTTTGGTAGTCGGCTTCGAGCATTGCGTCCCAAACTGCTGTACGTTCAGTCGTAGAGGCCATAAAAGGCTGACGTTTGAGTTGACCGGTCTCGCGCGGCTTTTCGCGCGAGGTCCGCTCGACTGCTAGGTTGGGCATCACTTTTTCGTCCTCTTCGACGGTATGAGTTGAAAGATGCGACACCCGTATTTTGTTTTCCCTAGGTCGGCCACCATAGGCTTCCCTCGCTCCGAGAGTTGTGCAGGAAGTTTCAGTTTGTCCAGGTGACTCTTGCGACCAAAGATGCAAAGTAGTGACGCAGCCTCTGGCCGTACCGAAAGAACAGACTCAAGTTTCGCGACGTCATTATCAACGTTTGGGGATGGAGACCTTATCCACTTGACCTCTATGGCTAGTTTGAGGGAATTCTTTGTAGCGGCGAAATCAAGGCGCTTCTTATCGCCACTCGGAGCATGCTCAGCGCCAGGGCAAGGATATTCGCATCGAACCTCAAAACCACGCGCCGTCAGTATGCGGAGTATTGGTTCGTATAAGACGTATTCGCTGAATGCTTGATTCATTTCGCACGCCGCGAGATAGCTTACATAACTAGCAAGACCACGCTTAACGCGATAAAGCACGTCAGTCAATTCTCGATTGGCATCAGTGGTTGAGGTCATTGAAGTCATCATGCCCCTAACAGTTAATAGGCGGCCCGCCGGTCCGCCTATTTATCATCCTGAGGAACGGGCCGGTAACGTCCTAAACCGTTGAGTTTTTAGCATTTCTTTATTCTCTCCTTTCGATCGCTGGTTGACGAGAAGGAGGCGCGGTCAAGTATCGACCCATTTCGCATTATTCTCAATCTTTTGTCGTCTGCTATAGGAGTGAAGGTTATGGGGCCAGTTACGTACGTCGTCGAGGTAACACACGGCGTCAGGAGTCCCCTGGACCAGCTGTAACGAACGTTTCCGGTCCTTGCTCAGGTACAGCTCGTTACACAAAGCCTCCGAAAGACCTACAGACGCACTCGGGTAATCGCCCTAGACTGCAATCGTTGCTTCAGCGCCCCCCGCTGGCAACAGTTTGACCCTCCCTGACTCATCGCAAAGATGAGACTTTCAATCCCGTGCCACACTGGCGCGGGATTTTTTTTGCCTCGCTACGGCACAACCGTCGTCATCCTGCTCACTTCCTTGGCGAGAATCCGGTACGTGTCCTTGTCAAAACTCGGTTTGCCACTCGCCAGGAGCGCCTGCCTGTCCTCGTCCGAGCGGGCATACCCGAGGTAGCACCACGCATCAATGACGTGCGCCCCCTCCCCTTCGGCCAGGAACGCGGGCCCGGGGAATGGCCAAGTCGTGAGCGCCAGGTCGGAAAGCGCCGTCCGTAGGCGCGCACTGTGGGTTTCAAGCGACTCCGCGCCGTGGCACGCCCCGCGACAGCGACCCAACTGGCTCCGAAAACACGGCTTGCCGAGCGCTCCGCGTTCAAGCCCGAGCGCCACCAGACACAAGCCCTCGGTTCGCGCGATCTCCTCCATCGCCGTCGTCGCGGCCCGCCGGTTACGGAACAGACCGTAGAGGTTCGGCTGGCGCCCGAAATCGAGATCCCGGGCATAACTCAGCTCAGCGCGGCAGTAACCCAACCCCTGGTCGCTCAAGCGCCATGAACACAGCTCGCGATTACGCCGCAATTGACGGTTGAGCGTCGGCTGCAGCTCCTTGACGAGACGCGCCTCGGTAAGCAGGGCGTCGACCTCGCCCGCGCAGGCGATGCCTTCAATGCGGCGCACTTGTTGCGACAGGCTCATTTCCTTGGCGTCGGAATGGTCGGCCGCGAAATGCGAGAGCACCCGCGTTCGTACGTGGCGGCTCTTGCCCACATAGATCGGCAGCCCGGTTTGTCCGTAGAAGATGTACACGCCGTGTCCCGTGGGCAGGGCATCCACGCTCGCTGCGTCGACGTGTGCGGGCAGGCTCAGGCGTGATACGAGCTTTTGCACAAGAACGCTTAGCGCTTCGGCAGGCACCGTGCGGCGCACTGTCTGCCAGAAGGCATAGAGCGCCAATGCATCGGGAAGCGCCCGGTGTCGGCCGGGAACGGTCAAGCCATGGCGTTCAATCAGGGCATCCAGTCCATGGTGGGCGAACTCTGGAAACACCTGGCGCGACAGGCGAACGGTACATAGCTGCGG
The DNA here is from genome assembly GCF_025770765.1 of Propionivibrio soli. Taxonomy (GTDB): domain Bacteria; phylum Pseudomonadota; class Gammaproteobacteria; order Burkholderiales; family Rhodocyclaceae; genus Propionivibrio; species Propionivibrio soli. The sequence goes on along the minus strand of NZ_JANZKY010000006.1, from coordinate 143,467 downwards.
CGGACGAAAGTCGAATCCGACGCGTCGGAATTCGTTTTTTAGGAACGCAAAGTCGAACCGCGCGTTATGCGCAACGAACAAGTGACCGGCCAGCCGCTCACCGACCTCGGCCGCGAGCCCGGAAAAGGCGGGCGCCTCGGCCACCAGGTGGTTCGAGATGCCCGTGAACGCTTCAATCGCCGGCGGAATCCGCGTTTCGGGATTAACGAGATGACTCCACGTCGCGGGCTCGCCGATTCCATCCCAAGAGACGATCGCGATTTCGGTGATGCGATCCCGTGTGGCCAGGGTGCCGGTTGTCTCCAGGTCGACAAAGGCCAGCGGCAGTTCAAGGTAGTTCATGGCGCGGCAGAGACGAAGGCAGAACGCGGGATACGCACTTAACCGATTGTCTCATCCCGCGCGCCAACCTAGCGCCGCATTCGAGCTACCGGCGGGTTCCTGGGGTGGGTTTTGCAGGCATATGGTCGAGCACTTCCACGCGATCGAGGCGAATCCCCGCATCAGCCGCTTGGCCTCGAACTTCCGCGTGGGAATGGCACCCGTCCACGCGCCCGTCCTCGACTCCGTTGCGCAGAATTCGACCCCCAAAGATGCCTGGCCCACTGCGGAAGATCTGTAAAACAACGTCCTCTTTCATGTCGGCTTTCTCCTTTCGCGCCGCCATTCCCATGGCGGCATCGGGTCCGCCTCACGCCAAAGACCCACGCGCGAGCGCTGCGCCGCCTCCTGCAGCCCGTAGAGGCCGCGATCAGTCACATACCGGTCATAGACCCAGGCCATACCACGCCGAACCTGCTCCGCGTTGGCGTCGCGTCCCCGGCATACGATCCGAGCCACCGTGCGGCCGTAACGGTCGGTGGTCTGCGCCCGGATTTCCGCTTCCACCCCAAAACACAATTCGGCCAAGGACTGACGCGACTTCTCCCCGAACGGCTGCCGCTTCTCTGGCGCGTCAATCTCGGCCAGTCGAATGGTGATCTGCTCGTAACGTCCCGCCGTAGCGCATCGCGTCTTTACCGTGTCGCCGTCGGTAATGGCCACCACCAGACAAAGTGCAACCGCCGCAGGCGTCACCACCGGTCGGGTTTCCTTCGCATGTTCATATACTCATGTACTCATATAGTCACGGCCGTGGAAAGCCGGAGTGGTCTACCCGTTCCTTTGGGAAAGAGCTTTCTCGATTTTCTTGTCAGTCTTGTATTGGCCGAGGGCATACACGGCCCAAATGGTCGCCGGCAGCCAGCCGATGACCGTGATTTGGAGAATCAGACAAACGATGCCCGCGATCGGCCGGCCGATCGTGAAGAACGTGAGCCACGGCAGAATCAAAGCAATCAACAAACGCATTTTTCCTTCCCCCCGTTCGATGTCGTTTCATCGAAGCCATTAGCCTAACAGACCGCGCCAACGTAGGAACTGACAGGGCCGCAAGAGATCAGGTATTAATGACGTTGGAGCTCATGCTACCGGCAAGGTGTCATCAGACAAGCTAATTTGTCTCGTTTTCCAAAAAGCCGAAGGCTCTAAGGCAATTCGTCAGTTCCGGTTCCGCCTCCCCCACGGCTACATCGGCCAGCATGCCCAACAGAACCGCGCGGGCAAAGTCAGGTGCTATTTCCTTGGCTTGCTCCATCGTAGGGAAGTGCATGCCGTCGGTCATACCCAGGTAAAGCAGCGCATAACACCCCTCATCTTCCTTAAAGACCGTCATACGCGCGCCCGCGTACCACGCCGTTTCAAGGTTTTCGCCCTCCGACACCCAACGGCCCTGCGGACGATTCGCCGGATGATGTCGGCCGCTGTAGGCAATGATCGAATGGAGCCCACGATAACCGTCCATGACTTTCCCGATACTCATAGCGTCTTCCTTCCTACTACCCGAGTACGTCTCTGACAGAAGAACGCCCTACCAAAATCCCCGCGCACTTCGCTTTAACCGGCGCCGTGCGCACGCGAACCCCTGTCGCGCGTTGCAGTCAATGAAAGGCAGGTGTCGATTCCTACCCCGAGAGTCGGCCCGTTGGCCCACCGCAGTAATCAACGAGAGCCCGCCATGTGTTACTCCGCCATGCTCTGGGAAGACTACCACTCCTACATCAGGCGCTACGGGGCACACATTTCCATCGACGAATTCGTCCGCCTCTTCAAGCGGCGTCGGGACGGCAGCCGTCTCCTCATCCCCAAAGGCATGGCCGACGCGTTCATGGAACCGGTCAACGCGCAGGAGCGCGAGATCAAAACCTTGATCGACGAGTTCAACGAGGCCGAGGCCGCTCGTCTCGAAACCGAGTTGTTCAAGCAACGGACACGGCTCGCCGACGCCGAGCGTCAGTTGAAGGTGAAGACGACCAAGAAGGCTGAAGAGGATCGACGCATCAGTCAGGCGAAGGTTGCGCAGCTCCTCGGTCGGCTGAACGATTTACGCCGCACCGAACCGCAAGAACGCGACCATCGCATCTACCCGGGGTACTACGCGCCGGTGATGGTGGAAGAAGGCGGTCAGCTCGTCCTCAAGCCCATGCGTTATCAGTGCCGACCGCAAGGCAAGCCGGCGCTGTACGACCGGAAATTCCCCGGCACCTACAATGCCCGCCGTGACAACCTCGAAGGGTTCTGGAAAGGTCAGTTCGGCCATACGCACGCGCTGGTCGTCGCCACGTGCTTCTTCGAAAACGTGAGCCGCCATCGTCTCGAAGGCCGAGAACTCGCTGAAGGCGAAGCCCCGGAAAACGTTGTCCTGAAGTTCGAGCCACCCCCGGGGACGCTCATGCACATCGCCTGCCTGTGGTCCCGCTGGAGCGGACCCGAAGAACCGGATCTTCTCTCCTTCGCGGCGATCACCGATGCGCCCCCACCCGAAGTGGCGGCGGCCGGCCACGATCGATGCATCATCCCGATCACACGCGACAACGTGCATGATTGGCTTACCCCGAACGGCGATCGGCAACGTGCCTACGCCATCCTCGATGCGCGCGAGCGGCCCTACTACGAGCACAAGCTCGCGGCATGACCATTTCGTTCTTGGGAAGCGATGAGGGACTCCGTTGCTTGACCATAAAACGACACAAAGTATGCTTTCAGCATTGTTACTTTGTTCTCGATTGCTAGCACATTCCATTGAATTCTTGGAATGCAGGAGGAACAACAGCGTACGTTCCGACTTGGACAACGGCGGTAACGGGCGGTAGGAAAGCTGCAAAAGGACGAACTTACTTTCGGTACTCATACTTACCTATAAATTATCCCCAGCCAATCGCATCCATTAACGGGGAGATATATATGGATAAACCTAAAGGACAACAGCTATAGGATAGGGGGGGGGTAAGTATGCGCACGGATGGAGGGGCAAGTATGCGTACGGAAGGGGGGTAAGTATGCGCACCGAGGAGGGTAAGTATGCGTGGACAACTTACGTTATCCACAAGGTTATGCAATCAATGGCCTACGTCGCGGGATCGGCGGCGGTGAACGATGCAACCGTATTCCATCGGCACATATGTCCACCTTGGCGTCTGGATAAACGTGGAGGGCCGCGTGCAGCGCCTTGGTGTAAGCCCTTTTGAAGTCTCTTGCGGCATGTTTTCCGCGGTACTCTTGCCCAAATTGACCATACAGATTTGCCCAGCGCAAAAAAACGGGCTTCTCGGGCACGCGATGCAACCTTTCGGCAAGCATGAAGTACACATCCAAAGCTAGCGCGGAGTAAGACAACGCGAAAACAGCATGGATGTTGCAGGGGACAGCGTGTTCGCGCAACGAACTAAAATAGTCCGTCGACAAAACGAACTTGCTCTTTTGGGCGCTGAGATCTTGAGTTCCAGGTCGCATCACCCAACGATCGAATTTCTTGATTGGTCGCTCATTGCACGTGCTAATCCGTTCGCCCCGCCTAAAGCCAAACGACATTTCGCACGCAGCCATTGCCAGCAACTGTTTTTCAAACATTCTGTTGTTGCCCTTTTTACCGCCTGTGGACGTCTTCCCCATCATGCGGAGGCATTCTGCTTTGCTTCCTCCGCCAACAACCTCGGGAGTTTGGTTTCGTATAGCGTAGGTGTTAACGAAAGCCAGAATCATTCGGGCCATCGGCCCATAAGGTAGAGGTTGCTGCACCCATTCCTTGCCATCCCACAGACTACCGGCTGCGATGCGTAATGACGAGTTACCGCACTGGCGTTCGAATACATAGTCTGCCTGCTCGGACCGCGGCAATGCGAGCTGGCACATCGTTGAGTGCATATATACGATGTCATTGCTCTGAGGTTCGGTCGTTGAGATCCTGATTGCTCGGTCGAGCAACTTGATCTCTTGTCTTGATAGAGCGAGCGCAGACAAACCTTAACCCTCAGATGAGTCTGCCCGGTCGGTCAGGACCTTCGCTATGTCCGCTGTCCTAAAGTAGACTCGCCGACCTAACTTCAGCCTAGCTGCGTTGATTTCTCTCGTCCAATCCGAGTTCGCGCGCAAACTAATACGCAACCCTTCCGCCGAGCGGTCGAGCACTTTTGCCAACTGAGCGACGCTAAGCAGAGGGCCAAACTGAGTCGTAAGTGCATCTTCGATTTGCATACGCTGTGCATCCTTCAAGTACGTAAGTGAGTGATTGAAGGATGCCGCGCAAATGCACTATGATCGTCGGAAATAGTTAGAACATAGTTGACAAGATGGTCCGAGCGAAAGAAGCGCGAAAGCTGATCTTCGACGCAAAGCAAGGTCGCTTCCTCGAGGAGCAGGAGACGTCATCTAGTCGATTTCGGCAAAAACTCAGGCATCCATACGAACAGAGCTTTTGCGAGTTATGCTGGAGGGTTACTGAATTTGCTATCGCAACCGAGGCCCGCGTCGTTTATAAGCGGGTAAATAAGGTGATTGCGAAGCCTGTGCCGATAACGGACTCAATGCGCGAAGAGGTTCGCAAGGATGTAGATGCGGTGGTTCTGCGCTTTAAAGAGGCGTTGGCAGGTAAGCGTGGTCCTTCGGAATATGGAATGCTTCTGGCTACATACTGCGACCCGATCGACATGCGAGGGGACCGCTCAATCGAAGCATTCCGCGATCAAGCGGAACGCACGTTGCTAAACGCCGCTTGGGCACGACGGGGAGACCTATTGAGCGCTACTAGGCTACCGGGGCAGCTCAAAACCACCCCAAGACCTAGCAAACTCTATTGTGAGTGCCACAACCCAAGGCGCAGCGACGAAGCACGCCGGGCATATCAGCGAGATCGACGATTTCAAGCCGAGTTCGGTGCGTTGATTAAGGCAATCTGGATGGTCCGGGCAGGAGAACTTCCTACATCTGACATAGAGGCCCATGCCTATGTGAGACGTGAGGCCTACCACCAGCTTCAAAAAATGAAAATGCCACCCACGCGTTCGATTGTCGAGCTGCAAGAAAAAGGCGAAACCAGTCGAACGGCAATGGCAAAGCAACTCGGCATCTCGCGGCAAGCTGTTTCGGCCGCAATTAAACGTCAAAAGCGTGTCGCAACCGCCGACGCTGTTGTTAGAAAGCGCCTCGGTATCGAGCCAATCGAAGGAGTGGAACATGCGTCACGATCTTCCGCCGCACAGGAACCTGTAAAACAGTTTCCGTAGATTCTGCAACTACCGCCGCTGATTGTTCAGCGCCTCGCTCTCGCGCCGCGCCTGCGCGGCCTCGTACTCAGTCACCTCCCGCCACTGATCGACCGTCAACGGCGTGAGCTTCCATACCTGCGTCAAATAGCGGTCGGCTGTAGGCGAATGGTTGAGTTCTGATCCGGTCACATAACGAGCCTCGCGGTCTTCCTCCAACGTAGAGACGCCGTACAAGGGTTTGGGCCAGGTGTCGGTTTGGGCCTGACCCGGAAGCCGCTGCAGCCGCGCCACGGGCAGCTTAAACCCCTCGTCCATGTGTTCATAAGCAATGGTGAGCAAGCCGGCGTACCGATGCCCGAAAGCGGTCTGCCAAAGGGGCATACGCTTCCCTTTGTCGAACATGAGCTGGCAAACGTAATACATGGGGGAAAGAAGTCCAGTTTTGACATGCCTGTATACTGTATATCAATACAGTATACAGGCAAGCGCCATCCACAAATTCTGTGGAAAACCGCAGGAACAACCGGGCGGATTCCAGAACGAGCAAGGGCGCAAGCACAACGCCAAAAACGATCAAGATATGAAAGGCGTGGCATTCCACGCCGTTCGCCATGGGAGGCGACCGCGCACCGCGGCTTGAGGGTGTAGATGCCCAATTTGAATCAGGAACAGCGGGGCAGATACGCCTCGGAATAGTTCGAGCTGCTAGCGTTTGACCCTATCTAGCTTCGCGACAAGATCCTCTGCTCGCAAATGAGTGTACCGCTTCAGCATTTGCATGGACTTGTGCCCGCTGATAGCTGACACCTCTTGATCGCTGAGCCCCGCCTCGACGAAGCGACTGACGGCCTCGTGTCGAAGATCATGAAAATGGAGGTCCGCACACCCGACAGAACGCTTCAAGTCGAGCCAAACTTTATTAAAGTTATACGGCCGACGTTGCCCGTCCTTACCTGGCTCCCCAAAGAAAATCAGGTCAGTGTCAATGGGGCGTACAGGGTGAGAGAGCGCCTTTTGAAATAGCGCGGTGGCTCGTGATGTAAGCGGTACGGTACGCGGTAATGTGTTCTTCGTTTTTATAAGGCGCACTATTCGTCTCTCCAAGTCCACTTGACTACGACGAAGCGATGCAATCTCGGTCGAACGCATCCCGGTCTCAATCGCAATGCGTACGATCCACCCAAGCATCGGGTTAGAGTGCGAATCTACTGCCTCAAGCAGCCTACCCTCTTCATCCGCATCAAGGCGTCGATTACGCCCTGGCCCGGGCGCAGGCCTACGGACATTCAGAACCGGATTATAGGTAAGGCCAAGGCCCCATTCTTTCAGCGCAATGGTGAAAAGGTGACCGAGCAATGCTAGTTCAAGGCGCACCGTATTTCCGGCCCTCGGGACAGGGGCTCCTGCTTTGTCCGATCTATCCTCGCCAGCAAGCCGTTTGTCACGATACTGAGCGACCAACTCAGCCGTAATGGCCGCAAGGGAATATTTGCCAAAGAACTCGATTAAAGGAACGGATCGTCTCACCTCGCTCCTTTGAGTCAAAGGGCGTTTGTGGGGCGTGACTTCCGCCAAATAGCGTTTGATAGCCTTCTCGAACGTGAGCTGTTCAGATGGCCCGCGCTGAATAAACAGGCCACGAACCATTTCGTCCTCTGAACGGCGCGCCCAGTCTTCGGCATCTTTTTTGAGCCTGAAGGTCTTTATGGTGGTGGGAAAGCCGGCCTTCCGGATGACGGCTTTCCAAGTGCCAGATGGCGTCTTGACGATGGTTGCCATAGTGCCTCGGACTCCCTGCGGAATTGATCACTGTACCGACATTGTACCGAAAGCTTGTTTATGGCATTCTCAATCGCAATTCAAGAGCACAAGAAAAAGCCCCTGATCCTTGCGGACAGGGGCTCTCGTGTTGGTGGGCCCGCAGGGACTCGAACCCTGGACCAAAGGATTATGAGTCCTCTGCTCTAACCGACTGAGCTACAGGCCCGGAAACGGTTAATTGTTGCCGGTATCAAGAAAGCTGCGTAGTTTGTCCGAACGCGACGGATGACGCAACTTCCTGAGGGCCTTCGCTTCAATCTGGCGAATACGTTCCCGGGTAACGTCGAACTGTTTTCCGACTTCCTCGAGCGTGTGGTCAGTGTTCATTTCGATGCCGAAGCGCATGCGCAGCACCTTCGCTTCACGCGGCGTCAGCGTATCGAGCACGTCCTTGGTGATAAACCGAAGGCTTGAGAACAACGCCGCGTCGGTTGGTGCCAGGGTCGCCGAGTCTTCGATGAAGTCGCCGAGATGGGAATCGTCGTCGTCGCCGATCGGCGTTTCCATCGAAATCGGCTCTTTGCTGATCTTGAGGATTTTGCGGATCTTCTCTTCCGGCATCTCCATCTTTTTCGCCAGAGTCGCCGGATCAGCTTCCATGCCGGTCTCTTGCAGAATCTGCCGCGAGATACGGTTCATCTTGTTGATCGTCTCGATCATGTGCACCGGGATGCGGATCGTTCGCGCCTGGTCGGCAATCGAGCGGGTGATGGCCTGACGAATCCACCACGTGGCGTAAGTCGAGAATTTGTAGCCGCGGCGATATTCAAACTTGTCCACCGCTTTCATCAGACCGATGTTGCCTTCCTGGATCAGGTCCAGAAACTGCAAGCCGCGGTTCGTGTATTTCTTGGCAATGGAAATGACCAGGCGCAGGTTGGCCTCAGTCATTTCACGCTTGGCGCGACGTGCCTTGGCTTCGCCCGTGGACATCTGCTTGTTGATGTCCTTGAGTTCCTTCAGCGGGATGCCGATCCGGTCCTGCAGAGCGAGCAGCTTCTTCTGCTCTTCCTTGACGTTCGGTGCATTGCGGGCAAGCACGCCGGCATATGGCTTATTGGTCGCCGCGGCAAGCTCCTCGTCGACCCAGTCAAGATTCAGTTCGTTACCCGGGAATACTTTGATGAAGTGCGGGCGCGGCATCCGTACCGTGTCGACGCAGATACGCTGAATCTTGCGCTCACAGGAGCGGGCTTCTTCGACCATTGCACGCACCGAGTCGCACAGGCGCTCGATCGTCTTGGAGGTGAAGCGAATCCCCATCATCTCCTCGGAGATCTTCTCCTGGAGTTTGAGATAGGACTTGTCCTGCGATCCCTTCTTGACCAGCGCGCTATGCGCCTTGGCATAGAGTCCCTTGATGATTTCGAGTTTGGCGAGGCCCTCTTCCTTGAGCTTGAGCAACGACGCCGCCGCAGCGGCCCCTTCGGCGGATTCGCCGTCATCGCTCTCGTCGTCGACGTCGGCCACCTCTTCTTCCGCCAGTTCTTCGAGCGGTTCATCCTCGGCGTTCGGGTCAACCAGCCCGTCAATCAGATCGTCGATGCGCATCTCGTCGCGGGCGATCTTGTCCGCGCATTCAAGAATCTCGGCGATTGTGGTGGGGCAGGCGGAAATCGCCTGGATCATGTGCTTGAGGCCGTCTTCGATACGCTTCGCGATCTCGATTTCGCCTTCGCGGGTCAGAAGCTCGACGGAGCCCATCTCGCGCATGTACATGCGCACTGGATCCGTCGTCCGGCCGAACTCGGAATCAACAGTCGACAGCGCCTGCTCGGCCTGCTCCTCGACGTCCGCATCATCCGCGGCAACCGGCGGCGCATTGTCGGACATGAGCAAGGTCTCGGCGTCCGGCGCCTCGTCGTAGACCTGGATGCCCATGTCGCTGAACGTACTAATGATGCTTTCAATCTGCTCGGCGTCCACGACATCGTCGGGCAAATGGTCGTTGACCTCGGCGTAGGTCAGGAAGCCGCGTTCCTTCCCGAGCTTGATCAACGTTTTGAGACGAGTCTTGCGCGTTTCTTCGTCGATCGGCGAAGGCTGGCTACCGATCTGTGCCAACAACTCTGCCGCCTTTGCCTTCGCCGTTTTACTGGTTACCGCTTTTTCCCTTGCCATGGACACTTCCCGCTAAGCTTTGAACTGGAAAACATTAAATTATATCACAGGTTAGGTGTACCCGCCCGAGCGCTGCGGGTATTGAGAGCTTCCAAATAAGCCTGCTTTTCCTCGCTTGACAGACCGGCCACCCCCAACTTTTGAACCTTTGCCTGCAACATAGCAAATGCGCGTCTGTGTTCCCCCTCGATCAGGCGCTGTACCGCACCTTTGAATTCGGCTTCTATATCGTCTTCGGCAAAAGGCTCTTGCATTAGTTCGGCCGCCGCTTCACGCAAGACTGTCTCGTCCTCCGATCCACGCAATCGCTCCAAGAGAGCCGCGTATGACGGGGTCGGCTCCCCTGCCGCCAAAATCTCGTCACAAAGTCGGCGGACAGCTCGCGCGTCCGCCGTGTCTTCGGGCAGCACGTTGAGCGGCAGCAATTGTGCGAGTTCAGGCTTTTGCAGAAGCATCCGCAGCAGTGGGCGCAACAAGGAAGGTGCACGCCTCGGCGCTTTCGCCGGAGCCGGCCTCGCAACGGGCCGCAACTCACATAGGCGCTCAACTTCCGCCTGCGAGAACCCGCTCGCTTCAGCCAGTCGCTTGACCAACTGTAGTCGCAATAACGGCGTTTGCAAGCGGCCAAGCAGCGGTTTCGCTTCGGACACGAGCCGCGCGCGCCCCTCGGCGCTCGTCATGTCGCAGTGCGAAGCCAGTTCACGCAACAGAAACTCGGACAGCGGCATCGCTTCAACGATCAGTCGTTCGAAAGCTGGCGCCCCTTCCCGACGAACGAAGCTGTCAGGGTCGTCCTCCGGCGGAAGGAAAACGAAGCCGATGCTCTTCTGCTCAGGCAGCGCTTCCAGGCTATTCTCCAGCGCACGCCATGCCGCCTTGCGGCCGGCAGCATCGCCATCGAAGCAATAGACGATGCGGCTCACTTGACGCAGAAGTTTTTGCACGTGCATGGCCGTCGTCGCCGTGCCAAGCGTGGCAACGGCGTTGCCGACACCGTGCTGGGCAAGGGCGACGACGTCCATGTAGCCCTCGACGACGACCACCGCGTCCTTGTCGCGTAGGGCCGCGCGGGCCTGCGGTAAACCGAACACCTCTCGCCCTTTTTCAAAAAGCGGGGTTTCCGGGGAATTCAGGTATTTCGGTTCGCCGGCACCGAGAACTCGGCCGCCGAAGGCGATCACTTCGCCTTTTTGATTGACGATCGGGAACATCACCCGGTCGCGGAAACGATCGTACAAGCGCCCCTGATCGTTGCGAATGACCAAGCCGGCGGTCTGCAGTTCGGCGTTCGCGTAGTTGTCGAAGGCGGCTTCCAGGTTTTGCCATCCGTCGGGGGCATAACCAATCCCGAACTTTTGTGCCACCTCCCCGCTGAGCCCACGTTGCTTGAGGTACTCAATCGCCTTGGGAGACCGTTTCAGCTGTTCGTAGTAGTACTTGGCAGCGCGCGCCATGATTTCGGTAAGCCCGACCGTGCGCGGGCCCCCTTCTTTCTGTCGATGATCGTCATCAGGGACCTGCAGCCCAGTCCTCGACGCAAGTTCTTTGACGGCGTCGACGAAACCGACACCCGAATACTCCATGAGAAACCCGATCGCCGTACCGTGCGCACCGCAGCCGAAGCAGTGATAGAACTGCTTAGCGGGGCTGACGGTAAACGAAGGCGTCTTCTCGTTATGGAAAGGACAACAGGCGGCGTAATTTGCCCCAGCCTTCTTGAGCGGGACGTAGGCGTCCACCAGGTCAACGATGTCCACGCGATGCAGGAGTTCCTGGATGAAGGACTCTGGGATCATCGGCGCAAACTAGGTGGTACTTGGCGCTGTTCGGCCCGTTTGGGACCTGATAGCCCGGCCCAAGGGACTATTGGCTCAGGGCTGTCTTGACGAGCTTCGACACTTCAGCCATGTCGGCCTTGCCCGCGAGCCGGGTCTTGAGGACCCCCATTACCTTGCCCATATCGGCCGGCCCCTTGGCGCCGAGTTCCGCAACAGCATATGCCACAGCCGCGCCGATCTCTTCGCGACTCAATCCGACAGGCATGTACGCCGACAAAACGTCAACTTCCCGTTGCTCGGCGTCGACGAGGTCCTGTCGTCCGCCGGCTTGGTATTGGGCGATTGAATCACGGCGCTGTTTCAGCATCTTCTCGATCACGGTCACGACGGCCGCGTCATCGAGCGTAATCCTCTCGTCGACTTCTTTCTGCTTGATCGCTGCCAGCAGGAGTCGAATCGCACCCAATCGGGCCGTTTCACGCGCCCGCATTGCGGCCTTCATATCTTCGTTGATGCGTTCTTTCAGCGTCATGGTCAACTCCTTGCGCCGTGTGGCGCGGCCAATTGAGTTCCCCGGGTCGTAGGCGCAATCTAACCAAGGAGCAGAAGCGCAAATAGCCGCCTATCCACAGACAGGCGGCTATTCCATAATCGGTAGACCGGGACTAGTAGAGCTTGGGAGGCAGGGTTTGGCTGCGCATGCGCTTGTGATGGCGCTTCACCGCCGCCGCCAGCTTGCGCTTGCGCTCGGCAGTAGGCTTCTCGTAAAACTCGCGTGCACGAAGCTCGGTGAGCAGACCGGTTTTTTCGACGGTGCGCTTGAAACGGCGAATCGCTACTTCGAACGGCTCGTTTTCCTTCAGGCGGATGGCTGGCATTAACTGTTTCCTAGTTTCAGAATTCGACGACAGATTACAACTGAGCCGGGCATTATAAACAAAAACACTCTCGCTTTCCAAGCCCCTCGTGTTCCGGTAAAAGTTCGGCCGGCGACCATTGGTACCGCAAGGTAGAATGGCGCCCATGCTGATTCTCGGAATTGAGTCTTCCTGCGACGAAACCGGCGTTGCCCTCTATGACACCGAGGCAGGCGGAAAGCTGGTTTCGCACGCCCTCCACTCCCAAGTCGCCTTGCACGCAGAATATGGAGGGGTTGTCCCCGAACTTGCTTCGCGCGACCACATCCGACGCACCGCCCCTCTGTTGCGAAAAGTACTGGCGGACAGCGGGTGCGCGTTGAGCAGCGTCAAGGCCATCGCGTACACCCAGGGCCCCGGTTTAGCAGGAGCTCTACTCGTCGGGGCTGCATTCGCTGAAGGACTGGCGAGTTCGCTCGGCATACCGACTGTTCCGGTTCATCATCTCGAGGGACACTTGCTCTCGCCGCTGCTGTCCCGACGCCCCCCCACGTTTCCATTCATCGCGCTGCTCGTTTCGGGAGGGCACAGCCAGCTAATGCGCGTCTCTGGGGTCGGGCAATACGAACTCCTCGGGGAAACGCTCGACGATGCGGCAGGCGAAGCATTCGACAAAACGGCGAAGTTGCTTGGTCTGCCCTACCCCGGAGGACCTGCGCTTGCCGAATTGGCTGAGAAGGGCCGTCCCGAAACGGTCACCTTACCGCGGCCGATGCTGAACTCCGGGGACCTCAACTTCAGTTTCAGCGGCCTGAAGACGGCCGTTCTCACCGCGGTTCGGGAACTCGGCGAACTGGAGGATCAGCAGCGTGCGGACATTGCTCGTGGCTTCCAGGAGGCCATCGTCGACGTCCTGGTCAAGAAATCGATGCGGGCGATGAAGGAAACGGGGCTGAAACAACTGGTTGTTGCCGGTGGCGTGGGAGCCAATCGTGAACTGCGGCGGCAACTCGACGCACGCGCCGCCAAGGTCCGCGTTTCCGTTTTCTACCCCGAACTTGAATTCTGCACCGACAACGGCGCGATGATCGCTCTAGCCGGCGCTCTGCGCTTTCAGGCTGGTCTGTCGATCAAGACGGCAGGGGCTTTCGCCGTACGGCCGCGCTGGCCGCTCACCGAACTCAACGGCCGCGGCTGATCAGGATTTCTTGCCGCCGATCCGAGGCTCCGAGCCGCTCATCAAGCGCTGCAAGTTCGCCCAGTGTTTGAGAATGAGCGCAAAGGCCAGTATGGAAACGACGAGGATCATCCAGTCCCTTCCCCACAGAAGGAAAGCATACGCGGGGGCCGCAACGGCCGCGATCAACGCCGCCAATGACGAATAGCGCAAGGTGAAGGCGACGGCTAGCCACGTACCAAGGGTCGCGAGGCCGAGCCATGGGTCGATGGCGAGCAGGACTCCGGCTGCCGTTGCTACCCCCTTGCCGCCCTTGAATTTGAGAAACACTGGGAACAGGTGCCCGAAAAAGGCCGCTAGCGCGACCCCGCCGACAACCGCCGTACCCAAGCCAAACGACGGACCGAATCTTTCAGCGAGAAAGACGGCTAGCCAACCCTTCGCCATATCGCCGAACAAGGTAGCGGCGGCAGCGGCCTTGTTGCCACTACGCAAGACATTCGTAGCACCGGGGTTTTTCGAGCCGTAACTCCGGGGGTCGGCGAGTCCAAAAAGACGGCTGCAAACGACGGCGAAGGGAACCGACCCCAACAGATACGCGGCGAGGATAGCAAGTAGGGCAACGACGCTATTTGGCATGAGATGATCCGGTAATGTTGGTTGATGTCTGAGTTAGAATTCCGGCTCTATTCGGGCGCAGCCGTGCGCCCGGCCGCGATTCTACACCGAGCCCCTCACCGCCGCATGGACCTCATTTTTATCGACGACCTTCGCCTCTCGACGCTAATTGGGGTTTATCCACGCGAGCGCACGGTTCCGCAAACAATAGAGCTTTCCTTGCAGATCGGGACGTCGACAGCAGAAGCCGGTGTCAGCGATGATCTCGGCGACACAATTGATTATGCGTCGGTCGTAGAACGCCTCCGCCACGAGCTCGAAACCAAGCACTTCAGCCTTTTGGAACGGCTAGCCGAGCATGTCGCCGCAGTGCTGCTCGCCGATTTCGGCGCAAAGTGGGTGCGTGTCTCAATCGCCAAGCTCGGCATGATGAACGGCGTCCGCCGCGTGGGCGTCGTGATCGAACGCGGCACCAAACAAGGCTGAACGTTTCCATTCAGCCCTTGAGAGCGACCTCGACAACTTTGGGGGACAGTGCACGGACGAGATCGTGCGGATGGATGCCGACAAGGAAGCCACGGCGCCCACCGTTGATGTAGATGAGCGGCAGGTCGAGTATCGACTTCTCAACACATATCGGCATCGTTTTCTTGGTCCCGAACGGACTCGTTCCGCCAACCAGAAATCCCGTATGCCGATTGGCTACTTCGGGCTTGCATGGTTCCACCTTCTTGCAGCCGAGTTGTCGCGCCAGCTCTTTCGTCGACACTTTGCAGTCGCCGTGCATAAGGACGATCAAGGGCTTGGCGGTTTCGTCCTCCATCACCAGCGTCTTGATCACCGCATGCTCATCAACATTGAGCTCTCGCGACGAAACCCGTGTTCCACCGTGCTCCTCGTACTCATACAAGTGGTTCGAGTGGGCGATGCCGTGCTGACGCAGGAACTTCGTTGCGGGCGTCTCGGGCGCGTGCTCAGGTCTCATGTCAAATCCGTTGCAAGTCGTGGATTGCAATCAGCATAGCAGAAGGTTTTGGATGTTCGCTCAACCGCGTGGGTGGTGTTTGGCATGCAGCGACTTCAAGCGCTCACGTGCCACGTGGGTGTAAATCTGTGTCGTCGAAATATCGGAATGCCCCAGCAGCAATTGGACGACCCGCAGATCGGCGCCATGATTCAGGAGATGGGTAGCGAACGCGTGCCGCAATACGTGCGGTGACAAACGCGCCGGGTCAATATCCGCCAGGACAGCGTAACGCTTGATCAGTTGCCAGAATGCCTGTCGCGTCATGGCGCCGCCGCGCGAAGTGACGAAGAGATCGTCGCACGGCTTCCCAGCCAGCAACGCTGGCCGACCTTCCTCCAGGTAACGGCGCAACGCGTCGATGGCTTCCTCGCCGAGCGGAATCAAACGTTCCTTGCTGCCCTTGCCAAAAACACGCACGACGCCCATGTCGAAGTTAACCTCGTGCAGGCGCAATCCTACGAGTTCCGAAACGCGTAAGCCAGTCGCGTATAGCGCCTCGAGCATGGCTCGGTCCCGCAGCCCACGAGCATCATCGTTTGACGGGGCGGCAAGCAGCGCCTCGACCTGCTTCTCAGAAAGGACTTTCGGCAGTCGCGACGGCTTGGCCGGCATATCGATCTTCAAGGTCGGATCGATAGATATGCGCCGGTTGGCCAGCAGATAGCGATAAAACCGCCGAAGCGTCGAGATGTACCGCGCTTGCGACGAGGCTCGTAGCGTCCTCGACAGTGATGCGACAAAAGCCATCAGCACCGACTCATCGGTGGTTACGAGCGAACAGCGAGCATTTTGGGCAAGCCAACTCGCAAGACGCACGAGATCGCTGCGGTAACTCGCCAATGATGTTTTCGAGAGTCCATCTTCCAGCCAGAGGCTATCGCAGAAGGTATCGATCTCGGCAATGTCGGCGGCTACCGCAGCCGCGACCTCAGTGCCCTTCATGCGCCAACAGCCACCGCTTCACGTCGAGCATGAAGCCGCTGCCGTTACGGGAGAAACCACCCAACCCACCTCCGGCCGCGATGACCCGATGGCAGGGAACGACAAGAGGGAATGGATTGGCACCGCACGCCTGTCCCACGGCACGGGGTGCGTTATGCAACGCCCGAGCAACGTCGCCGTAGCTACGCGTCTGCCGGCTCGGGATACGCGCGATTTCATCCCACACGCGCCGCTGGAAGGCAGTGCCGGAGGGACGCAAAGGGAGTCCGAACGAAAAATCTGGGTCGGTCAGGTAGGCGTGCAACTGGCGGACCGTTTCCGCCGCAAGAGCGTTAACCGGGTCGGCCTCTGGACGGGGTTCAAGGTAATCAAGCCTGAGAACTTCCGCTTCGTCGCAAACGACGCCTACACTGAAGCAAGGAGCAGCGACAATCGCCTGATACCCGGACGTCGACAACCTCATCGGAACCCTCCTCACGTCATGATCGGACTTGCCCGTTCCCAAGCACGATCCATTTCTGGCTGGTTAGCCCTTCCAGACCCACGGGGCCGCGGGCGTGAATCTTGTCGGTGGAAATACCGATCTCGGCACCCAGCCCGTACTCGAAGCCGTCCGCAAAGCGCGTGGAAGCATTGACCATCACGCTGGCCGAGTCCACCTCGCGCAAGAAACGCATCGCGTTCGAGTAGTTCTCGGTGACGATGGTTTCCGTGTGATGGGAGCCGTAGTGGTTGATGTGGCCAATTGCTTCGTCAAGCCCCGCCACGACCTTCACGGAGATGACCGGGGCGAGGAACTCGGCGGCGTAGTCCTCTTCAGTTGCCGGCTTGGCACCGCTCACCAAAAGCAACGTCTCTGGGCAACCGCGCAATTCGACGCCTTTGCTCGTCAGCATGGACGCGACCGGCGGTAACAAGCGCACGGCCACCGAGCGCGCGACAAGAAGCGACTCCGCGGTGTTGCAGGTGCCATAGCGCTGCGTCTTCGCGTTCTCAACGATCCGTAACGCCTTATCGGCATCGGCATCGTCGTCGAGATAAACGTGGCAGTTGCCATCGAGGTGCTGAATCATCGGCACACGAGCTTCGGCAAGCAACCGAGAGATCAGCCCCTTGCCACCGCGCGGCACGATGACGTCAACATATTGGCGCATTGTGACGAGATGGCCGACCGCGGCGCGATCGGTCGTATCGATCACCTGCACGACGTCCGCCGGCAAGCCGGCCGACTGCAATCCTTCATGCACAAGCCGCGCAATCGCGCGATTGCATTCGATGGCTTCGGAACCCCCGCGCAGAATTGCTGCGTTGCCGGACTTGAGGCATAGCGCGGCGGCGTCGGCCGTAACGTTCGGCCGCGCTTCATAGATGATGCCGACGACGCCCAGCGGAACGCGCATCTTTCCCACCTGGATTCCACTCGGCCGTATCTTGAGTTCGCTGATTTCGCCGACCGGGTCGGGTAAGGTCGCTATCTGATCGACACCTTCCGCCATAGCCGCGATACCTTTTTCCGACAGAGTCAACCTGTCCAGCATGGCGGATTCCAACCCGGCTGCCCGCGCGGCCGCAAGGTCCCGCTGGTTCGCCTCAATCAACACGCCGGCTTCTCGGCGGATTGATTGCGCTATGCTTCTCAACGCTTGGTTCTTTGCATTGCTGTCCGCGCGAGCGATATACCGCGAAGCTTCGCGCGCCCGCCGGCCGACTGTTTCGACGTATTCCCGGATCTCCATACGAGCTTGCTCAAGCGTGGTCAAAACGGGATTATAGCCAGCAAGGTAACAAAACCCTTAATGGAACCATCGGAAAGCGATACACTCTTAGTGCTACAGATTCTGTTCCTTATGAGCCATGAACGAGAAATTGATCATTCCCGCTGAAGTAAAGATTTGCGCGACGTGCAGCTATTGGGACGGTGAGCGCAAGATCGATCCGGAACTGCGGGTGGTCGTAGTGG
This sequence comes from Propionivibrio soli, assembly GCF_025770765.1. GTDB lineage: Bacteria > Pseudomonadota > Gammaproteobacteria > Burkholderiales > Rhodocyclaceae > Propionivibrio > Propionivibrio soli. The sequence goes on along the minus strand of NZ_JANZKY010000006.1, from coordinate 125,584 downwards.
CAGACGGATGCAAAGGCGAGTGCCTGGTTCAAGGGAAGTGCTGCCAGGGCCTGAACGATGAGTTCGAATGGCGGGACGATTGCCTCTGGGAACATCTTGCCCCCGACACTCCTCCCGACGAAGAAAAGAAGTAGTAGCGCAATAGCGGCGAAACCGCCGCCACCATCATGGATTCGGCTTACGAAAGCGCAAGGCCGAGCCGCAAGAATTCATTCCAAACGTTCCCCACCCCGATTCCCTTGACGAGGCGATCAATGCGTGCCGCGCTCTCTAGTGCTGTGTTGATGGCCGGGATTTCGACCCGCTGCAATGCACGTTTGAACAGCGACTGACGCGGACCCCAAACCCGGGCTTCCTTCAGCGCCGCATCGAGAGACTGACGGGCTGTCAAGCAGGCTTTCGCGGTGGCCAGCGCGCGCACTTCCTCGGTCAGAGCCCAAAGTACAAGCGGAGGCGCTTCGCCTTCCTGCTCAAGCCCGTCCAACGTGCGTGTCAAACGAGCGATGTCCCCCACCAACAACGCTTCACGCAACCCATCGAGATCGTAGCGGGCGACGTTAAGTACGGCGGACTGTACTTGATCCAAGCTCAACGCACCCGCCGGATACAGCAATCGCAGTTTCGATATTTCCTGATGCGCTGCGAGCAAGTTACCTTCAACGCGTTCGGCGATGAAGCGCAAGGCCTCCGGCACAGCCGTCTGTTCCTGACGCCGCAAACGCCCCGCGATCCACGCGGGCAATTCCGCCAAGCCGGGCGGAACGATCTTGATGGCAACGCCCGCTTCCGTAAGGGCTTTGAGCCAAACGGCTTTTTCCTCGCTCCAGTCCAGTCCTGGCAAGGTCACCAGCAATACGGCATGTTCGGGAGACCGGGCGCAGTATTCTTGCAGAGCCGCACTCCCTTCGCGCCCTGGCTTGCCGGTCGGGATGCGCAGATCGAGAAGCTTCCGATCCCCAAATAGCGAAAGGTTGCCCGTCGCTTGGTAAAGGTCGGCCCAATTGAAACCGGAAATCGCCGTCAGCACTTCCCGCTCGACGAAGCCCCTGCCTCGAGCCGCGGCTCGGATCGCGTCTGCCGCTTCGATGACGAGCAAAGGCTCGTCACCATAGACGACATAAACCGGCTTGAGGTCGCGCTCAAGGTGAGCCGCCAATTGCTCGGCCCGCAACTGCATCGCCTACTCCGGCTCCGGAGGTGTTGGCTTGGTCGCCGCCAGACGCCGCATCAACTGCTGGACGAGGTCGGTTTCCATATCGCGCCAGAGGAGGTCCTCTTCCTGCGTTTTCGCGAGGACGTCCGAGTCGGCATAGGTCACTGTGCGCGTCAATTCGACGACGTTAGGCGAAACGAGGTCTCGCCCCTTATTGTCCGCCACGCGGTAACCGTAGCGATAACGAAGCAGTTTTTCGCGCACGCGGCCGGAGCTCGACAGTGATAGTATGATCGACTCCTTCGTCTCCGTCGTTGGCTGAAACACTGCCTGCGCATCGGCCGCCGTGTCGGCAATGCGCGTTGCTCCCGACGCCCGGATCGCGCGCTTGAGGCCTGCGCCGATCAGAGAGTAATCGGCAACCGAGAGATAAATGCTCTCGTAGGGAAGCGAGTACGACCCTCGCAGCTGAAACCCGCAGGCACTCATCAGGAGTACCGCTGCCAAAGCAATCCCCGCTGCGAACGAGGATGGGACCAGAAAAAACCCAGCACGCTTCATACGACGATATTCACCAAACGACCAGGAACAACGACGACTTTCATCGGCGTCTTTCCGTCGAGATGCTTTTGAGCAATTTCACTCGCCAGCGCAGCCGCCTCAATCGCCACTTTGTCCGCAGCCGCTGGAACGCGAATGTTGCCGCGCAGTTTGCCATTGACCTGCAGCACCAATTCGATTTCGTCTTGAGCAAGAGCGGCGGGATCGACCTTCGGGAACCGCTGCGCCCCCGCCGTCTGCCCTGGGCAAAGCTCCGCATAGAGCGCTTCGCAGACGTGCGGCACGATCGGGTAAAGCAGTAACACCGCAGCCTCCATTGCTTCCTGCCGCACTGCTCGCGCGACTTCGGACTTGTCCTCGAGTTTCACGTAGGCATTCAGGAGTTCCATGACTGCGGCAATTGCCGTATTGAACTGCTTACGCCGACCGTAATCGTCGGCGACCTTGCCGATCGTCTGGTGCACTTGGCGGCGGAAGGACTTCAGTTCCGCCGGCAATTCAGACACGCCACCTTTCGGGTACGGAGCAACAACGCCCTGCTCGACGTGTTCGAACACGAGACGCCACACCCTTTTGAGGAAGCGGAACGCCCCTTCGACCCCCGCGTCGGACCACTCGAGCGACTGGTCAGGAGGGCTGGCGAACATGATGAACAGCCGCGCCGTGTCCGCCCCGTATTGATCGATCAAAGCCTGCGGGTCAACACCGTTGTTTTTCGACTTTGACATCTTCTCGATGCCGCCGATGTGCACCGGCTGTCCATCAGAGCGCAATACCGCCGCCACCGGCCGGCCACGCGCATCGCAAGTCAGTTCGACGTCGGCCGGATTGATCCAGTTCTTCTTGCCCTCGCTGTCTTCGCGATAGAAGGTCGGTGCGACAACCATGCCTTGCGTCAGCAGGTTGGCGAAAGGCTCGTCGAGTTTCTCATTCCCGAACAACCGGACATCGCGCATGAGCTTGGTCCAGAAGCGCGAATAGAGGAGGTGCAGGATGGCATGCTCGATGCCACCGATGTACTGATCGATTCCCCCCTTGCACCAATAGTTGACTCGTTCGTCGACCATGGCTTTATCGTTATCCGGGCAGCAGTAGCGCAGGAAGTACCAGGACGATTCGACGAAGGTGTCCATCGTGTCGGTCTCACGTCGCGCAGGTTTGCCACACTTCGGACATGTGCACTCGTAGAACTCGGGCATTTTTGCCAGCGGACTTCCGGCGCCAGTCACGGTGACGTTTTCCGGGAGCACGACGGGCAGTTGATCGTCGGGAACCGGTACGTCACCGCACGATTCGCAGTGAATGATGGGAATCGGACATCCCCAATAGCGCTGGCGCGATATGCCCCAGTCGCGCAGACGGAATTGGGTCCGCTTGGCTCCGAGCCCCTTGCTTTCCAGATCGACGGCAATCGCGTCAAACGCCGCCTCAAAACCAAGCCCGTCGTACTTGCCCGAGTTCACGCAGACACCGTAGTCGGCGTAAGCGTCCTGCCATGGTGCGTTCACTTCGGAGTACGCCCCCGTGGCCGATGCAATCGACATACGTATTTCCAGACCGTACTTCCTCGCAAAGGCGAAATCGCGCTCGTCGTGCGCCGGCACCGCCATCACCGCGCCTTCGCCGTATCCCATCAGCACATAGTTGGCTACCCAGACTGGCAGCTTTTGGCCGCTAAGCGGATGGACGACATACAGCCCCGTGGGCATGCCCTTCTTTTCCATCGTCGCCATGTCGGCCTCGGCAACGCCCCCGCGTTTGCACTCTTCGACAAAGGCGGCTAATTCAGGATTGTTGCGAGCCGCCTGCGTGGCGAGTTTGTGTTCGGCCGCTACAGCAACGTAGGTCGCGCCCATCAACGTATCGGGCCGGGTCGTGAACACCTTCAGCAGCCCGCCTTCGCCGATCGTGGCCTGATCGTAAGGGAAACTGATCTCGCAACCGTAGCTCTTGCCAATCCAGTTTTTCTGCATCAAACGGACCTGTTCCGGCCACCCCCCGAGATTGTCCAGGTCGGCTAGGAGCTCCTCGGCGTATGCGGTGATCTTCATGTAGTACATCGGGATCTCGCGCTTCTCGATCAGCGCACCCGAACGCCAACCGCGCCCGTCGATCACCTGCTCGTTGGCGAGAACCGTCTGGTCGACCGGGTCCCAATTCACCGTTCCATACCGCTTATAGACAAGTCCTTTTTCGAATAGCCGGGTAAAAAGCCACTGCTCCCAACGATAGTAATCGGGCTTGCACGTCGCCAGTTCGCGTTCCCAGTCAAGCGCGAATCCCAGGCGCTTGAGCTGCCCCTTCATGTACTCGATATTGGAGTAGGTCCATTTCGCCGGCGGAACATTGTTCTGTATCGCCGCGTTCTCCGCCGGCATGCCGAAGGCGTCCCACCCCATCGGTTGCAGCACGTTAAACCCTTGCATCTTGTGGAATCGCGCCAGCACGTCCCCGATCGTGTAGTTGCGCACGTGCCCCATGTGCAGTTTCCCGGACGGATAGGGAAACATCGATAGGCAGTAATACTTTGGACGGGAACTGTCTTCAATCGCGCGCGCGGCAGCCGTCTTCTCCCAGTGGGCTTGCGCGGCGACTTCGATCTCTTGCGGTTGGTATTTTTCCTGCATGGCGGGCTAGCGTGAGAAATGGACTAAATCGCAAATTATACGCGCTTGCCTTGCCTGCCCGCGGCATCGAAAGAGAAGCTGAAGCTTGAGAGATCAAGAAGAGGCGTTGGAACCACCAGAGGTTGGTTGCCAGGGCAGCGCTTTGAGCGCCGCCCCGCCCTTTGTTGTAACGGTCAGTGCAACTTCCCTACTTCCCGTGATACGGCAATCGGGCTCGCGTACTCCTGATCGGGAATCTGTTCCAGGGCCTGCATCACGTTATCGTCAGCCCCCTCGCTTTTCGCTTTCTGCAGGATGTCTTCCTTGCCGGTCGGATAATCGAGCCCGCCAAGGAATTTCTGAACCTCGATTGGGTTCGGGGTTTGGCTCTTTTCGGGCATTGCAGTCTCCTTCAAATGGGAAGACACGGATGAGCAAGGTACGTACCCTGAGGAGGGCTCCTTAGCACTCGCAATCTTGCCGGCCTGCTCCGGCGCACTCGGTCGCTTCCAGCAAGGAATCGGCAATCAAAACCCAAAGAATCCCTGCCATTAACCCACAAACCAGATCTAACGTTAGCAATAGGGTCTTCTTTGGAGATACCGGCTTAGCGGAGATGAACACGTCTTCGACGATTCTGGCAGGCTGAGTAGCGGGGCATCAACGATGTCTCTAGAGCAGCAATGACTTGACGCTGGGCAAAAATGTCAGACTCTTTCTGCGGTCGAACAGACGTGAGCAGAGACAGCTGAGTAAAGCGGTCATCCCTCACGGAGGCCGCGGCAATGGCTTTTCCCAATTGCTGCATTGAATCGCCCCGGGAGCCGTAGACGCTCCGAAGCCTTAAGCTTGGGTAAAAGGAGAAGTCATGAGCAGCAAGCGTTATCCGGAAGAATTCAAGCTCGAAGCAGTCAATCAGGTGAAGGATCGCGGCCATCCTGCTGCGAGATAGCCAGTCGGCTGGGCGTCCCGTTGCCGACGCTGTACGAGTTGCTAAAGCGCTATAGCGTGCCAGAAGCCGAACGAAGTGAGCTGCATGCAACGCAAAGCCGCGGAGATTTGGCGACGCGAGACCAACTTGAAGCGGGTCAGCGAGGAACGCGACATCCTAAAAAGGGCCGTAGCATACTTTGCCAAAGAGTCTCGGTAAGGCACGCCTTCATTCAAGCGCACGAAACGCAGTACCCGGTATGCCGACTCTGCCACGTAATGGCCGTGCATCCTAGCGATTATTACGCCAGGAAAGCGGAACCGGCATCACCTCGGCAGCGGAATGATCGACGGCTACTGGGGTTAATCAGGCGATCCTGGCTCGAAAGCGGCGTTTATGGCTATCGCAAAATTGCCCATGACCTGCGTCGTCTGGGCGAATTGTGCGGCAAGCACCGGTTTATCGCCTGATGGAACAGGAAGGCCTACGGGCGCAGGTGGGTTATCGGCGCCGGGGCGGCCATTATGGCAAGCCGGCAGTCGTGGCCGAGAATCAGTTGGAGCAGAACTTTGATGTCGAAGCCCCGAATCAGGTTTGGGTGACTGACATCACTTATATCCTGACCCATGAAGGTTGGCTGTATCTGGCTGTTGTTCGGGGCCTGTTCTGGCGCCAAGTGATCGGTTGGTCGATGCGCTCAAGGATGGATGCCGAATTGGCGATTAATGCCTTGTTGATGGCGGTGTAGCGGCGAAATCCCAAGGCGCTCGTGATCGTCCATTCAAACCAAGGGTGCCAGTACAGCAGCCAGACTGGCGAGCCTTCCTGAACACACAGGTTTGGTGGCCAGCATGAGCCGGCTGAGGGCACTGCTACGACAACGCCGTCGCAGAAAGCTTCTTCCGACCGAGAAGAAGCTCATCGCGGCATCTTCGATTACATCGAGATGTTCTACAGCCCGAAACGTCGCCATGGCTATGTAAGTGACGTTTCTCCGGTAGAGTTCGAAAACCAGTATTTCAACCGGCTGAATAGTGTCTAGCAAAGCCGGGGCGATTCAGACGCTACTCGCAACGAAAGCTAAATTTTGCTGCATGCCAACAATGCTTTTACAACCACGAATGCCTGGTATGTCAATTGTCTTTATTTTCCCAACCCATAAACACGCTCTTTATAAACCAAAAACATATATGAGACTATTAACCACAAAGTAAAATTTAACAAAGCTCCTCCGGCCAACCCATCATGAAACATCGACATACCGAATATAGGCATTGAGGCCCCTAATAGAACCAATTTTTCATATAAAAACAAGCCGTTCTTTGTAAAAATCAATGTGACGAAAATAAATCCGACTAGTGCAAGATACCCGAGTATGCTAGGTATACCGGCTAGTAAAGATATATGGAGCATAAAGTTCGGCGGCGTGTAAAAATCATGCGTCTGACCATTCAGGTAGGTTTGGGAACGTACCCTTTGACCTGTACCCAAAACAGGCGAGTCAGCCAAGATTTTCAAATCGGCTTTCAATAACTCAACGCGGTAAACGCTGCTCCTCGCCGCGCTACTGCTCCCGTGATACATCAGATCGGTAACACTGACATGTTTATCAAGATCATCCGCTCCCATTCCGAATTTTTTTGCGAGTTCTTCAGTGTTGTACCTTTTCCCTCCCTCAATCCGGCTGACTACGTCAATTATGAAAGGGTTTCCTCGAAAGAACTCTAGAAAGAGATAATTCTGATTTGGACAAGTCATTGATATGCACACCAAGGATATCGCCGCCACCAGCAATGACAAAATTTGAAGTCTTATAATCCTTATACCATTCCTATATATAAAAACAAAAGGCAGCAAGATGAAAAGAACCATAATTGGCGTTGCTTGAGATCGGCTTCCGCTTGCAGCAGCAGAAATTAAGGCAGAAGCCAGAATAAATACGGTTTTTGCCAATTTGCTTTTTGTAAAACCCTCCCCGGAAACAAAAAAAAGACACATGACCATCAACGCACCAAGGATCGTCAGATCGTCTTCAAAGATGATGAGCCTACCCCATCTGAACGATTCATACTGATGCAAATCAAATAGATAAGCATTATAAACAACGACACTGAGCACCGACAAAGAATATAATACAGCGATGCAAAAAAATCCGCTGACAAGCTCTTCCTTTTTTAGAATGCGGGCATCTATTAGAAAAAAAAGCACCATACACCCGTAAATATTTCTGAATACGCCGATAAATTCATATACAGACCTATTGTTGAGAAGGACGTGGTACCCAGCAATCACGATAAAAACAGCGCTCGCAATAAGCGTCAAAAGAAATATTTTTCTGCTTGTTTCTGTAAAGACATATTGCTTTTTGTATACCAGACGCAACACGAAACAAAGGCCGAGAAGAATAAATAATTCGCTAAATCCAACATGGCCCGTATTTTGTGAAGCAGGTATCTCAACTCCGAATTTGATATTGCATAAAAGCACAATAAGAGAAATAAACAAGCCGTTTACTCTGCTTTGTTCGTAGAGTTTTCTAATAGATAAAAGCGTGACAATTTGCGCTGACATAAATTTCGCACCTATAAACAGCTGCCTACATATTAATTAACTATATGACGCAGAATCTCCCTTAAGAGAAGGCTCTACTTCTGACCGCACCTTATTAAGCAGAAGAGATTGCCTGGAGATTACCAGTTCTTTTCAACCACGCAATCAACAAGTGGAGTATATCCTCATAAACTTATCAACCGATTGCTCTACTTAGCCACTCCGTCACTCTGTATTGTTGGGTAACGATCAGAAGCAGAGTGGGTTAAAAGAGCTGATTTCTGTTTCAGGGTAATGCCACCGAGCGCCATGTTGGGGCGTTTGTGGTTGTAGGTCCACATCCAGTTGGTCGCATAGTTCTGGACCTCCTCGATTGACTCAAACAGGTAGTGGCTGAGCCAGTCGTAGCGGATAGTGCGGTTGTAGCGTTCGATATGGGTATTCTGTTGCGGATTGCCGGGCTTCATGTGCTCGAGCCGGATACCTCGGTTCGGCCTAGGTGATGAATGTGCCGCTGGGCATTTGGAGTTCATCGTGCACTTTTACGAGTCCTGCAACGAGAAGTTGTGCTCTTCTTTTTTTTGCCGCCAGACCTCCTTCATTCGCTTCTACACGGACCTCAATCAGATTATATGGGCCAAAACCTGACGTCGCCTTCTGCCGTTGGATTGTTACTGGGTAGAAAATCCCGTCCGCGGAATCGCGAAGATCGCGTGACTACTCCTCATCCGCTCCCATAGCGGCAGCACGAAACTGAAAAGGGGTGTCTTCATGCGTTCCACCGCTTGTGCGCCTGACCAAGGGCCATGCATGTATGCTTAGCCGGCAACAGACTTATTGCAATGCCTACGGTTGCGCCGCCTTCCTGTCGCTGCCCAAATTCGCTTCTAGCCGAGAGAAAGTTTCTTCCAAAGTTCAAAAAAACCGAACTCGTTTTCTGCAAAGTTGGTAGCGTTCATTTTCTCCTATCTTCAATCTAGTGCAAACATTCCAAAGTCTTCGTGGAACTGTTGCTCAACGATAGCCGAGCCAACTCACCGTCGCCATGGGTTGCCGGGGCATATTCCTTTACCAATAAACGCAACAATGCGAGAACTCCTTCGTAATCAAAGGACTCGCTTGCGACATCGAGCACGGCGAGCTTTTCTTTCAGGAAGTCCCACGGCATCTCATTCTCGTAAGCCCTCATGATCAGAGGATGAGCAGTGCCCTCTACATTCTCTCCGATCAGCAATTCCTCGTATAGTTTCTCACCGGGTCGCAACCCGACTATCTCGATAGCAATATCGCCTTCTGGGTTGCTCTCGTCACGCACACTCAATCCACTTAGGTGTACCATCCGTCGCGCCAAGTCGATTATCTTCACCGGCTGCCCCATATCGAGAACGTACACTTCCCCGCCACGTCCCATTGCACCTGCCTGAATGACGAGTTGCGCAGCCTCCGGGATGGTCATGAAGTACCGATTAATGTCCGGGTGAGTAAGAGTAATTGGACCGCCCGCTTTAATTTGCTTGCGGAAAAGTGGCACGACGGAACCCGAGGAACCGAGCACGTTTCCGAAACGGACCATGCAGAAACATGTCTTTCCCCCTCGCTTTGCAAGCGCCTGCAAAACAAGTTCAGACAGTCGCTTACTAGCCCCCATGACGTTTGTCGGTCGCACAGCCTTATCGGTAGAAATTAACACGAACGTTTCTACGCCAGCGGACAGAGCCGCCTCCGCCATCCGCCTCGTGCCCAGGACATTATTGCGAACGCCCTCGATTGGATTGTGCTCTACAAGCGGAACGTGTTTGTAAGCAGCGGCGTGATATACGGTCTGAACACCAAAGCTTCGCATCACTCGTTCATTGCGATGCAGGTGAACAACCGATCCCAACAGAGGAATAATTTCAACGCCAGCACACAACCGATCGTTCAGTAGAGACAGTTCCTGCTCAATCGAATAAAGGGCAAACTCCGAAAGCTCCATCAGCACCAGTTTAGTTGGCTGTAGAGCCAATATTTGGCGAGAGAGTTCAGAGCCGATCGATCCTCCCGCTCCCGAAACAAGGACGACCTTCCCTTTTATGCATTTGCTGAGCAGTTGCGGATCCGGAGCTACGGAATCGCGCCCAAGCAAATCTTCGATCTCGACCTCACGCACACTCGTCGGCTCAGCCCTGCCGGCCACTATATCTGCCATTCCGGGGACGAGTTTCACTCTGCAGCGAAGGCTCTGAAGCTTGTTGATGATTTCAGCGCGTCGGGCACGACTTGCAGAAGGGATAGCAAGGAGAACCTCGTCGAACGCTTTGGACGTAAGCATTGAAGGGAGCTCTGCCGGATCATAAACTCGGAGGCCCGCCACCTCTATCTTCTGGCGGGCCCCGTTATCGTCATAAAAGGCAACCGGAAAATACTCGCGGCCGGCACGTAGGGCGTATGCCAACTGAGTTCCAGCACGCCCAGCGCCATAGATGGCAACACGAACCCGCTTGTCTTGCTTACGCTCAGCTCGAAGGAAATAGCTACGGGCCAAAAAGCGCGTAGCCCCGACATATAAGATGGCTAGTAGCCAGTAAATTGCTAACACACCGCGGGAAGTCCCTTGGGCGTGCAAAAAGGTGATCGCAGCCGCTAAAAGCACCACAGACAGAGTTACGCCACCAGCGACAACAAACACCACCCTGTCTTCCATAAAACGGATCACCGCACGATACAGTCCTAAGCGCGCGAATATTGGAATAGCAAGCAAAGGAGCAGCCAGCATTTGCCATCTGTATGCTGCGAAGCCCTCTATCCACCAAGATTCAAACCGCAGAGCCAAAGCAGACCAAAAGGCAAAATACAGTAGGGCGAAATCGACAGCAGCAGCAATAAATTGCTTTTGGCGGCGCGGCCTAGATAGGAGGATGTTGAGCATTCTTTTTCTCAATCAAGTTTTTAGTAGACCTCTGTTTCATCAATCCCCCACACCAGGAACCGGCTTCATCGGTGGGCAATTTCTACCACGGGCACTTACAAATTTATCCTTCGATCAATGCGAGACTCCATCACGCCTCATAACCTTGATAAAGGTCAACCAGAGGATGTGAATGTCGAAAAGAATCGACTGACGATCCATGTACTCAGCGTCAAGCGCCACTTTCTCAGGGATCGGTAGTTCATCCCTGCCATTCACTTGTGCCCAACCCGTCAGTCCTGGAACCAAATCGTGAACACCGTACTGTGTCCGTAACGCAACAAGGTCATCTTGGTTGAATAGCGCAGGGCGGGGACCGACGAAACTCATGTCTCCCTTAACGATGCTCCATAATTGCGGCAACTCGTCGAGGCTCGATTTGCGCAGAAACGAGCCAATCGGTGTGAGGTATGCATTTGGGTCGCACAGCAAATGTGTTGCAACAGCCGGTGTCCCCAAACGCATGCTGCGAAACTTGGGCATTTCAAAAATGGCGTTGCCCCGACCTACTCTTCTAGACCAATAGAGAATCGGCCCTTTCGACGTGAAGCGAACGAGAATCGCCACGAGCAGAAGTGGTAAGGCCAGAACTACTGCGGCACAAATCCCGAAGAATAAGTCAAACAACCTTTTCATAAGGCGCTAGTCAAAGTAAGACCTCTATTTTTGCGAACGCAACCAGTACTGTGCGGTTCGGTGCAGCTCTTGATCGACGCTCACGGGCGGTGACCAACCGAGGACTTTTTTCGTGAACGAAATATCGACCTGCAACGACCCGCACAAGCGGCTTGCAACTCCCGGTCGGCCGAGAAAAGCGCCTCCCCATTTCAAGAGACCCGGCGGGAATGGAATCAGCTTCGCAGGCATCCCTAATGCCATCCCGATGCGCTGGAGCAACGCCGCCGTCGATAGATCTTCGCCATCGGAAACAAGGAATGTTCGATTAGCCGCGGCGGGGTGGTCAATACAGGTCACAAGCAGGTCAACAAGATTAGCCATCCCCACAAAGCTGCGGCGATTGTCAGTAATGGCGCCGAGCGGCAGAGGCCACCCACGTGAAAGCCACCGCATTATTGATCGAAAATTCGCTTTTACGCCTGGGCCATAGACTAAAGGAGGACGAACGATGACGATTTCCATGCCAGATTTAGACGCGATAGCGCGGAGACCCTGCTCAGCCTCCATCTTCGATAGTCCATAAGGGTCAACCGGCGCTGGGCTATGTTCCGCAGAAAATGATTGGCCCGCCTGCGTTTCCTCACCGTTCACCTTTATTGAGCTCACGAAGACAAATCGGTCAACTCCAAGGCTAGCCGCCTGGTTAGCTAGCCGTAAGGTGCCCTCAACGTTTACTCGCCGGAACTCCATAAGTGGGTCCGTAGATTTGTCTTTCATCACATGAACACGCGCTGCACAATGGATGACTGTTTTCACTCCGACAAGTGCATCTCTCCATTCTTCATCCGGAAGCAACAGTTTCTGGCTCACATCCACCCCATCGGGTATGTCCGTCGCTCCTCCGCGCCGGACGCAAGCGCGCACTTGACGGCTGCTGCTCAATGAAGCGCACACAGCCTTGCCGACGAAACCAGCAGCTCCAGTCACCAAGATCATCTTGCCCCTGCCCTCCGGTCCTTGTTTGCCATTTCGGCAAACCAGTGCTCCAACCTGGTTATGAGAGTCTCTCGGTCGAACTCTGTCCTGCTTAACGCAAGCCCGCGCGCCCCCATCTTCTTGCGCGCATCTACCGGCATCTCCGCTAACTGGATTACGGCCGCCGCCAGCGCATTACCATCTCCGGCTCGACACGACAGTCCTGCTCCTGAACTGCTTATGATTTGCGCGCCTTCGCCATTTAGCATCGCAAGAATGGGAAGACCCGATGCCAAATAGGACTGCAATTTGCCAGGAATCGTCATCGCAAAGATCGGCGATTCCTTCAAGGAGACTAAAAGTGCATCGGCATGTTTGTAAAAGGAAGGCATCCGTTCAATAGGATATCTTCCCAGCAACAAGAAAGACTGACCTAGCCGCCGTTTATCGACTTCAGAACGGACCCATTCGGTTGCACGCCCATCGCCGACCACCAGCCAGCGGATATTTTTTTTGTCCTTCAGAATCTCCGCTGCATCAAGGATCGCCGGGAAATCCTGAGCATCCCCCATGTTTCCGGCAAACATGACGTTGAAAAAGCCCTCTCCAGCAGGAACCTCGCGCGCGGGTGCAACAATGGAGAAGTCGAATACCGAATCGGACCAACTCGGAAAATACTCTACTCTTACGTCGCCACGACAATATTTACGGATTTGCGGAATGAAGCTTCTGGACTGTGCTAGGACGAGGTCGCAGCGATTGTAGATAAATGACACCAAGCCCCCGACCAACTTTAGGATAGCGGAGGAACGAACCGCCCCGATGGCTTCCAGCGTTTCCGGCCACAGATCAAGCACCCAGAACACTAACGGAACGCGCTTAAGGTGTCGCAATAAAACTGCAGGAATCCCGACGGTAATAGGCGATGGCTCGAAAACGAAAATCGCGTCAAAAGCCATGCCTCGAAGGCGCAAGGCTCCCACGAGGCTCGCACTCAAAGTAAAGCTCAAGTAATTCAGCAAGAGTCTAAGCGCCCCGCTTCCACGCGGCAGCAGTGGTACCCGCACGACATCCGCCGCTCCAAATTTGCCGTAGTCACTGCGGTGACTTCTAAACTCCGGGAACACTTTACCCGACGGATAGTTGGGGCACCCCGTCAGGATGGTGACGTCATGCCCGCGGTCGCACAAGGCCGCCACGAGATCATTGATTCGGAAATTTTCTGGCCAGAAATACTGGCTGACGACAAGTATTCTCACAGCATCGCCGAATCAATAGCGCTTCCAGACCACCCTGCCCACATAATCTGTATAGCTATGGATCAGTCGCACCACCTTTTCAGCCACATTCGGCATGCAGTAATCCCCAACGAGGCGCATACTGCGCTCATCTCCACGCGGTTGCGACTCTAGGATCTGAAGCGCCTGCATGACCCGAACTTCCTCTAACCCCACCATCATCACTGCTGCTTCTTCCATACCTTCGGGTCGTTCATGGGCTTCCCGGAGGTTAAGTGCCGGAAAATTTAGGATGGAAGATTCTTCGGTAATCGTCCCGCTGTCCGAAAGTACAGCCTTCGCCGTCATCTGTAACTTGTTGTAGTCCTTGAAGCCAAGTGGCTTGAGAAGGCGCACCAACGGATGGAATTTCACACCCATGGAATCAACCCGTTTCTGCGTCCGCGGATGGGTGGAGACGATGACGGGGTAGCCGTGAAGCGCGGCGACGCGGTTCAAGACGTTCACCAGTTTGAGGAAATTTTTGTCCGAATCAACATTTTCTTCACGGTGCGCGCTCACCACAAAGAACTTTCCCGCATCCAGTGCAAGGTGCGCCAGAATATCAGACTGCTCGATCTCCTCTCGGTAATGGTTGAGGACCTCGAACATCGGGCTACCGGTCTTGATTACCATATCTGGTGGCAATCCCTCGCGAAGGAGGTATTCGCGCGCGATCGTGCTGTAGGTTAGGTTGATGTCTGCTGTGTGATCTACGATGCGCCGATTGATTTCCTCCGGCACGCGCATGTCGAAACATCGGTTACCCGCTTCCATGTGGAAAGTCGGAATCTTGCGTCGCTTGGCGGGAATCACCGCCATGCAGCTATTGGTATCCCCCAACACCAGCATGGCGTCCGGCTTTTCTGCCGCTAGAACCTCATCGACCGCAATGATTACCTTGCCGATCGTTTCCGCGCCGCTTGCGCCAGCTGCATTGAGGAAGTGATCCGGTTTACGGATGCCAAGGTCATCAAAGAAGATTTGATTCAGCTCGTAGTCGTAGTTCTGACCGGTATGAATCAGCACATGGTCGCAATGCTCATCGAGTTTGGCCATCACGCGCGAGAGTCTGATGATTTCCGGCCGAGTACCGACGACGGTGGCGACTTTCATTTTTCTCATGTCAAACCTTGCTGGCGATCGTATCGGGGCGATTGCGGTCGAAAATCTCGTTCGCCCAAAGCATGACGACCATTTCGCCATCGCCGACATTCGTAATATCGTGCGTCCATCCGGGAACAGTCTCAACCACCTGCGGCTTGTCGCTGGAGGTGAACACCTCGTAGCGCTCATTGGTCACGATATGGCGGAAACCAAATCGCGCAGCGCCCTTGATTACCAAGAACTTCTCGGTCTTGGTATGGTGGTAATGCCCTCCCCGGGTAATGCCAGGGCGCGCAGTAAAAAATGAGAACTGCCCGCTGTCTTGAGTCTTAAGCATCTCGACAAACACACCGCGATCATCACCATGACGCGGGAGGTGATAAGTAAATTTGTCTGGCGGCAGATAACTCACGTATGTCGCATACAGGGCACGAACCAGGCCGGTACCGACGCGCTCGGATACAAGGGAGTCCCTGCAGTTCTTGAATGCCTCAATCTGCGCCGCCAGTTCGCCGAGGTCAATGCTGTAGACGGGCTCAACCCGCCCCTGCCGAACGCCGGGTGCCACCTTACCTAATGAGGAAATGAACTCAGCGATGACGTCATCGACATAGACGAGACTCAGTTGCGCCGCCCGATCGTTGATCTGAATCGGCAGATCGTTGGCGATGTTATGGCAGAACGTTGCCACAACCGAGTTGTAGTTCGGGCGGCTCCATTTACCAAACACATTCGGCAGGCGATAGATGGCCACCGGATTTCCGGTCCTTCTGGCCAGTTCTTCCACGACTTCCTCTGCCGCACGCTTGCTTTCGCCATACGGGTTGGCTCGTTCAGCCTGGATCGAAGAAGATAGAATCAAGGGAATGTTTCGGCCAGTCGAGGAAATGAACTCGCAAAGCCGTGCCGTCAAATCCGCGTTTCCCTCGGCAAACTCCTTGATATTTGCGGGCCGATTAACTCCCGCCAGGTGCACTACCGAGTCTGCATGCTCCACCCTCTCCCGGAGGTCCGATAGGGAATCCTCCTTATCAAAGCCAATAACCTCATAACCCTCAAGCTCCCCGAGACGAACGGCAAGGTTCTTCCCAATAAAACCATTTGAACCGGTAATCAGAACGCGCATCTTCACTCCTCCAGCGAAGCATTTTCGCCGCGAGCAATCGCACGCATGAAAGAAAGCCGGAGCAATAGCTTCTTCATGTCTTCGACATCCAGGCGATTGGTATTGTGAGAGTTGTAATCTTCCGCGAGAGAAATTTTAGTTTCGCCCTGCTCGACAAACTTGTCATAGTTCAAGTCGCGCAAGTCGGGGGGCACCCGGTAGTACTCGCCCATGTCGTGCGCCGCGACTCGTTCTTCTCTGCTCAACAAAGCCTCATAGAGCTTTTCGCCGTGCCGTGTGCCAATTACGCGAATCTCATGACCGGGCGCCCCAACCAATTGCGTCAGGGCTTGGGCCAGCGTTTCAATCGTCGCCGCCGGCGCCTTCTGGACAAAGATGTCACCAGGGCTGCCATGCTCGAAGGCATACAGCACCAAATCAACTGCATCGTCCAACGTCATCATGAAGCGCGTCATTGATGGATCCGTGATTGTGAGCGGCTTGCCGGCACGAATCTGCTCGATGAACAACGGGATCACCGAACCGCGAGAAGCCATCACGTTGCCGTAACGCGTGCCGCAAATCACCGTGGAATTGCTGCTCCGGGACTTAGCGACCATCACCTTTTCCATCATCGCCTTGGAAATCCCCATGGCGTTGATCGGATACACCGCCTTGTCGGTGCTTAGGCACACCACGCGCTTCACACCAGAGCCAATGGCGGCTTCAAGCACGTTCTCAGTGCCGAGAACGTTGGTTTTTACCGCCTCAAGCGGATGAAATTCGCAGGACGGAACCTGCTTCAATGCGGCAGCATGGTAGATGTAGTCAGCCCCCCGTACCGCACTCAATACCGACTGAAAATCCCGCACGTCGCCGATGTAAAACTTCAGTTTCGGATCGTTGTAGCGCTTACGCATGTCATCCTGCTTCTTCTCGTCACGACTGAAGATGCGTATTTCCCTCAGGTCGGACTGCAAGAAGCGGCGCAGCACGGCATTGCCGAATGACCCGGTTCCCCCGGTAATTAATAAGGTTCTATTTGAGAACATGGAATCTCTCTTATCCACCGCGGACAAATGCGTATTTAGCTCAAAGCACGGCGAATCAAATCGTCGCGCAACGTCTGCGTGGGGTAGTTGATCAGCACAGCTTTGTACACTCCCTTGAAGACAAACAGGCTGCCCGCCGAGGCACCAATCACACCGCAAGCGCGAATCAACGATTCAAGATCATTCAAGGAACCGGCGCCGCCAAGAACGGTGATCGGGATATTAACTGTCTGACGTATTTGCTGAGCCAGCACCAAGTCATATCCCTTCATCTGGCCATCAAGGTCGATGGAGTTGATAACCAGTTCTCCGGCGCCCAGTTTTTCCGCATGGGCAGCAAGTTCGAAAACGCTTTGTTTTGTGTTGTGGCGGGCATTCTTGGTCAGAACGTCGTAATCCTTTCCAAACATCCGCTTCTTGGCATCCAGCACCACGACAACGCTTTGGCAGCCGATCTCTTCCGCAATTTGGGTAATCAATTCCGGGTTTTCCACAGCCGCCGAACTGATGGCGACCTTCTCGACCCCCAAACCAACGATGCGCTTCGCCTGCTCCGGAGTCTTAATGCCGCCTCCATAGCACAGCGGCATCCGGCACTCCGCCGCAATATTTGCGATCATCCGATAATCGGGCTCAACATTGTTGACGGTCGCATCGATATCCAAGACGACTAGCTCGTCTGTTTCCTTTTCGTTGAATATCTTGACGGCGTTGATCGGATCGCCAACATACTTCGGTGTCTTGAAGCCAACCGTCTTGACAAGCCCGCCTTGGTGGACGAGCAGACACGGAATGATTCTTGGGCGCAGCATCTCAAAGCTCCGCAAAATTCTTCAGCAATTGCGCGCCGAAGTGATGACTCTTCTCTGGGTGGAACTGGACGCCATGCACATTACCGGCCGATACGGCACAACCGAAATCAAAGCCATACGATGTGGTAGCCGCGACATGGGAGGGATCATCACATTCAAAAAAGTAAGAATGGAGAAAGTAAAACCGCGCCTCCGCTTCAAGCCCGACAAAGAGGGGCGAACCCGATTTCGGCTGAACGTCGTTCCAACCCATGTGTGGCAACGGCAAGCTGGCGGAACACTGTTCGGAGCGGAACGAACGCACCCGACCGCGAACCCAGCCCAGGCCCGAAAGTCTTCCTTCCTCGCTGGTAGCCGCCAATATCTGCATTCCCACGCAGATGCCGAGCACTGGCACCCCGTCATCCCGCACCTGCGCTTCCAGCGTAGGACGCATTCCGGATCGATCAAGCAACTGCATCGCGTGGTCGAACGCCCCAACCCCGGGGAGGATAAGCTTGGTTGCTCCCTCCAGATCAACGGCAGACTGAGCGCGCACCGCCTCCACACCCAAGCGCTTGAACATCGTCAGGAAGGCCTGAATATTCCCCAGCCCGTAATCAACGATATGAATCATCGGAACAGCCTTCTCTCCAGACCCAGCCGCCGCATCACGTTCGCGCCGACTCCGATGGCCCAGCGCTTGTTCTTATAGTCACGGTAAGTCTTGTTCTCACCTTCAAAAATCTGTTGCAACTCGTCCACCGTCAGGTTGAGCTTGTTCGCAACATATTCAAATTCTTGCTTCAGGAAGTGCTCGTCCATCTCTGGGCGTGAAATGCGATCCAACGCCTCGTCACGTGTCATTTGCCCGGTCATGATCAGGCTGGAAAAATGTGCCCGGCGCTTGTGAAATCCGAACTTGCGTGGCATCCAGTAGTCTTCGTAGAAGCGAGTAAAGCGCGACTCATGATGCTTATGCTGGAATTTCTGCCAACCAAACCGGCTCTCCAGTTCGGCTTCGGCATCCTTCTTGACATAGGGGACCAGATTCAATGGCTTGACAATCTCCATGCCAAACACGCGCTGATATAGAATTTTGTAAACGAAGATATCGACCAAAGGAAAGGTATCCAGAGGGCGCTTGCCAAACCGGAAATGGATATCCCGAAACAAAGTTTTGTCGATCCCCGGATAACCGCCCCATTCTTCCGGTTCACGACAGCATTCCGTAGAAAAATTCGACCCGGTAATCACATGCTTGATCTTGTACTTTCGCGCAAACCGGTACAGGGCCGAGAAGAACGCACCATCCTGAGGGAGGTCTTGATCCGGGATCTGGGAACGCAGGAACGCCACCTGCAGGTCCTTCATCTCTTCCCAGTTGATAACCTCGGTATAGAGGTTGAGGTTTAGTCCGTCGATAAGCTTCTCGATGTTTCCCACCGCCTGATCGGTGTTCCATCCGGCGTCGACGTGAAACAGCAAGGGGCGCAACCCCATCTTCTCCTTCGTCACATAGGCCGCGTAGGAACTATCCAAACCGCCACTCAAACCGATGATGCAATCAAAGTCTTTACCGCGGCCCAGTTGACGAATCTTGTCGGCGAGTTCGGCCAGTGCCCGCGCTCCACGCTCATCGGTATGCCAGTTCGGCCGTATCTCCGCATCGAAATTGGCACAGTAGTCGCACACCCCAACGTCGTCGAAGCGAATGTTGGGGTCACTGGTGTCCATAATGCATCTCGTACAGACCCGGTATGAATTGCCTTGTTGCATCATGCCCCCTCGTTGGGCTGTTGAATATGGCTCTCACCTTCGTCAGAGCAACAAATGGCCGCCAAGAATTCTTCGACATTGGTGAAATGCCGGCCCAACTCTGCAAGCCGGTGGTCAGGGAAATTCCACCACTGGGATTTTTCCAATGCCCGAACGACGAGTGCAGGAAATCTGTATCGGATAATCTTCGCTGGATTGCCCGCCACGATAGCGTACGGAGGAACATCTTTGGTAACAACCGCCCCCGCGCCCACAACGGCACCATTACCAATACTTAGGCCACTCAACACAATGGCGGATCGGCCGATCCAGACATCATTCCCGACCAGGATATCTGCCGGAGGCGGCAGCACATGCTCCGCAAACTTCGTCTTGATGCTATCCCGCCCGGAGTAGAAGGCCGGGGACATTCCGACCCACTCCATGGGGTGTCGCGCACCACCTAAAACGACTCCGTTGGCAATCGAGGTAAAAGCGCCTATTTTCGTTCGGTAGATTTCGCAATCGTAGCCGCAGAAACTATGCCGCCCCATTTCCGAGTCGATAAACGCGGCCCCGGCTTCCACTTTTGCCGTTGAATGGACAATGGATCCGCGTATTGATGCCAAACAGCTTTTTTTAATGAGTTTTGATAGCAGATAACGAAACATCTGGACTCCTCACGCAACTCTTTGATGAATTGGCGCATGCCTCAAGAACAATAAAAAATACAGAAAATAAAAAAACCAGAG
The DNA here is from genome assembly GCF_025770765.1 of Propionivibrio soli. Taxonomy (GTDB): domain Bacteria; phylum Pseudomonadota; class Gammaproteobacteria; order Burkholderiales; family Rhodocyclaceae; genus Propionivibrio; species Propionivibrio soli. The sequence continues at coordinate 105,401 of NZ_JANZKY010000006.1, read as the reverse complement.
CTGTTGGAAAAAATAAGGGTTCAGTAATCGCGCGCACCAAAGCAAGCAAGACCAAAACTCCGACCACGATCCGACTGAAGACTTCTCTGCGTGAGAGGAAAATCATCGCTGGTGAAATCAACACTAGCAGTACACCTGGGAGCCCAAAGAAAGAATGAGGACGTATACGTATGTATGAGTTGTGAGGATTGCCACCGTAAAATTCATCAATCGCAGTGCCGGCATAATCCGCTCCGACTAAGATAGAGAATACATCCAACCTAGCCAGGTAGTCGCGCACCATGTGCGCCCTTGGTGGATCCATAGGCCCCCATGCCCATTTAGTTTGGCTAAACCACGTAACCAGACTTTGAGTCTCAAGCAAAACGTAGGCCACACCGAGCAAGGCGGTTCCTGCTATAGCGAACAAGTAGCGCACGTCAACACCACCCCGTCGATCAAGCAGCAACGCGCGAACATGGACAGCGCCACTTACCAGCACGATCAAAAGGGCAACAGTGATGGAGCCGCAACCGACCCCTGCAACGACCACCAGAAACGTCGCTGTTGCAGAGAGCAATGGCAGTCTCTTTCGTTCAAGAAAAACGACGACCGAAAAAGCAATCTGCGGAATAATCAGATAGGAAGGCAACCCGTTAGTACTCGAACCCGGTATCAAATTACCCAACAGCTCCGGTTGCCCCCAATACACAACCAGAGCACTGACGATACCGCCCACAGAGAGCCAGAAGGTCAGTTCAAGACAACGCCAGACATGCGTCACCGGGAAAGATGCAAATCGCTGGGCGGCACAAATAGCAAACCCCGTGGGAAAAACGTGAAAAATAGAAGAAAACTGCTGGTCATTCCTGAACGACACGACAAGCATTAGTATCAGCATGACCAGCAGAACACCAACCATTTCATCCCGTCCTAGCAACCAAGTGCGTGGTCGCAAGGACACATAGATCCCTAACAGGCCTGTAGCTGCAAAGAGCGTATCCGGTCGGCGCAAGGCAAACAAGACCAAAAGTATGCTCAGGAATAGACTATCGATCAAAAGCGCCAACGGCATCAGAGAACGGAGCTGAGTGGCGCCCGAGGGTAGGCATCTAGTAGGCTAGTTGGAGTCAGGTTCACTATCTTTATTCCTTTCCTTTTGGCAAACTGGGCAATGAGGTAGTGAAACTCGGTCGTTATCCAATAATATTTAAGAAAAAAGGCCAGATTGTATGGAATAGCGTCAGGGTCTTTTTTGTCATCATAGCAATGACCAAGCCCGCCGGCACCACAAAAGGCATTGTAGTCACACCCAAGTAAATAAATCTCTTTGAATCCCATATAAGCCGCAACAAGAATGCAGTTGCTTACAACATTCATCGTCACATAAATATTCCTTGAGATATCATCTATGATTTTATCTGTAGGATATCTTTTTGCATAGATATACCCCTGGGGGCGGGATAACCCCAGGTTTTTGACAATTCCTGCTGCTCTATAGTCAGCAATAAACGTTGGAGGCGCATCAGCGAACCGCTCCACAACTTCTGCAAAGACTCGACTCAAGTCCTGTCTGTAGCGCTCATCCAGCAGTGCATAGTACGTGGGCACCAAGACGGACGCGATGTCTGCCTTATGGTAGGAATTCACACCAAACAGAACTTCTGTTTTCAACTTTTTCTGTTCCTCTGGAGAGAGCAGGCTAAGTGAAGGCCCCGTTCCGAGGATGAAGCAGCGACCCCCTTTATGAATATCCTTGAACGCGACATTTTTCCTGATCAATCGTCGGGACTTGTAATCCAGTACATACATGATCGTCGAAAAAACGTTGTATGCCCTGTATATCGATTTGTCTAGTTTTTCTTTCAGATCGAATTTGCTCATTTATGCTCCAATTGCCCACAGCGAGTTGTAGACGCCACCCACAAAGGATTTGGATCGCGAGTAGGAGTCAAAAAACACCATTCGCCATATGAACACGGATGCCGATAAAAAGGCCGACCACAGCACAAGAGCCAAGAAGCGAGGAACCCAGATAGTCCCAGACAGTGCTCGAGACGCCACCAAACAGGCGCCTCGTCGCCAAGTAAAGACCTGAGGTGAAGGCGACCAATCCCGCCAGTTGCCCCCACGCGGCACCGAGCTGCGTGAAACGAACATCCACCGCGTGAGCCACCAGGAGCCCGACCCCCAAGGCTACGGTAATCATCAATAGGTAAAGCAAGGTCTTCCTCTTGCCGACCATGCAATTGCCCAGCAGCAGGAAGAAGGGATACAGAGCGATGCCGGGCAATAGCCCAAGCAGCGTGGCCATGTCGAAGTGGTAGCCTGGAAAGACGACCCCGAGCACCTGAATGGCCAATTCGGTCGCAACCAGTGTTCCGGCAAGCACCCACCACACGGTTCTCGCGAGCACATCCTTCATGTATACGAAAGCCTCTTGGTCGTTTTTCCCCAGCCGCCCCAGTAGGCCAACGGAAACCGGAATGAATGCGGAGATCAGTAGCGTCGAAATGGACTGATACGCTGCGCCGACAACGCCATAGTACGCCACAGCTTCCGCTGGGTAAGCCATGCTCGCATACAGACGGCCAAAGTTCAGGAGTTGTGTCCACGCCACGGTGACCACACACAGCTGCAACGCTTCGGGCAGGTGTCTCCTGAGCAGCACCCAGTCCACCCGCCCCATGGGCTGCCACAATACCCGGCCAATCTGTACGATCACCAGCATCGCCGCAACCACTTGGCCGATGAACCACCCCGAGATACCTCCGACCATGGCAAGGGGGATGGCCAGCAAGGAGGTGAGGGAGCGGGCACCGATCGCCCGGCGATACTCGTCGAAACGGCATGCCGCAGTCATTCGGGACACATGGAAAGAAACCCAGTAAAGCCCCACGGGAAGCACAGACAATGCTAGCGCATGCCCCACTTGCTGGAACCTAATCCAATATATGAACGCAATCATCAGCGAAAAAAACACCGCCGCGGCAGAGCCAAACCCTAGTACGGATGCGTCCCAGCACCGAATAGCTTCCTTGTTGCCGCTCATTGCTAAACCTGGGACCACGCGACCATAGACCAAAGACAGGCCCAGGTCAGCGAGCGCTAAGAACCCAAGCAGTACTCCGACGAACACGACCTGAGCATACTCCGCCTTGCCCAGCAGGTTAGGCAATGACAATAGTAGCGCCGCCGCACAACACTGCTGAATAAGATTCGCAAAAAGAGTATGGCGACTGCCTGACAAAATCATACAAGCTTGGCAGACCGCTCTCGGCCACATGCTGAGCAGTTCAGGGGCTCCACACGAAAACCTCGAGGGTTAATAGTTTCGTATATTTTTATCGCATAGTAATGTGAAGGCAGCTCTATTGTTCGATATAGCCAGTAGGATCCATAAAACACCAACGGCATGCAAAGCAGTGAAAGGAAACTACTAACATGAAGCAGCTGCACAAGAATCAAAAAGAGCGGCATATGCAACAGATAGATTGAATAACTCCACTGCCCTATCCATCCAAGCCGACTTTTGTAGGAGGAACAGACCTCTGCTCTAATCCAAAAAGAAACCACGAGGGCGAATCCGTTCATCGTCAGATGATATCCGAATTTCGTGTTCATCGTTGCCCAATAGAGCGTCGACGCAATCGTCGCAACTCCGAACCTCCAGCATATAACTTCCCAGACGGATGATCTGCGGAGTTGATTCTTCTGATCGTATGTAGGTTCTGCCAATTCGCACCCCACCAGCCAACTTGGCAATGCAACTATCCAATTAAGTACCGGCCCATAGATACGGGCGTTACCGTATTGATCGGATCCTATGGCAGCAACTATTGAAAGAGATAGCAGCAGCGCTAGAAAAAACGGCATACGCCACGTACCGCGAAGTTAGTAGGAAAAACGGATAAAAAGTGTAATAAAAAAGCTCGCAGACAATACTCCACCGAATGTATCCATCCCAGAAATTGTAATCTTGCAATTTTAGCCAGAACTATTGCAACTAACGCAGGAATCATTATCCATGTCCAACGGGCAGCCCAGAACGGCAAAATCGGTAGTGGCTTATTGATATACTGGAAATGAATACAAAACCCTGACACAACAAAAACGCGATGACGGCAGGATGGCCGGCAACTCGGGGCCGAGGATATGGGCAAACACAACGGACAGAGCGGCAAGGGCACGGACACTATCAATTCCTTCTACACGCCCAGCCTGAAAACCTGGAGAGAGACTACTTTTGCTTGTCACGTTTCCAGCCATTTCACCACTTCGAATACCTCGGCGTACCGTACACCGATCCGTTGCCCAGCGTTTTCCGCTTCATTGTGAAAAAAATCGATCCAGCGTCGGCCCGTACGTTCCATTTCGGAGACATGCGCTTCGATCGCTCGCTGTTTCGTCCCCCAGTGCTCTGTGATGTCCGTGTAAAAGTGCCCGCGAAAATCCTGGGTCGAGTGATACCAATTGCTGCGGTACATCAGCAACCGCGGCACATGCCGGCAACTGTGCAGGGACGCTCTCGCCACGGCCTGGTGGTCATGATGTATGTCTCCCACCCAGTGGGTGTAGACCAGATCTACCTTCAAGTCCTCGACCAGCTTGAGTATCTTGATGTTCAATGCATCGACGAACTCGACCTCCAGAGTCTTGAAGTCGCCGCAATGCATTTCCCGGACGCCCAGAACCTTCATGGCTTGATCCGCTTCTTGGCGTGCCACCAAACTGTTACGCACGGATTGGTCATACTGATTCGTGAAACCGGAAACGGTGGCGACGAAGACGTAAACTTCATCGCCCTTCCTCACATGACGGGCGAGCGTCCCGCCGCAGCCTAGCTCGACATCGTCGAAATGCGCGCCAATCGCCAGAATCCTCATGGATTGCTCCTTACCAGAGCACGGGTCCCCGCAACACCGCAATTGAATAAAGCATCCAAAACAGAAAGATTGGGCATGAAAGGCCCGAATTGTTGAGGGTAAATTGGGGGCACAAACGATTGCCAGATCAACTCAATGTTTGCTGCGGCAAACTTCTTAGGTTCCGTATAGGCTCGCGCGCCATTGCCGGACAGGTAATGCGAGGCCCCGACCTTCTGCAGCAGGTCGATCAGCAACTCATTTTTCTGCCCCTGTGGCTTAAGCGTGCTGGACAGAACATAGGGAATACGGACATCTAGGAGATCCGCCAGTTCCTCCAGCCAACGCAGATTGAAGTCGGCCATCCGCACAGGAATCGTCCGGTACAAATCCTCGACCACAGGCATGACTTCTGCATACGCCGGTGCTTTGCGGTAGTTCTGTCGCAGCAAAGCCAGGTTGCCCTCCACCCACAGACTGTCCGTCGCGAGTTCAACCTTGTTGATCGGGGTACCAAACGGTGGCTTCTTGATCCCCAATGTTAACCACCGCTCACCCGCATCGGTCTTGATCTTGTCGCGGTGGGTCCAACTGCGGCTGGTGTTGGTAACAAACTGCACGTGGTCCAGTGCGATGAACAGGTCGGCATGCGCAAAGCGGTGGAAAAACCCAAGATAGGGAGCGAAATCCGGCTGGTGTATGACGACCGTGCAGTTCACACTTCCCCCTTGATCAGCGCCACCAAGGCGTCTGCCACGCGATCACGGCCTTGCAAGTCGATCATGTTCATTCCGGCCTCGCTCATCCGTGCGATCGGCAACCGACGATGGAATACGGAAGTGTCCATAGTCCGATGGAAACCTGCAAACACACACCCGCCGAACCGCTCAAGCGCACGCCCCACGGAAACCTCAAACAATTCATTGGCCACCACGATGCATGGCAGCCCACTCGCATTTGCCTCAAATGGGGTCATACCACCACCGGTGATCGCTAGGTCATGCCGCGCCATTTCGTCCGCCAGTGAAGAAACGCCACGACGGTGCACCGTGAACAGGCCGGCCGGCGCCCGAGCCAGCACGGCATCGACCTCAGCCCAATGCTGGAACGACGGCCCTAGAACGATAGACGCACCTTGTCTCTGCGACAGCAACGCCTCCATGATACGTGGCGTCACGCCCCAGGTGTCGCTGCCGCCCAATGTTACCAACCACGCGTCAGCAGCATTACGCAAACGCCTGCGGGTCGCCAATCCTGGATCCAGCATGAGATACTCCACCCCGCTCAAGACGCGCCCACCCAGTAGGCTCGCGGCGTCGTCGAACGCCAGCGCAGCGATGTTCAGATCGGCGAAAGCAGCGCCAGGTCCGCGGTCATCGAACGTCGCCAAACGAACGCCGTGGGACCGCACGCGCTGAGTGTGAAGCGCACCGGTGTCGAGCCTGTCATTCACCCAGACACGCACCTCCGGGTGGGCAAGCAGCCAGGCGCCTTCCCAATGGGCGTTGTCATCTAGGTCGACCACCTCGACCTCATGCCCACGGTCGCGAATTAGGTTAACAGCGTGTGTGTGATCGTTGACGAGGAAATGCGACAGCCATCCACGCTGGCGCAACCCCTCCGCCAGCGTCAATGAGCGGTAGAGGTGACCAAGGCCACGCGCGTGAGAACTTTCTATGCAAATCGCGAACACAGCCGAATCGCTTCTTCAGTTTCAAGTTGACAGTCGGGACGCGCGCCCACTAACCGGCATGCCCTTTGCCAGTCTTCCAGAGTATCCACTGTTAGACGCAATAATGGCGCCACCTTAGCTGCGGGCACCACCAAACGTGCGATCCGGAAGTCCTCAGGGACTTCCTCGATGTACTCATTGACGTGTTCCCTGTGGTTCGGCTTGTGGCCCTGCGCGTGGCTCTTCGCCAAGGCCTCTCGGCTGAAGACTTCCGCTCCGACCCCCAGAGGCATCTGGCCAAAGGAATGGCTGTAGTCGTAGTGTCCGGACAAATGAAGGGCCAGCAGCCGGTCCAGTTCCTCGATGTCCGTAAAGGGGTTATCCGCCGTCAGGCGCACCACATGCTCGAACCCGCACTGTTCGGTACACCGCCAGTAGCGGTCCAGCACATCGCCTTCGCTACCGCGGAAGCATTCCACGCCGCGGCATCGGCACCACGAGGCAATGTCGTCGTCCTGTACCTTGGTTGACGTCGCGACCACGACCCGGACCTCATGGCGCAAACGACCGAGCCGCTCCACCACGTGAGCCAGTAGAGGACGCCCTCCAATGTCCCGCAACACTTTGCCAGGCAGGCGCGTCGACCCCATGCGCGCCTGAATAACGATGCCGATAGTCACGCCAAGTCTTCCCAGGTCAGTACACTGTCCGGATCAAGGTCCCGCGACAGGCGGCGGCCAAACAGGTCGGGAAAAAACTTCGGCGCAATGCCATATCCAGGACGCTTGACCGCGATGTCTCCCGCAGCAATGGCGTCACCGCCCTTCAGCGCCCGCAACAGCACGACACTTTTCCGGTTGTTGCGCCGGGTGGTTGCCTCGCTTGCGGCGGGCTCCTTGACACCACTCCCGCGCATCATCTCGAAAGCCCGAATGGCATCGACCAACCACTTCATTTCCGGGGGATCGGCGGAAAGTATGTGGTCTGGCCCATCGGCGTTCTTGTCCCATGTAAAATGGCGCTCGATGACCCGCGCGCCCATGGCCACCGCGCACAGGGATGCCACCGGCGTCAAGGTGTGGTCCGAGTAGCCAACCTCGATGCCCGGAAAGGTAGCCATGAGCGTCTGCATCGCCGCCAGATTGACATTTTGCGGGTGGGTCGGGTAGCTGGTGATAGCGTGCAGCAGCAGCAACTGTTGGCAACCGGCCTCCAGGATGGCTACCACAGACTCTTTGACTTCTTCCAGTGTGCACATCCCCGTCGAAAGGATCAGCGGCTTTCCGGTCTTCGCGACGTACCGCAAGAACGGGAGGTTAACGGCATCGTCGGAACCAATCTTGTGCGCCCCCACGCCACAGGCCTCGAGTAAATCGACATCGAGTTCGTGGGAGGGGGTCGAGAACCAATCCAGTTGCTTGGTTTCGGCATAACGGAAGACTTCGCGATGCAGATCGGGATCGATCTCGTACTTCTTGAACAGATCGTACTGGGATGCCACGCCAGTGTTCTCCATATCGAAAACCGCCCGCTTGCTGGCTACTGTCTCCGCTCGGTAGGTCTGCAGCTTGACGGCATCGACCCCACAAGCCGCCGCCTCGTCAATCAAGCGCTGGGCTTGATCAAAGGTCGTGAAATTGCCACCGATCTCGGCAATGATATAGCAGCGATCACTACGGTAATTCTTGAACATGGGATCAACTCCGAAACTTCACGACTCGCGCCGACACCCCGACGGCGATGCCATAGTCAGGCGCTTCATTGGTGACAACTGCATTGGCTCCGATGATCGCCTTCTGTTCCTCTAAGGGCTGGTTACTGGAAACACCATGGCTGTGATGACGACTTCACATCAGATCCACGTTGCTACCGGTGCCGACCAGATTTTTTCAGTAACGACATTCCTGCGTCCAACTGAGTCTTCTACGATGAACACCTTTAGGAGCATGCAGTGTCAGTTGGCAAAAGCTGTGATCCTGGATCGTGCAACTGTTGCCGACCTCCAAAGCAGCACTGTCTGCCTGATGGAATTCGGCGCCGGGCTTGAAAAACAGACCGCGACCTGCGCGACTGAGAAACCGCCAGAACTTGTACAGGGTCACCAGGCGCAGCCAAGTCCGGAGCGGAAGCCCCCTGGGCTGTCATTTCCCGACCTCTTGGATACGGAAGACATAGTTTTTCACCGTGAAGGTCCGCCCTCCCACTTCGGCCGCCTCGTCTTCTGTCTTACGGGGAAGATAACACCGGCGGCACACGGCGCTGCGCATGAATCCGCGGTCTTGTTTATGGAGTTCACGAACCGCGTTCATCTTCTCCCCATGCCATACTTGGTGAACAGTCTCAGTCTTGATATCGCCGATGACTTCCCGGTTTTCCTCATCGTTGGAACATTTCATCACCAGGCCATCGGCACCAATCACCAAACGCTGGTACTGCTGGGGACAGGTGAAGTTCTCCAGATACTCGATGTGAGTGTCGTTACCCAGGTAATCAATTAGTGGATTGAACGCAACGAGGTCGACATTAGGAGCAAAAGTATCGTAGTACTCCTGCGCGTTGTCACGAATGGCTGGCCAGATGCCCTGGACCTTAATGACCGGTCGGTGCAGACCATGCGCTTTCTTGTACTCGTTCATGGCCTGGATGTTTGCCATAAGGTCTTTGAATTTGATGGGCTTACGAATCTTCTCGTAGGTCTCCCCCACGCCATCCGCAGAAATCGTGATCCAGTCGATGCCCGCGTCGACAATTACCTTGAAGAATTCCGGCGTCAGCTTGCCTCCGTGCGTCAGAGTCGAAACCTCCTTGATACCCTTGGACTTGGCATACCGGACGCAATCGGCAAATCGCTTATGCAGGAGCGCCTCACCCCGGAGAGATAGGCGGATTGCAGGAACCTTACCACCGATCTCATCGATGATCCGCGTAAAAAGATCCCACTCCATGCGCGTGGTGTTGACGTGCTCCTTGAACTGGTCGGTGATCGTGTAGCACATCGGGCAATGGAGGTTGCAGATAGATGACAGTTCCAGATCAACCAGCAAGGGGTAGTCACGGACCTCTTGCCGCTTAGGTAGATCTGCCCAGTCACGTCGATAAGTGGCGTATTCAGCCTCCCAGCCTTCACCTCGGTAGCGCTCGAACTGCGCCTCCCGTTCGGCGGTATCCATCGAATAGTTGCCCTTGTTAATGGGAACGTAGCGCTCCCCATTTCCCTTAGCCATTCTCAACTTCCTTCAACATGTCATGTACCCCTGCCGCAAAGTCAAAGCGTGGCGCCCATCCCAAGACCCGTGCCGCAAGGTCTACATCGGCCCGAACATCCGAAATTTCCTGAGGCCTCGGCTCTTCCGCAGACACTACCGGTAGAGACGTGCCGGCCACCTCTTGCAAGGTGGCGATGATGTCCGCTACTGAGTACGATCGCCCGCTCCCGATGTTGAGGATATGCATGCCCTTCGGGGCGCTCAAGGCCCGGACGAACGCATCGACTACGTCGAGGAGGTATACATAGTCGCGCCGCGGGGTCAGGTCCATGACACGGATCTCTTTCCCTGACAACTGCTTGATCAGAGTCGGAATCAGGAACTCGCTCTTCTGCCCGCGGCCAAATACGTTAAATATCCGCAGCACCGTGACATCAACATCGAAATGGCACGCAGCAAACTCACAGCACTGCTCGGCGACCCATTTGCTGAAGGCATACGGATTATTCGGATGAGCGTCATCGGTTTCGCGTACGGGAAGATGCGCGGGAATGCCGTATACATAGGCGCTCGCAAAGACCATACGCGCCCCATGTCGCCGACACCAGTCGAGCCCATGCTGAACGCCGATGACATTAGCGTCAATAAATTGTGACGGGTACTTCCAACTGTCCGGCACGTACGTCCGACCAGCCAGGTGCACCAGCGCGCGTGCCGGCGGCAGCTTCGCCCAGAAAGCTGCATCGACCACGTCTCCATCGGCATGGGTCATCGCCAGTACTGCGCGCCCACGGGCCCGGAGTCTCTGGGACAACGCCTGACCAATAAAGCCCCCCGCCCCCGTAACGACTGCATCAAGCACCCAGGAAACGTCCTTTCATGGCCTCGAACTCTTCAACAGCAAGCGCATAGTCATCCGGGCGGCCGATATCTAGCCAGTAGCCTTCGAACGGACGGACCCGCGCCTGTTCGCCGGCAGACAGCATGTCCAGCATGAGGTCGTCGAAGCCATAGGCACGCCCAGCAGGTATGCGCGTTAGGATGGCCGACGAGAGCATGTAGACGCCCATGCTCACAAGGAAGGATCCCCGTGGCTTTTCACGGAAAGCCGTGAGCTTGCCAGAGCCATCAGTTTCCAGTACGCCATAGTCGATATGGTTTTCCCGCCGTTTGGAGGAGATAGTGAATAGATCGCCTGACGCGACGTGCTCGTCGTGGAAACGTGCAAAATCGAGATCCGACAGAATGTCCCCGTTCATCACCAGAAAGTTGGCAGGTAAATCGGGAATCAACTTCAACGCACCCATAGTCCCCAACGGGCTGGTTTCGCACGAGTAATCTATTCGCGCGCCCCAACGGCGGCCGTCTTGGAAGAATGCCTTGATGATTTCTGCTTGATGGTTCACCGCCATCGTGATGTGGTCAAACCCACTCCTGATCAATTGGCGCAAGATGACTTCGAGAATCGGAAACTCTCCAATCGGCATTAATGGTTTGGGTAGGACCACCGTGTAAGGTCGCAGCCTCGTTCCCTTTCCTCCGGCCAGAATGACCGCACGCCTAGACATTGTAGATTGCCGCCTTATAACCCCTGGCATTCTCAGGCTGGACGAACCACTCTACCGTTTTAACTAGCCCTCGCTTGAACCCATCAAGGCCGCCATAGGCCGGCTGCCAACCAAGCAGTGACTTGGCTCTCTCGTTGGACGCCCACAGGCGTTCCACTTCGCTTTTTTCTGGTCGCAGCCGCTGGCTGTCAGAAACGACTTTGACGTCCACTCGCATCACCTCTGCAATCGCCCTGACAGTGTCCCCGATCGATATTTCAAAATTGCTTCCCAGGTTAATCGTTTTCCCGATCCCACGATCCGAATTCACTGCGGCGACAAACCCGCCAACCGTGTCGGAGATAAAACTAAAATCCCGCGTGGGATGCACGGACCCGAGATTGATTTCCCGCATGCCGCTGGCAATCTGCGTAATAATCGTCGGAATAACGGCCCTAGCAGACTGACGCGGCCCATAAGTATTGAAAGGACGCAACAAAACTACTGGGGTTCCGAAGGAGGAGTAGAAGGACATGGCAATCTGATCCGAGCCGATTTTGCTCGCAGAGTAGGGGGACTGCCCTTGCAAAGGGTGGTCTTCGGTGATGGGCACAAATTGTGCCGTTCCATACACCTCACTGGTGGACGTTTGGACAACTTTCTGCACACCAAGGTCACGCGCCGCTTGAACCACGTTCAATGTACCCCGGATATTGGTATCGACATACATGTCGGGCGAATGATACGAGTAAGGGATAGCTATCAATGCGGCCAGATGCAACACAACTTCACAGCCCTTGACGGCCATCCGGACGCCATTCGGGTCTCGGATATCACCGGCAAAGACTTCAAACTTCCCTTCAACATCTTTTCCACAATGATCGAGCCAACCCCAAGAATTGAAGGAGTTGTACAGAACGAAAGCTCGTACGTCATATCCAGCCCGGACCAACGCCTCGGTCAAATGCGATCCAATGAAGCCATCTGCCCCAGTTACGAGAATGCGCATGATGCTTTATTTCCAATGAATTGATCGTAATGCATCCCAGAATATCTTGAATTCCTATCAACTTCCCGTAACTATTGAGAACGCCAAATCATTACGCTAGCCCATCAAAAGACGATCTATATCAGCATCAAAGCAGGGCACGCTAAAGCCGCACCGCCGACAAGCTGTTGCCCAGTTGTTTCAAAATCAGCAAGCGCAACCAGCAAATCGAACAAGGAGGCCGAGATTTGAGAGCGCGCAGCGGATACTACACGGGCCGTACACTCTAATGTAGCAGTTCCATTTTGCCACACCTCATGACTTTGAGAAATGTCTCAGCGGGCTTTCGGCAAACTCCCAGCAAACTCTCTTGTGCTTTTCGGCTGTCACCATCAGGCAAATTGCACTAGGCATGCCTTGTCCAGTCTTGGATACAAAGAAAGCCGAGAACCCCCGGAACCCTGGGTTTCTTGGGTTTCTTGGGTTTCTTGGCTTTCTTTGGACCTGCTTGGAAGTGTTGGTGGCAGTCGCGGAATCGAACCACGGACACGCGGATTTTCAGAACTTACCAGTACTGGCCACGGTCGCCAGTGGGGCGCGCATCGTTTTCGCGTATTTCGGGTTGCGTGCCGGCGACAAGTCAGCTTGCCGGCAAATTCCGTTTGCCGTCTTCCAGCCGCTCATTCCTTGCAAGGTGTAGAACGGCTCACCATTCTGCATTAGCCCGCCATTATCCCATAGTGCGCATTATCCTGTTGGCTGACCACCACTTCCCATCGCGTTGACCATCAATCTCGCGCCTTGCCCACGACACATTGAAGGTGCTTAATCGTAACCAGGTGGCACCCGACCACAAACCGCCGGTCACCCACTCTCCAGACCGGACGTCTAACGGACCTCTTCACTTTGGAACCTGCCGGAAGGGAAATTCCGGCTCATCGGCCTTTGCCGACATTCGAAAGGCCCGCCTATTCAGTCAGCAGGTGGGCGGTAAGTTGTTTCTCAACCACCGCACCGACCGAAGGGCAAGTCGTCGAGGGCCGGTTGGTGGAACATTCGTACAGAACTCGCGACTGACTGAGCGTCGTTCGAACAACTAAAGCAGTACGCGTTGCCGCAAGTCGGAAGAATGCGCTTGGTTGAACGAGTCGGAAGCCACCATTGAAATAAAGTCGCTTTGCGATCGCAACGCATCGTTCAGTGCACCAAGTTTAAGCAAAGAAACTAGAAGGGCGCAGGTTCGAGCTTGGCAGTTGATCGACTTCTCTGGATTAAATTCAATATCCGTAAAGCCCTTGTATTCGAATAGGCGCTTCAGGAACTCTTGATGGGGCTCCAAAGCGGAGAGGTAGAGCCAGTCGTAGAACGCCGTTTTTGGAACTAGCGGCCATTTTTGACCAAAAAAATCAAACGCAAGCAACTGGCCTGAATTCCTCAACCTTTCATCCTGCTTTGCTGAGCGGCTATCCATTAAGTAAATGTCGGTATACGGCCCCCCTCCTCGGAATACCTTGCTCCCCTGATACGCAGATTCGATACTTATCTCGCCTAGTGCCGTACCAATCTTCAGATTGAATGCGCTTAGTCTCTGGCCTAGCTTCTCCTCAGACTTGGTGGAAACCTCCAAAAGAGGGAAAAGCCCTTTCGTACGTGCCGCCTCGTGCATAGCGACGATGTTCCTCTTCTTCTGAACAGGAGCGAAACCAGGATTCCAAGCGAAGGTGATCGGAATCTCCTGCACCAATCGAGAGGATTCACCAAGAGCTGAAAATATAGGGCGGCTAGCCATCCTTAAAACCTAGCAATTTGTCCATCGGAACTACGCGAGGCACTAAGATTTCAGATTTGAGCGCAGCCTTCCGGCGCACTTTAATCTGAGGGTCTCGCCAATCTGTGTGAGTAAACAAGACTTCAAAGTCGATGAGTTCCTTGGCTTTGTCCGCAACAAGAGTACAAACCCCGGCCTTATTCGACACATCAATTGAAAAACGCACCCCATCCACCAGAATGATGGAAGGATCGATTTTTATCCAAATGGGATCGGGCAGCCTGCCGTCTTTCTTGGCACAATACTGCATAGGGTGATCATCTACGAAGGCTAGATGCACGAAATCATAAACATCACTTGTAACGTCCGCGTCGTGGCTCCACTGGTTTCCCCCTGGCTTCGGCACTACGATGCCACGCCGCTGAAGTTCGCCCCATGAAAACAGACCGCCATGCTGTCTGATTAGGTCAAGATTCGACCTGTCCGTAAAGTGCCAGACACCGTCGAATTTGTATCGTTCGAGTATCGATTTCATGGCAAAGACCAGGCGGATGGCATGGGTATGAGGATAATGCACGCCCCAAAAGATTGCTACCAGCTACTCGGGCAAATTTCTCAAGACAAAACAATTGCTGAGGTTGCCGTTGTCCCTCTTCATTAAATGTCATTGACCCCTTAAGCGTTTCCAACCCGGCACAACTACGTCTTATCAGACGTAAGCGCTCGAATCGCCCAAGCCGTTCTGAGATCGCAGACTCGTGATTCCACTTGAGGGCTGCGCTTCGTCGTTCTTCTATATGACGCTGACCCCCGCGTAGCCTTTCTCCGTAGATTTTGGGTTTTATGCGGGGACAGGGGGAATTCCCGGCAAGATGCTCAGCGAGTTTCCGGTGATGGCCATCGCTTTCTGAGAAAAATTGTGGCCAGCATGCAATTGAAGAACGTCATAGAGCCTTACGGTCCTCACGTTAAGCCAAGAAGCGGCATCGGGTAGTTTTATTTCCCTCTTGCTTTGAGGTTCTGATCTTTCGTTGGTGACGATCACGAAATTTCCTTCGTGAGCGGCGTGAGCAATTAACCATGCATCCGCCTTTTCCTCATCGAGAAACTTTGCTTTTGCCGATGCCTTGAATTGGTTCGCCGGATCGTTGGCGATCTTGGCGAGGGCTCCCCACTGAGGGAGAGAATCGAGGCTGTTTTGGAAAAAGGTCGAGTGGGCTACCGCCCACGAATTAAGGGGGTCTTTGTCACCTTCTAACAACTCACTCTTAACCTTGTCGATGCTGTAAAAGAGACCAGCCTTGTGGCCGCCAGCAAGCCAATCCCAAAAAGCGGCGCAATAGCCTAGGCAGTAGTGCAGCCTCGCTGATGCGATAAGCACGTCCGAATCAAACAGATAGCGGGTTCTGCTTGGCATAGAAAGTCACCACTTTATTAGGATTTGTATTGAGTAACTTGCCAGCCTGTCCCAGAGTGATATGCCCAGAAATCGCCAAAGCTGCTACCTCTTTAGAGAATCTCTTGCTGTTTCTCACAGCAAGCGTTCTATAGAAATCGCCGCCGCTAGCCTCACTGCTTTTTCGTTTTTGCCTCAGTCGGGCTTCGTCATAAATATTTTTGTAGTTCGCTCTGTCTATAAAACCGAGGTCTAGCGCCCGTCGGGCGATGACCAACCCGCTGACCTTGAAGGCACGCCTGGCACGTTCCAATTTCTCGCTTGCGGAACTTTTCGCGTCAGACTGCCATAACGCGATGAAACTTTTCGCCGGGACGAGAATTTCTGCGGCAACCGAGTTGCAGAATCGCTCGATTTTGTTTTCCGCGCTAGGATCAGCGGCAGAGACCCCAGATGCGCCTAACCATATGTGCGCGAGTTCATGAGCGAGGGTGAAAACCCAAGCTGCGGGTGCATCTGCTCCATTGATGAAAATGACTGGGGCGAGTGCATCGGCCAAAGCGAACCCACGGAATTCGTCGACAGAAAGAGAACGGTGAGTGTTATTGCCGACGACCCCGTTCTTGAAAACCAGAATACCAATCGCCTCGCATTTTTGCGCGAGCAGGGCAAACAACTCGTCTGGATCTTTCAAGCCGGTCAAGTCGGCGTCTGCGAAGTCAAGGGCGGAGCGAATTTCTTTCGCTAGCTCGGGAGCTGTGGGGGACTTGTTCTTGAACTTGCCGACAAAATCGAGTGGGTCTCGTTCTTGTGCAATCAGAAATTCTCGATACCACGCCTGCTTGAACTCGATATCGTCAAAAGTGTAGAAAAAATCGCTCTTCAGCGGAACAGAAAACTGAGGAGTTCGAAAGTCGGCGACTGGCAGTTGCCGGTCTGCCGGCGGAGACTGCAAAAAGAGATCGCCTAGAGAGACACCGGACGTCTTAGCAAATTTGATCGCTTGGGCGTACGTGAGCACGCCATTGGCTATCTCTTCGGCACTGCGTTTAGAAATTCGTTTCGCGAACTCATACAGGGACTCGCCGGCGCGAGAGGCTGCCCAATCGAGCACCGTCGGGGAAAGCTGTATGGTATTCATGGCGCGGGGCATTCTAGCATCCGTACCTGCGGTATCACGCGACGAACTCGCACGTTAGAGCTTCTGCATTTAGATCTGTTCGAACCTCGCGCGCGAAGCCATAGCCAAAGGCAATGGCAGCTTTTCGTCCCGAGGTCCTTTGGATTTTGCAGCACACTATGCCTCTTTAGTTTTTATTTTTCGCTTACATCTTGACTCGATGTTCGTATCAAGCTGACTGATGGCGTGACAGACATCGTAGCAACGGCGGGGGTACAAAACAACCGGCCCTGGAAGTCAAGGCCGGATCACAGACAACTGATTGTCAGAATTCTCCGAGGTTCGCCACGGTCGCCAACGAGGCGTCAATGGTTTGGGCGTACCGCAGATTGTGTGCCGGCGACAAATGGGCGTACCGGCGAACCATGCTGGCGGTTTTCCAGCCGCCCATTTCCTGCAAGGCGTAGAGCGGTACACCTTCCTGCACTAGCCAACTGGCCCACGTGTGACGCAAGTCGTGCCAGCGAAAGTTTTTTATCCTTGCTCGCTTTAGAGCTTTGTACCAAGCCCGCGTTGTTAGCCGCTGTAGCGGTTTCCCTTGGTAGGTGAAGACGAATTCGGGGTGGACGAACCGACGCGCGTAGAGCACGGCCATTGCGCTGTCGTTCAAACTGATACTGATGTCTTCGCCGTTCTTTGTTTGGTCGGCGTAGAACCAGCACACCCGCCTTTTGAGGTCGATTTGTTCCCATCGGAGGTTGAGGACGTTGCCGGCCCGGAGCCCGGTGGCGAGGGTGAATAGCATGGGGTGCCGCTGGTGGTCGGCAAGTTCTTCGAGTAGGGCTCGGGCTTGTTCGGGGTGGAGCCAGCGAACGCGCCGGCTTGGTTCATGTTCGAGGCGAATGTAAGGCGGTTTCTCGATCCATTGCCACTCACGAGCGGCCCGGCGAAGGATGGCGCGGATTAAGGCGAGGTAGCGGTTGACGGTTGAGGGCTTGGCCGTCCGTAGTTTGCGTTTGGCGAGTTCGCGGACGGTTTCCCGGTCGATTTCGCGCAGGAGCTTGCCGCTCCATAGTTGCCCGATCCAGCGAAGTTTCGCCTTGTCGTTGCGGCGATCCTTTTTGTGGACCGTTTCTTCAAGCCACTTATCAGCGGCCTGTTGCCATGTCCATTGCTCGTCTATCGGGAGCTGCAATTCAACTCATAAATCCTGTCGTTAACGATCCGATGCCGTTCGTTCCAGTAGTCGGAACTGTAAGCCCTTTGCTGTGCAATAACTGCTTTCTTCTGTCTCCACAGCGAGTCACACAAACGTACTCTCTCTCTTTCCTCGGCCGCAGCTACCGCCTTTTGTTGCTCGCGGATTTGTTCGTATTGCTGGCCCTCTCGATACAGCCGCTCACGGATACCTTGTTCTCGTTGACGCTCTTCCACCGACAGCCCTTGCGACGTATTCAATGGCGGCATGTCAGACGTATTAACCCGCTTCCTCTCCTGGGCACCAAGGTCGGCGCACGGCTGATCAGTGACCATCTTTCGGCCATCCTTCAGGCAGTGATAGATCACTTCCTGAGCGCATGCGCTGCCAGAACACAGAAGCATTACGAGTACAAGGATACAGCGCCAGTTCATCCCTTTGTCATTCTCCTGATCTCGTTTCGATTTCTAGTTCACTGTACCGGCGCAGCGCCTCTGCCATACCCTCGGCCGGGACGACCGGCCGACCCGACGTGCCGGATCCACGTCGGGCAAGGGGCACATGGCAACGGAAACGCACTCGAAACCCCGCGCCCCTCTCGGGCTCGCGGCGAGTGCTTCCCTTGTCGCACCCCGAGCGGCCTGTTTGTCAGCAAGTAAGCAACTAGATGCCTCTGGCTCTCAGTCCTTCGGAAAATCGACATCATGCGCGACGGTTCTTTCAATTTGATCCAGCCTATACGTTATGGACTGTTTCCCAATCAAGAAGGCGCAATGAGTCCCGCTACATAAGATCGAGTGCGCTTTAATCGGCTCCGCATGACCTGTGAGATACAAATCAATAGGAGACCGTCTACCCGCTTCAATTCTCTTCAGCATGAAGGCAGCGGTTTCCCGTCCACTTCGGTCTGCAAGAGAAGCGGCGAATAGAAACCCAAGAACAATGAGCAGCACTGCTATCGAAAAAAAGAAGGTATAAGTCGTCCATTGCCAAAACCAAGCGATCGCCTTCGGTGGTTTGATTTCTCTCTCTTCTTCCTTTGGCGGGCTAGCCTTGAACTTGTTGTCGAAATAGTTACGGATCCTGGCAGAGGTGCTTAGGACAACAATAGCGAGCGCAACTAAGGCGATGGCTTCAGTTGCAAACACGAAATACACCAGTTGAACTGCACTGCGGTCCATCAGGGCGAAGAACCCGTAGAACAACGTCCTATCTACCGCAATGGGGAACAACGACTCCTCTAGCCCCCACGCCCCAACAAATCCTTGGTAAAAGGATATTCCTAATACATAGAGAGCAGCCGTTGCAACAGGCAACCCCGTAAGAATCGTCCCTAGAGAAAGGCTAGACTGTTTTTCGTTCATAGCGAAGAGCCCGTAAAACCAACTTGAATGGTAAGGCAAGTGGCATACAGCACCTTTGCAAATATGTTAAATCGGTTGTCGTCCTAACTTATAGCTTCTGCACATGCAACATAAGGAGTATTTCGCTCCGGGTCGCATCCGAGGCGGTCGAGCGAAAGAACGCCGGCAGGAAGGAGAGGCCGGACGAGCTTTCCGTGTTGCGGTCGGACTCCAAGCCACCGATGACCACGATTTCGTCATCGGCTACGGTGAGGTCGGTGGATAGCTCGCGCTTGTTGAGCGTTGGCGAGCCATTCACGCCGGTTTCGGTTTTAGCGAAGCTCGAAATCTGCTGCGACAGGTGCACGTCGACGCCCCCTTCCCTGACCTGCGGTTTCAGGTCGAAGAGCACGCCCGAGCTTTTGTAGGTGACGCTTTGAACGGCTTTGCCGTTGGTGTCGTAACTCACTGAGCCGAGGATGGGCGTTTCGTCGCCCACCGCGAAGTGAGCCGAGGCCCCGGAGCGGACACGGACCCGTGGGGCACTCACCACCTTAAAGCGGCCATCAGCCGACAGCGCCGAATACATCGCGGTCAGATCGAGCGAGCCAGTCAGCTTCGCAAAGACGTTCGAGACATCGGCCGCCCCACCGGCGAGTTTGATGCCGAGTTTGCCCGAGAGGATCGACACGGCGAGGTCAACGGCCGTGCCTTCGTGCGCCGTGGTCTGGACTTCGTAGATGACGGCCTTGACCATGACTTCACCACTCGGCGTATCGAGTTGCACGAGCAGTTTGTTTAGGCGTTCGATGTCCTTCTCGTTGCCCCGGAAGATCATCACGTCGGCGTCGGTATCGAGTTGGCGGTTGGCCCCCTGATCGATGGCCCGCACGGTCCCGGCGAGCGAGCCGTTCCCCATGGTCCCATTCGGCCCGGTCGAGTTTCCGGCGATGGCGTTAATCGGCATCGCGCCGCCGCGTTGTGTGCCGAACGCGCCTTGCGGGAACAACGCCTGCGTTAAGTCTTGCAGGTAACGAACGCTCCGGTATTTCGGTTTGTAGACCATCCATTCGGTCGGCTCCGGGACGGTCCCGGCCTTGCGCACGAAGACGACGCCGGCCGAGGTATCGACGGTGACGCCCTGCCCCTTTAACACGTCACGTAACACCCACTCCACGCGCTTAGGCTCCACCTTCTCCAGTCGCAGGGAAACGGGCTTGAGGTCATCGGCCACCGAGCCGTCAATCACGTAGGAGACGCCGAGCAGTTCGCCGTAGACGAGGCGGATCAGGTCTTTCATCGGCACGGCCTGCAAGTCGAGGGTGACGGGCTCGGCGAAGGCGAGCAACGGCCAGAGCAAGAGGACAAGTAGGCGTTTCATCGACGGCCCCCCGGCAGCATCGAGGCCGAGGAAATCGCCACGGGGGCCGGCCCGGTCCAGTGCGTGACGACTTCGCCCCCCGGGAGCGCCAACTCGATTTCGTTGGCTCCGACTTTGAAGCCCGGCGGATTCTCGACGTAACGGACGCGGTTCGAGGCGTCGACCAGCATGAACTGGACGAGGCCGCCGCGCATGACCGTACCGACGAGCCGCCACGTGCCTGACGTTTCCGGCCCGGCCGGTTTCTTTGCTGGAGCGGCTTGTGTACTTTGCTGCCCTTCCGTGCCCTGCCCGGCTTCGGTTTTCGGGGTGGTGACCGGTTTGAGGTCGGGATGGAAGAAACGCCAGGTGTTCCAGATGCCACCGCCAATGGCGAGGACGGCGAGCGGGATGCCGAACTTGAACAGTTTGCGGTTCAGCACGTTGCCGCGCTTGTCGGCTGCCGCCTCGCTGGCCTGCGCCGCGCCGCCCGACTGCGAATACGAACTGTAGAGTTCGAAGATTTCCGGCTTATAAGACTCTTGGAACTGCTCGGTGATCGCGGCGTGGGTTTGGCGCTTGCCACTAAAGGCGGTCACCGAATAACGGTTATCCATCCCGAGTTCTTTGTGTTTCTTCATCAGGAAGGACTTTTCGACGGTGGCGCGTACCTTGCGTTGCAAATCGTCGATGTCCTGCACGATCAGCACGAGGTCACAGCACTGGCCGGTTTCCGGGTGCAGGAAGTGACGATGCATGCGGAAGAACGTGAGGTGACCGTCGGGGAGCTTTTCTCCGGTGACGTAATAGCGCCAACACTCGTCGATGATGATCACGTCGCCGCCTTGCACGACGCAATCGGTGTTGTCGGCGTTCTCAATCGGAAAGAACTTGGGTTCGACGATGCGCTCGTTCGTGACGTTGACGATATCGCCGAGTTTTTCGGGATCGGCGCCGAGCTTGTCGACGCAGTAGGCGCGGATTTTGTCGACGTTCAGCCCGGCGACGTTGGTCACGACGCGCCGCCCTTTCGCGACGTTGGGCACGATGACCGAGCGCACGACCTCATAACTTTTGCCGTGCCCTTGCAGGCCGCTATAGACGCTCTCGGCCATGGCTAATCGTCATCGTCCCCGCGGTACAACTTGACGTAGGACACCCCGCACTCGATCCAACCGAGAATCCAATCGGCCGCTTGCACCAAGCTTTGGAAGCCGGCGATGGCCCCGAGGACCAGCAGCACGGCCACGATGACGTTTGTGTAGTCAGCCGCCGCCGTCAAGGTGGAGAAGTCCGCCGCCCAAACCGGCCGCGAAACGCACAGCATCAACGCGAGTAGGGTTTTCATCGGGTCACCCAATGACCGGCAAGCGCCGGATAAGGAAACGCGCCACAAAGGCGGAAATGAGCAGGGGAACGCCAAGACCGGCTTGGCAGTAGTCGAGGAAGAACCAGATCCCCGGCGACAGGCTCGCGAACGCTGCCGTCAGGTTCCCGACGCCGATAAACCCGGCGAGGTAGCGCACCGCGTAGGGCACCAGAAACGCCACCACAGCAATGACGCTGGTGAGGATCAAGAACTTGATCACCAGCTCGCGGAATATCCAGGTGACGATGGGCCATAAGAGCGCTTGCATTTCAGGCTTTCAGAACGATGAAGAGGGCGCAGACGAGCCAGAGCACGGTGAACGCCGTCGACGCCACGTTGTACACGTCGGGATCATTGAGCAAGGCGCATTGCGCGTTCATGTGCAGGTCGAACGGCTGACCGAAGAACGTGAACGCGATATCGGCCGTGGGGCAAACCCCGGCATGCCCCGGCAGTCGCCAGCCGAGCAGATCGGTGAACGTGCCGTTGAAGAACGCGCCTTCGAAACCACCGCCCGCATCCGGCACCACGGGGTCACCCGCCGCCGTCGACGCTTTCGTCAAATCGTCATGCAGGGTATCGAGGCGCGCAACGGTCGCTACAGTTGCCGCCGCCGCTTCCCCTTGCCTCGCGTAATCGGTCGGAAAGACGATTTCGCCGGTCCCCGTTCCTGACTGCCCCGAGGCAATGACATCGGACGCCACCGCGCCGGCGAGGGTCTTTTCTGTCACGGCCGTTGGCTGCGCCGTTGGGGCGAGTTCGAGCACGCGGTATTTGACATCGGTGCCCGCCTGCGTCGCGGCTTCGATGCGCGTTTGGGTATTGCTCCCGGTCACCCGGACGAGCGAGTTTTGATTCTGGAATTGCAGCGCCTTCGCCGTGTTAAACGCGGCTTTCTCTTGTGCGGTCCAATCCGGGTCGGCTTCGTCCGGTAGGAAGCCTTCGGCCGTGCGGATGAAGCGTTTGACCGAGTCCGGCGACTCGGCGAGCATGTACGCAAACTTACTGCCTTGATCTTCCTTGTCGTTCGTCGCGTCATACAGGCCCCATCGCCGTAAGCGGTAGGTCGCCGTCGACGTGTTCACGGTGTAGGTCGTGGTCGAATCCGTTTGATCGACAGCGACCCATTGACCCCCGGCCAAACCCGAAGCCGCGTTCCAAAACACCTTGGTCGCATTACACGCCGCGACGAGTTCGGCCAAGGTGTACCACTTCACTTCAATGAGATGCGCGGCTCCGTCCGTCGAGTAATTGGATTGCACATTGCAGAAGCTTCCGTAACCCGCCGTCGGCTTCAAGCGCAAGGTCGTTTCGAAAGCCGTCATCGGGTTGGCGTACGTGCCGACATCGCCGGATGGCGCGACCACCGGAGCGGGCACGGGTACGCCGACTTCGACGGGAATCTCGTATTCGATTTGTCCGGCCGCGATCTTGAGAATTTGAATCGCCCGCGCCGCCAGGGTCATGGCTTGCACCCAGGACGAATCGTTCGCCGCGACACCCACCGCCATGATCGTTTGACGCGCCGCCGTGCGCAGCAGCAAGCCGCCGACGAACTCTCCGGCCAACGCAATCACCGGCGGCAACAGCGCATAGGCGACGGAAGAACAGAGCAGCAAGCCGAGCAAACCGCCGATCAGGACGTTGCGCTTAATCATCGCTGATGCCCTTGATCACCGCCCACGCGGCGAGCAGTCCGAACGCGGCCCACATCAGAATCCAGTAATCGTTCGAGGACATGACTACCCCCTACGAAAAAGGGGATACCGTGGTATCCCCTCCCCCTACCCACGGGTCAACGACCGCCGCGCAACTTTTGCAGGATCATCGAGCCGCCGGACATGACGATATACACGCCGGCTAAGCCCGCCATGACGACCAAGATCGCCGCAATCGCGGTGCTGTAGTCGACCGCTGCCGTCAGGGTCGTGAAGTCCGGCCCCGTGGCCGCCCGAGCGGCCATCGACATCAGGAACAGCCACACACTGAGAAGGAACAGATAGGCTTGTTTCATTTTTTTACTCCTTACCAAACGCACGGAATACGCCGTGCACGTCTTTCGGAACACCCCCGAAACCTAGCCGCGCCATCGTTCACGGATGGCACTGAGAACTGCGCCGCCGCCTTTGGCGACCGAGTACAGGAGCAATACGCCCCCGAAGAAGAAGGCGAAGGCCGACCATGCGAGGTCGACGTTGAAGGGCTCGGCCTGCGCCGTGAGTAAGGTTTGGACGTTGGTTTGTGTCGTCGCTACCGTGGCGTTCGTCGTCGCCAGCGTGGTTTGCAGTTGCGCCACGGTCTGTTGCAAGGCGTTGACGGTGGAGTCGCCGCTACCGGGCGTGGGGTCATCGCCGCAGGGCATGTAGTAGCCCATGAATTGCTGGTTGCTGGATACCTCGGTGGCGATCCAGTCGCCGTTCGAATCCACCGAGATCGCCCGCCAGCCCATGCCGCCATTCGGGAACGAGGCGATGGCCGTGAACGCATCGTCGTAGCAGCCGGAGCGCATGCCGGAGTACAAGCCTTGCGGCCACCAGTTGTTGGCGTCGACGCTCACCTGCACTTCGGCGAAATACTTGGCGTGTGCCAGCCCGCACACGACGAGCGCGAGCAGGAGACTAACGACGCGGAACACGTTTCGTCCTTCGCTGCCAGAACCAGCGCCCAAGGGCCACGCGATCAAGGAGGACGCCGAGCAAGGCGCCTATCGCCAACCCTTCCCCAATCGCTGCCCAATAAACGGCGTTCATCGCTGTCATGACGTCCTCCGCGTTGCCGTCCACGTGTTCGCTCTATTCCGTTACGCGTGACGGAAAACCGGTTCTCCACCAATTTCTGTTACATAACGCGAATCGCAGTAGCTCCCGCGTGACCTGCAATTCGGAGAGTTCGAACTGCTCGGCCAAACGCTTTATCGTGGCTCCGATGCGTTCGCCGGTTTCGATGGTTTTATGACGTTTGCGAAACCGCCGTTGACGTTCGGCTCCACTCATTGCCCTTCCGGTGACTGGCCGGCCACGCTTCGCGGGAATACCGGGCAACGTTAACGTCATGGCTACAGCGGCGTTTTGTTGCTTGCTCATTAGTCCACCCTCGGTTCCCAAAACGTGTGAATTTCGAACGGCCCGCTGAGGTTGAGCCGTGCGGTTTCTTGAGCGCAGAGCGGATCAGGAGCGCGACCCGCTTCCTTGAGCGAGCGGGTTAGGTACAGATCGAGATGCAGGAACATCCCGCTTCGCTTGTCCTGTATCACCCACACTTGGCGCAGGTCGCGTCCCATGGCTTACCCCTTGTTCGGTTGCTCTTGAGCTTTCACCGCCTTGAAGCCGAAGCACTCAATGCCCTTGGTGTTGATTTCCAAATCGAGTTCGGCCATGACCGGGAACGGGAGGTTTTTGAGTTTTTGGAACTCTTCTTCTTTGCCGAACTTCACTTCCTTGACGTTGAACCCGGCTTCGGTCCCGGCGCGTTTTGACACGGGCATAACGATGTAAAGCGTTGTCGAGTCGTAGTTCACGCCTTCCACTTCGCCCTTGAAGCCTTTGCATCCCAACACTTGAAAGCGGCTTTCCATTTGCTATCTCCTCAAAGAAGGCGCTATGCGAGCGCCATGTTGTCGAAAACTTCTCGCGGGCATTGCTCGCGTTGGTACTCGTGGATGCATTCGCCGACCGTGCGCCACATGGGCACTTTGAGACGCGCGGGGATGGCGTCCCGGATCAGCTTTTGCACGACCTTTTCCGCCGTGCCTTCGATGGCGAGCATTACGTTGATGAGTGCGCCGAGTTGCTTACGGCCGTTCTCACACGCCGACTGGTAGGTGATTTCGGTTTTCTTTTGCGTGGTCAAGATGCGTTCTTGACGTTGGGATATCCACGCAAAGGCGGGATACGCCGCCGCTAGGAATTGGCCGGGCTGTAGGAGGATTTCGAAGGGGATAAAGCGGTGGATCGCTTTGAACTCGACTTCGACGCGTACCCATTCGGAGGTACGGTCGCCGAGTTGGCGTCCCTTCTCGTAAACGCGACAGAATTTGCCGCTTTCTCGATTGCCGATGTAGAGGGTTCGACCTTTGCCGGTCGGGCGTTTCCAGTTGCCCCGGTATTCGTGATTGGGGTTACGGCCCCCGGTGTTGAACTTGCCGGCGTCGAAGTCAGCATCGGCTTGCGTGACGGAGTAGCTTTCGCCCTTGTAGTCGTCGTGGGCGCAGTCGACGCGGGTTAGCTTGGCGCGATGGCTGCACGCTGTGGTGAGGAAGTGGTACAGGCGTTTTTCCCATCCGTCCCTCGCCGCAGCGCAGCCTTCACCGGAGAGCATGATGAGGATGGTGTTCCGTTGCCCGCCGTAGCAGACAAGGCCGTAGCCATCGCCGATGATGTAGGAGCGGTCGTAGAAGTTCGCGCCGCCGTCGCGTTGTTTGGTGATCCCGAAGCCAAAGATTTCTTTGAGCTTGTAGGACACGCGGTCCATCACTTCTTCGTCGGTGACGCACGCCTTACCGAAAAAGAAGTCCCGTTCGTCGGTGGTGAAGTTCACCCAATCGAGGAACGCGGCCGACCCTCCCCACGTCCGACGCGCCGGAATTTCGATGACTTGACCGTCTTCTAAACGGAGCTTGGCGGCGATGACTTGGCGCGGTTGCCCGGACTTTACCCCCCTGTTAGTAGCGGGGGAAGCCATGCGGCCGCGCGCGTCCTCGCTGCGCTCCGGGCGACGCGCGGACGCATGGAAGCGGAGGTTCGCTTCGGCCTGCGCGAGCCCTCTTTTAACGTCTTGGTAGATTTCGGCAAGCTGCGCCTCGGAGAGACGCATCGTTTCGAGTGAAGGAGCTTCCGGCGCTCTTTTGGTCATCGCGAACCCTCTTTTGCTTCGGTCGGTCTATATTTCCGTGGTGAATCGATCACCACGAACAGCAAGGGTTGGAATGACATGCCAATAGACGAGCGCGACTATCATTCGTATCACCTGCCGGAACGCGTCAAGGAACGGAGGCTGCAAGCGATGCGGCAGCGGTTTGCCCGAGCCACTCCCCGAAAGCGCGTTAATCCGTTCAAGGTCTTCGCCATCACCACTTGGCTCCTTGCCGCTTTGGCCTTCGCGGGTTTGGCTTTGAAGTACATGAGCCGGTAGCCCCACTCGTGCCTTTTGCTAACGTCGATCGATACAGCTAGAATCAATCGAACTTACAAATTTGCAACCTTGCAATTTTGCAAGACTCTACATCTTGCATTTTTGCAAGTCAACGGCCGAAGGAAACCGATGGAACTGCGCAACTACATCGAGCTAGGGATTCAGAAGGCGGGTTCGGTGATCGCTCTTGCGAAGCACCTAAGCCAGTTGGACACGACGATTACCAATGCAAAAGCCCACAGGCGGGGCCTGCCGAACTACGCATGCGTCATGCTGGCGGATTTGCTGGAAGTGGAGCGAATTGAGGTCATCGCGGCTAGCGAACTAGTGACGGAAAAGAACCCGACCCGCCGCGAAGTGTGGCTCCCTTTTGTCTTGGCGGCCGAAGCCCGACAGCTTGCCGAAACTGCCGAGAAAACCGCCGCGAAGCCTGCCCCAGAAACGAAAACGGCCCCCGAGCGGGAGCCGTCTAAAAAACTGGTGGCCAGTCGCGGAATCGAACCACGGACACGCGGATTTTCAGTCCGCTGCTCTACCAACTGAGCTAACTGGCCAAACAAGAAGGCGCGATTATAGCGGCTCGGGTTGGCTTCGTCAAAAGTCCGCAGTACCTTTTCTACGGCTGGCTAAAAAGCACTTCCGAGGAGCGTTCCTGAGGCGGGTCGGCCTCGTCGGGCGTCATGTACAGGGGAAACAGGACGCGAGCGATGCAGCCGGGGGGGCGTTGGCCATGCTCGTCGACGGGTCTCGGGCGAAGGCTCGCTACCGCCCGGTGCAATTCGGCGATTTCGCGCACAATGGCAAGCCCGAGCCCTGTGCCCTCGACGCCAGTGCCCTCCACCCGGTAGAAACGGTCGAACACTTTATGCGCTTCGGCCTCGGAGATACCGACGCCGCTGTCTTCGATTTCGAGCATGACAAAATCCGACTGAGCGACAACGCGGGCTGTAACGCGACCTTCGTCGGGCGTGTAGCGCAAGGCGTTGTCGAGCAGATTGTTGATCATTTCGCGCAGCAGAAACGCATTACCGAAAATCGGCATGCGCCCGGTCCGTTCAAAGCCGAGGTCGATGCGGCGGACTCGCGCGCGCATGACCCAATCCTCGACGGTTTCGCGCAACAATTGGTCGAGATCGATCGCGACCATCGGCTGTTCGGCGTGTTCGCCGGTTTCCGCCCGTGCCAATGCGAGCAGTTGGTTAACGAGATGCGACGCACGGTCCACGCTGCTTGAGATATTTTCAAGCGCATAGCGAAGCTGGTCAGGATCGTTTTCCCGCATCGCGAGTTGAGCCTGCATCTTCAACCCCGTAAGCGGCGTGCGCATCTGATGCGCGGCGTCCGAGATGAAGCGTCGCTGGGCGTCCATATTGTGCTGCATACGGGCCAGCATCGAGTTGAAGGCTTCGGTCAGGGGCGCCAGCTCCTCGGGAACGCGACCAGCCGCGATTGGGGAAAGGTCCGCCTCTTTCCGCGTTTCGATGCGTTCGCGCAGATACGCCAACGGGCGCAGTCCTTGCGAAAGCCCGAACCAGACGAGGATCACTGCCAGGGGAATGATTACAAACTGCGGCAGGATTACGCTAGCGATGATCTTGTTCGAAAGTTGCGAACGCTTTTCCAACGTTTCGGCTACTTCGACGATCACCTCCCTCCCGCTGGGTGGCCCAGCTGCAGCTACGTAGGTGTAGGCGACGCGCAAGTCCTGGCCGCGATAGTCGATGTCGCGAAAGTAGACCTCGCCAGGCTCCGTACCCGCAGGCATCTCGTCGACCGCGGCCGGCAACTCTGCGTCACCAGCGAGCAGGCGACCATCATGTCGACGTACGCGGAAGTACACGTTGTCCGTTTCGTCCGACCGCAGGAAAGCACGCGTAGACGCCGGCAGTGAGAGCGAAGGCTCACCGGCCACGAACCTGACCTGACGGGCGATCGCCGTGGCGCGTTCGCGTAGCGCCTGATCGTAGGGGTAGTCGGCGACCGTCGTCGCGAAGTAGTGCGTCACCGCTATACTGATCGGCCACACAAACAGCAGCGGGGCGAGCATCCAATCCAGGATCTCGCCGAACAGCGAGCGCTGCGTGTCAGGCGTGAGTTTCTTGCGCTGACTTTTCAAAGCAGTATCCGAGGCCACGGACGGTGGTGATGGTGGCGCCGCTTGATTCGAGTTTTTTCCGCAAGCGATGAACGTAGACCTCGATGGCGTTGTGACTCACTTCCTCGCCCCAGCCGCAGAGGTGGTCGACCAGCTGATCTTTGCTTACCAGACGCCCCGCCCTGAGCATGAGAATTTCGAGCAGGCCAAGCTCGCGCGCCGAGAGGTCGAGCACCTCGCCATTGAGCAACGCGCAGCGGTCGGTTTGATCGAAAGACAACGCGCCAAACTGGATGACCGGCGTCGTGCCCGTGGACCGCCGAGTCAATGCACGAACACGCGCCTCCAGTTCCGGAAGCTCGAACGGCTTCACCATGTAATCGTCAGCGCCCAGATCGAGCCCTTTGACGCGGTCACTGATGCCGTCCAGCGCCGTCAAGATCAGGACAGGAACACGCGACACCCGGGCACGGAAACGGCGCAGCACTTCCAAGCCCGATAGCTTGGGCAGGCCAACATCGAGGATCACTAGATCGTAGCTCGCCGTCAGCAGGGCGTTGTCGGCATCCTGACCGTTCGCTACCCAGTCGACGGCGTACCCCGACTGGCGTAGTGAGCGTCCCAATCCGTCCGCGATGATCCGGTCATCTTCTGCAAGCAGGATTCGCATATCGCCTCCCTGGCGAAATGGTTTTTCGTAAGGTTTCTGTAAGCCGCCGGTCTTAGCCTGCGTTTGCTGTTCTCCTTTACGGTCTTAGGAGTTTTGGTTTCGGCCTAAACTCGGGGGGTGCCTGCTACTGCACCGGGCGCTCCCCGCCTTTTTTTCCGGGCCCAATCGGGGTTCGCTTCCGGATTCCCTCTTTTTCTCAATTGCTTCAACCGCAGAGATCGAACGCGGCATATGACACGCAGCGCGCGAATAAGTGCCCATGAACGCATTGAGGCCTTTCGGCCGCGTATTCAGCCGCGTTGCACCGGCAATCGACAAAAGACGGCAATAAAAAAGCCCCGCGTCTCTGGAAGACGCGGGGCTTTCGACGAATGACTGGGTCAGTTCGGCTTTATCGGCCGGCTGATTACATTCCCATGTCCATGCCGCCCATACCGCCCATGCCGCCCATACCGCCAGGCATGCCACCGGCAGCCGGCTTGTCTTCGATGAGTTCGGCAACCATGCAGTCGGTGGTCAGCATCAGGCCGGCGATCGACGCGGCGTTTTGCAGCGCCGTACGGGTCACCTTGGTCGGATCGAGAACGCCCATTTCGACCATGTCGCCGTACTCGCCGGAGGCGGCGTTGAAGCCGTAGTTGCCCTTGCCGTTAACCACGGCATTGACGACGACGGACGGCTCATCCCCGGCATTGGCGACGATTTCACGCAGCGGCTGTTCCATCGCGCGCAGGACGATCTTGATGCCGGCTTCCTGATCGACGTTGCTGCCCTTGAGTTCGCCCAGAGCGGCGCGCGCACGCAGCAACGCCACGCCGCCTCCCGGAACGATGCCTTCTTCGACAGCGGCACGGGTCGCATGCAGAGCGTCTTCGACGCGGGCCTTCTTCTCCTTCATTTCGACTTCGGTTGCGGCGCCGACCTTGATCAGCGCAACACCGCCGGCCAGCTTGGCCACACGCTCTTGCAGCTTCTCCTTGTCGTAGTCGCTCGTCGCTTCTTCGATCTGGGCACGGATCTGCTTGACGCGCGCTTCGATATTCGCGGCAGCACCGGCGCCGTCGATGATCGTGGTGTTTTCCTTACCGACTTCGATGCGCTTGGCTTGACCGAGCTCATTGAGCGTGGCCTTTTCAAGCGTCAGGCCAACTTCCTCGGCGATCACTTGGCCACCGGTCAGGATAGCGATGTCTTCGAGCATGGCCTTGCGGCGGTCACCGAAGCCCGGTGCCTTGACGGCGCAGGTCTTCAGGATGCCACGAATGTTGTTTACCACCAGGGTCGCTAGCGCTTCGCCTTCGACGTCTTCGGCGATGATCAGCAGCGGACGGCCGGCCTTGGCGACTTGCTCGAGGACGGGCAGCAGATCGCGGATGTTCGAGATCTTCTTGTCGAAAAGCAGAACATACGGGTTTTCGAGGATGGCGATCTGCTTGTCGGGGTTGTTGATGAAGTAGGGCGACAGGTAGCCGCGGTCGAACTGCATCCCTTCGACGACGTCGAGTTCGTTGTTCAGCGACTTGCCGTCTTCAACGGTGATGACGCCTTCCTTGCCGACCTTTTCCATCGCTTGGGCGATGATGTCGCCGATCGACGTATCGGCATTGGCAGAGATGGCGCCGACTTGAGCGATTTCCTTGTTCGTCGAGCAGGGCTTGGAAAGCTTCTTCAGTTCTTCGACGGTGGCGACGACGGCTTTGTCGATGCCGCGCTTCAGATCCATCGGGTTCATGCCAGCGGCGACGTACTTCATGCCTTCGCGCACAATCGATTGGGCGAGGACGGTGGCGGTCGTCGTACCGTCGCCGGCGATGTCGGAGGTCTTGGACGCAACTTCCTTGACCATCTGCGCGCCCATGTTCATGAACTTGTCTTTGAGTTCGATTTCCTTGGCGACGGAAACGCCGTCCTTGGTCACCGTGGGCGAGCCGTACGAGCGCTCGAGCACAACGTTGCGGCCCTTCGGACCGAGCGTGACCTTGACCGCGTCGGCCAGGATGTTCACGCCTTCAACCATGCGGGCGCGTGCGGAATCGCCAAACTTAACGTCTTTTGCTGCCATAGAGATACTCCTAACTATTCGTATTGGTGTGAATCGGGATCGTTATGCACGCCGGCGCCGGATCAGGCTTCGACGACACCCATGATGTCTTCTTCGCGCATGACCAGCACTTCCTCACCGTCAACCTTGACGGTCTGACCGGCGTATTTACCGAACAACACGCGGTCGCCCACCTTCACATCCGGGGTGATGTACTTGCCGCTCTCGTCGCGCTTGCCCGGTCCAACCGCCAGAACTTGCCCTTGATCGGGCTTTTCGGCGGCGTTGTCCGGAATCACAATGCCGGACGCGGTCTTGCGTTCTTCTTCCAAGCGCTTGACGATCACGCGATCATGCAAAGGACGGATTTTCATGCAGTTTTCTCCTAGGTATTAGCACAAGTGACGACTTACTTTTAACTGGATCTGCCGCGAGGAGCAGAAAGCGTGCAGATGGAGTTATTAGCACTCACATCGGACGAGTGCTAATAATAGGGACAGGGTGCCGGAATTTCAAGGTGCGAATTGTTTGTGCTGTTGTTGTTGATCATCCAGTTTGAGAGCCTTGATCACGAACTTGAGAGCCCACAACATTGAATGGTAAGGGTTTTATCGATAGCGTGCGCTCACTATCAAAAGATCACTTTTTTCAGACCTGAACGCGGAATTCACCTTTTGTACGGATGATGCGCGTTGTAATTTCTATTAGGGACGAGCAGCAAGGTGCAGCGAACAACATGTGGTCATGTGTACTGGCAGATCGTCGGCCAAAGCCGACCTTGGACATTTGGTTGAATTCGGGCAGCTAGGCGCCAGTTAGCTGCCACTCGCTATCCATGGCGATTATCGACCGGTATCGTTACTGCAGTGGATGGCTCACGACCCAAGGGCTCATGTTCAACGTGGAGCGGAGGCGACCGCACGGCCTGTCGTGCGGATCGTTGAACGCAGGCCTAGCCGGCTGGATTAGCACGCTTCTCCAGATAGGTGATGGATGCCGCCGGAGAGAGCGACTTGGTTCGGGTGATTCGATAGCCCGCCCGTTGATAGAGCCGAAGGTTGCTTTCACTCTTGCTTCCGGTGAAAAGCTCAAATCGGGTAACCGCCGGAAATTGGTCTTCAATGGCCGTCAGCAGTCGTGAGCCGATACCTCGACGTTGAAAGGCAGGGTGCACAATGAGACGACCAACCTCGCAGAGGCCATCGTGACACCTGGCGCGAACAGACCCCACAAGCTGACCCTCGGCAATCGCCTTGAGAATGATAGCGGCGGAAAACTCTTTGAGTAACGCCTCGAGCGTTTGCGTGAGCGGCGGAATCGACCAGTCGTTGTAGAGCGCTGCTTCGGACTGAAAGGCGAGCCTCTGGAGAGCCAGGATCGCAGGGGCATCTTGAGGTAAGGCGCGTTCAATCGTAAGCATGTTCAGCCCTGTACCGTAGAGCTATCCGCGTCGCCGCCTTATCGCGTAGCATCCGGTTGAGTGCCGCGTTATCCGTAGCACGTGCCGTAGGCCGTTTGCCATGGACAGTGGTTCCTTTAGCGACCCACGAACCGGCAGACTTCACTTGAATACTCGCGAAGAAAGGCTTGCTTATCTGGCAAGGGTTCCGTGGTTTGCGGCGGTGGCAGATCCATGAATGAGAAATGACCGGCACCCGCCGTGACGCGAACATCGACGGCTTGCCAATCACGCATGGCCTGCACCAACCATTCCGTTTGAGCTGGCGGTGTGATGTCATCTCCGGAACCGACCCAGGCCAAAATTGGAACGCGCACGGCATCGAGTGCCCCAGGCGCTTTGAAGAATCCGGTGGGTGGCGCCAACAGGGCCAACCGAATTATTCGACTGTCCGGCGCGATCTTGACGCGCCGACCAGGCCCTAACCACATCTGCGCTCCCGCTAGAGCGACAAGGGTACTTGCGCCAATAGAGTGCCCTACCCCTACGACGGTGGCGCCGGGTTGCACGAATACGTCGAGTGCGAGAGACAAGCGCCTCGCCCGGAGAGTCAAGTTGGCTTCGCTAGGAACCGGCGAAGCGAGTCGGTCGAAATGCGGAGCAACGACCGTGTAACCGGATTCAGCCAGAGCGTCCAGAAGCGTCGCATGACGCTCAGGCTGGCCCCCTGCGCCCACCGCAAAAAGCACAACTCGGGAAGCTTTCTTGGCTTCGTGTACGGAGACTGTGAATGATTCAGCCCCATCTCGCAGGGTTTGCGTCTGCATTAAGGGCTTGCTCCTTGAGTCAGTCGATGCCGACAGAGAAAGCGTACAAGCTCAGCTGACAGCAGGCCGCGAAGCGGACTGGGGCAGATCGGATGCAACGACGGGTTAGCCGGCAAATTACTCATACACTGCCTTCACGCTCCACTACGAGGACCCGTGCCTCACCACGGGGGTGAGCGACGTGCTCACACCCTACCTGAGCAAAGAAAATGTCGCCAACGCCAAGCCTGACGATGCTTTCGACACCTGCCTCGCGGTAATGCATATCGACGATGCCATCGAGAACGGCGAAGACCTCTTCACCGTCGTTTACATGCCACTTGTAGGGCTTGTCTGTCCAGTGAACGCGAGTAGTGATACCGCTCATGTTGGCGATTGATATGGCACCCCAAGCACGGTCGGCGGTGAACTCTCTGGAGCGAATGATCCGCATGGGGCGACACCTCGCTGGTGATGGTGAACAGAGGTAGTGTTCCTGACGGCTGACGTTTGACATGAGAGACGCTTGGAGGCCGAAGGCCGGATAGCGTCCTCTCGATGGAAGAGTCAGGCCGCACTTTGTGTACGACCTTCACTAGCTTTTAGTACTTTCTGGCACCCGGCCATATAGCTTGATCCTGGACCAGTGATTGAGAGGCTGGACGACCACGTGGCGAAAGAACAGAAACTGCCCCTCAGGAACGCTGGCAATCTGCTTCCATGGAATGAAGATCGGTGGACTGAGAAATCTGAAAGGGAACAAGATTTCGATACCAAGCCCATCGTCAGCTACTGTGACCGTGAGGCAGTTGCTGTACCTCACTGGAAGCAGCCCTATTCCGATTGCGCCCGATGCAAACCAAAAGCGCTTGCCCTTTGGCTTGGATTGCCTGGGCCAATTTGTTGCGAGGCTTCTCCAACCGGAGAGGAGTGCAAGGCCCCCTGTGATTGCAAGCCACATAAAAGCGAAGAATACAAAGAACCAAGGCGAGCTTAGTTCTTGAGGTAGTGAGAAAGCGGACATATCGCTCTGTGCGGCCTAACGTGGAAGAGAGAGGCGCCGCGCGAGGCGCCTGGTCCGGAGAGCCGCCACTTGACCGGCGTCCCTGTCGACTGCCGGGTTAGCCCTGTTTGGTGAGCGCAAGGCGAACCCCCAGATAGACAAAGAAAACACCTATGCTGCGACTAAACCAAGCGGCCGCCTGACGCCCGATACCAAGCGAGCCGATGCGCGCCGTGGCCCACGCCAGGAACAGGCACCATAGGGTACCGTTGAAATTGAAGATGGCCCCGAGAAACAAAAACGCAAGCGGTTTGTTGGTAGCAGATGGCTCAATGAACTGCGGCACAAAGGCCAAGAAGAACAGCGCAACCTTTGGGTTGAGGACATTGGTAAGGAAACCTTGGGCAAAGATGGTTCGTAGCGAAGCATCAGGGACGATGCCAACGGACTGCGCTTGCGCAGGGCGAGAGCGGATAAGTGACAGCCCGACATAAAGGAGATAGGCGGCGCCCGCGAGCTTAACGAAGGTAAATGCCACGGCAGAAGTTGTGAGAACTGCCGATAGCCCTAAAGCGGCAGCCAAGACATGAACATAACAACCGAGGCTGATGCCGAGGGTCGCGACAACACCAGCCTTAGCACCCTGAGTAACGCTACGGGTGGCTATGTAGAGCGAGTCAGCTCCCGGCGTGATGTTGAGCAGCAGACCGGATATGACGAATAGTGTGAGATCGTGAGTGCCGAGCATGATGAGGCTAACCTCTGACATGAGGGGCGGACGGACGCAGGCTAAGCCTGCTGGAGGATGTCCCCTCGATGGAAGGGTTAGGCGCCAGTTGCAATGCGTTGCTCCAGCAGGCGTCGAGCTTTGACAGCCTCGGGGTAGAAGCCTCCCGCCGTGAGCACGATGCCAAACATGAACATACCCGCGGGAATGAGCACAGATTGGATGCTCCTACTTTCGGACATGAAGGCAGCGACTGCGCCGACACCGACTGCTCCGAGCCAGAACAATATGAAGGCAGCGATAAGAGGATGCAGATTCATTCTTACGAGAATTCTGGAACCAGCTGGAGCCGATATCACATTGCCATGCACTTGGGGTAAGAATGAGTTCCGGTAGCGAATGTCGCGGCGCATCTTGAACGTGGTCCCGTCGAGGGTGCCGATGAACGGTGGGCCGCCTTGCGGACGCTTTCCAAACGACTCCTTGATCGCCTGGAGAATACTCGGTGATTCGCGCATAAGCCCGCGCACGCGAAGCAGTACGGCTTGCGTTGCGAGCGGCGAGTCAATCTGGAAGCGATAGAAGGGCATATGTTCTGGCACCTAACGTGAAGGTGAGGGGCGGCAGCGTGGAAGCGCTCGAAGAAACCAAGGACCGTACCCTGCCGTCCCCTCGACCGTAGTGTTAGGCGATGTGCACCAATGGTTTTGTTGCACTTCACGATCGAACTCAAACATAAAGCACCTCGGAAGCGAACCGCGGGAATTGGAATTCCATATCTGTGAAGCACTCTTTCATGATTCTCGCATCACGCGGTAGGCGTAGAGAGAAGTCTTGCCAGCCAATTAGTTTTAGCTTCAATGGCATTTCAACCAAACCTGTAACGGCATCCCAAAATGCATCCCAGTTGCAGCCGTACCAACTCGGGAACCCCAGCGCTTCCATCAATAAGGAATGCAGTTCCTCGGAGCTTGATATGTTTCTGAGATCAATTTCAATCAGCTGCGCGCGGGCCATTTTTGGCTGCCTAACGTAGAGCTAACCGGCGCTGCGCGGCTTTATCGCGCAGCGTCCAGCGACTGAAAGGAACGAGATTGAGCGCCGGCTTAGGGTTCATAGGTTGGAGAAATACGCTCGATTCTTAACTGCGGCGGATTCAAGAACCTGCAGCAGTCCCGATGCTCCCTGCTTATAAGGCGCCCAAGCTGAATGGCTCATTGCCTCTTGGTTGGCAGAGGCAGACGTAGCTGAGACGAGCAATGACCTCGGAATGCCATTGAGATTACTTAGAAAACTACGAACTTCTTGCTTCTGCTCTTCGCTAAGGTAACTGCAACTCATAGTGACGACTGAGTTTCCGTCTGTGTTGAGATCAGAAACGAGTTCCCACGCTACGTTGTAATTGCCCCACGTATTGCATAGCTCAATAGGTTTCATAGTCAGAACTTCAAGCCATTGCAGGAAGTGGTGCAATGAATACTCAAAGCTTTCTTCGAGAGAGATGGTTTCCGACATAGCGACGAGAACAGTCTTGATATGGGAAACGGGGCCTAAGGAACTACCGAAAAAATAAGTAGGTTATCCAGCCAAAGACGATTGCTACCGATAACCAGTAAATCCTCTTTCCGCGAGGTGTCATCTTTTTCCACGCATCTTCGTCTGGCCCACCTGGCGCTCCCACGACATTGTCTCCTTAACGTAGAGCTAACCGGCGCTGCGCAGCTTTATCGCGCAGCGTCCAGCGACCAAAGGGAGCGCGGTTGAGCGCTTGGTTAGGCGATGGTTTTAGCATTGGAGGGCTCGTAGTTCATAAGTGATGACCACATGGCGATGAGAGCTTCAACCCTCCAGAATATGTGAGCGACAACCGCCTTGTGCTGAGAGTCGCCGATTGGAAGTTGGAGACCTACATAACCATTGAACACTAGCATTGATACTTGAAACACGCTGAGGAAGACCACGGGCTTGAGGCCAGGCTTTATGACAAGCCACACTAACCCGGTTATTGGAACGACTGTGTCAACCATCAAGCCCAACAAGTTAATAGGAACTTGGATTCTTGAAAACAGCACGGGTAAAAATGCCGTGCTAACGGCAACTTGGGCTGATTGTGCGGCAATCGAGATTGCGTATGTAGCCGCTTTAGGAGAGAGAAATCTTCTCGCCAGCCAATAAATCAATAAGCTAGGAAAGAGCAATAGGAAAAAGAACGTACTCGAATACCAGCCAACAACACATGCGGCGACAAGAATTCCAAGGTTCCGATTGACAATGTTGGATGTCATCTGTAGGCCTAACGTGGAAGGTAAGGGGCGCTGCGCGCCGCTTGATCGCACAGCGTCCAGCGACCGAAGGGAGCGGCCTTGACCACTGTGTTAGGCATCTGCTCGCTCAACCGCAGACTGCAAAACGTTAGCATCATGCCCTGACTCCAGCTCAACAACATAGGTTGGTTCCGGTAACAATGAGAGAACCGTTACGAGTGACCCGCATTCGCCTTGATGTTCGCCATCCGCGACTCTGACGTAGGCATTATGGAAAAACTTAACGCTGACGATAGGCTCTCGGTTAAGAAATGCTTGCGCAATATCGGCGCTGCTCAATGATCTCGGCAAGTCGGTTTGCTCAGACCAGACCGTTTCGTTCGGGTAGTGTTGTTTGATGGTAGCGATTGCGCGGGAGACTGCCTCGGGAGAAGCTATCTCATACGTAAACACCGTCACATCTTTTCCACATCCGCGCAGGATTGCGACTTCGTCGGCGGAGAGAACCTGAGCGGAAAGCCAAAGCGCGACGCCGGGCGCTCCAATGGTGAGGTAGCTTTCCACTCCAAGACGACTGGTTGCAAGGAACGGCATAAAGACGCTTAACGTCCAAAATCACCGGCCTGCGCGGCTTTTCGCACAGGTCCGGTGCATTGCCGGGTTAGGCCGCAGTCAGCGAGGAATGAAACCATGCTTATCTACGAAACCGACTGCAACCAATGAAAGGAGTGACCACGCAACAATAATCGGCAGGTAGTCTCGCCAAACGCGACGAACCTGTACTAGCGGGTGGTTCACCTTCC
This sequence comes from Propionivibrio soli, assembly GCF_025770765.1. Classification (GTDB taxonomy): domain Bacteria; phylum Pseudomonadota; class Gammaproteobacteria; order Burkholderiales; family Rhodocyclaceae; genus Propionivibrio; species Propionivibrio soli. The sequence goes on along the minus strand of NZ_JANZKY010000006.1, from coordinate 66,652 downwards.
GCCAGAGTTCTAAGATGCCCTGGTATGGGCGGTCGTGGTGATAGCCAAACAGAATCACAACAAAGAAGCTCGCGTAGGCAAACTGAATAGGCGCGTCCGTAGATGCAGCAGCAAACGCGAGACTGGCCGTTAGCACGGCCATTTCACGGTTAATGAAGCGCAACCGTTTCGCGTAAATGTCGAGTTCGAGCTTACGGACATTCATCGGCAATTGCGTCATCGTTGGCTCCCGAGCAGAACGAAATGACAGCGGTCTGAGCCTCTGTCGTCATGTGGGCCAGTCGTGCGGCCTAACAGTGTTTACACGGACACCGGGGTCCGTATAACAATTGATATGGATGAGGTTCAGAAGGCGGCTTGTGACCCATGGTTTTCAAGCACTTGGTATTTTGGCTGTCAGTATAACAACTCCAATATGCCGGACGCCTGTGGATTTCTTCCCTGGCGGCAGGACGCCGGTATGCTTGTGGTTTTTACTTGCTAAAGGAGTGACACTCATGGAGTGACAACCCCACCGGAAGCCCCCGCCTGCTGGACCTTCTGTCGATTGTTTGCCTGCGCCGTCACTTCAGTCGTAGCACCGAGAGCGCCTATCGGTATTGGGTGAGGCAGTTTGTGCTGTTCCACGGGAAGCGCCATCCCAAAGACATGGGGCCAGGTGAAGTTGAAGCCTTCCTCAATTATCTGGCGGCGGTGCGCCATGTCTCAGCGTCGACGCAGTCCCAGGCGCTAAACGCGATCGTTTTTCTCTACGGCGAGGTGCTGAACCATCCGCTGGGCCGCCAGGGGAATCTGCAGCGCGTGCAGCGACGCCTTCGGGTTCCGGTCGTCCTCACCACGGATGAAGTGAGGAGTACGCTCGCTCAAATGCAAGGAACGGCGCGGCTGATGGCGGAGCTGATTTATGGGGCCGGTCGGCGCATTCATGAATGCGTCAGCTTGCGGGTCAAGGATATCGATTTGGCGTCACGTACGCTGTCGATCCGCAACAGTAAAGGGAGCAAGGACCGGACGACGGTGTTGCCGGTCCGGCTGGTTTCTCCATTGCAACAGCATTTGCTGCGCATTGCTACCCTGCATCGAGACGATACGGCCAAGGGCGCGGGGCTCGCCTCGATGCCGGATGCCTTGGTCAGGAAGTATCCAACCGCTTCGGCTTCGCTCGCCTGGCAATACGCCTTTCCGTCGGCGAGCTTGCGGCCCTGGGGTTCCAGTGGGCGTCAGGCCCGCTGGCACACGTCGGACTCGACGATTCAGCGGGCCTTTAAGCAGGCCATCCGACGGGCGGGGATTACCAAGCACGCGAGTATCCATTGCTTACGCCATAGCTTTGCGACGCACTTGTTAGCTGCGGGGACGGATATTCGAACCATACAGCTGTTGTTAGGCCATCGCAGCTTGCAGACGACGATGATTTATACGCACGTTCACCAATTAACTAGGTCGGTAATCAGCCCTTTCGATTCGTTGTAACTAGGAAAAGCGTGAGGATGGTTCGGTAGCGGGTCTGTGGGTCCGCTTCCTGGTGGTCTGCAGACCTTGTGGCGCCCTAGCCGAAACACCAACCCCGCGGCCCGTATGTGTTGGCATATGAGTAAAGTCCCGCATCCGCACTCCGCTGCCAACCGCCCCGTCCCATTCCTGCGCCCACACCGGCTGAAACAATTTGCAATCCTTCCACGCCGGCGCGAAATCTTTCTGAATTGCCGCCTCCGGAAAATAGAGCCCGTTACGCCGCTGAAGCCATAACGGCGACTGTCCGCTAAAGCGACTCACCGTGTCGCGGCGTATCGCGTTCTGCCGCGCCGCCAACATTCCGGGCTTTTCTTACGACAGAGGCTCTTGCGCTGCGTTTGCTTACGGACTGCCGATTGAACTTACAAAGGAGCCCACCTTGAAGGCTGTCCGCTATTGCCTATCGCCCCGCACCCGTGCAACGGCACCAATTGCCGCTCTCTGTATCGCGTTCGGCTCTGCCGTCTTTCTCATCGGCTGTACCGAGAGCCAATCGGCCACGGGGGGTACCCCGCCACTACCAGAAGTTGGGGTGGTCACGCTTTCCACACAACCCTTGACGCTGAGCAAGGAGTTGTCGGGACGCACGTCGGCGTACATGGTCGCCCAGATCCGTCCCCAAGTCGGTGGAATCATTCAGAAACGCAGCTTCACCGAAGGGGCTCTCGTCAAGGCAGGGGAACTGCTTTATCAAATCGACCCAGCGAGCTACCAGGCGGCGTATGCGAGCGCGAAAGCGAGCGTGCAGCGAGCCGAGGCAACGCTCAACGCAGCGCGCCTCAAGGCAAAGCGCCAGACAGAACTGCTCGCGATCGACGCAATCAGCCAACAGGATAACGAAGACGCACAGGCGAGCTTGCAGCAAGCCGAAGCCGATCTCGCGGCCGCAAGAGCCGCGCTGGACACGGCAACGATCAACTTGGAACGGACCCGGATCTCGTCGCCGATCACCGGCCGCGTTGAAGAATCGTCGGTCACGCCGGGCGCGCTCGTAACGGCGAACCAGGAAACCGCGCTGACGACCGTGCAACAGCTCGACCCGATCTATATTGACGTTCCGCAGTCCAGCCTCGAAGTGCTACAACTGCGCAAGGCTCTGGCCAGCGGCGCGCTCAAGAGCGATGGCGACACAGCGCGCATCCTGGTCGTTCTTGAGGACGGCAGCACCTACGCACACGAAGGCAAGTTGCAATTTACCGGCGTCACGGTCAATACAACCACGGGCGCTGTCACCTTGCGCGCGCTGGTGCCGAACCCCGAACGTCTGCTGATGCCCGGCATGTACGTGCGCGCACGTCTCGACAACGGTACAGACCCCGAAGCGCTGCTGGTGCCGCAACCCGGCATTGGCCGTGACAACACCGGCAAAGCCACGGCGCTAGTTGTTACCCCGGAAAACAAGGTTGAGCAGCGCAAAGTGGTCGTTGCAGAAGCGATCGGCACGAATTGGCGCGTGACCGAGGGGTTGAAAGCCGGTGAGCGGGTAATCGTCGAAGGTTCCGGCAAGGTTCGCCCCGGCCAGAACGTCCGCGTTGTCGATGTAAAGGCGGCTGCCGGCAACATCGCGCCCTCCGGGGATTCGTCGTCGAAAACCGCGGCGACGCCCCCCCCCACAACGGTCGCAACGAAGTAGGAGAGCTCATGTCCCGCTTCTTTATCGACCGGCCCATCTTCGCTTGGGTCATCGCCATCCTCATCATGATCGGCGGCGCGCTGTCGATCCACCAGCTGTCGCTCGAACAATACCCGGACATCGCGCCGCCGCAGGTTTCGGTCTCAGCCTCCTACAACGGCGCGTCGGCGAAGACCGTGGAGGACTCCGTCACGCAGGTCATTGAGCAGCAGATGAAAGGACTCGACCACCTGCAATCGATGTCGTCGAACAGTACCTCCAGCGGCCGCGCCCGCGTCACACTCAGCTTCGCGGCCGGTACGAATTCCGACGTAGCGCTGATGCAGGTGCAGAACAAGGTGCAGCAGGCGATGTCGCGCTTGCCCCAAGCCGTGCAGAACCAGGGCGTTACGGTCACCAAGTCCGGCGACGACAACCTGCTCGTCGTTTCCCTGGTTTCCGACGACCCCACCGTGACCTCGGTGGATATCGGCGACTATATTTCGTCCAACCTCGTTGACGTCGTCAGCCGCATCGATGGCGTCGGCGAAGTGCAGACTTACGGCTCCGGCTATGCGATGCGCATCTGGCTCGATCCGGGCAAGCTGGAAAAGTATTCACTGATACCGTCCGACATTACCACGGCACTGACGGCGCAGAACACGCAAATTTCAGCCGGGCAGCTTGGTGCATTGCCGGCACCCTCCGAGCAGCTGATCAACGCGACGGTCTCGGCGCGCAGCCGCCTGACGACGGTCGATGAGTTCAAGAACGTGGTGATCAAGTCATCAAGTGACGGTACGGTGATCCGTCTCTCTGACGTCGCTCGCGTCGAGCTTGGCGCCGACAACTACTCGGTCGTCGGCCGTCTCAACGGCAAGCCCACGACCGGCATGGCCATCCTGCTCGCCGACGGTGCGAACGCGCTCGGCGTCGCCGATGCCGTGAAAGCCAAGATCGCGGAACTTGAACCGTATTTCCCGAACCAGATGCACTCGGTCGTTCCCTACGACACGACGCCATTCGTCAAGGTCTCGATCGAGGAGGTAGTAATCACGCTGGTCGAAGCCGTCGTCCTCGTTGTCGCCGTGATGTACCTGTTCATGCAGAACCTGCGTGCGACACTGATTCCGGCGATCACCGTACCGGTCGTGCTGCTCGGCACCTTCGGCGTACTCGCGGCGTTCGGCTACTCGATCAACACGCTGACCATGTTCGGCATGGTGCTCGCCATTGGCCTGCTGGTCGACGATGCGATCGTCGTTGTGGAGAACGTTGAGCGGCTGATGACCGAACGCAAGCTGGAAGCGCGCGAAGCGACGCGCGAGTCGATGAAAGAAATCACCGGCGCGCTGGTCGGCATCGCCTTGGTGCTCTCGGCGGTGTTCATCCCGATGGCTTTCTTCGGCGGCTCAACCGGCGTCATCTATCGCCAGTTCTCGATCACCATTGTTGCGTCGATGCTGCTTTCCGTTTTCGTGGCCATGACACTGACGCCTGCCTTATGCGCGTCGCTGTTGCGTCTCTCGGACGTCGATCACCATGAGGACGCCACGCCGCATGGCCCGATCCAGCGCTTCTTCGCCTGGTTCAACCGATCGTTCGTCAGTAGCGGCACACGTTACGAAAAGGGTGTGTCCGGCATTTTGCGGCGTAGCAAGCGTTTCATGCTGATCTACGCATTGATCCTGGGCGTACTCGGCGTCTCCTTTGTCAAACTGCCCACATCGTTCCTGCCGGAGGAAGATCAGGGCCGGCTGATGATATCGGTCCAGTTGCCATCCGGATCGTCATACGCCCGCACCGATGCCGTGCTGCGTCAGGTCGAAAGCTATCTGGCGAAACAGAGCGAGGTGACCGACTTCATGACCGTCGTCGGCATAAACGGCGATCAGGCCTCGGCCAACGGCTTCATCAAACTGAAGGACTGGAGCGAACGCAAGGGCAAGGGGCAGGATGCGGCATCGCTCGCGCGCAAGATGACCGCCGACTTGGGCCAGATACGCGATGCGCGCGTCTTCATCATTCTTCCGGCACTCATTCGCGGCCTCGGCTCGAGCGCGGGTTTCACGGTCGAGTTGCAGGATCTTGCCGGTAACGGCCATGACGCGCTGGTCAAGGCGCGCGAACAGTTCATGAAGCTGGCTCGCGAGGACAAACGGCTGGCGCAGGTACGCCAAAGCGGTCTGGAAGACGTGGCGCAGTTCTCGGTGAATATCGATGATCGCAAGGCATCGGCGCTGAAGCTAGCGACCAGCGACGTGAACAGCACGCTGTCGTCCGCGCTCGGAGGGACTTACGTCAATGACTTCATCGACCGCTCTCGCGTTAAGAAGGTGTACGTGCAGGGCGATTCTGCGTTCCGCATGAAGCCGGAGGATCTCGGACAATGGCATGTGCGCAATTCTCTCGGCGAGATGGTGCCCTTTTCAACCTTCTCGAGTACTAGCTGGACCTACGGATCCCCACGCCTGGAGCGCTATAGCGGCATCTCGTCCTACGAGATTGTTGGCTCGGCGGCCCAAGGGGTCAGTTCCGGCGACGCGATGGCCGCCGTCGAGGAAATCATCAAGCAACTGCCGCCCGGCATCAGCTACGAATGGGCCGGCCAGTCGTATCAGGAACGGCTGGCGGGTTCGCAGGCGCCGGCGCTTTACGCCATCTCGATACTCTTCGTCTTCCTCTGTCTCGCCGCGCTGTATGAGAGCTGGACGGTGCCGTTCTCGGTGCTGCTCGTCGTACCCCTCGGCGTCATTGGCGCCGTCCTCGCGACTTGGCTCGCCGGCCTCGAGAACGACGTCTATTTCCAGATCGGGCTGCTAACCACGGTCGGCCTCTCGGCGAAGAACGCCATCCTCATCGTCGAGTTCGCCAAGGCGTTGCGCGAGCAGGGCAAATCGCTCGTCGATGCCACGCTCGAAGCCGTTCGCCTGCGGCTACGCCCGATCCTGATGACTTCTCTCGCCTTCATGTTCGGCGTTCTGCCGCTGGCCTTCAGCACGGGCGCCGGCTCGGCGAGTCGCCGAGCCATCGGCACAGGCGTTCTAGGCGGCATGGCAACCGCCACGGTCCTCGGGCTCATTTTCGTACCGCTGTTCTTCGTTCTCGTGTGCCGATTATTCGAGCGGCGCCGTACGCCCCAGGTGTCCGACCGCCTGACGGTTGCCAATGCCGAAGGAGATCTCTGATGCGTCCCGCCGTTACACCCCTCGCCCTGCTCTGCGCGGCTTTGCTTGTTGGGTGCGCCAATCTGGCACCCGACTATGCTCGTCCTGAACTTCCCGTTCCGGCTACCGTCGACCGCCAGACGCCGGCGTCTGCACCAGCCGCCGATATCACCGGCCAGCTCGAATGGCGGCGCCTCGTCGCCGAAGAGCGCCTGCAACGAGCGATCGAACTGGCGCTGACCAACAATCGGGATCTGCGCATCGCCGCTCTGAATATCGAAAAGGCCCGCGCGCAATATCAAATCGAGGATGCCGCGCGTTATCCGGCGCTGAACGCTACCGCTAGCGGCAACTCGGCGCGTTACGAGGGATCGATCACACGCAAGTACAGCGTCGGTGTGGGAATAACGTCGTACGAGATTGACTTCTTCGGCCGCATCGCCAACCTGCGGGATGCCGCGCTGCAGGACTTTCTGGCAACCGAGTCAACGCAGCGCAGCGTACGTACATCGCTCATTGCAGAGGTCAGCAATGCCTGGCTGACACTCGCGTCCAATCAGAGCTTGCTCAAGCTCGCGCGGGATACGCTGGAGAGCCGCGAAGCCACGCTGGAGCTCACTCGCAAACAACAGGCGCTCGGCGGAACTTCGCGCCTTACCGTCGCGCAGGCCCAAGCTTCGACGGAATCGGCACGCGGCGACGTCGCGAATTATGTCGCTCTCGTCGACAAGGCACGGAATGCACTCGATCTTCTGGCCGGAACTACCGTCCCCACAGAATTGTTGCCGAGCGCAGCAAACGGGGGGGTGGCGGACACGGTGGCCCTAGTCGATGTGCCGGTCGGATTATCGTCTTCGGTCCTGCTCCAGCGTCCGGACATCGTGTCCGCCGAGCACACCTTGATCGGTTCCTACGCCGACATCGGCGCGGCGCGCGCCGCGTTCTTCCCCTCCATCACCCTCACGGGCACCCTCGGGACAGCGAGCAGCAGCCTGAGCAATCTCTTCGACGCCGGTACCCGTGCCTGGTCCTTCATTCCGACGCTGACGTTACCGATCTTCAACGCCGGAAAACTGAGCGCGGCGCTCTCCGTTGCCGAAAAGACACGTGATGTGCAAATCGCCACTTACGAGAAAACGATCCAGACGGCGTTTCGCGAAGTCGCCGACGCACTCGCCGAGCGCCGTACGCTCAACGACCGGCTGGGCGCACAAAAAGCCGAAGTCGACGCCTACGCAACAAGCCTGCGTTTGGCGACCGAACGCTACCGCTCGGGCGCCGACAGTTACTTGAACGTCCTCGACTCTCAGCGCTCGCTCTACACCGCGCAGAAAAGCCTGATCACGTTGCAGCTCACCGAGCAAAGCAACCGCATAAGCCTGTTCAAAGCACTCGGTGGTGGTTAAGGGGTTAAGGCCCCGCCCGCCTGCTAATGCATAAAGTCGGAGCTTGCAGGTAGCCCCGTATCGGCGGCCGGCAGGATGAAGGTACCGGGCGACCGTTTCACGGTCGCCCCCCGCTTACTTCACAGCTCCACGCCACTCGTCTCGATCCGCTCGATAACCGGCATTTCGGGAATGCGGGTTGCCGGTGCGCTCGACATGAAGCCCGAAAGGAAGGAGAAGCCTCGCGCCGTCACGCACGAGGCAAATCATGCGCGGCCATGAAATTCCTGTTGAGCATCGCATCGAAAGACGCTACGCCGTCGGGGCCGAACCGCAGCCTGGAGGCGGCGTGCATTTCCGCGTTTGGGCGCCCAAACGGCAGCGGGTGTGGGTCGTACTCGAAAGCCTTGCAGGCGCGCCGACGGAGAAGGAGCTTGCGCGTGATGCCGACGGTTACTTCAACGGTCTGGTGACCGAGGCCGGTCCCGGCACGTTTTACCGTTTCCGCCTGGATGATTTGGACTCCCGGCCGGACCCGGCCTCGCGGTACCAGCCGGAGGGTCCGCACGGGCCGTCACAGGTCGTCGATCCGCTGGCGTTCCCATGGTCGGACGGCGCATGGCCAGGGTTGCCGCTAACCGGCCAGGTCGTGTACGAAATGCATGTCGGTACATTTACCCGAGTAGGAACGTGGCAGGCGGCGCTGGAACAATTGTCGCCACTTGCCGAACTCGGAGTGACCGCCGTCGAGGTCATGCCGGTGGCCGAGTTTCCGGGCCGTTTCGGTTGGGGCTACGACGGGGTCGGGTACTTCGCACCGTTTCACGCCTACGGAGCCCCGGACGACTTTCGCCGTTTCGTCGACACAGCGCACAGCCTCGGCATCGGCATCCTGCTCGATGTCGTGTACAACCACTTCGGTCCCGACGGTTGCTACCTGCGCGATTACGCCGACGTGTATTACTGCGGCCGACACCATAGCGACTGGGGCGATACGCCCTGCTTCGACGGACCGAATAGCCAGCCTGTCCGGGAGTTTTTTCTGGCCAATGCGGCCTATTGGATCGACGAGTTTCACCTCGACGGTCTTCGCCTCGACGCGACGCAAGCTATCTACGACGACTCGAAACCGCACATTCTCGAAGAGATCGGAAATCGCGTGCGCGCGGCGGCGCGCGGTCGCAGGACAATCGTTGTCAACGAAAACGAGCCGCAACATGCACAACTCGTGCGCCCGCCCGCCGCCGGCGGTTACGGCCTGGACATGATGTGGAACGACGACTGGCATCACGCCGCGATGGTCACGCTCACTGGACAGGATGAGGCCTACTTCACCGACTACCGCGGCAGCGCGCAAGAGTTTGTCTCCGCCGCCAAGTACGGTTTCCTTTACCAGGGACAGTGGTATCGCTGGCAATACCAGCGGCGGGGCCGCCCGGCCTTCGATCTTGAACCGGCCCGCTTCGTGCACTTTCTCGCCAATCACGACCAGGTCGCCAATGCCGCGGGCGGGCGCCGGCCGCACGAACTGGCAAGCCCAGGCCGCTGGCGCGCGCTGACCGCCCTCCTTCTGCTCGGCCCACAGACCCCGATGCTCTTCCAGGGCCAGGAATTCAGTGCCTCGGCACCCTTCCTATTCTTCGCCGATCACCATCCGGAACTCGCCCGCATCGTCGACAAAGGGCGGCGCGAATCACTCGCCGAGTTTCCCAATCTCGCGTTGCCGGAGATGACAGCGTTGATCGCCCCACCCAGTGAGCCCACGACCTTTGAGCGCTGCAAACTCGACCATGGCGAACGGGTTCTTCCGGGACACCGCGAGATTTGGCAACTGCACAAGGATCTCCTGCACCTGCGGCGAGAAGACGCCTGCTTTTCGGCACAACGACAGGGCGGCGTAGACGGCGCCGTTCTTGACGCTAACGCCTTCGTGCTCCGGTTCTTCGGAGAGGACGGGAACGACCGGCTCCTGATCGTCAATCTCGGGCCGACTCTGCACCTCGATCCGTCGCCGGAACCGTTGTTGGCGCCACCCGCCGATTCGTGCTGGCACGTCGCGTGGTCGAGCCAGGATCCAGCTTATGGCGGCGTCGGAACGTTGCCGCCGGAGGCGGCAGAAGCGAACCGCCGCGTCCCCAACCGCGACGCCCCCAGACCGCGCGAAAACTGGCGTGTGCAGGGCGAAACCGCGCTTGTGCTCATTCCTCAACCCATAGGAAAGGAAGATCATGACTGATCCATTGCAGTCCGTCGTCCATTCCCTGCCGATCTTGAAGACATCTCCCGCGGCGCTGACCGAACGGGAATGGCTCGTTACCAACGGTATTGGCGGCTACGCGTCAAGCAGTCTGCCGGGGCTGGCCACCCGCAAATATCACGGCCTGCTCGTCTCCGCGTTGCCCAATCCGCTCGGGCGTACCGTGATGCTCAACCATCTCGCCGAGTACGTCACGCCGGCCAATGGTGCCCGAGTGCAATTGAGCGGGGAGGAATTGTCGGGGCGGCGCCTGGCGCTCCCTGGCGTCGAACGGCTGCGTGATTTCCGTCTCGAAGGCGGATTGCCGGTTTGGGAATTCGATCTCGACGGCGCTACGCTCGAAAAGCGCGTGGTCATGCCCTACCGACAGAACACCGTGGTGATCGCGTACCGCCTCACCAAAGGCGATGCGCCGATGCGCCTCGAACTGCGCCCTGCGATGCACTTTCGCCATTACGAGAATGATGTCACCGAATCGCTGCAGCCCGGGTACCGGCTGACGCTCGGCGAAACCTACGAGGTCGCCTGCGATAACGGCCCTGCCGTGTTGCGGCTGTGGATTTGTGGCGAGGAAAGCTCGTTCATTCACAACGAATGCGAACTCACCGAGCGCCATTACCGCATGGAAGAAAACCGCGGCTACGGCCACGAAGGACGACTGTGGAGCCCGGGCCTGTTCTCGTTCCGCCTGGCGCCGCAACAAACGGCGGCCATCGTCGCGTCAACCGAGAGCACTGACACGATGTTCGCATTGAGCCCCGACGAAGCACTGGCGGCCGAACACGAACGCCGGCGCAAGTTGCTCGTGGCCGCTCCCGAGTTATTGCGGCAAGGCGCCGCGGCGCAGCTCGTCCTCGCCGCCGACCAGTTCGTGATCACGCCTGTCGGCCGCCGCCGGGATGCCGCGCGTGCCGTTGCCGAAGGCGACGAGATGCGCAGCATCATCGCCGGTTATCACTGGTTCACGGACTGGGGCCGCGACACGATGATCAGCCTGGAGGGGTTGACCCTTTCCACCGGCCGCATCCGCGAGGCCGCCGGCATCCTGCGCACCTTTGCCCACTACGTGCGCGACGGGCTGCTTCCGAACATGTTTCCCGACGGCAGCAACGAGGGGCTGTACCACACGGCCGACGCGACGTTGTGGTTCTTTCACGCCCTCGACCGTTATTACACGCTCACCGGCGATGACACGTTGCTGACGCGCCTGTTGCCGACGATGACCGACATTGCCGAGAAACACCTCGCCGGGACGCGCTTCAACATCGGCGTCGATCCCGAGGACGGTCTGTTGCACCAAGGTTCCGAAGGCTATCAACTGACGTGGATGGACGCCAAGTGCGACGGCTGGGTGGTGACCCCGCGGCGCGGCAAGGCGGTGGAGATCAACGCACTGTGGCACAACGCGCTCAGCGTGTTGAGCGCCTGGTCGCGGCGTTTGGGGCAGGAAGCGCGCGCCGAACGCTGGGCCGGCGAAGCACGCAAGGTGCGTGAGTCGTTCAATCGGCGGTTCTGGTACGAGGCCGGTGGCTACCTGTACGACGTCGTCGACGGGCCCGACGGCGACAGCACGGAATGCCGCCCCAACCAAGTGTTCGCCGTCTCACTGCCCAACCCGGTGTTGGACCAGTCGCGCTGGAGTACCGTGCTGAAGGTCGTCGAGGAGCGCCTGGTGACGCCCTACGGGCTGCGCAGCCTGGCCCCAGGCAGCGAACATTACGCCCCGCAGTACTTTGGCAACCTGCGGCAACGGGACGCGGCTTACCACCAAGGGACCGTGTGGGCATGGCTCATCGGTCCGTGGCTCGATGCCTGGCGCAAAGTCCACCCTGAAGCGAAGGGTGAATCCGGTCGTTGGCTACAGCCGCTCATCGCACACCTCGATGAGTTCGGCGTCGGTTCCATCGCGGAGATTTTCGACGCGGAACCCCCGCACACCCCTCGCGGATGCATCGCCCAAGCGTGGAGTATTGGCGAAGTGTTGCGGCAACTCGCCGCATGCAAGGAGTATCGGGCCGACGCAACGCCTCAATCAACCTCGCCCTGAAGATCCGGGCCCCGGTAGCGTGGCCCGGCTTGCTTCCCGCCTTTTGCCGAGCATGCCCGCGCGGTGGTACGCAAATAACTGCGGAATGCAGCACGCCATCCCGAGCATGAAAAAGAACGAACCCTCATCGGTCGCGGGTTCACCCGATATAATGCCGGGGTCCGCACCTGATTTCGCACTGCCGGACAAAGCTATTGCAGCCGAGCCTCCGCCAACAAGAACAAGAATATCGTCGCCCGTACCGATCGCGCTCTCGCCGCCCCTGACCCATGGAACACAAAGACAACAAGCCCGCCCGCGCCCCGCTGGAAGGTCGCCCCGCCGTCACGCTCTGGAGCCTTCTCCTCGTCCTATCTCTCGTTTTCGCCGGTCTGCTCGACCTCATTCATCTGCCGGCCGCCCTCTTGCTCGGGGCGATGTTTGCGGCGATTCTCGTCGCTCTCGGCGGAGGTGCTCCACAGATTACGCGCAAAGCTTTCATCATCGCGCAAGGAATCGTCGGCTGTCTTGTCGCACGCAGCATGACGCCCGCGAGCCTCGCATCCTTGCACGACGACTGGGTGCTGTTCGTCTCGGTCACGCTGGTTGTCATTCTCTTGTGTGCCGGCATGGGATGGGTGCTCGCGAAGAAGCAGGTGCTCCCCGGGGCCACCGCGGTCTGGGGGTCTTCACCGGGCGGCGCGGCGATCATGACCTTCATGTCGGACGCCCATGGAGCCGACATGCGCCTTGTGGCCATCATGCAGTACTTGCGGGTTGTGATGGTGACCGTGATCGCCACGGTCATCTCGCGCCTGTGGATCGGTCCGACCGGGGCCACCACACCTGGCATCTACGACAACCTCTTAGCCACCGTGCCATGGGACCAGCTCCTGTATACGTTGGCCATCGCTGTCAGCGCCTCGCTCATCGCGCAACGCTTCAAGCTGCCCGGCGGCGGCATTCTGCTGCCGCTGATCGTCGCCTCTGCAGCCCAGATCAGCGGCTTGGTGACGATCGTTCTGCCGCCCTGGATACTGGCACCGACCTACGCGGTCCTCGGTTGGAGCATCGGCCTGCGTTTCAATCGGCAGGCCCTCAGCCAGGCGGCAAAAGCGCTGCCGTCGATGATCGTGTCGATTTTCTGCTTGATCGGCGTTTGCGCCGCGATCGCGGTCGCCCTGACCCTGCTCGCCGGCGTTGACCCATTGACCGCTTATCTCGCCACCAGCCCCGGCGGGCTAGACTCGGTGGCGATCATCGCCACCGCCTCCGACGTAAACGTTCCCTTCGTGATGGCGTTCCAAACGGCTCGGCTGGTGATGGTCGTATTCACCGGGCCGGCACTGGCGCGGTTCATCACCGACCGACTCTAAGTCGCGCATGACGCGGCAAGCCGGAAAGAGGGCGAGGTTGGCCGTCCCCAGTCCCTAAGGCCAATCGCCCAGAGCCGGGCTCTTAGGGCAGCGCCCTCCCAAGTATTACCCCGCCATACCCGGCTGACCGGCTGCGGTTTTCCGTGGCAGGCGCTTGCCGCAGCGTGGGCGCGGCTCTGCGCGAACGCGCCAGAGCCGTAGGCATCGGCCCGGCATCCGCCGTCCGCGACAGCGAGAACTCCGCCGCCCTCACAAGCTTCATTCGCCACAAGTTAGCTTTTCCACCGCGCCAAACATTTTCCGCTCAAAGGCACGTGCCTCGCGATCTGTTCGGTTCGGCACAGCTCGCGACGGGCAGCGGAGACTTCCACTGAGCGACGCACTTTTCCTCTGAGCTTGTGAAGGAGTCGTAGCGATCGGGTCGAACGCAAGGTGAAGATGCGAACGACAATACATGTCAAACGGATAATCGAGGAGTAAGCGAGTAAGCGCCGCAGCTATCGGTCCGCGCAATACCTTATCCGCAAGTTCTCCGAACATCACTACGGATGTCCGCAGTCGACTTGGCGGAGATGCGCCTTACATTCCCCCGACGCCTGGGCTACCTTTAGTCTGGGTTGCATACGACTCCCATGGAGCGGTCGAGCCTCACGCGGGAAACGATGCCACGGCGTTCCAGACTCCACGCAACCGAGGGCAAGCTCAAAGCCTAGCCAGACACTACACAGAGGAGGAAGCGAAAGATGAAACAGACAATCATGTTTGCCGTGTGCGCCGCCGTTTTCGCATCGCCGAGCGCTTGGGCCGACCCTAAAGTCGTGCCCGGTCCGGGATTCGACGCCACGTGTTTCCAACCGTGGAGCGCTCAAACCAAGCATTTCCAGTGGGAGAAGAAGTCTGGCCCGTATCGTATCGCTCTGGTCAACGGTTACGTGGGTAACCTCTGGCGTATTCAGATGGTGAAGACCGCCAAAGCGATCGCGGAAAAGCCGGGCTTCAAGGAGAACATCAAGCAATTCAAGGTCATTTCAACGGGCACCGACGCGGCGACGCAGCTTGGGGCAATCGAGGACTTCATCAATCAAGGCTACGACGCCATCGTGACGATCGCCGTTTCCCCGAAAGGTTTCGATCGCGTCATTCGCTTGGCCAACAAGAAGAACGTCGTGCTGGTGCCGTTCGACAACGTTCTTGATACAGACAAGGTGATGCAGGTCAATGAGAATCAGCTGGAAATCGGGCGCATGGCCGGTCAATGGATCGTTGACCAACTGGGCGACAAGAAGTCCGGCAAGATTCTCGAAGTTCGAGGTCTCCCTGGTAATGCCACCGATCGAGATCGCTCTGTCGGTTTTCGTGAGGTACTCGCAAAGAACGGAAAATTCGACATCGTGCAGGTGGTCGGCAATTGGGACGAGGGCACTGGGCAGAAAGTTGCCGCCGATGCGATCGCCGTCCATAAGCATTTCGATGCGATATTTACCCAAGGCGGATCGACAGGCATCGTGCGTGCCATGCTCGACTCCAAGCATCCGATGGTTCCCATCGTCGGTGAAGCCGAAAACGGATTCCGCAAGCAGATCGTCAAGTACGCCGGAGAAGGCCTCCTCGGCATGAGCAACGGGCAATCGCCGGCGCTGGTCGCGGTCGCGATGAAGGCAGCGATTGCGGCGCTACAAGGCAACGCGATGCCTCAACTGATCTCGGTTCCCGTACCAAGTGCAACGTACAAGACGCTCAAGGACGGCGAGAACTACTGGTCCGGATTGGACGACAATATGTTCGCGGCCAGCGATTACCCGCCGTGCGGAATCACTATTACCGCGCCTGAAATCATGGCCAAGGACGAAAAGAACGATTAGTTGCCAAGTCCACTTCCGCCGTGGGCACGGCGCAACAACACGTAGGAGGCTGCCGTGCCCATAACTGTTGCGAGTTCAATTGACGCGCCAAGGCGTCGAGCCGCCGGACAGCCTAACGGATCACCGCCAATGGCAATCGAGAATCGCGTTCCACACCTGTGTTTGCAGGGCGTAACGAAGCGTTACGGGGGAATTACCGCGCTCAACAACGTCGATCTTGCGGTGCACAAGGGGCGCATACACGCCTTGCTCGGCGAGAACGGCGCCGGCAAGTCGACGTTGATCAAAGTCGTTTCCGGCGTCGTGCCACGCGACTCAGGGCGCATCACGCTGAACGACCGGGAAATCGCTTTTTCGACCCCACGCGCGGCGAACGAAGCCGGCGTCGTTTGCGTTTTCCAAGAACTGTCGCTGATGCCGCACCTGTCCGTCGCCGAGAATATTTCGATTGCCAGGCCACCACGCAGATACGGCCTGATCGATACCAAGGCGCAGATCCGGCTGGCCGAATCACTGCTGGCAAGGATTGGCTGTGCAGATATCGATCCGCGCAGCCGGGTCGGCGAGCTGTCGTTGTCGCGAAGGCAGATGGTCGAGATCGCCAAGGCCCTGGGCAAGGAGCCCGAGTTGCTCATTCTCGACGAAGCGACGTCGGCGTTGACGCATAGGGACGTTGAGCTGTTTTTCGAGGTGCTGCACGGCCTTCGCGCGCAGAACCTGTCGATCCTATACGTTTCGCATCGCATGCACGAGATCGAGATCCTGGCCGATAGACTGTCGGTATTCCGCAACGGAAGCCATGTCGCTTCATTCGACAGAGGCGAGCATGACGAGGCCGAAATCGTCGAAATGATGATCGGCCGCGAAATCACTACGCAATACCCAACCAAACCGGCGCCGAAAACGGTTCCGCCATTTCTTGAAGTCAGCGGGCTCTCCTGGGGCAATGGTGCCTTGCGCGACCTGTCATTCACCGCCGGCAAAGGAGAAATCGTCGGACTCGGCGGGCTGGATGGGCAAGGCCAAACCCAATTGCTGCTGGCGCTGTTCGGCGTACTGAAGGGTGTGACCGGGTCGGTACGGATAGGCGCACAAGCAGCCGGGATCAACTCGCCGCAGGAAGCGAAAAACGCTAGGGACCGCATCGCGATGATTCCCGAAGACCGCAAGACGGAAGGCCTGATGCTCGCGATGTCGGTCGCCGACAATCTGATATCCACATCGTTGGATCGCGTTTGCCGCGGCCCGTTCATCAGCGAAGAGAAGGCACGGGACACGGTAAACGAAGCCATTCGCCGTTTACGTATCAAGATTGGTGACCCCAGCGACCCGGCGTGGACTTTGTCGGGGGGCAACCAGCAAAAGGTCGTCATCGCGAAATGGTTGATGATCGAGCCCGAGATCATTCTGCTCAATGACCCGACTCGTGGCATCGACGTCGGCACGAAGCAGGAGATCTACCAACTCCTGCGGGCCCTGGCCGACGCGGGGGCCACGGTGGTGATGTACTCCTCGGACTATGACGAACTCATCGGTTGCTGCGACCGGGTGGAAGTCATGTACGACGGCCGGATCGTGGCGACGCTGTCCGGCGAGAGCCTGACCGAACAGGCTCTCGTGAGCCACGCTTTGAATCTGGGCAACGGAGTCGCCCGTTCCAAGGAAATGGAAAGCACATGACAACCCATCGATTCAAGCTAGGGTTGGCGATACGGCAGCGCGTCGGCACAATTACCGCCGGCGCCATCTTCGCGCTCCTCTACCTCGCCTACCACGTCCACCACCCCAACGGATTCACCGCTCAGGTCGTCGGGCAGAACGCGAACGAATCGGTTGCACTCGTACTTGCCGCCATGGCACAAACGGTACCCGTCCTGATCGGCGGCATCGACCTTTCGGTGGGCGCCGTAATGACGATGACCAACTGCCTGGCCAGCCATGTGCTTTCGGGCAATGCCCAGGAGGTGAGTCTGGGGCTGGCGGCGTGCATTCTCGTCAGCACGGCGTTCGGAGTGATGAATGGTGTCATCGTTGTCTACGGCCGCATCCAACCGATCATCGCGACCCTAGCAACGAGCGCTATTGCCCTGGGCCTGGCCTTGCTTCTGCGCCCCTTCCCGGGCGGCGAAATCAGCGAAACGCTCTCGCTGCTGCTCACCGGCAGCCTGCTCGACTCGCTGGTCGAGAGCGGTTTGGTTTCGCAGGGGGTGACCGACAACTTGAGCGTGCTGGGGAACTTGCCAACTCCAATGCTCCTCGTGTTTGCCGCTGGCGCGCTCTGGATTCCATTTCAGAGGACCGTCACCGGCCGTTCGATCGTCGCTGTCGGGTCGTCGGAAACCGCTGCCTTCATGTCAGGCCTGCCGGTGCCACGAGCGAAGATCGCCGCGTTCGCCGTATCGGGAATGCTCGCCGGATGCGCCGGCGTTTTCCTGGCGATGCAAACGTTATCGGGCAACGCCGACCTGCCGCAGGCGGGTACCTATACCCTGGCCTCAATCGCCGCCGTCGTGATTGGCGGAGCGGTGCTGACAGGTGGAGTCGGCGGCATGCTGGGTTCCGTTTTCGGCGCGCTCATCCTGCGCGTGATCGCCTTCAACTTCCGTATTTTTGAGATCGAACCGCTGATTCAGCCGCTGGTGGAAGGCACGATCCTGCTGGCTGCGATATCGGTGTCGGCCACGCGCTTGCTGCGGGTGAAAAACCGCTTGGACTTGTATAGATGAGGATATGCGCATGCGTATAACGGTGGCCAAGTGGAACTCGGCCGATCGGCCCGTCTATATCGCCTCGGCCTTTGTGGTCCTGATTCTCGCCGTCGGAACGATATACACGCTGGTCGCGCAGGGCACGGCAACGCTGTTATCACCGTCCTATCTGATGCAACAGTTGCAGATCGGCTCCTTCCTGGGCGTCGTGGCAGCCGGAATGATGATCGTTATTCTCATCGGCCATATCGACTTGTCAGTGCCATGGACGCTGACGACGGCCGCCATGCTGGCGACCGCGGTTGGCGGCCCTTGGGCCATCCTGCTCGGCCTTTCGCTCGGCGCCGTGGTTGGCCTGGTCAACGGGGTCGGTGTTGCTTACCTGCGCTTGCCATCAATGATTTTCACGCTGGCGGTGAACGCCGTCCTGCAGGGGTCGATGGTGGCCATGACCGGCGGGACGTCGCCGCAGAGCCAGGCGACCGAGTTGATGCGCTTCCTCGGAGCCGGGACGCTGATGGGAATTCCGGTCGCATTGCTGGTCTGGACGCTTGTCTCCGTCTGCGTCTCGACGGTGCTCACGCGCACACCGTTCGGCCGCTCGCTATACATCGTCGGCAACAGCGAAGCGGCCGCGTATCTGTCCGGCATTCCGAATAAACGTGTGATCGTCGTGAGTTTTATCCTTTGCGGCCTGCTGACGGCACTCGCGGGGCTCATGCTCGCCGGATATTCCGCGAAGGCGTACCAGGGCATGGGCGATCTTTACGCGTTACCGGCCATCGCGGCGGTGGTGATCGGGGGGGCCAATATTCTTGGCGGCAGCGGCAAGTACCGGGGAACCGTCGCAGGCGTGCTGGTTGTCGTTTTTCTGAACTCGGTATTGTCGATCATGCAGATGAGCGAGGCCATACGGCAAATCGTGTATGGCTTTGTCATTCTCACCATGCTTCTTGTTTATCGCCGCAAGGCATGATTCCAGGATGCGGCCGGCGATGATCGAGCGTTTTGCAACTACTTGCGAGAATCAAAAATGAGCGTCGTTGACTATTGGCATGAACCTTTCCAAGCGCTGGTTTCGCCGACAGCCCGGATTGAAAAAATCTACGATGGCATGCTCTGGGCCGAGGGCCCCGTCTGGTTTGCTGATATGAATTGCCTGATCTGGAGTGATATTCCGAATAACCGCCTGTTACGCTGGATAGAAGGCGTCGGTACGCACACCTATCGCCAACCGTCCAATTTCGCCAACGGGAATACCCGCGATCGCAGCGGACGTCTCGTGACCTGCGAACACGGCCTACGTCGCGTGACCCGTACGGAAGTGGACGGCACGATAACCGTTCTCGCCGATGCATACCGTGGCCGCCGCCTCAATTCGCCGAACGACGTTGTGGTGTCGTCCGACAACGCGGTGTGGTTTACCGATCCGGTGTACGGCATTCTCAGCTATTACGAGGGCGAGCCGGCTGAACAGGAACAGGAGGGTCAATACGTTTATCGGATCGACGCGGCTTCCGGCGAGATTCAGGCGATGGTCTGCGATTGCGCGCAGCCCAATGGACTCGCGTTTTCACCCGATGAGTCCGTTCTTTATATTGTGGACAGCGGCGGCTCCACCGCGCCTGGGGGAGCCCACCACATCCGCGCCTTTACCGTGAGCCGAAACGGCGAACTGCATGGAGGTGAAGTATTTGCCGAGATTGAGCCCGGCGTTCCCGACGGCCTGCGGGTCGATGTACATGGCAATCTTTGGGTCAGCGCTGCCGACGGCGTTCACTGTTTTTCGGCGAACGGCGTCTTGCTCGGCAAGATCCGTGTACCCGAGGTCGTATCGAATCTCGCCTTTGGCGGAACCCGAAAGAACGAACTCTTTATCACCGCCACCTCCGGGCTCTATCATGTAAAGCTCGGAACAAAGGGAATCTAGACCAAGGCCAGAGGAACAGGATGGACAGGGAACTCGAGCGGCGCCGTTCCGGCAGCGACCCGATGTACATGGGGTTGTTGGCGATTTCGCAGGCGATAGCGGGCTTGACCGACGGCGAGATCGTGATGCAAACCTGTTCCACCGAGTTCCGCAAGCTCGTTCCGCACGATCACATGGACGTCGCCCTGATCGAGAAAAACGACCGCATCAACCAGGTATACGAGGCATGGCTGCGAACCGATTGGAGCAACGCGGCCCCCAGTTCGATGATCGTCGCGAAGAGTCCAATCCGCTTGGTTCTTCTCGGCCACGAGCCGTATCTCCTGACCGGCGACGCAATCAACGATCCCCGCTTCCATTTTCCCGGTGCGGACGACGGACCGATCTTTGACGAGAATCTGTGCAGCCGGATTCACGTGCCGCTACGCGTGCAGGGCACCATCATCGGAGCAATCAGCATTAGCTCGCACGCGGCGGATTGCTACGATCATTCCGATGTCGTCCTCACCCAGCATTGCGCCGATCTTCTCGCCCCCTACTTTTGGGCACTGAGCCGTGCGGAGGAAGCATCGCGCGCCGCACGTGCCGAGAGCGAAGCGAAGTCACGCGAAGAGTTTCTCCGCGTCGGTGCGCTACGCCTAACCGAAGGCATGGAAACCGAGCGCCGAAGGATCGGCATGGACTTGCACGACCAGACCCTTGCCGACCTCGCGCGCATTGTCCGAGTAGTCGCTAAACTCCGCATGCAGACGTCGGTATCGCAGGAGCAACTGGCAAGCGTCGAACAGGCGCTGATCACCTGTCTCGGCGACCTGCGCGGTATCATCGAAGACATGAAGCCCGGCATCCTCGACGTATTCGGTTTGGAGTACGCCGTCGAGGCCATCCTTTCCCCCAACGAATTGGCGATCGAGAGCCCTTTCGAGTGGAAAGTGAGGGACTGCACCAAGGGGGCCGTTGATCGCCTCCCGACATCGGTCCGTACTGCACTTTTCCGCGTCGTCCAAGAAGCAATCAACAACGCGATGACGCACAGCCATTGCAGCAGGATCGATGTCACCATCAGTCAGGAGGACGGCAATACGATGGTTTCGGTCGACGATAACGGCATCGGTATCTCGAAAAAACTACTGCGCACCGCCAAAGGTGGCCTGAGCCATATGCGAACGCGCAGCAAACTGATGGGAGGGCAAGTAGCCATAGCGCGTGGGCCGGGCGACATAGGCACACGAGTTGTCGTCACAGTACCATTCACATCCGAGCCCGTCTCTTCTCTGGCGGCGGAGACGTAATGCGCATTGTCATTGCTGAAGACGACCCGTTTCACCGGGCATTTCTCCGCTCGGCGTTGATCGATACGCTGCCTGACCCGCTCGAAATCGAGGAGGCCGGAGACGGCGCGAGGGCAGTCGAACTCGCGCGCCAGCGACCGACCGATGCGCTTGTTCTTGACCTGCAGATGCCAAAAATGTCGGGGGCGGAAGCCGCACGGATCATTTGGGCTGACGATCCAAACGTCAAAATCCTTTTCTGGACGAACTATTCCGACGAGGCCTACGTCCGCGGCGTATCGAAGATTGTTCCTGCCAACACGGTTTACGGCTACGTCCTGAAGTCGTCGCCCGAGGAGCGTACGAAGTTTGCGATGCGCGCGATCTTTCTGGAGGATCAATGCATCGTCGACCGCGAAGTCTGGGGTGTGCAACAACGTTCGACCAGCCGCATTGAGGGGCTAACCGACCTTGAGTACGAAGTGTTGATCGACATTGCGCTCGGTCTCACCGACCGGGGAATCAGTGTGCGCCGTAACCTGTCGACGCGCGGCGTGCAAAGCCGGCTGCGGCACCTTTACCAAAAGCTCGGCCTCGACGTGCTCGCGGCTGGACAGGAGGGCAACGCCGATTTCTACAATCTGCGCGCCCGAGCCGTGTATTGCGCCATTGCCCGGCGGCTGCTTAATCCCGACCTGATGGGAAGCGAAGATCGGAAATTCAAGGACTGGCAAGATTCGCTGCGGAAGTAGGGTTGCACGCCGCGAAACGAGAACACCGCACCGACACACCATCCCGCCGGCCCTCGGTCACTATCGACGGCTTCAACTGCTAGCGCGCTCGCTAGCGTTTGCCAGAGTGGCGATTTCATCCAGCTGTCTGCGCCCCTGCTTCTCGGCACCATGTTCGGTGCTATCGTCATCGCGTTCTACGGCATAGCGCCGACCATCGAGCGTTGGCCATTCGCGATCACCCACGATGCCGTCGATTGGCTCGTGGCGCGCAGCATGATGCCCACGCATGATGATGGGTCGTTGGTCACTTCGATCGCCATCGTCGTCATTTTGTCGTGCGTCGGGATGGACTGGCCGTTTGCCGGCGACGGATACTCGCGGCGCCCAGCACGGTGTGGGCTCGTCCTCCAGTGGCTCGGAAACGATAACGTTGATCGTTGCCTCTGTGGCCAGTTCAGCGGCTTGGTGACGGTCGCCCTGCCGCCCTGGAGACACGGACCTACGTAGTTCTCGCTTGGAGCGTCGGCCTGCATTTCGATCGACAGGCCTCAGCCAGGCGGGCTAGAGTCGGCGATCATCGCCACAGCCTCCGACGTGAACGTTCCCTTCGTGATGGCGTTCCAGACGGCTCGGCTGGTGATGGTCGTATTCACCGGGCCGGCACTGGCGCGGTTCATCACCGACCGACCCTAAGTCGGCGCATGACTCGGCAAGCCGGAAAGAGGCAGAGACCGGTCGTCCGCCGTCCCTGAAGTCAGCCGTTCTAAGCCGAACGCTCAGGCGCGACGCAAGGCGACGTGGCTGCGTATCATGGCGTGCGCCCGGCGGCGCACGTCGTCGGCCTCATCATCAATCATCCAGTTGTTGAAGAGGCCCGTGGCAAACGACAAGGTGTCGTATGCCATGGCTTCCGGATCGAGCCCTGCACGCAGGTATCCGCGTTCGGCGGCCCAGCCGTAGACCTTGCAGAGGCGGGCAAGGAAATCGATGCACGGCTTATTGACCTCGTACAGAATCGGAGCGAATTCGTCCACGTACTCGCAGCGCAAGGCCATGATTTCGAAGACTTCGCGGACCTTGGGATGCGTTTCGAGAACCTTGAAGAATCCCAGCAGAGATTCCTCGACAGCGTCCAGCGGGTTGGCAAGACGGTCGGAAACGAGATCCTGTTCGAGCTCGTCGAACACGTGCGCCGATTCTTCCCGCATCGCGTAGAAGAGCGCCGCCTTGTTCTCGAAGTGCCAATAAACGGCCCCACGCGTGACGCCCGCCACTTGCGCTACTCGCTCAAGCGAAGCCCGGCCGACGCCCAGTTCCAGGAAGACCTTGCGCGCCGCATCGATGATCTGCTGCCGCGTCTGTTCAGCCTCCGCCTTCGTTTTCCTGACCATGAACTCTCTCTCGGGGATGCCCGGTTGGTTATTGCTCGCCGGGTCAAATGCGGCGGCCCTGTCTTAGAAAAGTTGGACCGTTCTTTTACTGCCCGATTCACAAACAAACGTGATTGTATGTATAATGGCCGTGATAAATCAAGCCTGGAGTCCACCCACCATGTTTCCCCTTCTTACGTTCTCTCCTGTTCACCGGTGGCCACGCGCGGCCACGGTCATTGGCCTCGGCGCAATTGCCGTCGCAGCTCTCGGCGCGTGTTCGGGCCAAAAGGCAGCGACGCCGCCACCCGCGCCGCAAGCGCTGCCGGTCACCGTCGTCGAAATGCAGCCGACGAATCTGCCACGGGTTGTCGAGTTGATGGCGCAGACCGAAGGGGCGAAGGAAACGGAAGTGCGCGCTCGCGTCGGCGGCATTCTGCTCAAGCGCCTTTATGAGGAAGGCGCCCCGGTGAAGGCCGGGCAGCCGCTATTCAAAATCGACCCTGCGCCGTACGAGATCGCGCTTGAGCAGGCAAAAGCGAAGGCCGAGCAGACGGCACGCGAGGAAGCCCGGTTGAAGGGATTGCTTGCACACCAGGCCGTGAGCCAGAAGGAATACGACGACGCGGTTTCGGCCAACGCCGTGGCCCAATCGGCGCTTCATCAGGCGCAACTGAATCTCTCGTGGACGACGGTCACTGCTCCCGTGTCCGGTACATCCGGCCGCGCGATCAAATCGGAAGGCAACCTGATCGGAACGTCGGACGCAACGCCGCTCACCTCGGTGTACCAAGCCAACCCGATGTGGGTTCGCTTCGGCCTTTCCGATTCCGAAGCCGCAGCCCTGCCCGGCGGCCAACTGCGCGCGGGAATGGTCAGCGGTGTGCAACTCATCCTTCCGGACGGCAGCGTCTATCCGAAACCCGGCAAGGTCAATTTCCTCGCTTCGACGATCGACACATCGCTGGGAACGCAGCAGTTGCGGGCCGAGTTCGACAACACTGACGGCCGGCTTCTGCCCGGGCAGTTCGTGCGCGTGCGGCTTCTGCTCGACGAGCGTCAGGGTGTCTTCCTCGTGCCCCAGGCTGCCGTCATGCAGACGGAACAGGCTTACCTCGTGATGACCGTGACTCCCGATAACAAGGTGGCGCCGAGGCCGGTACAAACCGCGGAGTGGCACGGCAAGGACTGGGTCATCACAAAAGGGTTGCAGGCCGGTGACAAGGTCATCGTCGACAACCTGATGAAGGTTCGTCCCGGCGCCCCGGTCGCTCCACATGGTCCTCAGCCTGCACCGGGAGCCCAAGGCGCGCCCGGCGTTGGTGGTGCACCGCAAACTGCCGCACCGGCTCAAGGCAAGTAGGCGGCCGCGCGAGAAAGGATACCGGACCTCATCATGTCACGCTTTTTCATAAACCGCCCGATCTTCTCGGCGGTCATCTCCATTGTCATTGTCATCGCCGGCATCGTGGCGTCTCTCGTGCTGCCGATCGCGCAGTATCCGGAGATCACGCCGCCGACGGTCGTCATCTCCGCTTCTTATCCTGGCGCCTCGGCGGAAACCCTCGCCAAGACCGTCGCCGCCCCGATCGAAGAGCAACTGTCGGGTATCGAGCATTTGATGTACTTCAACTCGACTGCCGCGGCCAACGGAACGCTCTCTATTACCGCGTCGTTCGAAGTCGGGACGGACTCGGACATGGCGATGGTGAACGTCAACAACCGGGTCAAGATTGCTGAGCCACGCCTGCCCGACGTCGTCCGGCAATACGGCGTCACCGTACAGAAGCGCTCAAACAACATCCTGATGGTGACCATGCTCACCTCGCCGGATGACAGCCGTTCCGTGCTCTATCTGTCGAACTACGCGCTGACCAACGTTCTCGACGACCTACGGCGTATCCCCGGTGTGGGTGATGCGCAAATCTTCGGCTCGCAGGATTACTCGATGCGCGTGTGGCTCAAGCCGGACCGTATGGCGCAACTCGGCGTGACGACGAGCGACATATCGGCGGCCATATCGGCACAGAACAAGCAGAACGCGGCAGGCAAGGTCGGCCACGAGCCTGCTCCTGAAGGTCAACAGCTTGTCTATACCGTAACCGCCAAGGGACGGCTGACAACACCCGACGAGTTCGGCAACATCGTCGTCCGTGCCAAGGGGCCGAAAGGCATTCTGTATTTGAAAGACGTAGCGCGCATCGAACTCGGCGCTCAGAGCTACGACTCGACAACGACGATGGCCGGCAAACCGGTCACAGGCATCGGCATCTACCTGCAATCGGGAGCCAATGCGCTTGAGGTCTCGAAGCGAGTCCGTGCCCGCATGGAAGAGCTGAAGGAACGTTTCCCGACCGGTGTGGACTACCTCATCCCGTTCGACACAACGAAGTTCGTGAAGGCGTCGATCACCGAGGTCGTCCATACCCTGGTCGAAGCTTTGGTGATGGTCGCCGTCGTCGTCTTCATCTTCCTGCAGAACTGGCGCGCGACGCTGATTCCGCTGGTCGCCGTGCCGGTTTCGCTCGTCGGCACGTTCGCCGGGTTGTGGGTATTCGGATTCTCGATCAACACGCTCACCTTGTTCGCAATGGTGCTGGCGATCGGTATCGTTGTTGACGATGCCATTGTCGTTCTCGAGAACGTCGAGCGGCTGATGCGGGAGCAGAAGATGCAACCGCGTGCCGCGGCCATAGAAGCCATGCGCGAGGTATCCAGCGCCGTCGTTGCCATCGTGCTCGTGCTCTGCGCTGTATTCATCCCGGTGGCCTTCCTTGGCGGCATTGCCGGCAGGCTGTACCAGCAGTTCGCCGTGACGGTGGCCATTTCCGTGACCATCTCCGGCATCGTCGCCCTGACGCTAACCCCTGCCCTCTGCGCCCTCCTCCTCAAAGCAAAACACGAGGAAGTGGCCATCTTTCGACCGTTTAACCGGGCGTTCGAAGCCTTGACCCGCGGCTACACGAACACGGTGCGCAAAACCCTCTACCACCGCATCATCGGTACCATCACCTGCATCGCGATCGTCGCAGGCTGCGTCTTCATGTTCCGGGCTGTCCCGGGCGGTTTCGTTCCGTCGGAAGATCAGGGCTACGTGCTGAGCGCGCTGATGCTCCCCGATGGCGCGAGCTTGCAGCGTACCAAACTAACCGCGAACCAGTTCCAGGAAATGATGAAATCGGATCCAGCAGTCGACCGCATTTTCGTCGTCGTCGGCTACGACATCGTCGGGGGGGGCATCAAGCCCAATGCAGGAACCGTTTTCGTTCCACTTGTCGACTGGGCCGACCGCACCTCTTCCGCAGAAGATCTGGTGAAGAAATTCTCCGGAATGGGCATGATGCTGTCGGACGGGCTGGGGCTCGTCTTCAACCCACCGGCGATCATGGGCCTCGGCTCCGTCGGCGGCTTCGAAGCCTACATCCAGGCACGTGGCGACGCGAGCCCACAAAAGCTTGCCGACGTTACCGGACAGTTTGTCGAGGCCCTGAAGAAGAGGACGGAGTTGACGGGAATCAACACCTTTTACCGGCCCACCTCTCCGCAGTTGAACGTCGAGGTTAACGAAGCAAAAGCCATCTCAATGGGCATTCCGGTGGCGGACGTCTATCAAGCGCTTCAAGCTTCGGTAAGCGCGCTTTACGTCAATGACTTCAACCTCAATGGGCGTACCTACCGCGTCCAGCTGCAATCCGACGCGCCGTTCCGCAACAAGCCTGAAGACCTTGGCCGAGCCTATGTGCGTGCCGGCGACGGAACGATGGTGCCAGCCTCTTCACTGATCAAGGTGAAGGCAACCGTGGGCCCCGAGCAGTTGGAACGCTTCAATGGCTTTCTCGCGGCGAAGGTTATGGGCAACTCGATTCCAAACGTGAGCACCGGCGAGGCGATCAAGATCGTCGAGCAGGTAGCGAAAGACACGCTGCCCGCCGGTTATGAGCTGGAATGGACCGGTCAGGCCTATCAGGAGAAGCGCGCCGGAACCACCTCGGCCGTCGCCTTCGGATTCGGCATCCTGATGGTCTTCCTGATCCTCGCCGCGCAGTACGAACGTTGGTCGCTGCCGCTGGCCGTCATCATGGCCGTCCCGTTCGCACTTTTTGGCGCACTGGCCGCCGTGATGGTGCGCGGCATGCCGAACGACATCTACTTCCAGATCGGTCTCGTCGTACTCATTGGCCTCGCGGCGAAGAACGCGATCCTGATCGTCGAGTTCGCGGCTCAGAAACGCGCCGAAGGTTTGCGCGTACGCGACGCGGCGCAGGAAGCGGCGCGCTTGCGTTTCCGGCCGATTGTCATGACCTCGCTGGCCTTCATTCTCGGCGTATTCCCGCTCGTCATATCGAGCGGAGCGGGAGCCGCCGCCCGCCGCTCGATGGGAACCGGCGTGTTCGGCGGCATGATGGCCGCGACCTTCATTGCTACGATCTTTATTCCGATGTTCTTTAGCTGGTTGTCGGGACGCCGTTCGCACCATGACGACGAGAACCAAAACAGCTCTCAGGAGGAGAAGGCATGATGCGCCGCTCTGATAACCCATCGCGCGCCGCACGTCGGCCAACAGCCGTTGCCGTGACGCTTGCTCTGCTTACGCTTGCCGGCTGCGCCGTCGGGCCGGATTACCGGCGTCCCGACGCCGGATTGCCGGACGGCTTCACCGCCACCGCTGCTCCGGTCGAGGCGAGCGCCGCACTGCAGAAGGAATGGTGGCATCTGTTCCAGGACCCCCAACTCGACGAACTCGTTGCCCAGGCACTGGCACAGAACCACGACTTGCTGTCCGCCATGGCACGTATCGAAGAGGCCGAAGGCGCAGCACGCGAAGCCGGTGCCGCTTTCATTCCCCAAGTCGACCTGAAGGCCAGCGGCTCGCGTTCGCAAATCAGCGCCGAGAATGCAACACCGCTATCGTCGGCGGTACCTCGCATCCAGGACAGTCGCAAGGCCGGATTCAGCACCTCCTACGAGATCGATCTATGGGGCAAGCTGCGGCGCGCCGACGAGGCCGCGCGCGCCGAACTCCTCGCCAGCCGCTACGCCAAAGACACGGCCGAACTTTCGGTGGCGGGTCTCGTTGCCAGCAACTACCTCGCCTTGCGCGCGGCCGACGCCAGTCTGGCATTGACACAGGACACGCTGGACAGCCGGCGGAAGTCGCTTGAGATCACTCGCAGCCGACTGACTGGCGGAACGGCTTCCCCTCTCGACATGCATCAGGCCGAAAGCAGTGTCGCCGCAGCCGAAGCCCAACTCGCTGATTTGCGTCGCCAACGTGCGCTGGCCGAGACTCAGTTGGGGCTGCTCACCGGGCAGCCGGGACTCAGCATCACGGTCGGCGACTTGCGCCAACTGCCGATGCCGCCGGTCCCACCGGCCGGGCTGCCGTCGACGTTGCTCGAAGCGCGTCCGGACATTCGCCAGGCGGAGGAATCATTGGTGGCGGCCAACGCGCGCATCGGTGTCGCCAAGGCGGCGCTTTATCCGAGTGTCTCGCTGACGGGTGCGCTGGGCGGAGAAAGCGCTGCGCTAAGCAAGCTCTTCACGTCCGGCGCCTCCACGTGGTCGATCGGTTTGGCCGCCGCAATGCCGATCTTCGATGCCGGCCGCAACGCCGCACGTATCGATCAAGCGACGGCGCGGCAGAAGCAGACGCTGGTGAGCTATCAGAAGACCGTCCACACCGCGTTCAAGGAGGTCAACGATGCGCTCGTGAGCCTGCGTGAATACGGCGAAAGCGACCGCGCGCAGGAACGGCGTGTGCAAGCCGCACAGAAGACACTGGAGATCGCGCAGCTTCGCTATCAAGCGGGTTATTCGGGCTTCCTCGATGTGCTCGACGCACAGCGCAGCGCCAACGACGCACTGCTCGCTTACGTCTCCACCCGCCAGGCGCGACTCGGCTCGGCTGTTTCGCTGTTCAAGGCGCTCGGCGGCGGATGGAACGACAACTTCAAGGCGGAGTCTTTGGAGAACACGGGCGCACAGGCAGCTTCGCCCGACAGTTCGCCGCGTTCCTGACTGTAGCGCCTAACCTAGGCGCTACAGTTGCTACAGGTCGCCCTTAGCTGGCTTCGGCTGGCAGGGCAACCTCGCCGTAGCCGAGTTGAGCGAGCACGTCCGCGACCGCTTCGTCCGGTTCGCTCAGTTCCGTGACGACGCTGCGGATACCGTCACCGAGGAGGCGATACTGCAAACCCGGACTCATGCCGGCGGCAATCAGAACGTCGATCGCGTCCAGCGGGTGCGCCGCCCCGGGAGGCGTCTCGTGGAAAGTCTGGTCAAGAGGGAGTTCGAGCAGCGACTTGTCGACGATGCGGCCATCGGCGATGTCGTAAACCCAGAACTTGCGACACTTGCCGGCATGGTCGGTGACCGTCTTTCGATTCTGGCTACACACGGCGACTTTCACCTTTCGCCCCAGCGGCGGCACTTCCGCCTCGCGGTTCCCCTGCTTTCGGCCATGACCACCGCAGCAACCGCCCGACCCGTGCTCATGGTGGCCATCATGGTGGTGCCCTTGGTGGTCCCCTTCGTGACCGGCGCCATGCCCTCCGCTACCACACCCACCGCGATCAGACTCCTCGCCATGCGCGTGATCGTGTCCATGGCCATGTCCGCCGCAGCCCCCGCCACAACCCCCATGGCCGCCACACCCCGCCCCGTCGTGACCGGACGCGCCATGATGTCCGTGTCCATGACCACCACAGCACCCGCCGGCGGCCTGAGATGCGGTTTCGTTGGCCAGGCCCGCGCGCTCGAAATGAGCGATCGCTTCCCCGACGGTCGTGGCTTCAATGCCGTACACCTTGATCCCCTGGTCCGACAGACTACGTAGCGTCACTCGGTTGATGCTGCCGCACAGGACGGCATGGATTTCAAGGTCCGCTCCAGAGCCGGCCTTTTGATCGCGTAGGCAGACCTCATGAAAATGGCGGCTCTCCGTGTCGAAAAACAGCAGGTACTCGGCGTTCGGAAGATGGGGCTCGATCTCGGCCTGAAGTCCGCCTGGCGCACGAATTGGCATACACAGTTTCATCGTTTTCTCTCGCAATAGGATTCGTTACTGATGTTCTTTCTCTGGTGTTGGGAGGCCACAAGAGGAGGATGTCTCCCGCATCCGGGCGGCTTTTCCCTCACACTCCGTTTCACGGGCGCACTCACCTTCCTGCGCACACATGGCAACCGGACCGTCCACGGCACCGATACGCAGGGCGTGCCCCCCGAGGAGCGCGCGCGCCACCTTTTTGTGTGCCTTTGCCACAATGTTGCCGAGCGTCTGCCGCGATACCCCCATCCGAGCCGCGGCATCCGCTTGATACAAATCTTCGACGTCGGTCAGACGCATCGCTTCGAGTTCATCAAGCGACAACTCGATCTCGTCGAGAAGCCGCAACGGAATACCCTGCGGCTTGAAATAGCGCGCGCGTATTTCGCAGGCTACCCGCCGACATTTCATGGGTCTTGGCATTGGACTGGGTGTGCTTGGCAACAAGGAGACAGTGCTGACAGCCTATCACACATTAGTGGCATATGCCAGTTAAGGAATATAAGACAAGCGTTCCCGGGTGTGCTTCGCACCGTTCGTGAAACTGGTACGATGCCCGCATGGTGGTAACCAACGAACAACACGAAACCGCGATCGTTACGCGGCGCGACGGGCAGACGGCGGTCTTTGTTCGCCTACGGCCGGGGAGGCTAACTTGCGAGCGCCTCACCGAGGGAGTGTTCAGGGAACAGTGGCACGAGGCTGCTTACCCGTTGGCGGAAACCCTCGATCGCTTCATCGAGCACGGACAGATCCACGGATGTACCGTGGAAGCATTGAAGGGACTGGAGAAACTGAAAGCACGCGATCGCGACGTCGTCGCCACATTGTTCTAGTGCATTCGACGCCACA
The DNA here is from genome assembly GCF_025770765.1 of Propionivibrio soli. GTDB lineage: Bacteria > Pseudomonadota > Gammaproteobacteria > Burkholderiales > Rhodocyclaceae > Propionivibrio > Propionivibrio soli. The sequence continues at coordinate 35,542 of NZ_JANZKY010000006.1, read as the reverse complement.
AGAAAAAAAGCCCGGGGTTTTCCCCGGGCTTTTTCCTTTGCACGAACGGCGAATCAGTGCGCGGATGAAGTCACTGCCCCGAGACCGGTCTCGGAACGTACCCTCTGCGCCGGATAGATCAGCCGCTCTCGTTGCGCTTGCGGGCTATTGTCGAGCTTGGAAACGATGTAGATCGTGACGAAAGCCGCCGACATCGAAAACAGCGCCGGCGACGCGTAGGGGAAGAGTGCGCTTCCGGCCGGGTTGTGCAGCACAGCCTCCCAGACCGACGGCGACACGATGGTGAGGCCGACCGATGCCAGGAGGCCGACAAAGCCACCGGTCACCGCGCCGCGCGTCGTGCAGTCTTTCCACAACACCGCCATGAACAGAACGGGGAAGTTGGCCGAACAAGCGATCGCGAACGCCAGCATGACCATGTAGGCGACGTTTTCCTTTTCGAACGCGATGCCGAGAATCACCGCGACGATGCCAAGACAGATCGTCGTGATCTTCGAGACACGCAGCTCGGCCGCGGAATCAACGGCCCCCTTCTTGATCACCGTGGCGTAGAGGTCATGCGACACCGCCGAGGCCCCGGAAAGCGTCAAGCCGGCTACCACCGCGAGGATCGTCGCAAAGGCAACCGCCGAGATGAAGCCGAGGAAGACGTTGCCGCCCACGGCATTGGCCAAATGGATCGCCGCCATGTTGCCGCCGCCCTTCAAGCCGTCGTAGACCACCTTGCCGGTGGCATCGAGAACGGGCTTGCCGTCCGCCATTTTCACGGCGAGGTACGCCGGGTCGGTAGACACGAGCACGATCGCGCCAAAGCCGATAATGAACGTCAGGATGTAGAAGTAACCGATCCAGGTCGTCGCCCAACCCACCGACTTGCGTGCTTCCTTGGCGCTCGGCACGGTGAAGAAGCGCATCAGGATATGCGGCAGCCCGGCGGTGCCGAACATCAACGCCATGCCGACGGAAATCGCCGAAATCGGGTCCTTGATCAGCCCGCCCGGCGCCATGATCGCGTCGTGCTTGGAGTGCACCTCTACGGCTTTGGCGAACAACGCCTCGGGGTTGAAGTTGAATTGGTAGAGAACCGCGAGGGCCATGAACGACGCGCCGACAAGCAGCATGCACGCCTTGATGATCTGAACCCAGGTCGTCGCCGTCATGCCGCCGAAAAGGACATAGAGCATCATGAGCACACCGACGATCATCACGGCGTACTGATACTCGAGCCCGAACAGGACCTTGATCAATTGTCCTGCGCCGACCATCTGCGCGATCATGTAGAAGGCGACCACGACCAGCGATCCACACGCGGCGAAGATCCGTGTCGGGGTCTGGGCGAAGCGGTACGACGCCACGTCGGCGAACGTGAATTTGCCGAGGTTGCGCAGCCGTTCGGCCATCAGAAACGTGATCACTGGCCAACCGACGAGCCAGCCGATCGAAAAGATCAGGCCATCGAAGCCACTGCCAAAAACGAGTCCCGAGATACCGAGAAAAGATGCCGCCGACATGTAGTCGCCGGCAATCGCGAGACCGTTCTGAAACCCGGTGATGCCGCCGCCCGCGGTGTAGAAGTCGGCGGCAGAACGTGTGCGCGCCGCGGCCCACTTGGTAATCGCCAGCGTAATGACAACGAACCCGGCAAACATGATGATGGCCACCCAGTTGGTCGCCTGCTTGGTCGTCTGACCGAGATCGGCACCCGCTGCATAGGCAGCTCCCGCGATGGCGAAGAGCGCGCCCGCCGACATGACTCTGCTCAAGGAAAGCCTGCTCATTTCCGGTTCGCCTCCGAGATGATTTCTGCGTTCAGGCGATCGAACTCGGTATTGGCCCGTCGCACATAGATATTTGTCAGAATGATCGTAGCCACGATGACGCCGACGCCGAGGGGAATGCCGATCGACGTCGTCATACCTCCCGCGAGCTTGCCCGCCAGCCATTCCTTATCGAAGGCGATGAGCAGGATGTAGCCGTAATACACGACCATCACGCAGAGCGTCATGAGAACGCTATAGACTCCGCGCGTCCCGACGAGCCTGTGGTACTTCGGGTTTGCCGACACACGAGCGGCGATGTCCTCGACCATCGTTTCTTCCTCCATCGTGGAGCGGCACAAGGGCCACGGTGGACCGGACGATAGGGAGCGAAGCTTACGTCACACTTACTCCGCGCAGCGCGATGGAATGAATCGGCTTAACCGCGAATCGCGGATTCGGCCGCAGGGCAGCGGCGACGCGGCGCACGAAGAAAGGGACCGCACACCGCCTCCGCGCAATTGTGCTGAAGGCGAGGATGGGCCGAGGCGGATTCGAAATGAACCCAGGAACGAAGCTGTCGGTGACCGCCCTAGGCCGCCATGAGCGCACGCACGCAAGGCGATACGCGCACGATCTCGATTTTCTGCGCGATCGCCAGCCTGCAAAGATCAAGCCCCTCGCTGTCGATCTCGGTGACCTCGGAGAGATCGATCTGCTCGACGCCGGTGCGCGTGAGGCCATAAAGCATATCGTTGCGCAGCCCGGCGTTCAGTCCGCCGACCACTCTCATGACCTTGCGCCCTTGCAGATCATTTATACTCAGGATCGACGCTTTGCCGGAGGCCAGCGCCTTGTCGATGGCTCCCTGGATCAGCGATTCACTGATCGGGCCCGCCTGAAAACGCGAGCCGTAGAGGTCACCCACCTTGCTCACGACAACCGCCGGCATATCAATAAGAGGCGAATCGAAGACCACGAATTCGCACCCGAAGGGTTCGCCTACCTTGAGCGGCAGTTCCGTGCGCAGCATGAGCCCGCCAAGTGAGAGATTTTCCAGGGTTCCTGTTCCCGACAGTCCGAGTTGCCCGATGCGGACAAGCGGCGGGTACTTGAAGCGGATGCGCTGATGACGGCGTTGCTCCTTCATGTGTTCCTCGTCGGTTGTTTACGTGTCGTGGGGCCAGATCATTTTACTCATATTTCATGAACCGAGAAGCTATGGGGCAGTCCTCCGAAAAATGCCAGGCTAGCCGATCCCGACTGTGCCTTCTTCTGCCGTTGTTTTGCTTGTTTGTCGCGCGCGCGTGGGCAGCGGAGTTGCCGGCGACCGTCACCACCGCGCTCAAGGAGGCCGGCATTCCGATTCGTAGCGTCAGCGTCGTGGTGCAGGACGTCGATTCCAAGGTCCCGCTGATCCGCCACAACGCCGAGCAGCCGATGAATCCCGCGTCGGTCATGAAGCTCGTCACCACCTATGCGGCGCTCGAACTCCTCGGTCCCGCGTATGTATGGACGACGGAAGCCCTGGGAGACCGCCCGCCCGTCGAGGGGCGGCTCGAAGGCAATCTTTATCTGCGTGGCAGCGGCGACCCGCGACTCGCGCTCGAACAATTCTGGCTGCTGTTGAGACGCCTGCGCGTGCACGGCGTACGTGACATCAATGGCGACCTGGTACTCGATCGCAGCGCCTTCCTGCTACCGCCGCATGACCCTGGCGAATTCGACCGCGAGCCGCTGCGTCCCTACAACGCCGGCCCCGACGCCCTGCTCGTCAACCTCAAGAGCGTACATCTCACGTTGCAACCCGATCCGGGCGGCACGCAGGTGGAAATTCTCGCCGAGACCCCGAGCGACGGACTGCACCTTGTGAATCGCCTCAAACTCAGCGACGAGCCGTGCGGAGACTGGCGAGAGAAGTTCAAGGTCGACGCCGGGGCGGACGTGATTGAGTTGCGCGGCATCTTTCCCGCCGCATGCGGCCCGAAGGCGCTTCATCTCTCGCCGTGGCCGGCCGACATGCAGGTAGGTCGCCTGTTTTCAGCCCTTTGGAGAGAATTGGGAGGGACGTTCACGGGCCGCGTACGCGAAGGCAAGGCGCCCGCAGGCGCTCCGATCCTGGCGGTCAACGAGTCACCGGCACTCGGGGAAGTGGTCCGCGAGATCAACAAGTACAGCAACAATGTCATGGCACGCCAGGTGTTTCTGACGCTCGCCGCCGACCGGCCTGCGACTCCCGAGGCGGCGCGACGCCGCATCGAAGATTGGCTGGCCACCAAAGGGTTGCGCATGCCCGGACTCATCCTCGACAACGGCTCCGGCCTATCTCGCCGCGAGCGTATCTCGGCTGACAGCCTCGGTCGCCTGCTGCTTGCCGCGTGGAGGAGCCCGGTGATGCCTGAGCTGTTTGCTTCGTTGCCGATCGCCGGTATCGACGGCACGATGAAAAAGCGTCTCGGTGACAGCACGGCCACCGGCCGTGCGCGTCTGAAAACGGGTTACCTGGAGAATGTGCGCAGTATCGCCGGCTATGTCCAGGACGCCGATGATCGGCGCTGGATCGTGGTGTTTCTGATCAACGACGCCAAAGCCCGCGGAGGCAAACCGGCGATGGACGCGCTTCTGCGCTGGCTGGCCGAACGCTGAGCCCGGCGCCGAGGACGACCGGCTCCTCGACGGTGGTCAGTCGTTCTCGTAGTGCGCGAGAAACGCTTCGAAATCTTGCGAGTTCATGGGGCGGCCAATGAGGTACCCCTGTATCTCGTTGCATCCGCGTTTGCGCAGAAAGTCGAGCTGCGCCGCCGTCTCCACGCCCTCCGCAATCGTATGCATGCCGAGGCTGCGGGCGAGACCAATAATCGCGTCCACGATCGCCGCATCTTCCGGATCAGTGAGGATGTCGCGCACGAAGGACTGGTCGATCTTGAGCTTGTACACCTTGAAGCGTTTCAAGTAGCTGAGCGAGGAGTAACCGGTCCCGAAGTCGTCGATCGACATGCGTACGCCGCGCTCGTGCAGATCCTCCATCAGCGAAATCGCCGCGAGAGGGTTATCCATCGCGACCCCCTCGGTCAATTCAAGTTCAAGGCAGTGGGCAGGCAGCCCCGTCTCATGGAGGATCTGGGAGACGAGTTCGGGGAGGTTCGTTTGTCGGAACTGCACGGCGGAGAGGTTCACGGCAATCACCATAGGTGCCCTTCCCTCGTCCATCCAGCGTTTCATCTGCACTGCCGCGGCACGCAACACCCATTCGCCGACAGGGAGAATCAGGCCGCTGTCTTCTGCCACGGGGATGAAATCGCTCGGCGGAACCATCCCGAAATCCGGATGCCTCCATCGCAGCAGAGCCTCGGCGCCGACAATCCGATTGTCATGCAAAGAAATCTGCGGCTGATAGTGGAGTTCGAGCTGGTCGAGTTCGAGCGCGCGACGCATTGCGTTCTCTAGCTGCAGCGTACGCTCGGATCGCTCCTGCATCTCGCGCGTGAAGAAGCGGAAGGTATTGCGCCCGCTCTGCTTTGCCCGGTACATCGCCGCATCGGCGCACATCGAGAGCGTCTCGTAATTGTTTCCGTCGGCTGGGTACATCGCGATCCCCAGCGATGGCGTCACGGACAGTTCGTGCTTTTCGAAACGGTAAGGCAGCGACAACGTCCTGAGCAGTTTCTCGGCCACGTGCGCCGCCCCGTCCGCGCTCGTTCCCGGCAGCACCATGATGAACTCATCGCCGCCGAGGCGGGACACCGTGTCTTCCTCACGCAGCGTGGTTTTCAAGCGCTCGGCGACCTGAACCAGCAACTCGTCGCCAATGCGATGGCCCAGAGAATCATTCACGTTCTTGAAGCGGTCGAGGTCGAGGAAGACGAGCGCCAACGGCTCATTATTCCGCTCGACGCGGCTCAGGGCTTGGCCGACCCGGTCGGCCAGCAGCGTGCGATTCGGCAAACCGGTCAGCGAGTCGTAATGCGCGAGACGCTGGATGTGTGCCTGGCTTTCCTTGTGTTCGGAGATATCGCTGAAAATGCCGACGTAATGTGTCGTTTTGCCGTCGGCGTCTTCAACCTGGCTGATCGAAACGAGCTCGGGGTAAATCTCGCCATCTTTGCGGCGATTCCACATCTCGCCATGCCAATGGCCGTCTACGCGAACGGAATTCCACAAGTCACGGTAGAAATTGGCGTCATGGTGGCCCGACGAGAGAATTCCCGGCGTCTTGCCGACGACTTCTTCGGCGGAGTACCCGGTGATTTCCGTGAACGCCCGGTTGACCATCAGGATGTTCAGCTCGGCGTCGGTAATGATCACTCCTTCAGCACTCTGATCGAACACCTTCGCCGCTAGCTTCAACTGCTCTTCGGCTTTCTGGCGTTCCGTCAGGTCTGCCATGATCCAGTGCGTGCGCAGGAAGCGCCCGTCGGCATCGCGGGCGGCCTGTGCGCTGACTCCGAGCGACCGGATGGAGCCGTCCTTGCGCACGAATTCGAAAACGCGGCCGTCGACGCGATCCTCGCTCACGAAACGGTGAAACTCCTCCGTGAGAGCCTCCGCGCAAGGAGCGGTCAGAAATTCGCCGACGAAACGACCGATCACGTCGTCGCGCTCGCGCCCGAGCAGAGCCAGCCAAGCTTCATTGACGTCGAGAATGTTGCCCTCGACGTCGAGCGATTGATACGGCAGGGGCGCTTTCTCGTAGAGATTCCGGAAACGCGTTTCGCTTTCGCGCAGCGCCGCCTCGATCCGCCTACGCTCTTCCTCCCGGGAGAACGACGTCAGGGCAAAGCTGATGTCCATCGCCATCTCGGCCAGGAGCTGTTGCGCGGTGTCGTCGAAGGCGTTGATCTCGCCGGCGTAAATGACCAGCGCACCGAACGGGCGGTCCCGGCAAGTGAGCGGCAACACCCCGGACGCAAGCCACCCGGCACTAGAGCACGGTTGACCACCCGGAAGCATGGCCGGTTTCTCCCGGCAATCTTGACTCCATACCGGTTCTGCCTTCCTCAGCGCGGCACCCAGGGCGCCCAGGCAGTTGGCGTTCTCATCGCCCGCACAGCCATCGTCGATCGCCACCTCGAAGTTTTCGAGCCGCCCAGACTCGTCACCGTAGCTCGCAACCGCCCGCAGACGACCGCGATGCGCGTCGAGCTCGCCGATCCATGCCGTCTTCATCCCCCCGAACTCGACGGCGAAGCGGCATATCTTTGGAAACAGTTCCTCCTTAGTGTCGCAACGCACAATCGCCTGATTGCACTCGCTCAACGCGGCATAGATATGTGTAAGACGTTGCAACCTCGCCTCGGCCACTTTGCGTGCCGAGATGTCCTGGACGGTGATGAAAATGTGCTCGGGATCACCGCGCACATCGCGAACGCATCGTACGTCGAGGACCGCATAAACCGTTGCGCCATCGGAACGAACGAAACGCCGGTCGCCGGCGTACGCTTCTGCCCGACCCGCCAGCACGTCTTCGAAGGACGCATCGCTGGCGTCGTCGGGATGGAGAAGGGTCGTCCATTCGCGGGCCAGCAATTCCTCCCGCCTGTAGCCGAGGATTTCGCACAGATAGTCGTTGCACTTCGTCAACGCGCGCGACTGCGGTGGGCTCATCGCGATACCGATGAAAGGCAGGTCGTAGAACTGCTTGAGCTGACGATCGGATTGCGCGCGCCGCTCAAGGTCGATATTTCGGCTTCGTGCCCGCCAGAGAAGCATCATGGCGCCGCACACAAGTGAAATCGAGACAAGCGCGACCAAACTCACCCAGAAGGCAAGATCGCGCAGCGGAGCCATGACCTCGCCCCGATCGAGCTTGGTGACGAGAACCCAATCCCTTCCGGCGATCGGTCTGAATGCGGCAAGAACCTCCTCGCCACGATAATCCGTGCCCTCCCCGACGCCCGGCGCGCTGGTATTTGCCGCCGCCGCACCTATCGTTCCCAATCCAGCAAGCGAAAGGCGTCGCCACCCCTTCTTTCTCGTCTCGCGCTGCGTTTCGTTGAAGAAGACGAACGAGTCGCCCAGCTTGCGTACCAGAAGCGTCTCACCGCTGGTATTCGATGTCGGCCAAAGGGCGAAATAGGGAAACAGAAAGTGCTCAGGCGTTTCGTGCAGCACGATCGCCCCGACAGGCACCGGTCTCTCTCCCCCGTATTTCAACAAGGGGACAACAAGATCGGTGTGCAGCCGCCCTTCGCTATCCTGAGAAAAATCGCCGAACTCGCTGCGCCCCGTTCTCAGGGCAGTCGCTATGCGATCTCGGGTTTGCTCCGAGACCGCGTGCTCGCGACCGACGCTCACCAGCGGTCGGCCCTGCGGATCGGTGAGGATGGCCTCTTCGTATTTCATGGCCGCAACCGCGGCCGCCAACCCCGCCTGCAACGCAGCACGCTGGGTACCAGCCCGATCAGCCTGCAAGCCAGCGACCATTTGCACAAGTCCGGGAGCAAACATGACCACGGCGGCGTCTTTGTCGCGCTCGCCCAGCCAGTTCTCCACCTGTCGCGCTTTCAGTTCTGCCACCGCTTTCAGTCCGACGAAAGCGTCGCGCCGCACCTGCGGTCCGTGAATGCTGACCACCATGTAGCCGACCAGGGGGATCGCGGCGATCAGCGTAAGGAACACAAGTGCGCGCCAGCGATACTCGGTGGCGTGCAACCGGGCGCGATCCGGCAGGTCGGAAACGGGGGCGCCCCAATTGCGCAAGCCGATGTAGAGCAGGCCGCTGGTAACAAGGACGAAGAGCAGGCCTTTGCCGAGTTCGATCCGGCCTTGCAACACCGGGTCGTCGACACTAAGCGTCAGTAGCGCGCCGGAGGTGACAATCCAAAGCCCGGCAAAAAGCGCGTAAAGGAACACGACGCGCGCTGGAGAGACATGCCGCTTCGCCGAGGACGAGTCTGCCGAACGGTCAATCACGCTTTGGTACCCCCGCACTTCATAATACCCGAAGTACGCAAAGCAACCGAGGCCGTACGCCCCTCCTTCTTCTACTATTGGAACGCCGTTCGGACAGCGGTATGGGACGCCACGCGGACCTCGCCCATCGCTTCTTTTTGGCGTGACCTACAGCAGCAAGCTGTAGTGCGAAAGCGCTACTAGAGGCCGAGATCCTGCCAGAGGCGATCGACGCGTTCCTTTACTGCCGCGTCCATGGCAATCGGCGTCCCCCAATCGCGGCCGGTCTCGCCTGGCCATTTGTTCGTCGCATCGATCCCCATCTTGCTGCCCAATCCGGCCACCGGGCTGGCGAAATCGAGATAGTCGATCGGCGTGTTCTCGGCAATCAACGTATCACGCGCCGCATCGACCCGGGTCGTCATCGCCCACACGACTTCTTTCCACTCCCGAATGTCGACGTCGTCGTCAACGACGATGATGAACTTCGTATACATGAACTGGCGCAGGAAGCTCCAGATGCCGAACATCACACGCTTGGCGTGCCCGGGATACTGCTTGCGGATGCTCACCGTGGCGAGACGGTACGAGCAGCCCTCGGGAGGAAGGTAGAAATCGACGATCTCGGGAAACTGTTTCTGCAACAGCGGCACGAAAACCTCGTTGAGCGCCACGCCGAGCATCGCCGGCTCGTCCGGCGGCTTACCCGTGTAGGTGCTGTGGTAAATCGGATTGCGCCGTAGCGTAATGCGCTCGATGGTAAGAACCGGGAAGCTCGCCTGCTCGTTGTAGTAGCCGGTATGGTCGCCGTACGGGCCTTCGAGAGCGGTCTCCGCCGGATCGATGAATCCCTCGAGAACGATCTCTGCCGATGCGGGCACCTGCAGGTCCGACCCGATGCACTTCACGAGTTCGGTCTTCGCGCCACGAAGCAGTCCGGCAAACTGATACTCCGATACGTTGTCCGGGACAGGAGTCACGGCGGCGAGAATGGTCGCCGGATCGGCACCCAGCGAAACAGCAACAGGGAACGGTTGCCCCGGGTTTTGCAGGCAGTGATCGCGGAAGTCCAGGGCGCCGCCGCGATGCGCAAGCCAGCGCATGATCACCTTGTTTGGTCCGTGCGTCTCGGCGAGGACTTGCTGGCGGTAAATGCCAATGTTCTGGCGCGGCTTGTTGGGCCCCCGCGTGACGGTCAACCCCCACGTGATGAGAGGCGCCACGTCGCCAGGCCAGCAATGCTGGATCGGCAGCCGCGAAAGGTCCACGTCTTTGCCTTCCCAGACGATTTCTTGACACGGCGCGGAGGAGACGGTTTTCGGCGCCATGTTGAGAACCTGCTTGAGCACGGGCAATTTTTCCCACGCGTCCTTGAGCCCCTTCGGGGGTTCGGGTTCTTTGAGGTACGCGAGGAGCTTTCCCACCTCGCGCAGTGCCGCGACGGACTCCTGCCCCATGCCGAGAGCGACCCGGCGCGCCGTGCCGAACAGGTTGGCCAACACCGGAATATCATGCCCTTTGGGCTTCTCGAACAGGATCGCCGGACCGCCCTTGCGCAGGACGCGGTCACAGATCTCGGTCATCTCGAAGCGCGTGTCGACCTCGACTCCAACGCGCTTGAGTTCTCCGATACGTTCGAGTTGCGCGATGAAATCGCGCAGATCATGGTACTTCATTCGCGAGAACCCCTCAGTGGCGCAGGAAATCGAAAGCGATGCCGGCAAACACGCACGCCCCGAGCCAGTTATTGTGCAGGAAAGCCTTGAAACAGCGTGCCGGGTCGCGCTGCCTGATCAGGAAGTAGTGGTATACCGCGATGCCCGCTGCGGCCGCGATGCCGGCATAGAAGAACGGTCCCATGTGCAGACGGAAGCCGACCCAGGCGATCAGTCCGAGGGCCGCTACATAGCAGAGCATGACCGCCGCCACATCGAAACGGCCGAACGTTATCGCGGACGTCTTGATGCCGATCTTCAAGTCGTCCGGGCGATCCACCATCGCGTACTCGGTGTCGTAAGCGATCGCCCAGAAAATGTTGGCAAGCAACAGCCACCATGCCACGGACGGCACCGTGTCGAGGTGCGCCGCATACGCCATCGGAATGCCAAAGCCGAACGCAATGCCAAGGTACGCCTGCGGAATTGCAAAAAAACGCTTGGTGAAGGGGTAGCTCGCGGCCAGGAAGAGCGCTACGACGGAGAGTTCGACGACATACAAGCTGCGCAAGGGCAGGATAAGCAGAAATGCCATCAGCGACAAAACGGCGGCCAGGACAAGCGCCTCTTTACTCGATACCTTACGCGCCGCCAGAGGACGTTCCCGGGTGCGCGCAACGTGTGGATCGAAATCCCGGTCGGCGAAATCATTGATGACACAGCCCGCCGAGCGCATGAGCACCGTGCCGAGGATGAAAATCCACACAATCATCCAGTTCGGATGCCCGAACGAGGAAAACCAGAGGGCCCACAAGGTGGGCCAGAGAAGAAGCAGGATGCCGATCGGCTTATCCAGCCGCATCAGGCGCTCGTAAAGGTCCGCGCGCTCGCGCAGCTTTTGCATATCGATTTGCAGGGTAGACATGACGCTTATTTTATCCGCTTACCATTGATCGCCGCGCAACTCGGAGACGATGACTTGCAAGCTCTCGGGTGTCACATCCTGCGGAGGGACGGGTTTTGTTGCAGCGAGGCCGATGCGCGCGAACGGTTTCAATAGCGAAGGCTTGCTCATCGCCGGCCCGTAGCGGCGGCTGAAGAAACTGCCCCACAAACCGCGCAGCGCCATCGGTACGACGGGCACCGGCGTCTCGCCGACGATACGCCCGACGCCGTAGCGGAAGGTGTTGAGTTCCCCGGTATGCGTGATCATGCCTTCAGGGAAAAGTCCGATCAGATCTCCCGCGGCGAGAGCCTTTGCTACCTCGCGAAATGCCGCTTCCTTGCACTCGGCATCCTCCTTGGCAGGCGCGATGGGAATCGTGCGCGTATGGCGGAAAACGAACCCGAACACCGGCATGCGATAAATACGATGGTCCATTACAAAACGAATGGGCCGCCGGACGACACCCATGACGACGACCGGATCGATGAAACTGACATGGTTGCAGACGAGCACCGCCGGCCCCTCGTGGGGAATGTTCTCCAGGCCGGATTTCTCGACGCGATAGAAGGCATGGATTACGGCGGACGCTAGCAGGCGCAGGAAATACTCGGGCACTCGGGTGTAGATGTACACCGCCAGCACGGCGTTGCACAGTGCGGCGAAACCGAACAGGGCGGGGATGGACAAACCGTTGCCGAGCAAGACAACGGCCGTCAGCGCGCCGATGACCATGAACAACGCGTTAAGAATATTGTTCGCCGCGACAATGCGCGCACGATGAGCCAAATCGCTGCGCGTCTGCATGAGCACATACAGCGGCACGACGTACAGGCCGCCGAACGCACCGACCGCAAACAGATCGAGAAGGACGCGCCACATTCCCGGAAGGGAAAACAGAACGGTAGCGGGAAGCGGTGCCCCCAGTGGTGGCGCAGCAGGTGACGCGAGGAAAAGATCGGTGCCGAACAGCGTGAGTCCGACGGCTCCGAGCGGAATCAACCCGATCTCGACGTGTTTCCCGGACAGCTTCTCGCACAGCATCGAGCCGATACCGACGCCGACGGTGAAGATGGCGAGCAGGATTGTAACTGTCGTTTCGTTGCCCCCGAGGACGTTCTTCGCATACACGGGCAACTGAGCAAGAATGATGGCGCCGTAAAGCCAGAACCAAGAGATTCCCAGGATCGCGAGAAAGACCGCTCGACGCTCGCGCGCGAAACCGATGTTGCGCCACGTCTCCGCAAACACGTTGAAACTCACCCGGAGCGTGGGTTCCGGCGCGGGGGCTATCGGTATGCGACAACTCGCCAGGAACCCTGCCGTTGCGATGACAAAGCCGGCGAATGCAATCCAGGACGGATGGCCGCCCACGCCGGCAAGCAATCCGCCCCCCAGCGTGCCCACCAGGATGGCGACGAAAGTCCCCGCCTCCACCATGGCGTTTCCGCCGACAAGTTCTTCTTCCCTCAGGTGTTGCGGCAGGATGGCGTACTTCACCGGCCCGAACAGTGTCGAATGCAGGCCGAGCAGAAACAAGGCGCCAAGCAGTACCGGCAGACTGCGCAGCCAGAAACCGACCGCGGCGACGATCGTGATGACGATTTCGAGGACCTTCACGAGGCGGGCGATCTTTGCTTTGTCGAACTTGTCAGCCAACTGGCCGGCCGTCGCCGAAAACAGGAAGAAGGGCAGGATGAAGATTCCCGCCGCCACGTTGGTCAGGATTTCGGGGGCCAACGTCGTCCACGTTGTGGCCTGGAACGTCAGCAGTACAACGAGGGCGTTCTTGAACAGATTGTCGTTGAAGGCGCCAAGGAACTGCGTAACGAAAAACGGGGCGAAACGATGCGTTGCGAGGAGTCCGAACTGAGTCATGGCGTCTTCTCCCACCGACAACCGGCGCAGAAAAACCCAAGGCGATCCGCATGCCTGCCAAAGCAAAGCAACGGGAAGCAGGCCGCTCCGCTCACCCCTATTCGACCGCGTCAAGCGCGCAGCATCTCCTCGCGCCCACCGAGCCAGCGCACCAAATGCCGATTCGCACGCTCAGGATCGTCCCTCAGCATTTGCTCGGCCAAGGCATGCGCCCATTCGATCAAATCGGTGTCCGCTTCAAGATCAGCATAGCGCAAGAGCGGCACTCCCGATTGACGACTGCCCACGAATTCCCCCGGCCCTCGCAGATGCAAGTCGTGTCGGGCAATCTCGAAGCCATCGGTATTCTCGTAGATCACTTTCAGGCGTGCCCGCGCCGTTTCCGATAGCGGCGTCTGATACAGCAGGACGCAGACGGAATCATGCTCACCGCGCCCTACACGACCGCGCAATTGATGCAATTGCGCAAGCCCGAAGCGCTCAGCATGTTCGATCACCATCAGGCTTGCGTTCGGCACGTCGACGCCGACCTCAATCACGGTGGTTGCTACCAGGACATCGATCTCTCCGGCGGCAAAAGCAGCCATCGTCGCGGCCTTCTCATCGGCCTTCAGGCGGCCATGGACGAGCCCGATGCGCAGGTCGGGAAGCTCCGCGGTCAATGCGCCATGCGTATCGATCGCGGTCTGCAGTTGCAGTTTCTCGGATTCCTCGATCAACGGGCAGACCCAGTAGGCTTGTCGGCCGGCGGCCACCGAACCGCGCACCCGCGCGATGACTTCACTGCGCCTTACGTCGGAAACCAGTTTGGTGGTAATCGGGCGTCGCCCCGGCGGCAGTTCGTCGAGGACTGACACGTCGAGGTCCGCGTAGTAACTCATTGCCAGGGTACGCGGGATCGGTGTCGCGGACATCATGAGCTGGTGCGGGTTGTAGCCTTTGCGACGGAGTTCGAGCCGCTGCGCAACGCCGAAGCGGTGTTGTTCGTCGACGATGGCCAGCCCGAGCCGCGCAAAATCGACACTCTCCTGAATCAGCGCATGTGTCCCCACAACCAAGTGCGCACTGCCTGCCGCGCGTTCCTGCATTACCCGCTTGATCTGTTTCTTCAGACTGCCTGCCAGCCACGCGACTTCGACACCGAGCGGAGTGAGCCAGGCGCGAAGTTTGAGGTAGTGCTGCTCAGCGAGAATTTCGGTCGGTGCCATGAACGCCGCCTGATACCCCGCGTCAATGGCGTGGCAGGCGGCTACCGCGGCAACGATCGTCTTCCCGCTGCCGACGTCGCCCTGCAGCAGCCGCTGCATCGGAAACGGCTGCGCGAGGTCGGCAGCGATCTCGTCGCCAACCCGTTGCTGAGCTGACGTAAGAGAGAACGGAAGCGAGGCGAGCAGATTACGCGCGAGTTGCCCCGAGGAGTGGAGTACCGGCGCCCCTTTCTGCCGACGAGCAACATACGCTCTGCGCAGCGACAGCTGCTGCGCGAAGACTTCATCAAATTTTACGCGACGCCATGCGGGGTGCACACGCGACTGAAGAGCCCCTTCGGAGACATCCGGAGGCGGAGCGTGCAGAGTCCGCACGGCTTTCTCAAACCCGGGCAGCGAATGCCGCGAGCACCACTCTGGATCGAGCAATTCCAAGAGGTCTGAATCAGCAAGCGCTGCGGTGATAAGTTTGCGCAGTACCGATTGGCTAACGCCTGCAACCGTCGGATATACGGGCGTCAGCGATGCGGGCAGCGTTTCCTCGGTGCCAACGAGACGGCAGCGCGGATGGACCATTTCGGCCCCTAGGAAACCACGTCGGATCTCGCCAAAAACCCGCAACTTTCTTTTCTCGTCCCGAGCCTTCTCGAACTGCCGCGTCTGGCTCCCATAAAAATTGAGGAAACGCAACACAAGCTCGCCGGTGTCATCGGCCACGCGTACCACGAGTTGTCGGCGCGGACGGAACTGGACGGAGACATCGAACACGTCGACTTCGGCCTGGACCGGACCATCGCCCGGAGCCTCGGCGATCGGGGTAATTCGCGTCTCGTCTTCGTAACGAAGTGGGAAATGGAGAATCAGGTCGTCGCGGCGAACAAGACCCAGCTTGCGAAGCTTGTCGCGAAGCGCCGGGGCGGCCTTGATTTCTGGCCCGTTGTCATTTCCTGCGGGCATCAAACGATCGAAGCTATTTGGTCAGCTCCATGATCGCTTCAACCTCGACCAGCGCTCCGCGCGGCAGGTCGGCCACGCCAACGACGGCCCGCGCCGGGTAAGGCTGGCTAAAGTACTGCGCCATCACCTCGTTGAACTTGGCGAAGTTGGAAAGGTCGGTGAGATAAACCGTGAGCTTGGCGATATCCGCAAGGGAGCCGCCAGCGGCTTGGGCGACGGCCGTTATGTTGTCGAGTACCCGTACGATCTGCGCATCGATTCCGTCGACCATCTGCATGGTCGCTGGGTCTAGGCCGATTTGACCGGCGAAATACACCGTATGACCGACCTGCACGGCTTGCGAATAGGTGCCGATAGCGGCGGGGGCGTTCGGGGTCGAGATCGCTTTCCGGTCCATTTTTTCTCCTCGTATGGGCAGTGCATCACCTTCTGGATATTAATTGATGACGCCGACAATCGCCAATCTAGAGAAAATGCTTGATGGCCCGCGTGATGGTGCACTACTGCGCTATTCGCTGGGCAACGAATGGTTGAAAGCAGGACGACCCGACGAGGCGGCCGGCTACTTTCGCGCGGCGGTTGAACGCGACCCGCAGTACTCGGCGGCTTGGAAACTCCTCGGCCGATCCCTTGCCGAAAGCGGTCAGCTCACCGAGGCGGTCGCGGCGTACGACGCCGGTATCCGGGTGGCGTCGGAACGCGGCGATATTCAGGCGGCGAAAGAGATGACCGTGTTTGCCAAAAGGCTACGCCGACAACTGGGCCAGACCGCTTAGCGTTTTCCGTCCTTTGGTAGCAACAGAACGGAATCGATTCCCATCGCCTTGAGCTTTTCTCGCGTCGCGTCGGCTTCTCGCCGCGTCTTGAATGGCCCGACCTGGACTCGCGATTCGATCGTCGCCGGAATGCCTTCCTGCAAAAGTTTCGAATGCAACTCCTCCGCACGGCGGGGGTCGGAAAACACGCCAACCTGCAACCCGTAACCTGCAAGCAAACGTCGCAAAGGAAGCACCGGTGCATGAGAAGCCGGGGCAGCCTCACTGCGCGGCGTTTCGCCCGCTTTGCTTTCGGCGGCCGTCGTACCCGCCGGTTTCGCGTCGGCCGCCTTACTCTCCGCGGGTTTCGTCTCGCCCAATTTCCCATTCGCCGGTCGAGTCGCCGCCGGGACGGCCGGCCGCGGCCTCACAACGGTTGCCGGCGAGGCAGCGGACGGCGTCGGAAGCTCGCTCGGCGGGGCCGCTTTGTCGACGGGCGGCGCACTCACCTCGGGTACGGGCGCCGCCTTTTCCCCAGTGCTCGATTGCGGAGACGTTTCCGCCGGCACAACCGGCTGCGTGGGCACTTTTTTTGGCACGGGGACCGGCTCGGTGAACTGCGATGCGCCGTTTGGGGCCTCATCCGTTACGCTAAGGCGATCGAAAAGGGCAAGCCCGCCAAGCAGGGCGACGATCATCAGCCCGGCAAAGCCCACGCGCCAGAGAAGTTTGCGCCGGATGTCCGAAACTTCCGCCTCGCTTTCATCCTGGCCGTAACCGGTTTGTTCAGTGGCCATCAAGCACCTCCCCGCGTTTTTCCTTGTTGTCGACGAAGAATGCCAAAATCATCCCATATCTCGGTTTCGCGCCAACGCAACAACCAATTCTGCTTCAGCGCGCGCGATTCCACAGTGCTGAGAAATGGCGGCCGCGTCATGCCCCTGCACGGCCATCTGCATGGCGTCGCTATACAACGGCGAAACGTTCTGTGCCGCTTGCGAACCCGCGTGCTCTCGCCTTTGCTCGGCGTCAACGCGCTGAATGTCCCGCCGTAGCGATTCCAGTTCCTTGCGTACGATGCTCAGCTCGCGTTCGAAGACCTCCATCCGCTGCGACAAAGAGGGCTCTTCGGGCGGCTCGTTCCAGGCGAACTGTGGCTCGGGCTTTGGTTCCATTCCCGGTGCCGAGGGCAGCACGGGATCGGGTGACAGAGCAGGCTCCTTCGGTTCCTGAACGTTTTCGTACGCAGCCACGGCCGTCTGAGCCGCGAACAGGTCGATAGCGTTCTGAGGCGAATTCTGCTTTTTCAACCGGCGGACACGCAGCAACAGCACAACGACGTAGAACAACAAGAGAACCACGCAGGCAATCAATGCCTCGCGCCACCCCAGATTGCCTAGAACTGCAACGTCCATTCGTCGCCTGCCGCAATGTTATGGTCGGTATTATGCCAGCACCCGGCACCACCCCGCTCTGCAGCGAGGAAAGATGGGCGAAACTCGCCTCCCCATAGGCGTAAAGACCGCGTGACGGCCGGACGAGAACGCCGGCGTCGCAAACGTCTGTACTCTACCTCTGCTGCAAGCTAGCACCCCGTAGTCGCTACGAGGCAAAGAGAAGCACCGCCCCCTAGAATGCGAGCGAATACTGACCGCCGAGGACCCAGATGTTGCCTTCGTATTCGCCGGTAACACGACCGCGCGGGATCGTGCCGCCGTTCTGATTGTTGTCGATCTTGCTGTCGCGCACGTAGAGATACGCAACGCCGAGATCGAGACGCGAGGCTTTCGAGGGCAACCATTGCGCGCCGAACGTAAACCAGACACGGTCATTGTCAGGCAGAGAAGTCAGCCGAGTCGCAGCGTGCTTGACCGGGGCTTGGTCGTACGCGATGCCGTATTTCAGGTTCCAGGCATCGTTCAGGTGATAGGTGGCTCCGAGTGCCACCCGCCAGGTATCTCGAAAGTCCGTGTCCAATCTCTGCGCGGTGGCCCCGTTCTGCAAGCCGGAAGTACGCATGATGTCGACCTTCGGGATCGAACTCCAGCCCGTCCACGATACGTCGCCCAACATGTCCCAGCGCTCGTTCACCTTCTGGGTGACGCTCATGATGAAGGTATCTGGAACCGTGAGCTTGGCCGACAGGTCGCTCTGCCCCCCCGCCGCCAGCAATGCTGGCAACGTGGCGTTACCAGCGGTCGAGCCGTCACTCGCAAGCTTGACGTCACCCTCGGTCCGGTACTTGATACGTGAGCGGTACGACAAGCCTACCTTCGTGATCGGTGATAGCGTAAAGAGCACGCCTGCGTTCCATCCCCAGGCGCCGTCCTCGATGTTCATCGTCGACTTAACGTGCGAAGTACCGGCTGTCGTGCCTACGAGGCGGACATACTCAGCTTCGAGTTTTTGCCAATTGACGCCGAAGCCCAGCGACACTCTCTCGTTCACTCGATAAGCGAGCGACGGATTGATGTTGATCGTCTTGATCTCGAATTTCGTAGACTGTGCCGCGCCGAGCCAGCGGTCGTCGTATTCGGTCTTGAGCCCAAAGGGAGCGCCGATCCCGATTCCGACATAAAGATCCTTGGTCAAACCCCAGGACGCGTAGCCATTCGGAATCGCGGCCCATCCGCCAGCATCGCCTCCGTCGCCTGTGCCGGCAAGCGAGCCGGCATTCGAGCCTCGGTCATGGAACGTGTAGCTCGGCTTCACAGCGGCAAGCCCCAGCGAGACCTCGCGCGCTTGGAGTTGAGTCATTCCAGCCGGGTTGAAGTAAATCGTGCTGGCGTTCTCGGCAACCGCGGCCGACCCGGCGTAAGCGTTACCGATCCCGCTCGCCGTCTGTTCCATGAGCTGAAAACCGGAGGCTCCTGCACTCGTGGAAAGCGCGAACAGAACAACGGAGGAAACTGATCGAGGGGATACTCGCGGTGCCATGAAGACTCCTTCAAACGCCGGTGTGAAAAAGGTTGTAAAACGGGGTGACCGAAGTGCAAAAGCATGTGGGATTCTAAAGTGATGGGAACAGCCGCCGCGCCTTCCCTCTTCTTCTGCGATGGGGCTTGACCGCCGTCTGTTGGATAATTGCAACATTCGTTTACTCCATCCCCGACACGCCATCGAAGGTTGTTCGCCTCTTGCCATAACCCTCTCTACAGGGTACTTCCCAGCCTCTCCCGATGGCCGCTTTGAACTCGCAGGCCATCGCGTGTCAGACACTTGACCGACCTCGACGTTCTTCGTTACAAGCCTTTTGCGGTGGGCTATGGCAACGAGGCATACTTGCACTTCATAGGATTTCCTCTTATTGCCATGCGCGGATCTTCGCGGCGTTCTTCCGATTACCCTCCCGTTGATGCGAAGGGAGACGTCCATGCTTGGCAAACGCTTCGCACACTGTTGCCGTATCTCTGGCAGTACAAATGGCGGGTATTGCTCGCCCTTTCCTGCCTGGTAGGAGCCAAGGTTGCCAACGTCGCGGTGCCGATGGTATTCAAGGCTCTCATCGACAGTCTGGCACCCTCCGCAGCGGCGCTCATTCTTCCTGTCTCATTGCTGGCTTTGTACGGCGCCCTGAGATTTTCAACGTCCTTATTCACAGAGCTTCGGGAGATTCTTTTTGCGCGTGTAACGCAGCGCGCCGTGCGGCACGTTGCGCTGCAGGTCTTCCGGCATCTCCACGCCCTTTCCTTGCGGTTTCACCTTGAGCGCCAGACAGGCGGCGTATCGCGGGATATCGAACGAGGGACCCGCTCGATTTCGAGCTTGATCAGCTATTCGCTGTATTCCGTTTTGCCAACGTTGGTGGAAATATCGCTCGTACTTGGCATTCTCTTCACCAAGTACGACAGCGGTTTCGTGCTGATCACGCTTGCGTCGTTGCTGGCGTACATCCTCTTTACGATCAAAGTCAGCAACTGGCGAATCGGACTGCGGCGGGCCGTGAACGAGACCGATTCTGCGGCGAATACGCAGGCGATCGACAGCCTGATCAACTACGAGACGGTGAAGTATTTCAACAATGAAGATTACGAGACACGTCGCTACGATTCCCATCTGCAACGCTGGGAAGACGCGGCAACGCGAAGCCAAGTCTCGCTGTCATGGCTCAACCTGGGGCAGCAAATCATTATTGCTGCCGGCGTAACGGCGATGATGTGGCGTGCTTCGGCTGGGGTCGTGGATGGACGAATGACGATCGGCGACCTCGTGCTCGTCAACGCCTTCCTCATTCAGTTATACATTCCGCTCGGTTTCCTGGGTGTCGTTTATCGGGAGATCCGGCAGTCGCTGGCCGACATCGAGCGCATGTTTGACCTGCTCGCCGTCAATCGGGAGATCAGCGACGCACCCAACGCCTCAGCCTTGGAACGCGGCCCGGTTGAAGTCTCGTTCGACAATGTCGAATTCTCCTACGACCCGAAACGAAAGATTCTTCGCGGCATCACTTTCGCCATCCCAGCAGGCCGCACGGTGGCCGTGGTCGGCGAATCGGGCTCCGGCAAGTCTACGCTGGCGCGTTTGCTTTATCGGTTCTACGACGTCGATCGAGGAAGTATTCGAATCAACGGGCACGATCTCCGCGATTTGACTCAAGCAAGCCTACGCGAGGCGATCGCCATCGTTCCGCAGGACACCGTGCTGTTCAACGACACGATCTTGCAGAACATCAATTACGGACGGCCCGGCGCTTCCAGGACCGAGGTGGAGGCAGCGGCCGATGCGGCCCACCTTTCTGCCTTCGTCGAGCGGCTTCCAGAACGGTTTGCCACGCGCGTAGGGGAGCGCGGCCTCAAGCTTTCCGGTGGGGAAAAGCAGCGCGTGGCAATTGCCCGTGCCCTGCTCAAGAATCCACCGCTGCTGATCTTCGACGAGGCGACCTCGGCCTTGGACTCAAAGACCGAAAAGGCGATACAAGCCAGCCTGGAAGAAGCGGCTCAAGGCCGCACGACGCTCGTCATCGCGCATCGCTTGTCTACCGTGATGAACGCGGACGAGATATTGGTTATGGATGACGGGCGCATCGTTGAACGCGGTTCCCACTCTAGGCTGCTGGGGCTCAAAGGCCGTTACGCGCAAATGTGGGCTCTGCAACAGCAGCAGGACGAGGAGGCCGAACGCGAAACCGTAGAGGCGCTCCTGTAGCACGTCTGCAACGCAATCGCATAAGGAGGGGCGCGCATCACCGCCTGCGATCCTCAATTTCCGTTGCAAAACATAATCCATCGATACAAAAAAGCCAGGCTCCTGGCCTGGCTTTTTTCTAGTCTGCAAAGAAACGCGCTTACGCTGCCGCTGCTTCCTCTGCTGGTGCAGCAGGCTGATCCAACAATTCGACAAACGCCATCGGCGCGTTGTCGCCATCTCTGAACCCACACTTCAGAATGCGGAGGTATCCGCCATTCCGCGTGGCGTAGCGCGGCCCGAGTTCATTGAACAATTTGACAACGATATCCCGATCGCGCAGGCGGTCAAACGCCAAGCGGCGATTGGCAACACTCGGCTTCTTGCCAAGCGTGATCATCGGCTCAACCGCACGACGCAATTCCTTAGCCTTCGGCAGGGTCGTCTTGATCGTCTCATGGCGCAGCAACGAGACCGTCATGTTGCGAAGCATTGCCAAGCGGTGCGAGCTCGTGCGATTTAACTTACGGAGACCCAAACGGTGACGCATATTAAATTCCTTCCTGTTCTTGTCCGGGCAGCTTACTTGTCGAGACCGGCCGGTGGCCAGTTCTCGAGTTTCATGCCCAAGGTCAGGCCGCGAGCAGCCAGCACTTCCTTGATTTCGTTAAGCGACTTGCGACCAAGATTCGGAGTCTTGAGCAACTCGTTTTCCGTCCGCTGAATCAAATCGCCGATGTAATAAATATTCTCGGCCTTGAGGCAGTTTGCCGAACGCACCGTAAGTTCCAGATCGTCCACCGGCCGCAACAACAGCGGGTCGACCTGAACCGCCTTCTGATGCTCGATCGGAAGCGCGGTCCCCTCGAGGTCGGCGAAAACCGACAGTTGCTCCATCAGGATACGTGCCGCCGTGCGGATCGCCTCTTCCGGCTCAATCACACCGTTCGTTTCGATCTCCATGATCAACTTATCGAGATCGGTACGTTGCTCGACGCGTGCGCTTTCCACGAAATAGCTGACGCGGCGCACCGGGCTGAAGGAAGCGTCCAGAACGAGCTTCCCGATGCTCTTCGCGCCGTCGCCGAGCTGTCGCAGGTTGCCAGGAACATATCCACGCCCCTTTTCAACCTTCACCTCCATCGCCAGCTTACCGCCGGTCGAGAGATGCGCGATGACATGATCCGGGTTGATGATTTCAACGTCGTGAGATACGACGATGTCACCAGCGCGAACGACTCCTTCACCCTCTTTCGTAAGCTGCAGAACCGCTTCCTCACGGTTGTGCAACTTGAAAACGACGCCTTTCAAATTCAGCATGATGTCGACGACATCTTCCTGCACGCCGTCAATCGTCGAGTACTCGTGCAATACGCCGTCGATCGTTACTTCGGTCGCTG
The DNA here is from genome assembly GCF_025770765.1 of Propionivibrio soli. GTDB lineage: Bacteria > Pseudomonadota > Gammaproteobacteria > Burkholderiales > Rhodocyclaceae > Propionivibrio > Propionivibrio soli. Next base: position 12,974 of record NZ_JANZKY010000006.1, on the reverse strand, counting down.
CGAATCCGGGCATCGACGACAGAAGGATACGCCGCAAAGCGTTGCCCAGTGTGTGCCCATAACCACGCTCGAAAGGCTCCATTACCACTTTGGCGTGCACAGGCGACAAACTCTGTACTTCAATAATCCGCGGTTTCAATAGTCCACTGCTTTGCATGTCTTGTCCTTTGCCTGTTTCGGTCAAGCGGAGCCGCGATTACTTCGAGTAAAGCTCGATCACGAGGCTTTCGTTGATCGTCGACGACAGCTCACTCCGCTCCGGACGGGCCTTATAGGTTCCCTTGGCCGCCTTAGCATCGACCTCAACCCATTCCGGGAATCCACGCGACTCTGCCGCCGCCAGCGCCGCCTTGACACGCAACTGGTTCTTCGCCTTCTCGGCTACCTCAATCACATCCCCGGGGCGAACCTGGTATGACGGAATGTTTACTCGACGTCCGTTGACCAGAATGGCGTTATGCCGAACAACTTGGCGCGACTCGGCGCGCGAAGCAGCAAAACCCATCCGATATGCAACCGTATCGAGCCGCGACTCTAGCAACTGCAACAGGTTCTCGCCTGTCACTCCTTTGCGCCGATCAGCCTCTTTGTAAACTTTGCGGAACTGCCCTTCCAGAACGCCGTAGATGCGGCGAATCTTCTGCTTCTCGCGCAAATGGACACCATAGTCCGAAAGACGCTGCCCTGATTTCTGCCCATGCTGACCAGGAGCGTATGACCGGCGCTCGATCGCGCACTTGTCGGTGAAGCACTTTTCACCCTTTAGGAACAGCTTCTCGCCTTCGCGGCGGCACTGGCGGCATTTAGGATCAAGATTACGAGCCACTTGTATTTCTCCTTAAATCCGACGCTTCTTGGGCGGACGGCAGCCGTTGTGCGGAATCGGCGTCACGTCCGTAATCGCCGTGATTTTCATTCCGAGCGCATTGAGCGCACGAACCGACGACTCACGGCCAGGCCCCGGGCCCTTGATCCGCACTTCGAGGTTCTTCACTCCGCATTCCACCGCGAGCTTTCCGGCTGCCTCGGCGGCAACCTGAGCAGCGAACGGCGTACTTTTACGCGAACCCTTGAACCCGGCACCGCCCGAAGTCGCCCAAGACAACGCATTACCTTGGCGGTCCGTAATCGTGATGATCGTGTTGTTGAAGGAAGCGTGAATGTGCGCAATGCCTTCTGCAACGTTCTTTTTGACTTTCTTCCGTACTTTAACGGCGGTCTTAGCCATGATCGGTCCTCTTATTTCTTACCGGCAATGGCCTTACGCGGCCCTTTGCGCGTACGAGCGTTGGTCCGCGTACGCTGACCACGAACCGGAAGTCCTTTGCGGTGACGCAGTCCCCGGTAGCAACCCAAGTCCATCAGGCGCTTAATGCTCATCGTCACTTCACGCCGCAAGTCACCTTCCACAGTGAACTTCGCGACTTGGTCGCGCAACCGATCCATCTCGGCCTCGGTGAGATCTTTCACCTTGGTCGAACGCTGGACGCCAACCGCGTCACAGATCTTTTGCGCGCGGCTGCGCCCAATCCCATAAATCGCCGTCAGTGCGATTTCGGCATGCTGGTGGTTGGGTATGTTTACCCCTGCAATGCGGGCCATCGAATTACCCCAAATTATGCGAAACTTACAATTATATCTTCAACCAACCGACGACTCAACAAGCTCGTCGGCGATCAACCCTGGCGTTGTTTGTGACGCGGATCAGAACAGATCACACGCACAATCCCGTGACGCCGAATAATCTTGCAGTTGCGGCAGATGCGCTTAACAGATGCCAGCACTTTCATAATTCACTCCTGACTTATTTTGGCGTCCGGCGCAGCCAGCCTTCCGCCGATATCATTCTCTGCGTAGAGATGAGATTCCTTACTTGGCTCGGAATACGATTCGCGCCCGACTAAGGTCATACGGGGTTAATTGAACCGTCACTTTGTCACCAGGGAGAATTCGGATGTAGTGCATCCGCATTTTCCCCGAGATGAATCCAAGCACCACATGGCCGTTTTCCAGCTTTACTCGGAACGTCGCGTTGGGAAGGTTCTCGAGGACCTCGCCCTGCATTTCGATCAAGTCTTCCTTGGCCATCCTATTTCGCCGCCAACCCTGAACCTTTGAAATTCGCCTTTTTCAGAAGTCCTTCATACTGGTGCGACATCGCATACGCTTGAACCTGCGTCATGAAGTCCATGGTCACAACCACGATAATCAACAACGACGTTCCACCAAAGTAGAAGGGCACATTCCATTTCAAAATCAAAAACTCGGGCAACAGGCAAACTATCGTTATGTAGGCGGCACCCACCAGCGTCAGCCGCATCAAAATTTTGTCGATATACCGCGCCGTTTGCTCTCCCGGGCGAATACCTGGGACGAAAGCACCACTTTTCTTCAAGTTATCGGCAGTTTCCTTTGAATTGAAAACAAGTGCCGTGTAAAAGAAACAGAAGAAAATGATTGCTGCCGCGTAGAGCATCACATAAATCGGTTGCCCCGGCGAAAGCGCACCCGCGATGTCCTTCAACCAGCGCATCGAGTCTCCGGCGCTGAACCATCCCGCAATAGTTGCCGGGAAAAGGATGATCGACGATGCAAAAATTGGGGGAATCACTCCCGACATGTTGAGCTTCAACGGCAAATGCGAACTCTGGCCACCGTAAATCTTGTTCCCAACCTGCCGCTTCGCGTAATTAACCAGGATCTTTCGCTGCCCTCGTTCCACAAACACCACAAACGCCGTGACCGCAGCGACCAAAATGGTGATGAACAAAGCGGTAAGCGGATGCATCGCCCCCGTCCGCACCAGTTCCAATAGTCCGGCAATCGCGTTTGGCAAGCCGGCAGCAATACCCGAAAAGATGATGATCGAGATACCGTTTCCGAGGCCCCGTTCGGTAATCTGCTCCCCAAGCCACATGAGGAACATCGTGCCGGTCAGTAACGTTGTCACGGTCACGAAACGGAACATCAGACCTGGCTCAGGAACAAGCCCGGGCTGCGACTCGACAGCGATCGCAATCCCGATTCCCTGGAATAGCGCCAAAAGCACCGTTCCGTAGCGGGTATATTGCGTAATCTTGCGCCGGCCCGCCTCGCCTTCCTTCTTTAATGCTTCAAGCTGGGGGCTAGCATGCGTCATCAACTGCATAATGATTGACGACGATATGTACGGCATGATCCCGAGCGCAAATATCGTGAACCGCTTCAACGCGCCGCCGGAAAACATATTAAACATACCGAGGATTCCGCCTTGCTGCCGGCTGAACAAATCAGCGAGCACTTGCGGATCGATACCCGGCACAGGAATATGCGTCCCGATACGGTAGACGATCAGCGCACCCACCAGAAAAAGTAGGCGGCGCTTCAAATCGCCGTACTTTCCGCCTTTGCTGACCTGACGTGGATTAGTTGCCAAGAAACGTCACCGTGTATCTATTGAACTTTATTCGACGACGCTACCGCCGGCCGCTTCAATCGCCGCTTTCGCGCCTTTTGTCGCTCCGACGCCCTTAAGCGTCACCTTCCGCTTCAGTTCCCCGGACAGGATGACCTTTGCGGACAACGCATGCTGAGAAACCAGATTCGCTTGCATTAGGGTCAGCAGGTCGATTTCGTCCACTGGCAAGTCATTGATTTCCGACAAGCGAACTTCCGCATTGCGACCGTCGGTCAACGACACGAAACCGCGCTTGGGCAACCGTCTCTGCAGCGGCATTTGCCCGCCCTCGAAACCAACCTTATGGAACCCGCCGGCGCGAGACTTTTGGCCTTTATGACCGCGTCCTGCCGTTTTCCCGAGACCGGACCCAATACCCCGACCAACGCGTCGTTTTGCCTTCTTCGCGCCTTCAGAGGGTTGTATCGCATTCAGCTTCATCTGACTTAGCCCTCGCACTTCAGAAGGTACGAAACCTTATTGATCATCCCACGCACAGCCGGTGTGTCCACCAACTCCGCGCTGCTGTTCAAACGGCGGAGCCCCAGCCCCTTGACAGTCGCTCGATGCGACTGCTTCGTGCCGATCAGACTCTTGATCAGCGTGACTTTGACTTTCTTGTCAGCCATGACTTACCCCAGGATCTCTTCGACCGATTTGCCGCGCTTAGCTGCCACTTCGGAAGGCGTGCTCATCGCTTGCAGCCCGTTGATTGTCGCCCGTACGATGTTGTATGGATTAGTGGACCCGTGGGCCTTAGCGACGACGTTCGTCATCCCCATGACATCGAATACAGCGCGCATCGCACCACCGGCAATAACGCCCGTACCTTCGGGCGCAGGCTGCATCATGACAACCGACGCGCCATGCCGACCGATCACCGTGTGATGCAGCGTACCGTTCTTCAGGCTGATCCGAACCATCTTCCGGCGAGCCTCTTCCATCGCCTTTTGCACGGCGACTGGAACTTCGCGCGACTTGCCTTTCCCCATACCGATCCGACCATCACCATCCCCGACCACCGTCAGCGCGGCGAACCCGAGAATTCGGCCGCCCTTCACGACTTTCGTCACACGGTTGATGGAGATCATCTTCTCGCGCATGCCATCGTCCGGCTTGTCGGCTTGCTGCGGTTTCCTGCTTTGCGGTTTCGCCATTACTTACTCCAATTCTTCTGCTAGGCCGGTCAGAACTTCAGGCCTGCTTCGCGCGCCGCCTCAGCAAGCGCCTTGATGCGACCGTGATACTGATAGCCGCTACGGTCGAAGGCAACTTGCTCAATACCAGCCTTCTTCGCGCGCTCGGCGATCAGCTTTCCGATTGCCGCCGCCGCATCCGTATTGCCGCCGTTGGTCAGACCCTTCCGAATCTCAGGCTCTAGCGAAGAAGCCGCCGCCAAAACTTTGGACCCGCAGGAGGAAAAAACTTGCGCGTAAATATGAAGATTGGTGCGATGTACCGACAAGCGCACAGCCTTCAACTCGGCAATCTTGGCCCGGGTTTTACGGGCTCTGCGCAACCGCGCCTCGTTCTTGTCAATCATTTATCCACCCTTACTTCTTCTTCGTTTCCTTGAGGACAATCACCTCATCAGCGTACCGGACCCCTTTCCCTTTGTACGGCTCCGGCTTGCGATAGGCACGAATTTCGGCAGCGACTTGGCCAACTTGCTGCTTGTCGACACCCTTGATGATGATCTCAGTCTGCGTTGGCGTTTCACACTTGATCCCCGCCGGCATCTTATGCACTACCGGGTGCGAGAAACCGAGCGTCAGGTTCAGCGTATCGCCTTGCGCTTGAGCACGATAACCCACGCCGACCAACGTCAGCTTGCGCTCGAAGCCCTTGCTAACACCAGCAACCATATTGGCGACGATGGCGCGGACTGTCCCCGACAGAGCATCAGAGTTAGCAGCCCCTTCAACGGCCTTGCAAACAAGAGCGCCGCCCTCCTTCTCAACCACAACAGCAGGGTTCGGCGTCAACTTTATTGTTCCCAAGGGGCCCTTGACGGCGATGGAATCTGCCCCAATTGCGACATCAACACCTTGCGGAAGAACAATCGGATTTTTAGCAACTCGCGACATAGCTTCCCCTTACGCCACGATGCACAACACTTCGCCACCGATGTTGCTGGCGCGAGCCTTGCGGTCAGTCATTACACCTTTGGGAGTCGACACGATCGCCACTCCAAGGCCGTTCATAACGCGGGGAATATCCCCGGCGCCCTTATAGATTCGCAAGCCAGGCTTCGACACGCGGTCGATACGCTCAATGACCGGGCGCCCAGCATAGTACTTAAGCTCGATCTCCAGCGTCGGTTTTCCATCGTTCTCGCGAACAGCGAAGTCCTCAACGTAACCCTCATCCTTGAGCACCTTTACGATGGCGACTTTAACTTTCGAAGACGGCATCGATACAGAGGCTTTGCTCGCCAACTGGGCATTGCGGATACGGGTCAGCATGTCGCTGATCGGATCGCTCATACTCATATCGTTTTCTCCTGCTTACCAGCTAGCCTTGATCATGCCAGGCACCTCGCCGCGCATAACGAAATCACGCAGCTTGCTTCGGCCCAAGCCGAACTTCCGAAAAACACCCCGCGGACGACCGGTAAGCTTGCAGCGGTTGCGCAGACGAACAGGGCTCGAATTACGCGGCAGCTCCTGAATCTTCAATCGCGCCTCGAAACGCTCTTCTTCGGACCGGTTCACATCGTTAACTACTGCGAACAGTTCGGCACGCTTCGTGGCGTATTTCTCTACAGTCTTGCGCCGCTTGTCGTTGCGGTTAATCAGTGCAAGTTTCGCCATTTTTGCCTCAGTTCTTGAACGGGAATTTGAACGCGGCCAAAAGCGCACGCGCTTCTTCGTCTGTCTTCGCGGTAGTCGTGATGCTGATGTTCATACCACGCAACGCGTCAATCTTGTCGTACTCGATTTCCGGGAAAATGATCTGTTCCTTGACGCCCATGTTGTAGTTCCCACGGCCATCAAATCCCTTGCCGGAGACACCACGGAAGTCACGCACCCGCGGCAGAGCGACCGTCACCAAACGATCGAGGAACTCGAACATATGCGGCCCCCTGAGCGTAACCATGCAGCCAATCGGGTAACCGTCGCGAATCTTAAAACCGGCAATCGACTTTCGCGACTTCGTGACCACGGGCTTCTGCCCAGCTATCTTCGTCATATCGCCAACGGCAAAGTCGAGAACTTTCTTATCAGCCACCGCTTCGCCCACGCCCATGTTTAGCGTGATCTTGGTGATGCGAGGAACCTCCATGTTCGACTTGTAGCCGAACTTCTCGGTTAACTCCTTTACCACCGAATTTTTGTAGTAATCCAACAAACGCGCCATGATCGTTCCGCTCCTTATGCCCCAACCACTTCGCCGTTCGACTTAAAGACGCGCACTTTCGTACCATCTTCAAGCAGCTTGAAGCCGACGCGATCCGCCTTCTTGGCTCCTGCGTTGTACAACGCCACGTTGGAAATATGCAGCGGCATATCTTTATCCACCACACCGCCGACCACTCCCTTGACGGGGTTTGGCTTGACATGCTTCTTCACTCGGTTAACGCCCTCGACCACAATTCGGTCAGCGCTAACGCGCCGCACCACCGTGCCGCGCTTGCCCTTGTCCTTGCCCGCGATGATGATTACTTCATCGCCTTTACGAATCTTGTCCATAGCCGCCCCTTACAGCACTTCCGGCGCCAGCGACACGATCTTCATGAACCGCTCGCTGCGCAACTCGCGCGTCACCGGCCCGAAGATACGCGTACCAATCGGCTCCAACTTGTTATTTAGGAGAACCGCCGCGTTCGTGTCAAAGCGAACCTGCGACCCATCAGGGCGGCGAATGCCTTTTGCCGTACGAACGACAACGGCGTTATACACATCGCCTTTCTTTACCCGCCCCCTGGGCGCCGCGTCCTTGATGCTTACCTTAATGACATCACCAACGCTGGCGTAGCGGCGCTTGGAGCCGCCCAGCACTTTGATACACATCACCGAACGCGCGCCGGTATTGTCGGCGACGTCCAGAACCGTCTGCATCTGAATCATCTATCTCTCCAACTTGCCCCGCTAGCGCGGTCAGTCTTGGAACCCGTACGGGAGAAACGCCCAGCCAAAGAAAGCTGGGCGCGAAAAGCCGAGGATTATAACCTCTTTTCAGGAAAACGCAAGCTTTCCTAGATTGCAACAGCCTTTTGCAACAACTTCGTGACAACCCACGCCTTGCTTTTGGATATTGGACGGGATTCCTGAATCTCGACCAAGTCGCCAGCTTTCGCTTCGTTGCCTTCGTTATGCGCGTGGTATTTTGTCGACCGGACGATAATTTTGTCATACATCGGATGCTTGACGCGCCGTTCGATGAGAACGGTGACCGTCTTATCCATCTTGTCACTTACCACGCGGCCAATCAGCGTACGCTTGTTCGCTGTTTCGCTCATTTCTGCACCGCCTTTTCACGAAGAAGGGTACGTACCCGAGCGATATCCCGACGCACCTTGCCCATTTGACTGTGGTTGCTCAATTGTTGCGTCGCATGCTGCATCCGCAGGCTGAATTGAGCTTTTAGCAAATCCAGCAGTTCCTTATTCAGGTCCTCGACGCTTTTTGCTCTGAGTTCACTGGCTTTCATAATCAACCCACCATCCGCGTAACGAAAGTCGTCGGAATCGGGAGCTTGGCAGCAGCGAGCGCAAAAGCTTCGCGAGCAAGCCCTTCTTCGACGCCGTCCATCTCATAGAGCACCTTACCGGGCTGAATCTCGGCCACATAGTATTCCGGATTTCCTTTCCCGTTCCCCATGCGAACCTCAGCGGGCTTCTTCGAGATGGGTTTGTCCGGGAAAATTCGGATCCAAATACGGCCACCACGCTTGATATGCCGTGTCATCGCCCGCCGCGCCGCCTCGATTTGCCGCGCCGTCAGTCGGCCCCGACCAGTCGCCTTCAAACCATATTCGCCAAAGCTCACTTTGGCGCCCCGCGTCGCCAGACCGGTGTTCCGGCCTTTTTGCTCCTTGCGGTATTTCCTTCTAGTTGGCTGCAGCATCAGTCGTTCCTGCCTTTCTTACTCGTTTTGCCGGCGCTTTGGCCTCCGGCGCGGCTTCGCCCGTTACCGGGGGCTGCTCAGACGTCCTTGCGGCGCGACCTCTACCTTTGTCGCCCTCCTCGCCGGCTGTCCTACTGCGCCGCGGCTTACGCGCTTGTTCTTCGGTCGGAGCGCCTTCTGGTACCACAGCCGGCTGCTCGTTACGGTTGAGCACTTCACCTTTGAAGACCCATACCTTGACGCCGATGATGCCGTACGTCGTCAACGCTTCGGACGTGGCGTAGTCGATATCCGCACGCATTGTATGGAGCGGCACGCGCCCTTCCCGATACCACTCGCGACGCGCGATTTCTGCGCCGTTCAACCGCCCAGAGCTCATGATCTTGATGCCCTGCGCCCCGAGGCGCATTGCATTCTGCATCGCCCGCTTCATCGCACGACGGAACATAATGCGCTTTTCGAGCTGTTGCGTAATCGAATCCGCGATCAGTTGCGCATCCAACTCCGGCTTCCGGATTTCCTCGATGCTGACATGGACCGGAACGCCCATGATCTTTTGCAAAGCCGAGCGCAGATTGTCGATCTCCTCGCCCTTCTTACCAATCACCACACCGGGGCGGGCCGAAAACACCGTAACGCGCGCGTTCTTGGCCGGGCGCTCGATCAACACACGCCCCACCGAGGCATGCTTCAATTTTGCTTTTAGATAGTCACGAACCTTCACGTCCTCATTGAGCATTCCCGAGAACGTCTTGCTGTTGGCGTACCAACGCGATGACCAATCGCGCGTAACCGCCAAGCGAAAACCGGTCGGATGAATCTTCTGTCCCATTGTTATTCCTCAGTTCCCGACGGTAAGGAAAATATGGCATGTCGGCTTGACGATACGATTGCCGCGTCCCTTCGCCCGCGCGGTAAACCGCTTGAGCACCATGCCCTTTTCGACAAAGATGGTTTTCACCTTCAACTCGTCGATGTCGGCACCATCGTTGTGCTCAGCATTGGCGATCGCCGATTCGAGAACCTTTTTGATGATCCCAGCGCCCTTTTTGGGGCTGAACGTCAGGATGTTGAGCGCTTTGTCAACAGGCAAGCCGCGGATCTGATCGGCTACCAAGCGACCTTTTTGGTCGGACAGCCGAACACCGCGCAAAATAGCACGAGTTTCCATATGCATTCCTCTACTTCTTCGCCTTTTTACCGGCGGTATGACCCTTGAAAGTCCGGGTCAAGGAAAACTCGCCGAGTTTATGGCCGACCATGTTTTCGGTCACGTACACCGGGATATGCTGCTTGCCGTTATGCACTGCGATCGTCAAACCGACAAAGTCCGGCAGCACCGTCGAACGACGCGACCAAGTCTTTATCGGTCGCTTGTCACTGGTCGCTCGCACGGCCTCAACTTTTTTGATCAAGTGGGCATCGACAAACGGGCCCTTTTTGATAGAACGTCCCATATTCTCTATCCTATCCCTTAGCGTTTGTGACGGCGCTGAACGATCATCGAAGTCGTGCGCTTGTTGCTGCGGGTACGGTAACCCTTCGTTTTGGTACCCCACGGGCTAACCGGGTCCATACCGGCGGCCGTTCTGCCCTCACCACCGCCGTGGGGGTGATCCACCGGGTTCATAACAACGCCGCGAACCGTCGGACGAATCCCGCGCCACCGATTCGCACCGGCCTTGCCTATGGAGCGTAGGCTGTGCTCTTCATTACCCACTTCACCGATCGTGGCGCGGCACTCGACGTGAACACGCCGAATCTCGCCTGAACGCAAGCGCACCTGAGCATAAACGCCCTCACGCGCCAACAACTGCGCGGAGGTGCCTGCCGAGCGCGCCAACTGTGCGCCCTTGCCAGGAATCATTTCGATGCAGTGAATCGTCGTACCCACCGGAATATTGCGGATGGGCAACGCATTTCCCAACTTAATCGGCGCTTCCGAGCCGCTGATGATCTGCTGCCCGACGACCAGGCCTTTCGGAGCAATCATGTAGCGACGCTCGCCGTCCGCATAACAAAGCAATGCAATGTTCGCAGTCCGATTCGGGTCGTACTCCAGACGCTCAACCTTGGCCGGAATACCGTCCTTGTTCCGCTTGAAATCGACGATCCGGTAATGCTGCTTATGCCCACCGCCCTGGTGACGGGTAGTCACATGCCCATTGTTGTTCCGTCCAGCCTTCTTCGACTGGGATTCGACGAGCGCCGTAAACGGAGCTCCTTTATGTAATGCCGAGTTGACAACCTTTACGACGGCACGGCGGCCAGGCGATGTCGGTTTAACCTTAACGAGTGCCATTATGCGGCCCCTCCTTCGACAAAATTGATCTCCTGACCAGCCTTCAACCGGACATAGGCTTTTTTCCAGCCTTTCCGGCTACCCATATAGCGGCCAAACCGCTTCTGCTTGCCCTTCACATTAGCGACCTGAACCGACTCGACCGTCACTTTGAAAAGCAACTCCACAGCTGCTTTCACTTCCGGCTTGGTCGCATCTGACGCAACGCGGAAAACGACTTGCTCGTTCTTGTCCGCCACGAACGTCGCCTTCTCGGAGATCTGCGGCGCAAGCAGCACTTGCATCAATCGTTCTTGATTCATCCCAGAATCTCCTCAAGCTTTGCCAGCGCACTCTTCGTCATCAGCACTTTGGGAAAACGAATGAGCGAAACCGGATCGGCCTCATTTACTTCCAACACCAGCACGTTCGGCAGATTGCGTGACGCCAGATAAACATTCTCGTCGAGGCTGTCAGTAATCACGAGCACCGATTCGTACCCCATGCCCTTGATCTTCTGCGCGAACAGTTTGGTTTTCGGCGCATCGACCGATATACCGTCAACCACGGCCAATCGATCCTCGCGCGCGAGCTGGGAGAGAATGGACGCCATGCCGGCGCGATACATCTTCTTGTTTAGCTTCTGACTGAAGTTCTCTTCAGGCGAGTTCGGGAAAATTCGACCACCACCGCGCCACAACGGCGAGGAGGACATACCTGCACGAGCCCGGCCCGTACCCTTCTGACGGAACGGCTTGGCTGTCGTGTGGCTAACTTGAGCGCGATCTTTCTGAGCGCGGTTGCCGCTACGAGCATTCGCCTGATAAGCCACCACCACCTGGTGAATCAACGCCTCGTTGTATTCACGCCCGAATAGCACATCGGAAGCTTGCAAGCGGCTCGCTTCCTGGCCTTGTTCGTTAATTAGCTTGAGTTCCATTACGCCCCCGCCTTCACCGCCGGATGGACAACCAAATCCGACCCCTTGGAACCGGGCACGGCGCCTTTGACCAGCAGCAGCTGCCGCTCAACATCGACCCGAATCACCTCGAGATTCTGTTGGGTACGCTTAACATCGCCCAGATGACCTGCCATTCGCTTACCAGGGAATACACGCCCCGGATCCTGGTTCATACCAATCGAACCAGGCGCATTGTGCGACACCGAGTTGCCGTGGGATGCGCGCTGCGAGCTGAAGTGATGGCGCTTGATGCCGCCCTGAAAACCTTTACCGATTGTCTGCCCAGTCACATCCACCTTTTGCCCGACGGCAAAAATCGAGACACTGACTTGGTCACCCGGTTTCAGATTAACGAGATCTTCTGCAGCAACCGAAAACTCTTTGAGGATACTCCCGGCCTCAACCCCAGCCTTGGCCAAATGACCAGCGAGGGATTTATTGACACGGGAAGCGCGGCGTTTTCCGAACGCCACCTGAACAGCGGCGTAGCCGTCGGTATCAGGCGTTTTGATTTGGGTCACACGATTGTTCGACACATCGAGCACTGTCACCGGAACGGACACACCGTCATCGGTAAAAATGCGCGTCATGCCGACCTTGCGCCCAACAAGGCCTAGACTCATGATTTATTCTCCTCTAGCCGGCTACGATTGGCCGGCGAGCGCTAAAATCAAATGGGCGACGTCAACGACGCCACCCGGCGAAAGGCGGGGATTATATCCGCCACCCCTTGGTTACTGCAACTTAATTTCCACGTCGACCCCAGCCGGCAGGTCGAGCTTCATCAACGCATCGACCGTCTTGTCTGTCGGGTCGATGATGTCCATCAAGCGCAAATGCGTCCGAATTTCGAACTGATCGCGCGACGTCTTGTTGACGTGCGGCGAGCGCAGAACGTCGAAACGCTGGATGCGCGTCGGCAACGGAACCGGACCACGAACCACTGCGCCCGTCCTCTTCGCCGTTTCGACGATTTCCAGCGCCGATTGATCGATGAGCCGGTAATCGAACGCTTTCAATCGGATTCTGATTTTCTGGTTTTGCATGTTGTTTTCCAAAGAGCGATGAGGCGGGATGCTACCCGCCTCTAGGTTGGGATCTACTCGATGATTTTGGCGACGACGCCGGCGCCGACGGTACGACCGCCTTCACGGATGGCGAAACGCAAGCCTTCTTCCATGGCGATCGGGGCAATCAGCTTCACCGTCATCTGCACGTTGTCTCCCG
>NZ_JANZKY010000005.1 GCF_025770765.1 Propionivibrio soli | reverse complement strand
TTGGGGGTCTTGCGTGAGTTACGTGAGCGTGCGGTGTTGGGGGGAGGGCAGAAGCGGATCGATCAGCAGCACGAGCGGGGCAAGTTGACCGCGCGGGAGCGGCTGGCGCTGTTGCTGGACGAAGGCTCGTTTCAAGAGTTTGGGGCCTTGGCCACGCACGACCTGACCGCGTTTGGGCTCGACAAGCAGCGTTTCCCGGGAGACGGCGTCGTCACCGGGTTTGGCAAGATCTCCGGGCGGCGGGTCGCCGTCTTTGCCCAGGACTTCACCGTCATGGGCGGCTCCTTCTCCGAAGTCCAATCGCAAAAGATCTGCCGCATTCAGGACATGGCCCTCGAAGCCGGCATTCCCGTCATCGGTCTCGGTGACTCCGGTGGCGCTCGTATTCAGGAAGGCGTACGTAGCCTCGCCGCCTACGGCGAAGTCTTCGTGCGCAACGTCCTCGCCTCCGGCGTCGTTCCCCAGATCTCCCTCATCCTCGGCCCCTGCGCCGGCGGCGCCGTGTACTCCCCCGCGCTCACCGACTTCATCATCATGGCCGGGCAAGGCTACATGTTCCTCACCGGCCCCGAAGTCATCAAGGCGGTGACCGGCGAACAAGTGACCGTCGAAGAACTCGGCGGTGCCGAAGTGCATACCGGCAAGAGCGGCGTCGCCCACCTCGCGGCCGACACCGAAGAAAACGGCCTGGCCCTCATCAAGGCCCTGCTCAGCTACCTGCCGCAGAACAACAGCGAAGAACCGCCGCAGATCGCCTGCGACGACCCGATCAACCGCATGGACGAAGCGCTCAACGAACTCATCCCCGACGGCGAGAACACCCCGTACGACATTCGTGACGCCATCACCGCCATCTTCGACCAGGACAGCTTCCTCGAAGTCCAACCCGAATACGCCGCCAACGCCGTCATCGGCTTCGCGCGCATGGACGGCTACTCCGTCGGCGTCATCGCCAACCAACCGTGCTACATGTCCGGCGCCCTCAACATCGACGCCTCCGACAAGATCGCCCGCTTCATCCGCCTGTGCGACGCCTTCAACGTCCCCATCGTCACCTTCATCGACTGCCCCGGCTTCCTGCCCGGCACCGGTCAAGAATACGGTGGCGTCATCCGTCACGGCGCCAAGATCATCTACGCCTACTGCGAAGCCACGGTGCCGAAGATCTCCATCGTCACCCGCAAGGCCATGGGCGGTGCCTACGTCGCCATGAGCTCGCGGCAGATGCGCACCGACATCACCTTCGCCTGGCCCACCGGCCAGATCGCCGTCATGGGCGCCGAAGGCGCGGTCAACATCCTCTTCCGCGAAGAGATCAAGAAAGCCGCCGATCCCAAGGCCCGCGAACAAGAACTCCTCGCCGAATACCGCGAGCAATTCTTCAACCCCTACCGGGCCGCCGACGTCGGGCAGATCGACGAAGTCATCGAACCGCGCGAATCGCGTCCGCGGCTCGCGCGCGCCCTCGAGATCCTGCGTACCAAGGTCCAGCAGAACCCGTCCAAGAAACACGGCCTCAGCCCCGTGTGACGCCGGCCGGCGCCTGACAGACCGAACCGACGAACGAACACACTAACGCGAGGAAACGATGGAAAACTTGGGCTGGGGCTTACAAATGACCGTCCTCGGCATGGGGCTCGTCTTTGCCCTACTGGCCGTACTGTGGGCGATCCTGAACCTGATCCTGAAACTCGACCAGGAAGAAGCCGAACCGGTGACCGCGCTCGAAGCCACGCAGGCGGCCGAACAGATCGCCGCCGTGGCCGACGGTGCCGTCGGGGCGCAAATCCCCGAACCGGCGACCGTCAACGGCATGCGCGCCGACCTCGTGGCGGCCATCCTGGTCGCCACCATGCAACACCGCCGGGTCCTCCGGCGCCAGGCCGCGCCGATGATGCGCAGCTACTGGCCGGGTAGCCAACTCTTTGCCAGCCGCTGGGTCGCGGCCGGACGGACGCGGCAGAACAACAATTGGCAGCCGAAAGGAAGATGATGCGACGCTATACGATGAACATCGGCGACCGGGAATTCGTGGTCGACGTCCAGGAACTTGCCGCCGACCAATTCTCGGTCGTCGTGGGTGGAGAATCCTACGAAGTAAACCTCTCCGCCGACGAAAGCCTCGGCGAAGCCATTATCACCCCGGACATCAAGTCCGGCGGCAGCGTCCGCGCCGCCGCCCCGGCACGCAAGGAAGCCGCCGCCAAACCGGCTGCCGCCCCGGCGGCCTCGGCCCCGGCCGCCGCGTCGGCCCGCAAACCCGCGGGCGGAGGCGGCAAGGGCACGCAAAGCGCCCCGATGCCCGGCACCATCATTGAAGTCAACGTCAAACCCGGCGACACCGTCGAACGCGGCCAGCAAGTTGCCGTTCTCGACGCCATGAAGATGCACAACATCATCGGCGCCTCGCGTGCCGGCACGATCGCCGAAGTGTACGTGGACGCCGGGCAGGCCGTTGATCACGGAACCGCCCTCCTCAAATACAAGGAGGAGTAAGCGATGATCGATCAAGAAACGATCGGCCTCCTGCTCAAGGGCGTCAACAACGTCACCTGGCAGTCGCTGGTCATGATCGGCGTCTCGTTCGTCCTGCTCTACCTGGCGATCGTCAAGGACTACGAGCCGCTGCTGCTCCTGCCCATCGGCGCCGGGTGTCTGCTCGCGAACCTGCCGCTGTCCCCGCTGATCGGCGAAGAAGGCATGCTCGTCGCCCTCTACCACATGGGGGTCGGCAACGAGATGTTCCCGCTGCTCATCTTCATCGGCATCGGCGCCCTCACGGACTTCGGCCCGCTGTTGGAGAACCCGCGGCTCGTCCTGCTCGGTGCGGCCGGCCAGTTCGGCATCTTCCTCACCCTGATCCTGGCCCTCCTGCTCGGCTTCACACCCAACGAAGCCGCCTCGATCGGCATCATCGGCGCCATCGACGGCCCGACCTCGATCTACGTGAGCGGCATCCTCGCCCCGCACATGCTCGGGCCCATCACCGTGGCCGCCTACAGCTACATGTCGCTGGTGCCGATCATCCTGCCGCCCGTCATCCACCTGATGACGACCAAGGAAGAACGCCTGATCCGCATGCCCTACAGCTCGCGCAAGATCAGCCGGCGTACGCGCATCCTGTTCCCGATCATCGTCACCGTGCTGGTCGGCACCCTGGTGCCGTTTGCCACACCGCTGATCGGCATGCTCATGCTCGGCAACCTGATGAAGGAATCGGGCGCGGTCGAACGGCTGACCAAGGCCTCCGCGGCGGAGATCGCCAACACCGTGACGTTGTTCCTCGGGCTCGCGATCGGCTCCACGATGGTCGGCGCTGACTTCCTGAAGCCGAGCACGCTCTTCATCCTCGTGCTCGGGCTCCTGGCGTTTGCGCTGGACGGCTGTGCCGGCGTCTTCTTCGCGAAGATCCTCAACTGGCTCTCGGGCGGCAAGATCAACCCGATCATCGGCGCGGCGGGCATCAGCGCCTTCCCGATGGCCGCGCGCGTGGTGCAGCGCGTGGCCCAGGAAGAAGACTTCGAAAACTTCCTGCTCATGCACGCCATGGGTGCCAACGCCGCCGGCCAAGTCGCCAGCGTCGTCGCCGGCGGCGTCGTCCTCGCCCTCATGGGCGCCGGCGGGTAATTCCTCGGAAGCGATTGCTGTCGAAAAAAACCTCGCGCTTGCCGCGAGGTTTTTTTTGCTCGTCGGCCTGGGTTATTCGAATTCCAAAATGACCTGATCGACCGCCAAGCTCTCTCCGGCCGACGTCACAATCTTCCTTACTGTTGCATCCTTCTCGGCCTTGAGGACGTTTTCCATCTTCATCGCCTCGATGACTGCGAGCCGTTGTCCGGCGCGCACGCTCTGTCCGGCATGCACAGCCACTTCGCGCAACATTCCAGGCATCGGCGACATCAGGTATTTCGAGAGATCCGGCGGTGTCTTGACCGGCATCAGCGCTAATAGTCGGTCGGCCTTTGCCGACATGACAATCGCCTTCACCTGCTTGCCGAAGTGGCTCATCCGGTATTCGAGGCCGGAACGTTCCACCTGAACGCAGATCGGCTCGCCGTTGCATGTGCCGCGTAGCAGGAGTTCGCGGAACTGCCAATCCGAAACAATCTCGTAGCGCTTGCCTTCCCACTTAATCGCATAGCCGCCGGGAATGGCTTCGAGCTTCATGGGATAGTTCCGACCTTCCATGAACACTACGAAACCCTCGCCGACCTGTCGTGGGTGGCCGATCATTTGGCCGCTGATACGAACGGCACGATCGATATAACGGCGGCGGGCAAACGCTGCGACTGCCGCCAAGCGGGCCGGTTCATCGTAAGGAACGTCAGCGGCCAGGAAACCCTGCGGATACTCTTCGGCAATGAAGCCTGTCGTGAAGATTCCGGACACAAACCGTGGATGCTGCATGATGGCCGCGAGGAACGGAAGATTCGAGCTTACGCCGCGAACGAAGAAGGCATTAAGAGCATCTCGCATGCGGACCACGGCTTGCGTTCGGTTTTCTCCGTGGCAAATGAGTTTGGCGATCATCGAATCGTAGTACATGGAGATCTCGCCGCCTTCGTATACCCCCGTATCTACCCGCACATGGCCTTCGATTACTTCGGGAGGTTGAAAACGGATCAGGCGCCCGGTTGAGGGTAGAAAACCGCGGAACGGGTCCTCGGCGTTTATTCGGCACTCAATGGCCCAACCCAACGGCTTGATGTCCGCCTGCGTCAGAGGCAATTGCTCGCCCGCGGCTACCCGGATCATCAGTTCAACGATGTCGAGCCCAGTAATCATTTCGGTAACCGGGTGCTCGACTTGCAAGCGGGTGTTCATCTCCAGGAAGTAGAAGGACTTGTCGGCACCAACGACAAACTCGACCGTTCCGGCACTTTCGTACCGGACTGCCTTGGCGAGGGCGACAGCCTGAGCACCCATGGCGGCGCGAATCGATTCGTCGATGAACGGCGACGGCGCCTCTTCGACCACCTTCTGGTGTCTGCGCTGGATCGAACACTCGCGCTCGAGGAGGTAAAGCGTGTTGCCGTGCGCGTCCGCGATCACCTGGATCTCGATATGGTGTGGGCCTTCGATGTACTTCTCGATGAATACCCGATCGTCGCCGAAGCTCGTCCGCGCCTCGTTGCGGCACGATTCGAAGCCTTCGGCAACTTCTGCTTCGTTGCGCGCGACACGCAGGCCTTTACCACCACCGCCGGCGGTTGCCTTGATCATGACGGGATAACCGATCGAGCCGGCGACCTTGATCGCATGCTGCGCGTCCTTGATCGGATCGTTGTATCCCGGGATCGTATTCACACCGGCTTCGGTCGCAAGCTTTTTCGACTGGATCTTGTCGCCCATCGCAGCAACGGAGCGGTGTTTCGGCCCGATGAAGACGATCCCGTTCTCTTCAAGGAGGCGCGAGAATTCCGCATTTTCGGAAAGAAATCCGTAGCCGGGGTGAACAGCTTCAGCGCCTGTCTGCTTACAGGCCGCGATGATCTTGTCAATTACGAGATACGAGTCCTTTGCAGGCGCCGGACCGATGCACACAGCTTCGTCGGCGCTGAGGACATGAAGTGCGTCGTTGTCTGCTTCCGAATAAACGGCAACGGTTGCAATGCCCATACGGCGTGCTGTCTTGATCACGCGGCACGCAATTTCGCCACGGTTGGCAATCAGGATTTTCTTGAACATGGAGGTACCCTCGCGGAGGGGAGCGCTTCTACATCTATCGAGCGTATGCGGCCAGGGCCTTGTGTGCGCTTCCCAGTATTATTGGTCGACTAGAGCGGGATATTGCCGTGCTTGCGCCACGGATTTGTTAGCTGCTTATGGCGAAGCATGGCGAGAGAGCGGCAAATACGTTTGCGCGTTTCGTGCGGCATGATGACGTCGTCGATGAAGCCACGGGCGCCGGCGACGAAGGGGTTGGCGAATCGCGCTCGGTACTCGGCCTCGCGTTGTGCAATCTTGACCGGGTCGCCCTTGTCTTCTCGGAAAATGATCTCGACGGCGCCCTTTGGCCCCATGACCGCGATTTCCGCCGAAGGCCACGCAAAGTTGACGTCGCCACGCAAGTGTTTCGACGCCATGACGTCGTAGGCTCCGCCATAAGCCTTGCGCGTGATGATGGTCACTTTCGGAACGGTGCATTCGGCATAGGCATAAAGGAGTTTTGCGCCGTGCTTGATGATGCCGCCGTACTCCTGCGCCGTACCGGGCATGAACCCCGGTACATCGACGAAGGTGACGATTGGAATGTTGAACGCGTCGCAAAAGCGGACAAATCGGGCCGCCTTGGTCGAACTTCTGATGTCCAGACAGCCGGCCATGACGAGCGGCTGGTTGGCGACAAAACCGACCGGGGAGCCATCGAGACGGCCGAAACCGATGACGATATTCTGCGCATAGTCCGGTTGCAACTCGAAGAAGTCGCCGTCGTCCACAGTCTTCAGTATGAGTTCTTTGATGTCGTACGGCTTGTTGGGGTTGTTCGGGACCAGCGTGTCTAGAGAGAACTCGATCCGGTCAGCCGGGTCCTGCCCCGGCCACGTCGGCGGTTTTTCCCGGTTGTTCGCTGGAATGAACCCAACTAGCCGACGGATCATAAGTAGGGCTTCGACGTCGTTTTCGAAGGCCAGATCGGCGACGCCCGATTTTGTCGTATGCGTGATCGCACCGCCCAGTTCTTCCGGGGTGACTTCTTCGTGCGTGACAGTGCGTACCACTTCCGGCCCGGTCACGAACATATACGACGAATCCTTGACCATGAAGATGAAGTCGGTGATGGCCGGGCTATAGACTGCCCCTCCAGCACATGGTCCCATGATGAGCGAGATCTGCGGGATGACGCCCGAGGCGAGGACGTTGCGCTGAAAAACGTCAGCGTAACCGCCGAGCGACGCTACCCCTTCCTGAATGCGGGCGCCACCGGAGTCATTCAATCCGATGACCGGTGCGCCCACCTTCATGGCGTGATCCATGAGCTTGCAGATCTTTTCGGCGTGGGTTTCGGAAAGCGAGCCGCCAAGGACAGTGAAGTCCTGCGAGAAAACGAAGATCAGCCGACCGTTGATCGTTCCATAACCCGTGACTACGCCGTCACCAGGAACCGACTCTGCTTCCATGCCGAAATCCGTGCATCGGTGCTCCTTGAACATGTCCCATTCTTCAAAGGAACCTGTATCGAGAAGTAGCTCGATACGCTCGCGGGCCGTGAGCTTTCCTTTGGCATGCTGACTGTCGATGCGCTTCTGGCCACCGCCGAGGCACGCCGCCTTACGTTTTTCCGCAAGCTGCTCGATGATGTCGTGCATGAATTCTCCCTCCGGTTTTTCGGGAGGGATGAGACTGCCCAAAGCGCGGGCAGTTCAATCGGCGGGGATAAAGGTTATGAAACCTGGTGCTTCAGGCAGTCGAGCAGGCGGTATGCGGCCGCTCCGGGAGTGGCGCGACCTTCCGCGACGTCGCGCGTGAGCCTCGGCAAGGAAGAATGGACTTCCGGAT
The DNA here is from genome assembly GCF_025770765.1 of Propionivibrio soli. GTDB lineage: Bacteria > Pseudomonadota > Gammaproteobacteria > Burkholderiales > Rhodocyclaceae > Propionivibrio > Propionivibrio soli. The sequence continues at coordinate 285,976 of NZ_JANZKY010000005.1, read as the reverse complement.
GTTCTCGGAAGTAATGCCGCAGGCCCGAATCGATGAGGCTCCACATCCAGGCAACGGCTTGCCGCCGGCGCTTTTCGGAGAACTCGCCGCTGTCGGTCATGGTTTTCCGGTAGCGTTCGATTTCGGCCCAGAATTCGGGGATGCCGCTCTTCGCCAGCGCGCTTACTTTCAACACGGGCGGGCGCCAGTTCTTGCTTGCCGTACGCAGCATGGTGAGGGCGGTCCGCATCTGCACGCGCGCAAACTCGGCCGCGCGTTCGTCGATGTCCGCCTTGTTGAAGACGATAATGTCCGCAATCTCGACGATGCCCTTCTTGATCGCCTGCAAATCGTCGCCTGCGTTGGGCAATTGCAGCAGGACGAAGACGTCGACCATCCCTGCGACCGTCGTTTCGGATTGACCAACGCCGACCGTCTCTACGATGACCACATCAAACCCTGCCGCTTCGCAGGCCAGGATCGCTTCGCGAGTCTTTTCTGCTACGCCGCCCAGAGATCCCGCGGAGGGGCTGGGACGGATGAATGCTTCCTCGCGCTGACACAGCGATTCCATTCGGGTCTTGTCGCCCAAAATGGAACCCCCGGAAACCGAGGATGAGGGATCGACGGCCAGGACGGCCAAACGGTGGCCCTGGTCGATGACCCAGTTACCAAGAGCTTCGATGAACGTCGATTTGCCGGCACCCGGTACGCCCGAGATACCGACACGAATCGCTTTTCCGGTATGCGGCAGCAACGCGGCGAGGACCTTCTGCGCGCGTTGCTGATGATCCGCACGGGTTGATTCGATGAGAGTGATCGTTTTGGCGAGCGCGCGCCGTTGTTTCGTCAGCACGCCGTCGACCAGATGCCGGTCGGCGGCGTCAAGCACGGGTTCGGGCGTTGCGCTTGCCTCCATCTTCACTCTCTCCTGCTCAGGCCTTGGCGGCCTTCTTGATTTCTTCCAACACCTTACGTGCTGAGTCCTCGATACGGGTGCCCGGGCCGAAGACTGCCTTGGCGCCGGCGGCGAACAGCGCATCGTAGTCCTGGGCCGGGATGACGCCGCCGGCGAAGACGATGATGTCGTTGGCACCTTGGGCCTTCAACGATTCAATCAATTGCGGAACGAGCGTCTTGTGGCCGGCCGCAAGCGACGAACAGCCGACGGCGTGCACGTCGTTTTCGATCGCCTGACGAGCCGCTTCTTCCGGTGTTTGGAAGAGCGGGCCGACGTCGATGTCAAAGCCGAGGTCGGCATAGGCCGTAGCCACGACCTTGGCGCCCCGGTCGTGACCGTCCTGGCCGAGCTTGGCGATCATGATGCGCGGACGACGTCCGTGCTCCGCGGCGAACTTGTCGATGTCCGACTTGATCGATTCCCAGGTTTCTTGACCTTGCACGACGCCTCCGTAAACACCCGAGATAGTCTGGTTGTTGGCGCGGAAACGGCCGAAGACCTTTTCCAGCGCATCGGAAACTTCACCGACCGTGGCGCGCAGGCGCATCGCTTTGACCGTAAGGTCGAGCAGGTTGCCTTCGCCCGTTTCGGCACACTTGGTGAGGGCGGCGAGGGCGGCCTGGACGGCGGCGCTGTCGCGCGTGGCGCGGATTTGCTTCAGGCGCGTGATTTGCGATTCGCGGACGGCGTGGTTGTCGACCTCGAGAATCTCGATCGGGGCTTCCTTCGCCAGCTTGTACTTGTTGACGCCGACGATGACCTTCTTGCCGGAGTCGATCTGCGCCTGCGTTTCGGCCGCGCACTTCTCGACTTCCATCTTGGCCCAGCCCGACTCGACGGCCTTCACCATGCCGCCCATCTTGTCGATTTCCTGGATGATGGCCCACGCCTTGTCGGCCATATCCTGGGTCAGCTTCTCCATCATGTATGAACCGGCCCACGGATCGACGACGTTACAGATCTTCGTTTCTTCCTGGATGACGATCTGCGTGTTGCGGGCGATGCGCGCAGAGAATTCGGTCGGCAAGGCGATCGCTTCGTCGAGGGCGTTGGTGTGCAGCGACTGCGTGCCACCGAAGACGGCAGCCATGGCTTCGATCGTCGTGCGGATTACGTTGTTGTACGGATCCTGCTCGGTCAGCGACCAGCCGGACGTCTGACTGTGCGTACGCAGCATCATCGACTTCGGGCTCTTGGCGCCGAATTCGCTCATGATGCGGTGCCACAGCATGCGGCCAGCGCGCATCTTCGCGATTTCGAGATAGAAGTTCATGCCGACGGCCCAGAAGAACGACAGGCGACCGGCGAAGTCGTCGACGTCGAGGCCCGATTCGATACCGGTGCGTACGTATTCCTTACCGTCAGCGAGCGTGAAAGCGAGTTCGATTGCCTGGTTGGCTCCCGCTTCGGAGATGTGGTAGCCGGAGATCGAGATCGAGTTGAACTTCGGCATGTTCTTGGCGGTATATCCGAAGATGTCGGCGATGATCTTCATCGACGGCTTCGGCGGATAGATGTAGGTGTTACGCACCATGAACTCTTTGAGGATGTCGTTCTGGATGGTGCCGGACAGCTTGTCCTGCGGAACGCCTTGCTCTTCCGCGGCGACGATGTAACCGGCCAGAACCGGCAAAACGGCGCCGTTCATCGTCATCGAAACGGAAACCTTTTCCAGCGGGATGCCGCTGAAGAGGATCTTCATGTCCTCGACGGAGTCGATCGCCACGCCGGCCTTGCCGACGTCGCCGACGACGCGAGGATTATCGGAGTCGTAGCCGCGGTGGGTCGCCAGGTCGAAGGCGACGGAAACGCCCTGGCCCCCGGCGGCGAGCGCCTTGCGGTAGAAGGCGTTGGATTCTTCGGCCGTCGAGAACCCGGCGTATTGGCGGATGGTCCACGGACGCACGGCGTACATCGTCGCCTGTGGGCCGCGGATATAGGGAGCTTGACCCGGCAGCGTATCGGCGTAGGGCAGGTTCTCGACGTCGCTCTTCGTGTAGAGCGGCTTGACGACGATGCCTTCGGAGGTGACCCAGTTCAGGGCTTCAACGTCACCGTTCGGGGCGGACTTGGTAGCCGCTTTTTTCCAGAGATCCAGATTCTTGGAATCTGGAAATACCGGCTTGCTCTCGCTAGACATGGTATGACCTTTCAGGAAGTAAAAACTTGGGGGCGGCCTTGGCCGGATAACCGTGAATCGGAAACCGACTGCAAGGGTTGCGCGGACATTGTGCGGATGTACGCTGCAACGGCGCCTTGAATACGCGATGGTACTTTATCGATTGGCCCGAAGCAAGGAAAAGCGGGCGTTTCCGGCGATTCTCCCGTTACAAATCAAGGACTACGGAGCGGTTCCTGCCCCCTTCAGGTTCACGAGAAAAGCTTCCATAACATGCGGACGGCAAGCGCGATGAGAAGCCCCGCAAAAACGCGTTTGAGCGTCGCCACGGGCAGGCGATGCGTGAGCATGGCGCCGAATGGAGCGGCGAGCATACTGGGCACCACCATCCAGATGAGCGCGGGTACATACACGAAGCCCAGACTCCATGCAGGCAGCGCGGCGTGGTCCCAGCCGTTGAAAACGTAACCGAGCGAACCGCCGAGTGCGATCGGAAAACCGACCGCTGCCGAAGTGCCGATGGCGTTCTGCACTTTGACGTTGCACCACGTCAGAAAAGGGACGGTGAAAGCGCCTCCTCCGATAGCGGCCAATGCCGAGACGGTGCCGATGCCCAAGCCGACCGAGAACACGCCTGCTGCCCCCGGGAGTTCGCGCGACGGTTTTGGCTTCAGGTTCAGGATCATTTGCGTCGCTACGAGGCAGACGAAAACGGTGAAGAAAACCGCCAGCGGGCGGGCCGGCACGTGGGCCGCGAACAGCGTTCCGATACCCGTTCCGACCAGGATGCCGGGGGTGATCTGACCGACCACGCGCCACAGAACCGCGCCGTGCCGATGGTGGGCGCGCAGGCTCGAGAATGAGGTGAAAAGGATCGTCGCCATCGAGGTACCGAGCGCCATATGAAGGACTTCGGCGCGCGGAAAGGCTTCCTGCGCCGAGAACAACATGGCGAGCATCGGCACCATGACGAGTCCACCGCCGATTCCCAGCATTCCGGCAGAAAAGCCGGTGAAGAGTCCCAGGGCGATGTAAGCCAGCCACCAATCCACGGTGCCTCCCAATGTGCTTTTTGTCTTGTTTTGCTGTCGCGGGATTTCTTTGTTGCCTGACGCCGACCGAGAGCCGGGTCGGCGTCGCTAGAATTGTTTTGCCTAAAGCCGGGACCGCAATACCCCGGTCATCTGTTCGCGTGACAATTGTACCGGTGCGTTCTTGTTGTTCGACTTGTCGAGGATTTTGTCCAGATCCGTTTCGCGCACGCCGAATTGCCCCAGCCTCGGAATGCGCGTCCTCTCGATCCATGTCTCGAGCGTTTCCACAAGCAATCTGCTGTCGCCGACGACGTCCCCGGTGGTCCGACCGGTGAGCAATGCGCCTGCTCTCGCGTATTTGTGCAGCGCAGCGTGGTATCTGCCGGTATCGCTGATCAACGCGTCGACGACCGCTCGCGTCGCGGCGCCGACCAGTGTGCCGCAGACGACGCCATGCGGAATCTCATGGAAGCCTCCGATCGGTCCGGCAAAGCCGTGAACGACGCCGAGGCCCGCGTTGGCCAGTACGGCGCCTGAGATCAACGCGGCATAAGCCATGTCGCTACGTGCCTCACGGTTTGTGGCACCCTGTTCGAATGCGGCCAGGAAACCTGACGCGGCCCGGATCAAGCCGCTCTCTGCCAACGCATCAGTGATGGGCGACGCTTTCGTGGAGACGTAGGCTTCAATCAATTGCGTCAGGGCGTCGAGGCCGCAGGCGGCGGTCACGTCCGGCGGACAAGTCAGAATGAGTTCGGGGTCGACAAGCGCAATGTCGGGAACGAAAGCGTCGTGCCGTAAAGATGACTTGTAACCGTCGGGTCCGATGTCGCTCAGCACGGCATTCTTGGTCGATTCGGCGCCCGTTCCGGACGATGTGGGTACGGCGATGAAGGGTACCTTGCGGCCGTCGTGCTTGCGCGTTTCCATGCCTTCGAGAAAGGCGGTAACCGAGCCTTCCTGCAGCAGCATTGCGGAGATCGCTTTACCAGCGTCGACGACACTGCCGCCGCCAATCGCGGCCACGCAGTCTACCGTGCCGCGAAGCCGCGCCACGGTATCGTCAACGAAGCGGGGAGAAGGTTCGCCGGACACCGACACATGGTCGATGGCGACCCCATTTTCAGCCAGCGACGACGTCAGTTGGTCGTAATGTGGCGAGCGCAAAAAGGACTTTGCCCCGGTAACCAGCAGAACCTTGCGCCCTTTTTGCGCAATCAGGTTCGGCAGTTGTCTGATTTTTCCCGGCCCGAAATGAATTTCCGGCATGCGGGCGAATACAAACGGCTCGATGGTTTCCATGGCGTTTCTCGATTGGCTGCGACCGGGCCGGCAGGGCGAAACAAATCGTTGTACGACGAAGTTCGCTCGTCGCCCGATGTCTTGGTTTAGGACATTGTAGCGATTGCTTGCCGTCGGAACCTGCTTGTCTCGCGGAGGGTTGGGGCCGGATTGGCTCTTGGCTAGTGCTCGTTGTCGGGGCTTCAGTGGGCGGTCGACGTCTTTACCGTTTCCTTCTCGCCACTCGCATGGTCTGTGGCGGAAAGGTTTTGAGCCTTGCGAAGTTCGTCCACGGTCAAAACACGGGCAATGGCTTCGCGCTCGCGAACCGCGTCAATATTGCGAGCGGCTGACGCGCGGTTGAACCACGCGTAGGCAAGAATCAGGTCTTTATCGACCCCGATCCCATCTCGATAGAGGCGCCCCAACTCGAGCATACCTTCCGGGTGGCCACGCCGCGCCGCGGTTCGTATCCATTTGGCAGAAAGATCGAAATCCTGCAGGACGCCGACGCCGGTCCGCGAGAGTCGCCCAAGGTAGATCATGGCCTCGGTATGTCCGTTTTCCGCTGCTGTTTTCAGCCAACGCACGGCATCTTTTGAATTCTCCGGCGTGTGCGCCGGGTCGAGAAGGAGCGCTTCTCCCAGTCGGAACTGGGCTTCGGGGTCACCGGCCTCCGCAGATTTCCTGACTTCCGGGTCAAGAGACGCGACCGTGGGAGAGCCATCCAGCGGCGACTCGCTACTGTCGGGCAACAGCCACAAAAGCGCTGCGAAGACGACGACCGCAACGAACGCCGCCGGTGCGTACGCAGTCGCCGGGTTTTTAGCCGCAGGCGCAGGTTTGGCCGCAATGAAACGGTGCGAGCACTTGAGGCACCTGTACGGCGCGCTCTCAGGGTGATTGTTTTTTTCTGTCGCGGAAAGCCACCGGGAATCACGACATTCCGGACTCTGGCAGCGTGGGCATATCACGGCGGAGGGGCGAGACATAACGTTGCATCACCTCGATTCGATGGCGTCCGGCCAGCACATCATAAATGGTAGTCCGGGAGTGCCCGGAAACAACCAACTATTCTAATTGAATTATTGCTCGTGCTTATCGCCTGATCCTGGGCGGCATTTCGCCCGGGGCCCTGGGACTTCGCGCAAACGTCGGCGGCGCAGTACCGGTTGGCTCATTGACTGCTAGCGACCCGAGACAGGCCGTTTTGGTTCCACGTACGCACTCTAAGTACCCGCCTGTTTAGGGTTCCTCGACGTCGGACGAAAAAAATCCCGGGAAACCCCGGGATTTCGAAAGCGGTAATGGAAAGCTCTTCTTGGAACGGCCTTCAGCCGTGGAATTTCGCTACTTTGCCGTACCGACGGCGGTTCCCCGGGAAAACCACTTTCGGAATACTGTAAGCGGGCTGACCCCCTGGTTCATGATCAGCGCGAGCAGGATGACGATGCCGGTAGCGATCGGGTGGAAAGCGGACGGCATGTCGAGCAGGTTCAGGCCGTTATTGATGAAGCCGACCATGATTGCACCGATCAGGGCCCCGGCGACGGACCCACTGCCGCCCATAAGGCTCGTACCGCCGACGACGACGGCTGTAATGACATCCAGCTCGTAACCCGAGGCGTTCATGGCGTAGGCCTGCTGGGTGAGCGAAGCCATCACGATGCCGGCGATCGTCGCGGTGAGCGAGGAAATGACGTAAGCGTAGATTCTCGTGCGATCAGGATTCACTCCGGACAGCTTGGCTGCCACTTCATTGGCGCCCACCGCAATCGACTGCCGGCCGAATACCGTGTGCCGGAGAAGGATGTGGCTGACCACAGCCAACAGCGCCATGATGTAGATCGGGATCGGTATGCCAAGGAACTTCCCTACGCCGATGGCCAAAAACGGTTTGGGTTCCATGATCGTGATCTGGTCGCCGTTTGAGATCAACATGGCGAGACCGAAAAGATAGGTCTTCGCCGCCATGGTGACGATGAACGCCGGGACCATGAATTTGGTCGTAACGATTCCGTTGATCCAGCCGATGAGAATCCCGAAAGCCAGCGTCAAGAGCAAGGCGACAATCCAGTTCATGCCATAGGTGTTCATCAGCACGTTGGCCACGATTCCGGCCAGCGCCGCCATCGAGCCCACCGACAGGTCGATGCCACCGGTAATGGGCGAGTAGATGAAGCCAGCCGACATGATCCCGATCAAACAGACGGACCAGAGAACGTTGGTCAGGTTGTCCACCGTGAGGAAACGGTTGGAAATAAGCGACAGGAACAGCATCAGCAAGAGGAGGATTCCGAACAGGCGGAACTCTTGCGGAAGCTTCCTGGAACCGAGCAGGCTTTTCATTGGACACCCCCTTCGACGATACCCGAGGCAGCACGCAACACCTGTTCCTCGGTGACCACGCCTTGGGTGAATTCCTTGATGATCCGACCCTTGCGCAGAACGATGATCCGGTCGGAGAGGCGCGTCAGTTCGGGAAGGTCGGACGAGATCACGATGACGGCAACACCTTCTTGTGAGAGTCGTTCGATCGTCTGGTACATCTCTTCCTTGGCTCCGATATCGATACCGACTGTGGGTTCGTCGACAATCAGAAGCTTGAGGTTACGGATCAGCCATTTGCCGACGACCACCTTTTGCTGGTTACCTCCCGACAAGTTGCCTACAAGAACGTCGGGATTGGCCGGTTTGACGTTGAGCAAGGTGATCGCTTTGTTCGACAACTCGAGTTCCTTGCTGTCGCTGACGAACCCCGCACCATTGGAGATTGAGTCGAGGTTGGGAATGCCGATGTTGCCGGTAATCGAGATGGCTCCCATGATTCCTTGCAGGCGCCTTTCCTCCGGTACAAAACCGAAGCCGCTGGCGATCGATTTTTCGACGGTCGGTGCATAGGGTTTGCCCTGGTACTTGATCGTCCCGCTATCATACGGATCGATTCCATAGATTGCGCGCATCAGTTCGGTTCTGCCCGAACCCACGAGGCCGCCAAAGCCGAGAACCTCGCCTTTGTGCAGTTTGAACGAGATGTCCTTGAGCTTGCCTTCGGAGCTGAGCTGGTTGACTTCGAGGACCACTTCGCCGGCGCTTTTGTCCACCATCTGGTGGTGCGACTCGTCGGCTGTGAGTTCACGACCGATCATCAGGCGAATGATCTCGGCTGGGCTGATTTCGTCGCCTTCAAGCACCGAGACGAGCTTGCCGTCGCGCAGCACGGTCACGCGGTCGGAGAGGTCGTAAACCTCTTCCATCCGATGCGAGATATAGACGACGGTGATGCCTTCGGCCTTGAGCATGCGAATGATGCCGAACAATCGCTCGCTTTCGGTGGCGGTGAGCGAACTCGTCGGTTCGTCCATGATCATCAGGGACGCCTTGTTCGATAGCGCCTTGAGGATCTCGACGGTCTGCCGCTGTGCGATCGGAAGCCGGTCGATGACGTCGGTGGCCTTGAGATCGAAGCCGTATTTTTCGATCATCGCTTGTGCCATCTGATTCATCTTCTTGATGTCGATGATCGGCAGTCCTGGTAGCAAAGGCTCTTTGGTCAGAAAGATATTCTGTGCGACCGTCATGCCATGAATCAGGCTGAGTTCCTGGTAGATGACGGCGATGCCGAGTTTCTCTGAAGCGCTCTTGCTGTGTTCGAGAGGGACGTCGTATCCGTCGAATGCAATCGTCCCGGCGTTACGGTTCGTGATGCCGGTGATGATTTTGATCAGTGTTGACTTGCCGGCGCCATTCTCCCCGACGAGGGCGTGGATTTCGCCACGCCGCAGGAAGAAATCGACACCGCTCAGAACCTGCGGACCGTTGTAGTTCTTGTCGATGCCTCGGCATTCGAGCAGCAGTTCGCTTTTGCCGTTGGTGCTCATGCTCCCGCCTCCTTGCCTTGCATCGCCTTTCTCCGTGCCGCTTGCGCTGCCTTCTTCTCCGCGAACGCCTTGTACCAAACGTCGACGACGACCACGACGATAATGATGCCGCCAATGACGATCGGCTGAATATAGGGCGACAGGCCCAGCTTGAGGATGCCGTTCTTGACGAGCGCAAGGAACAGCGTGCCGATGACCGTTCCCCAAATGTCGCCGATACCGCCGGTAAATGGCGTACCGCCAATGACCACCGAAGCGATGACGTCCATTTCCGAGCCAATACCGAACTCCGGCATGGCGGTCATCATCCGCGCCGCCAAGAAGATCGAGGCCAGTGCCGCGCAGAAGCCCGAGAACATATAGACGCCAATCAAGGTTCGATCCGTGTTGATGCCCGAAAGGCGGGCCGCCGTCGGGTTCGCGCCTGTCGCATACACGTTGGTGCCGGCGCGGGTCCGCTTCAGGAAGAACTGAGTTGCCGCGGCGAGCAGTACGAATACGATGGTGACGATATAGACCGGGCCGATCGTTTCTCCGAGTGAGAGGAAGAGTTCGTCCTCGATGAAGACGTTCTTCACGAATCCCTGGTCGTCTTTCACCGCGACGATGAGCGCAAGCCCGGCCAAGATGCCGCGGGTTGCCAGGGTGACGATGAATTCCGGAAGCTTGAAATGCGTGATGAAGAACCCGTTAACCCAGCCGATGGCACAGCCGAAAGCCAAGGCCACTGGTATGTAAACGTAGGCCGGCAGCTGCGTGTAGGAGATGAAGTTGACGCAGATCATCGACGTGATAGCGATGACGGCGCCAATCGACATGTCGATCCCGGCGGTGATCAGAATCAGGGTGAAACCGATCGCCACGATACCCGTCAGCGACGCGTCCTGAAGCAGCGTCATCAGGTTATCCAGCGACAGGAAGGTGGGGTTGGCGAACGACAGGGCGATGCCGATGGCAACAAGCAGCCCGGTCAGAATTAAGCGTCGTATAGCACTGACCGACACAATGCGACCTCCGAACTTGTTTCTCGTGATGTGGCAGGCGGCAGAGCGTGGCCCCGCCGCCGCGTCAGAGGCTTACCAGCGTTCTTCCGGCTTGATTTGCGCGACGGTGTCTTTGGTCGCCGCGAAAGGCGGGACCGTGACGATTTCCGTCTTGTCGCCCTTCTTCTTCGCTCCGGAAAGCATGTCGAGTGCGTACTTCGCCGCCGTCGCGCCCTGGTTGTAGGCGTTGGTGTAGGCGGTGCCGGTGATCTTGCCTTGTTCGATCAGCGTCAATGTGCTCTTCTGTCCATTGAATCCCCAGATCTTCACCTTGTTCAGGCGGCCGGCGGATTCGGCGGCGATCATTGCACCTTCGGCCATGTTGTCGTTAACCGCGAACACAGCATCGAGGTCCTTGTTGACCTGCAGGAAGCTGTTCATGATCTCGATCGCCTTGTCCTTGTTCCACTGGCCATTCTGCGCCCCAACGATCTTGATCTCCGGGAAGAGCTTCGCCATGGCGGCGCGGAACCCTTTTTCGCGTTCTACGCCGGCTTGAGCTCCCGGAGGCGATTGGATGATGGCGACGTTACCTTTGCCGCTCAGCGCCTTGCCGATCTGCTCTCCGACCAGGTAGCCCGCGCCTTCATCGTCCATCGTCACGCAGGCGGCGTGCGGGAGCTTGGTGTCCGTATTCAGCGTGATGACGGGAATCCCTTTGCCCTCGGCCTTTTTGACACTTGCCGTGAGAGCGGCGGCGTCGATCGGCTGCAGGATGATGGCGTTGTAACCCTGGTTGATGAAGTCGTCCATCATCGTCACCTGGATTTCGGCCTTCATTTGCGCGTCGAGCGCCTGGAAGCTGACGTTCTGTCCCTTCAGGGTGTTTTCAATCCCGGTCTTCCATGCCTGGGTCAGCGCCTGACCGACCGTGCTCGGCAAGTACCCGATCTTCATCGTCTGTGCTTGAGCTACGCCGCAAGCCAGTCCGCATACGGCTAATGCGGTTGCGATCCACTTTTTCGTTGCCATCGTCCCCTCCTAGAGATTTGGTTATGCTGCGTGTGGCGAAACGATCAATATGAACGTTACGGAACCATTCTATATTCAAAATGTCAGCTTTGGCAAGCTGAATTTGTAAGGGCTATATATTATGAAAATCAACAAGTTAAACGCTAGCATGTGATTGGAGAAAAATTCGTGTTGATCGGTGATAAGAAAAAATGTGGTCGTTTAATCGCCAAATAGCGATCATAATGTGCTTATTGAGGTAGAATGCGCTCGTCTTTGTAAGGGGTGGAGTCGGAGGGGGCATGGAAAACCTAGTCGGCATCTATGAGAAAGCGCTGCCGAGACAAATGTCTTGGGGGGAGCGTTTCGCTGCTGCGCGCGACGCCGGATACGATTTTGTCGAGATATCGGTCGACGAAACGGCGGAACGCATGTCGCGTCTCGACTGGAGCGTGGCCGAGCGGTTGGCGTTCTTCCGCGCGTCGCGAGAGAGCGGAATCCCTGTGCCGAGCATGTGCTTGTCGGGGCACCGAAAAATTCCTTTCGGCAGCGCGGACCCGGAGGTGCGCTCCCAGGCGGCCGCTTTCATGGAGAAGGCGATCCGCTTTGCGAGCGACACCGGAATTCGCGTCATCCAACTCGCAGGGTATGACGTGTACTACGAACCTACGACGGCCGCCTCGCGCGAGCATTATTACGAGGGCATGGCACGGGCGTTGGAAGTCGCGGCGCGGTACCAAGTGACACTCGCTCTTGAGATCATGGACACGACGTTCCAGAACTCGATTAGCAAGTATTTGCGGCTCAAGGAGCGCCTTCCGTCTCCTTGGTTCTTCGTCTACCCGGATCTTGGCAACCTGACGGCTTGGGGGAACGATGTGCCGGATGAGTTGCGGCGCGGCATCGAACACATCGTCGGCGTGCACGTAAAGGAAACGTTACCCGTTACGCCGGGGTTTCCCGGCGCGTTCCGCGACATTCCATTTGGCGAGGGAACGGTGGACTTCGTCACCTGCTTCAAAACCCTGCACGACCTGCATTATGCGGGGCCGTTCCTGGTGGAGATGTGGACCGAGAAGGCTGCAGACCCGTTACGTGAGATTGCTGCGGCGAGATGCTGGGTCGGCGAGCGGCTCAAACAAGGAGGATACGAGTAATGCTGGAACAATTGAAGGAAGAAGTCCTTGGGGCCAATCTCGAGTTGCCGCGCCTGGGGTTGGTGGATTTCACCTGGGGCAACGTCAGTGGGAAAGATCAGGAAACCGGGGCGATTGTCATCAAGCCCAGCGGCGTGCCGTACGAGAAGATGAAGGTTTCCGATATGGTCGTGGTCGATGCAGGCGGCCGCGTGATCGAGGGCGATTTGCGCCCGTCGTCCGATTTGCCAACCCACGTGGTCTTGTACCGCGATTTCCAGGGAATCGGCGGCGTAGTGCATACCCACTCCACATGGGCGACGGTTTGGGCCCAAGCAGGCAAAGGAATTCCTGCCCTCGGGACAACGCACGCCGACTATTTCTTCGGCGAGATTCCCTGCACACCGGTCCTGTCACAGCAGCAGACGTCCGGCGATTACGAAGTGGAGACGGGGCTGGCAATCATCGAGCGGTTCCGTGCCGGGAAACTCAGCGCAGTCGACATGCCGGCCGTCCTGGTCGCCAACCACGGGCCGTTCGCCTGGGGGGCAAGCGCGGAAGACGCCGTGCATAACGCCGCTGTCTTGGAACTCGTCGCCCGCATGGCAATGCTTACGTTGCAGATGGATGGCGCTTTACCCGCGATGCCGCAGCATTTGCTGGAAAAACACTTCTTCCGCAAACACGGGCCTAGCGCTTACTACGGGCAGAAGTAGTTCTTCGGCAAGAGGGCGGGTGGGTCGGCGGTTGTACCCAACCACCTGACTCTTGTCTCGCTCCCTCGTTCCTAGTCCTCGTCCTGAACGCGAACGACGGCGACCCCCGCTTCTTCGAGCTCGGCGCAGAATGCAGCCGGCGTCCCCCAGTCGGTGACGATCATGTCGATACGGGCGAGCGGGCAGGTGAGAAAACTCGAAACACAGTTCATCTTCGAGTGATCGGCGACCACGATCACTTTGCCGCTCGAGTTTTCGATCATCGCCTTGTTGACGCCCGTCTCTTGGTGGACGGCGGAAGTGCAACCCTTCTTGATGCTGACGCCATTGATCCCTAGCACGGTGATGCTCGAGAAAATGCTGTGCAGGCCGGCGATGGTGAGATCGCCCACGAGGGACTTGGATTGGCTGCGATACTCGCCGCCTAACAGAATGAGCTCCGTCTTAGGGTCAAGATCGAGTCCGAGGCAGGCCGCATTGTTGGAGACGAGACGCACCTTCTTGCCATTCAGATGACGTATGACTTCGAGCGTAGTCGACCCGGCGTTGACAAATACCGTGTCGTTTTCCGCGATCAGGTCGGCCACGTAACGGCCGATAAGCAGCTTCTCGCGTTTGGCGACGCTGTCTTTCTCTTCGAAGAATTCTTCCAGGCGAAGCCCCGAGGCGAGCACGGCACCGCCACGCGTACGCTCGAGGAGTTTGTTATTGGCGAGCGTGTCGAGGTCGCGGCGTATCGTGATTTTCGAGACGCCGAATTCGTTCGACAGCTCATCGGCCGAGACCGATTGCCGTTGATACAGCATCTCCAGAATCTTCTTGTGCCGATAGTTCGTGATGATCATTTTCGGGCTGGCAGCGGGTTCGATATGGGGTGTCGTCACTTCATCCTCTCCCGCAAGTCAGGTGTGGCAAGCGCTTCATAGAGAGCCTGCGCGCGTCGGCGCTGGCGTTCATACAGAGGCGCTAAGGCGGGATCGGGTCGATATGATACCGAAGAACCTTCCCGAGTAGCTGCCGCGAAAGCGTCCGGGTAACTGCCGTGCGCGCCGCAGGCCACGGCGGCGGCCATCCAGGCGCCCCGAGATGTCGCCTCGTTGTCGCTGAAGCGGACAACGTCGCGTTCCAGAACATCGCTTTGAATCTGATTGAATAGGTCGGAGCGCGTCAGGCCCCCCGATACGCTGACGGACTCCACCCGACCGCAGAGGTTCTCCACGAGTTCGAGGCTGCCTTTCATTTCGACGGCGATGCCCTCGAGGATCGCCCGAGCCATGTCGCCGCGCGTAGTTTCCAGCGAGAGATTGAAGAACGTCCCTTTTGCCCCTGGATCCCAATACGGTGTCCCGCTGCCCTTGAAGTGCGGGAGAAGAATCAGGTCGCTGGCTCCCGGGGGCGACTGAGCGGCTTCCTTGTTCAACATGGCAAAGCCCTCGCCTCCGTGGCAGGTTTCGGAGAACCACCGGTAAATGCTGCCCGATGTAAGCACGGCCGCTTCCACAATGTAGGCTCCGGGAATGGCGGAAACGTTGCACGATACGCGCATGCGATCGTCGAACACGGGGTGGCCGGAATGCCCGATCAGGTATGAACCGGTACCCGTATTCGTTACGGCGCGCTTACCGGAGAACAGTCCGAGTCCGAGCGCGGCGCACTGTTGATCACCGCCCGCGCTGACGATCGGCAAGCCGGATGGGAGGCCCACGGTGGCCGCGATCGAGGATTGCAATGTGCCGACGATCGACCCGGGTGGTACGAGATCGCAAAGTTTCTCGCGGGGAACCTCGAAAATGCCGAGCAACTCGTCGTCCCAACTGCGCGTTGCCAGGTCGAGTAAATTCGTGCGGCCGCCGAACGTCTGATCGGTGACCAGTTTGCCGGACAGGAGAAACACGATCCAATCCTGGATGCCGATGAGGCGCGCGGCGCGCGTCCACAGGTCGGGGCGTTCTCGCCGCAGCCATCTCATCTTCAAGGCAGAGAAGACGGGCGAAATCTGCAATCCCGTTTTTCGATACACGATCGCGTTGTGCTCCGCCATCTCCCCGGCGAGCGAGGCTGTCCGCCGGTCCTGCCACATGATCGCCGGGTGTAGCGGCGTCCCGTTCCGGTCAATCGGAATCAGCGATGAGCGTTGTGCCGTTAGAGAAAGGCAAACGGGGGCAATGCCCGCGCTTTTCGCGAAACGGCTGATCGAGCTCAAGAGTTCGACGAGCAGGCTAGACCACGCGCCGGCGTCCTGCTCCACCCTCCCATCGTTGAAATGTTGGGGAGCGTTGTCCTTTTGCTCTATCCGAACGATCTTGCCGTCGGGTGCATGCAACGCGGCGCGCATGCTGGTCGTGCCCACATCGATCGAAACAATACCTTCCATGAGCCTCGTTTCCCGGGCAGGTCCTTATCGACGACCTTTCCCGATTCCGCGCCAGCGGAAAAATCCGTTCTAAGTCACACAAACGATCGATATGATCGTTATTGGCTTCTTGTTTTTACCATAATGATATAAAATTTGTCAAAACAAGTCGTTTTGATAAGAGGCCAGAATGAAAATCGAAAAGCGTTTTCTGACAGAAATGAACCGTTGCTATTCCGCTGCCAGTATCCAGGTCGACGGCGGTACGCGGATACTTCTCGCCACGGAAGGGGAGGGCCCTTGCTTGGCATGGAACGCCCCAGATTACGCTACGCCGCACACCGTGTGGGAGGGGCCTGGGGGGACGATGTCAATGGTGCCCATTCCCGGAACGAACGGCGAGTTTCTCGCCGTGCAAAAGTTCTTCAAGATGTTCCAGTGGGAAGAAGCCAAAGTGGTGCACGTGCGGCCCTTGGCTTCTGGCGGCTACGAAGTGACGGACATTCTACAGCTGCCGTACATCCATCGCTTTGATCTCCTGTCGGTCAATGGCCGTCACTATTTCATCGGCTGCACCTTGGCGACGCACAAGGACTCCAAAGAGGATTGGTCTTCGCCAGGCAAGATCTGGGTCGGTGAGTTTACAGGGCCGGGGCCGCTTGAGGTCCGCGTTCTCAAGGATGGTTTGACCAAGAACCACGGGTACAGCCGGCTGGTGCTTTCCGGTGCCATGCATGGCCTCGTGACGTGCGAGCAGGGCGCTTTTCGCGTCTCGCCCCCCCAAACGCCTGGAGCGGACTGGACGGTCGAGCAGTTCATGGACTGGCCGATCAGCGACATATCTGCGATTGACATCGATGGGGACGGCGAACTCGAGTACGCGACGATCGAGCCGTTCCACGGCCAGTATTTTCGCATCTACAAGAAGGTGGGAGGCGCTTTCAAGCGCGTTTATGAACACCCCGAGGTAACCGAGTTTTATCACGTCGTCGTTGGCACGCACTTGGCGGGAAGGCCCGTGTTTATTGGTGGCTGTCGGCGAGGAAAGCAGCAGTTGTTCTACGTTCGAGCGACTCAAACGTCGCCGTTGCGGCTCGAGGCGACAGTGATTGAAGAGGGCGTTGGGCCGAGCAACGTCCATGTCCTACACGAGAAAGAACGCGACATCATCGTCGCTGCGGATCGGGAAGTCGCGCAAGCGGCTTTGTATGTGGTCACAAAGAGCGAGTAATCCCCCGATAACGATCAAAACGATCTTGTAAAAGAATAGTTTTGATCGTACTATGAGCGCATTCGACATGGCGACCGGCAGAAAGATCGGCGCTGTGGCTGACCTGACAACATCGGCAAGTCGGCGGTACGCCGATAAGGATTGACTGGAGAAGATGGCATGGCGAAGGTAGACGAGATCACCAAGGAATCCTGGGTGCTGAGCACGTTCCCGCAATGGGGTACCTGGCTTAATGAAGAAATCGAGCGGGAAGCGGTCAAGCCCGGCACATTCGCCATGTGGTGGCTGGCCTGTACCGGCATCTGGGTGAAGACCGAGGGCAATACCAATATTTGCATCGATTTCTGGTGCGGTACTGGCAAGCGTTCGATGAAAAATCCATTGATGGATCCGCATCACCAGATGGCGCGCATGAGCGGCTGCGTCGCGCTGCAACCGAACCTGCGCGTATCGCCGTTCGTTCTCGACCCGTTCGCCATCAAGCAGATCGATGCCGTCATCTCGACGCACACGCATAACGACCACATCGACATCAACGTCGCCGCCGCCGTGCTCAAGAACGTCGAGGCCAAAGTGCCGTTCATCGGCCCGAAATCCTGCGCCGACCTGTGGAAGAAATGGGGTGTGCCGGAAGACCGCATCATCACGGTCAAGCCTGGGGACACGATCAAGATCGGCGACATCGAACTCGTCGCGCTCGAGTCATTCGACCGCACGATGGCCATCACGCTACCCAAGGAAGAAACCGCCAAGGACAAGATGCCGGTCAACATGGACGACGTGGCGGTCAACTACCTTGTCAAGACACCAGGTGGCAACCTCTACCACAGCGGTGACTCGCATTACTCGAATGGTTACGCCAAGCATGGCAACGAGCACAAGGTCGATGTGGCGCTCGGCTCCTACGGCGAAAACCCGCGCGGCATCACCGACAAGATGACCTCGTCGGATATCCTGCGCATGGCCGAGGCGCTCAACACCAAGGTGATGATCCCGTTCCACCACGACATCTGGTCGAACTTCATGGCCGACCCGATGGAGATCACGACCTTGTGGAACATGAAGAAGGACCGCCTGAAGTACCAGTTCAAGCCGTACATCTGGCAGGTCGGCGGCAAGTTTGTCTATCCCGATAACAAGGACGACATGGAGTTCCACTTCTACCGCGGCTTCGACGACGTATTCACCAAGGAAACGGACCTGCCGTTCCCGTCATTCCTCTAGTTTCCAAGTTCTGGACGGTGAGGGCCTTTGCCGGGTTTCCGGAAAGGCCTTTTTTTAAAGTCTCGGTTGGGTGCCCGCATCCATGACGCCCGGGCTTAACGTTCGCGCGCTTGCTTGCGCACAGAGCGCGCCGAACTCGATGGCCGGACCGAGCTCGCCCGGTGCATTCGCGCCTCGTGTGGAAAGCTGGCCGGAGGCGAGCAGTTTCGCGACCAAACCGGCGAGGAACGTATCTCCGCAGCCAATCGTGCTCAGCGTCTCTGAAGGAGAGAGCGGGAACACACCGAATTCTTGCAAGAAATTGCCTTGCGCTGCGAGGACGCTCTTTGCGCCTCGGGTTAGGACGAAGGTCGTTGTCGGATACCGCTGCACAATGGAAATGACCGCCTTCCGCAGTGCTTCCCCGACGGTGTCCTCCGCGAGAATGCCGCTGTGTTCGCCGCCGGCGAACGAGGTGTCGAGAAACGCGGCAGCAAACTCGGCGAGGTTGATTTTGACCAGCGTCGGTCGGGTCGTCATTACGTCGCGTAGCGCGACGCCTTGCAGGTCGACAATCACGGGTATGCCTCGATCGCGGGCGGCCGCCGCCAATCGTGTCTGGTATCCGGATGGGAAACCGGGAGCCATCGATCCGGCAATTACGAGAGCCGTCGCGGTCCGCAGGTGGTCTTCGAACGCCCTGTCCATCGCGGCGACGCACTTCGCCTCAACTGGCGCCGTCGGCTCCACCAATTCCGTGACACGCCTCCCGCTGGGTGGCGTCAGCTCGACAATCGAGGTACAGGTACGCAGGCGACCCGATGAGGGAATCAGATGCAAATTGAGACCTTCGCTCCTCGCCAGATCCAGAATCTCGTCTGCGTTGTCGCCTCCTTGGCCCAGGCACACAGCATCGAGGTCAAGGCGCTGCAGGACTCGGCATACATTCACGCCCTTCCCGGCGACGTCAATGGCTACTGACTGCAGGCGATTGACTTCTCCTACCGTCAGAGAACCGATCGTTACAGTGCGTTGCAGGCCCGGACTCAAACAAATGGTCAGGATAGTCATGGCTTCGATGGCTCCAAAAAAAAGACCCGGCGCGGCGGCCGGGTCCTGATTGGGTAACAGCTCGCGTTAGCGGGCAACCACGCTTTCGACCGCCTCTACCACTTTGGCTGCGGTTACCCCCAAGTACTCGAACACTTGAGCCGCCGGACCGCACTCGCCGAAGCGGTCGATGCCGACCACCGCCCCTTCGAGGCCGACGTACTGGCGCCAGTATCCGGTGACGCCCGCCTCGACAGCTACCCGCGGCACGCCGCGTGGAAGGACGGATTCGCGGTAAGCCGCATCCTGTTGCTCAAAGATGAACGACGAAGGCAGCGAGACGACGCGCGTCGGCATGCCTTTCTCAGCGAGCGTAGCCTGCGCGGCAACGGCAAGGCTAACTTCCGAGCCCGTGGCAATGATTACCGCCTTGGGTGTTCCTACGCAGTCCTTCAGCACGTAGCCGCCGCGGCGAATAGCCTTCAATTGTTCCGCATCGCGCGTCTGATGTGGCAGGTTTTGGCGCGTGAGAACGAGGGCCGTCGGGGTCGCCTTGTGTTCGACGGCGATTTGCCAGGCGATGAACGCTTCGACGCTGTCACAGGGACGCCACACGTCGAGGTTGGGCATCAGGCGCAACGTGGCGGTCTGCTCGATTGGCTGGTGCGTCGGGCCGTCTTCGCCCACTCCGATCGAGTCGTGCGTGAACACGTAGATCGGGTTGATCTTCATCAGCGCTGCCATGCGGATCGCATTGCGAGCGTATTCGGAGAACATCAGGAAGGTGCCGCCGAACGGCCGGAAGCCGCCGTGCAGGACGAGGCCGTTCATGATCGCCGCCATCCCGAACTCGCGTACACCGTAATGGATATAGTTGCCGCCGCTCGCCATCGCTTTCACGCTCAGATCGCGCGAACCTTTCCACTGCGTCAGGTTGGACGGAGCGAGGTCGGCCGACCCGCCGACGAATTCAGGGACCACCGGCGCGAGCGCCTGGATGGCGTTCTGCGAAGATTTCCGGGTGGCAATCGCTTCACCCTTGGCGATGATGGCGTCCAGCGCTTCGGTTGTTTTCGCAGCATAGTCCGGGTGCAGGTCGCCCTTCACGCGCCGCTCGAATTCGGCGGCCAGTTCCGGATACGCCTTGCGATAACCGGCGAAGAGACTTTCCCATTCGGCCTGACGTTTTGCGCCGGCTTCGCGTGCATTCCATGCGGCCAGTACATCTTGCGGCACTTCGAAAGCGCCGGCAGTAATGCCGAGCACGGCCCGGGTCGCCGCGATCTCGTCCTTGCCGAGCGGAGCACCGTGAACGTCATGCGTACCCGCCTTATTGGGCGAGCCTTTGCCAATCACCGTCTTGCAGCAGATCAACGTCGGTTTCTCGTTCTGCGCCTTGGCGGCCTGGATCGCACGGTCGACCGCTTCGACGTCGTGCCCGTCAACGTTCCGGATGACGTTCCAGCCATACGCTTCGAAACGCTTCGGCGTATCGTCGCCAAACCAGCCTTCGACGTGACCGTCGATCGAGATGCCGTTGTCGTCGTAGAAGGCAATCAGCTTCGACAGCTTCCATGTGCCGGCAAGCGAACAGACCTCGTGCGAAAGCCCTTCCATCATGCAGCCGTCACCCATGAAGGTGTAGCTGTAGTGGTTGACGATCGGAAATCCCTCGCGATTGAATTCGGCGGCCAGCAGCTGTTCCGCAAGCGCCAGGCCAACGGTGTTCGCGATCCCTTGCCCGAGCGGTCCGGTTGTCGTTTCAACGCCAGGCGTATGGCCGTACTCTGGGTGTCCGGGCGTCTTGCTGAGCAATTGGCGAAACTTCTTCAGTTCGTCCAGCGGCAGATCGTAACCCGTCAAATGCAGCAGCGAGTAAATCAGCATCGAGGCGTGACCGTTGGAAAGGACGAAGCGGTCCCGGTTCGGCCATTTCGGGTTCGCCGGGTTGTGTTTCAGGTGCCGGGTCCACAAGGCGACGGCCATTTCGGCCATGCCCATCGGCGCTCCGGGGTGTCCCGAGTTGGCTGCCTGAACTCCATCCATGGACAATACGCGAATCGCGTTTGCCAACGAGGCCTGAGAAACCATTTGCATACTCCTGATCATTCAGCAGTGGAAAAAACGTCGATCAGCCCAGGTTTCTACGCCTTTTTGACTCGGTCGGAGAATGGAAAAATCGGGGCTGATCAAAAGTATTCTATTTTATACAAATGTTACACGGGTGTCAGTACGAAGCGGTTCAATGCAGCGGCGATTCCGTTGCTGTCGTTATTGCCGGTAACCCAGTCGGCGCAAGCCTGTATCTCCACTCCGCTATTGCCCATCGCGACGCCGCGGCCCGCCATACGCAGCATCTCAATGTCGTTCTGTTCGTCGCCGAAAGCAATCACTTCCTCGGGTGAAATACCTTGCTCCGTAATCCATTCCGCGAGGCGTCGCCCTTTGCTATTGCCGGGGCGGGTGATGTCGAGCCGCGTTTCGCCAGACCAAACGCAGGCGAGCCCTAGCGTTTGCCGCACCTCTTCGACAAAGGGCGCAAGTTCTTCCCGGTGACCAGCACAGATGAACTTCCAGATCGACTGTGCGTTCTCAATCAATGCTTCGAACGACTGGACATGGTCGATCCGTGGGCGAACATGCTCTGGTAACCCTGTGGCCCAGCGGAGCATTTTCTCGAGATGGGCGTTTTTCGTTTCGTACGCCATAGATTCCTGGATATAAACCATCGAGTAGATCTTTCGACGTCGTACCGTGTTCAACAGCGTTCGTGCCTCGGGCAAAGTCAATGGGTCGTTAGCGAGCGGACGACGCGTCTTGAAGTCGTACATGTAGGCTCCGTTGCAGCAGATCGCCGGGAGCTCCAGGCCGAGTTGATCCCAGTAAGGGTAAGCCGCGATGTGGTGCCGCCCGGTAACGATCATGGCCTGCACGCCGCGTGCCCGGGCGCTTCTCAGTGCCTCAATGGTCTCATTGCGAATCCGAAGGTTGCTATCGAGTAGCGTTCCATCCAGGTCGAGGGCAATCAGGCGGTACGTCATCGTTTCTCCGTTGGCCGGTTCCGCGCATGGACGCGGCCGTTTGCGATGGGTGCGATCAACTTGGTAGACCGCGAGTGTCAAGTATACTGGCCGCCCACGTGCTGGGTCGGGCTTTCGACACAAACCCTCGATCGCGCCTGTGGCTGCAACGAGCGGAGCTTTAATTGCAGCAAAGTGGATGGTACTGCTTGACGTCAAGGTGGATAATCCCGAGAATGGACCGAAGGTCCAAAAATGGCAAAAAAGAACTCTTCGAAATCACCCGCTGTTCCGCTCGTGAGCGCCGCCGTGCGCGTGCTCGCGGTGCTCGATCGTCTCTCCCGGCAGCGCAGTATCGGGCTCGAAGAGATTTCGCGTGAGATCAAACTAGCAAAGCCGACGGTTTATCGCTTCCTGCTCACGCTGCAAGAATTGGGATACGCGCGGCGCGTAGACGGTGACCGTTGGGCGATCACACTGAAGATGTTCAACCTTGGGTCGCGCGCTCTCGACTACCTCGATTTGTATGCGGCGGCGCGTCCGGTGGCCGAGGAGTTGTCTGAGGAACTTGGCGAAACGATCCATATGGGAGTCATGGACGGCGACTCGGCGGTCTACGTGCTGAAGATCGAATCCAGATATACCATTCGCATGTATTCTCGTGTTGGACGCCGCATGCCGCTCTATTGCACGGCGATCGGCAAGGTTTTGCTGGCATTTTCTACCGACGAGGAGCGCGAAGCGGCGCTCAAGGGCGTCCGTATGCTGGCGTTCACCAAAAAGACACTTACGTCGCGCACGAGTCTATTCGCCGAATTGGAACAAGTGCGTGAACGCGGCTTCGCGATCGATGATGAGGAACGCGAAGAAGGTCTGCATTGCATCGGTGCGCCGATTTTCGACTACACCGGAGCTGTAGTGGCGGCACTCTCCGTGTCCTGGCCCGGCTTCCGCTACAGTCGCGGCGAAGAAGGTGAGAAGGTGAACAAAGTCACCGAAGCCGCCGCCCGTATTTCCGCCGTTCTCGGTTATAGCGAAGAAGCGGTCGTCGCCTGAACGTCATTCCGCCGTAAACCAAACACTTTCGCGTCGGCGAATTCTCTGTTGCGCATTTCTTCCCGGTTCTCGGGTAGCGCGACTTTGCGTGCCGCCAGCCACGCCTGGTTCTCATCCTTCGCCTGCAAGCTTGTCCATACGGGCGTTTGTCGGCTTATGGATAAAAATGAAACGACGTTCCAAAAAAACTTGAGCCGCTCAGGAGCTTGGTGTAAATTGGCGAAGTCGGCGGGAACGGTCGAAGCTCTGAAAGGCTTGGCCATTTTGCCAGGCTACATCCGCGGGGTCGCTTCTCATGTCGTGAACACCCCGGTGGCTCGAGGCCGAAAGAACGCCACTCCACACTTGAAAGGCATAAGTACGATGAGCAATCTCTTCTTTCCTGATTCCGAACTGCCGTTGGAAGTCCTCGAACCCGGTAAGGTCAGCCGGAAGATTCGCGCCCGGGGCGGGAGCTTGATGATGGTCGAAGTCTTTTTCTCCACGGGCGGCGAGGGTTACGAGCACCGCCACGTGCACGAACAGACGTGCTACTGCCTTTCCGGGGAGTTCATTTTCAACATCGAGGGCAAGACGACCACGTTGCGTGCTGGCGACTCGGTCTATATTCCGGCGTCTGCACTGCACGGAACGACCTGTGTTGCCGAGGGGCGCTTGCTCGATGTCTTCACCCCGCAACGTGAAGACTTTCTCAAGTCCTGAAGGAGATTTCATGAAGCTCGACATCCGCTACTCCCACCACCCGGAAGACGTCAAAGGCTACGATACTGCCGCTCTGCGCCGTCACTTCCTCGTAGAGAAGATTTTCGTCCCGGGCGAGCTGAACCTCGTCTATACACACGTCGACCGTGTCGTCTTCGGAGGCGCTGTGCCCACGGGACAGGATCTTGCACTTGAGGGAGGGAAAGAATTCGGAACGCCGAATTTCCTCGATCGGCGCGAGCTCGGTGTCGTCAACCTCGGCGGCGCCGGCCGGGTGCGCGTTGAAGGCGAGGCGTATGCGCTCGGGAACGGCGACGGCCTGTATGTCGGCATGGGGGCCAAATCCGTCTCGTTCGAAAGCGAAGATGTCGCCAATCCGGCTAAGTTCTATATCATGAGCTGCCCGGCTCACGCGACGTACCCGACCGTCCGTATTACGCGCGCCGATGCCAATCCGCGCAAACTCGGTGCGGCGGAAAGCTGCAACGTACGCACCATCTACCAATATGTCCATCCGGCTGTTTGTAAGAGCTGCCAGTTGGTCATGGGCGTTACGGTGCTTGAACCGGGAAGTGTGTGGAACACGTTCCCCCCGCATACGCATGAGCGCCGCATGGAGGTGTACCTCTACTTCGGCATGTCGGAAGCGACGCGCGTATTCCACCTGCATGGTCAGCCCGCAGAGACGCGTCATATCGTCGTGGCCAACGAACAAGCGGTTATTTCCCCGTCGTGGTCCATTCACTCCGGCGTAGCTTCCGGACCCTACTCTTTCGTTTGGGGTATGGCTGGGGAGAACCAGACATTCGACGACATGGACAATCTTGGGCCGAACGATCTTAAATAAGGACAAAACAATGAGCGGAATTCTTGATGCATTCAAACTCGACGGCAAGGTCGCTATCGTCACCGGCTCGGAACGTGGCTTGGGACGCGGCATGGCCGTTGCGCTGGCTCAGGCCGGCGCTGATATCGTCGGCGTGACGTACGCTGAAAACGCCGAAGAAACTGCCGCCGCGGTCGCTGCCGCTGGACGGAAATACGTTCACGTGCAGGCGAACCTGCTCACCATCGAGCCGATCGAGCGCGTCGTCAAAGAGGCTCTGACTGCATTCGGTCACATTGACATTCTGGTGAATAACGCCGGAATCATCATGCGCAACGACTCTGTGGACTTCACTGAGAAGGAATGGGATGACGTTATGAACGTCAACCTCAAATCGACCTTCTTCATGTGCCAAGCCGTGGCGCGGCAGTTCATCGCCCAAGGTAAAGGCGGCAAGATCGTTAACGTTGCCTCGATGCTTTCGTTCCAGGGTGGCATTCGCGTTCCTTCGTATACCGCTTCCAAGAGCGGTGTGAAGGGCATCACGATGTTGATGGCGAACGAGTGGGCCAAGCACGGTATCAACGTAAACGCTATTGCGCCGGGCTACATGGCCACCGACAATACAGCCCAGCTGCGAGCCGACGACAAGCGAAGCGCGGAGATCCTCGACCGTATTCCGGCAGGGCGTTGGGGCTTGCCGGAAGACCTGGGTGGCGCAGTAGTGTTCCTTGCGTCGAAAGCAGCCGACTACGTGAACGGATATACCGTTGCGGTGGATGGTGGCTGGCTCGCGCGTTGATTTGACACGTGCAAGAAACAATCTGGGAGTGAGTTAATGAAGCCGTTCATGAATGCCGATTTCCTGTTGCCGGACGAAAGTTCGCGCAGGCTGTTTCACGATTACGCGGCGGCGATGCCGATCATCGATTACCACTGTCATCTGCCGCCGGCGGACATCGCTTCCGACTCGCGCTTCGAGAACATCGCGCACGCCTGGCTGGGGGGCGATCACTACAAATGGCGCGCGATGCGTTCCAATGGGGTCGCCGAAGAGGACATCACCGGGCATGCGCCGGATTACCGCACTTTCCTGGCATGGGCCCAGACCGTGCCGCGTCTTGTGGGTAACCCGCTGTACCACTGGACACATCTCGAGCTGCAACGTTATTTCGGCATCAATGAGCCGCTGTCGGAAAAGACGGCGCCCATGATCTGGGAAGCATGCAACGCGCAAATCGTCAAACCGGAGTTCGGGGCCCGCACGCTGCTCAAGCGGATGAAGGTAAAGGCTGTTGGCACGACCGACGATCCGGCCGATACGCTTGAACACCACATCGCCTATGCGGCTGCGCGTCATTCCGATGACCCAGTGATGGTGCCGAGCTATCGACCGGACAAATCGCTGGCTATCGAAGATCCGCAGACCTGGAAGGCGTATCTCCAGAAGCTTGGATCGGCGGCCAACGTGACGATCGGCTCGTACAAAGATCTCATTGCCGCTCTCGACAAACGGCATGCCGCTTTTCACGACCTCGGCTGCCGGGCATCTGATCACGGCTTGGTCGTTCCGTTTGCGACGCTCGTTTCGGACCAGGAACTGGAACGTCTCTTTGCGAAGGCTCTGGCGGGCTCAGTGCTTGCTGCGGACGAAGTGGAGGCGTTCAAGACAGGGGTGATGCTTGAAGTCGGGCGGATGAATGCAAAACGCGGCTGGGCCATGCAATTGCACCTGGCAGCGATTCGCAATCTCAATGGCCAGATGTTCAAGCGGCTTGGCCCGGACACCGGTTACGACGCCGTAAGCGACGAGCGGATCGCCGTCCGCTTGGCTTCCTTCATGGACGCCTTGCAGCGCGACGGCATGCTGCCCAAGACCATTCTGTATTCGCTCAACCCCGGCGATCTCGAAGTGTTGGGGACAATCATGGGCTGCTTCCAGGATGGCTCGGTGCCGGGCAAAATCCAGATGGGTTCGGCGTGGTGGTTCAACGACCATATCGAGGGCATGCGGCGTCAAATGGTGAGTCTCGCGAACCTCGGCCTGTTGTCGCGCTTCGTCGGCATGCTGACCGACTCGCGCAGCTTCCTGTCCTTCCCGCGCCACGAGTACTTCCGCCGTATTCTCTGCGGGTTGATTGGCGGCTGGATTGAGGCCGGAGAAATTCCTGCCGATTTTGAGACGTTCGGCGGCATGGTGCAGGACATCTGCTATCGCAATGCCAAGAACTATTTTGCCATCCCGGGCGTCGAGGACTAACGACAACAGGATGACTTGAGGCGATTCAACAAGCCTTTGCTGGGGCGCGTACCGTGAGGTCCGCGCCCTTTGCGTTTTTGGAAGCGCGGCGGATTCTTCAGATTGTCCCAGTTCCCGCGCAAGACAAGCAAAGCGCTGGTCAGGCGGCACGGTCCGATGTGATAAGAAGCAAATGAAAAGGGCGTGACCTGTTCGGTCAAGCCCTTTGATATCTGGTAGGGCGTGTAGGGATCGAACCTACGACAAACGGATTAAGAGTCCGCTGCTCTACCAACTGAGCTAACGCCCCACGAAGTGGTTTCGGGCAATTGTAACACGGCATTGCCCGGTGTTTTTCTGGTAGGTCGGGGGAGATTCGAACTCCCGACCAACGGATTAAAAGTCCGCTGCTCTACCGACTGAGCTACCGACCCGAAAAACAAGAACGCCGGATTATAGAGAGGGCACAGAGGCCTGTCAACGCGCGGTGCTGCTACGGTATCCGGCTAGGAAACTACGGTGGCATATCGAGTCGGATCGGGTAGACCTGCGGCGGAGAATCCTTCTCTGCGCAGTCGGCAGGAGTCGCAAACCCCGCAGGCCTCGCCTACGTCGTTCGCCTGGTAGCAGGAAATAGTGATGCCGTAGTCGACGCCGAGGTCGGTGCCGCGACGAATGATCTCTGCCTTGGAAAGATCGATCAAAGGGGCGTGAATGGTCAGTTTTGCGCCCTCGACGCCTGCTTTTGTGGCGAGATTTCCTAACGTCTCGAACGCCGCAATAAATTCGGGCCGGCAGTCCGGATAGCCAGAATAGTCGACCGCGTTGACGCCTACGAAGATATCTCGGCTGCCAAGTACCTCTGCCCACGCCAAGGCCAGCGACAGCATGATCGTGTTGCGCGCAGGGACATAGGTCACAGGAATGCCGGGCTGCACACCGTCGACCGGAACATCGATCGATTTGTCGGTAAGCGCTGAGCCTCCGAAGTCTCCCAGGGCGAGATTCAACACGCGATGCTCGCGGGCACCCAGCGCTTGCGCCACGCGCGCGGCAGCGGCGAGCTCGCTGCTGTGTCGTTGCCCATAGTTGACGGAAAGGCAGTAACAGTCGAAACGCTGACTGCGGGCGATAGCCAGTGTGGTGGCTGAGTCCAGGCCGCCGGAAAGCAAAACGACGGCACGCACCGGGGACGATGAAGCTGAGATAGTCATGGCGATAAATTGTGTCTCGGTGATTGTGGCGAATTCCGCGACGCTAGCACGTCGCTTCGCTCTTGCCTGCGAGTCGCTCTACCGCGGCGAATCAGCCACAAGGGCTGAAAGCTCGCGCTCAAGCAAGGTGGAATCACCCAGATTGAGTTCGACAAGGCGGCGCAGATGGGTGATGCTGTCAAGGTCGATGGTTAGGCAGGCGATTCCCACGCAGTCGTTATCGGTATGTGCGATACGTCCCTGAAGCGCGATGTCGACATCCGCCGTTGCGTCATTCAAGCGTAGCTGCAGCGTGCACGGAGCCCCGAGTCCAGGCTTTGCTTGGTCCGCCGGGAGACGAACCAAGGCCCCCTTGAGCGACAGGTCCAGTACGCGCACGTCCGCACGCCGATCGGGTAGAACGAGTGTCGCGGACGACGATTGAAAAGGGATGCGCGAGTGTAGACGGCGTTCGTCGGTCATTGCGTGGTTTCGCTGGGGCAACTATTTGCCCTGCATGTTACCCCAAAGCAGCTTGTGAAGCTGCATTTGAAAGCGGACAGGTAGCCGGTCAGCGAGCACCCACTCGGCGAGATCACGTGGCTCCAACTCTCCCTGAACCGCCGAGACAAGCAACGGGCAGCGCGAGTCAAGCCGTCTTGCGCGGATTGTCTCGCGGGCCCATTCGTAATCTGCGCGATCCTTGAGCACGAACTTCACTTCGTCGCGCGGCGTGAGCAAGTCAACGTTGCTCCAGAGGTTCTTCGCCGATTCGCCGGACCCTGGCGCCTTGAGGTCGACAATACGCGACACGCGGGCATCTACGCCGGAGATGTCGAGAGCGCCCGAGGTCTCAAGAGAAACGTCGTAACCAGCGTCACACAGGGCGGTCAGCAGTTCAAGGCATGGCTTCTGAGCCAAAGGCTCGCCGCCCGTCACGCACACCTGCCGTGCGCCGTAGCTCGCGACTTCCTCAAGAATCGCCGGCAAGAGCCGCGTGCGACCACCGGTAAACGCATGCTCGGTGTCGCACCACGTGCAGCGCAAGGGGCAGCCTGTCAGCCGTACGAATACGGTCGGTAAACCAGCGCGCGAAGCTTCGCCCTGAATAGAAAAAAAAATCTCGCTGACGCGCAGCGAGACGGTCTTCGTTACGGTATTCACTTGCTATTTCTTCAGGCGTTGGCGCGCCGTTGCGGCGGCTGAACTGTCGGGATATTTGGCGAGAACGGTATCCAGCGTCGCACGGGCGCCCTTGGCGTCGCCTTGCTCCTGCTGGCATGTGGCGATGTTGATCAGCGCGTCGGGTGCCTTCGGATGCTGCGGCCATTTTGCGACCACCACGCGGTGGGCATCGATCGCCTTCTTGCAATCGCGCAACGAGTAATGCGAATTGCCGAGCCAGTATTGTGCGTTCGGCGCTAGGGTGCTATCAGGGTGGGCGCGTACAAAGCCTTCAAAGGCTCCTGCGGCGTCCTTGATCTTGTTGGCGCGGAAAAGGTTAAGCGCCGCTTCGTATTCGCGTGTTTCGGCGGCTGGATCGCTGGTGGCGGCTTGAGGCGGTGCGGCTTCGGCCGTTGCACCACCATCGGCTGTAGGCGGCGCTCCCGTATTCGAGGCGGCTGGCGGCGTTTCCAGTTTGCGGACGCGGGTATCCACATCCACATAAAGATCCTGTTGCCGCTTCTTCGCTGAATCGAGTTCGTAGGTTAGCGTTTCGATCTGTCCGCGCAGGCGGGCATTGTCCTCCCGTAACGCCTGGATCTGGTTCACGAGGTCGATTTGTGCTTTGGAAAGTGTATCGAATCGTTCGTTGCTCTGAATCGAGAGATCCTTGATCTGCCGTCGCGCCTCTTCGTCGTCAAACATACCGGCGCGCGCCGGCTGCCCGCCGATGAGGGCGAGCAGCACCGCGAGCGCCGTCAAGCGGCGCGGAAGCTCCGAAGCGGAACGCAAGCGGCGCGCCGGCATGTCAGAACTCGCCGGAGTACAGCATGTCGCCGCGGCGGTTTTCTGCCCACGCGGCTTCGTTCTGGCCTTCGTTCTTCGGCTTCTCTTCGCCGAGGCTGACGGCTTCGACTTGGTCTTCGCGTGCGCCGAGCATGGTCAAGGTACGCTTGATCGCGTCAGCACGTTTCTGGCCGAGTGCCAGGTTGTATTCCCGGCTGCCGCGTTCGTCGGTATTGCCCTGCACCAGCATCTTGAATTGCCGGTTGTTGGACAAGAATTTGGCGTGAGCGGCCACGAGGTCTTTGTACTCGGCTTTCACGTCGAATTTGTCATAGTCGAAGTAGACGCTGCGCTTCGAAAGGATGCTCTTGGGGTCGGTCAGTTCCGGCGGCAGCTTGCGCGCATCCATGTTGCCGGCGGTTACCGTGGCAACGCCAGAATCCCCGCGGGACTCGACCGGAGCGCCGGTTTGCTGGTCCCCGGTATCCGGCGTCGAGCTGCAGCCGGCGATCAAAAGAGCGAGAAGTGCGGGAATAACGAGTTGTTTCATTGTGTTTCTCCTACGGCGTAAAAGCGGAAAGGTTGAAAAGCGCAAACGATCACTTGGCGAATGGACCCCATGCCGGTTCGCGAACATCGCCGGCCGGGATCGAGAGACGCTGTTTGATACGCCCATCGACCGACACGGCCGACAGTACGCCGCGTCCGCCCGTATCAGTCGCGATCAGGATCATGCGGCTGTTGGGGGCGAAGGTGGGCGATTCATCCTTGTACGAGTCGGTGAGGACTTGCACTTGCCGGCTCGCGAGGTCCATGACCGCGAGCCGAAATCCGCTTTCGCGCCGGGTGATGAAGGCAAGGGTCTTGCCGTCCGGCGAAATACGAGGTGATACGTTGTAGCTGCCTTCGAAAGTGACGCGTTGAGCATCACCTCCGCCAAGACCGCTGCGATAGATTTGCGGGCTACCGCCGCGGTCCGAGGTGAAATAGATCGATTGGCCGTCCGGCGAGAAGAACGGCTCAGTATTGATGCTCGGCCCGTTGGTTATCTTCTGCACGCCCGAGCCGTCGGCGTTGACGGTAAATATCTGCGAGCCGCCGTCCTTGGAGAGAACGACCGCTAACTTCCGTCCGTCTGCCGACCACGCGGGCGCCGAGTTCGAGCCCTTGAAGTTGGCCACAACGACTCGCTGGCCTGTGGCGAGCGTATGAACATAAACGATCGGTTTCTTGTTCTCAAAAGAAACGTAGGCGATACGGGTACCGTCGGGCGACCAGGTCGGTGAAATGATCGGTTCGCGTGATGTGAGTGCCGCCTGCGCGTTTTGTCCGTCAGCGTCAGCGATATGGAGTTCATATCGCGCGGCGCCGCTTTTCACGACATACGCGATGCGGGTGGCGAAGACCCCCGGTTCGCCGGTCAGTTTTTCGTAAATCATGTCGGCGATGCGGTGACCGACCGCTCTCAATCGGGGCGCCGGGGCGACGAAGGCAGTGCCACCGAGACCCGTTTGCCGGGTAACGTCATAAAGCTGGAAACGGGCTTCTTGTCTGCCATCGCCCGCGGGACCCAAACTGCCTGCCGCCAGCGCGTCCGCTCCTCGGGACTTCCAGTCGCCATAGTTAGGTGCTGTCGCTTCGGTCATGGCGACGCCCGCGGTATCGACAAGACGGAATAGGCCGCTACGCTCAAGATCGCTTCGGATGACGGAGGTCACGGCGCGGCCGGCTCCGGTATCTCCACCGAAGTCAGCGATGGCGACGGGGATCTTGTTGGCGCCGGAACCGGTGATCTCGATCGTCAGCTCGGCGTAGGCGGGCGTCTGGAGCAGCGCGAAAGTGCTGCAGACGATCAAGCCCAGGCTGCGGAGTCTAAGCAATGGTCGAAGCATGAAATGCAGACGTCCTCAGAAGAATTGAAAATTATAGTCCGGCAATGTATGGACTTTGTAACGGAACGTAATTGCTCGTAATGGGCCGCGTCATTCGTCGAGCGGCCGGTACTTGAGGATAAGAACGCGCTCGAACAATTCCGGTTGATCTGGCTTCGGTAGCGGCGACGATTTCAGGATCGCGCGCTCAATTGCCTCGTCAAGTTGCTTTGATCCGCTCGAAGTCCGAACTTTCACACTCAACACCTCTCCGGTTGGCAGCTGAGTGACTTCGAAGACGGCCTCGGGGTTGCCCTTGAAGGAAATACTAGCCGTACTTGCATTGCCACGGACCTTGGCGCGGATCTTCGAAATGTATCCATCCAGAGCGCGGGCACGGCCCGCGGCTGCCTGTTCCGCTTTGAGTTGCCCCATTTGATTCAGTTCTGCCTCAGCCCGTGCTCGCTGGTCTTGCGCGGCCTTCTGTTGTTGCGCCTGAGAAAGCTCGCGTTTCAACTCGTCGTCGAAACTCCGACGTTCTGGTTCGGGCTTTTTCGGCTCCTCTTTCTTGGGCTCCGATTTCTTCGGCTCTTCTTTTTTCGGTTCCTCTTTCTTAGGTTCCGGTTTTTTCGGTTCTTCCTTCTTGGGCTCTTTCTTCTTCTCGTCCTTGACCGCGATATCGGGCTTGGCCGGCGTCGGTTCGGCTTTGGGAGTGGGCTTAGGTTCGGGTTTCGGCTCGGGCTTGGGTTCCGGCTTGGGCTCGGGTTTTGGCTCCGGCGCGGATTTCGGCTCGGGGGCTACAACGGAAGCCGGAGGCGGCGAACCGCGCCAAACCTCGACTTGGACCGCCGTCGGAGCCGAACTCTTCCATTGCACGCCGAGAAAGAGCGCGCCGATGAGCACGATATGCACCAAGGCCGACAAGACCAGCGCAGTGACGCTTTTCTTTTCGTTGGGGGGCGGCGGTGCGGCGAGATTCACGATATGGAAATGCGGGCGTGCCCGTCTTCTACTTGCCGGTGGCCTGAACGAGCAGACCGATGCGCTTGACCTGCTGGCGCTGCAGCTCGTCCATCATGCTGAGAATAGCTTCGTACTTCACGTTCTTGTCGCCGACGATCAGCACAGGCTGTTCTGGGTTCTTGCTTTGCGCAGCCGCGACGGCTTGTGACACCTCGCTGCGCGACATATCGCGCTGTTCCGGCTTTCCAGGAAGCGTGAGGGACAACGATTGGTCGGCCCGGATATTCACTTGCAGCGCTTGTGCCGGGGCTTCGGCGGCCTTGCCGACCGATGGGACGTCGATGCTGGCCGTGGTCATCATGGGGGCCGTCACCATGAAGATGACGAGCAACACGAGCATCACATCGATATACGGCACGACGTTGATCTCGTTCTTGAGGCGGCGTTCGCGCATGATCGCTCCGGCTTAGCGCATCTGGCGCTGGAGGATGTTGGAGAACTCTTCCATGAACGATTCGAAGCGTGTTGCTAACCGATCGATCTCGTGGGAGAAGCGGTTGTAGGCAACCACGGCAGGGATGGCCGCGAAGAGACCGATCGCCGTGGCCACCAATGCCTCGGCAATACCGGGGGCCACCGCCGAAAGCGTCGCTTGCCCCACATTTGAAAGACCGCGGAACGAATGCATGATTCCCCAGACCGTTCCGAACAGACCCACATAAGGGCTTACCGAGCCGACGGAGGCGAGGAAGGCAAGGTGCGCGTCGATGCTGTCGACTTCGCGCTGGTAAGTGGCGCGCATCGCGCGGCGCGAGCCATCGATGACGTCCTTCGGATCGAGGTTTTTCTGGCTGCGCAGCTTGGTGAACTCGCGGAAGCCTGATTCGAAAATTCGCTCCATGCTCCCAGTGCCGTGCCGGTTGTTGACGGCGCTTTGATAGAGATTGTGCAGGTCGCCGCCGCTCCAGAAATCGCGCTCGAACTGCTCGGTCTGTGAACGCGCTTCCTTGACCGTGAACCACTTGCGGAAGATGTAGTACCACGACATGAAGGAGACGCTGGCGAGCAGGGCCATGACGACCTGGACGACCGCGCTGGCGTTGAGGATCAGGTGCAGGATGGAAAGGTCTTGCGAGACGTTCATTGGAGTGCTTCCAGTTTTGTGCGCAATGGTTCGGGTATTGAGCTGATCTTCATCTTCGCCGCGTCGACGCACACGACCTGAATCTTTCCGGTGACGAGTTCGTCCCAACCCGTCGCGGCTTCCGGGTTGGCGCGGCGAATGTGCTGACGGAAGAAAATCTGCGACCGCGTGATGCGCTCGACTTCGAGACCGACGCTCAACTGGTCGTCCAGGCGGGCCGGTTTCAGGTACTCGAGATTGACGCTGCGTACGACGAATGCGATGCCTGGATTACGCAGCAAGTCGCCCTGGTCGTGTCCCGTTGTGCGCAGCCACTCGGTGCGGCAGCGCTCGAGATACTTGAGGTAGTTGGCGTAGTACACCACGCCGCCGGCGTCGGTGTCTTCAAAGTAGATGCGGATGGGAAGCGTGAAGGCGTTTGGTTTTTGTTCGTGCTTCATGGTCGGATTTTACTGGGGCAGGCTCCGAACAAATGTAAAAAATTGTGACAAAGGGGATTGGCTACCTCGGTTATTGGCCTGGCCAAAGCCTCTCCTGGCCGCCATTCGTAGGCACGTTGAGTCCCAGGTGACGGTACACGGCCGGCGTCGCGATGCGCCCGCGCGGTGTGCGTTGGAGAAGTCCTTGCTGGATCAAGTAGGGTTCGAGGACGTCTTCGATCGTGTCGCGAGCTTCACCGATTGCGGCCGCGAGGTTATCTACGCCGACCGGCCCGCCTCCGAATTTGTCGATCACTGCCGAGAGCAGCTTGCGGTCCATGATGTCGAGGCCTCCGTGATCGACGTCGAGCATCGACAGGGCTTGATCGGCCACTTCGGCGGTAATGCAACCCGTGGCTTTCACTTCCGCGAAGTCGCGCACGCGCCGCAACAGGCGATTGGCGATGCGTGGCGTTCCGCGCGAACGACGGGCAATTTCGAGCGCGCCCGCCTGTTCCGTCGGAACATTGAGCAGTTGAGATGAGCGGGTGACGATGTGCGTGAGTTCGTCGGGTGTGTAGAACTCGAGCCGGGCGACGATGCCGAAGCGGTCGCGTAAAGGGTTGGTCAACATACCGGCTCTTGTCGTGGCGCCGACCAGCGTAAAGGGCGGCAAATCGAGCTTTACCGAGCGCGCGGCCGGCCCTTCGCCGATCATGATGTCGATCTGAAAATCCTCGAGCGCCGGGTACAGGATTTCCTCGACGACCGGCGACAAGCGGTGGATCTCGTCGATGAACAGCACGTCGTGCGGTTCGAGATTGGTCAGGATGGCGGCAAGGTCGCCGGCACGTTCGAGCACAGGGCCGGAGGTTTGGCGCAGTCCGACCCCCATTTCGGCGGCGATGATATGCGCCAGGGTCGTCTTGCCGAGTCCGGGAGGGCCGAACAACAGAACATGGTCGAGCGTATCCTGACGGCGCTTCGCGGCTTCGATGAAGATTGAAAGCTGTTCCCGAATCTTCGCCTGGCCGACGTAATCCGCGAGTCGCTTCGGCCGTAGAGCGCGCTCGATCGCTTCTTCCTGCGACGACTTTGACTGCGCCGATACCAAGCGGTCGAACGGCTCGTCGGCAAAGGTATCGGTTTCGATCATGGCGGTAGGCTAAATGGATGGAGTCTCGTTGTATTCAGCGAGCGCGAGCCATTCGCGGATCAGCACCTGGCCCAGGGCGAGCAATGTCGGCCCGAGAAAGAGACCGATGAATCCGAAGACCAGGACGCCGCCGAAAACGCCGACGACGATGAGCAGAAGCGGGAGGCTCGATGTGCGCGAAATCAGGATCGGCTTCACAAAGTTATCGACGCCGCTGATGCCGAACATGCCCCACAAGATCATGAAGATCGCCCAGCCCGTCTGGCCGCCGTCGTACAGCCACGCCGCCGCGCCGAGCCAGATCACGGTGGCGCCGACGACGGGCACCATCGAAAAGAAGAAGGTGGCGACGGTGAGCATGATCACGCCGGGAACGCCCGCGATGATGAAGCCGATCATCGCCACCAGGGCTTGCGTGGCCGCCGTGCCGACGATACCGACCATGACGCCGGTAACGGTAGCTTCGGCCAATGCCACCATGCGCACGCCCAGATCGCCGGCCAGCTTGCGGCCGCCGTTGCGCAATGCTTCCGCATAGTGTTCTGCGTCGCGAAAGATGAAGAAGACGAAGAAGATAACCAGCAGCGACTGCAACAGACCTTGCGCGAACAGGGCCACCGCCGCCAAGGCCATACGCCGCGTCGGGGCGATCAGTTGGCGTAGTAGTTCGTTCATTTCCTCTCGGCTGGCGACGAGGTTGTGCCAATAGCTTCCGAGGTGAGGGCCGACAACCGGCAGGTCGGCGACCCACGCAGGTGCTTCCGTCGGAATTCCACCTTCGAGGATCGGCCTGAAGTAACCAATGACCATTTCGACACCGTCGGCGAGCGAACCGGATAGCAGCGCCATCGGCAGGACCATGACGATCGTCAGAATCAGGCACATGAGTGTCGCGGTCAGTGAACTTCGTCCGCGCGTGAGTGCCAGCAAGCGGTTGCGTAGTGGCGCGGTCGTGATGCAGATGACGCCCGCAAAAAGCAACGTGCCGGTGAACGGCAGCAGCACGGCGATGCAGCCGATCAGCAGCAAGGCCACGATCGCGGTCTGAATGATCTGCTTCTGTGCCGGGGAAATCTGTTGCATTAGGCTTTGGAAAGAAGTTTGAGCGCCTGACGGATACCTTCGGAGGTGGATATCCCCGCAGGAAGCGGTTTCATGGCCGCTGCCGCTTCGCGGTCATTGTACCCTAGGGCCAGCAGGGCATTGAGGATGTCATGCTGGCTGTCCTCGACGGCCAGCGCGGCTGTCGGCAACGCTTCGGCAAGTTTTCCTTTGAGTTCGAGCAGGAGCCGTTCGGCGGTCTTCTTGCCGATTCCCGGAACCTTCACCAAGCGGCCCACTTCTTGTCGGGCGATTGCTTGGGCAAGATCGTTGACCGAAAGCCCCGAGAGAACGGAAAGCGCGGTGCGAGCACCGATCCCTGAAATTTTCAGCAATTGGCGAAAAGCGAAACGTTCCGCTTCGGTTGCGAAGCCGTAGAGGAAGTGGCCATCCTCGCGGACGGCGAAATGCGTCAATAACGTCACTTTCTCGCCACCGGCCGGAAGGTTGTAGAACGTGCTCATCGGCACGTCGATTTCGTACCCGACACCGTGAACGTCGAGCAGAACCTGCGGCGGGTTCTTTTCCAGCAAGGTTCCCGCAAGGCGGCCGATCATAGATGTTGTTCCCCGACAGATAGTTGTGTAGTCATCTCGTTGCGCCGAACGATCGGCCGCTCATCGTATTCCGGTCATGCGCCCATTACGAACGCGAAAACCCTTCGTTGCCAACGTGCCCAAACCCTGGCCGCCGTGAGCGTGGGCAATGGCGCAGGCGAGAGCGTCCGCGGCATCCGACGCCGGGTCGCCGGGCAGCGAGAGCAACCGGCGCACCATGTGCTGCACCTGCGTTTTGTCGGCGTGGCCGTTGCCGACGACCGCTTGTTTCACCTGCAACGCCGTGTATTCGGCGACCTCGATCCCTCCGGCGACGAGCGCGCAGATGGCAGCGCCCCGGGCTTGTCCCAGGAGCAGAGTCGATTGTGGGTTAACGTTCACGAACACGATTTCGATGACCGACTGGTCCGGACGGTATTGCGCGACCAACTCGGAAACACCGGCGTGGATCGTTCCCAAACGATGAGGCAGCGTGTCGTCACCGTCAGTGCGAATGCAACCACTTGCCAAATAGGTAAGTTTGCTTCCGGTCTTTTCGATCACCCCGAAACCGGTTACCCGCAGTCCAGGGTCAATGCCGAGGATGCGGATCGGCGCGTTGCGCGCGCTGCTCAACACGGAAACCTCGTTGCAGCGCCGCTTCTCCTAGAAAAGCCGCCTTCCCGGTCCAGGTTCGTGGTTGTCGATGCACTCGGGCGAAACCGGTCCGGAGCGTCGTGTAGCGACGCCAGAGCGGGTTCGGGGGGCGTGTTGGTCATGAAGAACCCATTATACCGGCACCCGCTTCGTCATCCGGGTTTGCGATTCCGTGACCGGATGGGGTGTTAGTGCGGATTATCGCGTGGGATTCGCTTGGGGTTCCGGGATTTCGCAACGCCGTTCCCTGGTGCTTCGTCGCGGGAACGAAAGAAGAACAACATTATCAGATAGATGCGCCGCACGACGCGTAGGCGCGTTGCTGGAACGGACCTTGCGAAAGGATCCACGAAGTCGGCGGGGGATGCCGCCAAAAAAGCCGAGGACTCCTGCCCGGGCAGGAAGGGTCGATCACCAAACGGAGGAGAAAACCGATGAGAAAACCGCTTAACCGTACTCTGCGTACCTTGATCGTAGGCGTGTTCGCCGCAAGTCTTGCCGTTTCCGCTTATGCGGCGGAGTTCATCAATATCCTCACGGGAGGAACCAGCGGCGTTTACTATCCGCTCGGCGTCGCGTTGTCGCAGATCTACGGTAAGGCGATCCCCGGTTCGAAGACGGCTGTCCAGGCCACCAAGGCCAGCGCCGAGAATTTGAATCTCTTGCAGGCCGGTCGCGGCGAGGTGGCGATATCGCTTGGCGATTCGCTTTCGGATGCCTGGAAAGGCAAGGAGGAAGCCGGCTTCAAGTCGCCGCTGAACAAGCTGCGTACGATCGCCGCGCTCTACCCGAACTATATCCATTTCGTCGCAGTTGCCGACTCGGGCATCAAGTCGCTCGCCGACATCAAAGGCAAGCGGATCTCGGTCGGTGCCCCAAAATCGGGAACCGAACTCAATGTGCGCGAGATTCTGAAAGCGGCCGGCATCAGCTACAAGGATTTTGCGAAAGTCGAGTATCTCTCCTATGCCGAATCGGTCGAACTGATGAAGAACAAGCAGCTTGACGTCACCTTGCTGTCTTCTGGCCTCGGCGTCGCGGCGTTGCGCGACCTTGCCGTGTCTCAGCCAGTGGTGTTTCTGACCATCCCGCCGGAAATCGTGGCCAAGATCAACGACCCCGCCTTCCAGGTCGGCGTGATCCCGGCCAAGACCTACGAAGGGCAGAACGCGGACGTGACGACGATCTCCGTGCAGAACTATCTGGTGACGCATGAAAAGGTATCGCCGGAAACCGTCTATCTGATGACCAAGTCGATGTTCGAGAACCTCGATCAAATGATTGCGGCGCATGCGGCGGCCAAGGCGATCAACAAGGACAATGCGGCTCGTACTCCGCCCGCCCCCTTGCATCCGGGCGCCGAGAAGTACTACCGCGAAATCGGACTGATCAAGTAAAAAAGCCGTATCCGGCGGCAACCCGTCGCACGGTAGCGGGGGCTGGTGTTTGCCGGCTCCCGTTCGTCGTGTCTTCGTGCCGCACGGTCAACAATAGATCGAGGGCCACCATGACTGAAAGCACCGTCGCAATTCACCCGGAACCCACCGATTTTGAGGAACATGGCCATCAACGCCGATTGGTCGGTTGGCCGGGGCGCATAGCAATGGCGGCGGCCTTGGGCTTTTCTTCGTACCAGATCGCCGTGGCTGCATTCCACCCGTTTTCCAGCTTGGTGATACGTGCGATCCATGTCAGCTTCCTGATCCTGTTGATCTTCTTGCTTTACCCCGGAGGCAAGGAGCGGGACAAAGGTGCTCTGCCGTGGTATGACGTTCTCTTGGGGCTTGCCGGATTCTCCCTTGGCTTCTACCACCTGTTTTTCGAAGCCGACCTGATCGAGCGTTCCGGCGATCCGAATACCGCCGACCTCGTGGTCGCCACGGTGGCAACGATCCTCGTTTTCGAAGCGGCTCGCCGCGTCATGGGTTGGGCCCTGCCGCTTGTCTGCGGTACGTTTCTGGCATTCGGGTTCTTCGGGCAGTATCTTCCCGAGGCGATCGCGCACCGGGGCTTCGGTTTTGACCAAGTCGTCAGTCAGCTCTACCTCGGCAGTGACGGTATTCTCGGCACGCCGACGCTGGTTTCCGCGACGTACATCTTCCTCTTCATTCTGTTCGGGACCTTTCTTGAGCACGCTGGCATGATCCGCTTGTTCAATGCGCTGGCTCTCGGACTGGTCGGCCGCGCACAGGGGGGGCCGGCGAAGGTCGCAGTGATCTCGTCCGGCATGATGGGAACCATCTCAGGCTCAGGAGTTGCCAACGTACTGACGGTGGGGCAGTTCACGATCCCGCTGATGAAGCGCTTCGGTTACACCCCGGTCTTTGCCGGCGCGGTGGAGGCGACGGCCTCGATGGGTGGGCAGATTATGCCGCCGGTGATGGGGGCCGTAGCCTTCATCATGGCCGAAACCTTGAACGTTCCGTATGCCGAGATCGTGAAGGCAGCCGTCATCCCGGCCATTCTCTACTACTTCACCGCATTCTGGATGGTGCACCTTGAAGCCGGCCGGCTGGGGCTGCTTGGGCTGCCCAAGGATCAATGTCCGAACCCGTGGACGGCGCTCAAGGAAAACTGGTTCCTGGCGCTACCGTTGGCGGCCCTTGTTTACATGCTCTTCCATGGTTTTACACCGATGTTTTCCGGCATGATGGGCCTTGCCCTGACGGCCATCCTGATCCTCGGCGCAGCGTTGGCAGCGCGCATTTCGGCAACCGCCTTGCGGTACGTTTTCTGGTTCGCTCTCGGTCTCGGCGCGGCAACGTTTATTCGCTGGGGAATCGTTCCAGTGCTGGGCGTAATCGCCCTGCTCGTTGTGGTGTGCTACGCGGTCGGCGGGACGAGACGGACCTTGCACACGATGCGCGCCGGTCTCATCGATGGTGCCAAGCAGGCGCTCGGAGTCGGCATCGCCTGCGCGATCGTCGGCGTAATCATCGGCGTCCTGACGCTCACCGGAGCGGCGACGAACTTCGCGGGTTTCGTGCTTGAGATCGGCGAGAAGAGCTTGTTCCTGTCGCTGTTGCTGACGATGATCGTGTGCCTGATTCTTGGCATGGGAATTCCGACGATTCCGAACTACATCATCACGAGTTCCATCGCGGCGCCCGCTCTCCTCAAACTCGGCGTCCCGCTCATCGTCAGCCATATGTTCGTGTTTTATTTCGGCATCATGGCGGACCTGACGCCACCGGTGGCACTTGCCGCTTTTGCGGCGGCTTCGATTGCCAAGGCGCCGGCGATGAAGATCGGGTTTAAGGCGACGCAGATTGCCATCGCTGGTTTCGTCATTCCGTTCATGGCGGTGTATGACCCGGCGCTGATGCTGCAGGGCGACGCTCCAATACTTGCCGTCGTCTACGTGGTCTTCAAGGCCACGTTGGCGATTTTCCTCTGGGGGAGCGCGGCCGTGGGTTATCTCTGGGCTCCGCTGAAGTTAGTCGATCGACTCGTCGCCATAGGGGCGGCGTTGTCGTTGGTCGTTGCGTTGCCGATAACGGATGAAGTCGGCTTT
This sequence comes from Propionivibrio soli, assembly GCF_025770765.1. Classification (GTDB taxonomy): domain Bacteria; phylum Pseudomonadota; class Gammaproteobacteria; order Burkholderiales; family Rhodocyclaceae; genus Propionivibrio; species Propionivibrio soli. The sequence continues at coordinate 244,691 of NZ_JANZKY010000005.1, read as the reverse complement.
GCCGTCGGTGCGCTGTTCATCGTCTGGCAATGGATGAGGGGCCGAAAAATGGAGCCCTGATCATGCTGTGTATGGGCGCCGGCGCTGTTTCGGCGGTGCTTGCCGTGCAGTCCTTTACCCTGGCATGGATGCACTCGATAGAGAAGGTACGCTGGGAAGAGGATTGGGTGATCGAACAGAACCGGCTGCGGCCGGTTGCCGCACGTGTCAGGGGCACCGGCGCCGGCATGGAGCCTCCGCCGGACGCTGTGTTCCGTGACGGTGCCTGGCATTACCGGCCTCTCGTTGGAGCAATGGAACGGGTGAACCTCGCGCATTCTCCCTATACCTCGGGCTACGAACTCTGCCTGGCCAATGGCTGTCGCCCCCTGGCGGATTTCCTGCCAGGCATAAGCGAGGTCGCCGTGATCGAGCTTCGGGCTTGTCCCGAGTAACATGGAGCAGCGGCGAGCGAGAGATACGATCGAACGGACGACATGGAGAGCGCCCCTTCCCCTAGAAACCACTACGCTTGGCTGGCTCCCCGGCCAGTCGTACGTATTCTGGCCGCCGTTACCATCTGTGCGTGTGTCGGTTGGCTTGTCCGCGAGATGGTTCTTTTACGGCAGGTCGATTTGCTGGCGCAGCAATCCCGTCACCATGGCGAGTTCTATCGCCTGAGTCTCGAATCGTTTCTCGCGCGCAATGAGTCCCTGCCCCGCATCCTGGCCATGGAAGAGCGTCTCAAGGAGCTTCTGCGCAAGCCGGGCCAGCCGGCACGCCAGAAAGCGAATGAATACTTGCTCGACGTAAGGGACGCGGCCGACATCAACGCGGCCTTCGTTATGGATGCAAATGGTCTGACGCTGGCATCGAGCAATTACGCCACGCCAGGTTCGTACGTTGGCCAGAACTACGGTTATCGCCCCTACTTTCAGCAGGCGATGCAGGGACGGCTTGGGCGCTTTTATGGCGTCGGGGCGACAACCGGGGAGCCGGGTTTTTTCTTTGCCGCACCAATCTCGGATGATGGCAAATCGCTGGGCGCGATCATCGTCAAGATCAGTCTGGAGAATTTCGAGTCGGCCCTGGTGAGGAGCGGTGATCCGGTGCTTCTGGTCGACGCCTACGGCGTCATCTTTCTCGCCTCGGTCTCCGATTGGAAGTACCGCTATCTGACGCCGCTCGAACCTGGGGTTTTGCAGCAACTTGGACTTTCGCGTCAGTACGACCATCAGAACTTGCAACCCGTGGGCGCGAACCTGCGGCTGAGTGGAGAGGCCGGGACGGCCAGAATCGCTTTACCGGGGTCCCGCGAGCAGGAGTACGTCGTCCAGTCGATCAAGAGCGGCCCTCTAGGCTGGTCGATTGTGCTCCTGGCGCCCACCGGACAAGAACGTCAATTCGCGTTGTATGCCGGCATTGCGGCGGCGTTCGCCATGGCTTTGGCAATCTCGGGGCTGGTCTTCTATCGACTGAACAACAAGCGTTATCGAGAGCGGCGGCAAGCGGAAGCGGCGCTTCGGCAAGTGCACAAGGAACTCGAACAGCGCATCGCCGAGCGCACGGCGGATCTGCGGGCGACCAACAACTCGCTTGAAGAAAAAGTGAGCGCCCTGAAGACGACGGAGCGGATTCTGCACGAAACGCGAGACAGCGCGGTCCAAGCCGGGAAGCTGGCTGTGCTTGGGCAGATGGCCGCCGGGATCAGTCATGAGGTGAACCAACCGCTCACCGCACTTCACACCTATACCGATAACGCCGTCGATCTGCTCGACCGAGGGCGCCTCGATGAAGTCCGCGAGAACCTCGGCTTCATCAAGGAGATGGGGCAACGCATGGGTCACATTGTCGGCGAGATCAAGACTTTCGCCCGCAAGCCGCCCACCGAACGTCAGCCGGTCCGACTCTCCGCCGTCATCGACCAGGCGTTGATGATGATTGAGCCTCGTCGACGGCAACATGCGATTCGCATCGAGAGGGATCCGTATGCCGAAGGTCTTTCCGTTCTTGCCGACGTGCAGCGAATTGAACAGGTCCTCGTCAATCTGCTGCTCAATGCGCTCGACGCGGTGGCCGAGCTTTCGGAAGGCCGTGTTCAAATAGCCGTGGAAAACGATGGCGGATGGGTGAGTGTCGCTGTTCGCGACAATGGTCCGGGCATTTCCCCAGAGATGCTGCCGCGCCTCTTCGAGCCTTTCTACACGACGAAATCATCAGGGCAGGGACTCGGACTCGGGCTTGCCATTTCGCGCATGATCGTTACTGAGTTGGGCGGGCGGATCGAGGTGTGCAACCATGCGGAAGGCGGCGCGCAATTCAAGGTCATTCTGGAGGAAGCACGGTCATGAGCGGGGCGGGAGCAGCAGGCAAGTATCCGGTTTATCTGATCGATGACGACGCGGCGGTACTGCGCGCGTGCGAGCAGACGTTGCGGCTGGCCGACATCGATGTGGCGACCTTTTCCAACGCTGAACGGGCGCTCGCTGCCTTGGAAGACCTTCACACTGCCGCGGTGGTGAGCGATGTGCGCATGTCGGGTATGGACGGTCTTGAACTTCTCGCCGAACTGCGTCGCGGCGACAAGGACCTTCCTGTGATCTTGATTACCGGACATGGCGACGTATCGATGGCGGTGGAGGCGATGCGTGCCGGCGCATACGACTTCATCGAGAAACCGTTTAACTCGGCTCGGCTGGTCGACGTCGTCCGCCGGGCGTTGGAGAAACGTGCTCTCCTGCTCGAAAACAAGGCATTGCGCGAACAACTCGGTAGCTTGCGCGAGAAGCCGTTGATCGGCCAGTCGGAGAGCATCCAGAAGATCGCACGTACGATCGATTCGTTGGCTTCCACCGACGTTGATATCCTGATCCTCGGCGAAACGGGAACGGGCAAGGAGGTCGTCGCGCAAGCCTTACACGAACGCAGCCGACGCAAAGGCCCGTTCGTGGCCCTCAACTGCGGCGCACTGCCCGAATCCGTGTTCGAGAGCGAGATTTTCGGGCACGAGTCGGGCGCTTTTACGGGTGCCGAGCGGCGGCGTATCGGAAAGATCGAGTACGCCACCGACGGAACGCTGTTTCTGGACGAAATCGAGTCAATGCCGTTCCCGCTGCAGGTCAAACTGCTGCGCGTATTGCAGGAACGCCGTGTCGAGCGCTTGGGGAGCAACGCGAGCATTCCGGTAAATTGCCGCGTCGTAGCGGCGAGCAAATGCGACCTCAAGCGCCTGGCGGAGCAAGGGAGCTTTCGTGCCGACCTGTACTATCGGCTGAATGTCGTGACGATCGAATTACCCCCCTTGCGCCAGCGGCTCAATGACATCCGGCCCTTGATGAGTTATTTCTTGTCTCAGGCGGCACAGCGATTCAATCGCGAGGTGCCGACGTTCGACGAGCAGGATGTGTTCCGCTGGCAGCACTACGATTGGCCCGGCAATGTGCGCGAGCTACGCGCCGCTGCCGAGCGAATCTGCCTCGGACTCGGCGACGGCCTCGAACCTGTCCAGACGGCCGCCGTGTCCTTGCAGGCCCGCATGGAGAATTACGAGCGCGGTCTGCTGCGTGACGCGTTGCGGCAAACCAACGGCAACGTCGCAGAGGCCGCCGAACACCTCAACGTGCCGAAGAAAACACTCTACGACAAGCTCGCAAGGCATCAACTCGACCCGGAAACATTTCGTCGCCAGGGTACTTGAATAGGGCTTGCGTACGAGGATGGTTCTTCCAGTGTTCGGGGCGGGCTGGAGCAGACATCCCCGGCGGCGTCCTCAGGGTTTCTGGCGCTCGTCCTGACCACCTTTTGCATCACGCCGTTCGCCGTGCTCGGGCCGCGCTTGGCGAGGCGGCTCAGCTCGCGGCGCTTGCACATTCGCATTGCCGTGGTCGCGAATCGGTGCCGGTGCCGGTACAGCGGCGGGCGGCGACTGCGCGGGAGGTGCGGCGAGACGGGGCGGGGGAGGCGCCTCGCGGCGGATCTCGGCGTTGTGCTGCGGGACGACCGCTCGTCCTGAGTCTCTTTCTCGTGCCTCCGGTCGCTCCCGCGTCCGCAAGTCGAACGATCGGCGATCCTGCTCCGGCGACGATTGCATACGCTCCGGGCGGGGGTTCTCCTGGCGCGGTTGCGCCTGCGGGCTGCGTTCGCGTTCGAAGGAACGCGGAGCGTCGCGCGTTTGAGGCGCGACCGGGGCCTCACGGGCCGTTGGTTCGGGACGCATATTCGGACGATTGCCGACAGCTCCTTCGCTGTCGCGGCGTAGGTGATCTTGCCGCGGTTCTCGCGATGGCAGAGGACTTTCCTTCCTCTCGGGACGTGGTGGAGGCTGCGTCGTCGTAACCGTGGCCGGTGCTGGCGTCGAGGCCATTCCAGCCGCCGGGTTCGGTTGTCGCTGATCCGAACGGTCCGGTCGAGTGTCAAGGCGTGTTTCTGGATTGGCGCGCTCATCACGCGGCCTGTTCCTTCCAGTTCGCCAGGACGGAGGATCGTCGTGACGTGCCGCCTCTTGGGATCGCTCGGGCAATCCCCGTCCGGGGGCGGCTACCGGATCGCCTGCGGTTCTTGGCGCTTCTGGGGAGAGTGCGGATTCGGGGTGTCCGCGTCCTTGCTCAATGGTCGCCTGCGGTTCTTGGTGCCCGGGCCGTGCGAACCGCTCGGGTCGTTCGGCCCGTTGTGGGGGACCACGCCTTTCAGGGGCCGGCGGGGCGATTGGCGCAGCGGCTTGTACCGGCTGTAGACGTACCGCGCGTTGGTCGCGCGGCGTAACAGCCGCCGCGGCGACTGGGCGGCGCTGCGCGAGCACTTCGCTGGGGACCATGGTCACCGCGTGCGGGGTTTCGCGGTGCGCGTAGCGCATGTGGCGGACGGCGGCCTGTGGTTCGTTGATAATCGTGTTGATGTTCGTGATATTCGTGACGTGGGTGATATTCACGTTGCGGACGTACTGTGGGCTCGTTCGGTAGCCGGGAACGTAAACCTCATGCGGTGCCAACGGGAACCAGCCGACGGTCGGCGCCGTGCCGATCGAAACCGAAACCCCGGCGCTCGGCGTTCCAATCCAGGCGACCAGCGCGGGCGCGAAGACGGGGCGCGCGACGCGAGCCCCCGGTACCCAGCCCCAGGCGCCGCGGTAGCGCACCCAGCGGCCGTAATGGAAAGGTGCGAACCCCCACGGCTCGTCGTCTACCCAGGTCCACCCCCAGGGGGCAACCCATGCCCAGCGCCCGGTACGGTAGGGGGCCCAGCCGCTGTTCACCGCACGCGGATACCAGACGGCGCCATACTCCGGTGTGTCCGCCCACGTGCCATAGGCATCGAGATCTTCGGCGCCCGTCATTTCAGGGGAAACGTAGCGCGCATACGTCGTCGGCCTTTGCCGCTGGTCACGCACGACGCTCCAACGCGTAAAGTCGTCGTTGAGTGCCGATGACAAACGGTTGTGAGGCTGTCCATCGTTCCAGAATTGCGCTGTTTCGTCCGGCCGGATGTCGAGCGTACCGCTATCGCTCTCCGCCTGTAGCCGCCCATAATAGGTCGTGCCGCTGGAGCTTCCGTTATCCGCGTCGAACCGATAGATGCCCGTCTCGCGCGGCGTGAAGCGGCCGTCACGGGTAGCCAGATCGAAGTCGCGCATCGCGTCGCGCGCCGAGAGCTTGGCGATCGCCCGTCCGTTGCTCAGATAAAGGGAGACTTGCTGGTCGTCGACCCGGTCGAATTCGAGCGTGGTTCCGGAGTCGAGGCGGATCGTCTTTGATCCGATCTGGATTTCGGCGCGCGAGCCAGGGTCGGTGGTCAGAATATCGCCGCTCGTAAGCGGTTGGTTGACTAGCGCAGTGGAAGATTCACCGCCATCGCGATTCTGCAGCGTCGCGGTTCCCGACAGCCAGGCGAGGCGTCCGATGCGACCCGGCGGATCGGCGAAGGCGGCCGACGCACCAAGCAGCAGGCCCAGAACCGCCAAAAGAAAAGCGATGAGAGGTCTTGGAAAACGGGGGCTTGCTTGAAACAGGCTGGATCTGTCCATCTTCGGTCCTTCCGTTAAGCAATTGAGCAAGAGCGCGGCGGACCATTCCACCGGGCAGGCCGATACTTTTCGACCTCGTCGATTGTTTAACGTCGCTCCGAACCTACGGATGGACGGCCGACACACTTTGTTGCATTCCGTTCCAAAGCGGAAACGCCTCAGCCGCAGGGGAAATCCGCCGTGGAGATCCCGCAGAGGCTCACATGTCGAGGTTCGGAAAAAGAAAAACGGCGCCGTGGCGCCGTTTTTGAGGAGAATGCCGCCCTGACTACTCTTCGAGCACCACGCTCGTATAAACCTCCTGGACGTCGTCCAGGCTTTCGAGTACGTCGATGAGTTTCTGCATCTTCGCGGCGTCATCGCCGGTCAGTTCGGTCTCGTTTTCCGCCTTCATTGTCACCTGCCCGAATTCGGCCTTGAAGTTCGCCGCTTCGAGCGCTTCCTTCACCGTCATGTAGTCGTTGGGCGCGGTGACGACCTCGATCGAGCCGTCGTCGTTGGTCAGTACATCTTCGGCTCCTGCTTCGATCGCCGCGTCCATCAGGGCGGCTTCATCGGTTCCCGGGGCGAAGATCAACTGCCCGCAATGCTTGAACTGGAAGGCAACGCAGCCGTCGGTACCCATGTTGCCGCCGTGCTTGTTGAATGCGTGTCGCACTTCGGCCACCGTGCGCGTCTTGTTGTCGGTGAGACAGTCGACCATGACCGCCGCGCCGCCGATACCATAGCCCTCGTAGCGCACTTCTACGTAATCGACGCCCTCGAGTTCGCCGGTGCCCTTCTTGATCGCGTTATCGATCTTGTCCTTGGGCATGTTGACGCTTTTCGCTTTGTCGACCGCAAGACGCAGGCGCGGGTTGAACGCCTGATCGCCGCCGCCCATCTTGGCGGCCACGGTGATTTCCTTGGCGACTTTGGAAAACGCGGCTCCGCGCTTCTCATCCTGGCGACCCTTCCGGTGCTGGATGTTGGCCCATTTGGAGTGACCTGCCATGTCTACCTCTTCTCTATCCTGCTTTTACGCCGCCGGTCTGTCAGACGGCATCGCTCGTTGATAAAATCGGCCGGTTGCCGAGCCGAGCATTCTAACATTCCTCGAACCCCTGTTCCTGCCGGAGTCCATCATGGCCGAACCTCTTCTCGTTGCCCGCAGTGGGCAAACCGACCTTGCCTTGCTGCCGGCGCTTGCCAACCGCCACGGTTTGATTACCGGCGCGACGGGTACCGGCAAGACGGTGACGTTGCAGGTCCTTGCCGAGCGCTTTTCGGCTATCGGCGTGCCCGTGTTCATGGCCGACGTCAAAGGCGATCTGTCGGGGCTGGCGGCTGCCGGTGCCGCCACGCCCAAGCTTTCCGAACGGTTGGCAACGCTCGGCGTCGAGGGGTGGGCGCCTGCGAGTTACCCGGTGACCTTCTGGGATGTGGAGGGAGTGCAGGGGCACCCCGTACGAGCGACGATTTCCGACATGGGGCCGATGCTGCTCGGACGCCTGCTCAATCTTAACGAGACTCAGGCCGGTGTCCTGCAACTGGTATTCAAGATCGCCGACGACGAAGGGCTGCTTCTGCTCGACCTGAAGGATCTGCGGGCGATGGTGCAGTACGTCGGCGAAAATGCGCGGACCTACACCACCGAATACGGCAACGTCTCTGCGGCTTCGATCGGCGCTATCCAGCGCGGTCTGCTCGCCTTGGGCGAACAGGGCGGAGACCGGTTTTTCGGTGAGCCGATGCTGGACATCAACGATCTGATGCAGACGGTCGACGGTAAAGGCGTCGTGAATATTCTGGCCGCGGACAAGCTGATGGCGTCGCCGCGCTTGTACGCTACCTTCCTGCTCTGGCTCTTGTCGGAACTCTTCGAGCAGTTGCCCGAAGTCGGCGATCTCGACAAACCGAAGCTCGTATTCTTTTTCGATGAAGCGCATCTTTTGTTTGCCGATGCGGCGCCGGCGCTCTTGGAAAAGATCGAACAGGTGGTGCGTCTGATCCGGTCGAAAGGCGTAGGCGTTTACTTTGTCACGCAAAACCCGCTCGACGTTCCGGACCGGGTGCTGGGGCAGCTTGGTAACCGAGTCCAGCATGCGCTGCGGGCGTTTACGCCCCGCGACCAAAAGGCCGTGCAGACGGCGGCTGAAACGTTGCGCGCGAACCCGGCGTTCGACGCCGCGAAGGCCATTACTGAGCTTGGCGTCGGGGAAGCACTGATTTCGTTTCTCGACGAGAAGGGCCGACCAAGCGTTGTGGAACGGGCACATATCCTGCCGCCTGCATCGCGAATCGGGCCGCTGACCTCCGACGAACGCAACACTCTCATCGAGTCTTCGCTGGTTGCCGGCGTTTACGAAAAGCCGCTCGATCGCGACTCGGCTTATGAGCGGCTGAAAGGGCGGGCGACCCCAGCGGGGCAAGCGAAGTCCTCAGCACCGACTCAGACTCCGGCTTCGGCTCCAGCCCCAAGCGAAACTGATGCGGGTACAGGCGGCTGGCTGGGTGGGCTGGGCGGAATCCTGAGTGGGGGAGCGACCGGTGGTTCCCGGCGCGGTGATTCGATGATCGAGGCGGCGGCCAAGAGTGCGGCGCGGGCGATCGGCACCCAGGTCGGGCGCGAAATCATCCGCGGCGTGCTCGGTTCCATCCTCGGCGGTGCCCGTCGCCGCTAGCAGCTGGTATTGGCTTCGGCCCACTTAACGACTACTTGGAAAGCGGAAACGCGCAATGTTCTACGGCATCACCGATATCGCGACCTTCTTGGCCGGAACGATTTTCATTGTCCTTCTCCCCGGGCCCAATTCGCTCTACGTGATGGCTGTCGCGTCCCGGTGGGGAGTGCCGGCGGGCTATCGGGGTGCGTTTGGCATCTTTCTCGGTGACACGGTGCTCATGGTGCTTTCGGCTACCGGCGCCGCTTCCGCGCTGCGCGCCAACCCGACGTTATTCTTGGTGCTCAAATACGCCGGAGCTCTTTACCTGGCCTGGCTCGGCATCGGCCTGTTGCGTTCGGCTTGGGCTATGTGGCGAGCGCGGGGTGGTGATGCTGATGGGGTGCAACCCGAGGTCGACGCGAGCCGTCCGTTCCGCACGGCCTTGCTCATCAGCCTGATGAACCCGAAAGCGATCCTGTTTTTCGTTTCCTTCTTCATTCAGTTTGTCGATGCGAGCTACTCGCACCCGGTACTGTCGTTTTTCATTCTGGGCGCGATCGTTCAATTCTGCAGCGCGCTTTATCTTTCAATCCTGATTTTCGGCGGGGCTCGGCTCGCCATGCAGTTCCGGCGCCGGCGGCGTTTCTCGGCCGTTGCCACGGGTGGGGTCGGCGGGCTGTTCATCAGCTTTGGCGCCAAGCTGGCCAACGCGACACTCAGCTAACTCGTCGGGCCTTACCGCAGTACGGCGACCGGTTATCGACCGCGGCGCTCGAGAGGAAGCAGGACGCCTTCCGAGGTGAAGCGGGCAAAGAATATCTGCGCTGGAGAGAGCGCGTCATGGCGCTCGGCCGTGAAGGGCTTGGCATAGCGCCGTACGAGCCCGTCGTACGGACCGAGCTGTTCGAGAGCATCGCGGATCTTGCGCCGGTCCGTGCTGCCGGCCTTGCCAATCGCTTTCGCCAGAAGGTGCATCAGGTCGTAGGCGTGGGCGACGCCGACGGGGCTGCGGATCGACTCTGCTGAAGTCGCTCCATAATCACGTTGCATGGCGCCCATCACCCGCCGCGCTGTCGGCGTATTGAGGTCGATGAAGCTGAACGTCTGAATCACCGAGAAATCGACCTGCTGCAAAGCCTCGCCGCTCAGTTCGAAAAAGCGACCACCGGTGATTCCCCAATGGCTGATGATCGGCAGTCGGCTTGTCTTGTCGAGGGCGGCCACGTCGCGAACCAGCGTCGCGGCCTCGCCTTCGTTGGCGACGAGAATGATCGCTTCAGCTCCCACGGTGCGTAACGTTTGATATTGGTCGATCAACGTCGTGTCGCCCCAGTTGTACCAACGTTCGCCGACGATCAGCGCGCCCTGCTCGGCAGCAGCGATCGAAAGCGCGCGGGCGTTGCTGCGTCCCCACGCGGTATTGGGTAGCAACACGCCGAGCCGGTTTGCCTTGTACTGTTGCTTGGCGAAACGAATGAACGCCGGGGCTGCCCAGGCGTCCTTCAAGGATAGGCGAAACGTGTAGCTCGGTTTGAAATCGTGGTCGGTGATCGGGTCGGCGGAGCCCCAGGGTGAAAGCAGCGGGATACCTAGCTCCTGGGCGACTGGAAGACATTCGACGTACACCGGGCTGAATCGTCCCCCGAAGACGGCCACCATGTCTCTCATGGCAGCGAGTGCGCGCAAATTGTCCACGGCGATTGCCGTTACCGATTTGTTGTCGCGTGTGACGAGTTTGAGCGGACGTCCGCCAAGTACGCCTCCCGATTGATTGATCTCGTTGATGGCAATCTGCAGTCCCTGTTCTATAGCCTGTGCCGAGGTGCTCGTTTTGTTGCCGAACTCGGCATCCAGTCCGATGAGTACAGGTTCTCCGGCGCGAGCCGGCGGTGCAACGAGCAAAAAAAAGAGAATGCACAACGAGCGGAGCATGGTCGGCTTTCAGGGTAGCCCGGTATGACGCAGGTGTTTCACGGGGTGGCGTGAGACCCGGGATGTTTATTCGGAAATCATACGCGCAGTGAGCGGCCGCGCCATCGGGGATACCCTGATATGGAGCTGCGATTTTCCGGAATGGCGGTTACACGTCCGAGCGGTTCTCAGGTCGCCGGCCGTTCGATGTCGAACGTGGCCACGACCTCAGTTCCTTCGCCTTTCGCCGAGCGGATCTGCAGTTGCCCGCCGTTGGCCGCCACGCGCTCGCGCATGCCGACGAGCCCCAGCGACGGGACGTTCCCCTGTGCTGAGTAGTAGCGGCTGATATCGAGGCCGATTCCGTCATCCTTGACCGAGAGCCGGAGCCCATCGGCGTCCCAATGCAGGGCGACCTCGAGTTTCGAGGCCTGAGCATGGCGCAGACTGTTCGTGAGCGCCTCCTGAACGACACGGAAGCAACACAGTTCGAGGTTCGGTGGTAGACGTGCATCACCGAGGTTCTCGATCAGCGTAACGTTCTGGCCCAGTGGACGGATGGTCTTGTCGAGGTGCGAACGCAGTGCGGCGACAAGGCCGAGCTGATCGATCTCCGCCGGGCGCAGCCGGTGTGCGATGCTGCGTACGTCGTCCATCAGCTGCTCGAGAACGCGATGGCCGTGGTCGAGGCAGGAGTTCACGCGCCGCTGGTCCGCCAGATCGGACTGTGCGCGTTTGAGCGTGATCTTCAAGGCCGTCAGCGACTGTCCGATTTCGTCATGGAGTTCGTGCGACAGTTTGGCGCGGTCCTGTTCCTGTGCGGCGAGGATCCCGGTGGCCAGTTCATGAAGCTGCGCCTGTTTGCGTTGCGAAATGTCCTCGATACGCGCAATGAAACCTATCGGCCGCCCGCGACTGTCCCGGATCCGGGTCAGGGTGAAGATCACAGGCACGGCTTGCCCGTCGTGACGCAGCGCGGTCCGCTCCTCCGACAATACGGCGGCGGTGTCCCCGGCTTCTAGTGCCAAGACGATACGTTGCCAGCCGGTCTCTCCGTCGACAAACAAGCGGGCGAGCGACGTTCCGGCCAGCTCGTGCTGGGCATAGCCGAGCATCCGGCAAAGGGCGGGGTTGGCATCGCTCACCTCCCCATCGAGAGCGACGACCGCGATGCCGAGCGGCGCGTAGACGAACGCCTGCCGGAAGCGTTCCTCGCTTGCCTGCAACGCCTTTTCCGCAAGAACACGCTCGGTGATGTCATGCACGATCGAAAAGAGGACCAGGCGATCCTGAATCTCGATCGGGGTCAGGTATACCTCGACGTGACGCTCCTCGCCCCAGGCCAAGCGGTGTATGGCCGTCAGGTGGTTGCCGCCGTTGCGCAGGGTGTACCGCGCATACTCGGCGAGGCGCGCGGGTTCCGTTGAACTGATCTCGGTAATCACCATGTTGGCGAGGCGTTCCAGCGGGTAGCCGTAATAAGCCGCTGCCGCCCGGTTCGCCTGCAGAATTCCCCCCGACTGGGGGTCCACGATCAACAACACCGACGAATTTTTTTCGAAGAAGCTGCGAAACCGAGCCTCACTGACGGAGAGCGCGTGAGTCTTCTGCTCGACCATTTGTTCCAGCCGTTCGGCGGCCTGTTCTTGGGCCGTCAGGGCACGGTGCAGCGTTCGCGCGAGCATACCGATCTCGTCCGGGGTTGGATCTTGCGGGATTAGCACGCGTTGGCCTTCCGAGATCGCCGCACACGCCGCCGCCAGCGCGTTCAAGCGGCGTGTGATACGCCTCGCGGCCAAATCGGCGAGTTGCCAAATTAACGCGCCGAACAGGACAGCGAGCAGAACGGCCAGGAGAACGCGTTTGGCAATCGGCAGAAACCATGGGTTCTGCATCGAGTAGACGCTCAGCGAGAGCAACTCGTCGGCCTCATCGCTCCCCAGATTGAGAGCGAACCGGGCCGGGAAATACTGAGCCGGCCGCTCGTCGGGACGGAAAACGATCGCCGTGGCCTGATAGAGTAGATCGGCGCCCATGTCTTCGGCGAGTCCGGAAGATCGGCGTTGAAAGACCGCGGTGAGATCGACCGCGCCGGCCAGAGCACCGATAACGTCATCCGTGTAAGGAAAGGCAACCGGATAGACGCCAACGAGGGCCGGGCGACCCGGCTGTCTCGATACAGCCACTTGCGCCTGTTTAGTGCTCAGCACGTTCGCCGTGATCGTACTCAGCCAGGTTGGGTCGATGCCGGGCAGATTGCCCACGACGGGCCGACCTTGATAATCGAGCAACAAGGTCGGTACGGCGCGTGCGCGCTGTCCGCGGGCTTGCAGGAAGGGCTTGAGATAGGCTTCGCGCCCAGTGGAATCCAGTAACGCAGTAGAAACCAGCGAACTCAGACTGAGTGCGTGCAGATTCTCCAGTTCGTTGCGCAGGTCGGCGGACATCGCCTCGCCGATGACCCCGGCGGTGTTCTGGTTGGCCTTCGTCTCGTTGGTTGGGATCTCGAACAGGGTAACCACGAGTAGCAACCCGGCGAGTGCCGCTACGGTTAACATGGTGAGCGTGAATGCCGTCCGCTTGATGCGCGCGGCGAGGGACGGGTCGCGGCGAAGGGGCGTCCGGCTTAGCTCCATGCTGGCATTGCCGTTACTTTTCGGAGCAGGCCGGGTCAGAGGGGAATGATTCCGTTGCGGATCGCATACCGCACGAGGCCCGGAATGTCGCGAATATCGAGCTTGTCCATGATCTGGGCGCGATACGTCTCGATTGTCTTCACGCTCAGGTTGAGCTCGTAACCGATGTCCTTGGTACTTCGCCCTTCGGCGATCATCTTCAGAACTTGGTTTTGTCTCGCCGTCAGGAGGTTCAGGCCTTCCTCGTTGCCGCTGCGTTGAACATAACTGCTGATGACCGTTTTTGAAACGGCCGATGAGAGCCAGGTATGGCCCTGATTGATGGCTTTGACCGCCTGCGCCAGTTCTTCCGGCGCGGCGTCTTTGAGCATGAAACCTGTGGCGCCGAGCTTCAGTGCGCGCAGCACATGTTCTTCGCTGTCGTGCATCGACAGGATGACAACCTTGACTTCAGGATGTGATTCGTTGATCAGCGCCAACGCTTCCAACCCCGGCATGCCCGGCATCGCCAGGTCGAGGAAGAGAATCGATGGTAAAAGCTCTTCGACCAATCGTACGGCTTCACTGCCGTCGGCGGCTTCTCCGACGACTTCGACATCCGGGATATCGTCCAGCAGCGCGGCGATTCCAGCGCGGACGAGTTGGTGATCGTCAGCGATTACGACGCGGGTCACCATAGTTTCACCAATAGGAGAGAAAGGCGGGAGGCCGCCCCACGCATAGTGATGACGTTTTTGCCCCTGGATGGAAGTCCGTGGAGGCAGCCTGGGTGGCGGCAAGAGGACGAAGGCCGGTGGGGATCGGAAACCATTTCGTTACCGCGGATCGGACGCAACGATGATGCGGCCTAGGATACCGCGAATCGGCGGTGCGCTCCATGCCTGGTAGCGACATGAGACGCTACCAAAAGCCTTGCCCTTTGGAGCAGTTATTTCTTGTGCGCGGGCTTCTTTGACCGCCGGCTGCGGATGGCGGCATCAAGCGCCCGCCGAGCCCAGGGGCGCATTTCGTTCGGCGTCTCGAAGGCTTCCTCGGGCGGCGTCCAGTAGTTCATCGTTTCTTCGCGCCCGTCCCTGTAGCTGACGCGAAACGGGATTCCGCCTGCCTGGCGAAATGCTTCGGCGGATTCGACATCCGCTTTGAGGTACAAGGTTTCATCGGCGACGATGGCGAAGAACAGGTCGTCGCAATAGAAGCCCCAGCCGCCGAACATGCGTCGGGTACGGATCGTACCGAGCGGAGCGAACAACTCGCAGGCTTGTTGTACAAGCTCCGGCGGCGGGTTCTTCATTACTTGCGGAGACCGAGCCGCCGACAGATTTCGAGCGTGAGCGCCGACTGGTTCATTGAGTAGAAGTGCAGGCCAGGAGCGCCTCCGCCGAGCAGCCGGGAGCAAAGTTCGGTAACGACGTCGAGGCCAAAAGCCCGGACCGACTCCGTGTCGTCATAGAACGCCTCGAACTTGCGCCGCATCCAGCGCGGCAATTCGGCTCCGCAAGCATCAGAAAAGCGCGCGAGCTTGGAGAAGCTGACGATCGGCATGATGCCGGGCGTGATAGGGACGGTGACGCCAAGCGCCCTGGTTTGCTCGACGAAGTGAAAGTAAGCGTCGGCGTTGAAGAAATACTGCGTGATGGCCGAGTTGGCACCTGCCTTTACCTTGCGCGCAAAGGCGGCGAGGTCGTCTGCCGGGGTGCGCGCTTGCGGGTGCCACTCCGGATAGGCGGCGACTTCGATACGGAAATGATCGCCCGTTTCCGCGCGGATGAACTCAACAAGTTCGTTGGCATAACGGAACTCGCCCGCCTCCGCCATGCCGGAAGGCAAGTCGCCGCGCAACGCCACGATGCGGCGGATGCCTTCGGCTTTGTAGTCGTCGAGGATGTCGCGGATGTTTTCACGCGTTGAACCGACGCACGAGAGATGCGGCGCTGCGGCGAAACCTTCTTGAACGATTTCTTTTACCACCGCAAACGTGCGTTCGCGCGTCGATCCACCGGCACCGAAAGTCACCGAGAAGAAATCGGGTTCGAGTACGGCGAGCTTCTGGCGCTCTAGCCGCAATTTGACGACGCCTTCGGGCGTTTGCGGCGGAAAAAACTCAATCGAAAGCTCTGTCTTTTTCATGCGCTTCTCTGGGAGATCAATCCCTGTCGGGAACGAGCAGGCTGGCAAGCACCGAGGACACGACGCTGTACAGCAGCGATCCGATCACGGCCGGCCAGAAGCCGGAGACGGTGAAGCCTTCGATCAACGAGCCAGCCAGCCAGAACATGAGGCCATTGAGCACGAAGATGAAGAGGCCGAGCGTCAATACCGTGACCGGCAGCGTGAGCAGCAGCAGGAGGGGGCGCACGACGGCATTGATCAGCCCGAGAACCAGCGCCGCGAGCATTGCCACGCCGAACGAAGTGACCTGCACCCACGGCAGCACGTAGGCCACCGTGAGCAAGGCAACAGCGTTGAGTATCCAGAGCAGAATCAAGCGCATGCGTCCTCCGGCAGAGTGCTCAATAGCGGTAGTGGTTCGCCTTGTACGGGCCTTCGACCGGCACACCGATGTACTTGGCCTGCTGCTCGGTGAGCACGGTCAGTTGCGCGTTGAGCTTCTTCAGCTGCAGACGTGCGACCTTCTCGTCGAGATGCTTGGGCAGCGTATAGACGCCCACAGGATAGGCCGCATGACGTGTGAACAGTTCAATCTGCGCGATCGTCTGGTTGGCGAACGACGACGACATGACGTAGCTTGGGTGTCCGGTGGCGCAGCCAAGGTTAACGAGGCGCCCTTTGGCGAGCAGAATGATGCGGTTGCCGGAAGGCATGACCACGTGATCGACCTGCGGCTTGATCTCTTCCCACGTGTATTTCTCGATCGACGCAACGTCGATTTCGTTGTCGAAGTGGCCGATGTTGCAAACGATCGCCTGGTCCTTCATGCGCACCATATGTTCGTGCGTGATGACATGGTAATTGCCGGTGCAGGTGACGAAGATGTCGGCCTTGTCGGCGGCGTAGTCCATCGTCACCACGCGGTAGCCTTCCATCGCCGCTTGCAACGCACAGATCGGGTCGACTTCCGTTACCCATACTTGGGCCGAAAGCGCGCGCAGCGCTTGGGCCGAGCCTTTGCCAACATCCCCGTAGCCGCAAACGAGGGCGACCTTGCCGGCGACCATAACGTCGGTGGCGCGCTTGATGCCGTCGACGAGCGACTCGCGGCAGCCGTAGAGGTTGTCGAACTTGGACTTGGTCACCGAGTCGTTGACGTTGATTGCCGGGAACTTCAGTTCGCCGCGTTCATGCATCTGATAGAGGCGATGCACGCCGGTTGTCGTCTCTTCGGTCACGCCCTTGATTTGCGCTAGTCGCACCGAGTACCAGGCGGGATCCTCGGCCAGCTTGGCCTTGATCGCCGCGAAGAGGACGCGCTCCTCCTCGGAGCCCGGATTGGCGAGAACGGCAATGTCTTTTTCGGCGCGGGCACCGAGGTGCAGCAACAGCGTCGCGTCGCCGCCGTCGTCGAGGATCATGTTCGAATAGCCGCCGTCGGCCCATTCGAAGATGCGATGGGTGTAATCCCAATAGTCGGCGAGCGATTCGCCCTTAACCGCGAACACCGGGATGCTCTGCGCGGCGATGGCCGCTGCGGCGTGGTCCTGTGTCGAGAAGATGTTGCACGAGGCCCAGCGGACTTTCGCGCCGAGCGCAATCAACGTTTCGATCAGCACGGCGGTCTGGATCGTCATGTGCAGCGAACCGGTGATACGCGCGCCCTTGAGCGGCTGCGCGGCAGCGAACTCTTCGCGGATCGCCATCAGACCGGGCATCTCGGTCTCGGCGATGCGGATTTCCTTGCGCCCCCAATCGGCGAGGCTCAAATCGGCGACAACGTAATCGGTGAATTTTTCAGCCACAGTGTTCTCCTAAGAACTGTAGCCGGATGAGGGAGGGAAGTTCGTGCATGGCGCCTTGCTTCACCCGCCCCCGTGCCGGCACGGGTTGGTCAGGTGAGCGCCGTTGGTGATTCCGAGCCTGAAGCCGTCGTGGCGGCGGCTTTGCAGCGCTCCTCGGATAACGCGCGGATTATACGCATAATTTAGCGAAGTCAAAACCGAAACGGGTGCGGCAAGCTTGCTTGAGTCGTACCTAGGTTTTGACACGTTTCAAGCAAAATCGTCTCTTGATCCGCAGAGGCAGCTCTGAAGGTGATCCGAATACCTGATGAACGACCGCGCGGATGTCGCGATGCAAACTCTCAGACGCCAACCACTCCTGACCAGAGCTCGTTCAAGTCCGGGAAGCGCCACTTGGCCGGGTCTTCCCGGTTAGTAATCTTTTCCGGGCAGTCGGGTAGGGAAAGGTCGATGATCTCCGGGCGAATCCGTGCCTGGGACCGCGTTGAATAAAAAACCTTGATACGGGGCGTCAGCAGCGACTTGCCGGCCTGGTCGATGACGATGCCGAGGCGGCCGGAGTTGAGTTTGACCAGCGACCCTATCGGATAGATGCCGACACTCTTGACGAAGGCCTGGAAGATCGTCTGATCGAAGTGACCTTTCGACCACTCGGCCATCCGACGCAACGATTCGGCCGGGTCCCAACCCGCCTTGTACGGACGGTTGGAAGTGATAGCGTCATAGACATCGCAGACGGCCCCCATTTTCGCGAACTGGCTGATATCGTCGTCCAGAAGTCCTTCCGGATATCCAGAACCGTCGGTTTTCTCATGATGATGCAGCACGACGTCCAGCACGACCTCATTGACGTCGGAGCCGACCAGCAGCATCCGGTGCCCTTCTTCCGGATGCTTTTTGATGATCGCGAACTCTTCGTCGGTCAACTTGCCGGGCTTGTTGAGAACCTCCATCGGCATGGCTGCCTTGCCAAGATCGTGCAGCAGGCCGGCGATGCCGGCGCTCCGCGTTTGCTCGGCATCGAGCCCGAGCTGGCGGGCGAGCGCCACCATCAATGCACAGACGGCAACCGAGTGCATATACGTGTAGTCGTCGGCGGTCTTGAGGCGTGCAAGGCTGATCAAGGCTCCGGGGTTTCGGCTTACTGAGTCCGAAATCTCCTCGACTAGCCGCTGCGCCTGTTCCGTATCCACCGCTTTTCCGAGGCGAGCTTCCTGGAACATCGAAGTGACCGCTTTCTTCGATTGCGCACAAATCTTCACCGCCCGGTCGATTTCGACATCCATTGAAACGGGCGCTGTTTCGCGCATCGCCTGTGCGGCGGTTTCCAGATCGGCGTCCACCTGGGCTTCGGATTCTGACTCGGAGACAACAGCGTCTCCTTCCGGGACGTCGTCACCTTTGTCGGTGTCTATCCAGACTTCCTTGATGCTGCTGGCGAGGACCCGCTCAATGTCCTTGGGGTCGGTGATGACAAAAGCATTGCGCCAGAACGGATGCTCCATCCAGGAACCGCAAAATTCCTTGAGATGCATTCCGACGGCGAGTTGCTTGACGCTGATTTTTTTTAGCATGATCGGAGACGGGTAAAGCTGTACACACCCCCCGCGACGATCTTACCCCCATTTGTGTTCGCAAAAATGACGAAAGGGCCGCAAGGGCCCTTTCGTACGCTATACGGCAACGCTGGACTAGAGGTTGGCGTCGGCCTTCAAAGCGGCAACCTTGTCGATTGCCTCCCACGTGAATTCCGGTTCCTCGCGGCCGAAATGGCCGTACGCCGCGGTTTTCGTGTAGATCGGCCGCAACAGATTCAAGGTCTGGATGATGCCCTTCGGACGCAGGTCGAAGTGCTTTGCGACCAGTTCGACGATCTTCTCGTCACTGACCTTGCCTGTACCGAAAGTGCTCACCATCAGTGAAACGGGCTTGGCAACACCGATCGCGTAGGCGATCTGCACCTCGCAGCGGTCCGCGAGGCCAGCTGCAACGATGTTTTTCGCCACATAACGCGCGGCGTACGCCGCCGAACGGTCGACCTTGGACGGGTCTTTGCCGGAAAAGGCGCCGCCGCCGTGGCGGGCCGTGCCGCCGTAGCTGTCGACGATGATCTTGCGGCCGGTGAGGCCGCAATCGCCATGGGGGCCGCCGACGACGAACCGGCCCGTCGGGTTGACGAGGTAACGCGGCGATCCGGTAAGCAACTCTTTGGGCAGAACGGGCTTGATGATCTCCTCGATCACAGCTTCGGTGATCTGTGCGTGCGAGACGTCCGGGTCGTGCTGTGTAGAGACGACCACCGTATCAATCGCTACCGGCTTGCCGTCGACATAACGGACGGTCAACTGGCTCTTGGCGTCCGGCCGCAGCCAAGGCAGGCGGCCGTCTTTACGCACTTCGGCCTGGCGCTGCATGATACGGTGCGCGTAGTAGATGGGTAGCGGCATCAGCGACGGCGTTTCATTGCACGCGTAGCCGAACATCAACCCCTGGTCGCCAGCACCTTGATCAAGATCGAGCCCTTGGCCTTCATTCACGCCTTGGGCGATATCCGGCGATTGCCGATTGATCGCGGTGAGGATGGCGCAGCTCTTGTAGTCAAAACCGATTTCCGAATCGGTATAACCAATGCGGCGTACCGTTTGTTGTGCGATCTCGCGATAGTTGATGTGCGCTTTGGTCGTGATTTCACCCGAAATGACGACGAGGCCGGTCGACACCAGCGTTTCGCAGGCCACGCGGCCAGTAGGATCCTCCGTCAGAATGGCATCGAGGATCGAGTCGGAAATCTGGTCGGCGACCTTGTCCGGATGGCCCTCCGAAACCGATTCGGACGTGAATAAATACTCGTTAGACATGCTTCTGCTCCAATAAAAAACCCCGTTGCGGCTGCGTGGCCGGCCCGGGGTCTGAGCAGACGACGCTTTAGCAGTATTTTTAGCCTTTCGGCTTTTGCCGCCCTGCAAGTTGTCCTGATTAACTCGGCGGATGGGATAATTCTAGTTTTTCGTTCCCGGCGGGTCAAACCCGTCGCCGACAGGGTTATTTGCGTGGTTCTGATTTTTCGTTTCTTAAGCTACTGGCCGCTTGCCTGGTTGCACAAATTGGGGGCGCTGGCCGGTTGGTTTGCCTGGCTGTTCTCGCCTACGTATCGTCGCCATATGCGCGAAAACATGATTCTGGCGCTCGGGGAGGAGAAGGCGCGGGAGGCGAGGGCGGCGGCCATCGCCAACGCTGGTCGGTCTTCGCTCGAGTTGCCAAGGATATGGCTGCGCTCGCTTGAAGAAGCGGCTTCGCTGGTTGTCGAAGTAAGCGGGTGGGAGTTTGTCGAGCAGGCCACTCGCTTGGGCAAAGGAATCTTGTACCTCACACCGCACCTTGGTTGTTTCGAGGTGACGGCGCAGTATCTGTCCACGCACGCACCGATCACCGTCCTTTACAGGCCGCCGAAACAGGAATGGCTGCAGACCATGATCGAGACCGGCCGTAAACGGGAGCAACTCGGCATCGCGGCGGCCGACCTTGGTGGCGTCCGTGCGCTTTTCAAAGCGTTGAAGCGGGGCGAGGCGGTCGGCATGCTGCCCGATCAGGCCCCGAGGGTCGGCGAAGGACGCTGGGTCAATTTCTTCGGCAAGCCCGCGTACACAATGACTCTCGCCGCACGTTTGACCGAGAGCGGTGCCTCCGTCATTATGGTTTGGGCGGAGCGACTCCCTGGAGGCAGAGGCTACCACTTCCATTTGCAGCCGCCGACGCAGCCCATTTCGGGCAACACCGACGAGCGCGCCCAACAAATCAGTCGGGAAATCGAGCATCTGATTCTGCAATGCCCTGAGCAGTATCTATGGGGTTACAACCGCTATAAGCGTCCGCGCGGCGTCGAGCCGCCACCTGAAAGCTATTGATGCAACTTGCCTTTTGCCTCTACAAATACTTTCCGTTCGGCGGATTGCAGCGGGATTTTATGCGTATTGCACTCGCTTGCCAGGTACGCGGCCATTCTGTTCGCGTTTACACGCTCGAGTGGGAAGGCGAGATTCCGCCAGGGTTCGAGGTTATGCGTGTGCCCGCACGGGCGTTGCGCAATTGGAGGCGCTACGAAAAGTTTACCGAGTGGGTGCGGAGCGATCTGGCGGCTCGGCCCGCCGATCGAGTCGTCGGATTCAATAAAATGCCGGGGCTCGATATCTATTTTGCCGCCGATGCATGCTATGAGGAGAAGGCACGTACGCTGCGTAATCCCTTGTATAGGCTCTCGCCACGCTATCGGCACTTCGCGGCCTATGAACGGGCCGTTTTCAGCACAGAGAGCCGCGCAGAAATCCTGATGATTTCCTCATTGCAACAACCCTTTTTTGAAAAGCATTACGCGACACCGGCTCACCGCTTTCATCTTCTGCCACCGGGGATCGCGCCGGATCGGCGGGCGCCGGCCAATGCCGCGGAGATTCGTGCGGGCTTGCGCGCCGAGTTCGGGATTTCCGACGAAAATTTCTTATTGCTGCAGGTGGGCTCCGGTTTCAAAACGAAGGGGCTTGACCGCTCGCTGCGGGCCTTGGCACATTTGCCTGAGGTGTTGGCTCGTCGTGCCCGCCTCATCGTTATCGGGCAGGACAAGCCGACGTTCTTCCTGCGTCAGGCAGAGGTATTGGGTGTCGGTTCCCAGGTTACCATTCTGCAAGGCAGAAGCGATATTCCTCGCTTTTTGCTGGGAGCCGATCTCCTCGTGCACCCCGCATACAGCGAGAATACCGGGACGGTGCTGCTGGAAGCCTTGGTGGCCGGACTGCCTGTGATCGCAACGGCGGTCTGCGGGTATGCGCATTACATCGATGAAGCGAAGGCGGGCGTTGTCGTTCCGGAACCCTTCCAGCAGGCGCACCTGGATTCGGCGTTAGCCGATGCGCTGAGCGATGCTGCTAAGCGCGCGCAATGGCAAACCGGCGCATTGGCTTTTGCCGAACACGCGGACATCTACAGCAATGCCGAGCGCGCCGCCGATCTGATTCTCGGAGCGTCCAGTGAGTAGTGCGACCTTGTTCCTCGCCGAGCCATTCAAGACGCTATGGTCGGGCTACGATCCTTTTGTCGCCGTTGAAGCGCTACGCGGTGAGATATTTCGCGAGCTCGAGGCACGTCGCACCTTGCGTACGGAGGTCGGCGGCCGGGGCTACTTCGTGAAAATCCATCGCGGCGTTGGTTGGCGAGAAATCGCGAAGAACCTGCTCACATTCAAGCTACCCGTACTCGGCGCTGGAAACGAATGGCGTGCGATTAACCGCCTGACTGAGGTCGGCGTGGATACCATGCGTGCCGTGGCGTTCGGCGAGCGCGGCGCCAATCCGGCGACCCGACACTCCTTCATTGTGACCGAGGAACTGGCACCGACCATCAGCCTCGAGGACTTCTGCCGCGACTGGCCGCGCCGGCCGCCGCCTCCCAAAATGAAATGGGCTTTGATCCGCAAAGTCGCTGAAATGGCCGGCCGCATGCACCGCGGCGGCGTCAATCATCGTGATTTCTACATTTGCCATTTCCTGATGGGCCTTGATCCGACGCCCTCCCCCGAAAATCTGAAGTTGTCGATCATTGATTTGCACCGCGCCCAAGTCCGCGCGCAGACGCCATTACGCTGGCGCGACAAAGATCTCGCCAGCCTTTACTTTTCGGCACTCGATATCGGGCTGACGCGGCGCGACATCTTGCGTTTTCTCCCTATCTATTTCGCCCGGGGACTGCGCCAAATTCTCGTCGAAGAATCGGCATTGCTCCGACAGCTCGAAGCGGAAGCGGGCCGTCTGCACGCCCGTTTTTTGCGGAAATACGCGCCCGGCGCAGACGGAACGCCGTCCAGAACGGCTTTGTGATTCGCGACGCTATGCGCCAGTGGTGGGTTGATCCTCTTGAGAAAAGTTGCTGTGGCGAGACTACCTTTGCCGACATTGACCGCGTGTTCGTATTGCAAGGTGACCCGATGGCCGCAGACTCGTTGAGCGACGTTATCCGGGTCAGCGTCGGCACACGCCGGTACTACGTCAAGCGGTATCAGGGGAACGGCAAGGATGCGAAAAGCCGCTGGTTCGGATTGCGCCAGTGGTGGCCATTTCCCCGCGTGCGCAAGGAATGGGAAAACCTTCTTGCATTCCGGAATTGGGGCATACCTACGGCGCGTTTGGTCGCCTACGGCCTCGAACGTCGCCTTGGTGGCTTCCAACGCGGGGCTCTGGTTACTGAAGAGATTTCGGGAACCACAGACCTTGCGCGGATCGCGAACAACGGGGATGCGCGATTGCAAAATGGCCGGTGGGTACGGTCAGTGGCGCTGCAAATAGCACGAATGGCAAGAACGATGCATTCGGCCGGCTTCGCGCACAACGACCTGAAATGGCGCAATCTATTAGTGACGGAAGGCCCTGAGCCGCGGGTATTCTTAATCGATTGCCCAAGCGGGGGGTACTGGTGGGGGCCTTTCCTGAGATACCGCATCATCAAGGATTTGGCGTGCCTCGACAAAATCGCCAAGTACCGCCTGTCGCGTACGCAGCGACTTCGTTTCTATCTCGACTATACCGGGCATCGGCACCTAACGCCGGATGACAAGCGATGCGTACGAAAGATTCTCGATTTCTTTGCCGGACGCGAATGACATGGTCTTAAGCAGACCCGAACCGCCATTGTTATGCGCGACCGACCTCGAGGCGATGGGGCGGGACGTGAGAGTTCCTTTTCGCATTGCGCTCGAATCGGGGGCCGATCTTCTGTTCTTGCGGCCGTTGCGCGTGCTTCCGGGAAAACGCGTGGTTGGCGAAGCGAGGATCGACGACCAGCCCGTGTTGGCAAAGCTGTTTATTGGGCCGAGTGGGGAGCGGCGAGGGGCGAAAGAGGCGAGCGGGGTGAAAGCACTGGTCACGGCGGGGATTCCGACGCCGCACCCCGTCGCCGCGGAGCGTTTGTGCGCCGGTGGCTATGTGGCGTTGACCGAGTTCCTGGACGGTTCGGTTGGTCTCGACCAGGTCTTCGATCCGGTGGCGGAGACAGAAGATGTGTCGGCAGCATTCATGTGTCTTCGGCCGGCCTTTTCGCTCTTGGGAAGATTACATTCTGCTGGCCTGATGCAGGCGGATCTGCATCTCGGCAACTTTCTCGTTCATGACGAAAAGATGCTCATCATCGACGGCGATGCGGTGGCGAGCTTTGCTGGCGGAAGTAGCGGTTCGTCGCGCCTTATGCTCAGCAATCTCGCGTTGCTCATTGCCCAGTTGCCGCTCTTCGTCGAGGACGCTCTCGGTGATCTGGTCAAATCCTACGCGGAGGTTCAGCGCGCATTCCCTACCGACATGGCTGCCTTAAAGAACGAAGTGGAGCGGGCGCGGCATAGGCGGCTAGACCATTTTCTTGCCAAGGTTGGGCGCGAATGCACGCAGTTCTCCGTTGTGCACAGCGCAACCCGCTTCGTTGTGTCCGACCGAAAGATGAAGGAAGAGCTCGGGCCAGGCTTTGCGCAGCTTTTGAGTGATCCGGACGAAGCTGTTCGCCTCGGGCGGCTGCTCAAGGATGGCGGGACATGTACGGTGGCGAGGGCCGAGATCGGCCAGCGTGCCCTGGTACTCAAGCGCTATAACCTGAAGAACTTGCGCCATGCGATGTCGCGCCTTTGGCGGCCGAGCCGCGCATGGCGGTCGTGGCGCGAGGCGCACCGTTTGCTGTTTTACGGCGTGGCGACGCCCCGTCCGATCGCCGTCATAGAAGAACGCCTCGGACCATTACGGCGTAGGGCTTTTTTGATCACGGATTATTGCCCGGGCCGAAACTTGCTGGATTGCCTCGACCCAGGCGTCCCGCCGCCCTCCGATATGGCGGCTGCAATAAGTTGTTTGTTTATGACCCTGCACCACCTGCGTATCTCTCACGGAGACCTGAAGGCGACGAATCTGATCTGGCAGGGCGGGCGACTCTGGATGATCGATCTCGATGCCATGACGCAGCATCAAACCGAGCGTGGGTTTACACGGGCTTGGCAACGAGACCGCGCCCGCCTGCTCAGGAACTGGCCGGTATCGTCGCCGCAGCAATGCTGGCTCGATGAGGTCTTGCCCCCGGCCTGATCGATCTTCCGGAACAGGTTTGGTTACGTCCGGGACTGCGGCTGTCTCCGGCGAATTCCGTCCGTGCCGCACATGCGCGAGAACCAAATGTACTGTTCCGTTATCACAACGCAGTCGCGTGTGTTTGTCTAAGTCCCAATTACTGCACGACGGCATGCGGGATCGGATTGCCAACGTCGAAGGAGAATGTATGGAGAACGTCGCTGTGGTGGGTGCCAGCACGAACGAGGAACGCTATTCAAACAAGGCGATGAAAATGCTCCTCGAGTACGGACATAACGTTATCCCGATTGCGCCGAAAGAGGAGGTGGTTCTTGGCCGGAAGGTTGTTGCCTCCCTGTCCGCAGTCGATCAGCCAGTCGATACGGTGACCATGTATCTCAGCGCAGCGCGGCAGGCGGAGACCGTTGATGCCCTCATTAAGCTCAAGCCGCGTAGGGTGATATTCAATCCTGGAGCGGAGAACCCGACCCAGTACCCCCGCTTGTCGAAAGCCGGGATCGAGGTGGTCGAAGCCTGCACCATGGTTCTTCTACGCACCAATCAGTTTTGATTCTGGACAAGTGGGCAAAGGGCCGTCGGTTTCAACATCGGGCGTGTTCCTCAATATTGGAAAGCGGTTGGGCGAGGCGTGTTTTTGATATAGCGCAAACAAAAAACGCTTCGGTCGAGAACGTTCGAAAGCCGTATGAGCCTTGCGACAGCAAGAGAAATTGCGGCTCATAGCAGATTATTGATACTGGCTCGAGCGCGAGATCGATTTTGACAAATCACAAATTAGTATATTATTGAAGAATATAAAGATGAGAGGTGGATAGCCTCGCGTCATTTACGAGCCATTGCCGTTTGGGCTCTATCACCTAAGCTGTCCACAGTGCAGTCGCCAGGTTGCCGCCTGGCGCACAAGAAGATAAATAGCAATTGATCGACGCAACGCCGAGCATTCGAGGCAGGCGTCGATACACCGAAACCAGAACAATGAGAAATCGGGGCTTCTTCAACGAACGATTCGCAAAGGCGAATCGCGTCATGCTGGTGCGCGAACTTGCGGTCGTTCTGGTGCTCAAGATCCTGTTGATCGTGCTGCTCTGGCACGTGTTCATCAAGCCGAACAAAGTCGCCGTCGATGCAGACGCCATGGGCGGGCGCATCGCGACCACGGTATCCCAGCCACCCACGGAGAACAAGAATGATCGACTCGGCAGTCGTTGACCTGTCTCGCCTGCAATTCGCGGCGACGGCGATGTACCACTTCATATTCGTTCCGTTAACACTTGGATTGTCGTGGATCCTCGTCATCATGGAATCGGTGTACGTGATGACCGGCAAGGCGATCTACAAGGAGATGACGCAATTCTGGGGCAAGCTGTTCGGCATCAATTTCGCCCTCGGCGTCACTACCGGCATCACCATGGAATTCCAGTTCGGGACCAACTGGGCCTACTACTCGCACTACGTGGGCGACATCTTCGGTGCGCCGCTGGCCATCGAGGGACTGATGGCCTTCTTCCTCGAATCGACGATGTTCGGCCTGTTCTTCTTCGGCTGGGACCGGCTCTCGAAGCGCGGCCACCTCGCAGTCACGGCGTTGCTGGCGCTCGGTTCGAACCTGTCGGCGATCCTGATTCTCATCGCCAACGCCTGGATGCAGGACCCGGTCGGTTCGGCGTTCAACCCGATCACCATGCGCATGGAGTTGACCGACTTTGCGGCGCTCGTGCTTAACCCCGTTGCGCAGTCCAAGTTCGTGCATACCGTGGCTGCGGGGTATGTCACCGGTGCGCTGTTCGTGCTCGGCATTTCGGCGTGGTATCTACTCAAAAACAAGCATATCGAATTCGCCCGCCGTTCGTTCCGTATCGCCGCGGCCTTCGGTATCGCCGGTACGCTATCGGTGATCGTGCTCGGCGACGAATCCGGCTATGCCGTCTCCGAATCGCAGAAATCCAAGCTCGCGGCAATCGAGGCCATGTGGGAGACCGAACCGGCGCCGGCGGGCTTCAACATCGTGGCTTGGCCGAACGAGGAGAAACAAGCCAACGACTGGGAGATCAAGGTTCCGTTCATGCTCGGCCTGATCGCCACTCGCTCGATCAACAAACAGCTTCCGGGTATTCAGGAGATTCGCGCCAAGAACAAGGAGCGCATCGCGTCCGGTGTGCAGGCCGTTATCGCGCTCGAAGACATGCGGAAGAACCCAGAGGACAAAGCCGCGCAGGAGAAATTCAAGGCGCACGAGGCTGACATGGGCTACGGCCTGTTGGTGAAGCGTCACGCCGAGGATGTGCGCCAGGCCACCCCAGAGATCATAGAGAAGGCGGCGACGGACTCGGTGCCGAGAGTCGCGCCGCTGTTCTGGAGCTTCCGCATTATGGTCGGCCTCGGTTTTCTGATGCTCGGCCTGTTTGTCGCCGCGATCTGGCTGTCGATTTACAACACCCACCAAAAGCACCCGTTGCTGATGAAAACCTTCCTGTGGAGCCTACCGGCACCATGGATCGCCTGCATGTGCGGCTGGTTCGTCGCCGAGTACGGTCGCCAGCCCTGGACGGTGTTCGGCATGCTGCCGACACATCTCTCGGCATCGACCCTGACGTCCGCCAGCCTGTGGGGGTCGATCGCCGGCTTCGTTGGCTTCTACACCCTGCTCCTGATCGTCGAGATGTACCTGATGTTCAAGTACGCCCGTCTCGGCCCGACCGCATTGCAACCGAACAACGCCTGAGGGAGAAGATCAAATGCTTGACTACGCAACCCTGAAACTCATCTGGTGGCTGCTCGTCGGCGTCCTGCTGATCGGTTTCACCATCATGGACGGCCACGACATGGGTGTCGGCATACTGCTCAACTTTCTTGGCAAAGACGACACTGAACGCCGCGTGATGATCAACACCATCGCACCGCACTGGGACGGCAACCAGGTATGGTTCATCACCGCCGGCGGCGCTATCTTTGCGGCCTGGCCGTTTGTTTACGCCACCGCCTTCTCCGGAATGTACTGGGCGTTTCTGCTGGTATTGTTTGCACTGTTCTTCCGCCCGGTCGGCTTCGAGTACCGCTCCAAACTGCCCGACCCAACTTGGCGCAAGTCCTGGGACTGGGGACTGTTCGCAGGCAGCGCAGTTCCCGCGCTGGTCTTCGGTGTGGCTTTTGGCAATCTGTTCCTCGGCGTGCCGTTCCGCCTCGACGACACGATGCGCTCGTACTACTCGGGTTCATTTTGGGCACTGCTCAACCCGCTCGCGCTGCTCTTCGGTGTCGTTAGCCTCTCGCTAATCACCTTGCAGGGTGCGACCTTCCTTGCCCACCGTACCGATGGCGACCTGCAGGATCGGGGAAAGAAGGCCGCCCAGATTGTCGCCGTCGTTCTGCTGGTGGCCTTCTCACTCGGCGGCCTGTGGGTGTCACGCATCGACGGCTACGTCATTCAATCGATCGGCGATGTCGGCGCGTCGATCAATCCGCTGATGAAGGAAGTCGGGCGCGCGCCTGGAGCCTGGTTTACCAACTACGGGAAACACCCAGTGCTTTGGTTAGTTCCGGCGCTGGCCTACCTCGGAGGGATTATCGTACTGCTTACCATCCGTGCAGGCCTGACATTGCTGGCTTTTATCGGCTCATCGCTGGCTTGCGTGTCGGTCATTCTGACCGCAGGCATCGCGCTGTTCCCCTTCGTCCTGCCCTCGTCCGAAATGCCCAAAGCCAGCCTCACGGCCTGGGACGCGACGTCGAGCCACTTCACGCTTAACGTCATGTTGTGGGTAGCGCTCATCTTCACCCCGATTGTCGTCGCCTACACCGGTTGGGCGTATCGGGTGATGGCGGGCAAGGTCACGCGTGACTTCATCGTCAAGAACGACAAAGTCGTCTACTAATCACGGAAGGGAGATATCTCATGTGGTACTTCACCTGGATTCTGGGGCTCGGCTTCGCGGTACTCCTGAGCATCGTCAACGCCATGTGGCTCGAGTCACAGGATGAACGGGAGCAGAGCTGAGTATCGAGGGGGCTCAAGCGGCAACGGAGAGGGGAGAGGAGATGCAGGCCTACGTTTGCTTCTCCCCGGAGGAACGCTTTGAGGCGCGGTGAGTTAGTGCTGCGCGTCCGACGTCGCTTCCGGCTCTGGCGGCTTCCGACGTTTCTTTGACGTCCAGTAGAGAATCCCGAGTAGCAGGGTGGCGGCAACGCCGATCTGGATGGCTCCCGCCCACGGCACGTCGTGCGCGATCCCGCTTCCAATGACGACCGCGACAACGCCTTGGGGTAGAAAACCGATCAGCGAGCCAAGCACGAAGGCGCGGTTGCCGACCCTGCTCAGCGCCAGCGCGACATTGATGATCACGTTGCTGACGGGAAGCATGCGCATCAGCGCAACGGACGCCGTGGTGGGCCGGGCGCCGGCAATGCGAGAGAAGAAGCGGTTCTGTCCGAAGCGTTCGATCAACCACTCCCGGCTGCCCCAGCGCGCCGCGCGGAAAGGTCAGGAATGACCCGACGACACTGCTCACCGTCGACCAGATCAGGCCCTGCCAGAGTCCAAAAACCAGCCCGCCAAGTGCGTAGAACAACAGCCGGGGCGTTCCGAGCGCAATAAGCACCGTGCTGATTACGACGAAATAAGCTGCAGCTTCCGGGCCGCCGCCTGCGAGAAGCTTGGTGAGCGTGTCCCAGTTGCGCACCCGCTCGCCTAAGGGCGTGACGTGAATAATGAGGAACAAGACGGCGCCGAGTGCGAGGAGGCTCAGCAATTTGCGCGAGGTATTACGGGCCGCCAGCTCGATTTCTGCCGTTTGCTCCTGCTCGTCAACGGTCGGTGTCTTGCCGTTGCTTTGACTTTCCACCGGCTCGCTCATTGTTCAGATACGTAACCGATCGGAGCGCACGGCTCGCTTGAGATACCAACGGATACCGAAACAGTCTCGGATGCCGCGCCAAAGTCGATTGTGAACGCCGTATTTGGAAACGCCGCGGGTACGCTCGCGGTGGTTCACGGTCGTTTCCTCGACGGTATAACCTTGTCCACGCAATAGCGTCGGCAAAAAGCGGTGCATGCCATTGAAAACCGGGATTTCGCGCAGCGCGGCGCGACGTACGACGCGCACCCCACAGCCACTGTCGCTGATCCTGTCGCCCGTAATCATATTGCGGAAACCATTGGCGACTCGCGACGATAGGCGGCGGATGAAGGTGTCACGGCGCTTACGGCGAATTCCTGTGACGCAATCGACCCCGGCTTTCAACGCGAGCTCGAGCATCGCCGGCAAGTCGGCTGGATCGTTCTGCCCGTCACCGTCCAGCGTTGCAACCCATTCACCTCGCGCGGCTTGAAATCCCGTCCCGACGGCCGCGCTTTGACCACAATTCACGCGATGAAAAACGCCGCGGACGGCCGGGTGACCGATCTGCGTTATGCGGTTAGCGGTGGCGTCGGTACTTGCGTCATCAACCAGAATCAGCTCGAACCCGCCCGGCAATTTCTCCAGCGCAGCGACAATCTCCTGCGCCAACGGAACGATGTTTTCTTCTTCGTTGTAGGCGGGCACCACAACCGATAGGCGGGGGGCGCCACTTTCCTCAGCGGGTTTTGAGTCTGCGTTGCTCATCTTATGGTTTATGGTCGGGTTGGCTGCCGTCGCTTCGGGTAAAACGGCTGACGCGCAAAACGCAGATTTTACCGTAGGGCGACGGGATCAGACTGTCTGTTTCCTGTATTCGCAGAACCACTCCGTCCAGCGGGCGATACCGGTAGCAAGGGGTGTTTTAGGCTCGAATCCGACGTCGCGGCGTAAATCGTCGACGTCGGCATAGGTAGCGGGGACATCGCCCGCTTGCATCGGCAGCAAGTTCTTCTTTGCTTCGCGACCCAGCGCCTTCTCGATGGTCTCGATGAAATCCATTAGCTTGACTGGTTGGTGGTTCCCGATGTTGTAGACGCGATAGGGAGCGCGGCTACTGCCGGGGTCCGGCCGGTCGCCGTCGAAATCGGGGTTGGGCTTCGCGGTTCGGTCGAGAACCCGGACCGTACCTTCGGCGATGTCGTCGACAAAAGTGAAGTCGCGCTGCATCTGACCGTGATTGAACACGTCGATCGGCCGACCTTCGAGAATCGCGGTCGTGAATAGCCACGCGGACATGTCCGGCCGGCCCCACGGGCCGTAGACGGTGAAGAAACGTAGTCCGGTCGTCGGCAGTCCGAACAAATGGCTGTAACTATGAGCCATCAGTTCGTTCGCCTTCTTCGTTGCCGCGTAGAGGCTTACCGGGTGGTTGACTTCGTCATGAACGGAGAACGGCATGCGCGTGTTCGATCCGTAGACGCTCGAGCTGCTCGCGTAGACCAGATGTTCAACCTTGTTGTGCCGGCAGCCTTCGAGGATATTGCCGAATCCAACGAGGTTGCTCTGCACGTAGGCCTGAGGATTGGTCAGCGAGTAACGGACGCCAGCCTGGGCCGCGAGATGGACGACGCGAGCAAACCGTTCTTGAGCAAACAACGATGCGAGCACCGGTCCGTCCGCCACATCGAGCGGAACAAAGCGGAAGTTCTTGTAGGGGCTGAGCTGTGCAAGTCGCGCGCGTTTCAGTTCGGGATCGTAGTAATCGTTCAGGTTATCAATACCGACGACCTCGTCACCGCGTTCAAGGAGCAATTTCGAAACGTGCATGCCGATGAATCCGGCCGCTCCAGTTACCAATACTTTCATACCGCCCTGCCAATCGAAAAATACTCAAACCCTTGCTCGCGCATCGCGGCCGGGTCGTACAGGTTGCGTCCGTCGAAAACCACCGGGTTCTTGAGCTTCGCTTTCATCTCGTCGAAGTTAGGGCTACGGAAGGCCTTCCATTCAGTGACGACGAGCAACGCGTCGGCGCCTTCCAACGCCTGCATCGGACCGTCGGTTAGCGTGAGATTGGGCCGGGCGCCGTAGATCCGTTGTGCCTCTTCCGTTGCGGCGGGGTCGTAGGCTGAGACGCTCGCACCCCGCTTCCACAATTCTTCGATCATCGTCCGGCTGGGCGCCGCACGCATGTCGTCGGTGTTCGGTTTGAACGCGAGGCCCCACAGTGCGAAGCGCCGACCAGAGAGATCATCGCCAAAGTGCGTGCATATTTTTTCGATCAATACCGTCTTTTGCGCTTCATTGGCCTGCTCCACGGCGTCGAGAACGCGCAAGCGCATTCCGCTCTCCTCGGCCGTGCGGCGCAGCGCTTGCACATCCTTGGGGAAGCACGAGCCGCCGTAGCCGCATCCCGCATACAGGAAGTGGTAGCCGATACGCGGATCCGCCCCAATGCCGCGACGAACGCGGTCGATGTCCGCGCCCAGTTTTTCGGCGAGCAGCGCTAGCTCGTTCATGAACGAGATGCGAGTGGCGAGCATCGCATTCGCCGCGTATTTCGTCAGTTCAGCGGATCGTATGTCCATCGCGACCAACCGTTCGTGGTTGCGTTGAAACGGCGCGTACAACGTGCGCAGCATCTGCGTCGCTCGCTCGTCGTCGGTGCCGATCACGATGCGATCGGGCTTCATGAAGTCCTCAACGGCGGCGCCTTCCTTGAGGAACTCCGGGTTCGACGCCACGCTGAATTCCAGGTTCTCGCGACGCTTGTCGAGCTCTTCACGCAGTACCGTCCTGACTCGGTCGGCTGTTCCGACCGGAACTGTCGACTTGTTGACGACGAGTTTGAACGACGTCATGTGGCGCCCGATGTTGCGGGCAGCGGCAACGACGTACTGCAAGTCGGCAGAACCGTCCTCATCGGGTGGTGTCCCCACGGCGATGAACTGGATGTCACCGAAGTGCACCGAGCGTTCGATGTCGCAAGTGAAGGAAAGCCGACCCGCCTCCACGTTCCGCTTGACGACATCTTCCAGTCCGGGCTCGTAGATCGGAATGCCACCCGCATGAAGCGTCGCAATCTTGCGCGCGTCCACGTCGAGGCACAAAACTTCGTTGCCGACCTCAGCGAGGCAGGCGCCTGTAACCAGACCGACGTATCCGGTCCCGACAACCGTGACTTTCACGTTTTATCCTTTCGAATGTTCATGCGGCTGATTAATCTCCATCCCGATTGTCGTCTTCGGGCTCTTCTTCGTTTCTTCCGTTTCGTTTTCATTGAACTGCATCGCATGCAGGCGCGCGTAGTGCCCGCCGGCGCGGAGAAGCTCTGCATGCGAACCACTCTCAATGATTCGCCCCTGATCCATCACCATGATGACGTCGGCTTTCTCTATGGTCGACAAGCGGTGGGCGATCACCAACGTCGTCCGGTTTGCCATCACTCGGTCGAGCGCCTTCTGAATATGGCGCTCAGACTCGGTGTCGAGAGCGGATGTGGCTTCGTCGAGCACCAGGATCGGCGCGTCCTTCAGGATTGCGCGTGCAATAGCCAGTCGCTGCCGCTGGCCGCCAGAAAGCAGCACGCCGTTCTCTCCCACGAGCGTATCGAAGCCCTCTGACAATTGATCGATGAACTCCCGCGCATACGCTGCTTCCGCCGCTCGCTCGATTTCCACACGCGGTGCTCCGGCCAAATCGCCATAGGCGATATTGTTCGCCACAGTGTCGTTGAACAGCGAAGTTTGCTGGGCTACCAAGGCGATGTGGCGACGGAGGTTACGCAGCGTGTAGTCCTCGACATCAATGCCATCAATGAGAATTTTCCCTTGGGCGTGGTGATAGAAGCGTGGGATAAGACTGGCGAGCGTCGATTTACCGCTACCGGAGCGGCCCACCAGCGCGACCATCTGTCCAGGCTCGATCGTGAAACTCAGATCATCAAGGATGACGCGCTCGCTACCAGCGTAACGGAACGTGAGATTGCGGACCTCTAGGCGGCCTTCAATGCGTTCGCGTTCCACGGTGCCGCGATCGGTTTCCGGGGCTTCATCGAGTTGTTCGAAAATACTCTCGGCTCCCGCCAACCCTTTCTGAATCGTGCCGCTTACCTCTGAAAGCTGGCGTATCGGCTTGGGAATCATCCCCGCCGCGGTGATGTAGGCGACTAGATCACCGGCCGACGAGTCGCCGCGCAGAAGCAGCACGAGGAACAGTACGGCGGCCATCGTCGTAAAGATAGCGAGTTGCAACGCCGGCGTGAACGTCGCCGACGTACGCACCATCCGAAGTTCCTTGCGCGTATTCTCGTCGTTGGCCCGGCTGAAACGGGCGTATTCATAATCCTCTCCGCCGAAACTGCGCACCACGCGGTAGCCGTGTATCGTCTCCGAGGCAATATGCGTCAAATCACCCATCGAAGCCTGGATTTTTCGGCTCTGTTTACGGAACCGCCGGCTGGCGCTGTTCACCATGAGGCCAATAACCGGGAGTAGCGCGGCCATCACAGCGGTTAGCTTCCAGTTCATCCAAAGCAGATAGAGGAACAGGAAAGCGACGGTCATTCCCTCGCGGACGACCACTTTCACGGCATCCGTCGCCGCGCCAGTGACCATGGTGACGTTGTACGTGATTCTGGAAACGAGGTGGCCGGAGTTGTGCCTATCGAAGTAGGTGTTTGGAAGATGCAACAGGCTCGCAAAGAGTCTTTGTCGCAGATGATTGATCAGCCCCAACGAGACGCGAGCGAGGTAATAGTTGCCGAGAAATGACCCGAGGCCTTGCCATAGGATGATGAGAACGACGAGAAGCGGGATGCCGTACGTCAATTCCATCCGGCCGAGTAAGGGGAAGGCTTGTTGCTGTGCCGCCGATCCTGCCGTCAGTCCGTCCACAAAAAGCTTCAGCACGCCAGCCAACATCGGCTGCGAGGATGAGAAAATCAAATATCCAAGAATACTGACCGTGAAATGGCCGACGAAGGGCTTGAGATAGCCTAACAATCGTAGGTATATCTTCAGGGAGGACGGCGTATCTGGACTTGTCTGCTGCATGTTGCTCGCGCGGGATCGTTTCGGGCGCAAATAGTAGCATGTCGCACTTTAGCTCGACGGCACCGGGCGTTTGGCCGTTTTTGGACACAACTGCATGATACAACTCGATCATCCCGCTTATCTGGCCATGCGCGAAGGCGCCGAGGTCATAGAGGACGACTATTACGGTGACAAAGTTCTTCGTTTGCCCGATGGGAGCTATCTGAAACTATTTCGGCGCAAGCGCCTTCTATCTTCGGCGGCCTGGTATCCCTACGCCCAGCGTTTCGCGGACAACGCAGAAGCGCTTTCGAATCTCGGCATACCGGTGCCAAAGATTATCGCCGTCATGCGGATTGACTCGATTCGGCGTGATGCCGTGCACTACGAACCGCTGGCCGGCGCCCCTTTGCGCGCCTTAATGCGCAACGGCCTCGGGGACGACACAGAGCGGCAACTAAAGGCGAAGTTCAACGAATTCGTCGTCCGCCTGCATAATGCCGGTGTCTATTTTCGCTCGTTGCATTTGGGTAACGTCATACTATCGCCCGATGGTCGCATGGGCCTCATTGATTTTTCGGACCTGCGCATCTTCCGATCTTCCCTTCCAAACTACTTGCGTCGTCGAAACATACGCCGTATCGAGGGAATCGAAGAGGAAAAACACTGGATCGACCGGTCAATTGTGTTGGGTAAGCGCTGAGTGGACTCGCGCCGAACGGTTACGTTATCGGTTTTCGAGCCGTTATGAGCAAGCAAAGGAGCATAAATGATTGTTGAGGAGTCTCCCCGGGCCAAAACGACTCTTTCTGAATGGCGAGAGAAACTGGAGAACTTTCTGGTTGAACGTGTCTTGCCTGTCGGTTTGTTTGCGCTTGTTTCAGGCTTGCTGTGGATTGGCGACCATGGCTATTACTCCAAGTTGTTCTATTGGCTCATGGCTCTGCCGACGATTGTGCTGGTCGCGTTGCGGCCGGCCTGTGTTGGCGTCGTTCTTCGTTCGCCCATTGCGGTCACATACCTTGCGTTCGCTGTGTATATCAGTATAAGTGTGACATGGTCAGCGGCTTCCGATGCGCCGGATTTGCTGAAGCGCCCCTTGTTTGTTGCAGTCCTCTTTTTAGCAATTCTCAGACTTGCACGGGAGCGATTCGAACTTGTCATCGACTCGATGAAGTGGTCGGCGATGGTGGCAGCAGTTGCTGCGCTCGTGACGTTAACACTCTATCTTCAAGCCGGTGGAGCGGGCCGTCTCACGGGATACGGAGCGGTCCACAACCCGCTTCTGGTTTCCCATGTGTTTGGGTTCTTTGCGGCGCTGTGGCTGGCCTTCTATGTGACGGACCCGCGCCCGTTTCATTGGCTCTCGCTTGTCTCGATGGGCCTCTGCTCAGCTCTTATCGTTGCCACGGGATCGCGCACCCCGCTTGTGGCCCTTGTTGCGGCCGTCGGCTGGCTCGCAATCGCTGCCCGGAACCGTAAGTCGGCGGCCCTTGTTGCTACGTTCGTCCTTCTAGGTGTTTTGACTGTTGTCGTTGCCCCAGACCTCATCACCCAGCGAGGGTTGTCGTATCGGAATGAAATATGGGCAGGTACGTTGGCGCAGATCTCAGAGAAGCCTTGGTTCGGTCACGGCTACGGAAGTTCCTTTTCGATCCAGCTAGCGGATTTCTCATACCCGTTCAGTGACCCTCACAATCTTCTTCTGTCCGTCCTGTATTCTGGAGGAGCGGTGGGTTTCCTTCTCTGGGTTGGTATGTACGCTGTCGCTTTTGTCTCGGGATGGCGGTTCCGGTCCGACAAGTGGGTGAAAATTGCCGCTACGACCGTCGTTTACGGACTGGCTGCTGGCATGACGGAAGGAGGATCGTTCCTTTCGAGGCCCAAGGAGCACTGGCTTCTCATTTGGGTCCCGTTGGCGTTGTTGTCGGCAGCCACGGTTAAGGCGCGAGCGGATGGGTAAGCGGAAAGATTCGAAATTCCGGTCTTGGCTCCGGAAGGCCTTAGGGCGGGAGCGGATTCCGAAGTTCTACCGTGGGCGAGCAAAGTTTCTCGAACGGTATCCCAACTACGAAATCGGGTACGGGACCTATGGACTTCCGTTTGTTCACGACTGGCACGAAGGAACGACTCTAAGGATCGGTTCCTATACGTCGATTGCCGACGACGTGCATATTTTTCTCGGGGGACACCATCGTACGGACTGGGTGGCATCGTTTCCGTTCCCTGCGTTTCTAGAGGAGGCCGCTCATATCGCGAGTTATGGGGGAAGTCATGGCGACGTGAATATCGGCAACGACGTATGGCTTGCCTCCGGCTGCACGATCTTGTCAGGAGTTACCGTCGGCGATGGCGCTGTCGTGGCTGCGCGAGCCGTCGTGACGAAAGATGTGGCGCCTTATTCGATCGTTGCCGGTAATCCAGCGCGGCATGTGCGATTCAGATTCGAAGAAGAGACTCGCGCTGCGCTTCTTGCCAGCGCCTGGTGGACTTGGCCGGAATCCGAGGTTCGGGAAATCGTTGCTCTGCTTTGTTCAACCGACGTATCGGCATTTCTCGATTACGCCTATCGGCGGGCCGGTCAAACGACTTCCGGCGCGAACGGATAACGCAAGAGGCTGGCCAGTGTCCTCCGGTTCCAAGCCTTGAGAGGAAGTTGGGCGAGCAATTCCCTGGCGAGCGCCTTGTCACGCCGAGAAGCTTTCACCAGCATCGAGTTGATGAAGCGGCATCGCACCTGCTCGTACGCTGGGTGGTCCGAATAGTCACTGTAGATACGCAAAATGCTCTCGGCCATGAAGCGAATGTTCTTATACGTGTTGGTCGGGTGCTTTCGGTAACGGGCCAACGTCGTTCCAAGCGCGTCGATGTAGTACCCTGCGTGCGTGATCTTGAGTTGAATGTAAAGATCCTCGAGACGGATCGATGGATCGAAGCCGCCGACTTTGTCGAATGCTTCCTTACGTATCAGCATGGTGGGGGCGGGCACATAAGGTTTACGTTCGAGAAAAACGTCATCGAAGTTCATACGCCTGAAACCCGGTTCCGCGTGCCGTTCGGATTTCGGGTAGGGCGTACCATCCGAATGCATGAGTTCGATATTGCCTGCACACATTCCAACGTCCGGCTTATCGGCGATGTGGGCCATCTGCAGCGCCAGGCGATCTTGCAGCATGATGTCGTCGGACCCAAAAGCTGCGACGAATGTACCCCGGGCGCGGGCAAATGCTTCGTTTAGTGTATGCGTCAGTCCTTTGTTTTTCTGCGCAATGAACTCGAACGGGTGAGTAGCCTGCAGGGCTTGGATCCTGTCGACGCTGTCGTCAGTCGAACCGTCATCTATGACGATTAGTTCGATATTCGGATAAGTCTGCCCAAGGACGCTGAGAATCGATTCCTCAATGTATGGTCCATGGTTGAAGCAGGAAATAACTACTGTTACTAGATTGTGATCCGCCATGGCCCTGTTTTTCCGCGATGCCTAGTTTTGCACGCCAAGTGCTATGCCTCGGGATGAAAGCGCGCTTTCAACGAGTTCAAGGTACTTCCGCCGATAAGTCTCGATTCCATGGTTCGCGCGGAGATACGAATATGCTTGCTCGCCTTTTGCTCGGAGCGCGTCGGTCGAAAGCGATAGATATCGGTCGAGCGCGGCTGCAAGAGCCGTAACATCGGCTGGCGGGACGGCGATGCCGCCAGCCCCATCGACCAGCGGCCGCATCGCAGGGATGTCGGAGGCGATGACCGGAAGATGCCCATTCATTCCCTCAAGAAGTGCCAAGCCTAGTCCTTCGGTCAAAGAGGGCATGGCCCAAATGTCAAAGGCGCGCACGTATTGTTTAGCGCCCGCCCGGAAACCAAGCAGTTTCACGCGGTCCTTCAGCTTCAGATGGGCGATTTCTCCTTCGAGAAATTCTCGCTCGCGGCCTTCGCCAATGATCGCGAGCATGGCATCGGGGTGCTTCGCAGCAACACGGGAAAATGCTTCGATCAGGTGGTCGTGACCTTTTACCCGGACCAGGCGACCGGCTGCTCCGATGATCCTGCCCTCGGCCGGGAGACCGAGGGCACGCCGTGCCTCTGCTCGAGACAGCTGATTTGCCTCGACCTGTTCAATGTCGAGTGCGTTAGTTATGGCAACGGTATTGCTTTCCGTAAATCCACAGCGCTTTTCGATTAGATAGCTGGCTACGGCAGGCGAAACGCCGACGAAGCGCCACGACGCGTCAACCAGAACCCTCATGCGTTGCCGCCGCCAGAAAGGATCATAGGCGCCGAAACCATGTGCAATACCCACGCATACGGGAATTCGGAGTAAATGATTGAGGACCATCAGAAGATTAGTCTGCTTGTATCGGTTGCAGATGATGACATCGTAATCGCCCTTTTTACAGAAGCGATAGATTTCCCACATCAGTCTTAACCGTAACCCCCGAAGCATTGTGTCGGGAAAGTTAAAGTAAACCGTCTCGTCCGCTCGGCTTTTCGGGTGCCCTGGCTCGGGTTTGCCGCGAAGAAACGCGCTGGTTACCGTATAGCGTTCCTTCGGAAAAGCGGCAATGATCTGTTCTGCGAGATCCGAATAGTTGTGCGAGTTCTCGTGGTAATCCGGTTGGATTTGCAATAGCTTGACGCGTCTGTTCATAGTGCCTTGCCGTTATGCGCAGGACTCGCAATCACGCCATAGATGAGTAGACAATTGGCGTATTCGAGAAGCCCACGTGTGCTGTCTAAGGAACTTCTCCTGCCCGTTTCGCGCGATCCTATCGCGGGCGTCGTCGTTGTGCAGGTAGTACTCCACCTTCTCCGCTAGCTCGCGGGAGGACCTAAAGACATCGATGTCCGTCCCAATCTCGAAAAGGTCCTCGATTTCCTCGCAGTAATCCGTCAGCAGCATCCGCCCTGCGCCAAGTGCTTCGAAGATGCGAAGGTTGATTCCCGTCTCGGCGCCAAAAAAATCGGAGCGCGTGATATTCAGGATAATGCGTGAACTTGCCAAGAGTTTATGTAGTGTTTCGCCCCAGACCGGAATGTCGACGATCCTCGCCTGGAGAGGTTGCGAGATGAGTGCGCGATGGCGTTCCCAGCGATTGCCGTAGATAGATACGTGCTCTCTGATTCTCTCGAGAAGAAAGATGCGACGCAGGTCACCGCTGCCGACGAATAGTGCCTCTATGGTCGACTCAGATGTCGGCAATTGAACCGGGTTGGCCCCGAACGGAAGGTGAACGGCGTCCAGCCCCCGGGTGTCGCGGAAGAAGCGGGTCGTGACCTGGGAAAACGAAAAGACGCGATCATAAATAGGCAGCTCGTTCTCAACGAAGAAAATGAACTCCCGGCGTCGCGAATAGAGGTTGCAGCTGTCGGTGTCGTAAAGGAATAGCCGTGCACCACATCGTGCGGCGGCTTGTTTAAGGAACTGCGGGCTGAAGAATTTGTAGGCGAATCCGACGACAAGAATATCGCTTGGCTGCTCGCCTTCGAGCCGGTCGTTCAGATCGTTTTCGATGAGGCGTGGCAGGAAATAGAACCCGTCGCGATCCGTCCGCTTATTCGCCGCTTTGGCGCATGCGGACCTCACCCCATACAGCGATCGCGTTTTCTGGCGCAGGCAATCGAAATGAACGGCCTCAACGCCGATCTCCTGGAATGCCGCCGTGATCTCGCGTCCGAGCGGAACCCCTGCGATTCCATCGAGAACGAAAATTTTCTTGTTTCTTGTCACCTCAGCCTCGCTAGCGCGTCAATAATATCGGAGGTGCTCACGAACGGCCCCCAAATCGGGCCGTCGAACCAGGGAATGGTAAGCCGTGGGCAGATCACTTCCGCCGGCCCCCATGACGGGCGCCAATGGAATGCCGGGTTCCTCTTCCGGTAAATCGTCACTACCGGTATGCCCAGGAACGACGCGAGATGGCCGTTGCCCGAGTCGTTTGCGATGACTGCTCCGGATTCATAAAGGTACGCACTCAACTGGCCGATGTCCGGAAAAACCGGCGTGTCGAAAACGTTGCCAGGCATCGCGCTCCATTCAGGATGGTTCCGCGGGGCTACGACGATTTTCGGGTCGTACCCGCGTGCCCTAAGCTCATGGCAGAGTGCAAGGAAAGACTTCGGCGGCCAGTTTTTCTTCTTAGGGCGCGCTGAATCGGGGCTGACGACGATGCGCTCCGGGTAACGACGATAAGCCAGACTGGCGGGGGGCGTCAGCTCAACTCCGCGCGCGAGTCGTGAAAGCCCCATCCGGTGTCTCATGAAGTCCAGCATGATGTCGATCATGCTTTCGCTAGTGAACTTCCGGAAACGTATGGAGCCGCTGGCCTGGAGCAAACCGCGCAACTCCTCGAACACCCCTGGATCGCAGGTTTGGCGTACGCGCTCTGTGTGGTCGAAGTACCAATTGGCGGGCGGCTTCTGGCAGATCAGCATCCACTTTTCGCGCATCGCGGTCGCCGTCTGTTCGTCCATGCGATCGCGCACGAACTGTGGTGGACTCATGATCACCAAGTCGTAGCCGTCGAAAGCAGAATCGAAGGCTTCTGGCTCAGGGTAGGGCTGAATCGTTAGCTGCGGCATCCACGCACGCATCTGAAATGCGAGGTCGCCAAAATAGGTGACGTTATACCCATTCAGACGGAGATTTTCGGCCATCATCAGGTAGAGGAGACCGTCACCCAGCGAACTGTACGCGACGAGCGCGATACGCGAACGCTTAAGCGATGGGGAGTGTGCCGTATCGTTCATGCGACGACGCATTCCTCAGGAAACGCGCAGTGCATGTCGGGTCATCGGCAGTGCGAAGAACCGTTGGCGAGCGGCATCGTCGGAGAAAAGCCGCTCAAGCCTGTCCATACCGTCTTCGACGATGGTTCGTTTCGCATTCTCGTTTGTAGGCGAAAAGAAAGCTACGAGTCTGTCCGCAAGTTCCTCAGCATTTCCGAGCGGAAATAAGCAGTCGCTTCGCCCGATGACTTCCGGAGCACCGCCGCAGTCGGTCGCCATTACCGGCACTCCGGCCGCCATTGCTTCGAGCAGCACCATGCCGAAGGGTTCATGGTCCGAGCTGAGTACGAATAGATCGAATGCGGCGAACAAGCGTCGCGCATCGGGAACCTGGCCGACGAAACGCACATCGTCAGCGATTCCAAGCTTTTGTGCTTGGTCCCGCAGCGGTTTTTCAAGCGGGCCCTTGCCGGCAATGACGAGCAAAGTATTCGAGCCAAGGGACGGGCGGGCTTTGGCGAACGCACGGAGAAGCGTTGCCTGATCCTTGTCATGATGCAGTCGGCCAACGTTTCCAATTACCGCCGCTTCCTGTGGCAAGCCCAACGTTGTTCGCGCAATGTAGCGCGGCAACACCTCGGCCCGGGCTATGCCGACATCGAGCCTATTGTGTAACGTCTCGATCCGTTCGATGGGCCAGTCGGGCAAGCAACGCCGCATGTCGTCCCGCACGGCGTCCGAAACGCCTAGTAGAGCTAACCGCTTGCGGAACAGGTTAACAAACCAGCGCCTGGGCGCACGTTCGTAGCCGCCGAACGCGTGGTGTACGCCAATGACGGGCAGGTTGGTTGCGAGGCACGAAATGTAGATGGGCTTGAAGCGGTGCGCGATGATGAAGGCAAAATCCCTTGTCGCTACCAAACGCTTCAGTGCCCTTATCGCACCCAACTTGAGTCCGCGGATGTCGCGGCTGCGAAAACCCAGGAAACGCACTTCATCAGAAGCTGAAGCGCTCTCAACGCTTACGTGCGGATCGCCCGTCAGATAGACCGTGAGGACCTTGTAATTACTGCCGTGAAAAAGTGCCGCATACTGCCGTGCGACGTCCAGGAACGGTCCGTAATACCCGTGGCAAAACTGCAATATCCAACGTTCGGCCATGCCGCCCCACCTGTTACCTGTTAAACGGAAGTTTTTATTTTTCGTACCAGAATGTCTTCCATGACCAGATACTCGAGATCCGAACCGTAAAACATATTTAGCGCGTCGGTTGGCGAGCAGATCATCGGTTCCCCTCGCCGGTTCAACGAGGTGTTGAGGACCACGCCGTTGCCGGTGAGTTTCTCGAGTTCAACCATCAGATCGTAGTAGCGAGGATTGAAGTCGCGCTTCAGTACTTGGGCGCGCGAGGTGCCATCTTCATGCACGACTTCTGGCACTCGCTCTTTCCACCCCGGGGCGACTTCGAAAGTAAAGGTCATGAAAGGCGCTGGGTGTTCGCTGCCAAGCATTTGCGGGCCCACCGTGTCGAGCATGCTGGGGCAGAAGGGGCGCCACCGCTCCCTGAACTTGATCTGCTCGTTGATGCGGTCTGCGACGCCGGGGGCACTTGGGCAACCAAGAATCGAGCGGCCTCCGAGTGCGCGCGGGCCGAACTCCATGCGGCCGTGGAACCAGGCGACCGGGTTGCCGGCGGCGAGAATCTGCGCAATATCGCGCGGCACGTTGTCGATTCGAGCCCACTGCGGTTGGGCGGGGTGGCGTGCGCAAGCCGCGATGACGTCCTCATTGCTGAATGCCGGGCCCAGATAGAGGTGTTCCATCTTTTCGACCGGCACGCCGCGTTCGACCGAAACGTAGGCGGCAGCGCCCACGGCAGTTCCAGCATCGCTGGCGGCGGGCTGTACGAACAGTTCTTTCAGGTCGGTCCGAGCGATGATGCGCTGATTGAGCTTGACGTTGAGTGCACCACCCCCGGCAAAAGCGAGTTTGCCCGTCTCGCGCAGGATGTCGCCCAGGTAGTAGTCGATCATCTGCAGCGAGAT
Source organism: Propionivibrio soli (assembly GCF_025770765.1). GTDB lineage: Bacteria > Pseudomonadota > Gammaproteobacteria > Burkholderiales > Rhodocyclaceae > Propionivibrio > Propionivibrio soli. Next base: position 200,843 of record NZ_JANZKY010000005.1, on the reverse strand, counting down.
GTCCTCGAACAGCTTCTGTATGCTTGCGGCGTAATGGATGTAGGGATCATCCGCGATGTCGCCTACGCGCTTTGGGCCAAGCCAGTCGATTAGCTTTGGCGAAAAATAGTAGCCCTTCCCGTTTTCCTTGTAGCGGCGGAAGCCGATCACGTTCGCGTAATCGGTGTTGATCGTCAGTTCGCCGTTCTCGAATTTCGCGAGGCGGGAGAAATCGTACTTGCTTGGGTCGCCGTAGGGCGCCATACCCATGACTTTATATTCCCCATCGAGCATCTCGAAACCGAGAAACTCGGTAATGGCACCGTATAAGCCGCCGAGCGAGTCCGGGTCGTAGAATTCCTTGATCTTGTGAATCCGTCCGTTTTCGCCATACCCAAAGAAGGTCGTGGCGTATTCGCCCTTACCGTCGATGCCGAGAATGGCGGTTTTCTCGTGAAACCCGGAGCAGTGATAGGCGCTCGCTGCGTGTGCCAGGTGGTGTTCGACCGGGACGATCTCGATCTCTTTGAGATCGAAACCGAGCTGAACGAGGCACCACTCGATGCGCTTTTTGTATCGATGATAGCGGCGGTTGCCAGCGAAGATGGCATCGAGCGAGCGGTCCGGTGCGTACAAATAGCGACGGGCATAGTGCCAGCGCGCTTTCTCGGTGAGGCTGATCGGCGCATACGGAATGGCGACGCCGTCTACATCCCCGGGCTTGATGCCGGCGAATTGAAGGCAGAATTTGGCCGCTTCGTAGGGCATCCGGTTCTTGGCGTGCTTATCCCGAACGAAACGTTCCTCTTCTGCGGCGGCGACCAACTTACCGTCGATATATAGCGCCGCTGACGGATCGTGCGTCAATGCGCCGGAAAGTCCCAATATTGTTAAAGCCACGGTAAGTCTCGCTATGCTGAAACGCCCGAGGTGGCGAGAGCCGCCTCGAATAGGCAAAAGCCCGAAGTATACCTGCGCCCTTCGCCGACGGGCAGATTGGGCATCCAATCGAACTTGCCGGATTTAGTTGAAGTTATTTCTAGCAGGGATAGAACCACGGGATTCGCGCATTATGTCATTCGGTGCGTATTGCACAATGCTTGCCCGATTGCGTGCATGAACTGCCGGTTGCGAGTGCGCAACGAAGACAAGCAACTCTGCTCGCTATAGACTCTGATCCTCTCTAAAAACGGATCGAAACTACCGCTCATCATGCCGTCATCGCTCAAAACCCTACTCGTGCTCCTCTCGTTACTGCTTCCCGCTCTGCTCGTGGGTTTAGGCGATCGTCCTGTCTACAAAATCCAGGAGGTAAGAATCGCCGAGACGGCGCGTGAGATGCTGGTGGACGGCAACTGGGTCGTGCCGCGATTCAATGGCGAGTTGCGGTTGCAAAAACCCCCACTCCCCTACTGGCTGACAGCCGCGAGCTATCGTTTTTTCGGGGTCGATGCGGTGGCTGTGCGGTTGCCGGCTGTGATCGCCGGCCTGCTGCTGGCTTCGCTTCTCTGGAGATGGATAGGGCGCGAGGCAGGTCCCGAGATCGCGTCGGCTAGCGTCCTGCTTCTGATTGCTTCTTACCTCGGCCTGCGCTACTTCCGCAGCGGTGAGGCCGACGCGGTGTTACTGCTTTGCATCACAGCAGCGTGTGTGCTGGGGTACGACATCCTGAATGGAAAAGGAGCAGCCGCCCGGCGGGCGCTTTTCGGACTTGCGTTAGGACTCGGTTTCCTGAGCAAAGGGCCGGCGGCCCTCGCGATTCCGCTGCTCTCGCTTGCGCTGTTCGCCCTCACCGAGAAACGCGCCGCGCGTCCGCTTGCGCCGCTGACACAGTTGTTTAGCATTCCAGGTGTGCTGCTTCTCATCCTCGTGGCTTTCGGTTGGTACGCGTGGGTTTTCGCCACAATGCCTGACATTGCGCAGAGCTTTTTCGGCAAACAGGTCGACGAAACCTTCATCAGCGGTAATCACGCCAAACCGCTGTGGTGGTATCTGGGACATCATTTTGAGTTCTTCGCGCCTTGGGGTGTCCTTGTCCTTCCCGCGGGGTGGATGGCTTACCGCGGCAGTCGAGGCGAAACCCCGGCAATCGTGCGGTTTGCATGGTGTTGGCTGGCGGTGGTGTTCGTCCTTTTAACGGCTACCGTGAATAAGCAAATGCAGTACGCTTTACTGTTTGCTCCGCCGCTTGCGCTCATTCTCGGCTACTACCTAGTCGCGGCAAGCGGTCGCTACGCCAAGATCAACCGCGCGCTGTTCGGCCTTTTCTGCCTCGTCGCGCTTGCTGTGGTCATTTATGCGGCGCGTAAGCTGGGGGCATCGGCGTCATTGCTTCTGTTGGCCGCTATTCCGTTCGTTCCGCTGGCGTTGAAACTCATCCTCCGGGAACGGGCGACTTCTGCTGCCGTATTGTTTGTGGCTGCGGCTACGGCCATGGGATTCCTTTACAGCGAGGCCTATCTTTCGAAGGAACCTCGCAAGGTTGCCGCACAGGTACTCGGAATGGCGGCGGCTGCGCGGTCGCCGCTGTATCAGCTCGATCCCCCGGGTAACGGCGCGGTGTCGTTCTATGCCGGAAAAGCCGTGCCGCCGATCGTGGCGGAAGATATTCCGCTTCGCCTCCTCGATCACGACGAGATCTGGCTAGTCCTGGAAGGCGAGGTCCCCGCTGTCGACGGAATCGTCTTCGAGTCCGTCATGCAATCCGACGAAATGGCGCTTTATCGGGCACGTCGGCGGGAATAGCCGGGCGGCGTGGCTATTGGCTAGTACGGTCGTTCCTCGCCCTCGGGGCGGGTCTTGAAGCGACGGTGCACCCAATAGTATTGCTCGGGCATCGTACGCACCGCAGATTCGATCCACGCGTTCATGCGCCGGGTGTCGGCGTCGACGTCTTCGCTTGGAAAATCTGTCCAGGCATCGCCAACCTCCACGCGGTAGCCTTGACCACCAGGAAGCATGCGGGTAATACAGGGAACGACGGCAGCGCCCGCTGCACGGGAGAGGCGGGAAAGACCGGTAATCGTGGCCGCCAGATGGCCGAAGAACGGGACGAAAATCGAGTCCCGTCGTTTTGCATTGAGGTCCGGCAAATAGTACAGCGGGCGTCCCGCCTTCATGGCCTTGACCGTTGCCCGGACGCCTTCCTGCCGCGATACCAGGAGTTGATCGCCAAAGCGTTTGCGGCCGCGGAATAGCAAGTCGTTGAATACTGGATTCGTTTGTTCGGCGTAAATGCTGACCGAATCAAAGCGCATCGCGATTCCGACACCGCCTGCGTCGAGGCCGACGAAGTGTGGCGCCAGCAGGATAATCGGGCGCCCGGCCTCGCGAAGTGCGCGGATTTTTTCGTCGCCTTCAACGCTGATCAGTCGGGATAGCCGTTGGGGACTGCTCCACCAAAGAAGACTACGCTCGATGATGCTCCGGCCCAGGGCTTTGAAATGTGCACGAGCCAAGCGCCGCTGCGCCGCCGCGTCAAGTTCCGGGAAGCACCAGGCGAGGTTTACCGAGACGATTTTGCGTCGCCGGCGCCCGAACGTGTAGAGAACCAAGCCGAGGGCCTTCCCAAGACTGACCAACGCGGGCAGCGGCAGAAAGTGCAATAGCCAGAGTCCTGCGACCGGGACCAGGCTCGACGCCCGCCTCAGCATGGCCTGCAGTCTCTCTTCGGGACGGTTTTGTGCGGCGGGTTATGCAGTAGCTTCATGGCGAAAGGGCATAATTGCGACAAAGGCGCGGAGTTTCCTCGCACACCTGACTCGGCGTTGCGCATTGTATTGCCAATACCGCGTACCGGCCACTTCGATACCACGATTAAACAAATGCAAATTGCCGTTTTCCCGATTGCCACTGAAGAAGTGGAGGTGATCGCCGCGCTTGCTCGCCTTGTGTGGCAGGCGGCGTACGCCGACCTCATCAGCCAGTCGCAAATCGATTACATGCTGGAACAGCGCTATAACGCACCACGCATGCGGGAAGAACTCTGCACGCCCGGTATTTGGTGGGACAAGGCAATGGCCGGCGGCGAGATTGTCGGATTCGCCTCGTCACTACTCCAGACGCCTGAGGAAATGAAGCTCGATAAGTTGTATGTCGATCCGGCGCGGCAACGAGCGGGAATCGGTGCTTGCTTGGCGGAACACGTGGCGGCACGAGCGGCAGCGCTTGGGTGCCGCAGCCTGATCCTCGCAGTGAACCGAGGTAACGTCCGCGCCAAGGCCGCTTACGAGAAATATGGCTTTACCGTGCGTGAGGAGCGTAAAAGCGACATTGGCGGCGGTTTCGTCATGGACGACTTTATAATGGCGAAGCCGCTAGCGTAGTCCGCGACTGAGACGTTCGACTTTTCTGGACCCATTCGGATCGCCATGAAGATCACATTTACCAAAATGCAAGGATTGGGCAACGATTTCGTGGTGCTCGACGGTATTCGTCAGCACCTGGCGTTGACTGCTGAGCAGATGCGGTTTCTGGGAGATCGGCATTTCGGAGTCGGTTGTGACCAGATACTCCTTGTCGAGAAAGCCGAGAGCCCAGGACTCGATTTTCGCTATCGCATATTCAATGCTGACGGCGGAGAAGTTGAGCAATGCGGAAATGGCGCTCGTTGCTTCGTTCGCTTTGTGCATGAGCAAAGACTGACCGATCGGCGCGAAATCAGAGTGGAAACGATGCGCGGCGTGATTTCGCCCCGACTTGAGGACAACGGTAACGTCACCGTCGACATGGGCCAGCCCGTGTTCAAGGCAGCGCAAATCCCTTTCATTAGCGAGGGTGAGGCCTTGATCCACTCGCTACGTGTTGGGGAGGAGGATCTCGAGATCACCGCGGTCTCGATGGGTAATCCGCACGCTGTCCAGATTGTCGACAATGTCGATGCCGCTCCCGTCGAGAAACAGGGGCCGCTGATCGAGTCGCATCCGCGTTTCCCGCAACGCGTCAATGCAGGTTTCATGCAAATCGTAGGGCGTCACGCCATTCAGCTCCGCGTCTTCGAACGTGGCGTTGGCGAGACGTTGGCTTGCGGCACCGGCGCCTGCGCCGCGGTCGTCACCGGCATTGCCCGCGGGCTGCTCGATTCGCCAGTACGGGTGAGTACGCGCGGTGGTGATTTATCGATCGCCTGGGCAGGCGAGGGGACGCCAGTGCTGATGACCGGGCCTGCCATAACGGTTTTCACCGGAGAGATTGATCTATGAAATCCGAAGAAGTCGCCAAGTACCTTCTGGATAATCCGCAGTTCTTCGAAGAGCATGCCGATCTCGTGTCGCGGCTCGTCATCCCACACCCGCATGGTGGTCGCACGATTTCGATCACGGAGCGCCAGATGCTCAGCCTCCGTGATCGCAACAAGCAGCTCGAAGGGAAAATGGACGAGCTCCTGCAGTTCGGCGAGGAGAACGATTCGATCAGCGAAAAAATGCACCGGCTAGCGGTCGCAATGATTGCCGCCGGGTCGTTTCCTGCCGTAATCCATACGCTGAACTTCCACCTGAGGGATGACTTCCAGGTGCCGCACGTCGCGCTGCGTCTTTGGGATCATCCCGACGATAACGACGAGCTTCCGGAGTTCGCCGACGTCAGCAAGGATTTGCAGGTGTTCGCGGAAACGCTGAACCAGCCTTACTGCGGATCGACCTCCGGGTTCGAGACTTCGTCGTGGTTTGGTGATGCATCCAAGCATGTGCGTTCCCAGGCGCTGATCCCAATGCGTACTGGCGGTGGCACCATCGGCCTGATCGCGCTTGGCAGCGAGGACGTGGAACGCTTCTACGCCGGAATGGGAACGCTTTATCTTGAGCGCCTCGGCGAGATGGCGTCGGCAGCGCTTGCTCGCGTATTGAGTTGAAGGCGCGAGGAGGCGGATGTGACCGCCGATGAACAGGCTGACGCGTATATCGAGGAACTCGCGCAACAACGACGCGTTTCTCCGCATACGATTGCCAACTACAGACGCGATCTGTCCACGTTGTGCAAGCTCTTGCATGAAGGTACGCGGGAGATCGCGTTGGATGGGTTGCAGACCCATGAAGTGCGCCGCTTCGTTGGGCAACTCCATTCCCGCGGGCTTAGTGGCCGCTCGCTCGCCCGGTCGCTTTCGGCCTGGCGTGGTTTCTATCGGTGGCTTGGCCGCCGCGGTCTCGTAGCAGCGAATCCGGTTGACGGGGTTCGGGCGCCGAAGAGCCCGAAACGGTTGCCGAACGCGCTTTCGCCGGACGAGGCGGGGCGCCTTTTAGACTATGTGCCCGATTCGGTGGAGGACATTCGCGACCGAGCGATGTACGAACTTTTCTACTCTTCGGGGCTCCGTCTGGCCGAACTGGCCAGCCTTGATCTGGATTGCGTCGAGGATTTGTTGGCTGGCGAAGTCCGTGTTGTCGGCAAACGCAACAAGCCCCGAATCGTTCCTGTAGGCTCCAAGGCGCGCGAAGCGGTGGCGCTATGGATGACTCGGCGGGTCGAACTTGCTTCCCCGGACGAGCGGGCCGTCTTTGTCGGCAAGCGAGGGGCACGAATCAGCCCACGCGTTATCGAGGAACGGCTCAAGCGGCGTGCGCAAGCGCAAGGACTGCCAACGCACGTGCACCCTCATATGCTGCGCCATTCGTTTGCGTCGCACGTGTTGCAGTCATCTGGCGATCTACGCGCGGTACAGGAAATGCTCGGCCACGCGAGCATCGCCTCGACCCAGGTCTATACACATCTCGATTTTCAGCACCTCGCGAAGGTCTACGACACCGCTCACCCGCGGGCAAAAAGAAAATGACGGGCGATGGCCCGGCGGTTCAGTTTCGCGGTTCCGGAAGCGGCTCGCCTCGGGGAACGAAACGAAGCGCTACTCCGTTGTTGCAATAGCGCTTTCCCTTCGGCTTCGGGCCGTCGTCGAACACGTGCCCTTGATGCCCACCGCAGTGCGCGCAATGGTATTCGGTGCGCGGGTAGATCAGTTTTGAGTCGGTCTTCGTGTCGACCGCACCCGGCAAAGCGTAGAGAAAACTTGGCCAACCCGTGCCGCTGTCGTACTTGGCCGAACTATCGAAGAGCGGCCGAAAACAGGCCGCGCAGATGTACGTTCCCTCACGTTTTTCGTCATTGAGGGGGCTTGTCCCCGCGCGTTCGGTAGCGTCCTCGAATAGAACGCGGTAAGCCGTGGGATCCACGGTCTGGCTCCATTCGCATGTCGATTTTGCTTCGTTCATGAGCAACCCTTTCTTTACAAACGCCGTTTCGTACGGAATAGCGGTCTCATCCATTCGGCAATCGTTGGCGGGCTCAGTTCCAAGTTCCACTTCCAAGCCGGTTTTCCGCCGGAGTGGAACCCGATTGCACGGCGTTGGGGCCTATGGTGTAATCATCCGCGGCTCCTCGTCCCTTTTGTGTCGCTAACTACAGCCTTGCCAGTCCCTCACGCATCTTGTGTCGATCCCGTTGCCGAGCAAATTCGTCGCGCGGGCGCCCGTGCTACGCCGGCGCGAGTGTGCGTCCTGAAACTGTTGCGCGGCGCTCCCGCCGCATTGACGCATAGCGAGATTGAGCTTGCGCTTGGGGACAGCGCACTGGATCGGGTTACGCTCTACCGCGTGCTCGACTGGCTGGTGGAGCTTGGTTTGGCCCATCGGAGTTCCGACAAACACCGCGTATTCCGCTTCTCCGCGGCCTCGGAAAGCGAACACAAGACGCACGTTCATTTCCGCTGCGAGCACTGTGGCAAAGTGTATTGTCTCGACGCAGCGCCTCCTCTCGCCCCCGATTTGCCTCCAGGATTCTCGCTGTCACGGCTGGATTTCGACTTGAGGGGTATCTGCCAAGCGTGTTCGGGGGCTTTGGGTAAGGTTTCTATATCCCCGCAACCAAGGTAAATCGGAGTTAAGAGACCTCCGGGTCCCGGCCGGACTCGCGTCGAACCGACCATTTCAACGTTTCGACAGCAAGGCGCGAAAATTGCAGAGTGAATGGGGATGTGTTAAAAGATGAACCTCTCGGCTCACGAGAGTTCTCAACGCGTTATGGTTTTCTCCTTCTTCAAAAAGCCACCGGAAAAAATGGTCGCGAGACCCGCGGTCAAGCCACGCCCGTCGGGAAAACCCGAAGCACCATCCTCTGGAACCGGTGCAAACGCTGAGGCGGGAACCGCCTCCGCTCCGGCGGCTGAGCAGAAGATCGAAAGTCCGTCGATCGAATTTTCAGATTTTCGCTTTAGCCAAAGCGATCAGGGTTTTCAGATTGTCGAAGAGGCTGACCCGGTCGACGCCGCGGCCGAAGAGGCGGCGGTGCTCTTCTCCAATGGCCAAGACGAGGCGGCCTCGTCAGTTCTCGAAGCGGCGGCGCATGCCTACCACACGGCGAAAGCCGAACGCCTTTGGCAGATGCTTTTCGACCTATATCGCCTGACCGGGAAGAAAGCAGCGTTCGAGGCACTGGGGATTGAATACGCCCGCGGCTATGAAAAATCGCCGCCGAGTTGGCGTGATAAGTCCACCGGGTCGCCGAAACTTGTGGAACAAGCGGTTGGCAGCGTTTTGTTCAGAGGGGAATTGCTGGGGGAAAACGACGCTGGTTTTGAGGCTATGCGCCAGGCAATGGAGCGGTCGCCAAAACTGCGCGTTGATTTGTCTAAGGTGACTTGCCTCGACAACGACGGATGCGGACGCTTACTAACGCTTCTACAGAAGGCGCATAAGTCAAAGCGTGGGCTTGAGCTACTTGGTAGAGACGCGATTGGAGCACTCGTAGAGGAACGCGTCGAGGCAGGAAAGGCCGAGAACAGGGAGTGTTGGCTGCTGCTGCTGGAACTCTGCCAGATGCAAGGACAGCACGACGCGTTTGAGGATGTGGCCATTAATTACGCCGTCACGTTTGAGGAGTCGCCTCCTTCCTGGGAGCCGACCCGGGTTGCCACGCCGGAACCGGTTTTGCAATTGGCGGCCGATGCGCCCGACGAACTTGACGCCGATACCTACATGTTGCGCGGAGAGGTCAAGAACTCGCGCTTTACGGATCTCCCAGCGTACGCGGAATTCCACGACCCGGTGTTGATCGACTGCGCGGCCCTGAGGCGTATGGATTTCGTCAGTGCCGGTGCGCTGCTTAACGTTCTCACCACCATTCGGCGATCTGGCAAACAGATCGTGTTTCGCCATCCCAATCATCTTGTCGCGGAATTGTTCGGCGTCATCGGGCTGAAAGCCGTAGCGACGCTTGTATTCGCGAAGTACTAGAGGCCCACGATGGAGCAATACCACGGCACGACCATACTCTCCGTGCGTCGCGACAATCGCGTGGCCATGGGCGGCGACGGCCAGGTGACTCTGGGCAACATCGTCATCAAGGCCAGCGCCCGCAAGGTTCGGCGCATTTATCAGGAACGGATATTGGCGGGCTTCGCCGGTGGGACGGCGGATGCCTTTACGCTCTTCGAGCGCTTCGAGGCAAAGCTCGACAAGCATCAGGGCAACCTGCTGCGGTCTGCCGTCGAATTGGCGAAAGACTGGCGCAGCGATCGTGCCCTCCGGCGTTTGGAGGCGATGCTGGCCGTTGCCGATCAACAAAACTCGCTCGTAATCACGGGCAATGGGGATGTCCTTGAACCCGAGTACGGGATTGTCGCGATTGGTTCGGGAGGCGCTTTCGCGCAGTCCGCTGCGCGGGCCCTGATCGAGAACACGGCACTTGAACCGGTCGATATCGTGCGCAAGTCGCTCGAGATAGCCGGCGACCTTTGTATCTACACCAATCGCAGCTTTACGATCGAAACGCTCGGTTAAGGCGGCGCCGGAATACGCCTTAAAGAAGTGAGACCGTACGGCTTTGCGATGAGTTACTGCGGTGCACTCAAAGAATCACTCCCTGCTTGTCAGGCTCCCAACGCCAAGCGAATGCCATCGTACCGCGCCTCGATCTCCGCAAATTGACTGGCCAGTTTCGGCCACGAAATACCAAGTTTTGCGCAAGCAAGGTCGGATAGATCCGGGACACGGTTTTCCGGCTGCTCGCCGAGATCTAGGGCGTGGCTGAGAACCTCGGCAACGTGGATCAGGTCGCCGATTTCGCTGCCTATTTCGTCCGGTTCATGGTGAGCGGCGATGGCTTCTTCTGTTTCGATCGGCAATCGCCAGGCGCGAGCCAACATGCGGCCCGCGGCGGCATGATCGTAACCGAACACCGAGCGTTCCGCGGCAACCAGCGTAATGTCTTCCGCATAGTGGACTTGCAGCGTACGCACGTAACTTGCTGGACTCGCCGTATACATGAGCAACTGTCCAATGTCGTGCAAGAGCCCGCTCGTGAACGCGACGTCGGGATTGATGCCTATCTGCTCGGCCATGACGCGCGCGCAAATGGCGACACCGAGCGAGTGACGCCAAAGCAGGTGGGTGTCGAATCCTGAGTTGCGGATGTCGTATCGGTAGCTCAGCGCTGAAGCGAGGATGATACTGACGATACGGTCCACACCGAGGAACAGGAAGGCTTGCCGAACCGAATGAATCGGAGTCGAAAGCCCCGAAGCGACTGAGTTTGCAGCAGAAAGCAACCGCGCGACGATGACGGGGTCAGAGTTGATATGGTGAACCAGCGTATCGACATCGGCCTGCTCATCGCCGAGCGAGCGCATCAAGTAGCTCACCACTTCAGGCAACGAGGGCAGCGCCGTGGCGTGTGACGTGAGTTCGTGCAGCCGGGGTGTTGGCGTCATTTCGTCGTATCCAGACGGTATTGCAATACCGCTGCTCGGAGCGTTTGGCGTGCAGCACTCCCCGGTCCGCGAAAAATCTTCTCGACGCGGGATTGAGCAGCGGCGAGGTCGTCGGCGATCGTCAGTTCGTCGCGCGTATCCAAGACCTGGATCCAGACAGTTTCGACGCCGCGCCGAATGAGCCGGTCGATCGTTTCCAGATCGAGTTCGGTGTCGGCAGAGAGGAGCGTTTTGCCTTCGCGGTCTGTGACGGGTTTGGCGAGCGTCATTCCCGGAGCGATGCAGCCTGGGGAAAAGCACACAGTGCGGGACTTCATGGCGCGCTCCGGAATTGGTTTTTGGCATGAATGCTTGGCGAGGAAGTTTGCCACATCGCGTCGTCGATGAGAACATTATGTCCCGGTAACTCAGCAATGCAGCAGGCCTCCCCATGACGCAAATGACTCCTCAGGAAATCGTTCACGAGCTCGACAAGCACATTGTCGGGCAAAGCAAGGCCAAGAAAGCGGTCGCCATCGCGTTGCGCAACCGTTGGCGCCGCATGCAGGTCGACGAACCGTTGCGCCAGGAGATTACGCCGAAGAACATTCTCATGATTGGGCCGACGGGCGTCGGGAAAACCGAGATCGCCCGCCGCTTGGCGCGACTCGCGAACGCCCCGTTCATCAAGATCGAAGCAACGAAATTCACCGAAGTCGGCTATGTTGGCCGCGACGTCGAGACGATCATTCGCGATCTGGCCGAGATCGCCGTCAAGAACGCCCGCGAAATGGCGATGAAGGGGGTTCGCCCGCGCGCCGAGGATGCGGCGGAGGAACGCATCCTCGACGCATTGTTGCCTTCGTCGCGGGCGAATTTCTTCAACGACACGCAAGCCACTGATGAAAACGGTACGCGGCAGAAATTCCGCAAGAAGTTGCGCGAGGGCGAGCTTGACGACAAAGAGATCGAGATCGAAGTCGCTACGGCCGGCATGCAGGCTGAAATCTTTGCCCCACCAGGCATGGAAGAGCTGACGTCCCAAATCCAGGGCATGTTCCAGAATATCGGCGGCGCACGCAAGAAGTCGCGTAAGTTGAAGATCGCCGAGGCACGCAAACTCCTCATCGACGAGGAAGCTTCCCGGCTCGTCAACGACGATGAGATCAAGGTAGACACGGTGCGCAACGTTGAACAAAACGGCATCGTTTTTCTCGACGAGATCGACAAGATCACCTCGCGCAGTGAAGCCCATGGCGCCGACGTATCACGGCAAGGTGTTCAGCGCGATCTATTACCGCTTGTCGAGGGAACAACGGTGTCGACGAAGTACGGAATGATCCGCACCGACCACATCCTGTTCATTGCCAGCGGGGCCTTCCATCTGGCAAAGCCTTCCGATCTCATTCCTGAACTGCAGGGGCGCTTTCCCATTCGCGTGGAGCTCGAATCGCTGTCGGTGGCGGACTTCGAGCGCATCCTGACCCAGACCGACGCCTGCTTGACCATGCAGTACCAAGCGCTGCTTGCCACCGAGGGCGTCTCGCTCGAGTTCCAGCCCGATGGGATCAAGCGACTGGCCGAAGTGGCGTGGTCGGTGAACGAGCGTACCGAGAACATCGGCGCGCGCCGACTTTATACGGTCATGGAGCGGCTGCTTGAGGAAATTTCATTTACGGCGGGGCGTGCCGGTACCGAAACGGTATCGATCGATGCCGCGTACGTCGACAGCCGGCTCACTGAACTCGCGCGCAATGAGGACCTTTCGCGCTACGTCCTCTAGCGTACGCGCACCGGCTGATCGCCTCCCAAAGCGCGATCAGGGGAAAAAGGCTTCGACCAGACGGGCAAGTGCCTCCGGCTGGTCGTGATGGTGATTGTGCCCGCACTCGTCGATCACTTCCTCCTCGACCTGAGCGAAGCATGCCATCCGTTCCCGATAATCCTCCGGATGCTCGACAAACTGCGCCATCGCCGGCGATTCGCGCCCGGCGACCCAGAGCGTCGGGGCCGTAATGCGACGCCAGCAGGCCTTGGCCTCATCCAGTGGGTACAGAACCGGGTTGATCCAGCGGTGACGCGGGTCGCCGGCGAAGACGAAGCCGCCATCGCGGGCGAGCAAAGCGTGTTCGGAAAGAAAGGCCGCGCGCTCGGGCGTCAAGCGCGGGTTGTCTCGGCACAACCGAACCGCGAACTCCTCGCGGCGTTGATACTGGCGGAATGCCGAGTTGTCGTCGCGGATCTGCTGCAGCCACTTTTCGAAGCGCGTCGGCGTTTCGCCGGGGACGGGGATCCAGGGCGCGAAACCTTCGAGCATCGCTAGGCGTTCGACACGGGCGGGCCGGATTCCGGCGTAGAGTCCGGCCACGATTCCGCCGAGGCTGTGTCCGATGATTCGGGCCGCCTTCCCCGGCGAGTAGCGTTCGAGCAGGATATCGAGGTCCGCGATGTAGTCGGCAAACCAGTACGCGCCGTCATTCCATTGTGTCAGGCCGAAACCTCTCCAGTCTGGCGCGATGACACGCCAGTCTCGCTGCATTTCGTCCATCGTGAACTGGAATGAGGCCCCAACATCGCCCCAGCCGTGCAAGAAAAAGAGTGTCGGCGCATTGTCGTCGCCCCACGTCCTGACGTGATAGCGCCGACCGCGCACGGAAATGAATTCGGTACGAGATGGTTTCATCCTGAGCCTCAAATCGTGCTACGGCGCCGGGCGTTACCGGCGGTCGCGCCGCAGTCACGTTATTGTTCCGCTTTACCGCTCAACATGCCGACTGCTCTATGCGGCGCATCGTGCAGCGCGGGTGCGAAGAGCCGCTATTCTAATGCTTCAAGACGTCGCCAACGCGGCTTGCTGCACCGGGGCCTCCCGAATGGGCAGATTGACGATCGCGGCCAAGCAGGCGAGGACGATATCCCCGTACCACATCCACGTGTAGTCACCGAATCGCGTGATGGCGATTCCTCCGAGCCACGCACCGAGAAAGCCGCCGGTCTGATGCGACAGCAGCGTGAGGCCGAACAACGTTCCGAGGTAGCGGACGCCGAACAGCTTGCCGATGATCGACGCGGTGGGCGGCACGGTAGCCAGCCAGGTGAAGCCGAGCCCGGCTGCGAACAGATAGAAGGTAACGTCGGTTCGTGGCGACAGGAGATAGAGCGCGATCAAGGCGGCGCGCGACGCGTACATCCAGGAGAGTACGTATTTGCTCCGGTAGCGTGCAATCCACGCCCCGGCATAGAGGCTGCCGACGATGTTTGCTGCTCCGATGATCGCCAACGACCAGCTCGCCACCGAGGGAGGGAGTCCGCACAGATTAACTTCGCCTGGCAGATGGGTGACCAGAAACGCGATATGGAAACCGCACGTGAAAAAGCCGGCGTGTAGCAACAGATAGCTCCGGTCCTTCAAGGCATTTCGCACGCTTTGTCCGAGCTTGGGTTCGTCCGCACCCGTGGCCGCTTGGCCCACATGCCCTGGAGTACGCGCCAACACACCGATCAGGGGTAGAGCGCCCAACGTCGCCAAGGCAAGGGCCCAAAAAGCGTTTGCCCAACCCAGCGCCTGGATAAGCTTTTGCAGTATCGGGGCGAAGACGAACTGACCGAAGGATCCGCCCGCGTTGATTACCCCCGATGCTGCGCCGCGTGCATGAACCGGCAAGCGGCTAGCCGCCGCGCCGATGAGAACTGAGAAACTCCCTGCGCCTGAACCGATGGCTGAAAGCAGCCCGAGCGAAAACACGAGGCCCCAGGTGGTGTTCATGAACGGTGTCAGGGCGCTGCCGAGCACGAGGAGGACGATACCAACCTGCAACACCCGTTTCGATCCCCAGTGGTCGGCCACAGCGCCGGCCACGGGTTGGATGGCTCCCCACGCGAACTGCCCTACGGCCATCGCGAAACTGATCGACGCGATCCCAAGGCCCGTAGCGGTATCAATGGGCGCCAGGAAAAGGCCGATCGACTGGCGGGCGCCCATCGTGATCATGAGAATGCCCGCAGCGGACAGCGTAATGGCCCATATGGCGGGCGTATTCAGAGTGCGAAACATAGAGCATCCCGGGGAAGCGCGGCAACGGTTTGGAGCAGTGATTGTAAGGCCGAGTTCAGATTTCCCGGCTGACGGAGATTTATTGTTTCCGGTTCTCACCGTGATGCGTTTAAGATCCGGTTAAGGCCGGCGGCCGATACTCAGCGCTTCAACAACAAAATGGAAGGTCGGTCCGTGATGGTTGGGTGGCATCTGGAATCTGAGTACGAGGCACAACGAACAGTATTGCGGGACTGGTGCCTGAGACTCTCGGTGCTCCTCATCATCTCGGCGGTCGTGATCGTCGTCCTGGCCCAATATACGGACCTCGATACGATCCTCGCGGATTACTACTTCGATACCCAGCGACAGGTCTTCCCATGGGACAAGACGTGGTTTGCCCGCAATTTCATGCACGGGTGGGTAAAGAACGTTCTTGTCTGGTCGGGATTTGCGCTCATGGGCGCAATGATCATTGATGCGATCCGTCCTTTATCGAAGGATTCCGTGCATCGGGCACGTTTACGCGTTCTTGGCCTGGCAGCGTTCTGTGAGCCGCTCGTAGTCCGGACCTTGAAAAGTCATTCGAATCTTCATTGCCCGTGGGGCATCGACCGGTACGGCGGCGACTGGCCGCTTCTTCGGCTGCTGGACGCTATTCCCGACGGCTGGCAAGCGGGACGTTGTTTCCCTGCCGGCCATGCCAGCGCCGCGATGTGGCTGTCCGCTCTGGCCGTCTTATGGCTGCCGCACAACCCCAGGCGGGCGTCAGTGGTCTTTCTGGGCGGTATGGGAGTCGGGCTATTCCTCGGCTGGGTGCAGCAGATGCGCGGCCAGCATTTCCTTTCACACACGCTCGCCACGGCATGGATTAGCAGCGTACTGATCGTCGGCCTGATCGCCGTTTTCTCTCGGCAATTAACGGGGGCGCCTGGCCCTGCGGCCCGGCAGGTGGCGCTGAATACGCGCTAGCCGGTTGTTGACCCTCAGCGGTTCCCCGATTGGGGACCAATCGAGAGGGCGCTGAGGTCGGTGAGGCGGCCCAGCCGACTTTCGAGCAGTCGGCTTGGGCAGGACGCTTTAAGCGGACCTTTGCGCCATGGGCACATAATCTCGCGTTTCGGGGCCGGTGAATATCTGGCGCGGACGGGAGATCTTTTGCTCCGGATCCGTTAGCAATTCCAGCCAGTGGGCGACCCAGCCGCAGGTTCTCGGCACGGCAAACATGACCGTGAACATCGAGGCCGGGAGCTTCATCGCGCGGTAGATCAATCCCGAGTAGAAATCGACGTTGGGGTAGAGCTTGCGGGAGATGAAGTACTCGTCCTGAAGGGCAATTCGCTCGAGTTCGAGAGCGACGTCGAGCAAGGGCGTGCGGCCCGTGACTTGGAACACTTCCTCGGCCGTCTGCTTGATGATACGGCAGCGCGGATCATAATTCTTGTAGATGCGGTGGCCGAAGCCCATGAGGCGCTGACCATCGCCGTCTTTTACGCGGTCGAGGAAGGCGGGCACATTTTCCGGCCGCCCGATTTGTTCGAGCATACGCAGCACGGCTTCGTTCGCAGCGCCGTGTAACGGCCCGTAAAGCGCCGCGGCGGCGCCAGCCAATGACGAATAAGGGTCGGCCTGCGACGATCCGATCACGCGCATGGCGTTTGTGCCGCAGTTCTGTTCATGGTCGGCATGCAGGATGAAGAGGATGTTGAGCGCGCGTTCGAGCACAGGATTCGGCTCGTATTTATGCTCGGTCATCCGGAACATCATGCGCAGGAAGTTGCCGATGAAGCTCAGGCTGTCATCGGGGTAGTCGAATGGCCATCCCTGGTTGTGGCGATAGGTGAAGGCGGCGATCGTCGCGGTCTTCGCGATCATTCGCTCGACCTGCAACCGGCGGTTGGCCGGGTCGGTCACCATCCGCGCATCCGGGTAAAGGGTCGACAGCGATGCGATGCCGCTGATGAACACGCTCATCGGGTGCGCATTGAAGCGGAACGTTTCGATCAATCGCTGGATGTTCGTATGCAGTAGCGTGTGGCGGTTAATGTCGGACTCCCATTTAGCCAGTTGCTCTGCCGTCGGTAGTTCGCCAAAGATGACGAGGTAGGCCGTTTCCAGATACGTGCTGTGCGCGGCGAGTTGTTCGATCGGGTAGCCGCGATAGCGCAGGATTCCTTTATCGCCGTCGATGTAGGTGATCGCGCTTTTGGTCGACGCGGTGTTTGTCAGTCCGGGGTCGTAGCTCATGAGACCGAAATCGTCTTCATTGAGCCTGATTTGACGCAGGTCCATCGCTTTTACCGTTCCGTCCGCGATCGGTAGCTCGTATTGCGATCCGGTGCGGTTGTCGATGACGGTCAATGTGTCTTTAGGCATGGCATCAAGGAGGGGAGGGTGGAAAAATCGAGAAATCGGTAACCAAACCTATGAGTATCGTTTCCCGAAGGCTCCGTGACAAGGGGACTTTGCCGAAACCCCTTAATCAGTGCGGCGCGGCACAGACTCATGTCTCCTCTTTCCGCTTTGGTTGCCGGCCGGTGCGCGGGGTAAGATGTCGCCTCCGAGGGTTAACAGGGACGTTTCCATGCCCGTCAAAATAATCACAGGCACACCATCCGCTTACTCGTATCCGCTGCTCATCAAGCATCTCCTCCATACACCGCTGGCGATCGCGCCGGAACAGGGAATCAGTTACCAAGGCAAGTTCCGTTATTCGTACCGCACGTTGTATGAGCGTATCGGCCGTCTAGCTGACGGCCTTGCGCGTCTTGGCGTCGAACCGGGTCACACGGTGGCCGTAATGGACTGGGACAGCCACCGCTATCTCGAGTGTTTTTTTGCGATCCCGATGATGGGCGCTGTCCTCCAGACGGTGAATGTCCGGCTGTCAGCGGAACAGATTCTGTACACACTAAATCATGGGGCAGCCGACGTTCTGCTCGTCAATCGGGAATTCTTTTCGCTGTTGGCGCCCATCGCGGATCGGTTGGAGACAATCAAGCGATTCGTTCTGATCGACGACACACCTGATGCGGTGCAGGCCGCCCCGGTGGAATTCGCCGCCGAATACGAGCAGTTGCTCGCGCAATCGGCTCCCGACTTTGTCTTTCCTGACTTCGATGAGAACGCCCAGGCAACCGCTTTCTACACGACCGGCACGACGGGGCTTCCCAAGGGGGTCTATTTCAGCCATCGCCAGTTGGTGTTGCACACGCTCGGCGTGGCCACGTGCGTCGGCAGTGCACCGGCAAACGGGCGGCTGCATCGCGAAGACGTGTACATGCCGATCACCCCGATGTTCCATGTGCACGCCTGGGGGTTCCCCTACGTGGCGACGCTCCTGGGACTCAAGCAGGTTTACCCCGGTCGTTACCTGCCGGGGACCTTGCTGCAGCTCATTACAAGCGAGAAGGTGACCTTCTCGCATTGCGTCCCGTCGATCATGCAGATGCTGTTCAGCCACCCAGGCTCCGAGAAGTTCGATCTCTCCGGCTGGAAGGTTCTGATAGGCGGTTCTGCAATGTCCCCGAGTCTGGCGACGGCGGCACTCAAGCGCGGCGTGGATCTTCTTACGGGCTACGGCATGTCAGAAACCTGCCCGGTCCTTTCCATTGCCCACCTGGGGTCGGCGGATATGCAGGCTCCGTTTGATGAACAGGCACAGATTCGGAGCAAGACCGGCCTGCCATTGCCTCTGGTCGACTTGCGGATCGTGACCCCCGAAATGAGGGACGTTGCCCACGACGGTGTGGCGACTGGCGAGCTGGTGGTCCGTTCGCCGTGGCTGACGCAAGGCTACCGAGAGGCGACCCAGGCTTCGGAAGAGCTCTGGGCAGGTGGTTATCTGCACACGCAGGACATCGGGAATATCGATAGTCGCGGCTACATCAAGATCACTGACCGGATCAAGGACGTGATCAAGACGGCGGGGGAATGGACCTCCTCGCTTCTTCTCGAAGATGTGGTCTCCAAGCACGACGCCGTTCATGAAGTCGCGGTGATCGGTGTGCCGGATGAAAAGTGGGGCGAGCGCCCGGTCGCTCTCGTTGTGCTGAAACCCGAATTCGAAGGGAAGGTGACCGAGCACGCGTTGCGCAATTTCGCGGCCCACCTCATTGAGACGACAGGTGTTTCGCGCCACGGTATCCTGCTGCAAGTCCGCTTCGTCAAGGCTTTGATCAAGACGAGCGTCGGCAAGATCAACAAGCGGGAAATGCGCGAAAAGTATGCCGTGGAGTCTTCGAGAACCTAAACGCCAACACCGGGAACTCCGACAACCGCCGCTCGGTGTTCCCGACCTTTTGTTTTTATGCTTGAAATCCTCTCTGTCACGACGCCGATCTACGTTCTGATCGGCGTTGGATTCCTTACGACTCGTTGGGGCCTGTTCAATCGGGACGATATGCGCGTGTTTGGCCGCTTCGTCCTCAACATTGCGCTGCCGGCGATGCTTTTTCGCACCGTTTCACAGCGTTCGATCGGCGAAATCTTGAACCCGACCTACTTGCTCGCGTATCTCGCGGGAACGTTCGTCGTCATCTTCGCCGGCTTTTTCTGGAGCCGCCGCGTCGTTGGACTAAACCGTTCGAGCAGCACCGTGTGTGCCATGGGGATGGCGTGCTCGAACAGCGGGTACGTTGGTTATCCCATTTTGCTGCTTATCCTAGCCCAGATCGCTGGCGTGGCATTGGCGCTTAACCTCATCGTCGAGAATCTCGTCGTCATCCCTTCGTTACTCTTGATGCTTGAGCCTCGGCAGGACGGCGCAGGGCGGTGGGAGGTTGTAGCCAAATCCCTGCTCCGTGTTGCCGGTAATCCACTCATCATTGCGCTCTTCTGCGGGGTTGCGATGTCGTTGCTAGGCTGGCGATTGCCAACACCCTTGGAACGCAGTGTGGACATGGTGTCCGCGACTACAAGTGGAATCGCGTTGTTCGTCATCGGCGGCATGCTGGTCGGTCTCTCGTTACGAGGAACCGGTAGCCGGGTGGCGTCGGTAGCCATCGGCAAACTCATTGCGCACCCCTTGGCCGTTTTTGCCGCAATGGCGACATTGCCCCTGTTTGGGATGGCGCCGGTCGCCTCCGACCTCTACATGGCAGGTGTCTTGATGGCCGCCATGCCGATGATGGGGGTGTACCCGACGCTGGCTCTCGCGTATGGAGAGGAGGGCATCGCCGCGCCGGCCCTGCTGGCGACAACGATCGCTTCGTTCTTTACGCTCAGCGCGTGGTTATGGCTGTTCAAGCACACCGCCATTCTGGCCTGAATTGCCATCGAGATCTTGGGCAGGCAATACGAGCGATAGCGCGACCAAAAACCGGCGAGTCTCAGTGACCTTCGTTGAAGCGGTGAATTTGGCGCCTTGCCTTTTTGGTTGGTCGGCCACGCAGATCGCTCCCCGGTACCGGCGCCAGACGGCTCGCGTCCTTCCTGGCTTCGCGTCGGGTACGGCTCTCGCTCGTTTCTTCGTATAGCTGCTGCGCCTCGCTGGCCGGGCGGCGCTGATCGTTCAGGCCAAGCACGTCGACTGTCCACCATACGTCGCCGGCCATGATTTCAAGTTGATTTCCGGCGCGTACTTCGCGAGCGACCTTGATGGCGTTGCCGTTCAGCTTGACGTGTCCGGCCCGGATCGCTTCCGCCGCGAGCGAACGGGTTTTGAAGAAGCGCGCCGCCCACAACCACTTATCTGCGCGGAGCGCGAGTAACGGGGCGCGGATTGGCGGCGGCATGGTAGGGCGTGAGCTCGTCAGGCGGATTCAGTTTCGACATTCAAGTGCGCGGCTTCTTCTTTGCGCGTCAATCGGTCGAGATAGAGGTAAACGACGGGCGTCAGGTAGAGCGT
The DNA here is from genome assembly GCF_025770765.1 of Propionivibrio soli. Lineage (GTDB taxonomy): Bacteria > Pseudomonadota > Gammaproteobacteria > Burkholderiales > Rhodocyclaceae > Propionivibrio > Propionivibrio soli. The sequence goes on along the minus strand of NZ_JANZKY010000005.1, from coordinate 180,308 downwards.
CAGGAGCTGCGAGAGCACAAGGCCACCCACAACCGCGAGTCCGAGTGGCCGCCGTACTTCGGCACCGGCCCCGAGTCCGAGCGCAATTGGAAGCGTACCGACGAGTGCCGCCATGGTCGTCATCATGATGGGGCGGAAACGGATCAGGCAAGCTTCATAGATCGCCTGCGCGGCCGGCACTCGTTCGCTGCGTTGCCGGTCGAGCGCGAAGTCGATCATCATGATTGCATTTTTCTTCACGATTCCGATCAGCATGATGACGCCGACGAAGGCATAGAGACTTAGGTCAACCTTGAAGATGAGCAGCGTGATCAGGGCGCCAAGCGCGGCGGCCGGCAAGCCGGAGAGAATGGTTAACGGGTGGATGAAGCTCTCGTAAAGAATACCAAGAACGATGTAAACGACGAGCACGGCGATCAGGAGCAGGACGCCGAGCCCTTGCAGCGACGACTGAAACGCCTTGGCCGTCCCCTGTAGGCTGGTGTTCAGCGAGGCAGGCATGCGCATTTCCTGCTCCAACGCCTTGATACTATTCACAGCGTCGCCGAGCGACACGCCGGGCAGCAAGTTGAACGAGATGGTGACCGAAGGCAACTGACCGAGGTGGTTCACGGTGAGCGCCTGGGTCTTGCGCGTTACGCGAGCCACCGTGTCGAGAGGGATGAGTTTGCCGCCGGTCGCCCTGACATAGAGGCGGGACAGCATCGATGGATCCATCTGGAACTCGGGGTCGATCTCAAGGATGACTTGGTATTGGCTTGCGGTGCCGTAGATCGTCGAAATCTGGCGGGAGCTGAAAGCGCTTTGCAACGCGTCTTCGACCTGTCCGAAGCTCAGCCCGAGTGTGGCGATCTTGTCGCGGTCGATGTCGAGCGACAGGACCGGGCTCATGTTGTTCAGGTTGCTCGTTACGTCGACAAACCCCGGTAGGGCGCGCACCCGTTCGAGCAATGCGTCGGTCCATTGATACAGCTCGGCAAGGTCCGTACTCTGCAGCGTGTACTGGTATTGGGCTGCCGTTTGCTGACCGCCGATCCGGATCGATGGCGGGTTCTGCATATAGACCTTGATCCCCGGCACGGCGGCCAGTTTTGGCCGCAGTTGTTGAATCACTTCATCGGCTGACAACTTACGCTCGTCACGCGGCTTGAGAATGAGGTTCAGCGTCCCGCTGTTCGACGACGGTCGCGATCCGCCACCGCCGCCTACCGACGACATGAAGGAACGCACGTTCGGGTCTTTGGCGATAATTGCCGCAACGGCCCGCTGATGCTCGACCATGGACGCGAATGACGAGTCCTGGGCCCCTTCCGTGACTGCGGTGATTTGGCCGGTGTCCGAACTGGGCAGGAAATCCTTTGGTACGTGGCCAAAAAGGAAACCGGTAAACCCAACAGTCAGGACGAAGACCGCCATCACGAGTCGCGGGTGCCTCATGGCCACCTGCAGGGTGCGATCATATCCCGACAGCAGCGCGGCAAAGAAACGCTCGAATGCACGAAAAACTCGGCCGTGGGATTCGGGTTCCGCATGCTTCAGGTAGCGGCTGCACAACATCGGCGTAAGAGTCAGCGAAACGAGCCCTGAGACGAGGATCGCGGCACAGATGGTGACCGCAAACTCGTTGAGGAGCCGGCCGACGATGCCGCTCATGAAGAGGACAGGGATGAAAACGGCCATCAGCGAAATGGTCATCGAGATGATGGTGAAGCCGATTTCGCGCGACCCCTTCATCGCTGCATGCAATGGCGTTTCGCCATGTTCGACATGCCGGACGATGTTCTCCAGCATGACGATTGCATCGTCTACGACGAACCCCACGGAGAGCGTCAAGGCGAGCAGTGAGAGATTGTCGAGGCTAAACCCCAACGCATACATGACGGCGAAGGTGCCGGTGACTGAAATGGGCAACGCCAGCGCCGGGATGATGGTCGCCGAAAGGTTGCGTAGAAACAACATGATTACCAGAACGACGAGAACGCCGGCAATGATCAACGTGATCTGGACGTCCTCAATACTTTCGCTGATCGACACGCTGCGGTCGTACAGCGTGGTCATTTCGATTGACGCCGGCAAGCTCGCCTGGAAGCTCGGCAGAATCCGCTTGATTGAATCGACGGTCTCGATGGTGTTGGCACCCGGTTGGCGCTGGATGGCCAGAACGATTGCCCGCTTGTCGACGTTCCAACCGGCGATGCGCTTGTTCTCGACGCTGTCTACCGGCGTTGCGACTTCCTCCAAACGAACGGGCGCTCCGTTGCGCCAGGCGACGATCAGCGGTCGGTAGGCCGTTGCGTTCGTGAGTTGTCCGTTGTCCTTGATGGCAAACGACTGGCGGTCGCCGTCGATTTGGCCGACGGGTTGATTCACGTTGCCTTGGGCGACCGCTTGTTGCAGTTCGTCGATACCCATGTTGCGGGCCGCCAGTTGGTCGGGATTGGCCCGAATCCGAACGGCGTATTTTTGGGAACCGAAAACAAGTACCTGGGCGACCCCGCTGATTGTCGATATCCGTTGCGCGAGTTGCGTTTCAGCGTATTCGTTGACCAACGGCAGAGGGAGCGTAGGCGACGAGAGCGCGATGAAGAAGATCGGCGAATCGGCCGGATTTACCTTGCGGAACGACGGGGCTGACGGCATGCTCGAGGGTAGCTTCCGTTGCGCCGACGCAATCGCGGATTGGACGTCTTGTGCGGCGGCATCAATGTTCCGCTCGAGCGAGAACTGCAGCGTGATCGAGGTCGAGCCTTGCGCACTCGTCGAGGTCATCGAGTCGAGGCCTGCGATCGTCGAAAACTGGCCTTCGAGCGGTGTGGCGACCGAGGCGGCCATCGTCTCCGGCGACGCTCCCGGGAGGCTGGCGGAAACGGAAATCGTCGGAAAGTCGACGCTCGGTAGTTCGGAGACCGGCAAGGCCCGATAGGAGATGATGCCGAAGATAACGAACGCGGCCATCAGCAGCGTCGTCATGACGGGACGACGAATGCAAAGCTCGGGCAAGTTCATCGGAGCCTCAGCCTGCGGCGTTTGCTGGAGACTGCGCCGAGGGACCCGCTTCCGGCATTGCAGCCGGTTTTTCGGCCTTCTCTGCGCGCTCGCCGGATTCCTTGATGCGCACCTTCGTTCCCGGTGTCAGACGCAACTGACCGTCGGTGACGACCGTTTCTCCTGACACAAGCCCCTTTGCGATGGCGATCATGCCGGCGTTCGACGCGGCGATGCCAACGTTGCGAACTTCCACGGTGTTGTCGCTTTTGACGACGAAGACGAAGCTACCGTCAGTACCTTGCTGGAGCGCTTCACTTGGAATCGTTACCGCATCTTCTAGTGTTTCAAGCACGAGCGATACGTTGAGGAACTGCCCGGGCATGAACTTCTCTTCTTCGTTGGGCAACTCGGCCTTCATCAGAATGGTGCCGGTTGCCGGGTCTACCGTGTTATCGAGGAAGCGGACACGGCCTTCGAATTGGTGAGCTTTGTCGCTCGGCACGCTGACGTTGACCTTCATCTCTTCGCCGGTTCGCGCCGACCTTATCCGCCCCAAGTATTTCTCCGGAACGGAGAACCCAACGAGTAATGGCCGCACTCGATTCACGACAGCCAGGATGGTTTCGTTGGTCTTTACCGCCGATCCGGGGAATACGACGCGAGCGCCCACAATTCCCGTGATCGGTGCGCGAATGGTGGTATAGGACAGTTGCAGCCGGGCCACTTCAGCTGCGGCCTTGCTGGCGCGCAAATTGGCGTTCGCGGTGGCCTCGTTGGTGCGGATATCGTTGACCTTCTCTTCGGAGACGAAGTTGCGCTGCTTGAGCTCGGTGTAGCGCGCCGTATCCGATCGTGTCTTTGCAATTAGCGCCTCGTCGCGCGCGGCTACCGCTTCCGCCTGCTGCAACCGAGCAACGAAGTCCGTCGGGTCGAGTTTGACGAGGATGTCTCCTTGCTTGACGTGCTGGCCCTCGGTGAACTGAACGCTGGATACCTGCCCGTCGACCCGAGATTTTAGGGCGACGCTCTCGAACGCTTCGGCGCGCCCAACGATCTGAAGCAGAACCGGTACGTCTCGCGTTCCCGCTTTAACCGCAGTAACCGGTACGGGTGGGGGCTCGGACTTTTTTTTGGTATTTCCTTCAGAACACCCGCCGAGCACTAAGGTGCCGGCGATCAGTAGCGCGAGACCGGTTGATTTCAAGGCAGCACACTTTCCGCAGCGAACAATTCATCGACGACTTCTCGGCGGCGAACGACGTGGCAGCGCTCCCCGTCAACCATAACTTCAGCCGCTCGCGGCCGGGTGTTGTAATTGGAGCTCATTGCCATGCCGTAGGCGCCTGCTGACATGACGGCAAGGAGGTCGCCTGCCTCAAGGCAGAGTGGCCGACCGTGCCCGAGGAAGTCGCTCGACTCGCAAATCGGTCCGACGATTTCCCAATCGAGGTGCTTGCCGCCGCCGGGCGCGACGGGGACGATATCGTGCCACGCGTCGTAAAGTGCCGGTCGGGCTAGGTCGTTCATCGCGGCATCCACGATGGCGAAGTTCTTGACTTCACCCGGTTTGAGGTATTCGACACGGGTGAGCAGAACACCCGCGTTGCCAACGAGCCGCCGCCCGGGTTCCAGCAGAATCTTTAGCTTTCGGTCATTCAGCGCGCGTAGTAGCGGTTCCAAATAGGTCTGCACAGCCGGAGCCTTTTCATCCTTGTAGCGGATACCCAGGCCGCCGCCGAGATCGATATGGCGTAGTCTTATCCCCGCCGCCTCAATCTCGTCGACAAGTTGCAGCACTTTCTCCAGGGCTTCGGCAAAAGGCGACGCGTCGAGAAGTTGCGACCCGATATGGCAGTCAATGCCTTCGACCTCGATATGCGGTAGATTTGCCGCGCGGCGATAAAGGTTGACAGCCTCTTCGTAGGCGACCCCGAACTTGTTCTCCTTCAGGCCGGTCGAAATGTACGGATGCGTCTTGGCATCCACATTCGGGTTTACACGCAGGCTGATCGGCGCGCGTTTCCCCTTTTGGCCGGCTACTTCATTAAGACGCTCGAGTTCGGCCTCGGACTCGACGTTGAAACACAGAATGCCGATGTCCAGAGCAAGTGCCATCTCGTCAGCAGATTTGCCCACGCCGGAGAAAACGATCTTCTTCGGGTCCGCTCCGGCGGCCATGGCACGTTTGAGCTCGCCGCCGGAAACAATGTCGAAACCGGCTCCTCGGCGAGCGAAAACATTCAGTACGGCGAGGTTCGAGTTCGCTTTGACGGCATAACAGACCAGCGCATCGAGCCCAACCAGCTCCCTTTGAAATTCATCGAGAGAAGCTTCGAGTGCGGCCCGAGAATAGACATAGCACGGCGTGCCGAAACGCCGTGCGATATCCGAGAGGGAAACCGACTCGACGTGAAGTTGTCCGTTCTTAAGTTGGAATGGGTTCATGAGGCGGAGTCTTTCGCCGTGCTAACATCAGGTGACGTTGTTGTTTTGCCTGGCTCGATGGTCGGAGCCGTTGTGGGCTGCGCTTTACGCGGGGGAGGAAGGTAAAGCGCACCGCGTGTGCCGCAGGCGCTGAGGGCGATGGCGGACAACAGGACGACAAGCGGGAAGCGTCGACGCATAGCGGATTTTCAGGAAATTGGAAAATGGTAGCACAGGATGAACGATAGCGAATTTGCAGCGCGCGCGGATGCGGCGCTGACAAGCATAGAAGCGGGGTTGGAGGCGAGCGGCGCAGACCTGGACTTCTCCATGGTCAGCGAAGGTGTCCTCGAAATCGAGTTTTCCGACGGGGCGAAAATCATCGTTAACCGTCACGCGGCGGCCCAGGAAATCTGGGTCGCCGCACGTTCCGGAGGGCGCCATTTTCGCTGGGACGGGGAAAACTGGCTCGACACGCGCGATAGCGGAGAACTAATGGCTGTCCTATCGGCGTTGTTGTCCGATAAAACTGGAGTGGCGATCAACCTCACGTGACTCGACCGCCTGCTCGCCATCAATCGATGGGTTTTGCGTCCGGATCCTGCGGTGGTTCCGGCTCCACCGCAATCGGCACATTTTCCTTGTAGAAAAGCTCCTTGGCCGGGCCTTTGCCAGGATTTGGCGTTTCGAGAGCCACCAGCCCGTCAGGTTGCGTCATGAAAGACTCAGGAACGTCTTTGAGGACCTTTCCCATATAGGAAATCCACGCGGGCAAAGCGGCTGATCCGCCTGTTTCGCCATTACCCATGCTCTTGGGTTGGTCGAAGCCGATCCAGGAACACCCGACCACAGTTTGCTGATAGCCGCAGAACCACGCATCCACGTGTTCATTCGTCGTTCCCGTCTTGCCGGCGAGGTCACGCCGTTTGAGTGTAGCCGAAGCACGTGCGGCGGTTCCATAAATGGTCACGTCGCGCAGCATGCTGTCCATCAGGTAGGCGTTACGCGGGTCGATGACGCGCAAGGACTCTTCCCCTGCCGTGATCGGCTGCGCTTGCGCAAGGACTTGCCCTTTCTCGTCGACGATTTCACGCACGACATACGGCTGGATTCGATAACCTCCGTTTGCGAAAACCGAGTAGGCCGCCACCATCTGCCAGGGCGTTACCGAGCCGGCACCAAGGGCCATTGTCAGGTAAGGAGGATGTTTATCCGCATCGAAGCCAAACCGAGTCACGTAGTCCTGTACGAAGTTCACGCCGCTCGCTTGCAACAGGCGAATGGAAACCATGTTCTTCGACTTGGTGAGTGCCGTGCGCATTCGCATTGGGCCCTCATACTTGCCATCGTAGTTTTTCGGTTCCCAAGCTTGACTACCCGTCACAGAAGCCGGAATGCTGATTGGTGCATCATCTATGATCGAAGCCGGCATGAATCCTTTTTCAATGGCTCCCGAATAGATGAACGGTTTGAAACTCGATCCCGGTTGTCTCCATGCTTGCGTGACATGATTGAACTTGTTTCGGTTGAAATCGAATCCACCGACAAGCGCTCGGACAGCGCCGTTATGCGGGTCGGCTGATAGGAAGGCGGATTCGACCTCCGGCATTTGCGTGATCCGCCAATTGCCTTTGTCGTCCTTCTGGACGCGAATGACGGCTCCTCGCCGCAGTCGTTTGTTGGGGGGCGCCTTGTCGTCCATCATGCGCGTCGCGAACTTGAGGCCGTCGCCAGCTATGGTGACGGCCTCTCCTCCTCGCCGGTAGGCGCGAACCTGTTTGCTGTCCGCCTGAAGAACGATTGCCGGATGCAGGTCTTCGGAGTCGTGGAAATCCTGCAATAGTTCGTCGAGAGTTTCGTCCTGCTCCGAAGTGACGTCTTTCATCTCGACATAGGCTTCGGCTCCGCGATAACCATGTCGCCGGTCGTAGTCCAGTGCGTTGCGCCTTAAAGCCGCGTAAGCCGCTTCCTGATCGTTCTTGATGATCGTCGTGTACACGCGTAGACCTCGCGTATATACATCATCCGGGAATTGCTCGGCCGCGATTTGACGGGCCATCTCCGCGACAAATTCAGCGTGCACCCCGTACTCGTTGGTATCTCGCTTGACGATTAGGGGTTGTTTGGAGGCCTCATCTAGTTGGCGATCATCGATAAACCCCAACTCGCGCATCCGACGCAGCACGTATTGTTGCCTCAGCTTTGCGCGCTTTGGGTTGACGACAGGGTTGAAGGCAGAGGGTGCTTTCGGCAGGCCGGCGAGCATGGCTGCTTCGGCGACGCTCAATTCCTTAATGGGCTTCCCAAAGTAGATCTGCGCGGCTGCTCCAAAACCGTAAGCCCTCTGACCCAAGTAGATCTGGTTGATGTACAACTCGAAGATCTGATCCTTGGTCAAATTGCTTTCGATCTTGAACGAAAGCAATGCCTCATAGAGCTTGCGGATGTACGTCTTCTCCGATGATAGAAAGAAGTTTTTCGCGACCTGTTGAGTGATGGTCGACGCGCCTTGCCGTTTGGCTCCGCCGATGACGTTGCTCACTGCGGCCCGTACGACGCCGAGCGCATCGATTCCCTTGTGCTCGTAGAACCGCTCGTCTTCCGCGGCCAGGATCGCCTGCTTCATGACATCCGGGACATCCTGGATGCGGACGACGGCGCGTCGTTCCTCTCCAAATTCGCCGATCAGGTCGCCGTCTGCCGTATACACACGTAGCGGAACCTTTGGTCGGTAGTCCGTGAGGATTTCCAGGGAGGGTAGATTCGGATAGGTCAGCGTCAATACGACTGCGGCTAGAGCTACAGCGATGGCGGCGAGACCGGCTACGAACAAGATGGGGTAGAGAACCCAGCGCGAAACATTAGGCAACGTAGTGTCCGGAAGAAAAGGCACGATTGGCCATTATAAACGTTGCCTGAAAGGCAGTGAGACGAGTGATAAATTATCCTAAAGAAATGGCTTTACATGCCGAATACTTGTTGCTAGCATCTAAAGTAGATTATCTATAAATACGCTAACTACCAATTATTCAAAGGTTTTTCAGGGGGTGGCGACTTGCAAGTTGATCTGTCGTTCTTTAATCCGAAGGCACGGTCCCTAATCGGGGTTGATATCAGTTCGTCTTCGGTCAAGATGGTGGAGCTCGCGAGCGACAGCAAGGCGGGGTATCGGGTCGAGCGGTATACGATCGAAGTATTACCTCGCGATGTGGTCGCGGATGGCAATATTGTCAATCTGGAGCAGGCGGCGGAAACCGTACGCCGGGCCTGGAAAAAGCTGGCCACCTCAACCCGTCACGTTGCCCTTGCTCTTCCGACCTCGCACGTCATCACCAAGAAGATCATCCTTGCCGCAGGTCAGCGCGAAGAGGAGTTGGAGGTCCAGGTGGAGTCGGAGGCCAGTCAGTACATTCCGTTTGCGCTTGAGGAGGTCAACCTCGACTTCCAGGTCGTCGGCCCTGCGCCATCCTCTCCCGATGAAATCGAAGTTCTGATCGCTGCTTCGCGAAAAGAAAAGGTTGAGGACCGCGTTGCTGTTGCGGAATCGGCGGGCTTGAAACCGGTCGTCATGGACGTTGACTCATATGCCGTGCTGTCCGCGTTCGAGTTGATTGCCAAGCAGTTTCCCGACAACGGTAAAGGTCAGATCATCGCCTTGATTGACGTTGGCGCTAACGTAATGAACTTGACGGTCCTTCGCGATGGACAGCAACTCTATGCGCGAGAACAGGCGTTCGGGGGGAACCAGCTGACTCAAGACATCGCACGGATGTTCGGCATGACATTCGAAGAAGCGGAAGCGGAAAAGCGCCGTAACGGTTTGCCGGATAACTATGAGGCTGAGGTCCTGCGGCCTTTTGTTGAAAGCATGGCGCTCGAAGTATCTAGAGCGCTTCAGTTTTTCTTCACTTCAACGCAATTTACACAAATTGATCATATCGTTCTCGCCGGCGGGTGCGCTGTACTGCCCGGTGCGGATGAGGCGGTCGCGTCGCGGACTCAGGTCAATACGGTGATCGCAAATCCGTTTGCCGACATGGTTCTTTCCGATCGGGTACGTGCGAAAAGCCTCCTTGCAGATGCGTCCTCTTTAATGGCCGCATGTGGTCTGGCGATGAGGAGGTTCGAAGAATGATTCGCATCAATCTCCTTCCCCACCGCGAGGAAAAACGAAAAGCTCGTCGTAAGCAATTTTATGGCTTGCTTGGGATGGTGTCCGTTCTGGCTGGCCTCATCGTTTTTCTGGTCTACACAATCATCGAGGGCCAGATTTCGTCTCAAGAGTCAAAAAACGCTTTCCTCAAGAAAGAAATCGCGGCGCTTGATAAGGAAATCGATCAGATCAAGCGGCTAAAAGAGCAAACGCAAGCCCTCCTGGCAAGAAAGCAGGTAATCGAATCTCTGCAGCGTGACCGGGCGGAAGCGGTGCGCTTGCTTAGTGAACTCACAAAGCAAATGCCAGAAGGCGTGTATCTTCGGTCGATGAAGCAAGAAGGTGTGAAGATTGCACTTAATGGTTATGCGCAATCAAATGCCCGCGTGTCCACGCTAATGCGAAATATCGAAGCCTCGCCATGGCTTGAAAAGCCGCAGCTCTTGGAGATTAAAGCGGTTACGGTGGACAAACGTAGATTAAGTGAATTTAGTTTAAATGCATCTTTAAAACGTGAATCGGTGAACAATAATGGAGGCAAGCAATGAAAGCCCCGCCGACCGTGAAAAAAATTGATTTCGGGGCTGTCCTTCGTGATTTTCAAGATCTTAATCCGAATGACGTTGGTGCTTGGCCCGTCGCCCCCCGGGTTACCGTTCTGATCGTATTGTTTTTTGGCATTCTCGCAACAGGTTGGTATGCTGTCTGGAGCGACCAACTCGAATCACTAAATACCAAAGAGCAAGAAGAGCAGAAACTTAAAGACGAATATGTAAGCAAGAAATCCCAGGTAATCAACCTTCCCTTGTATGTTGAGCAATTAAACGAGATCGATCGTTCTTTCGGAGCATTGCTAAAGCAACTGCCGAATAAAGCGGAAGTCGAGTCGCTATTGGTTGAGGTAAATCAGTCTGGAATGGGACGGGGATTGCAATTTGATCTGTTCAAACCTGGGCAGGAAGTAGTGCAGGATTTCTACGCGGAGCTACCGGTCAGTGTGCGACTAACAGGGAACTACCATGACTTTGGCGCTTTTGCAGGTGATATTGGGCGCTTGTCAAGAATTGTTACCCTGAACAACCTCTCAATCAGTGCTAATCAACAGGCAAAAGATGGAACCTTAGTGCTCGAAGCTGTAACTAAAACCTTCCGATATCTGGACGAAGAAGAAATGGCTGCGAAGAAAAAAGCAGCACAAGCAGCAAAAGGTGGAAAGAAATGAGAATCTCCGCCATCTTAATTGTAAGTATTCTTCTTGCTGCGTGTTCCGGAGACGATCACCAAGATTTGCGCCAATGGATGGCGGAAGCAGCAAAGGGTGCAAAGGGAAAAATTCCGCCACTCCCCCAAGTGAAACCTTATGAACCGGTTCCTTATGATGTGTCGAATATCGTCGATCCATTCAAACCGGCAAAGATTGGCGTTGCTGAGAAAAAAGGCTCGGGTTCTGGTGTTCAACCTGATATGGACCGTCCCCGTGAACCTCTTGAAGCATATCCCCTGGAGTCGCTTAAGTATGTAGGCGTTATGACAAAAAGAAAAGCGTCGTATGCCATTATTCAAGTGGATGGATCGTTGTATCAAGTGAAAACTGGAAACTATATAGGCCAAAACTTCGGGGTTATTACCAGGATTACAGAATCTGAGGTGGCTTTGAAAGAGCTTGTTCAGGATTCTGCTGGAGATTGGGTCGAGCGGACAAGTGCGTTACTTTTGCAGGATCAAGGGGGTACAAAGTGAAACGTGTTCTTAATTGCCTGCTCGGCTTAATTGGAGCGGCGACTCTTACAGCCGCCGCTGTGGCGGCAACTGGTAAGCCGAATTCGATTGAGTCGATGAACGTTGCTGTGCAGGGAGGTGCGGTTAATGTTCGACTAAATTTTGCGGAGCCGTTGAAGATGGTTCCTCAAGGCTTTAGTGTCGCCAGCCCTCCACGGATCGCCCTTGACTTCCCAAATGTTGTTAACGGTTTAGGCAGAAACTCTCAGAGCTACAATGAAGGCGAATTAAAAGGAGCGAACATCGTCCAGTCGGAAGGGCGCACACGAGTTGTGTTGAACTTGAACCGCCCGATGACTTACGAAGCCTCTTTGGATGGCAATAGTTTACTGCTTGTTCTAAATCCAAGTAAAAAGGAAGGCGAGGTTGCTCCGCAGGTGGAGCATTTTTCTAAACCAATGTCTTCTCAGTCGGGAACCTCGATCAGGGATATCTCGTTCCGTCGTGGTAAAGACGGAGAAGCGAGAATTTTGGTGGAGTTAAGCGATCCGAATGCAGGTATTGATATTCGGCCGCAGGGCGAAAACCTTGTAGTGGACTTCGTAAAGGTTGGTGTGCCAGAAATTCTCCGCAAACGGTTGGATGTCACGGATTTCGCTACGCCGGTCACAACGGTCAATACCGTTCAACAAGGCGAAAATGTGCGGATGACAATTATCCCTCGTGGGCTATGGGAGCACAACGCTTATCAGACGGATAACCAATTTGTGATTGAAGTTAAGCAGATCATAGAGAATCCTAACAAATTAGTTCAAGGATCTCGAGGGGGTTATCAGGGAGAGAAGTTATCGCTTAATTTTCAGAATGTTGACGTGAGACGTTTATTGCAGGTAATTGGCGAGTTTACTGGAATGAACATGGTGGTAAGCGACTCTGTTGGCGGTTCTATTACTCTTATTCTTAAAGATGTTCCTTGGGATCAGGCATTAGATATCATTCTCCAACAAAAGGGGCTTGATATGCGGAAGAACGGGAATGTAATTCTCGTTGCGCCGCGGGAAGAAATCGCGACTAAAGAGAAACTGGAATTTGAATCGAAAGCACAGATCGGAGATCTTGAACCTTTGCGAACAGAAAGCTTTCAATTGAATTACCAAAAGGCTGAGGAAATCAAAAAACTACTTACTGACTCCGGTCAACGAATGTTGTCAAAGCGTGGAAGCGCCGTTTTTGACGCACGAACCAACATTCTTTTTGTTCAAGACACTGCAAGTCGTTTGGATGATGTAAGACAGCTTATTGCAAAGGTCGACTTGGCCGTAAGGCAGGTAATGATAGAAGCTCGTATTGTCGAGGCCGGAGATAGTTTCGCAAAGAATCTGGGTGTAAGGCTCGGATTTCATCAAATGGCCGGGAAAACCGGTCAGATTGGTAGCGCACAAACGGTAGTTGGGGGGAAACTGACTGATACGGGCCATCATACCGGGCAGATTGAAGATACTCCTGATTTTACTGATAGCCTTGGGGTAAATCTACCGGCAACCCCGCGGTCAGGCAATGCTGGCGCGTTCTCGGTTATCTTGTATAATAGTGCTCGGACTAGATTCTTGAACGCGGAAATATCGGCTTTGGAAGCCGATGGGAAAGCGAAGGTTGTTTCCAGTCCACGAGTCATGACAGCGAATCAAATTGAGGCAATTATTGAGCAAGGCACGGAGATTCCTTATCAACAGGCAACAAGCTCTGGAGCGACAAGCGTGTCATTTCGGAAGGCGAATTTGTCATTGAAAGTTAAGCCGCAGATCACTCCGGATGGCCGCATTACTATGACGCTGGAGATAAATAAAGACACGCCAAATAGCTCAATTAATTTGCAGGGTGCGGGAATCGCGATCGATACGAAACATGTAAAAACGGAAGTTTTGGTCGATAACGGAGGAACGGTTGTCATCGGTGGCATCTATACTCAAAAGACCAGCGAAAGTACTAACCGGATTCCATTTTTTGGCGATCTCCCGTATATCGGCTGGCTTTTCCGAAATCGAGAATGGATAGATGATAAGACCGAACTACTCGTTTTTATCACGCCGCGCATACTGAATGAGAGCCTTTCTTTGAGATAATTGCGCTCAAAGTCAATGTCCCAGTTATTTCAAGCAAGGCCCCTTACGAGGGGCTTTGCTATTTCAGCGCTATAGTAGGAGAACCAGCTTTCAAGTCTCTCCCGCCGTTATGTCGGTTCAGTTACCCTTGCTAGATGCATTCGTTGACACTATGCGTTTATCTTGGGGAACATGCGGGTGGTTGGCTCTATCAAGAGTCTTCATGTTCGTTAAGAAAGCTAGCGACCTCCCCCCGGAATTGAGTAGCGTCTGACTGTAGCGTCCAATCCCAAGCGACAAGGAGATTGGACATGAAGAAGCGATTCATCGAAGAGCAGATCATTGGCTTCCTTCGACAAGCGGAAGCGGGTCTGCCGATCAAGGAGCTGTGCCGTCGGCACGGTTTCGAGGAAGCAAGGTACTACCTGTGACGCAGCAAGTTTGGTGGGATGAGTGTCTCAAAAGCCAAGCGCCTGAAGGAATTGGAAACTGAGAACACGCGGCTGAAACGGTTGCTGGCCGCTGGAGAACGAGGTCACGAAAGAAGCCTTGAGAAAAAAGTGGTGAGTGCACTGTCTCGCCGTGATCTGGTGCGCTACATGATCGACAAGGGACTCAGCGAGCGGCGCTCGCTCTCGGCGGTTGGCATGAGTCCGAGCGCGTTCCGTTATCAACCGGTAGCGGATCGGAATACAGCCTTAAGGAAAGGATCATCGCCCTCCCGCAGCGCCACCGACGCTACGGGGCCGAGATGATCTATCTGAAGCTGCGCCAGACTGGCGGGCTTGCACGTCCGAAGGCGCAAGCGGAAGAAAATTCCGGTGGCAGGTCGCCATCCTCTGGAACGCCCCTTGGCAGCCAACCCGGTCTGGTCGATGGTCTTCGTGTTCGATCGGACGGCAGAAGGGCGTGTGACCAAGAATCTGACCATCGTTGATGACGCTACCCTCGAAGCGGTCGCTATCGTCCCGGAACGCACGATGGGCGGGCAACAACTTGTCCGCGTCCTTGACCCACTGGCCACGGCACGTGGCCTGCCCAAGGCGATCAGAACCGATAACGGCAAGGAATTCTGTTGCCGCGCCATGCTGACTTGAGCTCATGCGCGAAGCGTCCAGCTGTTCCTCATTGAATCTGGCAAGCCGAATCAGAACGCTTGCATCGAGTCCTTCAACGGCCGCTTCCGCGACGAATGCCTCAACGAGCCCTGGTTTTTGTCGCTGGACGATGCTCGCCATAAGATCGAGAGGTGGCGATGCGATTACAACGAATTCAGGCCGCACAGCTCACTGGGCGATCTGACCCCGAGCGAGTTCCGGCTCACTCACCTTGAGGCCGGAAATCTCTAACTCCACCCGCTCGGATATCCGGGGGGAGGTCAAATTAACCCCGGACTCTAAAGCCCTGTGCTACTGAAATTGGGGGGCGTCGCTAGTCGTCGATTTTGGCGCGCGTAGATGCATAGCGTTGCTGCGAAGATGATCGCGTAGTCACTAGCCCGCCACTTCGCCAGCGTGTCGTGTTGGATGAGTTCCACTGTCGCGTGTCTTCACAGACGCTCGTAGCCTCCCTTCTTTCTTATACCGTCCTCCGCGCAAGGGCTAGGTTAGAATAGTGCCGTGGATAACGTGGACAAACATCACAATCTCGGAAACGTCTACTTAGTCGGCCTGATGGGGGCGGGGAAGACAACCGTCGGGCGTTTGCTGGCGAAGAAGCTGGGACGAGAGTTCGTCGACTCCGACCGGGAGATCGAAGCGCGTACGGGCGTAACGATCCCGACGATTTTCGAAATAGAAGGTGAGGACGGATTTCGGAAACGCGAAGCGCAAGTCATCGCCGACTTAGCTCAATCCTCAGGAAAGATTATTGCCACGGGGGGTGGTGCTGTTCTGCGTGTGGAAAACCGCGCGAATCTGAAAGCGAGCGGTTTTGTGGTCTACCTAAACGTGCCGCCACATACGCTGTTGGAGCGGACGCGACACGATCGTAATCGTCCGTTGCTGCAAGTTGCCGATCCGTTGCAGAAACTGAAAGACTTGTTCTTGCAGCGAGATCCGTTTTATCGGGAAGTCGCTGACCTCATCATCGACGGAGGCCGCGTGAGCGCTCAAGGAATTCTTCAGTTGCTAACCAAGGAGTTAGGAGAGTTTTGGACACGCTGAAGGTCGCTTTGGGGGACCGGGCCTATCCGATATATATAGGGCAGGGGACACTCTGTCGTTTCGATCTGTTACGTCTCCATATCGCCCAACCGTCGGTTGCCGTGGTGACAAATACGACGTTGGCTCCCCGTTACCTCCCGTCACTGACGGCGATGCTCCGCGCCGAAGGGGTTGAGGTTGCCGAAATTGTTTTGCCGGACGGTGAAGAGTACAAGGATTGGAAAACGTTAAATGCGGTGTTCGATTCCTTACTTGAACGCGGATGCGAACGCGGCACAACGTTGATAGCCCTGGGAGGCGGCGTTATCGGCGACATTACGGGCTTTGCCGCGGCTTGCTATCTGCGCGGTGCGCCCTTTATTCAGATTCCGACCACTTTGCTGGCGCAAGTGGACTCTTCTGTTGGTGGAAAGACCGCGATCAACCATCCGCGCGGCAAGAATATGATTGGCGCATTTTATCAACCGAAAGCCGTGTTCATCGACACTGATGCACTAGGAACGCTTCCGGAACGTGAGTTCCGCGCCGGCATGGCGGAAGTGATCAAGTATGGCCTCATCCGGGACCTGCCTTTTCTGGAATGGTTGGAAGAAAATCTCGAGCGCCTTCTTGCGCGGGATACTGACGCGCTTCAGCACGCTATTCGTCGATCATGTGCTAACAAGGCGGAGGTGGTTGTTTCTGATGAACGAGAATTAGGCGACCGGGCCTTGCTGAATCTTGGGCACACCTTCGGTCACGCTATTGAAGCCGGCCTTGGTTATGGGACGTGGTTGCATGGAGAAGCGGTTGCGGCGGGCACCATGATGGCTGCCGAGCTGTCGCGCGAGCTGGGTAACATTGACAGTCAAGATGTCGCCCGTATAGAAAAGCTTCTTGGGCGTACCGGGCTTCCTGTCCGTGGTCCTCGACTTGCTCCCGAACGTTACCTAGAACTCATGCGACATGACAAAAAGGTGCGAGATGGAAAGCTTCGGCTTGTCCTATTGGAGCGCGTTGGAAAAGCGACGGTGACTGACCGAGCCTCGGATCAGCAGATCGTGAAGGCAATTGACATGCGTAGCGAAAATGCATGATTTGGCGCCGTATGCCGTTTCCTCGGCCAATTCGCGCGGGCGTCGTTTCCAAGACCAAGCTCCATCGTACCGTAGCGAGTTTCAACGCGACCGCGACCGCATCGTCCACTCGACAGCGTTCCGGCGGCTGGAATACAAGACGCAGGTTTTCGTCAACCACGAAGGTGATCTCTTCCGCACCAGGCTGACGCACAGTATTGAAGTTGCGCAAATTGCTCGCGCCGTAGCGCGTTCACTGCGCCTTAATGAAGACTTGGCAGAGGCGATTTCGCTGGCACACGACCTTGGACATACACCGTTCGGCCACGCGGGACAGGACGCGCTTAATGGATGCATGTTGCAGTACGGCGGGTTCGAGCATAACCTCCAGAGCTTGCGAATCGTGGACGTGCTTGAGGAGCGGTACGCGGAGTTCGATGGGCTGAACCTCTGCTTCGAGACGCGGGAAGGGATCATCAAGCACTGTTCCTTGAAAAACGCGGCTAAGCTCGGCGACATCGGTGAGCGTTTTTTCAATCAAACTCAGCCGTCGCTCGAAGCGCAAATCTGTAATCTGGCCGACGAAGTTGCCTACAACAATCACGACGTCGATGATGGGCTCCGCTCCGGCTTGATTTCGCTCGAACAGCTTCAGGATGTCGGTTTGTTCGCTCGCCAGTGGACCGAGGTTAAGTCCCTTTATCCGGATTTGGCTGGGCGACGGCTGGTTCACGAGATTGTTCGCCGAATGATCAACGTTCTGGTGTGTGACCTGATTGAGACGACAGCAAGCAACATTGCCGCATCCAATCCCCAATCGCTAGCTGAAGCGAGGGCCGTTGGTCCACTGGTCGGTTTTTCAGCCCCGATGCGCGAAGCTCAGCAGGAAATGAAACGGTTCCTCAATAGGAACCTGTATCAGCATTATCAAGTTCTACGCATGACGAGCAAGGCGCAGAGGATCGTCTCGGAGCTGTTTTTGGCGTTTCTTTCTGACTCGCGTTTACTGCCGCCACCGTACCGCGACAAGGCCGATCAGGCGCGCCGCGTCGCAGACTATATCGCCGGCATGACCGACCGTTATGCGATGAAAGAGCATCGCCGCTTGTTCGCGGTGGGTGAAATCTAGATCAAGTGTTGGCTGATAGCTGGAGCCGACCGAACGGCTAGAAGGTGTCTCCGATGTTCGCTTCATGCGCCTCCGATCGCGAGGATAGAAATGAAAACGGCGCTCATGGTCGAGCGCCGTTCGTTTGAACCAAGTCTTGTCCTAACTCATTAAGGCGACAAGAACCTCGTCGAGCATCTTCTTCGCGTCCCCGAAAAGCATCCGGTTGTTCTCTTTGTAGAACAGCGGGTTGTCCACCCCCGCATAACCGGAAGCCATGCTGCGTTTCATCACAATCGAGCTCTTCGCCTTCCAGACTTCGAGTACCGGCATGCCAGCGATCGGGCTTGTCGGATCCTCTTGGGCGGCCGGGTTGACGATGTCATTGGCTCCGATAACCATCGCGACGTCGGTGTCCGGAAAATCATCATTCAACTCGTCCATTTCAAACACGACGTCATAAGGCACTTTGGCTTCGGCGAGAAGGACGTTCATATGGCCCGGCATCCGCCCCGCGACAGGGTGAATACCAAAGCGCACGTTCACACCCTTGTCGCGCAAGTGTTTCGTAATCTCGAAAACGATGTGTTGAGCTTGCGCGACCGCCATCCCGTATCCTGGGACGATGATGACGTTTTTCGCTTCACGCAGAAGTTCGGCGGTTTCAACCGCGCTGATCGGGGTAACCTCTCCCGCTGGCTGGGCAGCTCCGTCACCTGACTTCGCTGCCGGGGCGCCGCTATCTGAACCGAAGCCGCCTGCAATCACGCTTAGGAACTGCCGATTCATCGCTCTGCACATGATATACGACAGAATCGCACCGCTTGAGCCGACGAGCGCACCAGTGACGATCAACAGATCGTTCGACAACATGAAGCCTGTTGCCGCTGCCGCCCATCCCGAGTAGCTGTTGAGCATGGAGACGACGACCGGCATGTCGGCTCCGCCGATTGCCATAACCATATGCACCCCGAAGAGCAGGGAAATGATCGTCATCACGATCATCGGCGTCATTCCTTGCGCCACGGTGACGGCATGGAGGAACTCGCGGCCATAGTAGATTATGATCAGCAGGCCAACAAGGTTGATCCAATGGCGGCCAGGCAGCAAAACAGGTTTGCCACCGATCTTGCCGGAGAGCTTTCCGAAGGCAATCACGGAACCCGAGAACGTCACAGCCCCGATCAGCACACCGACATACATCTCAATTTCGTGAATTGCCTTTTCGGCCGGTGCGAGACCCACCGAAACCGCGGGGTCGATGAAGTTGGCGTATCCGACCAGCATGGCGGCCAAACCGACCATGCTGTGCATGAATGCCACCAACTCGGGCATCTGGGTCATTTGCACCGCACGCGCGAGGTAGAGTCCGACCGCGGCGCCGACCACCATGGCGCCGATGATCCAGGGAATGCCTGCCGCTGTGATGTGAGGACCGAAAACAGTAGCGAGTACAGCGATCGCCATACCGATGACGCCGTAAAGGTTCCCGCGACGCGCTGTTTCCTGGTTCGACAAGCCTCCCAGGCACAGAATGAAAAGAATCGTAGCTCCGATATAGGAGACGGTTGCCAGATTTCCAGACATGTTCTAATTCTCCCTATTTACGGAACATAGCCAGCATGCGCTGGGTAACGGCGAAGCCACCGAACATATTGATCGTGGCGAGCACGATGCCTCCGATGGAAAGCCACCGTATCCATTCGTCGGGACGCGCGACGTCGCCGGCGAGCGGAGGAGCGATTTGCACCAAGGCTCCGATGGCGATGATGCTGCTCACTGCGTTGGTGACGCTCATCAGCGGCGTATGCAGGGCCGGTTTGACGTTCCAGACCACCATGTAGCCGACGAAGCAGGCGAGCACGAAGACGGTGAAGTGACCAAGGAATTTCTCCGGCGCGTAGGCCCCGACGAGCAAGAAGAGTAGGGCGCCGATGCCGAAAATGATGGCCGCGGCCGTTCCTGACATCGGGCCGGATGCTTCGCCGTGAGCCGGTGCCTTCTTCACTGCCACTGCTGCAGCCGCTGCCTTGGGTGCTGGGGCCGCCGGGAGTTTTGGCGGAGGCGCAGGCCAAGTGATGCTGCCTTCCTTGATCACCGTCAGCCCACGGATGGCGTCGTCTTCCATATTGACGTTGATGATGCCGTCCTTGGTCTTGCAGAGTTCTTCGGTCAGACGAAGCAGGTTGTTCGCGTAGAGCGTCGACGATTGCCTTGCGAGGCGGCTCGGCAAGTCGGTATAGCCGATGATGGTGACGCCGTGCTTCACGACGGCCCTCCCCGGCTCGGTTAGTTCGCAGTTCCCTCCCTGTTCTCCGGCCATGTCAACAATTACGCTGCCCGGCTTCATGCTCTTCACCATCTCGGCTGAGATGAGTCGGGGTGCGGGTTTCCCGGGGATGAGAGCCGTGGTGATGATGATGTCGACTTCCTTGGCCTGCTTGGCATACATATCGCGCTGGGCCTGTTGGAAGCCTTCGCTCATCACTTTGGCGTAACCGCCACCGCCGGAGCCTTCTTCCTCGTAATCGACCTTGACGAATTCGCCGCCAAGCGACACAACTTGATCTGCCACTTCGGCCCGCGTGTCGTTGGCGCGTACGATGGCGCCCAGATTGGCCGCGGTGCCTATGGCGGCCAAGCCCGCAACGCCTGCCCCTGCGATGAAGACCTTAGCCGGAGGAATCTTGCCCGCAGCCGTCACTTGACCGTTGAAGAAGCGGCCAAACGCGTTGGCTGCTTCGATAACTGCGCGATACCCGCTGATGCCGGCCATGGAGGTCAAGGCATCCATCTTCTGAGCGCGTGAGAGTTGGCGCGGGAGCGTATCGATCGCCAGGACGGTAGCCTTCTTCGCGGCGAGCTTTTGCATCAGCTCCGGGTTTTGGGCCGGCCAAATAAAGGAAATGAGCGCTCCGCCTTCGCGCAGAAGACCGATTTCTTCTTCTGAGGGGCCACGCACTTTGAAGACGATGTCGGACGTCGCCCATAGTTTGGCTGCACTGTCGATAACCTCTGCACCCGCTTCGCGGTACGCGTCGTCATTGAAGTTTGCCAAATCACCGGCGCCAGACTCGACTGCGACTTTGAAACCTAGCTTAATCAGTTTTCCGACAACTTCCGGAACGGTCGCGACACGTTTCTCGCCCGCAAAGACCTCTCGTGGTACTCCGATAGTCAGTGGCATTCAGTTCTCCATCACTCGTTTCTAAGTGTTAAAAATACGGCGTGCATGGATGCATACCGCTTATCCGCAAAGGCGAAGCTGCAGATACCTGAAATTGAACAGCCGAATCTCCCTGGCCGGCGCATATGAGGCGTCGCGTTGCGCGCTTCTGTTTTTTATCTCTTTGGCCGGCTTCTGCCCGGAGTTTTTTTGTTCTGAGCGGTCATACTTCTGGCAGGGTCACAAATATACCATGGGGGGATGGGGACGGATTGGAATTCTACCGGATTACGGTATTCATGACCGTAATGCGAAAAATCCAAGGGGCCGACAACTGCCCCAAAAAGGTGCATAAACCCCGTGGCGCCTTGGTAAAAACGATTTGTAGCAGTGGGGTTTCGCGATATACTCCTAGGTCGCCCCAACAAAACCATAAGCTGGCCTAGGCCGGCTTTTTTGACGTTTGGTGGGTCGACATCTGATGTTCTCATTCTGTGTAATCTCATCTTTGAGGATTGAGCGTGATGGATTCGGCTGTACCTGAGCGGCAGGGCCTATACGACCCGGCCAACGAGCACGACGCTTGCGGCGTCGGTTTTGTAGCGCACATCAAAGGCCAAAAAAGCCACTCGATCATCCAGCAGGGGCTCCTGATCCTCAAGAACTTGGATCACCGGGGCGCTGTGGGTGCCGATCCATTGATGGGTGACGGCGCGGGGATCCTGATTCAGATTCCTGACGATTACCTGCGCGATGAGATGGCCAAGCAAGGGGTGGTTCTGCCTCGTGCAGGCGACTATGGCGTCGGCATGGTCTTTCTGCCGAAGGAATCCGCTTCCAGGCTCGCGTGCCAAGAAGAAATCGAGCGCGCCGTTCGTGCCGAAGGTCAGGTGGTTCTTGGCTGGCGCGATGTCCCGGTCGATCGTGCGATGCCCATGTCACCCGCCGTTCGCGAGCGCGAACCGGTAATTCGCCAAGTCTTCATCGGCCGCGGTGCGGACGTCATGGTGACAGATGCGCTTGAGCGCAAGCTCTACGTCATTCGCCGTCGGGCGGCGAACGCGATTCGCTCTCTGGGGCTTGAACACAGCAAGGAGTTTTACCAACCGTCGATGTCCGCAAGGACAATTGTTTACAAGGGGTTGTTACTGGCTGATCAGGTCGGCGAATACTATGTCGACCTGAAGGATCCGCGCGTGGTTTCGGCGTTGGCTCTGGTGCACCAACGGTTCTCGACCAATACGTTCCCAACGTGGCCGCTTGCCCACCCGTTCCGCATGATCGCCCATAACGGGGAGATCAACACGCTACGCGGCAACTACAACTGGATGCGCGCGCGCGAGAAGGGGACGTCGTCCCCCTTGTTGGGACCCGATCTCGATAAGATCTGGCCGCTCATCTATCCGAACCAGTCCGATACCGCTTCGTTCGACAACGCACTCGAACTCCTGGTGATGGGAGGGTACTCCCTAGCGCATGCCATGATGATGCTGATTCCCGAAGCTTGGGAATCGCACACGCTGATGGATGAGAAACGGCGCGCTTTCTACGAATATCACGCGGCAATGATGGAGCCGTGGGATGGGCCGGCGGCCGTGGCGTTTACGGATGGTCGCCAGATTGGCGCCACGCTCGACCGTAACGGACTGCGCCCCGCGCGCTATCTCGTGACGGACGACGACTACGTCGTGATGTCATCCGAATCCGGCGTGCTTCCCATCCCGGAATCGAAGATTGTCAAGAAATGGCGGTTGCAGCCGGGCAAGATGTTCCTGATCGACCTCGACCAGGGTCGGATCATCGATGATGTCGAGCTTAAGGAGACACTGTCGCAACAGAAGCCGTACCAGGATTGGGTCGCTCGGATCAACATCAAGATCGATAGCCTGGAGGTCCCGGCGCATGCGGCGCCTCCCGAATCCTCTGCATCGCTCCTCGATCGCCAGCAAGCCTTCGGCTATACGCAGGAGGACATCAAACTCATCCTCGAACCGCTCGCCAAGTCAGGCGAAGAGGCCGTCGGCTCGATGGGCAACGATTCGCCGTTGGCCGTCCTGTCAAACAAGAACAAATCCTTGTTCAACTACTTCCGGCAATTGTTCGCGCAGGTGACGAACCCACCGATCGATCCCATTCGCGAACAGCTCGTCATGTCGCTGGTGTCGTTCATTGGCCCGAAGCCCAACCTGCTCGGGATCAACGAAATCAACCCGCCGTATCGGCTTGAAGTCTCGCAGCCCGTGTTGACGTACGCCGACATGGCCAAGCTACGGAACATCGCTGCTTATACCGACGACAAATTCCATTCGGCCGAACTCGACATCTGCTATCCCCTCGCCTGGGGCAAGGAAGGCGTCGAGGCGCGTCTCGCGTCGCTATGCGCGGAAGCCGAGGATGCTGTGCAGCGGGGCGTCGGCCTCTTGATTGTCTCCGACCGCAAGGTCGACAAGGACCACGTTGCAATCCCGGCTCTGCTCGCGACTTCCGCGGTACACCAGCATCTGGTGACCCGTGGCTTGCGCACACGCGCTGGCTTGGTCGTGGAAACCGGTGCCGCACGCGAGACGCATCACTTCGCCGTGCTTGCCGGCTACGGTGCTGAAGCTGTCCACCCGTATTTGGCGCTGGAGACCCTGCAGCAGATGGCGGGCAACGATCCGGAAAAACGGGAAAAACACGTTAAGCACTACGTTAAGGGCATCGGCAAGGGGCTGCTGAAGGTGATGTCGAAGATGGGCATCTCGACCTACATGTCCTACACTGGCGCGCAGATTTTCGAAGCCATCGGCCTGCAGAAGAAGATGGTTGACAAGTACTTCACCGGTACGTCGAGCCAGGTCGAAGGGATCGGCGTTTTCGAAGTCATGGAAGAGGCGATCCGGCTGCACAAGGAGGCCTTCGGGGATAATCCCGGGCTGGCCCGCATGCTCGATCCGGGTGGCGAATACGCGTTCCGGATCCGTGGGGACGAGCACATGTGGACGCCGGATGCGATTGCCAAGCTGCAGCATTCGACGCGTTCCGGCAAGTACGAAACCTACAAAGAGTACGCGCGTATCATCAACGATCAGAGTCAGCGTCATATGACTTTGCGCGGCTTGTTTGAAATCAAGCCGGCCGGGGCGTCGGTTCCGCTGGACGAAGTTGAGCCGGCCAAGGACATCGTGAAGCGGTTTGCTACGGGCGCCATGTCGCTCGGCTCGATTTCGACCGAGGCGCACAGCACCCTGGCCATCGCCATGAACCGCATCGGCGGCCGGTCGAACACCGGAGAAGGCGGCGAAGATCCTGCCCGCTTCAAGCCCGTCAAGGCCGGACAACTGGTTTCCGATATCGTCGGCAAGGGGCGCATCGAACGCGACTACGAGCTGAAGGAAGGCGACAGTCTCCGTTCTGCGATCAAACAGGTCGCGTCGGGACGGTTCGGCGTGACGACAGAGTATCTGGTCAATGCCGACCAGATCCAGATCAAGATGGCGCAAGGCGCAAAGCCCGGTGAAGGGGGGCAGTTGCCGGGGCATAAGGTGTCCGAGTACATCGGTTTCCTGCGCCACTCGGTGCCGGGCGTCGGCCTCATCTCGCCGCCGCCGCACCACGACATCTACTCGATCGAGGATTTGGCGCAGCTGATTCACGACCTGAAGAATGCGAATTCGAAAGCGTCGATCAGCGTCAAGTTGGTTTCCGAAGTCGGGGTGGGAACGGTCGCGGCCGGTGTGACGAAGGCCAAGGCCGACCATTTGGTGATCGCCGGCCATGACGGCGGCACCGGGGCGAGCCCGCAGTCGTCGATCAAGTATGCTGGATCGCCATGGGAGCTTGGACTCGCCGAAACGCAGCAGACGCTAGTCCTGAACAGGTTGCGCGGCCGTGTTCGCGTACAGGCTGACGGTCAGATGAAAACCGGCCGGGATGTCCTCATCGCGGCGCTGCTCGGTGCGGACGAAGTGGGTTTCGCCACTGCCCCGCTCGTGGTTTCCGGCTGCATCATGATGCGCAAGTGCCATCTGAACACCTGTCCCGTCGGCGTGGCGACGCAGGATCCGGTGCTGCGCCGCAAATTCACGGGCCAACCCGAACACGTCATCAACTACTTCTTCTTCGTCGCCGAGGAGCTGCGCGAACTGATGGCACAGATCGGGATTCGCCGTTTCGATGACCTGATCGGGCGTGTCGATCTGCTCGACATGCGCAAGGGCATCGAACACTGGAAAGCCCGCGGCTTGGATTACAGCCGGATCTTCCGCCCCGCGGCAAGCCTGTCCGGCGAGCCGGTGTATCACCGCGAAACTCAGGACCACGGGCTATCCAAGGCGCTCGATAATGAACTGATCCGTCTGGCGGCGCCGGCTATCGAAAAAGGCGAGAAAGTTCGCATCGACATGCCGATCCGTAACGCCAACCGGACGGTAGGCGCGATGCTTTCGAGCCGGATAGCGGCCAAGTACGGCTTTACAGGCCTGCCCGATGACACGGTACATATCGCGTTCAACGGGACGGCGGGGCAGAGTTTCGGCGCCTTTCTAGCGCGCGGCGTTACGCTTTCGATCGTCGGGGATTGCAACGACTACGTGGGTAAGGGTCTTTCCGGCGGGCGCGTCATCGTTCGTCCTCACCCTGCGTTCTCCGGGGATACGACGAAGAACATCATCGTCGGCAACACGGTGCTTTACGGTGCCATCGATGGAGAGGCTTTCTTCGCTGGTGTGGCGGGCGAGCGTTTCGCGGTCCGCAATTCGGGTGCGACGACGGTCGTCGAAGGCGTGGGCGACCACGGCTGCGAGTACATGACCGGTGGTACGGTGGTCGTTCTTGGCATGACGGGGCGCAACTTCGCGGCTGGTATGTCCGGCGGCGTCGCGTACGTTCTTGACGAGAACGGGACTTTCGAATCGCGTTGCAACCTGGCGCAGGTTGCGTTGGAACCCGTCGAGGAAGAAATCGCGGCAAGGCGGGGTTCGGACGCAGGCGACGAACTCGAGAGCCACGGTAAGGTGGATGTCCGCCATCTCGGCATGGCAGACGAAGACTTGCTGAAGGGGCTGATCGAGAAGCACGCGGCCTACACGGGAAGCTTGCAGGCCAAACGCATTCTTGACGACTGGAGTGCTTTCCGCGCACGTTTTGTGAAGGTCATGCCGCATGAATACCGTCGCGCGCTAACCGAATTGGCCGCACAAAAGGCGGAAAGTCAGCAATTGGAGGCTGCATAATGGGAAAGCCGACCGGCTTTATGGAGTACCAGCGCCTGTCCGAAGCGTATGAGCCGACGACGACGCGATTGAAGCACTATCGCGAATTCGTCGCGACGCTGAATGATGAACAAGCGAGCCTTCAGGGTTCGCGCTGTATGGACTGCGGTATCCCGTTCTGCAACAACGGCTGCCCCGTCCACA
The DNA here is from genome assembly GCF_025770765.1 of Propionivibrio soli. GTDB lineage: Bacteria > Pseudomonadota > Gammaproteobacteria > Burkholderiales > Rhodocyclaceae > Propionivibrio > Propionivibrio soli. The sequence goes on along the minus strand of NZ_JANZKY010000005.1, from coordinate 154,032 downwards.
ACATCATTCCCGACTGGAACGACCTCGTTTATCGCGGCAATTGGGAGCAGGCGCTTGCCGTTCTCCACCTCACCAACAACTTCCCGGAATTCACGGGACGTATCTGCCCAGCGCCGTGCGAGGAAGCGTGTACGCTCAACATCAACTCGGATCCTGTCGGAATCAAGTCGATCGAGCACGCGATCGCTGACAAGGGATGGCAGATGGGGTGGATCGTGCCGCAGCCGCCGAAAGCCAAAACCGGGAAAAAGGTCGCTATCGTCGGCTCCGGTCCCGCCGGCCTTGCGGCGGCGCAACAATTGGCCCGCGTTGGTCATGATGTGACGGTTTTCGAGAAGAACGATCGCCTTGGCGGTCTGCTCGGCTACGGAATACCGGACTTCAAACTCGACAAGACGCTCATCGAACGCCGCGTCAAACAGATGAAGGCGGAAGGGGTGACGTTCCGTACGGGCGTGCTCGTCGGGAGTGAGCAGCTGCCTGAAGGAATCTGCAACGATGCAAAGGAGTTCGTTTCGGCCGAGCAGATCCAACGGGAGTTCGATGCCGTGATTCTGGCGGCGGGATCGGAAGTCCCCCGCGACCTGCCTATTCCTGGGCGCGAATTGAAGGGCATTTATCCGGCACTGCAACTCTTGATTCCGCAAAACAAGGCGGTGGCTGGCGGCAAAGCGAATCCGATCAATGCGAAGGGCAAGCACGTCGTCGTGATCGGTGGCGGCGACACCGGATCGGACTGCGTCGGGACCAGCTACCGGCACGGCGCCGCATCGGTGACGCAACTCGAACTGATGCCGCAACCTCCAGAGCGGGAGAACAAGGCGTTGACCTGGCCATACTGGCCTCTCAAGCTCCGTACTTCGTCATCACACCTTGAAGGAGCCACCGAGCGGCGTTTTTCGATAGCGACGAAGGAGTTCGCTGGGGAGAGCGGCTGCGTTAAGGAGTTGCGTACGGTCGAGCTCGAGTGGAAAGACGGCAAGATGTGCGAAGTCGAGGGCAGCGAGAAAATCATCCCTGCGGACCTCGTTTTTCTGGCCATGGGCTTTCTGCATCCTGTCGGTGGGCTGCTCGATGCCTTTGGCGTGGAAAAAGACGCGCGTGGCAACGCCAAGGCGACGACGGATGGTGATGGCTGTTATGCGACGAATGCCGAGAAGGTATTTGCGGCCGGAGATACTCGCCGCGGGCAGTCGCTTGTCGTTTGGGCCATTCGCGAAGGAAGGCAGTGCGCGCGTGAAGTGGACGCTTTCCTCATGGGGTCCAGCACGCTGCCTCGTTAGCGAACGTAAGCGTCTTTGCGCCGGGGCGTGAGCCGCCGGCAAAGGGCGCCCAAGCATTGGCGCGGAGGTGCAGCGTAGTCAAACCGCATAACGGCATCAACTGTTATGCGGTTTTCTTTTGGGTTCAAGGACGGCTATGGCATAGTTATGTCTGCCTTGTTCGGGGGAGTGGACAATGAATCCTGAATTACAAAAATCGTTCCAGGTCACCGCCTTACCCAACAATCTCGACGGCTATATGCTCGTCATTCTGCTCATCATGGTCGCGGCTGGTCTGCTCGGCGGCTTAGCGAATTTTTTCCTGTGCGACAAGCACGCTGAGTCCGAGTCGCGCGATTGGCGAAAATACCTGACTCTCGGCGTGATCGCCGCCTTGACCGTTCCTCTTTTCCTCAACATGATCTCGAGCAACCTGCTCGAAGCGGCACGGTCGCGCCCGGCCGACTTTTTCGTTTTCGGCGGCTTCTGCCTGATCTACGTGGTTGCTTCCCGACGCGTTTTCGAGAATGTAGCCAACCGGCTGATCGGCCAGGTCGACCAAATGAAACGTGAGGTGGCCACCATGAAGCAGCAAGGAGAGCTGGCCAGTTCCTCCAGAGAGGAATTAATTCCTTCTGCTGATCCGACCGGGACGTTATCTTCACCTAACGGCAAATCGGAACCGGCTAAGGAGTCTCTTTCGTACAACGACGTCGAGATACTGCGGGCACTCGCCGGCGAACCTCATGTCTACGGCAATCTGGCCGGCCTGACGGACAAGACCGGCCTCGCGCGCGACTTCGTCAGTACGCGACTGACGGTGCTCAAGAATCTCGGCATCATTGAAACTCGCATCAACGACAAGAATGTGCTGCACTGGTACGTTTCGCCGAAAGGCAAACAAATGCTGGGCGACATTCTGTCCGGACAGGAAGAACGCTAGTCCGCATTACCAGGTACTTTCATGAACATTGTTATTCTCGCTGCAGGGCAGGGAAAGCGCATGCATTCCAACCTGCCCAAAATCCTTCACCCGCTGGCCGGTAAAGCCCTGGCCGCGCACGTTATCGATACGGCTCGTTCTCTCTCGCCTCAGACCTTGTGCCTCGTCTATGGCCATGGCGGTGACATGGTGCGCACGACCCTTGACGCGCCGGACCTCGCTTGGGCGCTGCAGGAACCGCAGCTCGGTACCGGACACGCCGTACAGCAGGCGCTCCCCCACTTGAAGGGGGCCGGCACGACGCTCGTGCTTTACGGGGACGTGCCGCTAATCCAGGCAGATACGCTGAAACGATTACTGCATGCGGCACAGGATGCGCTGGCCATTCTCACGGTTGAGCTTGCCGATCCCAGCGGCTATGGCCGGATTGTGCGCGACGCTGGGGGGCGAGTTGTCCGCATCGTCGAGCAGAAAGACGCCACTTCCGACGAATGCCGGATTCGTGAGATCAATACTGGAATCATGGCCATGCCGACTGGCCGGCTTGGCGAATGGCTCGGGCGCCTTTCGAACGACAACGCGCAGAAAGAATACTACCTCACCGACGTCGTTGGCATGGCAGTGGAGACGGGCGTTGCAATCCGCACGACACATCCGGGACATGAGTGGGAGGTCCTCGGGGTCAACAGCAAGGTTCAACTTGCCGAACTGGAGCGTATCGCGCAACGCAGCACAGCGGAGCGGCTGATGGAGGAAGGCGTCCGGTTGGCCGATCCGGCACGAATCGACGTTCGCGGTGAGCTGATCTGTGGACGCGATGTGTTCATTGATGTGAATTGCGTTTTCGAGGGTACGGTGCACCTCGGCGAAGCCGTTGAGGTTGGGCCGAACTGTGTTCTGAAAAACGCCCGTATCGGTTCTGGCACACGGCTGGCTGCATTTACGCATATCGAGGATGCAACGGTCGGCGCTGACGGGCAGATCGGACCTTTTGCGCGGCTCCGGCCGGGAACGGAACTCGCAGAAGACGTGCATGTCGGCAATTTCGTGGAAATCAAGAAAAGTACCATCGCCGCCCACTCGAAAGCGAACCATCTTGCTTACATTGGAGATGCGATGATCGGCAGCCGCGTGAACGTTGGTGCAGGCACCATCACCTGCAACTACGACGGGGCGAACAAGTTCCAGACGATCATCGAGGATGACGCGTTTATCGGTTCCGACACGCAACTCGTAGCGCCAGTGAGGGTCGGACGAGGCGCGACCCTGGGTGCGGGCACCACGCTGACCAAGGACGCGCCGGCAGACACACTCACTATTTCCCGCGCCAAGCAGATTTCGATTCCCGGCTGGAAGCGGCCGGTCAAGACCAGAAAGTGAACTGACTATGTGTGGCATCGTCGCTGCGGTTGCAGACCGCGACATCGTTCCTGTCCTGCTCGAAGGTTTGCGCAAACTGGAATACCGGGGTTATGACTCGGCCGGATTGGCGCTGATCGACGCTGACGGCTTGCGGCGCTTGCGTGCCGTGGGACGAGTGTCTGGGCTCGCGGCGCAGGTCGAAGAGTCACATGTCTCAGGGCATATCGGTATTTCCCATACGCGGTGGGCGACGCATGGCGTGCCGTGCGAGCGCAACGCACATCCGCACATCTCGGGCGGCCTGGCTGTCGTTCATAACGGCATTATCGAGAATCACGAGGCGCTGCGTCTGCGGCTCAAGGGAGAGGGCTACGAGTTCACCTCAGACACCGACACCGAGGTTGTCGCGCACCTGATTGCTTCCGAACTGAAGAAGACGGCCGATTTCTTCACCGCTGCCCGAACGGCGATTGCCCAGTTGCAAGGTGCCTTTGCGATCGCCGTGCTCCGCCAGGACAATCCTGACCGGCTTGTCGTTGCCCGCGAAGGGGCCCCGCTGCTGCTGGGTCTGGCCGAAGACGGCAATTACGCGGCATCCGATGTGGCGGCCTTGCTGCAAGTGACGCGGCGCATCGTGTATCTGGAGAACGGCGACTGCGCTGAATTGACCCGCGACGGTTTTCGTATCACACGCGTCGACGGTACGCCGGTCGAACGCGCCGAGACGGAGTCCCAACTCTCCGCCGACGCTGTGGAACTGGGGCAGTATCGGCACTACATGCAGAAGGAAATCTTCGAGCAGCCGGTAGCCCTGTCGAACACGCTTGAAATGCTCGGCACGGCGCGCAGCATTCAACCGGGTCTTTTTGGCGCCGATACGGAGTCTTTGCTCAAGGACGCCCGACAAGTGCTCATCATCGCGTGCGGCACCAGTTACCACGCGGGTCTGGTTGCCCGTTACTGGCTTGAAGCCATTGCAGGCATCCCCTGCAATGTCGAGGTGGCAAGCGAATATCGTTATCGAGAATCGGTATCCGATCCGGATACGCTTGTTGTTACGCTCTCGCAGTCGGGCGAAACGGCCGATACCTTGGCCGCCCTCGAGCATGCCAAGGCACAAGGCATGACGCGCACGCTGTGTATCTGTAACGTGCCCGAATCGTCATTGGTGCGCGCCAACGCGCTGCGTTTCATTACGCGCGCTGGCCCGGAAATCGGTGTGGCTTCAACCAAAGCATTCACGACGCAGTTAGCCGCGTTGTACCTCTTGACGCTGATCCTGGCCAAGCTGCGCGGGCGCCTCTCCCCAGCACTCGAAGCCTCCGAGTTGCAGGCATTGCGCCATCTGCCCAGCGCATTGACCAAAGTCTTGGAACTCGAGCCGCAGATTCGCGAATGGTCGGAACGTTTTGCAATGAAACAGGACGCCTTGTTCCTAGGGCGCGGCCGACACTATCCGATCGCCCTGGAAGGCGCTCTTAAACTCAAGGAAATCACCTATATTCACGCCGAGGCGTATCCGGCCGGCGAGCTCAAGCACGGCCCCTTGGCGCTCGTCGACAAGGAAATGCCGGTCATTGCCGTCGCCCCGAACGACATTCTGCTTGAGAAGCTCAAGTCGAACCTGCAAGAAGTACGCGCCCGCGGTGGCGAGCTTTATGTCTTTGCCGACGCTGATAGCGAGATGATGGCGTCCGATGGAATCCATCTCATGCGCCTGCCTGAGCATTACGGGCAGCTTTCGGCGCTGCTGCACGTCGTTCCGTTGCAGTTGTTGGCTTATCACGTCGCTCTGGTCCGCGGTACCGACGTCGACAAGCCGCGCAACCTGGCCAAATCAGTCACTGTCGAGTAGCAACGATGATGGAGCCCCGGGAGGAGTGGCTGGGCACCCAACCTCCCGTTGTCAGTTTTGATCACCGCAATAGAGGGGCTTGCGATGGCATATGCAATTTCCGCCTCGGGGCGAAGCAATGGCAGAGACAGATGTCAATACGTCAACAAGAAGGAGGCAGCTTAGTCGTTTCACATGGTGCGGCCAAACTAGGCGCTGAACGCCCTGATTATTGTTAATAATACGGACGAGGCCAAAATGCCTTTAACGTATTGAATGACTCAGAGATAGCTGATCGCGCTCTCCCGGCTTCCCTCATTTTCACCCTCCTTTTTAAACCCCTCGTTGTTGTAGGTCTGACGCACCCCTAAATAGAAGCAGGGCTACCTTTGCTTTCTCGTTGGACCAGTGCTCATTGTCGGACAGGCAGACTTCGGCTGGCACAACAATTCACGTGGGCATGCTTGGTCGATGGCACGCATTGCCCATCGCAACAAAGCCGGATGCCTGCTTTGGGTCGGGAGTTCGAGTTCCAAACGGGAGAGCTGACGTTCTCGAACTCACATGGTTGAACGGACAGATCGGTCAGCACGGGCCAACGGCAGATGGCCGAGCTGCGTGAGTGCATTTCGGCCGAATCGATTCAGGCGATCGCAACGAGATGCGCAGGGCGATACTTGATTTGGAAATCTATACCGACCCGTCGCCAGAGGGCACTCTCATCCGAAAGGGCGGCGGCACTGAGCGGGTTAGTCTCCCCCCAAGCATCGGGCAGTTCAATCTCATACCCAACGCCCGATGGGAGTATTCCGACGTGAATCTCAGGGAATGGCCGGTCATCACGCGATCGGCAAAGCAAAACAGCGAGACGGAGGCAGAAGATCAGGGTCCAGAGCGGGTTGCCTTTGGATAAAGCAGCGAGCTTTTCGAGCTTACCGCGCTGTCCGAGCACGATTTTGGCGAGGCGTTCCTGGTCCTCGGTGGAGAATCCGGGCATGTCAGCCGCCGCGAGAATATAGGCACCGTGTTTGTGGTAGTCACTGTGCGCCACCGAGAGGCCAATCTCGTGCAACGCCGCCGCCCATTGGAGAAAGCGCCACGCGTTCTCGCGCTCTTGGTCTTCTTTCGTACCCACCGCGAGGTTGCATGGATGGCGATTCAATTGTTTGAATAACGCCCGCGCTGCTTGCTCCACCCGTGCCGATTGGTGCAGGTCTACGTGGTAGCGGCGCTTAAAGTGGCGCACCGTCGTATCGCGCATATCGCGCTGATGAAGACGCCCGAGCAAATCGTAAAGGACGCCGAGACGCAAAGCGCCACCGGCATACTTCATACGCTCGATACCCAGCCCGCTGAAAATCGCGTACAGGATGGCAACACCACCCACGAGGACGGGCAATCTTTCAAGCGGTAGATTGCGCAGTTCTAAGCGATCGATCGAACCGGCCTGAATCATCAGGCTGCGCAGGGATTCGAGGCCACGCCACGTAATGCCTCCAACGCCGCCCGGATTGAGTCCGTTTGCTTCGAGCAACTCGGCGATGGCACGCGCTGACCCAGAGGAACCCACCGCTTCGCCCCAACCCACCTGACCATACGCCGCCGCGATGCGCTCGATCTCCTGGCCGGCCATCGTCTCGGCTTCCCGGAAGCGCTTTTTGTCCACCTTGCCGCCAGGGAAAAAGCGCTCCGAATAACTCACGCATCCCATATATAGCGATTCCAACAGCAGCGGTTTCATTTGCCGGCCGACGATGAACTCCGTTGAGCCGCCGCCGATGTCGACGACCAAGCGAGGCCCGTCGAACGGCGGCAACGAGTGCACCACGCCGACGTAGATCAACCTCGCTTCTTCACGCCCGGCAATGATCTCGATCGGGAAGCCAAGCGCCTTCTCCGCCAGCGGAAGGAAATCAGGCGCATTCCGGGCGACGCGTAGCGCATTCGTTCCCACCACACGCACGGTGCTTTTGTCGAACCCGCGCAGGCGTTCACCGAATCGGCTTAGCGCGGCCAAGGCTCGCTGCTGAGCCGGCTCATCAAGCCTTTTGTCGGATGTGATCCCCGAGGCGAGCCGTACAGACTCCTTGATCGAGTCCATCGGGTAGATCTGGTCGTCAATGACACGACCGATTTGCAGGCGAAAGCTATTCGAGCCAAGGTCGACGGCGGCGAAATGCCTTGGGTCTTCGGATACGGCCACTTCCGTGGAATCGCCCACCACGCGGAGCATTACTTGTCCCTTTGTTGTTCTTCTCACATCAGGAAAACGTCACAAGCGCTGACGCCAACTGACGCCGTAGCAGCGAGCCGCCGAATTCCAGTAAATGGCACATCCGAACCGATCTTGGCCAGCTTGCTCATCCCACGGGCATTGTCAGCGCATCGTATTACGAGCAAATGACACAGCGTTCACACCAATCACATGTGCGTCCCATGAAGGTGCCGACGCTTAGTCCATGGAGCAGACGGAAACGTGGGAAACACACCGTGGAAGGGCTTCCATCGGAGAAGGCGCGCCATCCTGTCGGAATGCGGGTTAGCACCGCAACCCAAAATCACACCGCGAGTCGCACGCGCATCAGGATTGGCGAGGACTCGTCTTCGGGCGACGGAGTATAGGACCAGCTAGCGCGACCACATACAATTTTCTTTCCCGTACGGAGGGTCTTTACCTTCACGATACCGTCGGGCACTGCCGCAAAACCTTGTCACATATCTGTCATAAAGCCGGTTTCTGCGACGCTCGCCGTTATACTAAAGTCCATATGATTGGTATGGATTTTTGGCGGGATGACGGACCTTTCAGAGAGAAGCTAGGCGCTCTGGTTAACCTCAGCGACTTAACCGCTTTGCTCAGGCGCCGATACATCACTTCGGCTGCCTCGTGCTCGGTCGGGCAGCCATAGTAGGGATCGATGAGAATTGTGCTCAGATGCGCAAGACTGCGCGCAACTGATCGCCAGTTCTCACCAAGTCGGGGATCGTTTGACCAACGCTCTGCCTCGTCAGCCACCATTCGATAGTCCAGCATGGCGATGTCTCCGAGTTGAGACGTTAATTATACGTACCAGGGCAAGCCCCTATAGAACAAACAGAATGGATTGTGTTGAGAATGAGGAAGGAAATGGCTAACAATAACTCTGAGTCAGCCGGTGGGAAGACGAACGTTTCGACCGTCATAAATCCCTCTGCCGGTCTCCCTGCACGGCGCAAGCGCTTATCGAAGTTCTTTCCTCGTCCGCTGGATAAAGTCCTGCGGAACCGAAGCGCACCGGTCCGCGACAGCTTTACCCTCTTGAAGAGCGAGCACAACGAACTGGTTCGGATCAAGCGTGAACTCACAGACCAAGATCTAGACGTGAAGAAAAGCGATTTGGTCCGGGCGGCTTTATCGCTGCTTTTCAAATACGATGCGAAGGGGATCAAGAAGCTCTTGGAAGCTCTACCGCAACGACGCTAAGGCTGGCTGCTCAACAAGCCTCGCGTTTCAGAACCGTGCACGATCCGCAGACCCTGCCGTTTTTTTTTCTACAGAAAAACGACCTCGGACCGCGGGACGTTAACTCGTCGGCTGGCGCCGTAGCAAACGATCCGGCGGGCGCCGCGCACAGTGGCGGCAACCACAAAAACCTCTCCATCGTCATTGTCGTCGTGCTCGGGTTGACCGAGGTGTTGCGAGTGGGCGCTGGACTTCAGGCGCACCAGCCGGCCGACATATTTTTCGTGCTCACGCATGAGGCTTTGCGAAATAGGAGAACATTCGCGCATCTTGGACAACGAATATTGCACCATGATGAAAAGCGCCCCGAACGAGGGGGCGCCCGATCGTTCCCGCGAAAGACAAAAGGTGAGGTGAGATTCACGCCCCCAAGCGGATGACCACCGCGCTGATCCCATACATCCAGCGGTGCGCGAGATGACGGATCACGTCGCCTCCCCGATACCATAACGCTACCGCCAGTATTCCCCATGCATCGAAAAAGAAAAGCCATAGGGTATAGGCGGCGGCGCTTCCTGAGTGGCGTACGCCGACCCCATCAAGAATGGTGTAGAGAGCAATAACCGCGGAGTTGCAAAGAGCGTATGGCAGCCCTCTTGTTTCCGCGACGCAGCGACCGAAGCCGATCACTACGGGGAAGATAATGCCCAGGCCAACCAGGCCGATGCCGATGAAAAGGGTCGAGTGATAAGGCTCCCCAAACAAAGGAGCGCATAAGGCCACGATAACGGGTGCGCAGCCACGCATCAAGGGATAGGCGACGGATAGGTCGGCGTGTTTATAGCTCTCCACCAAGGCCAGAAAGTACGCGATGTGGACGAACACCGAACAACCAAGCCACCACCGGCTTTCAGGTAACGGAGGTGGAACAAAAGGTAGCGTTAGGGCCGCGAGAAAGCTTCCGCCCACGGCGATGGTCACGGTGTCAAGAAGACGATCACTGCTGGCTTTCACCAGGAAGTTCCACCCCGCATGCATCACTGCGGACAACAGAACGGCCATGAGTACCGAGGTGGATGTCATGCGGGCCAAGGAAGCGAGTAGGTTTTGACGTTTGTGAAGCTCTTCATCGCCTCTTGCACGCCTTCCTTGTAGCCGAGTCCGGAATCCTTGATGCCCCCGAACGGCGTGAGTTCGAGCCGGTAACCAGGAACCTCACGCACGTTCACCGAACCCACTTGAAGTTCGTTTACCAGACGTGTAATGACATCCAGGCGATTGGTACAGACACCCGACGACAACCCGTAGGCGGAGCCATTCACGATCTCGATTGCGTCATCAACCGTCTCGAAACGAATCACGGGTGACACGGGGCCAAACGTCTCATAGCGAACGACACTCATTTCGGATGTGACGTGATCGACGACGGTGGGCGCATAAAGGGCGCCTTCTCGTTGGTTACCACAGCGAAGCTCTGCGCCTAGAGCGACGGCGTCCTCCACCCGGCTCTGGAACACTTTGGCCGCCGCTTCATCGATCACCGTTCCCATCTGCTGCGTCTCGTCAGTCGGGTTGCCGAAACGCCACTGGGTTGTTTTTTCGACGAGCCGGTCGACGAATTCGTCGGCCACGCGATTCTGCACAAGAATTCGTTTGACGGCCGTGCACCGCTGTCCCGAGTTCTTGTAGGATCCCGTGACCGCAAGCGCCGCCGCCTCGTCAAGATCAGCATCGTCCATGACGATCAGCGGATCATTGCCGCCGAGTTCAAGCACCACCCGCCGGTACCCGACCTTGCTCGCGATGTATTTGCCGACGCTGACGCCGCCCGTAAAGCTCACCAGATCGACGTAATGATTGGTCAGGAGTTCGTCGGCGATCTCGGCCGGTTCCCCGGTGACCACTTGGAACATGGGGACGGGAAGTCCAGCCTCATAAAGAATGTCGGCAAAAAGCAGCGCCGAAAGAGGAACCTTCTCCGACGGTTTCAGGACCATGCGGTTGTTTGTCGCAATCGCAGGTGCGACTTTGTGCGCCACCTGGTTCATCGGATGATTGAACGGCGTGATCGCCGTGATGACGCCCAGCAAGGGCGAGCGTTGGGTAAATACCCGCCGATGGCGGCCGTGGGGCGTTATGTCGCAGGAAAAAATCTGTCCGTCATCCTGCAGCGCAGCTTGCGCGGCGAAAAGAAGCACGTCTCGTACGCGGCCTACCTCGTAGAGCGTGTCCTGCTTGCATAGGCCGGACTCGGCCGTAATCAGGTCACTGATTTCTTGCTTCCGCGATACGACGCTTTCCGCGGCCTGTTGCAGTATGGCGGCCCGGTCCGCCCGAGTAAGGGTTGGGCGATATTTTGCAGCGGCCTCAAGCGCCGCGCGGACATCGTCGACCGATGCTTTGGGCACGGTCCCCACGCATTCACCAGAATAGGGGTTAAGGACCTCAATGACACGCCCATCGCCAGTCGGCCGTCCGCTGGCAACGCGCATTGACTCGCGCCGGATCGTGAAAGCACTCATGTGTTTTCTTTGCCTTATGAAGAGATGATCAGGAAGAAAGCGCCCTGTGCAGACGGCGCTGGCTGTCGCTTGCATGCTTTTGCAGGAGCCGGCCCGCTTCGCCGGCTCGGCGCTCGACGATCGCATTCAGAATCGTCTGGTGCTCCGAGAACGAGATGGCCAGAGACTGCTCGTCATGTACATACGTCTGGCGGCGAAAAAGAGACAGTTCGCCAACCAGACGCGCATACGTCGCATGCAGTTTTAGATTCCCGGTGAGACGGGCCAGCGTGTCGTGAAAGGCGATATTCAAACCGGTGTAACGGGTCACATCGCCATCCTCGACGGCGTCCCGCATGCCGGACACCGTTTCGCGCAACGACTGTAGTCCTTGCTCGTCGATTCGTCTTGTGACCTTCTCACCAATGAGGCGCTCAAGAACTAGGCGCACCTCGTAGATTTGGTCAGCCTCTTCGATGTCGAGAGTGCGCACATAGACGCCGCAGTTCTTGACCACCATGACCAAACCCTTTTCCTCGAGCGCACGAAACGCTTCGCGGATCGGCCCTCTGGAGACTCCGAGGAGCGCCGCGAGGGGTATTTCGCGGAGCTGCTCTCCCGGCACGAGGCGGCCGTCCAGAATCATCCGTTCAAGTTCCTCCTGCACAAGGGATGGAAGCGAGTGCGTCTTGAGTAGTTCCAGCGTCACGGGGTATGTCATTGCGGCGTCATCTCGTTGATGAATGATTTCGTAAGGTTCTTCGTCGCTTTGCAGATTGTCAACAAAATGCAATGTCGAGATCCTAGGATTGACGTGTTGCCGCTTCATGACAAAGAAAGATCGCGATGGCCAACGCCGTAGAAATCACCGAGCTGACAAAAAACTTCTCCTGCTGTCGAGCACTGGATACCGTTTCGATTCGAATCGAGCAAGGAGAAATGGTCGCGCTGCTGGGCGCCTCAGGCTCCGGAAAATCCACCCTCCTGCGGCTGTTGCCAGGGTTCATGGCCGCCGATGAAGGCACTGTGAAAGTGCTTGGGCGGACCGTGCAAGAAAATGGGCGGCTCGTTGGCAACGCGCGCGTCGTGCGGCGCGAACTCGGTTTCGTCTTCCAGCAGTTCAACCTCGTCAGCCGGCTTCCCGTCATCATCAACGTCCTCGTCGGGTTGCTTCACCGCGCGGCCTGGTGGCGCCGGATGCTCATGCTGTTCACTGTCGGCGAGAGACAGCTGGCCCTTGAAGCGATGGCTTCGGTGGGCATCGAACAAACCGCTTGGCAGCGTGCCGGCACTCTGTCGGGAGGTCAGCAGCAGCGTGCGGCATTGGCACGCTGTCTGGTTCAGAAAGCGCGGATCATTCTTGCCGATGAGCCGATCGCCTCGCTTGACCCGGAGTCCTCCAGAAAGGTCATGGAGGTTCTCACTCACCTCAACCGGGCACGGGGTTGTACCGTGCTCGTGTCCCTGCACCAGGTCGACTTCGCCATCCGTTATTGTCCGCGGACCATCGCCCTGAATGCCGGACGCGTGGTTTACGACGGTCCGTCATCGGCCCTGACGCCCGCCTTGCTGGCGCAGCTCTATGGTGCCAATGCCAGCCAACTCGTCGAAAACTCACCGGCAGTGCCCCCTCTGATGCGCGACGGCGCCATACCGTCCGGGCTTGTTCTCGCGTGACATCCCTTTACGCAGTTTCTATCTATACAAAAGAAAGGAAACACTGATGCCGTCTCTTCTCAAAAGCCTCATTGCCGGACTGGCCTTTGCCATTGCCGGAACCGCCGTAGCGGCCGAGCCGAAGGAACTCAATTTCGGAATCATCGCCACTGAAAAATCTGGCGCGCTAAAACAGATGTGGCAGCCTTTCCTTGACGACATGGCGAAGGCGGTCGGCGTAAAGGTGAACGGATTTTTCGCCACGGACTACGCCGGCATCATCGAGGCGCAGCGGTTCAACAAAGTGCAGATAGCGTGGTACGGGAATCTGGCCGCCATTGACGCCGTGGACCGGGCAAATGGTCAGGTGTTCGTCCAGTTTGTCGACCTCGATGGAACGCCCGGCTACTACTCGTACATCATTACCCACAAGGATTCAGGCATCTCCACCCTCGATCAGGTATTGAAGAACGGCAAAGACTACACGTTTGGAATCGGCGATCCGTCTTCCACGTCGGGGACGCTGGTGCCCACGTACTACGTGTTCAGCATGAATGGTCTCGATCCAAAAACCCACTTCAAGGTCACGCGGTCGTCGAACCACGAGGGGAACTTCCTGGCGGTATTGAACAGGCAGGTGGATGTTGCAACGAGCAATAGCGAGATGACGCAGAAGATGCAGGAGAAGTCACCAGAAAAGCTCGAACAGATTCGCATCCTCTGGACCTCGCCATTGATTCCGCGCGACCCCCTCGTGTGGCGGAAAGATTTACCTGCTGATCTCAAGAAGAAGATCCAGGATTTCGTGGTCGGTTACGGCAAAGACGATCGTGAGAAAGAGATTCTCAAGAACATGTACCGGCTGGCCGGGTTCAAGGCATCGTCGGACGCTCAGTTGTTGCCGATCCGGCAGTTGGAGCTGTTCAAGGACCGCAAGAAATACGAGAGCGATGAACACATGGCCGCCGCGGCCAAGAAGGCGAAGCTGGCCGAACTCGACGCCCAACTCGCCGAGTTGGCGAAGCAGATGCAGAAGTGACACCGTTCGTCCGGCGAGAACCTGCGTCTGAATGATCTCACCCGCCGAGCGGCCGCCGTTGCTCTCTTTTCCAACTGATACGAGGCGCTCTTGATGACGTCGCAACCCAGTATCAATGACGTACCGCTCAATCCGCCGCCCCGTAGTCTGACGAATCACCTCGCGTGGGGCGTCCTCGGCGCCCTTCTCATCTGGTCATGGAGCGGGGCCGATATGCGCCCCGCTGATCTATGGCGTGATTCGGCCAATATGGTCGTCTTTGCGCGGGATTTCTTTCCTCCGAATTTTCACGACTGGCGGGTCTACCTTGCCGAAATGGCGGTGACGATACACATCGCCATCTGGGGAACCGTGCTGGCCATTATTTGCGCCGTACCCCTGGGGCTCCTTTCAGCGGAGAACATCGCCCCGAAGTGGGTTGTACAGCCCGTGCGCCGGGCAATGGACGCTTGCCGGGCGATCAACGAAATGGTCTTCGCCATGCTGTTCATCGTGGCGGTCGGCCTCGGCCCGTTCGCGGGGGTAATGGCGCTGTGGGTGCATACCACCGGCGTCCTCGCCAAACTCTTCGCCGAGGCAGTGGAAGCCATCGACCCGCGACCGGTGGAAGGTGTCCGGGCGACTGGTGTCAGCCTCCTGGAGGAAATCATCTACGGCGTCATTCCTCAAGTCCTGCCGCTCTGGATTTCCTATTCCCTGTACCGCTTCGAGTCCAACGTCCGCTCCGCCTCTGTCGTTGGCATGGTCGGCGCTGGGGGTATTGGCGTCATTCTCCATGAGGCAATCCGTGGGTTTGACTATGCCGAGACCAGCGCCGTTCTTCTGATCATTATCGTCTGCGTCACGTTGATCGACCTCGTTTCCTCGCGGATTCGCCAACTCGCCATATGACGAACGTTCTTCCCGATAATCCAATCTCCTATGCCTAACGACAAAGAAATCCTCCTCAACGGTGTTACCTACCGCCGGCCGTCACGTCCGGTGGTCGCAGTCTGCATTGACGGTGGTGATCCTGCCTACATCGAGAGGGGCCTGCGTGATGACGCGCTGCCGAACATCGCACGTTTCATCCGTAAAGGGTTTACGTCCGTAGCCGAAGGGACGGTGCCGAGTTTCACTTGCCCGAACAACGTATCGCTCGTCACCGGGGCACCGCCTTCTGTTCACGGTATTTCCGGCAACTTCTACCTCGACTCGGCGGGCAAAGCCGTTGTCATGACGAGTCCCGAGTTGTTGCGAAGCCGAACGTTGTTAGCCGAATTTGCCGATGCCGGCGCCCGCGTGATAGCGATTACGGCGAAGGACAAACTGCGTGAGCAACTCGGCAGTGGCGTCGATGTAGCGGGTGGCAACATCTGTTTTTCGTCAGAGAAAGCCGACCGATGCACGCTGACTGAGCACGGCATCGAGAATGTGCTCGAGCGCTTCGGCATGCCCTTGCCCGACATGTATTCGATGGAACTCTCCTTGTTTGTGTTGCACGCCGGGGTTCGTTTATTGAATAGCGAGCGCCCCGATCTCATGTATTTGTCGCTGACCGACTTCATACAGCACAAGCACGCCCCAGGCGATCCGGTAGCCACAGCCTTCTACCGCCGCATTGACGAGTTATTCGGACAACTGGACGAACTCGGGGCCACGGTCGCCCTCACGGCCGATCACGGAATGAGCGACAAGGCAGGGCCCGACGGGAAACCCAACGTCGTGTTTCTGCAAGATCTGCTCGACCAAACCTTTGGCACGGGAACGACGCAAGTCATTTGTCCCATTACCGACGCTTTCGTCCGTCACCACGGTGCGCTGGGAGGCTTCGTCCGGGTATGGTGCCTGACCCGGGAGGTCACGGCTCAAGCCATCATCAATCGCCTGCAAGGCGTGCAAGGGATAGCCGAGGCGCTGGACCGCGCCACGGTCAGCCGACGATACGCTTTACCCGTCGACCGCGAGGGAGATGTCGCAGTCATTGCCGAACAGAATTTTGTCATTGGCTCAAGGGCGATTGACCACGATCTCACCGCTCTGTCGGATGCACGATTGCGCAGCCATGGCGGGCCATCCGAAGCTTGGGTGCCGTTCATTCTCAATCGTCCGCTGAATCAGCGCTACGCCGAACGTGCCACCGCAGGCGTCAAGAGTTACCAGCTGTTCGATTACGCAATCAACGGAACCGACGTCGATGCCTGATCGCTTTCACCTCGGGACGTCGATTCCAAAAGAGGCGCGGGTCGCCGTGTACGATGCCCCGAATGGCGATTTCCGTCTAGCTGACTATCCCTTGCGACTGCCCTCGACCGGAGAAGTGCTGGTCAAGGTCAAGATGTGCACGATCTGCCGTTCGGACATTCATTCGTGGCAAGGTCACCGTCCCAACGCTTGCCCAGCGCTACTCGGGCACGAGATCATCGGAACGATCGCCGCCCTGGGCGAGGGAACGATTCGCGATCTCCGCGACAATCCGCTTGTCGTGGGCGATCGCATT
Organism: Propionivibrio soli; assembly: GCF_025770765.1. Taxonomy (GTDB): domain Bacteria; phylum Pseudomonadota; class Gammaproteobacteria; order Burkholderiales; family Rhodocyclaceae; genus Propionivibrio; species Propionivibrio soli. Next base: position 137,514 of record NZ_JANZKY010000005.1, on the reverse strand, counting down.
ACGTGGAGTGAGTATTTCGTTCCCGAACGGACCTTCCTGAGCGAAGTCTGCGGGTTGCCGCAGAAATCGCCGGGCGTGGCGAAATACGGCCATATGTCTGCGGATGAAGCGCCCCATCACCATGGTGGTTTTGCTGAGTATTGCTATGTGCTCCAGAACTCGTGGATCGCGCGCCTGCCCGACATTCTGACTGATGAGGAAGCGACTCCTATAAATTGCGGCGTAGCGACGATGTGCGCAGCGATCGACGCGGCGGACGTCCGTTTCGGTGACACAGTTTTGATACAGGGACTTGGCCTGCTCGGGATATACGGCGCAGCGATGGCCAAAGCTCGCGGAGCACGCCGAGTTATCGGCGTCGATTCGGTCCCGTCGCGTCGCGACATGGCGAAGCGCTTCGGCGTCGATGACTTTTTCGAGGCCGGCGAATCGTCGCCCGAACCGGTACGCAACCGCCTCCGCGTAGATGTCGCCATTGAAGTCTGCGGACAAGCTGCGGCGATTCACCAAGGAGTGGCGGCCCTTCGTCCCGGTGGACGCTACGTGTTGGCCGGGCTCGTAAACCCCGACGCGATGATCACCCTAGACGCCAACTTGCTTCTCAAGAAGCACCTCACGGTTGCCGGCGTCCATAACTATCACCCGCGCCATCTGCTTCAAGCCGTCGACTTCGTCGTCGCCAACCGCGGACGGTTTCCATTTCACGAACTGGTCGACGGGCACTACCCCCTAGAACACGTGGCTGAGGCGATGGCTGATGCGGCAGAGCGCCGCGTACTTCGAGCCGCCGTCTCTCCTTGACGGCCAGATCAACACTAGCCCCTCTTTGGGAGAAACCATGTCCGATCCTGTATTGCTCACGCCCGGTCCGCTAACAACCTCTGCTGAAACCAAAGCCGCCATGCTCCGCGACTGGGGGTCGTGGGATAAGGCTTTCAACGAATTGACGGCCTCGGTTTGCGCAGACCTGGTGGAGATTGCCCACGCTCGCGAAAGTCATGTCTGCGTGCCTCTCCAAGGGAGTGGCACCTTCGCTGTTGAAGCCGCCCTGGGTACCTTGGTTCCGCGGGATGGGAAAGTGCTCGTTCCCACCAATGGCGCTTATTGCGAACGCATCACTCGCATCCTGGATTACCTGCATCGCAAGGTCGTTGTACTCGATTTCAGGGAAAATGAAGTTGCCGATCCGGCGCGAATCGAGGCCGCTCTGGCGGCCGACCCCGGCATCACGCACGTTGCACAAGTTCACTGTGAAACAGGTACGGGAATTCTCAACCCGCTGCCGGATATTGCCGCCGCCGTCTCACGCCAGGGCCGCCGCCTCATCGTCGACGCCATGAGCTCGTTCGGCGTCATGCCGATCGACGCTCGAACGATGCCGTTTGACGCGGTCATCGCTGCGTCGGGGAAATGCCTTGAAGGCGTTCCCGGCATGGGTTTTGTCATTGCCGAACGCAACGCCTTGAAAGACGCCGCCGGCAACTCGCACTCGCTGGCCCTGGATCTTCATGACCAGTGGAGCTACTTTTCAAAAACCGGACAGTGGCGCTTTACTCCGCCGACCCATGTGGTGTCGGCTCTACGGGCCGCGCTGGACCAATATCATGCTGAGGGTGCCCAGCCCGCAAGGCTGCTGCGCTACCGAAAGAACTACTCTATGCTCATCGGTGGCATGCGGGATCTCGGCCTGCGGACGTTCCTCAACGATTCGGTTCAGTCCCCCATCATTGTCACGTTTCACGCGCCTACCGACCCCGCGTATCGATTTGGCGAGCTCTACGAGCGCGTACGCGAGCGAGGTTTCATTCTCTATCCCGGAAAATTGACGCGAACGGAAACATTCCGCGTGGGTTGCATTGGCGCCATCGAGCCTTCGATCTTGCGTAGAGCAGTAGAAGCGATTGAGGCCGCGTTGGTGCAAATGGGCGTTCGCGTACCATGTCTCGCGCCATGACGTTTTGACTTTGTCTTAAGGAACCAGCTCTCAAAACCCGTCGTGGACCGTGGCCTTTTTCGGCGGACGGATGCCCGCCGACTAGACACTGGAGAACTGCTTTTTCGCTGCAAAAGATATTGAGAGCCGCGGCCACCTGGCAGGACGAACTCGACACCATCGTAGTGGAAATTGGAGTCGCGTTCGGACAGGCCGGCTCCCCACGGTGACGGCTTCAAGCCGCCAGTTGCCCCTCGCCAATGCGAAATCGATTGATGATGCCGGTCATCTGGTTGGAAAGCGCTCGGATCTGATCGGCGAAGTCCTTGGTGTTTTCGGCGGCTACGTTGGCCTCCGAAATCACGCTGTCGATGCAGTTAACCTGAAGCACGATGGCTTCGCTCGACGCTTGGCCCACGCTGACTTGCTCACCAATTTCATCGACGACCGAGACGACTTCGCGGGTGGACGATTCTATCTCCGCCATCGCGGAGCCAGCGGACCTCGTGAGTTCAAGGTTATGTTGCATCTCGGCGATGACTCTCTGCATGAGGTCGGTGGATAGTGCGGAGGTAGCATCAATCTCTGCCACTTGCTTAGTAATGGAGAGCGTAGCCGCGGTTACCCGCTCGGCCAACTTGCGAACCTCGTCTGCCACGACGGCAAAACCCCGTCCCGTCTCCCCGGCCCGCGCGGCCTCAATGGCGGCATTCAGCGCCAGCAGATTCGTCTGGTCGGCGATTTCCCTGATCTCCTTGATTTGGCCCCCAATGTTCTGGCCTGCGGCCGCCAACGCGAATACCTTGTCTGCCGCCGACTCGATGCCCTGGGCTAGGGCGTGTATGCGGTCTACCGCATCGCGAATGATTTGGCTGTTCATGACGGCCTGTTGGCCCGACGCTTCGGTCAGATCTCCGGCTTGGCGGGTGTTAAGGCAAATCTGGCTGATCTGGGCCTGAACCTGCTGCACGGCGGTTTGGATCTCTTTGGAAGAGACGCTTCCGCTTGAGGCGATATCCGCGAGGGTGACGGCCGACTGATGCATTTCGATGGCCATGACTTCGTTGTCCTGAATTACTCGCACCATTTCCCTCATGCTCGATTGCAGAGTGTCCAGGAGCGAATTGAAGGCGGCCACTGAATGTCCGATTTCATCTTTGCGCCTAACGGGAGCACGCTGCGTAAAATCCAGGGAGACGGCGACCTTCGACATGGTTTTTTCCATCGTCCGAAGCGGGAAAACGATCTGACGGTAGAGGCGGTAGCCCAAGACGGCCAGGGTCAGCACGGTAAGCGCAGAAGCGACCACCAGCGTCTTCATGGTGTCCTGCAAATTGACGTCGATCAGCGCGGCGGTTTGTTCTTTGGCACGCCGTTTCTCCACCCGAAGCGTGCCGAGAATCTGCTCCAACTCCTGAAGATACGGGCCGGCAGTCCCCTCGAGAGCCGCTTCGGCAAGGTCGCGCTGACCCGTCAAACGTAGCGTCATTACATCGTCGATGGCGCCGAAGTAGTTGTGCATGCTTTCTTGGGCCTGTTTGATTAGCCCCTGCTGGACCGGCGAATCGGCGATGTCCATTTGCTCTTCGAGATCACGCACGAGATCGCGACGCGATGATTCGACTTTTTCTTTTTGTTGTTCAGCAATACCTTGGTCGGGTGCATTCACTAGGCCGATGATAAAAATCTGCAAGGTCTTCAGCTTCGAGCCAAGTTCTGAGGCCGCGAGAAAACCGGGAATGGCTCCATCAGTCAGCTTGTAGATCAGTATCTTGTTTCGTTGGAACTGATAAAGAGTTGTACCCCCGAGGACCAGCAAGGCGACAGATGCAATGGCAAGGATGAGGACTAGATGGCGGCGAATGCTCACGGATAAATCACCCTATCAAATTTGACAGTCGGGCACGTTAACTTGGCAAAGTTGCGGCGGCGTTACTGACCAGCCCCTGGCTCCCGAAATCGTGCCGAGTGACGGTTCGAATACGCGAAAGCGAGGCGCGTCGCTCTTGGGTCATTGTTTCGTAATGGCGGCATAACCGAACCGTAAACACATCTCCCTACAGTCTCTTCAACTTATAGGAGGGACTGCCATGACCCATTCGACCCCGCTACGCCAACAGCCTGAGCGCTCTCTGCGCGCTCGTCCCCGCCTTTCCGTGGGTTTTGCCCGTACGCAACGCGAGATCCTGGAAGCGCAAAAATTGCGATACCGTGTCTTCGCGGAAGAACTCGGAGCCAAGTTGCAATGCGCCACTCCGGGCGTTGATCAGGACGAATACGATCACGAATGTAGCCATCTGATCGTACGCAACGAGGATGACGGGACTGTCGTCGGCACCTATCGCGTTCTATCGCCCGAAAGCGCACAAATCCTCGGCAGGTACTATTCGGAGGGTGAGTTCGACCTGGCCCGTCTGGGCCATCTTCGTCGGCAGATGGTGGAAATCGGCCGTTCTTGTGTCGACGCCGATTACCGCACTGGAGCGACCATTTCGTTGCTCTGGGCCGGCCTCGCGCAGTACATGACCGAGAACCGGTATGAATACCTAATCGGTTGCGCAAGCATCAGCATGGCCGACGGCGGGCATGCTGCCGCTAGCGTTTATCGACAGCTGGAGACGCATCTGGGGCCGATGGAGTACCGTGTCTTCCCGCGATGCCCGCTTCCGCTTTCCGCGCTTCGCGATGACGGTCCGGCAGAAGTTCCTCCTCTTATTAAAGGCTATATCCGGGCAGGCGCCTATGTATGCGGAGCGCCCGCCTGGGATCCCGATTTCAACACCGCCGATCTGCCGATCTTGATGCCGATGTCCCGGTTGAGTGACCGCTATGCCAAACACTTCGTTGGAAGATGATGGAGGGCGTTGCGCAGAGAACGCGTGTTCCCGACCCACGGACGCCCCTGCCGACCGTGGCTTATCGCGCGTGCCGGCTCGCGGTGCATTTGCTCCTCGGGCTCTTCGTCGTAGCCGCCCTATATCCTCACTGGACTCCAGAACGGCGCGATGCCGTCAAGCGGCGGTGGTCGGCGCGCTTGCTCCGCATTTTGAATATCGCCGTCGAGGCACCATTTCGAGACCTCCCTTCGGGTACGTTGCTCGTCGCCAATCACATCTCGTGGTTGGACATTTTTGCCATTAATGCCCTATCGCCGGCTTGTTTTGTTGCGAAGGCGGAAGTTCGAGCCTGGCCGGTGATAGGCTGGCTCACCTCCCGCACGAACACGCTGTTCCTGCGCCGGGACAGTGCCCGAGACGCAAAGCAGCTATGCACGGAAATCGCGAATCAACTCAGGCGTGGGCAAACCATCATGTTCTTCCCCGAAGGCTCAAGTACGGATGGAACGCTCGTGCTACCGTTCCGCAGCGCCCTGTTTCAAGCCGCGATTGACGCGAAACGTCAGGTGTTGCCCATCGCATTGTCCTATCACGACGCGCGTGCGCAACAGAGCCTCTTGCCTGCCTACGCGGGCGATACGAGCCTGTTTCAAAGCGTGATGTCGGTTCTCTCTTGCCGTTCGCTGACCGTGCGCCTTCAAGCGGGACCTGCGCTGTCTACCGAGCGCGAACAAAGAAACGACTTGGCGGCGTGGAGCCATGAGGCTATTGCGAAACGTTTATTCTCCACCGATGGCTTCGCCCGTTGCGCCGAGGTAACTCGATCGGCCGATGCGAATCTCGATTCGGCCCACGATACCGTATTCTTGAGCCGACGATCTGAAGGAGTTTTCGGGGCAGCCAAATTGAAAGCCGGACAAAGCGGCCTCGCGAGCATTCAATAGGGTATTCGGAGGGACTTGCGGTGCTGCCCTCGATTAAGGGGCTAAGTCAGATTGACGTCACGCGTTGATGGAACGCGTCACGGGGTCAGAGTCCGTACTTGCCGTTCGGGAAAGGATCAGCCGGTCAGTGCGGAGACGATTTCGTGCCAGCATCGCGACGAACGTTCTGCACGTCGCGAACCGCGGCCCGTCATAGTACGTCAGGATTACGGTGATTAGTTGCCAAGCGCCCGGCCCGAGGCTACGCAAACCGAACCGAAGCCATATACCTTTAGTGTCTTTCCTCGTTTCAGGTAGGGCTTGAATTCGTTGACTCTACAGTCTGCGATGGGTGCTATCTCGTCAGTTCGGGCGCCTTCGACGAGGAGCAGGAAGGATGCGTTTGCCGACCGCATTTCACTAAGCGAGGACTCTTCCAGAACAGGGATGTCGCGCTTGGCGTAATAGATGAGCCTTTCATCGAGATCGACGTACCCATACATTGGCACGTTGCCCACCGTGCCTAGCCACGCAGAGAATTTTGGGAAAGCGGTGTAGCGATAGGCGAATACCTGGGATTCGACTGCCGCGTAAAACACGGCATAGCCGATTGGACAAATCAGGGCCATCGCAAGAAGTGACCGCCGCACGATCGGGGTCGCGCTTTCCAGCAGTTCGCCCAAACGTTTTGCGAAGAGAATCGCAACCAGCGGATATGTCGGCAGCAAATACTTTGCGTGTTTGTTGCTGAACAGAGAGAACACGAGCAGCGGCAATCCGACGGCGAGCATCAGCGCAAGAAGGAAGTTGTCATCCTTCCACCTGCGCCATGTGGCCAGCGGCCGCGCAAATGCCAGGAGGCAGAAAGGGGCAAAGTCGGCCAAGAGCCAAAAAACGTACATCAAGAGCGGTTTCGCCGATGCGCCCGACATCTTTTCGACCATGTCCTTCTGGACGATGGCGTGCCAGATACCGAAGCCCATGCGCCATGTCACGGCGAGGAACCAGGATGATCCGATGACTAGAAAAATCGCCCAGCCAACCGGGTCGCGTAGCGCTTGCCAAAGTCTGGGTTGCCTATGGCATAGCGCGTCGGCTAACAGAGGAAGCGTGACGAACAAGAGAGCCACAGGGCCCTTCGCCAAGACGGCGGCACCCAATAGAAAATAACTCAGCCATAGCCATTGGCGGTGTCCGCCGCCGCGGGTGTAGTGCAGGGCAGACAACAGTGAGCAGAAACACAGCGCCGTCAGCAACATCTCGATCTCGGCGCGGCGGGCAAACATCGCAAACGTCGTGTTGGCGATTAACACTTGCACGGCGAACAAGGCCGGCCACGCTCCGAATTGGCGCAGCGCAAACCGGTACGCGACGATGGCGATGACCGTTGCGGATAAGGCGGAAGGAAGACGGACGGTCCATTCGCTGACAGACCCTGATAACCAAGAAAACGCGGCCGCAATCCAATACAGCAATGGAGGCTTGCTGAGGTAGAGTTCGCCGTTCACGCGCGGCAACAGCCAGTCCCCGGACACGAGCATGCCGCTCGTCGGAATGGCTCGCCGTGCCTCGTTATAGGAGAGGAGAGGAATGCTGCCCAGTCCCCAGAAGAACAGCAAGCATCCAATGGCAACGGTGGCGAGAAGCAGGGGCCGATAAAATCTCATGGCACGAACGAAAAGTGGCAAGCTAGCGTGGCAAGTATTTCCCTAGATCGCCCGATTCGTCCACTTTTCGGAGGTCCTTAATCAACTGTTCTACTTCCATATACTCGGCGGCGGTCGGCGTGTTGGTTTTCCCGTCGAGAGAAATGAATGTTATGGAGCCGTATGCTGGTTTTCGCGGGGGGCGGACTCCTATTTCTTTCTGGATTTTCTCGATGCAAGTGCTATGAGTGACAAGAATCAGATTGCGTCCCAGTGTCTTATGCTGAGAGATTTCGCCGAACGTCAAATCGTCACAATTACCCAGCCATTGCTGCTCCGCTACCGTCTGACTGAACATATATCTCGCAGTTTGCCTCGTCCGAGTCGTGGGGCTTGTGAAAACCTCCGAGTTTTGAACTCCAAGCTGCTCAAAAATGGCACCTTCGACAGCAGCGGCCTCTTTACCCCTGGCGGTGATGCCGTCCGCTCCATCAAGACAAGGAGCGGTAGAGCGGTCACAGCGTTCCATGTGTCGAACGAGCGCAACGATTCCGCCCACTGCCCAATGAGCGCGGAGCGTCGAAATACTCTTCGATGAGCTGGGGCCAAAATCAGGAATTGCTGCGTTGGCAGATCGGAAATATATGACCAGACTGAATACACTGACGAGTATTGCGATCGGCGTAAGTAGCCAGGCGTTTAGCCAAAAGCATCGCGCGTCGGGTTTCAGGCGAATTGCTTGAGGGGTTTGCACAGATACATTGCTCCGCAACAGAATAGGGCGCCACGCTTGGATCTCTCCGGCGCGACGAGCGAGTGAATCAATGTAGTGTTGCAATCAGGTGAAGGCCGCCCAGGGCAAGAGGAACACCGGACCTTAAGCAAACAGCTTGCACGAGAGTTCGTGAAAAAAACGTCAACCAAGCGTTAAGCCAGGTTAAATCGTCACAGGCTAAGGTATTGGTAACCGCAAGGGGCCGACTGCGAGGAGCAGCGAAGGCTGCCCGAACCCTCCGAGCTTTCGGTTCGACAAAGGGGACTTACAAGGACCCGGCCAAGCAGGAAGGGCGTAAATACCATCGGCAATGGAAATGGCGACTCATCCTCGCTGCGTTGAATGAGGGATGCATGCGTATTCTGGTCATAGAGGACAACGATGATATTCTGGCCAACGTGCTGGATTACTTGCAGCTCAAGGGGTTTGGCGTGGATTGCGCGCAAGATGGGGTGAGCGGCCTGCGCCTGGCCTGTTCGCAGCACTATGATCTGATCGTGCTCGATATCATGCTTCCTGGTATTGATGGCTACCAGGTGAGCAAGCGTTTGCGCGAAGGCGCACGAAACGAAGTGCCAATTCTTATGCTGACCGCCCGCGATGCGTTGGATGATCGGCTGCAGGGGCTTCAGGCGGGGGCCGACGACTATTTGGTCAAACCTTTCGCGTTGTCCGAGTTGGTCGCGCGCATTGAAGCGATCTTGCGGCGAACCCATGGCGGTCGCAAACGTCGGCTCGTCGTGGGGGATCTTGTTTACGATCTCGACACGCTGCACGTGGCACGGGCCGGGCAGGCGCTCAAACTCAATCCGATCGGAATGAAGCTGTTGTCGATCTTGATGCAGAGAAGTCCGGCGGTGGTGCGCCGCGAGGTGCTGGAAGAGGCTCTTTGGGGCGATGATTGTCCGGACAGCGACAGCTTGCGCAGCCACGTCCACCAGTTGCGGCAGATCGTCGACAAGCCCTTCGCGAAGCCGCTGCTACATACCTTGCACGGGATCGGCTATCGCTTGGCGGAAACCGACTGTGACGTCTAAACATCCGCTTGCGCGGCGTATCGTCATCGCTTTTGTGCTGATGACCGTTATCGTCTGCGGCGGCTTCTCGCTGGGTATCGTAGCTGTCGTTCACATCGTCGAACAACGTCTTGTCTCGGAGGCGCTGCGTCACCAACTGGACGCTGTTCTGCAGCAAGACCTGCCTCAAGGTCGTTTGCCTCGGCTGGATTCCAGCACGCGTTTTTATTCGTCGAAGCTGCCCGGATACCCGATCCCCGAATCGTATGCCGACCTCAATGAAGGATTCTCGGAAGTATTCGACGGAGACAGGGCGTTTCACATTTACACTCGGGTCACCGACGGGGATCGCTATCTCTTGGCGCAGGAACAAAGTGAATTCGAAAACCGCGAACAGGCGCTGTTCAATACGACGCTCGCTGGGTTTGTGCTGGCTGTTCTTGGTTCGTGGCTGATCGGCCGGACCATGGCGAGGAAGGTCATGGCGCCGGTTAGCCATCTCGCTCGGCAAGTGCGCCGTCAAGAGCAGTTGTCACCGTCGGCGCCTCCCCTCGCGCCGAAGTATCCGGACGACGAGGTCGGCCAATTGGCGACGGCTTTCGACAGCACTTTCGGGAAACTTCGGCAATCGCTGGAGCGTGAGCGCTTGTTTACGAGCGATGTCAGTCATGAGTTGCGCACGCCGTTGACCGTTATTGCGACCTCCTGCGAAATCCTCCAGCAGTCGACTCTGGATGATCGGCAACAAGAGCTTTTGCAGCGCGTCAATCGCGCATCAGAGGAAATGCAGGAATTGGCGCAGACGTTCTTGCTGCTGGCGCGGGGACAAGCCGATCAAATCGACGTTTCGGTTACGACCCGCTTGGCGCAGGTGGCGGAGCGGCAATGCGCCCATTGGGGAGCTCTGATACGCGAGAAGGGGTTGGATTTCCGATGCGTCACAGAAAGTCACGACGATGGTCGCTACAACGACACCTTGCTAAGCAGCGTCATGGCGAATCTCTTGCGTAATGCCCTGCATTACACCGATCACGGTCACGTGAGTTTGACTCTTGAAGCAGGGGGCTTCCGGGTCGAGGACAGCGGCGCGGGTATTCCTTCCGGGCAACACGACCTGATTTTCCAGCCGTTCGTCCGCGGCCCGCAAGCTAGGGGCGAGGGGTTGGGTCTTGGCCTCTCGTTGGTGAAGAGAATTTGCGCGCACCAGGGTTGGCAGATTACGGTACATAACTTGTACCCACAGGGCAGTTGCTTCAGGGTCTGGCTCAAGCCGAACGCTTGAGGCCTCGAGAATTTCCGTATCGGGTCTGACCGCTTCAGCACTACAGAGAGAGCCGGCCATCAATGTCGAATATGACACCCATGTCGCAGCGAATCCCTGCAGGGGTTTGGGTTCTCGGGTTCGTGAGCATGCTCATGGATATTTCCTCGGAAATGATCCATAGCCTGCTGCCTTTGTTCATGGTTGGCACCCTCGGGGCCAGCGCCTCGATCGTGGGGGTGATCGAGGGGCTGGCGGAATCCACGGCGCTGATTGTCAAAGTCTTCTCGGGCGTGCTCAGCGACTACCTGGGTAAACGCAAACCGTTGGCCTTATTCGGTTACGCCCTCGGTGCGTTAACCAAGCCGCTTTTTGCCATCGCGCCGGTCATTGGCGTCGTGCTCACGGCTCGCTTGCTCGACCGTATCGGCAAGGGGATTCGCGGTGCGCCGCGCGATGCGCTCGTGGCTGATATCGCACCAGCGGAAGTGCGCGGAGCGGCGTTCGGTCTTCGCCAGTCGCTCGATACCGTCGGGGCCTTTCTCGGTCCGCTGTTGGCTGTCTGGCTGATGCTGCTCTGGGCCGATGACTTCCGATCCGTGTTCTGGGTCGCCGTCATTCCCGGTCTGGCGGCTGTCGGGTTACTGTTACTCGGGGTGCGCGAGCCCGGGCAGCATGTCAGCGAGAAACGTACGAACCCGATTCGGAAGGAGAACTTGAAGCGATTGGGGCGGGCGTATTGGTGGGTGGTCGGTGTGGGCGCCGCACTCACCTTGGCCCGTTTCAGCGAAGCTTTTCTGGTCCTCAGGGCACAGCAGGGAGGTATTCCGGTGGCGCTGGTGCCGCTCGTGATGGTCGCCATGAATCTTGTCTATGCGGCGTCCGCCTACCCGTTCGGCAAGCTCTCCGACCGCATGAGTCATACAACTCTCCTGGTGCTGGGCCTGGTGTTACTGATTGCCGCCGATCTGGTTCTGGCGGCCAGCGATCATTGGCCAGCCGTCCTGGTCGGCGTCGGGCTATGGGGTGTTCACATGGGTATGACTCAAGGGTTGCTCGCCACCATGGTCGCCGATGTCTCACCGACCGATCTGCGTGGGACCGCGTACGGTTTCTTCAACCTCGTGAGCGGTATGGCGATGCTGGTCGCCAGCATTGTGGCGGGCCTGCTTTGGGATCGTTTCGGCGCGCCTCTCACTTTTTACGCAGGGAGCGCTTTTTGCGCAATCGCCCTCGTCGGCTTGGCGTGGAAACCGGCGGTTCTGTCCGCAAAGGGTGAGGCCGGCTAATCGTATAGCTTTTCCGTGGGGGAAGGGGCGATAGCGTGGGGCCTTCGCCAATTGCGACCTCATTGAGACATTGAGAGACTGATATCGCCGGCTCGGGGCCTCATAGCCAGAACTTCCCTCCGATCGCAACGCCCCATCGAGTGTCAAAGGGCTGCCGTGACGAAGCATTAAAAGGGCTACAACAGGACGGCTGGAATCCTCTCGATTACTGTATATAATTACAGTATGTTTGTAGCGCTTCCGTCGGACTCCTTCCGTGCCTGTCCAACTCGCTGACCTTCTGCAACGTTCCGATGTTTGGCAAGGAAATCAACTTGCCGCACCGGAGGGGGGCATTGTATCCAGCGGTTTTGCTTTGCTGGATGCGCAACTTCCCGGTGGCGGCTGGCCACGCGGCGTCTTGATCGAGTTGCTGGTGGCGTCTCCGGGCGGAGGTGAGGTCTCGTTTTTACTTCCGGCGCTTCGTCAGTTGGATGCTACCGCCCCGTTCGCTGTTGTCGCGCCTCCGGCGAAGGTGCATGCGCCCGCGTGGGCGAGCCATTTCCCGCTGCGACAACTGCTCCAGGTGGATGCGAAGGGCGAGGAGGTTCCGTGGTGCGTCGAGCTGTTGCTCGGTTGTGGAGCTCTCGGCGCTGTACTCGCCTGGCTTCCTTCGAACTTGGGGGTCAAAGCATTGCGACGTTTGCAGCTCGCCGTTGAAGGCCGGCGTACCCTGGCTTTCATGTTTCGACCTTTGAGCTGCGCCAGGAACTCATCGCCAGCACCTTACCGTCTCGCGGTCCGAGGTGGCCGGGTCGGGCTCCAGGTGGAAATATTCAAGCGGCGTGGGCCGCCTTGCGAGCAGACCTTGGTCTTACCCGTCGAACGCCCGGTTCCATGGGGGCGTTTGGCGCCTCACGAATCTTCCCCATACCCACGGTCGGGCACCAAGGCTCATCTGACGGTGGTGAGTAAATGAACGCGTTGTGGCTCGCGTTATGGTTCCACCGCTTGCCGGTCGAAGTTTTCGAAGCGAGCGAGGAACCAGCGGTAACCACTGTTCAACACTGTGTGGTCAGCGGCAACCAGGCGGCGGATGAATTGGGAATTACCGCAGGGATGCGGTTGTCGGGAGCCTTAGGAATAGCACCCGACCTGCGCATCCATGAGCGGAGTCTTGCCCGCGAAACCACGACCATGGAGGGGCTGGCGTGTTGGCTGGGAAATTTCTCGCCGCATGTCAGCGTGTCTTCACCGGATTTCTTGTTGCTGCTCGAAATTGGTGGCTGCCTCCGGCTTTTCAACGGATTGAAAACCCTGTGCAAGCGCTTGAGCGATGGCGTACAAGCGCAAGGTTTCAGCATACATATGGCCGTAGCGCCGACACCAATGGCGGCACAGTGGTTTGCCCGGGCCGGGCAAAAAGGGTGCTTGCAGCCAGAACACCTCAAGAGTTACTTGGCGGTTTTGCCGGTCGAGGTCATGTCGCTTTCCTCTGCCGAGCGTAGCGTCCTTGCTTCGTTCGGCATTCGCTTCATGCATGAACTCATGGCGCTGCCGCGGGCTGGAATAGCGCGCCGCCTGGGCGTCGATTTTTCCCAGCGACTCGACCAGGCTCTGGGTGAGACCCCGGACTTTCGTACGCCTTTCGTATTTCCTGAAACCTTCTTACAAAAACTCGAACTTCCTGCGAAAGTGGAGTCGAGCAGTATGCTGCTCTTTGCGACCCGCCGTCTGCTCGCGAGCCTCTCCGGGTGGCTTGCCGCACGGTCTTCTGGAATCAACGAGTGCACGCTCTGGCTCACGCATGAGAGGCAACCTCCGACGCGCCTGATCCTGGCTTTTTCCGGGGCAACCCGGGATGTCGAGCGGATGGAGCGGGTGACGCGTGAGCGATTGGCACACTTTGAAATTCCCGCTCCGGTGACGGACATTGCTCTCGAAGTGAAGGAGTCCGTCGAACTACCTGGCCAGACGGCAGGGCTGTTCGCAGAGTCTTCCGCCGGTTCTCTCGAACCCGTGATCGAGCGTCTGCGGGCGCGGTTGGGGCAAGAGGCCATCCACGGAATAAGTGTCCGGGAAGATTATCGGCCCGAGTGCGCCACCCGATATGTGGCGGCAGCGCGCGAGAAATTCTTGCGTTCCGGGCCACCTCGACCTTTCTGGTTATTGCCGAAACCTCTCCCCATCCAAGAGCGAGAGGGGCGTCTTTTTCATGAGGGCTTGCTTGAACGCGTTGCCGGCCCTGAACGGATCGAAAGCGGCTGGTGGGATGGTTCTCTCATGGATAGACAAGCCGGAAGCGATGCGAGTCCGGCGGTTGCACGGGGCGGGTCCGGCATAGCCGATGTGCGGCGCGACTACTACGTTGCCTTTCACGAAGATGGCCGCTGGTTGTGGATTTTCAGAGATACCGAAGGTTGGTGGTTGCACGGGCTTTTCGCATGACGACCTTACCCGACTACGCTGAGTTGCACTGCGTGAGCAGCTTCAGCTTTCTCAGAGGGGCGTCGCAACCCGGCGAATTGATCCAGCAGGCGCTGGTACGTGGTTATCAGGCGCTCGCAATCACCGATGAATGCTCCGTGGCCGGCGTTGTTCAGGCTTGGCAGGCCTTGAAGGATTTGCGCGAAGAGGATGCGGCTCAAGCAAAGCAGGCCTTGGCCGATGGTATGGAACCGACTACCCCGTTGCAGCTACCACAGCTCATTGTGGGCAGCGAGTTTGTGCTGGAATGCGGTCTCAAACTCGTTTTGCTGGCCCAGAACCGTGAAGGCTATGGCAATCTCTGCGCTTTGATTACCTTGGCGCGAGGGCGTGCGCGCAAGGGCGGTTATCGTTTGTGCCGCGCGGACTTCACCCCGATTTCGTCGCGGGGAGCGATACCCGATTGCCTGGCTCTGTGGCTGCCCGGGCCATCTCCGAACGCGGATGAAGCGCGATGGCTAGCCGAATGTTTTCCTCAGGATGCGGACACGCAGGCTCCGCGTCTATGGATTGCCGCGGAGTTGTTGTGCGAGCACGACGATGCGGAAAAGCTGGCGGCTCTGCAGAAAATCGGACGCGAGTTCGGTGCCCCGCTGGTGGCCTGCGGGGACGTGCATATGCACGTCCGCAGCCGACGTCCGTTGCAGGATACGTTGACTGCGATTCGGCTGGGTACGACGGTCTTCGATGCGGGGCGGGCGCTTTTTCCGAATGGCGAGCGCCATCTACGTTCCCGCGTCCGACTCGCCCGGCTATATCCGCGCGAGTTGCTTGAAGAAAGCATCCGGATTGCGCGCCGCTGCACGTTCGACCTCAAGACGCTGAGCTACGAGTACCCGGAAGAGATTGTTCCTCCTGGGCACACGCCCGCTTCCTATCTTCGCCAGGAAACCGAAGCCGGTCTGCGCCGTCGTTATGCCAAAGGTATTCCAGAGAGCATTCGCGAGGGCGTGGAGAAGGAGTTGTCCCTTATCGCCGCGAAGCAGTATGAAGCGTTTTTTCTGACGGTGTATGACATTGTGCAGTTTGCCCGAAGCCAAGGAATCCTTTGCCAGGGCCGTGGTTCCGCCGCCAACTCGACGGTGTGCTATGCGTTAGGAATTACGGAAGTGGACCCGACCCGTGCGCATTTGCTCTTTGAGCGGTTCATTTCCTTGGAGCGGGACGAGCCTCCCGACATCGATGTCGATTTCGAGCATGAGCGACGCGAAGAGGTCATCCAATACATTTACGAAAAGTATGGGCGCAACCGGGCGGCCTTAGCCGCCACGGTCATTCGCTACCGAAGAAAGAGCGCGCTGCGCGATGTAGGTGCGGCATTGGGATTCGGTGAATCCGAGATTTCGGCGCTATCCCGTTCGCTCTCATGGTGGGACAGGCGCGAGCAGCTTCCTGATCGGCTGGCGGGAATCGGTTTGAGCCTGGACAGCGAACGGGTCTTGAACTGGCTGGTCCTCGCTGAAACGCTGATGGAATTCCCGCGCCATCTCTCCCAGCATGTGGGCGGCTTCGTCATTTCCCGCGGACCGCTCTCCCGCCTGGTACCGATCGAGAACGCCGCGATGGCGAATCGTTCCGTCATTCAGTGGGATAAGGATGATCTCGAATCGCTTGGGCTGCTCAAGGTGGACGTTCTTGCCTTGGGAATGCTCACCGCCATCCGACGCGCACTTCACTGGGTTTCGGTCAGGCGCGGCAAGCCATGGGCGCTTGCCGATATCCCCCCCAAAGATGGGGCTACCTTCGACATGATCTGCAAAGCCGATACCGTGGGTGTCTTCCAGATCGAGTCGCGCGCGCAGATGTCGATGTTGCCGCGGTTGAGGCCAAGGCATTTTTACGACCTGGTGGTGCAAGTGGCAATCGTACGGCCAGGCCCGATCCAGGGCGGCATGGTGCATCCGTATCTGAAAGGGCATGCCGAGCAAAAATCGGTGCAGAAAATCAGCCCCGATATCGACGCTGTGCTCGATCGTACTTTCGGCGTCCCTATTTTTCAGGAACAGGTGATGAAACTTGCTCAGGTGGCCGCCGGTTTTTCGCCGGGCGAAGCGGATCAGCTACGGCGCGCCATGGCGTCGTGGAAAAAGAAAGGACACCTGGAAAAATTCAAGGAGAAGTTGCGCAGCGGCATGGAAGCCAAAGGCCTCCGCGAGTTCGCCGAGTCGCTCTGCCGCCAGATCGAAGGCTTCGGGGAATACGGCTTTCCGGAGTCGCACGCGGCCAGCTTCGCGTTGCTTGCTTACGCTTCGTCGTGGCTCAAATGCCACGAGCCGGAAGCCTTTTTGTGTGCGTTGCTCAATAGCCAGCCGATGGGTTTTTATCGACCGTCGCAGCTCGTTCAGGATGCGCGCCGACATGGTGTGGAAGTCGACAGCGTCGATGTGTGCTTCAGCGATTGGGAAAGCAAACTCGCTGCCCTGGACGCGCCGCGCCCTCGGGTTCGGCTGGGGTTGCGTGAAATAATCGGCTTTAGCCAGGAAGCCGCCGAGCGGATTGCCCAGGCGCGCGCGGCGCGCGGTTTTTCCCGGGTGGAGGATCTGGCGTCGAGAGCCGAACTCGACGCGCGCGATATGCGTCTTCTCGCTGCCGGAGGAGCACTTGCTTCCTTGAGCGGACACCGTCGGCAGGCCGCCTGGGATGTCATGGGCGTGCAACGCCAGAGGGATTTACTCGAGGCCGTTCCTGTGAGCGAAACCCAGGTGAGGCTTTCTGCCCCTAGCGAAGGACAAAACATTGCGGCCGATTTTCATACTGTCGGTTTTACGCTGGGCCGCCATCCGCTGGCTTTGCTGCGCCCAAAATTGAACAAGCATCGGTTCACGACGAGCGCTGAAGTTCTTGTTGCGCCGGATCGCGGTGTGGCGCGCGCGGCGGGAATCGTGACGTGTCGCCAAAAGCCTGGATCGGCCAAGAGCGTGTTCATCACCATTGAAGACGAAACCGGCGTGGTCAACGTAATCGTGCATCCCTGGCTCGTGAATCGGCAACGCCGCGAGGTGCTGAGTGCCAGCCTCTTGGGCGTCTACGGTCAGCTGCAATCGGAGAACAATGTTGTTCTGCTTGTCGCCAAGCGGCTCGTCGATTTGTCGCCATGGCTAGGAAACCTGCGCACGGCGAGTCGAGATTTCCACTAGTGGTCCTAGATCCCGCGAATACTTTAGCCTGGATGCCTAACGCCTTGATAGGCGAAATAATGAGAGGAAGGCCGCTACGCATGGCATGGCGTGGCGTGTCGCGAGGCAACCCAATCAATACGCCCGCAATGCAACGCCGAACAACCCAGCCGCTATATCACATACCCCGCGATGGCCACGTAATGGCAGAGGCTGCCGCCGATTACGAAGAGATGCCAGATGCCATGCCAATGCCGGAACCGGCTGTCGAAGGCATAGAAGATGATGCCTATCGTGTAGGCGGCACCACCGACAGCCAGCCACACGAACCCCGCTGTTTGCAGGCGGTCGAGGAGGGGGCCGAGAGCGACCACGATCGTCCATCCCATGATGGCGTAAATCACCACGGACAGCACGCGCGCTTCAGACCTTGGCTTGATTTCCTGCAGCATGCCGATCAGGCCCAGCCCCCAAACGGCTCCGAGAATCGACCAGCCCCATGCACCGCGCAGGGTGACAAGGCAGAACGGCGTGTATGTGCCGGCAATGAGCAGATAGATCGAGAGGTGGTCTAGCTTGCGCAATATCGTTTTGGCGCGGCCCCGCAGGCTATGGTAGAGCGTTGAGGCGCTGTAGAGCAGCACGAGGGCGGCACCGAAGATCGACACGCTGACGATCTTCCAGGGGTCGCCCATCAGGGACGCCATGACGATCAGAGCGATGGCCCCGGAAACCGCCAGGACGGCGCCGATGAGATGGGTCCAAGCATTCAAGCGCTCACCGTAATACATCTGACTTCCTGCCTTTCTTGATCGTAGGGGACGCCGGCTGCGGCGGGGCGAAGAGGGCGCACCTTTTCATGCTGCTAGAATGCAGCCATGCACTGTACGACCGAATCGCGAAACACCAGCGCCCTACTTACTCGCGCCCGGGTTGAGACGGTCGCCCGTCCTCGGGTGTTCCGCTTCTGTGTCTCGCGTGCGGCCGACGCCGCTTTTTCATTCTCCCACCATTTCGGCAAAGTGGCGACCGCAAGCAGGGTGTGTAATGACTAATCTCTGGTCTGTCGCCGCCGGCCTGATCGATCGTCACTGGGAAGTGATCGACGTCGTCCTCGTCACGGCGGGGCTCTTCATCTATGTCGGAGCGTCGCACGGCCTGCATCAGCGTCGGCACCCATCGGCTGCCATCGCCTGGGTTTTGGGAATCATTCTTGTCCCGTTCGTGACGCTGCCCCTCTACCTGGCTTTCGGCAGCCGCAAGATCGCTGCCTCGCCAATGCCAGTGGGGGAGCCCCGGGATATGATTTCGAGTGGTGGGCCACGTGCCGCAGCGACCCATGCGACCGCCGCGCGAAGCCTTCAATTGGGCCGTGCCATGGGGCTGCCGGAACCTGTCCCTTACGAATCGCTAAATGTCCACGAAAGTGGGGAAGGCGCTCTCGAGTCTCTGCGGCAAATCATCGACGGTGCCGAGCATACCCTCGATCTATGTACCTTTCTTTTCGGCCGCGACGTCCTGGGGGACGAGATCGCCGAGCGCCTGAAGCAAAGGGCCCGCGCCGGCGTCGATGTCCGGCTGATGATCGACGGGATAGGCATTTACCTGGGCGGTTATCCGGACGTGAGAAGCCTGCGCGAGGCGGGCATCGAGGTCGTGCGTTTCGTTCCGCCCTTCCGCTCGCCCAAGCGGGGGCGGACCAACTTACGCAACCACCGCAAAATGGTGATTGCGGACGGCCTCCGCCTGTGGTGTGGTGGGCGCAACCTCTCCGCCGAGTATTTCGAGGGCGACCGTCGGCCGTTCTTGCGGCGTACGCCATGGGTCGATCTGAGCTTTGACGTGTCCGGCCCGATCGCCGCGCAAGCGAGGATCCAATTTGAGCAGGACTGGGCATTCGCGATCGAAAAGCTGCCGGCTGCGATTGAAGAGCCGGAGCCGGCCGAGATCACCGCGTCGAATTCGGCTCAGCTCGTTGCCAGCGGTCCTGATCGGCCCGACGACACGGTGCATACCTTGCTTGTCTCGGGCGGCTTTACTTCGCAGCGACGGATTCTCGCCGTCACGCCTTACTTCGTGCCCGACCCATCCTTGCTGACGTCGCTTTCGCTCGCGGCGCGGCGTGGAATTGACGTGGATCTGGTGTTGCCGGAACAGTCCAATCACCGGATTGCGGACTTCGCACGCCATCGTGCACTGCGCGATCTGGTCGGCTCGGGAGGGCGCGTGTGGCTGTACCCGCGGATGATCCATGCCAAGGCGGTGATCATCGACGATGAACTCGCACTCGTCGGTTCGGCGAATCTCGACGGCCGCAGCTTGTTTCTCAATTACGAGATGATGGTCGCCTTTTACGATCGCAAGGCGGTGCGGGCCTTTGCACACTGGATCGAGGCGCGCCGCTTGCAATGTCGCCCGTACGTGGCGCGCACTCCGTCGATGCTGCGCGATCTGGCCGAGGGCTTGTTGCTTTGGCTCGCCTTCCAGCTATAACCTAATCGGAACGCTTTTCCGCCGATCAACCAACTTGGGCTACGCATGATGGATAGCCAACCCGACGACAAAGGCATTCTCGCCGCGCTTGTCGAGCGCCTGGATGAGCAGTGGTTGCCGCGAGCTCTTGATCTCGAGGCGAAGGTCAATGGCGGTGACTTACTCGATGATCTGGATATCGAGTTTCTCGAGCGGGTATTTGAGGACAGCAATGAGTTGCGCGCTCTGCTTGACCGCCACCCCGAGTACGAGGAACTCGCGGCCAAGGTGACTTCTCTTTACCACGCAATTACTGCGCGGGCACTCGAAAACGAGAAGAGTCGGCGGTAAAACAGCGCGGGCGCCGCTATGCCCCGAGGAGCAGAGAGTCGCCCGCAGGCCTTCTAAGAAGGTTTATTTGCTGCCAACTAGCTGGTCGAGTTTCTTTTCGATCTGCGCCATCGGAACGGCGCCGGGGACACGTTCGCCATCGGCGAAAACGAGCGTCGGGGTGCCGGAAACGTTGAGGGAACGTCCGAGTTCGACAGTTTTCTGCACGGCGCTGGTGTCGCAATCTCCCTTGCCTGTCGGCGCCTTGCCCTCCTGCATCCACTCGTTCCACATTTTTGCGCGGTCAGCCGAGCACCAGATCTGCTTCGACTTTTCCAGCGAATCCGGCGACAGAATCGGGTAGAGGAAGGTGTAAAGCGTAATGTTGTCGAGCTTGGCGATGTCCTTCGCCAGCTTCTTGCAGTAGCCGCAGTTCGGATCCTCGAACGTGGCGAGAATCCGCTTGCCGTCACCGCGCACCTGCTTGACGGCGAGTTCGAGCGGGAGATCGGAGAACTTGATCGCGGTCAGCTTCTGCATACGTTCGGCCGTGACGTTCTTCATTGTCTTGCCGTCGATCAGCGTGCCCGCGATGATCACCGACAGCTTCTCGTCCGTGTAAAGGATCTGGCCCTCGCCATAGACCTCGTAAAGGCCCAGGTAGGGGCTCTTGGTGACGCTGACGACCTTGGCTCCTAGCTTTGCCTCGATGGCCTTCTTGACGCTGGCCTCGTCCGCCGTGGCGGCCTGACTGAGGAGGATGCAAAGGACGAGCGACAGCAGCTTTTTCAACATGGATTCTCCGTCTGGATCGGTGGTTCGGGGGTTAAAGTGCGCCGATCGCGTAGCGCACGAGTTGGTTCTTCAGTGGGGAAGCCACGTTGGTCAACGACATTCCGAGATTGCGCAGAGGCTTCACGCCAGGAAGTTTCTCACGAAAGAGCTCGTGCAGGGCGTGCGTGGCGAACTGCATGAATACGGTTTCCTCTCGCCTTGCACGCTGGTAGCGGCTCAGCACCTTTTCGTTGCCGATGTCCTGCCATTCCGGCACGGTGGCCAGGAGCTCGGCGAGGGCTTTCGCGTCTTGGAAACCGAGGTTGATGCCGTGCCCAGAGAGGGGGTGAATACCGTGCGCGGCATCGCCGATGAGCGCGACGCGGCGGCTCACTGTGCGGGGAACGCGGATCAGGCGCAGGGGGAAAGCCGTGGCGGGAGTGAGCGGCGCGAACTTCCCCAGTTCCCCCTCTCCCGCGGCGGCTACGTACTCGCACAGAGCCTCGGGCGAGAGAGCAAGCAGTTCTTGCGCATGCGCGTCGGGCGTCGACCAGACCATCGAGATGCGCTGGCCGGCCAGCGGCAGCCAGGCGAGGACGCCATCGTCCCGGAACCACTGTCGCGCGATGCCCCGGTGGGGCCGTTCGCATTCGAAGTTCGCCACCACGCCCATCTCGCCGTAGGACGTTTCCACAGCGGCGAGGCCAGCCTTGTTGCGCACCCAGGAGTCGCGGCCGTCAGCAGCGACAATAAGCCGCGCCGACAGCGACTGGCCGTCGGCGAGGGCGAGTTCGGTACCGTCTTCGTTCAACTCGATTGAACTCGGCTCGTCGGGACAGAAAAGCGTTACGTTACTTTGCCGCTTCACGCCTTCCCAGAGTTCGCAGGCCATCAGCGAGGATTCAAGTACCCACCCGAGCTCCGGGACGCCGCTTTCGTAAGCGGAAAACTCAAGGCGCGAGCCTGCATCGCCCAGAACCTTCATGGCGAAGATCGGCGTGATTCGTTCGCTCTCGAGGTGTTTCCAAGCGCCGACGTGCGCGAGGAAATCGGCATTGGCCGGGCTGATGGCGTAAACGCGCGCATCCCAGCCGGTGGGGCGAACGGGTGCTTTGCCCTCTACGAGGGCCAGCTTCAACCGGGTGTGGCGCAGGGCGCTGACCAAGGAAAGGCCGGCCAACCCGCCGCCGACGATGACGACATCGAACTGCATCGAAAATACTCCGTGAACGGAGGATTGTGCCTCGTTGCCGGTTTGTTTTACAAGTGAGGCATGCCGTGCTAGAACCCGTCCATGACTACGCTCGTTTCCCCGAATCCTTCTGCCGTTCGCTATTTCCCTGCCATTCTTTGCATCGAATGCGATTCGCCCATCGATGCCTTGATCGCCATGTGCATTCCGCGCGATGAGGCAATGGATCTCGTGGCGGCGGCGTGGCCCTTGGCCGACGAGGGGCCTCAGTGCCTCGTCGGCGTCGTCGACGGCGGACGGCCGATTGTCGCATTGCGCACGCCCGAGGGACGTTGGGCCGGATGCAACGCTTTCCTCGATCATGCGTGTTCGACTCCGGACGAAGCAGAGCGGCGGCTGAGCAAGCTCCTCAAGCGTGGCCGTCGTGGCTACGTGGCCGCCGCAATCCTCTGTTGAGTTCTCCGTGTCCCGTTAAGGGATCGGGCGGTTCGATCCGACAACGAGCCGGTGGTTTGGGTCAGGAGGCTAGGGCTTTACCGGTTTTTCGCGGACCGGTCGGGCGCTGAGCATCTCCGTGCCCGAACACGTCTTCGAGCCGCACCAGCTTGGCCATCACTTTCGGCTGGCTCACCATGTCGGCCAACGTGTATTTATCCAAAACGGCATAGAGCGCGTCGAAGGCCTCGGTAAGCACTCCTTTGAGACGGCAGGCTGGCGTCAGATTGCATTGTGGCTGTATGCCGAGGCACTCGACGATCGGACTGTTCCCTTCGGCTTCGCGCACGATGGCCCCCAAGCGAATTTCCTGTGCCGGACGTGCCAGGCGGATGCCGCCGCCTTTGCCGCGAACCGAGGCCACCGCACCGGAGCGCGTCAATAGCTGCGTCACCTTCATCAGGTGATTCTCTGAAACGTCGTACGCCCTGGCGATTTCCGGAATGGTGGCCAGCCGCTCCGGTTTCAATGCCAAATACATAAGGACACGCAGCGAGTAATCGGTAAAACTGGTCAGGCGCATGGTGTTTGCTCCTGGCGTCTGTTGGCGCCGGTCAAAGTGTGTATTAAGATGTATAAATTATACTTGTTATAAACCCTCGGCGAAACTCTGTTGGGCGTTTGACCGTCTATTGAAACGGTGTGGTTCTGGCTCGTTGATGTCCCTGCTAGTCAGGGCAGAACGCAGTGATTCCGCCGACTCCTCATGCGCGGTCCATCCGAGCGGTGATACGGACAACGACCCGATGCAATGGGCGAGTGGAATCCGGATTTCAGCCTTCGGGTGCCCGAGAGGAATTGAAAGGTTTGCAGCATGAAGAAAATTACCGCGTTCGTCGCCCCCCACCGTATCGGGTTTCTCCTTGGTTGTGTCTTGCTGCTCCTGAGCCTCGGCTGGTGGGCGGTCGAAATGCTGGCCCGTGTGCGCGGTGCCGCTCTCGGCATGATTCTGCCGGCGATGCTGTTGCACGGATATCTGATGCTTTTCGGATTCTTCCCGCTGTTCATGCTGGGGTTTATTTACACGGCCGGTCCGCGGTGGCTCCGGGTGGCGGCTCCCACATTGCGCGTCTATGTCCCGGTCATGGTGGGTTACGGATTCGGCACCTTGCTCGTGCTCGGCGGTGGATGGGTCCCTGCGGCGCTGCCGTTTGGCATAGCCCTTCATGCGATCTCCTGGGCGGCCGCGGTTCTTGTGTGGATCGGGCGTATCCGTGCCAGCGACGTTCCTGACAAACGGCACGCTCACTTGATCGCCGCCGCCTTCATCCTCGGTTTACTCGCCCAGCTAATGGCCATCGCATGGAGTGCTGGTTATGGTGCGGGGGTGTGGCAGGCCGCGGTGCATCTCGGTGTGTGGGGTTTTCTCCTGCCGGTGTTTCTCATCGTCTCCCACCGGATGGTTCCGTTTTTCAGTGGGAACGTTCTCGTCCCCTACGTCGTATGGAATCCTCCTGTACTCCTCCTTGCGCTGGTTGGGTTCGCCTGGATGCATGGCGCACTGGCTATGCTCGGTGTGGCTACGTGGCCCGTAGACGCGTTGTTTGCCGCTGTTCTCGCCTATACCGTTTGGCGGTGGGGCCTCGTGCCGTCATTCAAGGTTCCTCTGCTGGCGATGCTGCATGCCTCCCTTGCCTGGTCGGCGGTGTCCCTCGCGCTATTCTCGTTGCAAGGACTGTTCGAGGCTCAAGACCGTTACGTTCTCGGTTTCGCGCCTTTGCACGCGCTCACGATCGGCTTCTTCGCGACGATGCTGCTCGGGTTCGTTACGCGCGTCAGCTTGGGCCACTCCGGGCGCCCATTGGTCGCTAGCCGATTCACTTGGTCGCTGTATTGGCTCATGCACGGGGTTGCCGTCACACGGGTGGCCGCCGATGTGGTTCCGGGGTGGCAACAGCCGCTTTACGTCGCATCCGCCGTCATTGCCCTGGCGGCTTTTGTGGCCTGGGGAACGCGTTTCGTCCCAATCTACGTACGGCCTCGCGAGGACGGAAAAGAAGGCTAGGTAGGTCGAGTAGTGTGCCTGGCACGCGCCCAGCAACACGCGGAAGGGGGCTTCGCGTTACGCCTTTGCGCCGAGTAGAATCGTCCTCAGCCTCTTCAAGAACGCTTGCGGCCGGGCAGTCTCGGCGCTAAGTACGGGCTGCTTCGAATCGCGACCGTTATCCGTCCCTACCGGCGTTGGCTGCGCCGGAACTTCGCGGAGAACAACAACCATGAAAATCGGTTCGCTTCAGATCACGCCGCTGGATACGTTCCTCGTCTTCATCCCCATATGCGCTGTGTTGGAGTTAATGCATGCTGACCCGGCGTGGATCTTCGTGACGTCGGGACTGGCAATTATCCCGCTGGCCGGTCTGATGGGAACCGCGACGGAACACTTGGCGGAACACCACGGCGCCGGCATTGGGGGGTTGCTTAACGCGACCTTCGGTAACGCGGCGGAGCTCATCATCGGGCTCGTCGCTTTGCGGGAAGGGCTGCTGGACGTGGTCAAAGCGTCCATCACGGGATCGATCATCGGTAACGTTTTGCTCGTGCTCGGAGCGAGCGTGCTTGCCGGCGGTCTTCGCTACAAGCGGCAGCGTTTCAACAGCACGGCCACTTCGGTCGGCACGACGCTCCTCGCGCTGTCGACTGTCGGCCTGGTGATCCCGGCGATCTTCCACATGCTCGTGTCTGATCGCCCCGAGCCGCACGAGCAGGAATTGAGTCTCGAAATCGCAATCGTTCTATTCGCCTGCTACCTTCTCAGCCTGATTTTCAGCTTGCGCACCCATTCGCATCTATATCTTGGCGAGTCGCCGGAAGAGTCCGACGAGGCGCTCGATGTCGCGACATGGAGCCAGGGAAAATCGATGCTGGTTTTGCTGGTGGCCACCGCGCTGGTGGCGGTGATGAGCGAGTTCCTCGTCGGCGCCGTTGAGCACACCGCCAAAATATGGGGCCTCACGGACATTTTCATCGGCGTCATTCTGGTCGCCATCGTCGGTAACGCCGCCGAACACAGCACCGCGGTGATGATGGCGCTCAAGAACCACATGGACCTGGCGATCAATATCGCGATTGGCTCAAGTATCCAGATTGCATTGTTCGTTGCGCCGTTGCTTGTGTTCTGCGGCTACCTGTTCGGACAGCCGATGAACCTGCTTTTCACCACCTTCGAAATTATTGCCGTCGGTTGCTCCGCACTGATCGTCGTGCTGATCACCTATGACGGCGAAACGAACTGGATGGAAGGCGTGATGCTGCTGGCCGTCTACCTGATTCTCGGCTTGGCCTTCTTTTATCTGCCGGCCTGATCTCAAATGAAAAACGCCTGACCGCGATGGCGGCCAGGCGTTGCCTCAAGCGGAGATGCTCTAAGGCGTCAGCGTTAGGCGCCGGGCGTGACGGATCTTAGCGTCGTCGCTTCTCCAGCTCCTTGGCTTGCCGTTGCTTTTCCGCCGCTCAAGAGACGGAGCGCGAACAACGCGAGCGCCGCGACCCCGATCGCGAACACGATGTCCCCTGGAACACGCAGCCAGACGAAGAGTTCCATGAGGAACGAATGTACAAACTCCGGCGAGCGTGCGAACCACACACCATGCGTGATGCTGGCCCAGGCCTGGTAGAGGCCGGCGGGGACGAGCGATATGAAGACCATCATTGCCAGGCCGATGTTGACCGACCAGAACATCACAGCCAGCAGCTTGTCGGACCACGCAAAGCGATTTACCAGTCCACGCAGGCAAAACAGCATCAGTCCAATGCCGAGCATGCCATAGACGCCAAACAACGCGGCGTGGCCGTGTGCCGCCGTCATGTTCATGCCTTGCATGTAGTAAAGCGCAATCGGTGTGTTGATCGAGAAGCCCAGCAAGCCGGCGCCCACAAGGTTCCAGAAGCCGACGGCGATGAACGAGAAGATCGCCCATTTGTAAGCGCTGACCCACGGCGCGGCTTGGGCGCGGTGGTAGTTCCGATAGGCTTCGACGCCGATCATCGTCAGCGGCACCACTTCAAGCGCCGAGAACATGGCGCCGATGGCGATCACCGAGGTAGGCGTGCCCGTGAAGTAGAGATGGTGCAGCGTGCCGAGGATGCCGCCGAAGAGGAAGACGATCGTTTCCAGCACGATGGCGCTATTGGCGGTCGCGGCGCGAATCAGGCCGAGCCGAGTGAAGAGCAAGGCAATGACCGCGGTGGCGAACACTTCGAAGAAACCTTCGACCCACAGGTGTACCAGCCACCAGCGCCAGTACTCGATCATCGAATAGTGCGTGTGCCGCCCCCAAGTCAGCGAGGTGGCGTAGAAGCCGCCGATGCAGACGGCCGACAGAAACACCATGGCGAGTACGCCGCGGCTCTCGGACGGCCTCTTCAGCGCGGGCCACAAGCCGCGCCCGAGCAACGTCACCCACAGGATGAGACCGACGAACAGCAGGATCTGCCACACGCGGCCCATGCTCGTGAACTCGAGTCCTTGATTGCCGACCCAGAAGCTGAAGCTGTTGCCGATGTTCTGCAACGTGCCGAGCCAGCCGGTGAGGGTCGATCCGGCGACGATGAGCAGCAAAGCGTAGAACAGGAAGTTCACGCCGAACTTCTGGAATTTCGGCTCGACGCCGGAAATCGCCGGTGCGATATAAAGCCCCGTGGCCAGCCACGCGGTGGCGATCCACAGCACGGCAAACTGCGTGTGGATCGTACGACTAACCGTGTATGGAAGAATCTCGCCGAGCGGAATGCCGAAGAAACTCTGCCCTTCCACAGCGTAATGGGCGGTGATGACGCCCATGCCGACCTGAGCGAGGATCAGCGCGATGACCACGTAGAAATACTTGCGCGTTGCCAGCATCGATGGCGTCGGTTTCAAATTGAACAGCGGGTCGGCCTTCGGTGCGGCGGGGTCGTCCTCTTCCTTGCGCGACGAATGGAAGAAGATCATGCCGCCGATGGCCCCGATCATCAGAATCACGCTGGCTACCGACCAGATGCCCGTATTCGCGGTCGGGGTGTTACCGACGAGCGGTTCATGCGGCCAGTTGCTCGTGTAGCTGAGGTCGGCCTGACCCGGACGATCGGTGGTCGCCGACCACGCGCTCCAGAAGAAGAATGCCGTCAGCGCCTCTCGGTCGACGGGATCGTGCAGCGAGCCGGACTTCATCGCGTACTGAGCACGTAGCGCGTCGAGCGATGCTTCGTTGCCGAAGAGACCGGCGTAGTGCGCCGCGACCTGCTTCACCGCTTCGGCCCGTTCAGGCGACAGCGTAATGGAGCCGTTGGAGGCGTCGTAGGTGTTGCGCCGCATTTCTTCCTTCAGGTTGGCATCAAGTTGCGCCCGTCGTCCCGGCTGCAAATCCTTGTAAGCAGTACCGGAATCGCGTTTTGCCCAGATTTCCCTCAGCGCTACCGCCTCACGATGCAACCAGTCCGCAGACCAATCGGGCGCGAGGTAACTCCCGTGGCCCCAGACGGTGCCGAGTTGTTGACCGCCGGCGGCGCGCCAGGCTTCCTGACCTCGGTCAACCTGACCCTCGGAGAAGAGAACGTCGCCCTTGGCGCTGACGACGGATTTTGGAATCGGCGGGGCGTTGAGATAAATCTCGGTGCCCACCCAACCGAGCGCGGTGAACGAGAGCACGCAGATGACGGCGAGCCAGGTCCAGAGCTTGCGGGTGTTGTGCATGGCGGTTTCCCTGTACGTTGGATTGACGATGCGCGGTAACGACGCGGCGGCTTGCTCATTCCCTGAGAACGGAAGGGAAAACGCTGCCTTTGTCATTACCACTCTTAAAGCGGTAAAATAAATACCGCTTAATTGTAGCGATGCTGATTTCTTAAAGCAACATTTTTTGTACTACTTATGGATGCGATGGAACACGGAGTGGTTGC
The DNA here is from genome assembly GCF_025770765.1 of Propionivibrio soli. Lineage (GTDB taxonomy): Bacteria > Pseudomonadota > Gammaproteobacteria > Burkholderiales > Rhodocyclaceae > Propionivibrio > Propionivibrio soli. The sequence goes on along the minus strand of NZ_JANZKY010000005.1, from coordinate 109,112 downwards.
GCCGGGCGCTGGCGCCCGCGGAAAGTGTCCTGACTATCGATTGCGGAGAACGAAGAGATGAAACGGCACGCGGGTCTTGCGCAATGGTCGCGTGAGCATCACCAGGCTCTCGTCCTGGCGAAACAGGCGCGAGCGGCAATGACCTTAGGTTCGAGCGAAGCGGCGGCGCTGATCGCCAAAGCCCTGCGCGTCTTCAGGCGTGAGCTCGAACCGCATTTCGTAGCAGAGGAAGCACGATTATTGCCGGCATTGATAGCAGCCGGTGCGTGCAGTGCCAGTGAGCGTGTGCGCGCCGAACACGACACGATGAGGGGTACTATCGGCCGTCTTGAGGATGGAGGGAACGTCGGGATGCTCGTATCGTTCGGCGAACAATTGACGGCGCATGTGCGGTTCGAGGAGCGTGAGCTTTTTCCACTTGCCGAGTCGCTCTTGGCGTCGGCGACCCTCGATGCATTGGCCGAAGACCCTGACGCCACCGCAAGGGGAAGCAACAACCATTTGGTGTCCGATCACAATCAGGAGTTGCCATGAGTCACCCGGGGTTTTTCGACACGATCCCTCATCTCGCTGTGCGCGAGCCGTTGGCGCAGTTTCTCGGAGCCAGCAATACGGGGATCTTCGATTACAGCTATCTGGATGCCGTGAAGCTCGCGGGGCACTCCTGTCCAACCGTCGCTTCCGCGTACTGGCTGACGTGTCTTGCGTTGAAGGCGCTCTATGACGACCAGATGCCAGAGCGCGGCGGCGTGTCGGTCGAGTTTGCCGATCGCTATGAGGAAGGCGTTACCGGCGTTGTGGCCAGTGTCGTGACGCTCCTCACTGGCGCTGCGGGAGAGGGCGGTTTCGCCGGGCTCAACAGCCGTTTCGTACGGCGCGGCTTGATGCGATTCAACGCGAGCTTGCGGCTCGACCTACGCTTCTCGCGCCTCGACACTGGTGCGCAGGTGGACGCCGCCGCTTATCCGGGCAAAGTGCCGGCCTCTCCGGAGCTGTCCGCGCTGATGGCCCGGTGCATCAGTGGCGAAGGCTCTCCGGCCGAGCAGCAGCGTTTCGGCCTGCTCTGGCAGGAGCGCGTGCGCCGGCTGCTTGGCGAGCATCGCCATGACCCGGAGGTTTTTGTCGTCCATCCGGTCGTCTGATTACTCGCGATCCGGTACCGGGAGTTGATGTTTTCAGTCCTGCTCCGGTGCCGAGGAATGGGCGAAAAAAAAGCCGGCACTGAGCCGGCTTTTTCCTGACTGCAATCGCTTAGCCCAGCGTACCGACGTTGTTGAGGTCGGTAAAGGCTTGCTTGAGGCGCGCCTTGAAGGACTCTTCGCCCTTGCGCAGCCAGACGCGCGGGTCGTAGTACTTCTTGTTCGGCTTGTCTTCGCCTTCCGGATTGCCGATCTGGCCCTGGAGGTAACCCTCGTTCTTCTTGTAGAAGCCGCGAACGCCGTCCCAGAACGCCCACTGCGTGTCGGTGTCGATGTTCATCTTGATCACGCCGTAGGAAATCGCTTCGCGGATTTCTTCGAGCGTCGAGCCCGAGCCGCCGTGGAACACGAAGTCGATCGGCTGCGCCTTGGTGCCGAACTTCTTCTGGATGTATTCTTGCGAGTTCTTCAGGATGATCGGCTGCAGCTTGACGTTGCCGGGCTTGTAAACGCCATGCACGTTGCCGAACGACGCGGCGATCGTGAAGCGGTTGCTGATCTTCGACAGTTGCTCGTAAGCGTAGGCGACGTCTTCCGGCTGCGTGTACAGCTTGGAGCTGTCGACGCCGCTGTTGTCCACGCCGTCTTCCTCGCCTCCGGTGACGCCGAGTTCGATTTCGAGGGTCATGCCGATCTTGCTCATGCGCTCGAGGTAGCGCTTGCAGATCTCGATGTTCTCTTGCAGCGGCTCCTCAGACAGGTCAAGCATGTGCGAGCTGAACAGCGGCTTGCCGTTGGCCTTGTAGAACGCTTCACCGGCGTCGAGCAAGCCGTCGATCCACGGCAGCAGCTTCTTGGCGGCGTGGTCGGTGTGGAGAACGATGCTGGCGCCGTACATGGCAGCCAGTGCGTGAATATGCTGTGCGCCGGAGACAGCACCGGCGATGCAAGCGCGTTGTGCGTCGTTGTTCAGCGCCTTGCCGGCGTAGAACTGTGCGCCGCCGTTGGAGAACTGGATGATGGCCGGCGACTTGATCTCTGCGGCCGCTTCCATTACCGCGTTCACCGTGCTCGTGTTGATGACGTTGACGGCAGGCAAGGCAAACCTGTTGGCCTTGGCGAACGCGAAGAGGGACTGCAAATCGTCACCGGCGATAACACCCGGCTTAACCTGGGGGGCATTCATGATATCGATTCCAATTAACGTGAGTTTGAAAGGGAAGACGCCATTATAGCGTGCGGGGGCGGCCCCCGTACGGAACCGGACATTCATTGGAGACCTTGGCAGAGGACAAGTTTCCCGGGTTTCGGCTTTTGAGCGAAGGAAACCGGCGAGGGATGCTGCGCGGGCTTGGCGTCACCGCTCTGCGGCCAGGTTGCCGACCGTACATTTACAGCGTGTCCGTCGGCGCATCCTCACCGCTCGGTATAATCGCCGTTTTGGTGTCCGCTCATCCATGCCGAATCTCCTCTCCGACCTCAATCCGCCGCAACTCGCTGCCGTTACGCTTCCTCCGCAACATGCGTTGATCCTTGCCGGGGCCGGCAGCGGAAAAACCCGCGTCCTGACGACGCGTATCGCTTGGCTGATTTCGACCGGTCAGGTCGGACCGTACGGCATCCTCGCCGTAACGTTCACGAACAAGGCGGCAAAGGAGATGCTTACGCGTTTGGGCGGGATGCTGCCGATCAATACGCGGGGGATGTGGATCGGCACCTTCCACGGCCTGTGCAACCGACTATTGCGCGCGCATCACCGCGACGCCGGCCTGCCGGCGCTATTCCAGATTCTCGATTCGGCCGATCAGCTTTCGGCGATCAAGCGGTTGCTGAAAAACCTGAATGTCGACGACGAGAAATTTCCGCCGCGCGAGCTCGCCAACTTCATCAACGCGCACAAAGAACAGGGTGTCCGGGCCGCGCACGCGGAGGTCTACGACGATTACACGCGGCGACGCGTTGCGCTCTATGCCGAGTACGACGCGCAATGCCAAAGGGAAGGCGTCGTCGATTTCGCCGAGCTGCTGCTGCGCTGCTACGAACTGCTTTGCCGCAACGAGCCGGTGCGCCGTCATTACCAGCAACGTTTCCGGCACATCCTGGTCGACGAGTTCCAGGATACGAACATCCTGCAGTACAAGTGGCTGAAGCTGCTCGCCGGGCACGGCGAAGAGGCCGGGCCGGCGCAGGAGGAAGCGACTGATGAAGCGAGCATTTTTGCCGTCGGCGACGACGACCAGTCGATCTATGCATTCCGCGGCGCCGAGGTCGGCAATATGCGCGATCTCGAGCGCGAGTTCGGGATCAAGAACATCATCCGCCTGGAGCAGAACTATCGCTCGCACGGCAACATCCTCGACGCGGCCAACGCGCTCATCAAGAACAACCGCACCCGGCTCGGCAAGACGCTGTGGACCGATGCCGGGCCGGGTGAGGCAATCCGTGTGTTTGAAGGCTTCTCCGACCTCGACGAGGCGCGTTTCGTCGTCGATGAAATCCGTGAACTCGTGCGCGACGGTTTTGCCCGCGATCAGGTCGCGCTGCTTTATCGCTCCAACGCCCAGTCGCGCGTGCTCGAGCACCAGCTATTTACGGCCGGAGTGCCGTACCGGGTCTATGGTGGCTTGCGCTTCTTCGACCGGCAGGAAATCAAGCACGCGCTCGCTTACTTGCGTCTGATCGTCAATCCCGACGACGACACTGCCTTCATGCGCGTGGTGAACTTTCCAACGCGCGGCATCGGCAGCCGGAGCATCGAAGCGCTGCAAGAAGCGGCCCATCGCGCCAATTCAAGCTTGTACAACGCGGCCGCCGGGTTGGCAGGAAAGGCGGGGGCGGCCGTCGGCAACTTCATCCGGCTCGTTGAGGCGCTGCGTAACGACACGGCTTCGCTCGCGTTGCCCGAAGTGATTGATCATCTGATCGAGAAGAGCGGCCTGCGCCAGCATTACCTTTCTGAAAAGGAAGGCAGTGAGCGCCTCGAAAACCTCGATGAACTGATCAACGCGGCGACGAGTTTCGTGCAGGAAGAATCGGACACGCTGGCGAACCCCGCCGACGGCAGTCCCCTGGCATCGTTTCTCGCCCACGCCTCGCTCGAAGCCGGCGAACACCAAGCCGGCGAAGGCCAGGACGCCGTACAGCTGATGACCGTGCACGCGGCCAAGGGGCTCGAGTTCGACGTCGTATTCATCACCGGCCTGGAGCAAGGGCTCTTTCCGCACGAAAACTCGGTGCAGGAACGCGACGGCATCGAGGAGGAACGTCGTTTGATGTACGTCGCCGTCACGCGGGCCCGCAAACGACTGTACCTTTCGTATGCCCAGACGCGCATGCTGCACGGGCAAACCCGCTACTGCGTGCCTTCGCTCTTTCTCGAGGAACTCCCCGAAGAATTGCTGCGCCGCGTCGGGCCGGCCCAGGCATTTGTAACCGCCCCTGCGTCGCACGCCAGTGATGTCCCGCGCGCCAGATACGCCGAAACGGGGCCCGACCTGCGCGGCCTGCGCATCGGGCAAAACGTAGAGCACGCCAAGTTCGGACTTGGCGTCATCGTGGCGGCGGAAGGACGGGGGAACGACGCGCGCGTGCAGGTGAATTTCGGTGTGCAAGGCATGAAATGGCTTGCGCTCGACTACGCGAAACTGACGCCAGTGTAGCGCCCAAATGCCCGATATCGGCGTGGATGGCGCCGCAGTGAGCGCGTGCCGTTATCCCTGCTGATTGTCGTGTACCGGAATCACCGGCGCGTCCGCCGACTGAGTACCTGTTCGAGCCGCCGCGCTGGCGAGGCGAGCGGCAACGACCGTCATGGCCACGGCGAAGGTGGCGTAGAAAATGAATCCCGCCTTGATACCCCATTCCTCGGCCAGCCAGGCCATGACGAACGGGAAGGCGAATGCCCCGATGCCGCCGCCGGTGGCGGCGAAACCCACTGCCTGGCTCTGCGCGCGCGGGAAGCATTTGCCGATCAGCGTGATGACCGTCGGGTAATAGATCGAACAGCCCAGTCCGACCAGAAAGACGAGCACTTGGCCGACCCCGGCCGGGGTGCCCGAGGAAGCGGCATAACCGAGCAGTGTCAGCGCGATGAGTGCGCCTGCGGCCAATGCCGAGAAGGCGATCAGCAATCGTCCATGCCGTTCGCCTTTGTAAAGCAGCGGGATGCCGAAGCGGCCGGCGAGTACGCCAAACCAGAACACCGAGACGAGAAACGCGCCAGCGGCGGCCGAATAGGCGAAAACGCGGCTGAAATACTCCGCGACCCAGTTCGAGACGCCGAGCTCGACGCCGACGTAGAGGAGGAGCGCGCCGAACGCAAGCCAGTAGGCCGCCGACTGATGCGCGGGTTCGGCCGCACCCGCCTCGGCGGTCTCCTCCGATCCTGCGTCCGGCAGCGGGGTGAGTACGACGACGACAGCGAGCAACGCAAAGATCGCGGCGATACCCCGAAAAACGAGCACCCAGCCGATGTCCGATGCGATCAGCACACTCACCGCCAGCGGCCCGGCGATGGCGCCGACGGCGAAGGCGCCATGTATGAGGTTCATCGGCCGGCCGCTGTGGCGGGTATCGATGCGCAAGGTGGTCCAGTTGACGCCGATTTCGATACAGCCTTGCCCCGCGCCGATGACGGCACTCAGAACGGTATTACTCAACGGGTCGGCCGCTGTGGCGAAAAACGCCAGTCCCGCGACGATGCTGCCGAGTCCAAGCAGGAAGACCGTGCGCGGGCCGTAACGTTTGACGAGGTGACCGGCCGCGTAGGTGAACACGAAATAGGCCACCGCGCCGGCGCCGATGACGATTCCGGCCGCGAGGTAACTCCACTTGAAATCGGCCAGGATCTTGGGCAGCGTGGCCCCGATGATCGTAAACGACGTGCCGTAAACCGCGAAAAGAGAAAAGAGCGTGACAAACAGCCGGCGGTGTTGAGGTTCGATCATGGCGCCATTTTACGGGCAATCGTCCCTCGTCAGCGCTCGCTTGATCCACGTCCTGAGCGTCGCTTACCCACAGGTTTTGCACAGCCCCTCTGGATAAGTCTGTGGATTGTTTCAACGGCATGCTCCTGGCTTGCCCGCTGCCCGGGGAGCGGCTAGGCTACGATCTGCATGCCGTTGCCGGACGGACCCTTGGGCTTCGTTCGCAAAACGGCACACCGATCGATGACTCGTTGATTTTGCAAGGAGAGAACCATGCCCTACGCCATTCGCTTTCATCAGACGGGAGGACCGGAAGTCCTGCGTTGGGAAACCGTCGCCGTCGGCGACCCCGCGCCCGGGGAAGTCCGTGTGCGCCACGAGGCGGTGGGGCTAAACTTCATCGATACCTACCATCGCTCAGGCCTATATCCAGTACCCTTGCCGTCTGGACTCGGCACCGAAGCCGCAGGTGTCGTCGAAGCGGTCGGCGAAGGCGTCAGCGAGGTGTTGCCTGGCGATCGCGTAACCTATGCCCTTGGCCCCCTCGGCGCCTACAGCGAAGTACGTTGCTTGCCGGCCCGGCATCTGCTCAAGCTGCCGGACGGCATCGATTTCAAGACGGCGGCGGCGATGACGTTGCAAGGGCTGACGGCGGCGTATCTGTTGCGCCAGACATACCGCGTGCAACCGGGCGACACGATCCTGATCCACGCCGCCGCCGGGGGCGTCGGCCTCATCGTTTGTCAATGGGCGAAAGCGTTAGGCGCAACGGTGATCGGCACGGTCTCCACCGAGGCGAAGGCAGAACTGGCCCGGGCGCATGGGTGCGACCACGTCATCTTCTATTCGCGTGAAGACGTCGCCAAGCGGGTGCGAGAACTGACGGGCGGTAAAGGCGTTTCCGTGGTTTACGACGGTGTTGGTAAGGACACTTTCACCGGCTCGCTCGACAGCCTGCGTTCGCGCGGCATGCTGGTCACCTTCGGCAATGCCTCCGGCCCGGTTCCGGAAATCAGCCCGCTGTTGCTCTCGCAAAAGGGATCGCTCTTCCTCACGCGTCCGAAGCTTGCCGATTACGCTGCTGAACGGGGCGACCTCGTGACACTAGGCCAAGAGCTCTTCAATGTCGTGGGATCGGGGCAAGTGAAAATCGAGGTTAACCAGACGTTCCCGCTTGCTAAGGCCGGGGACGCACACCGGGCCCTCGAAGCACGACAGACAACCGGTTCGACGGTTCTCCTGCCGTAATGAACGCCCTGCGCGCGAAGTTCATTTCGATTCGCGATCTGCTGGCGACGGCGTGGCCGATCGTTCTCATCACGGCGATCGGCTTTGTCATTGCCTACCAGTTCGTGCAGCCAGCTCCGCCCCGCCGGATCACCATCACCACCGGCGGAGAAACCGGAGCGTACTACGCGTACGCCAAACGCTACGCCGAGCTTCTCGCCGTCAACGGCATCACCCTGGAGATCAAGACATCGGCTGGTTCCGCGCAGAATCTGGAACGCCTAAAAAACGGCGAGGCCGACGTGGCGCTCGTGCAAGGCGGTATTCAAGACGTTGCGAGTGAGGACACCGCCAATCTCGTGTCGCTGGGAAGCGTATCGTACGAGCCGGTGTGGGTTTTCTATCGCAATGACCGGCGCCTTGATCGCCTGCATCAGCTCGATGGACGGCGCATCGCGGTCGGTGAGGAGGGCAGCGGCATTCGTGGGCTTGCGCTGCAGCTGCTCGAAGCGAACGAGATTGCCGGGAATGCGCCCAACCTGTCCCCGGTCACCGGCCTCAACGCCGCGGAGGAACTGCAGCAAAGCCGCATTGACGCCACCTTCGTCGTCGCCGCACCGGAAGCGCCCGTGGTGCAAGTGCTGTTGCGTTCGCCCGGCGTGCGCGTCATGAGCTTCAGTCAGGCGGATGCTTATACGCGGCGTTTTCCGTTCCTCTCCCGCATCGTTCTGCCGCGCGGAGTTGTCGACCTCGTACGGGATACGCCTCCGCGCGATACGGTGTTGCTGGCGACCACCGCCAACGTCGTCGTTCGCGACGATCTGCATCCAGCCTTGGCGAGCTTGTTCCTGCAGGCGATGAGCGAGGTGCATGGCAAGAGCGGCTTTTTCCATGCGGCCGGAGAATTCCCGGCCTACCGTGATCGCACTTTCGAGCTTTCCGCCGATGCGGCGCGTTATTACAAATCGGGGCCGTCATTCCTGCAGCGCTATCTGCCGTTCTGGCTCGCGGTGCTTGTCGAACGGCTATTCGTGCTCGTCGTTCCGGTCGTCGTCCTGCTGCTTCCGTTGCTCAGGCTCGCGCCGTCGGTGTATAGCTGGCGGGTACGATCGAAAATCTTCCGCTGTTATGGCGATCTGAAATTCATGGAGAACGAGATTCGGCAGCATTACGATGCCGCCCGACACAGCGAATATCTCGCGCGGCTCGACCGCATCGAAGAAGACGCGTATTCGCGCAACATCCCGCTCGCCTTCAGCGATCTGCTTTACACCTTGCGCGAACACATCAATCTCGTACGCCAGAAGTTGCAGCATCTTCAATCCGGACAAATCACGGAAACAACGTCATGAAGTCCTTTCTGATCGCGAACCCCAAGGGAGGGTCTGGAAAAACGACGCTGGCGACCAATCTCGCCGGCTATTTCGCGCGTAGCGGGCATACCACGATGCTGGGCGACACCGACCGCCAGCAGTCGGCGCGCGATTGGCTGTCGATTCGTTCCGAGCTTCTGCCACCCATCCATAGCTGGGAAGTTGAAAAGGGTCAGCCAGCTCGTCCGCCACAAGCGACCACGCACGTCGTCCTGGACAGCGCGGCCGGCGTTCACGGCAAGACGCTCGAATGGATGCTCAAGCAGGTAAATGCGGTCATCGTTCCCGTGCAGCCGTCGCTATTCGACATTCTGGCCACGCGGCATTTCCTGGAAGCGTTGCTTGAGGAGAAGGCCGTGCGCAAGGGGCGTCTCGCTGTAGCTGTCATCGGTATGCGCGTCGACCCGCGCACGCGGGCGGCGGGCGAATTGGAGCGCTTTCTCGATTCGTACGAGTTGCCTGTCCTGGCCTGTCTGCGCGATACCCAGATTTACGTGCAACTCGCCGCGGCCGGCATGACGTTGTTCGACGTCTCCGGGAGCCGCGCTGAAAAGGATATCGCGCAGTGGCAGCCCATCATCGACTGGGTGGACCGCCAAGAGTGAGGCAGGAAGCGGGAGGCGGGCGGAACCGGCCGCGTTTGCTTTTTCTTTCCTCCTCCCTCGCGTATAGTCGGACGCAGTTAGTCGGACTCAGGGAGCAGAAATGAATTTCGCAGGCAACGAACTCGACGCGCTGCTGGTCGAGCCATCCAAGGTGCAGCAGCGGATCATCATCGAGGCGTTGCAAAAGTTGGGAGTCGTGCAGATCAAGGCGGTCGAGAGCGGGAGCGACGCCCTGGCGCAGATGCGTCGCGCCAAACCGGCGATCGTTGTGAGCGCGATGTACCTGCCGGACATGTCGGGCACGGACCTGATTACGGCCATGCGCGACGACAAGCGCCTGGCCGCCGTGGCATTCATTCTGATCTCTAGCGAGACGCGGCCGCATATGCTCGAGGGCGTGCGCCAGTCCGGCGCCTGCGCCATCCTACCCAAGCCCTTTACGCCAGCGCAGCTTGACCGCGCGATGCGCGCGACGTTGGACTACTTGAATCCGTCCGATTCGCTCCAGGTGCAAGGCGTCGATCTCGAAGCCTTGCGCGTGCTGATCGTTGACGACAGCGGCAATGCACGGCGTTTCATTCGGCGCGTGCTCAGCAACCTCGGCATCGAGCATTTTCTTGAGGCCGAAAACGGCCGTCAGGCGGTCGAAGTTCTCGGCGGCAACCTCGTCGACCTCGTCATCACCGACTACCACATGCCGGAAATGGGGGGGCAGGAACTCGTGGAGCACATCCGCAGCCAGGGCTGGCAGAGTTCGGTGCCGATTCTGATGGTGACCAGCGAGCAGAACAGTAGTCGCTTGGCCGCTGTCGAGCAAGCGGGAGTTTCGGCGATCTGCGACAAGCCTTTCGAGCCGAGCACGATCAAAACGTTGATCGAAAAGGCGCTTGCCGCGTGAGAGTGCGCGGCGCCCGGCCCCTTATTGAATCACTGCGGCCTGTTCTCTCCGTCGCCGTCCGGTTTTAGCGCCAATCGCGATCGCGGCCGTAGTAACCGTCGTGTCGATAGTAATGATGGTGGTGAGGCCGCCCGTAGGCCGGGACGTAGACCACCGGCGGCGTGACGACGCGCACAGGTGGCGGTGCGTAATACACCGGGGGTGGGGCGTACGCCGGCACCTGATAGACAGGCGGAGGGGCGTAGACCGGTACGGGCGCTGGGGCCACGTAATAGCCATGGACGCGCCGGTAATTGCGGTCGCGGTCATTGTCCGACGCGATCGCCGCGCCTGCGGCCGCACCAACCGCGCCACCGATTACGGCGCCATTGCGGCCGCTGACCTGATTGCCGACGACCGCTCCTAGTCCGCCGCCGACGATGGCTCCGATTACGGCGTCGTTCGCCAGGGCGGCGTTTGCCGTCAGCAGACCGAGCGAAAGGGTGACGGCGCTGACAAATCCCTTGTTCATGATGATCTCCGTGCGTGTCGTGACGATCGCAGAATAGCCCGTTCCGTCTTCCGCGTTGTGGCTACGCCGTAAGGATGTGTAAAGAGTTGTTTCAGCCGTCTGCTGCTCTTTTCCAAAACGAAGGCTCGGAATTTCAGCACCTTGCGCTGCCGGGGGTGGAAAGAGATTCCCATCACGCCGCCGACCAGGGCGACGCGCGGTAAAATGGCGGGATGCCCGATACCCGTTTCGTCCATCTCCGTCTGCACAGCGAATACTCGGTCACCGATGGCATCGTCCGCCTCGATGATGCCGTGGCGCGGGCGGCGTCTTGCGGTATGCCGGCGCTTGGGCTGTCCGATCTCGCCAATCTGTTCGGGTTAGTGAAGTTCTACCTTGCAGCACGCGGCAAAGGGGTCAAGCCGGTTCTCGGTTGCGACATCTACCTCAGCAATGAGTCGGACGCAGACCGGCCGTACCGCATGCTGCTCATCTGCCGCTCGCGCGAAGGTTACCACCAGCTGTGCGAGTTGCTCTCGCGGGCTTATCTGGCGCCGCGCGTGCGTGGCCGTGCAGAGATCACGCGCCAGATGCTCAACGACGTCGGCTGCAGCGGCCTGATAGCGCTTTCGGGCGCTGGCGCCGGCGATGTCGGCGAGGCGCTACAGCAAGGCAATCTCAGCCAGGCGGCAAGCCGGGCTGGCTATTGGGCCGAATTATTCCCAAACGCCTTCTACCTCGAAGTACAACGCGTGTATCCGCGCGGCCATGGCGCTCAGGAGGCGCTGGTCGCGGCGACGGTTTCCCTTGCTGCCGATCTCGGGTTGCCCTTGGTGGCCACCCATCCGATCCAGTTTCTTGAACGCGACGACTTCAAGGCGCACGAGGCGCGCGTGTGCATCGCCGAGGGCTACATGCTCGGCGACGCCCGCCGGCCGCGGTTATACACCGAAGAGCAGTACTTCAAGTCGCCCGACGAAATGGTCGAGCTGTTCAGCGACCTGCCCGAGGCGCTGGAAAACACCGTCGAAATTGCCAAGCGCTGCAATCTGCAGATCACGCTCGGCAAGAACTATCTGCCGATCTTCCCGACGCCGGACGGCATTTCGCTGGACGACTTTTTGGTCATGCAGGCCGAACAGGGATTGGAACGGCGCCTGAAGCAGCTTTTCCCAGACGAGGCGGAACTCGAGAAGCAGCGCCCGACCTACGAGGCGCGGCTGAAGACCGAGACGCAGACGATCGTTCAGATGGGATTCCCGGGCTACTTCCTGATCGTTGCGGACTTCATCAACTGGGCCAAGAACAACGGCGTTCCGGTCGGCCCCGGGCGAGGCTCGGGCGCGGGCTCGCTGGTCGCTTTCTCTCTCGGCATTACCGACCTCGACCCACTCAAGTATGCCCTGCTCTTTGAACGTTTCCTGAACCCGGAGCGGGTGTCGATGCCCGACTTCGACATCGATTTCTGCCAGGACAACCGCGGCCGCGTGATCGAATACGTGCGCGACAAATACGGCCACGATGCCGTTTCGCAGATTGCCACGTTCGGCACGATGTCGTCGAAGGCGGTCATCCGCGATGTCGGGCGCGTGCTCGATCTGCCGTACAACTTCTGCGACCAGCTTTCCAAGCTGATCCCGGTCGAGCAGAACAAGCCGCTGTCGCTCTCCAAGGCTGTCGAGGCCGAGCCGCAGCTCAAGCAGCGCATCGAGGAGGAAGAGGAGGTCAAGGAGCTGTTCGAGCTGGCCGGCCGCCTCGAAGACCTGACACGGAACATCGGCATGCATGCCGGCGGCGTGCTCATTGCGCCCGGCAAGCTCACCGACTACTGCCCGCTGTACTCGGCCGATGCTGGAGCCTCGGTTGTCTCGCAGTACGACAAGGACGACGTGGAAAAGGTCGGGCTCGTGAAGTTCGACTTCCTCGGCCTGCGTAACCTCACCATCATCAAGCTCGCCGTCGACTACGTCGAGCGGCTCACCGGTTCGCGCCCCGACCTCGACGCGCTGACCTTCGACGACCCGGCCGCGTACAAAATCCTGAAGGACGCCAACACGACGGCGATCTTCCAGGTTGAATCGGAGGGCATGAAGAAGCTGCTCAAGAAGCTGCAGCCCGACCGCTTCGAAGACATCATCGCCGTTCTCGCGCTCTACCGTCCCGGCCCGCTCGGCTCGGGCATGGTCGATGACTTCATCCTGCGCAAGAAGGGTCAGCAGAAGATCGACTACTTCCACCCCGACCTCAAGGGGAGCCTCGAACCGACCTACGGCGTGATCGTGTACCAAGAGCAGGTGATGCAGATCTCGCAGATCATCGGCGGCTATACCCTCGGCGGCGCCGATATGCTGCGCCGGGCGATGGGTAAGAAGAAGGCCGAGGAGATGGCCAAGCACCGGGCCACGATCGCGGAGGGCGCGGCGAAGAAGGGCTACGACCCGGCGCTGGCCGAGCAGCTCTTCGACCTGATGACGAAGTTCGCCGAGTACGGCTTCAATAAGTCGCACACGGCCGCGTATGCCGTCGTTACGTACCAGACCGCCTGGCTCAAGGCGCATCACTGCGCCGCCTTCATGGCGGCGTCGTTGTCGTCCGACATGGACAACACCGACACGGTGAAGATTTTCTACGACGATGCGATCGGCAACGGGCTGACGATGCTCGGGCCGGATGTCAATGCGTCCGAGTACCGGTTCGCGCCGGTCGACCGCAAGACGATTCGTTACGGCCTCGGCGCCGTCAAAGGCACGGGCGAGCAGGCGGTCAATGTGATCCTCAAGGCGCGCGCCGAGGGCGGCCCGTTCAAGGATCTGTTCGACTTCTGTCAGCGCGTGGACAAGCGCATGGTGAACCGGCGCACGATCGAGGCGCTGATTCGCGCCGGCGCTTTCGACTCGCTCGACGACCACCGCGCGCGGCTGATGGCCTCCGTCGGTATCGCCATCGAAGCCGCCGAGCAAGCCGAGCGCAACGCGATGCAGGTGAGTCTCTTCGATGTGTTCGGCGAAGAGACGCGTGCCGAGCATGGCCCGCAGTACCAGGAAGTGCCGCGTTGGACCGAGCGCGAACAGCTCACTGAAGAGAAAATTGCGCTCGGCTTCTTCTTCTCCGGGCACCCGTTCAACAGCGTCAAAGCCGAGGTGTCGCGTTTCGCGCGCAAGTCGCTTGCCACGCTGCAGCCGAAAAAAGAGCCGCAGTTGCTCGCCGGGCTCGTCGTCGGTGTGCGCACCAAGCTGACCTCGCGCGGCAAGATGGCCTTCGTGCAACTCGACGATGGCACGACCTCGCTCGAAATCTCGGTGTTCAACGAACTGTTCGACGCTGAGCGGGCCAAGATTCGTGAAGACGAGGTGCTGGTCATCGAAGGCAAGGTGCAGCGTGACGATTTCGCCGGCGAAGGCAAAGTACGTGTGATCGCCGAACGCCTGCTGACTCTGGCCGAGGCGCGCGGCCGCTTTGCCAAGCACCTCCGGCTCTCGCTCAACGGGCAGGCGAGCGGACCCAACGCGCGTTCCGCCGTGCAGCGCCTGCAGGCCGCCCTGGCGCCGTTTACGCCGGGTAACTGCCCCGTTCGCCTGGCTTACCGGAACGCCCAGGCGGCCTGCGAGTTGGCCTTGGGCGAACAATGCCGCGTGCGCCTCGAAGATGATTTGCTGAACACACTCGGCGATTGGCTGCAGGCCGAGAATGTGACGATCGAATACGCCTGATTCTCCTCCGCTAAGGAACGTCCATGCTGCCACCGTCCTTCCGCCGTCTTACCGTCGCGAGCCTCGTCGCCTTGTTGGCTGCCGCTTGCGGCGATCGGATCAATATCGAAAATTACGGCAAGCTCAAGGCCGGGCAGTCTTACGACGAGGTGCGCGCAATACTCGGCGACCCGGCGCGCTGCGACGAAGCGCTCGGCGTGCGGTCGTGCCAGTGGGGCGACGAGAAACGCGGCATCTCGGTCAATTTCCTCGCCGGCAAGGTCGTGCTGCTCTCGGCGTCCAACCTGAAGTAGGCGGCTGTTGCGCGCGGCGCTGGCAATATCATTCAACTCGCTCAATCAAACGGCTGAAAACGAAAAAACGGCCACGGAATGCCTTCCGTGGCCGTTCTTTTCGCGCCCGATCTTCCGGGCGCCAGGCGGTGGGATTCTATCGATCGATGATCAGAGTTCCTGCGCGTGTTGGGCGAGGTACTCGGCGACGCCCGAGGTGGAGGCCTTCATGCCGGCCTTGCCCTTGTTCCAGCCGGCCGGGCAGACTTCGCCGTGCTCTTCAGTGAATTGCAGCGCGTCAACCATGCGCAGCATCTCGTCGATGTTACGGCCGAGCGGCAAATCATTGACGACCTGATGGCGGACGACGCCGTTGCGGTCGATCAGGAACGAGCCGCGGAAGGCGACACCCCCGGCACCAAACTCGACGTCATAGGCGCGGCAGATTTCGTGCTTCACGTCGGCGACGAGCGGATATTGCACTTGGCCGATGCCACCGTTGTTGACCGGTGTGTTCTTCCATGCGAGGTGCGTGAACTGCGAGTCGATCGACACGCCGATCACTTCCACGCCACGCTGCTTGAATTCGTTCAGGCGGTGGTCGAAGGCGATCAGTTCGGACGGGCAGACGAAGGTGAAGTCGAGCGGGTAGAAGAACAACACCGCGTACTTGCCCTTGATGTGCTCGGAGAACTTCATCTCCTTGATTTCGTTGTTTCCAAAAACGGCGTTGGCGGTAAAGTCCGGAGCTTGCTTGCTGACGAGAACGGCCATGATGTTTTTCTCCTTGAGTGGCTATTGAAACGAAGCGTGCAAAGCGTGCCTATCTCGCACGCGAACCCACCTTAGTGTAGTTGTCCGGCCGCAAGTTCCCAGCGAAAGAGCCGCTTCTCGCTCGGCGCACAAAAGCAACGGCCGCCGGGCCTCGGTCCAGGACCGAAAACCGGGCGGCCGTTTCGAGGAACGGCGCAGCGGCGTCTTAAGCGAACAGCCAGGGCTGCGCGGCCTTGTGCCGCGCTTCGAAGGCCTTGATCTCGCCGGCGTGCTGCAATGTCAGCCCGATCTCGTCGAGCCCGTTGAGCAGGCAGTGCTTGCGGTGCGGCGTGATGTCGAAGGTGAAGCTGAAGCCGGTCGGCGAAGTGACCGTCTGCGTCTTCAGATCGACGTCGAGCGCATACCCCTCGGTAGCCAGGCACTCGCGGAAGAGCCGGTCGACGTTCTCGCTCGACGCGACGATCGGCAGCAACCCGTTTTTATAGGTGTTGGCGAAGAAGATGTCGGCAAACGACGGCGCAATGATGACGCGGAAGCCGTAGTTCTCGATCGCCCACGGTGCATGCTCGCGGCTTGAGCCGCAGCCGAAGTTGTCGCGCGCGAGCAGAACTTCAGCACCCTGATAACGCGGTTGATTAAGGGCGAAGTCGGCGTTTTTCGGACGGTTCGTGCAGTCCATTTCCGGTTCGCCGTGATCGAGGTAGCGCCACTCGTCGAACAGGTACGGGCCGAAACCGCTGCGCTTGATCGACTTCAGGAACTGCTTCGGGATGATCGCGTCGGTGTCGACGTTGGCGCGGTCGATCGGGCAGACGATTCCGTGGAGTTTGGTGAAAGCTCTCATGTGTTCTCTCCTCTGATCAGGCTTGGCGGACGTCGACAAAATGGCCGGCAATGGCGGCAGCGGCGGCCATCGCCGGGCTCACGAGATGTGTGCGTCCGCCGGGCCCTTGGCGTCCCTCGAAGTTGCGGTTCGATGTCGACGCACAACGCTCGCCTGGCGACAACCGGTCGGCGTTCATCGCCAGGCACATCGAGCAGCCCGGCTCGCGCCACTCGAAGCCGGCGGCGGTGAAGACCTTGTCGAGCCCCTCGGCTTCGGCCTGACGCTTGACGATGCCAGAGCCCGGGACGACGAGCGCCAGCTTGATGTTGGCCGCCACTTTCTTGCCCTTCGCTACAGCGGCGGCGGCGCGCAGATCCTCGATGCGCGAGTTGGTGCACGAACCGATGAATACCTTGTCGATGGCGATTTCGCTCATCGGCGTATCGGCTTTGAGGCCCATGTATTGCAGGGCGCGCTCAATGCCGGCGCGCTTGATCGGATCGGCTTCGTTGGCCGGGTTCGGCACTTTGCCGCCGATGGCCGTCACCTGTTCGGGCGACGTGCCCCAGGTGACCTGCGGCTGAATCGCGGCAGCGTCGATTTCGATGACTGCGTCGAACTTTGCGTCGGCGTCCGATTTCAGCGTCTTCCAGTAGGCGACTGCCTTGTCCCAGTCGGTACCCTTCGGCGCGAACGGGCGGCCTTCGAGGTAGGCGATGGTCTTCTCATCGACGGCGACGATGCCGGCGCGTGCGCCGCCTTCGATCGCCAGGTTGCACAAGGTCATGCGGCCTTCCATCGACAGACCTTCGACGGCGGTGCCGGCGAACTCGACGCAGTAGCCCGTGCCGCCCGCCGTACCGATGCGGCCGATGATCGCCAGCGCCATGTCCTTGGCCGTAACGCCCGAGCCGAGCTGCCCATTGACCTTGATCTGCATGGCTTTCGACTTCTTCTGCACCAGCGTCTGCGTGGCCATGACGTGCTCGACCTCGGAAGTGCCGATGCCGTGCGCCAGCGCGCCGAAAGCGCCGTGCGTCGCCGTGTGGCTGTCACCGCACACCACGGTCATGCCGGGCAGCGTGGCGCCGTTTTCCGGCGCGATGACGTGGATGATGCCCTGGTTGGCGTGCTTGAACGGGAAGTAGACCTGCGCGCCGAATTCCTTGATGTTGGCGTCGAGCGTATCCACCTGTTGCTTCGAGATCGGGTCCTCGATGCCGCGGTCCCAATTGTTGGTCGGCGTGTTGTGGTCGGGTACGGCGACGATCGTCGTGTTGCGCCACGGTTTGCGACCGGCAAGGCGCAGGCCCTCGAACGCCTGCGGACTGGTTACCTCATGCACGAGGTGGCGGTCGATGTAAAGCAGGCAGGTGCCGTCCTCTTCCTGGCGGACGACGTGGCTGTCCCACAACTTGTCGTAAAGGGTCTTACCGGCCATCGATAGGTCTCCTGGCTAAGCGCGCCATCGGGCGCGGGGAATCGGGAACCGCAACGATACTCGTTGGGCTTGAGCGGATGGTATTCCGTTCCTATACCGTAACAAGTCGAGTATTTATACTAGTATTATCACTAACAGTCTTCGGGGAGCGGGGCATGAAAAGCGAAGCCGCCAGCGCCCGCCGGAAGGAGCTCGCCGCCTTCCTGCAAGCCATCCGCAATCGCAGCCAACCGGCCGTTTTCGGCTTCCCCGCCGGCAGCCGCCGGCGTACCTCAGGCTTGCGTCGCGAAGAGATGGCGCAGCTCATCGGAATCAGTCCGACTTGGTACACCTGGATCGAACAGGGACGCGAGGTGAACATCTCAGCCGAGGCGCTCGACCGGCTAGCGACAAGTCTGCGTCTCACGCGCAGCGAGCGCGCCTACCTGTTCGAGATTGCCGACCGGCGTGATCCTCAAGGCGCCGTCCCGGACGGCGACGACATCCCTGCGCTGCTTATCGACCTGCTCGACGACGTGCGCATTCCGGCGTATGTGATGGGGCGCTATTGGGACGTCGTGGCTTGGAACGCGCCGGCCGCCGAACTGTTCACCGGCTGGCTCGACCGCGAACCGCATGCCGACGAGCCGGCGCCGAACATGCTGCGGTTCGTCTTTCTCTCGTCGCAGGCGCGCACCTTTCTCGCCGATTGGGAAGTGCGCGCGCGGCGCATTGCCGCCGAGTTCCGAGCCGATTGCGGGCAGTACCTCGACGAACCCGCGCTGATCCGTCTCGTCGACGAACTTTCGAGCGCCAGCCCCGACTTCGCCCGGTTCTGGAAACAGCATGACGTGCTCGAACGTCAAGGCGGCGAACGCCGCTTTGTCCACCCGACGCGCGGCGACATCCGCTACCAGCAGGTCACGCTTCGCCCGGGGGAACATGAGCACGTCAAGTTTGTCGTGCTGCGCCCAGAATTAGTTGGTTTGCCGTAAGCGGGGTTGTGCTCGCGCACACGGAGCACTCGGTTCTTTGCTGGCCGGGATCCTCTACGGCAAGCGTTAAACGCTCGGCCGCTGCTCAAATCGCCCTTGCGTCCCAAAATCCTCGCCGCCCGGCTCATCATTGGCGAGCACGCGGCTGACGTCGGCGTGCGACGGGCCGTCGTGGGCGAGTCGGGTAAGCATCTCGACGGCGTCCGGGGCACCGTGGATGAGCGCTTCGACGCTGCCGTCATAGCGGTTGCGTACCCATCCGCTAAGGCCGAGGCGCCGTGCCTGGGCGCAGACCCACCAGCGGAAGCCGACGCCCTGCACGCGGCCATGGATGAACAGACGGCGGGTAATGTTTGCCATGCCCGCTAGGAGTTCGCTCTTGGGTGCTAGGTTCCCGGGTTGCTTTCGACCTGCGCGGGGGCGATTGCCGCAAGGATGCCCTGCATCAATTGCAAGGGCGTCGGGGGGCACCCCGGAATCGCAACGTCCACCGGAATGACGTTGGCAACGCGTCCGCAGGACGCGTAACTCTCACCAAAAATACCGCCCGTGCACCCGCAGTCGCCGACGGCGACAACGAGCTTGGGCTCGGGCATGGCGTCGTAGGCGCGCTTGAGCCCGACTTCCATGTTCTTGGCGACCGGGCCGGTGACGAGCAGCAGATCGGCGTGTCGCGGGCTGGCCGCGAATTTGATGCCGATCGCTTCGAGGTTGTAGTACGGGTTGCCGAGGGCGTGCAATTCGAGTTCGCAGCCGTTGCACGAGCCGGCGTCGACGTGGCGGATGACGAGGGCTCGCCCGATCTGCCGGGCGACGGCGTCGGAAAGCCGCTGTGTCGTCAGGCGTAGCGTTTCGTCGGCTGGCGGTGCCGGCTCAGTGACGATTCCGACGCGGAGGATTTGGCGCAGCAGCGGGATCATGGTCAGAGGTCCGGTCCGGCGTAGGAAAGGTTGAACGACTTGTTGATCAGCGGGAAGTCGGGAACGATGTTGTCGATCACCGCGTGTTCGAGCGCCGCCCAGTTCTGCCAGGATGGATCGTGACAGTGACCGCGGCGGATCTTGCCGTCGGCGCCCGTTTCGATTGCAACCAACACGTCACCTCGCCAGCCTTCGACCCAGCCAAAGCCGCGCTTGTCGGGCGCGCTGCGCAGATCGCGTCGGAGTTCGCCGGCCGGCATATCGACGATGAGTTTGCGGACGAGGCGGAATGCTTCGCCGAGTTCGGCAAAGCGGACGAGCGCCCGCGCCGCGACGTCGCCGTTGCGCTCGATGGCCATTTTCGGCTTCAGCTCGTCGTACGGCGCGCACGGGTGCTCGCACCGCAGGTCCCAGCGCTGGGCACTCGCACGCCCGGCGAGGCCGATGATGCCGAGTCGGCGGGCGAGTGCTGGCGTAATCCGGCCGGTGGTGAGAAAGCGGTCCTGCAGGCCGGCGTGCTCGTCGTAAATCGATTTGAGCCGACGTACGTCCTCTTCTATGGCGTGGCACTGATCGATGATCGCTTCGGCGCCTTGCGCGTCGAGATCGATGGCTACGCCGCCGGGAACGATACGGTCCATGAGGAGGCGATGCCCGAACAACTTTGCGTTCAGACGTAGCCAGTCTTCGCGGAGTCTCAGAAACTGAGCGAGGCCGAACGCCAGCGCGACGTCGTTGCCGAGGTAGCCGAGGTCGCCCAGGTGATTGGCTACGCGCTCGCGTTCGAGCAGCAGCGCGCGCAACCAGCGGGCTCGCGGCGGCGGCGTTACGTCGGCGATCGCCTCGCAGGCTTGGCTGTAGGCCCAGGCGTAGGCGACCGTCGAGTCGCCGGAGACGCGGCCCGCCAAGCGCGCACCTTCGGCGAGGGCCATGCCGACGAATCGGCGTTCGATTCCTTTGTGCTTCCAGCCGAGCCGCTCTTCGAGGCGGAGCACGTTCTCGCCCATCACCGAGAAACGGAAATGGCCGGGCTCGATGATGCCGGCATGGATGGGGCCGACCGCGACTTCGTGCACGCCGTCACCTTCGACGCGGACGAACGGGTAGTCCTCGTTGCGGGTTTCGAAACGGGCGTCAGGCGTATCGCGCCGCAAGGGGTAGTAGTCCTCCGGCCAATTGGCGTGGCGCAGCCAAGCGCGCTGATCGCCGCCCTCGGACGTGGCGCCGATCGTGTCGCGCACCGCGCGTTGCATGCGGTCGGCGGCGGGAAATGCCGGAGACATGTCGGGAAACACGGGTTGGTCCGGGGCCGTCGGCAGCGTCAGGCAGACGAGACCTTCGGCGAGATCGAATGCGACGTGCAGCGCATAGCCCGCACCGGGTTCGCGGTCTCGCTCATCGCTGCCCCACAGGGCAACAAGGCGCCGCTCAGCCGCGTGTGCCGCGTGGCAAAAGGCGGCGAGTTCGTCCGCTGTCGTACGTGCGGCGAAGACGGGTATCGCGTGTCCCGGCAACGACTCAAATTCGATGGGTTGATCGAGGAATCGCATGAGCTTCGTCCGTCGCTATCCGATCAGGCGTGCCGCCTGCCGGTACCACTCGGCGAGGTAGGGAGGAATCCAGAGGCCGAGCATGAGCACCAGCCCGAGGTGCACGAAGACCGGCAGCAACGCCGGGTTGTGCGGCAGCGGCTGGACCGTCGGGTCGCCGAAAGCCATGGCTTGCACCTTGCCGAACATGGCGGCGAAAGCGACACCAAGCGAGGTGAGCAAGACGGGCGTCGCCCACGGGTAGTGTTTGATCGCCGTCGTGAGGATCATGAACTCGCTGGTGAACACGCCGAAGGGCGGCATGCCGAGAATGGCGAGCGAGCCGAGCATCAGTCCCCAGCCGATCGTCGGCGAGCGTTTGAGTAGTCCCTTGATGTCGGCAATGATCTGCGTTCCCGCCATCTGCGACGCGTGTCCGACGGCGAAGAAGATCGCCGACTTGGTGAGCGAATGCACCGTCATATGCAGCAGTCCGGCGAAGCTCGCCACTGGCCCGCCCATGCCGAATGCAAAGGTGATCAGCCCCATGTGCTCAATCGACGAAAATCCAAACAGACGCTTGATGTCCTTTTGCCGCGAGAGGTAGAACGCGGGTACGGTCACCGTCAGGAGCCCGAAGCCCATCATCAGGTTGCCGGCGAAGTGGCTCTCCAGCGCGCCGTCGACGAGTACCTTGCAGCGTACCACCGCGTATAGCGCTACGTTGAGCAGCAACCCGGAAAGGACCGCCGACACCGGCGTGGGCCCTTCGGCATGCGCGTCGGGCAGCCAGTTATGCAGCGGGACGAGGCCGGTCTTGGTGCCGTAGCCGACGATCAGGAATACGAAGGCCAGCGAGAGTACCGTCGGCTCCAGCGACATCTTGACGACGTCCAGGTGCGTCCAGAGCAGCGCGCCACCCAGAGGGCCGAGGACGCGTTCGGCCGCGAAGTAGATCAGGATGGTCCCGAACAGCGCCTGCGCGATGCCGACGCCGCACAGGATGAAGTACTTCCACGCTGCCTCCAAGCTGGCCGGGGTACGGTAGAGCGCGACCAGCAGCACCGTGGTCAGCGTCGCCGCCTCCATTGCCACCCACAGGATGCCGAGGTTGTTGGTGGCGAGTGCCACCAGCATGGTGCACATGAACATCTGGAACATACTGTGATAGAGGCGCAAGCGCGGCACCGAGAGCCGCCCGTGGTGATGCTCCACACGCATGTACGGACGCGAGAAGACGGAGGTGGTGAAGCCAACGAGCGCCGTCAGCGCGATGAGGAACACATTGAGCGGGTCGACAAAGAACTGTTCCTGGAAGAGGACCATCGGACCTTCACCGATGACGCGGATCGTGAGCAGTGCTGCGGCGAGGAGCGTCAGCAGGCTGCTCACGATATTGAGACGGTCGGCGATGTGGTGGTGGCCGACGATCGCCAGCAAAAGTGAGGCGACGAAGGGGACGGCGAGGACGAGGGCGAGTTCCATTACCGTTCCTTGAACCGTTCCATGTGGCGGATATCGAGACTGTCGAACTGCTCGCGGATCTGGAAGAAGAACACGCCGAAGATCACCATGCCGACCAGCACATCGAGCGCGATGCCGAGTTCGACCACCATCGGCATGCCGTAGGTCGCGCTGGTTGCTGCGAAGAAGAGGCCGTTTTCCATCGCCAGGAAAGCAATCACCTGCGGCACCGCCTTGCTGCGCGTGATCATCATCAGGAAGGCGAGCAGGACGCAGGCCAGCGCGATTCCGATGGTCGCGCGCATGATCGTTCCGGAGAGCTGCGAGATCGGCTGCGCCACGTTGAAGGCGATCACGACGAGTGCGATGCCGGCGAGCATCGTCGTCGGAATATTGAGCAGCGTCTCAATGTCCCACTTCACGGAAAGCCGGCGAATCAGCCGATGCAGGATGTACGGCAGCAGGATGACTTTGAGGATCAGCGTGAGTCCGGCCGACCATAGCAGGTGATGCTGTTGCGTCGTCAACGCGACGATCGCCGTGGACACCGCGAGCACGGCGCCCTGCATCATGAACAGATTGATCAAGGTTAGGATACGACGCTGCGCGAGCATCGCAAACCCGAGCAGTAGCATGATCGCGGCACACAGGTTGATCACCTGTCCAGCGAGCGGAACGGCGTGCAGGATCGACAGGTTCATCGCCCGGCCTCCAACAGAAGATGCACGAGCATGGCAAGGACCGCGAGCAGGAAAGCTGTGCCGAGGAACTCGGGCGCGCGGAAGACGCGCATCTTGGCGCTCAGGGTTTCGATCAGCGCAAGCGTGAAGCCTCCGAGCGCGAGCTTGGCGACGAGAATCGCGCTCGCCAAGGTGAGTGCGATGGGGTCAAAGGCCTGGGCAACCCCGAAGGGGAAGAATAGCGCGATGCCGAGGCACGAATAGGCGAAGAGCTTCAGGCACGACGCCCATTCGATGAGCGCCAGATGCCGCCCTGAGTATTCCAGAATCATCGCCTCATGGATCATCGTCAATTCGAGGTGTGTCGTCGGGTTGTCGATCGGCACGCGCGCATTCTCGGCCAACGACACCATCATGAACGCGATGCCGGAAAACGCCAGACTCGGATAGATCGCGAACTCTTTATGCGCCAACGTCTCGACGATGGTTGCCAGCGACGTCGAGTGCGAGATCAGCGAGGCGGTGAAGAACACCATCAGCAACGCCGGTTCGGCGAGGAAGCCGATGAACATTTCGCGCCGCGAGCCGAGCGATCCGAACGACGTGCCGACGTCCATGCCAGCCAGCGAAATGAAGATGCGGGCGAGGGCGAACAAGCCGACGAGCGCGATCGCGTCCGCCGCCGGCGAGAAGATGAGCTCGGTCGACAAGGTCGGGACGATGGCCGATGCCAACGCCATGCATGAGAAAACGATGTACGGTGCCGCACGGAACAGAGTCGATGCGTTGTGCGCGAGCAGCACGTCCTTGTGAAACAGCTTGCTCAGCGTGTAGTAGGTTTGCAGCAGCGGCGGCGCGGAGCGGTTCTGCATCCAGGCCCGGCATTGGTTGACCCAACCGGTGAGCATCGGTGCCAGGATCAGGGCGACGATCAACTCGAGCAGTTGGGCAAAGAGGGCGTAGAAGTTCATCCGCGTGTGAGAACCAGGAGAATGATCAGCGTCGCGAAGCTGTAGAGCAGATAGACCGCGATCCGGCCTTCTTGCAGGAAAGCGATCAGCCGCGTACCGAATTCGACAATGCGCGTGATGGGCACGTAGAGCCAATACCAAATCGGGTCTTCGACGATGCTCAGGTAACGCGGTTGTGTGTCGAATGCCGAAGGATGCTCGCGCGTGCGCTTGAAGAACGGCGAGAAGACGCGCCGGATCGGTTGCCCGAAACCTTCGGCCGTGTCCTGCATGCGGCTAGTCTGCAGCGGGAAGCCGCAATCCCAGGCCGGAACTCGGCTCATACGACCATGATAACGGCGACGCACCAACCAGAATACCAACGGCATGAAGAGGGCGATGCTGCCGAAGAAGATTGCCGGACTGTAGCTGGCCCGGTCTTCGCTAATCGGTGCCAGCAGCCACCAGCCGTGGCTGCTCGCCGCCGCGCTGAGCCCGCTGTGGACAAGTAGGCGCGTCACGGGATCGAGCATCATGATGACCAGGTTAGGCAGCAGCCCAAGGGCCACGCATCCCACGGCCAGCCAGAGCAGGCCGAGTCGCTCGAGGCGACCGGCGTCGTGCGCCGCCGCCAGCTTTTCTTCGCGCGGTTGGCCTAGAAAAACGACGCCGAAGAACTTCACCATCGCGAAGCCAGCGAGGGCGGCGATCAGCGCCAACGCCGCGGCGACGACAGGCAGGAGCATGTTCAGATACCCGTGCGGCAAACCCGACGTGAACAGAAAGCTCTGCAACAGCAGCCATTCGGAGACGAAGCCGTTGAGCGGCGGCAGGCCAGCCGAAGCGAGCACGCCGGCCAACGCCAACCAAGTTACCCACGGCATGCGGTGGATCAGTCCGCCAAGCTTGCCCAGATTGCGCTCACCCGTGGCATGCAGCACGGAACCGGTGCACAGGAAAAGCAGGCTTTTGAAGAAGGCGTGATTGAGACAGTGATAGAGCGTCGCGGTCAACGCGAGTGCAGCCAGATGAGGCAGGAGGAACGATTTGAAGATGATTGCCAGTCCAAAGCCCACGAGGATGAGACCGATGTTCTCGATCGACGAATACGCGAGGAGGCGCTTCATGTCGGTCTGGATCGCGGAGAAGATGACACCGAAGATCGCGGAGGCGAGCCCGAAGAGGAGCAGAATCAATCCCCACCACCACAGTTGCGCCTGCAGCAGATCAAAGGTCACACGCATCAGTCCGTAGATGGCCGTCTTCAGCATGACGCCGCTCATCATTGCCGATACGGGCGACGGCGCGGCCGGGTGGGCTTCCGGTAGCCAGATGTGCAGCGGCAGCACGCCGGCCTTGGCTCCGAACCCGAAGACGGCGAGCAAAAACGCGATCGTCGGCCAGGCGCCATGGTGGAAAAATTCGCGCATCGCGTCGAACGTGTAGTCTCCAGCACTGCCTGCCATGACACCGAAGGAGAGCAGGATGCCGACGGCCCCGACGTGCGCGACGAGAAGGTAGAGGTAACCCGCGCGCCGGATTTCCGCATGCCGGTGTTCGGACGTCACGAGAAAAAACGACGTGAGCGCCATCGTTTCCCACGCGACCATGAAAGCATAGCCGTCGTCGGCGAGCATCACGAACGCCATGCTGGCAAGGAATACGTGGTAGAGCAGACACTGCAGCCCTGGCGCCGTGCCGCCTCCTTTGCGGAAGTACCCGGCAGCGTAGGTCGAGATGCCGGCGGAGGCGGCGCCGAGAAGCAGCAGGAAGAAGCCGGAGAGGCCGTCGAGCCGTAAATGGAACGGCAGATCGGGAAGCCCGAGCGGCAGGATGATCGTCTGCACCTCACCTGCAATCCCGGTGAGTGCGAGGCAGGCGAGCGCTAAACCGAGGACGGCCCCGAGTGGGAAAAGTACGCGGCTAATGAGCGTGAAGCGGCGGGGGAAAAGAATACCGAGCCCGCCGATGATCAACCAACCGGTAGCGACCGCGAGAAGGCCGTTGATTGTCGAAAGATCGCGCATTCCAGCCTATCCTCGTTCGATGCGACGCTTCGCGTCTGGGGGATATGGCCGGAACGGGCGCACGATCAGGCGTCCTCGCCGACGTCGCTTGCGCGCCGGTTGCCGGCGCGGCGGAGTGTCAGGGTGGCTCCGCGCGCTACGCGACTTTTGAGGGCCGCGCCAAGTAGCAGCATGGCGGTCAAAGCAACAGGGGCAGAGTGGAAGACTTGCACCGAATGAAAGCGCACTTCCGCCATACCAATCGCCGCCGCCGCAAGCAACGCAGCCGTCGCCGCTCCGGCGACGGTACGGAGCGAGGGGTTCGATGCCGGCCAACGGAGCCGGCGGCGAATGGCTGATAGCATGGTAGGGTTATTTTACGCGCATTCCTGGCATTGCACCCGCGTCCGGGGCGAGCAGAAAAATCCCCGGCGCCTTTCCTTCCGGATCCGATGCGGCGAGGATCATGCCTTCGCTTAGACCGAACTTCATCTTGCGCGGAGCCAGGTTGGCAACCATCACCGTCATGCGTCCGATCAATTGCGCCGGATCGTAAGCTGACTTGATCCCGGCGAAGACCTGACGCGGTTTCTCTTCTCCGATGTCGAGCGACAGCCGAATCAGTTTCTCGGCGCCTTCAACGTGGCCGGCGTCGACGATCTTCGCCACTTTCAATTCGACCTTCATGAAGTCGTCGATCGAGATATGCGGACCCGCTTCAGCGACTGCCTTAGCGTTTTCGGCAGCCTTCTCCTGTTTCTCCGTGTGCTTCTGGGGTGCCGCTTCGGGAACGGGGGCTAGAGAGATCTTGTTGGCTTCGACGAGTGCGGTGATCAGCTTGGGATCGACGCGCGTCATCAGATGGCTGTAGGCGTTGATAACGTGGCTAACGGGCAGCGGGGTCGCGGCGTCGCCCCAGTTGAGCGGTGCAACGTTGAGGAATGATTCGACGGCTTCGGCCACCTTTGGCAACACCGGCTTCAAATACAGAGTGAGCAGGCGGAACGCCTCGATGGCTTGTGAGCAGGCGGCGTGAAGCTCGGTTTCCTTGTCCTCTTGCTTGGCGAGTTCCCACGGTTTTTTGTCGTTAACGAAGACGTTGGCGGTGTCGGCGAGGGTCATGATTTCGCGCAACGCACGGCCGAACTCGCGTTCCTCGTAGGCCTGTGCAATCGAGACGGACGCTTCACGCAAGGGCTTCAACCATTCGGCATCCGTGGCGGCAAGCTTGCCGTCGAATTTCTTGCCGATGAAGCCGGCACAGCGGCTGGCGATGTTGACGTACTTGCCGACGAGGTCGGAATTGACGCGCGCGACGAAGTCGTCGAGGTTGAGGTCGATGTCCTCCATCGTCGCATTGAGCTTGGCGGCGTAGTAGTAGCGCAGCCATTCCGGATTGAGGCCGGTCTTCAAATAGCTCTCGGCGGTGATGAAGGTGCCCCGCGATTTGCTCATCTTGGCGCCGTCGACGGTCAGGAAACCGTGCACGCACAGGCCGCTCGGCGTGCGGTAACCAGCATGCTGGAGTTCCGCGGGCCAGAACAGCGCATGGAAGTACAGGATGTCCTTGCCGATGAAGTGGTACAGCTCGGTCTCGGTGTCCGGCTTGAAGTAGGCGTCGAAATCGATGCCCTTTCTTGCGCACAAGTTCTTGAATGAGCCCATGTAACCGATCGGCGCGTCGAGCCAGACATAGAAGTATTTGCCCGGCGCATCGGGAATTTCGAAGCCGAAATACGGCGCGTCGCGTGAAATGTCCCAGTCGGTGAGCTTGTTCTCGCCTTCCGCGCCCAGCCATTCCTGCATCTTGTTGGAGGCTTCGGACTGCAGGCGTCCGGGCTCGCGCGTCCAGTGGCGCAGGAAGCTCTGGCACGTTTCGCTGGAGAGCTTGAAGAAATAGTGGTCGGAGTTGCGCAGCTCGGGTGTTGCCCCGGAAACTGCGGAATACGGGTTCTTCAATTCGTTTGGCGTGTAGGCAGCACCGCAACTCTCGCAGTTGTCGCCGTACTGGTCCTTGGTACCGCACTTCGGACACTCGCCCTTGATGAAGCGGTCAGGTAGGAACATCTGCTTGACCGGGTCGTAATACTGTTCGATGGTGCGCTTTTCAATCAGCCCGGCGTCCTTCAGGCGGCCGTAGATGGTGTTCGCGCATTCCTGCGTTTCCGGGGAATGGGTACTGTAGAAGTTGTCAAAAGCGACGTGGAAACCGGCGAAGTCCCGCGAATGCTCGCCATGCACCCGCTCGATCAGTGCTTCCGGGGTGATGCCGTCCTTTTCGGCGCGCAGCATGATGGGCGTTCCATGCGTGTCGTCGGCGCAGACGTACCAGCATTCGGCGACCTTGTCCTTCGGCTGCATCTTCTGGAAACGCACCCAGATGTCGGTCTGGATGTATTCGACGAGATGGCCGAGGTGGATGGCGCCGTTGGCGTACGGCAGGGCGGACGTGACGAGAATTTTGCGCGGCATGGAGGCGGTTCCGGATCTTGTTGGTCTTCGGCAACGGGCCGATGCGGCCCGCGGCAAAACGGCCATTCTAGCAAAGCGCTTCCAGCCGGAGGAAACGCGGACGGGCGGGTGAGTTTTCCGGTAAACTCTACAGATTTACTCGGGTATAGCGACAAGGAGCTGAGGAATGGCGGTTACGTTGGAAGCCGTGCAGGCGGCGTTGAAAGAGCTGATCGATCCGAACACTCGGAAAGACTATCTATCCACACGTTCGGCAAAGAACATCCGGATCGATGGTGATCGGGTAGCGCTGGACGTCGAATTGGGCTACCCCGCGAAGACGCAGATTGAAGCGATTCGCAGTGCGATCGTGAGTGCGCTCAAGACGGTCCCCGGTGTTGCATCGGTCGATGCCAACGTGGAAGTCAAGATCGTCGCCCATGCCGTGCAGCGCAATCTCAAGCCGCTGCCTGGCGTAAAGAACATCATTGCTGTGGCGTCCGGCAAAGGCGGCGTCGGCAAGAGCACCACTGCGGCCAATCTGGCGCTCGCTCTGGCGCAGGAGGGGGCGACCGTCGGGCTGCTCGATGCCGACATCTATGGGCCGTCGATTCCTCAAATGCTTGGCTTGGCGGGGCAGCAGCCCGAATCGAAGGACGGGCAATCGATGGAACCTCTGGTGGCGTACGGCGTGCAGACGATGTCGATCGGCTTCATGATCGATGTCGACTCGCCGATGGTCTGGCGCGGCCCGATGGTCACGCAGGCGCTCGAACAACTGCTCAATCAAACCAACTGGCGCGATCTCGACTTCCTGATCGTCGACATGCCCCCGGGGACCGGTGATACGCAGCTGACCCTCGCGCAAAAGGTGCCGGTGACTGGCGCCATCATCGTCACGACGCCACAAGATATTGCGCTGATCGACGCTCGCAAGGGGCTCAAGATGTTCGATAAGGTCGGCATCCCGATCATCGGCCTTGTCGAAAATATGAGCATCCATATCTGCTCGAATTGCGGCCATGAAGAGCACATCTTCGGCCACGGTGGCGGTGAGAAGATGTGCCAAGACTACGGCGCAGAATTTCTCGGCGCCTTGCCGCTCGAGCTTTCGATCCGGGAACTCGCCGATGCCGGCAAGCCGACGGTCGTCGGTGCTCCCGACTCGCGAGCGGCGGACATTTATCGCACGATTGCTCGTCGGGTGGCCGTCAAGGTTGCCGAGCGCTCGAAGGACATGAGCGCGAAGTTCCCGAACATCGTCGTTCAGAACAGCTGAGCCCCGGTTAGTAAAGAAGAGGGGAGTGCGGATGCTCGGATGTGACGGTTGCACCATGTGCTGCAAGACGATGAAGGTCCGCGAACTCGACAAGCCCGGCGATACGTGGTGCCGTCACTGCGAGATCGCCCGGGGGTGTGCCGTGTATGAAATGCGGCCCGACTCTTGCCGTACGTACGAATGCATCTGGTTGCAGACACAACGGCTTGAGAAACCGATGGCACCGGAGTTACGCCCGGATCGTTCGCGGGTCGTCGTCGGCACGACCAATCAGGGCGAGGACCTCGTTCTCTATGTCGGCGCGGATCGCCCCGATGCCTGGCGCACCGGCGCCTTCGGGCGTTTTGTTACGCAGATGAAAGCCAGGGGAACGGCAGTTTTTATCAGCCGCAACGACGTCCTGACGCCGGTATAGGTGTTGGCGCCACAAAACCTTGGTGTCGGAAGTCGGCGCGTAAGAGTGCGATCTGGCCCGCGACTCCTCGCGCCTCCCACGCCTCTTCTGAATAAGCACAATATCGAGTAAAATTAGCGGTTTTCGCCATCCCGGCTTGATGCCGTCATCGGCTCGTTTGCTCCTCTCTGGAGCCGATGTTCCCGGTTGTCGCACTCGAAGAGCTTCGTTCCGCGCATTGAGCGTGTCTGGATTCCCCGAATCCCGGTGGCGTTTTGTTTGTTTTCGCTATTGCGAGCGGCCAATGGACCGCCGTGACCGGTTTTTGTTCAATTGGGTTATCCATGTATCTAGAAACTGTCGATAAGTTTGCCGAGCTGGCGGCAAAAAAGGTCAAGTACCAGAAACAATCTCCCGCAGGTTTTTTTGTCGGCGCGATGATGGCCGGAGCGTATGTCGGGCTAGCGATCATCCTGATCTTCACGCTGGGCAATGATGTCGATCCCTCGATACGCAGGTTGGTCATGGGCGCGTGTTTCGGTATCTCGCTGACCTTGGTCATCTTTGCCGGTTCGGAACTCTTCACCGGTTACACCATGTACATGTCGCTTGGCTGGCTGCGCGGACAGACGAAGCTGAGCGATTCGATCCGGCTGTGCGCGCTCACGTGGGTTGGCAACCTCGCCGGGGCGCTGCTGGTGACCTCGATTTTTCTCGTCTCCGGCGGCGGCAATCTGGTTGGGGGAACGGTTCTCTACGATATCGTGGGCCACAAGATGCACGCGTCGGCTCTCCAGATTTTCGCCCGGGGCATGCTGTGCAATTGGCTCGTGTGTCTGTCCGTGTGGATGACGGCGCGCACCAAGAGCGACGCGGCGAAGTGCATCCTGATCTTCTGGTGCCTGCTCGGTTTCATTGCCAGCGGCTACGAACACAGTGTTGCCAACATGACGGGCTTGAGCATTGGCGTGTTGGGTGGCGGCGATCCGACGGTCAATCTGGCCGGCTGGCTGCACAACCTGTTGTGGTCGACGCTGGGTAACGCGACCAGCGGTGTCCTGTTCATGGGGGCCGGTTACTGGTTTACATCGCGACCGTCGATCGCGGAGGCGGATCGGGTCAGCACCGAGTCCGGCTTGGCGGGCCAGACGGTTGCGTATGCGCAGAACGACGCGCCAGAAGCTTACTGAATTTGAATCGGGCCTGGTGCTGCGAAGCGCCGGCCTGGGAACACGAATTTTTAATGACGGAGGAAACACAGAATGGCCAGAGTGAAGAAAGCGGCCCTGACCACCACGGAAACCAAGCGCCAGGCGGAAGCGGCAGCGCCAGCTGCGGCTGTGCGTGAGAACGCTTGGGAAGGTTTCGAGGCAGGTCGGTGGACGAAGGAGATCAACGTCCGTGACTTCATCCATCGCAACTACACGCCCTACCTTGGCGACGACACGTTCCTGGCTTCCGCGACCGAGCGCACGCAGAAGGTCTGGCAACAGGTGCTCGAACTGTACAAGATCGAACGTGACAAGGGCGGCGTCCTGGACGCCGATACCCATGTCGTCGGCAACATTGCCACGCACGCGCCGGGGTACATCGACAAGAAGCTCGAGAAGATTGTCGGCCTTCAAACCGACAAACCTTTGAAGCGCGCGATGATGCCGTTCGGCGGCATCCGCATGGCGGCGCAGGCTCTCAAGGAATACGGCTACCAGATCGATCCAGAGATCGAACGCGTATTCAGCGAATACCGCCGCACGCACAACCAGGGCGTATTCGACGCGTATACCGAAGACATGCTGCGTGCGCGCAGTTCGGCGATCATCACCGGGCTGCCGGATGCCTACGGCCGTGGTCGCATCATTGGCGACTACCGTCGCGTGGCGCTGTATGGTCTCGACCGCCTTGTCGAGGACAAGAAATCGCAGAAGCACGAGTTGCGCCTCGATGTGATCAAGGAAGAGACGATCCGGCTGCGTGAAGAATTGTCGCGCCAGATCATGGCGCTGGAAGAGCTCCGCGAAATGGCAGCGAGCTACGGTTTCGATATCTCGAAGCCGGCGCGCAATGCCCAGGAAGCCGTGCAGTGGACCTACTTCGGCTACCTCGCCGCAATCAAGGAACAGAACGGCGCCGCCATGTCTCTTGGCCGCGTCAGCACCTTCCTCGACATCTACGTCGAGCGCGACATCAACGAAGGGTTGATGACTGAAGTTGATGCGCAGGAATTGATCGACGACCTCGTCATCAAGCTCCGTATGGTGCGGTTCCTGCGGACGCATGATTACAACTCACTGTTCTCTGGCGACCCGACCTGGGTGACGGAGGCCATTGGTGGTGTGGGTATTGACGGCCGTCCGCTGGTCACCAAGAACAGTTTCCGTTTCCTGCATACGCTGACGACGCTCGGCCCGGCACCCGAGCCGAATCTGACGGTGCTCTGGTCGCAATTGCTGCCCAAGGGCTTCAAGGACTATTGCGCCAAGCAGTCGATCGAGACGAGTTCGATCCAGTACGAGAGCGACGATCTGATGCGCCAGTATTGGGGCGACGACTACTCGATCGCGTGCTGCGTATCGGCGATGCGCACCGGCAAGCAGATGCAATTCTTCGGTGCTCGTGTCAACCTCGCGAAGGCTCTGCTGTACGCGATCAACGGCGGGCGCGACGAAATCACCGGCAAGCAGGTGACAACGCCCTTCGCACCGATCACCACCAACGTGCTGAGGTATGACGAAGTCATGTCCCGCTTCGACCACGTGCTTGACTGGCTGGCCGGAACGTACGTCAATGCGCTCAACGTCATCCACTACATGCACGACCGCTACGCCTACGAGCGCGTCGAGATGGCGCTGCACGACATGCACATCCTGCGCACGATGGCCTGCGGCATCGCCGGCTTGTCGGTCGTCGCCGATTCACTCTCGGCGATCAAGTACGCCAAGGTGCACGTCATTCGGGACGAGACGGGGCTGGCGGTCGATTACCAGATCGACGGCGAATTTCCGATGTTCGGCAACGACGACGACAACGTCGACGAGATCGCGACGACTGTGGTCAAGAGTTTCATGGAGAAGTTGCGCCAACATCCGACCTATCGCGATGCAATGCATACACAGTCGGTGCTGACTATCACCTCGAACGTCGTGTACGGCAAGAAGACGGGCAACACCCCGGACGGCCGCAAAGCCGGGGAACCGTTCGCTCCGGGTGCCAACCCGATGCATGGCCGCGACATGAAGGGCGCCATGGCGTCGATGCGCTCGGTGGCCAAGATCGACTACGAGCATGCGCAGGACGGCATCTCGTATACCTTCTCGGTGGTGCCGAAGGCGCTTGGCAAGACCGCCGCGGAGCGCGTGGGGAACATGGTCGGACTGCTCGATGGCTACTTCGGCGAGGGTGGTCAGCACATCAACGTGAATGTGTTTACCCGCGAGACGCTCCAAGACGCAATGGACCATCCGGAGAAGTACCCGCAGCTGACCGTCCGCGTGTCCGGTTACGCCGTCAACTTCATCAAGCTGACGCGCGAGCAGCAGCAAGACGTCATCAACCGCACCTTCCACGAGAAACTGGCTTCCGCGTCCTGCCTGTGATCGTGATGACTACGGAGCGCCGGTTGCCCGCTTGTCGGCAGGCGCTGGCGGCCGTGTCCTGAGGAGAACCGGGGGCGGCCACTGTACGGGCCGCTTCGGGTTTGTCCTACCGTTACACCTAAGTTCGAGTCGCTGCAATGAAGATCAAGTCGCGTCCGCGAAAAACGGAGCCGGTCGTCGGCTATATCCATTCCATAGAAACACTGGGCACGGTAGACGGCCCGGGTGTACGCTTCGTGATCTTTACGCAGGGGTGCCCCTTGCGCTGCCTCTATTGCCACAACCCCGACAGTTTAAAGATGAAATGGGGCCGCTTGATCTCGTCCGGCCTGCTGCTGGACAAGATTGAGAAGACTGCCGGGTTTCTCCAGCGAGCCAAAGGCGGGGTGACGATCAGCGGCGGGGAACCGTTGGTGCAGCCAAAGTTTGTGGCTTCGCTCCTCCGCGGTTGTAAGGAGATGGGCGTACATACGGCGATCGATACGACGGGTTATCTTGGGGCCAAAGCCACCGACGCGATGCTCGCCGACACGGACCTCGTCCTGCTCGACATCAAATCGTCCGATCCGGAAACCTATCGGCGCGTGACCGGCGTTGACCTGCAGCCGACACTCGATTTCGCCCGTCGCCTGGAGCGCATGGGCCGCACGATGTGGATACGCTTCGTGCTCGTTCCCGGCTTGACGGACGACCGCGCGAACGTCGAGGGGCTTGCTGATTTCGTGTCCTCGCTGAAGACGGTCGAGCGCGTCGAGGTGATTCCCTTCCACAAAATGGGCGAGTTCAAATGGAAAGAACTTGGCCTGTCCTACCAGTTGGGCGATACCGAGCCACCGACACAGGAATCCATCGACCGCGTGCGGCTGGCCTTTTCATCCCGGGGACTGACGGTCGTGTGATCGGAAGCGTGGTCCGCCCCCGACCTTGGCCCCCCTGGCGTACCGAACGGCCGCTTTTCTTGCCCTGTTCGTCGAGTCTTCGACGCACTGCTTGCTTTTCCCCCATCCGTTTGCGGAAACCGTAAAATAGCGGCCTTTATTCAACCGATCCCGGGTAGTCAGCGATGTCCATCAAATCCGACAAGTGGATCCGCCGCATGGCGGAGGAACACGGCATGATCGAGCCGTTCGAGCCCAATCAGGTGCGCTCGATCGATGGACGGAGGATCGTTTCGTACGGGACGTCGAGCTACGGTTACGACATTCGCTGCTCGAACGAATTCAAGTTGTTCACCAACATCAACTCGACGATCGTGGATCCGAAGAACTTCGATCCCAATTCCTTCGTCGAAGTGACGAACGACTTCTGCATCATCCCGCCGAATTCGTTCGCCCTGGCCCGCACGGTCGAGTATTTCCGCATACCGCGCAGCGTCCTCACCATCTGCCTTGGCAAGAGCACCTACGCGCGGTGTGGCATCATCGTCAACGTCACCCCGTTCGAGCCCGAGTGGGAAGGCTATGTGACGCTCGAGTTCTCCAACACGACACCGCTGCCGGCGAAGATTTACGCCAACGAGGGTGTGGCGCAGGTTCTCTTCTTCGAGTCGGACGAAGAGTGCGAGACTTCTTACCGCGATCGCGGCGGCAAGTATCAGGGGCAAGTGGGCGTCACTTTGCCGAAAATGTAACCCTTCGCCATCCCTTCCGTTAAAGGCAAATGAGCAGCGGTTCCCGGTTGTCGGAACGCGCTGCTTCGACCGCTTCCCCGACGTTCCAGGCTATTGAGCCACTTCAGAATGCAGGAGTACCCATGCACTTCAACTTCCCGGTCATCATTATCGACGAGGACTTCCGTTCCGAAAACGCGTCGGGCCTCGGTATCCGCAAACTCGCCGACGCGATCCGCAAAGAGGGCTTCGAGGTCCTCGGTGTCACCGGCTATGGCGATTTGACCTCCTTCGCCCAGCAGCAAAGCCGGGCGTCCGCTTTCATCCTCTCGATCGACGACGAGGAGTTCACCTCCGGTGAGGCAGAGAAAACGATCGCCGACCTGCGCTCGTTCGTTAACGAGATCCGCTTCCGCAACACCGATATCCCGATCTTCCTGCACGGTGAAACCCGCACTTCTCGGCACATTCCGAACGACGTGCTGCGCGAACTGCATGGGTTCATCCATATGTTCGAGGACACGCCGGAGTTTATCGGCCGCTACGTCGCTCGCGAGGCAAGAACCTACCTGAAGAGCGTGCCGCCGCCATTTTTCAGTGCGCTGACCCACTATGCTGCCGACGGTTCGTTTTCCTGGCACTGCCCCGGACACTCCGGTGGCGTGGCTTTCCTGAAGAGCCCGGTCGGCCAGATGTTCCATCAGTTCTTCGGCGAAAACATGCTGCGCGCCGACGTATGCAATGCGGTTGAGGAACTTGGCCAACTTCTCGACCATACCGGTCCGGTCGCCGCGTCGGAGCGTAATGCGGCGCGCATTTTCAACGCAGACCATCTGTTCTTCGTCACCAACGGGACGTCGACGTCGAACAAGATCGTCTGGCACTCGACGGTGGCGCCGGGCGACGTGGTTATCGTCGACCGTAACTGCCACAAGTCGGTGCTCCACTCGATCATCATGACTGGCGCGGTGCCCGTGTTCCTGATGCCGACGCGCAATCACTTCGGGATCATCGGCCCGATCCCGAAGGAAGAATTTCGCTGGGAGAACATCCAAAAGAAGATCGCTGCGCACCCGTTCGCACGTGACGTGAAGGCCAAGCCACGCGTGCTGACGATAACGCAGAGCACCTATGACGGCATCCTCTACAACGTCGAGGAAATCAAGGAAATGCTCGACGGCAAGATCGACACCCTGCACTTCGATGAGGCCTGGCTGCCGCATGCGGCGTTTCACGACTTCTATGGCGATTACCATGCGATCGGGGCCGATCGCCCGCGATGCAAGGAGTCGATGGTCTTTTCGACTCAATCGACGCACAAACTATTGGCCGGTCTTTCGCAAGCCTCACAGATCCTGGTTCAGAACTCGGAGGTTCGTGAACTCGACCGAAGCGTTTTCAACGAAGCGTATCTGATGCACACCTCGACGTCGCCGCAGTACTCGATCATTGCTTCTTGCGACGTCGCCGCCGCGATGATGGAAGCGCCCGGTGGTACAGCGCTCGTCGAAGAGTCGATCGCCGAAGCCCTCGATTTCCGCCGCGCGATGCGCAAGGTGGACGAGGAGTGGGGCGAGAACGACTGGTGGTTCAAGGTCTGGGGGCCCGACGATCTCTCCGAGGAAGGGATCGAGGAGCGCGAGTCTTGGATGCTCAAACCCGGCGATCGCTGGCACGGCTTCGGCCAACTGTCCGACGGCTTCAACATGCTCGACCCGATCAAAGCGACCGTCATTACACCGGGACTCGCCCTCGACGGCGATTTTGCGGACCACGGCATTCCGGCATTCATCGTCACCAAATACCTCGCTGAGCACGGTGTCATTGTCGAGAAGTGCGGCCTGTACTCGTTCTTCATCATGTTTACCATCGGCATCACCAAAGGCCGCTGGAACACGATGGTCACCGAGTTGCAGCAGTTCAAGGATGACTACGACAAGAACCAGCCGCTGTGGCGGATCCTCCCGCAATTCGTCGCCAAGTATCCCTGCTACGAGCGCATCGGGCTGAAGGATCTGTGCCACTTGATCCATGGCGTGTATTCGGTGAACGACGTGGCACGATTGACGACGGAGATGTACCTTTCGGACATGGTCCCGGCGATGAAGCCGACGGAGGCGTTCGCCAAAATGGCTCACCGTGAAATCGACCGGGTTCCGCTGGATGAACTGGAAGGCCGCATCACCAGCACGTTGCTGACACCGTATCCTCCCGGCATACCGCTGCTGATTCCCGGCGAGCGCTTCAACGCGACGATCGTGCGTTACCTCAAATTCGCCCGCATGTTCAATGAGCAGTTCCCGGGATTCGAAACCGACATCCACGGGCTCGTCAAGGAAGTCGTGGACGGCAAGACTACGTATTACGTCGACTGCGTGCGCTAAAGGGGCCGGGAAGGGTCAGGCGGCGGCGCGCTTGTTCCGTCGCTCATAGACGGCAAAGGAGAAAGCGGGCGTCGTACGTGTGTCCGGCTGTCGACGCTCGATCTCGTTCCAGTCGGCGGGCGAGACTTGGGGAAAGCTGGCGTCGCCCGCAAAGGGTGCTTCGATCTCGGTGAGATAGAGACGATCGGCAAGCGCTAGAGCCTCGGCATATATTTGAGCGCCGCCGATGATGAAGATTTCCTGCATATCTTCGGCGAGACGAATCGCTTCTGCGAGCGAATTTGCCAGCGTCGCGCCTGGTGCATCGTAGTTTCGGTTCCGGCTGATCACGATGTTCTTCCGCCCTGGCAATGGCCGGAACGAGTCGGGTAATGACTCCCACGTCTTGCGCCCCATGATCACCGGTTTCCCACGTGTCGTTTCGCGGAAGTGGCGCATGTCTTCCGGCAGGTGCCAGAGCAGCTTGTTGCCGTCGCCGATGACTCCGTTGGCGGCAACGGCGGCGATCAACGAGATCATCGGCTTGCGGGCCATGCCGAGCTAGACAGCCACGGGAGCAGCGATGTGCGGATGCGGATCGTAGCCTTCGAGCGTGAAATCCTCAAAACGGAAGGCAAAAATGTCGCGGGCGTCCGGGTTGATGCGCATCGTGGGAAGCGGTCGGGGATCGCGGTTTAGCTGCAGCCGAGCTTGCTCGAAATGGTTGCTGTAAAGGTGCGCGTCGCCAAAGGTGTGTACGAAATCGCCGGCGCGGTAGCCGCAGACTTGCGCGAGCATCATCGTTAGCAGCGCGTATGAGGCGATATTGAAGGGAACGCCAAGGAAGATGTCGGCGCTGCGTTGATAAAGCTGGCACGACAGCCGCGGACGCGGATCGGCCCCCCCCGGCAACGGAGGGGCGACGTAGAGTTGGAACAAGGCGTGGCAGGGCGGCAGCGCCATGCGGTCGACGTCGGCCGGATTCCATGCGGTGACGATGTGCCGGCGCGAGTCCGGGTTCTTTTTCAGCCCGTCCACCAATTGCGCGATCTGGTCGATTTCGCGCCCGTCTGGCGTCTTCCAGTGTCGCCATTGGTGGCCGTACACCGGGCCGAGATCGCCGTTCTCGTCGGCCCATTCGTCCCAAATGCGCACGCCGTTTTCCTTCAGATAACGGATATTCGTATCGCCCTGCAGAAACCATAGCAGTTCATGGATGATCGAACGCAGGTGAAGCTTCTTCGTCGTCAGCACAGGAAAGCCTGCTTCGAGGTCGAAACGCATTTGCCAGCCGAAGACTGAACGGGTGCCCGTGCCAGTACGGTCTGCTTTGGAAACTCCGTGCTCCAGCACGTGGCGCATCAGGTCGAGGTACGGCTTCATGGCGTCGATGTATCCAGGGATGATCCTGAGTATTGTAATAGATTGGCCTCTCCCGCCCACTTTCAATGGGGGTTTCAAGACGTTTTCGCACCTGCCAGTGCGCGGCTTGCAGCTTTCGGGGCCCGCCTTATACTGTCGGGATAAATTGCCACTTCTCCCCATGAAACCGGGGATCAAGGACTGCCTGCCATGATCTTGAAGCTTTTTTCGTCGCGCCCGGATCATCCGCTCGGCGACGCCAAGGAACTCAAGCGCATTCTCGCGGAACTGCCGCTCGATAACGCATTTCGCGCCGTCGATGAAATCTACGGTTGGTACGAGTCGCTGCAGACGGCCGACGATTTCCGTATCGATCAGCTTTTCGACGTAGTGCGGCAACTGGATGACGCGGCCCAGCATTCGTTACGCCGCTTGTCGAGGGACTACCTCAATTCTCCCCGACTTTCCAAGAGTGACGAGCGTCGATTGTGGACGATGTGCTACAACTACGCGGGAGAGGTTTCGAGCCTTTACGCCCGCTGCATCGACGTGGCACAGCGTAATCCCAAGGAAAAGGCCAGCGAGGCCCTGAAGCCGATGCTGCCGCTTGCGGCAGCCCGCGCGGTCGCCGCGCGGGCAATGCAACTGAAGTGGGTGGAGTTGCGCTATGGCCCCATCGGCGAAGACCTTTGGCGCGGCCTGGGACGTCCGTACTTGGCAGCGGAGGCTGGCGGTTACGCCCAAAAACAGGTACAGCTTTATCCCGGGCATCCGGCGACGACGAACGTTGCGCAGCAATATTTGCAGGCGCTCATTTTCCATGCTTCCTCCACCGATAGCCTGATGCCGCTTGAGATCGAGCTTGCCGATCGTCTTATTGCGCATTTCCAGCAGCGTTTCGCGTTCTCGCATGATTGCCAACCTGATAGCGTTTACTGGGTCGATGTGGCGAGCGGCTCACCGCCCGTGCGCTTGGCGCGCAAGCCGGAGCGACTCTCCTCTTCCTTGCGTTTCTTCTCGCCCGGTACGGCTCCTCAGGCGTTAAACGAGCTGGTGCGGGTTGTCGAACGCGGCGAGATTCCCTCCGATCTAAACCTTGGTGGTGAATACCTGGCGAAAGTATTGCTGCCTGTGCTGCGTCATCTGGCGATGTACTGGGCGCCGGAGCCTCCGCAGCGCGAGCACAAACGTCACTCCGTGAAGGCGCGCATCGCGGTGCTGCAAGGCTTCGATGACTGCTTCACGGTGTTCGCCGGCGACGTCGCGCGCATTGGTAAGGAGCGCAATGCCGAAAGCTGGGTGGTCGAGAATGTCAGTCTCGGTGGCTTCGGCGCGGGGGTCGACGACCTCGGCGAGTGGCTGAAGATCGGCGCCTTGCTTGCAATGCAGCCCGAAGGTGGCGACAACTGGGTACTCGGCATGGTGAAACGCTTCAACAAGGAGTCCGAGGCGCACGCCAGCGTTGGCATTCAGGCGTTGTCGCGTCAAGCGCAGAGCATTGAGTTGCGACCGCGCACGTCGGGTTTTTCGGCCACGGGTGCAATTCCCGGTATCTGGCTGCGCGAAAGCAACGGCTCAGGCGAGGCGCGCGTCGTGATGCCGGCCGCGAGTTTCGATCTGCGCGAGAGTCTTGAATTCGTCCACGACGAGCAGCGCTACCTGTTGACGCCGATCGAACTCGAGGAAACCGGAAGCGGCTTCGAAATCGCTCGCTATCGCGAGCAGATTGTCGCCTAGCGTAGTAGCGTAGTGCCGGGACTACCCGGCACTTTCGCCTGTCGATTCTTCCGATGCTTCGTCGCCCGGTTCGTGGCCGCTACTCCCCTCGTTTTCCAATGACTTGAGCACCTGGAAGATCGCACGGTAACTACGCGGGGGACGGTTTTGCTCCTGCTCCTTCAATGCGGCCCTACGTAGCGACCGCAAGTGTTGCAAATCGACTGCCGGGTAGCGCTCCGCCAAACCGTTGAGAACCTTTTCGTCGGCCAGCAAATCGGTGCGCAGGCGCTCGATACGATGGAGCTTCGCCGTCTCGCCCGCCGATTCTCCGCGCACATCGGCGAGCGCAGCGCGGATAGGCTCGGCGTCCACCTTACGCATCAGCTTGCCGATGTACTGCATTTGGCGCCGACGCGCTTCGTCATGGCGTTTCATTCGTTGTGCTTCGGCGACGGCGTCACGCAGATCGTCGGGGATGGCAATTTTCTTTACGCGGTCTGCCGGTAGCGCTACCAGCTCTTCGCCGAGCGTCTGGAGTTCATCCATTGCTTTCTTGCGGCGCGTCTTCGATAGGGGGGCAGATTCTTCTTCGTGGATGTCCATAATGTCCGTAAGCTTAGCCGCTCTGATTGCCGCGAAGAATGCGGTGTTGAGAGCCTGTGTCTCCGCTGCCGCCGTGTTTCGGGTTCGGCTCCCGTCAAGGATGGCGCCGAGGCGCCGTCCCAGTCTTCACGCCCCGCGGGCCAAGCGCTGCGCGTCAAACTGCTATCATAGCGTTTTTGGTGTCCGGTACAGCGCCCATGTCGAGCATTCCTTCGTCTTCCGCCGCCGAATCCCGCTTTGGTCATCGGCTGGAAAACCTGCAAACCCTGGCTCAGGACGTTCTCGATCATGCCCGGCAAGCCGGCGCCAGCGACTGTGAGGTCGACGTGTCCGAAGGGTTCGGGCAGGCGGTCACTGTCCGTTGTGGCGACGTAGAAACGATCGAGTACAACCGCGACAAAGGCATCGGCGTTACAGTTTATCTTGGCCAGCACAAAGGGCACGCGAGTACCTCTGACTTTTCATCAGCGGCATTGCGTGAAACAGTCGATGCCGCGTTGAGCATTGCGCGCTTTACCGCGGCGGACCCGTCCTCCGGTCTGCCCGAGACCACTCTCCTGGCGACCCGCGAGCAGGGGTTTCGTGACCTAGGCTTGTACCATCCATGGTTGCTATCCGTTGATGGGGCGGTTGACCTCGCTCGGCGTTGTGAGGAGGCCGCGTTTGCGGTCAGTCCGCAGGTTACGAACTCGGAAGGAGCGACTGCTTCTATTCAAGAGGGGCAGTTCGTGTCGGCGAACAGCCTCGGTTTCATGGGCGGGTATCCGACGTCGCGCCACTACCTTTCGTGTTCCGTCATCGCTGGCAAGGATGAAAACATGCAGCGCGACGACTGGTATTCCACGTCGCGTGACGCGCGGGAAATCGCCAGCCCGGAAGCAATCGGAGACTATGCAGCACGCCGCGCGCTGGCACGGCTCGGCGCTCGCAAGATCAAGACCTGCAAGGTGCCGGTGCTTTTCGAGGCTCCTCTTGCGGCTTCGCTGATCGGCAATTTCGTACATGCCGCGAGCGGAGGTAGCTTGTATCGTCGAGCGTCGTTCCTCATCGATAGTGTCGGCAAATCAGTGTTCTCGAAGAACGTTCAGATTAGCGAACGACCGCACTTGCTGGGTGGCCTCGCCAGCTCTCCCTTCGACAACGATGGCGTCGCAACGCGTGACCGCGAGGTCGTCACCGACGGCGTGCTGCAAGGCTATTTCCTGAGCGCCTACACGGCACGCAAGCTCGGGTTGCAGACGACCGGGAACGCTGGCGGGTGCCACAACCTCATCGTGCGCCCGGGCGAGGAAGACTTCGTGGGGTTGTTGAGAAAGATGCGGCGTGGCCTGCTCGTTACCGAATTGCTTGGACAAGGCATCAACTACGTCAACGGCGATTATTCGCGCGGTGCCGCGGGCTTTTGGGTCGAGAACGGGGAGATCGTTCACGCCGTAGAGGAAGTAACGATCGCCGGGAACCTGCGAGACATGTTCCGGAATGTTGCCGCCATCGGGAGCGATGTCACCGTACGGGGTTCGAGGCAGGTCGGTTCAATTCTCATCGAGCAGATGAAAATTGCGGGAAATTGAACGGCGGCGGTTTTTCCTGCCCCCGTTTTCGTCGAGCCATGGCGGCTTTGGCTATAATCAGTCGGTCGTCTGCATATGGGCCCAATAACCAGGAGGGGATGAAGCAATGGAAAGACGTTCGTTTTTGAAGAAGGCCGGTGTGGGAATCGCTGCCGGTGCGGTGGCCGTGCCAGCAATCGCGCAGAATGCGCCGACGATCAAGTGGCGGATGGCGTCGAGTTTCCCGAAGAGCTTGGACACCCTGCACGGTTCGGCCGAATTCCTGGTCAAGCGGATTTCGGACATGACGGGCGGCAAATTGCAAATCCAGTTGTTCGCGGCAGGCGAAATCGTTCCCGGCCCGGGGGTTCATGACGCCGTCAAGGACGGTACGGTCGAAATCGGCTTCACCTGCTCGTATTACTATTTCGGCAAGGACCCCACGTACTGCATCGATACCGCGATCCCGTTCGGGATGAACGCGCGTCAGGTGAAAGCCTGGTATCGGCAGGGCAACGGGGCCAAGTTGATGGCGGACTTCTTCGCCAAATCGAACATCGTCTCCTTCCCCACAGGCAACACGGGGGTGCAGATGGGTGGTTGGTATCGCAAGGAGATCAAGAGCGTTAACGACTTCAAGGGCATGAAGATGCGCGTTGCCGGTCTCGCCGGCGCAGTGCTTTCGAAGCTCGGCGTCGTGCCGCAGCAGATCGCCGGGAGCGATATTTACCCGGCGCTTGAGAAAGGCACGATCGACGCGGTCGAATGGGTCGGCCCGTACGACGACCAGAAGCTGGGGTTCAACAAGGTCGCCAAGTACTACTACTATCCGGCGTGGTGGGAGGGCGGTCCGCAGATTTCGACTTACATCAATTCGAAGAAGTGGGCTGAATTGCCGAAGGAATATCAGACGATCATCGAAGCGGCGTGTGCGGACACGGACGCGGAAATGTGCGCACGGTACGACGCTAAGAACCCGGTAGCTCTGAAGCAGCTTCTTGCCTCGGGTACCAAGATGCTTCCCTTCCCGAAAGATGTCATGGAGGCGAGTTACAAGGCGGCTATGGAGTATTACGCGGAAACGTCGGCGAAGAATCCTGAGTTCAAGAAAATTTACGACGACTACAAAAAATTCCTGGACGAGCAAAACCTCTGGTTCCGCGTGGCGGAGAACGAGTACGCCAAGTTCATGTTTAGCCGCAAGAGCTAAGTCAAAGCAGCAACAAAGGAAACGGGGGCTTTTGCCCCCGTTTTTGTTTTCCAGACTTCCTCGGACCTTTGCCGATTTTTATTTTGAGTCCGTCGGCGGCTGTTCAGGCGCCGCCGTTTCACCTTCCGCCGGAGCTTCTTCTGACGGAGTCTCAGACGGCTCGTCGTAGTTGGTTTCCGGCAATACGATCTCGACGGAGTTCACGTCCACC
Source organism: Propionivibrio soli (assembly GCF_025770765.1). Lineage (GTDB taxonomy): Bacteria > Pseudomonadota > Gammaproteobacteria > Burkholderiales > Rhodocyclaceae > Propionivibrio > Propionivibrio soli. The sequence continues at coordinate 64,565 of NZ_JANZKY010000005.1, read as the reverse complement.
GTGGTCTGTTTGTCCAGGCTGACAGTCACCATCTGCGGGACAAGGATAACCAGCAGAACCATCAGGACCTGCAGGCAGACGAAAGGAATGGCACCCCAATAGATGTCGCTCGTCTTCACTGACTGAGGTGCGACCGAGCGCAGGAAGAACAGCGCGAAGCCGAAGGGCGGGTGCAGGAAGGACGTCTGCATATTGACGCCAAGCAGCACCCCGAACCAGATCAGGTCGATGCCGAGTTTTTCAGCGACGGGGGCGAGCAATGGGACGACGATGAACGACAACTCGAAGTAGTCGAGGAAGAATGCAAGCACGAAGACCATCAGGTTGACGGTGATCAGGAACCCGAGTTGCCCGCCGGGCAGGGAGACCAACAAATGTTCGACCCACAAATGGCCGTCGACGGCATAGAAGGTCAAGGAGAATACCCGTGCCCCGATCAGCACGAACACCACGAAAGTCGTCAGCTTCGCCGTACTGTCCATCGCTTGCTTGAGGAGCTTCAAGTTCAGCCGCTTGCGGACGATTGCCATAACCAGTGCGCCAGTCGCTCCCATCGCGCCGCCCTCGGTGGGTGTCGCAATACCGAGAAAGATCGTTCCGAGCACAAGAAAAATCAGAAGCAACGGCGGCACGAGCGTTGTGAGGACCCTCAAAGCGAGCCGAACGCCGCGCAACGTCCGGGCTTCCGGTGGGAGCGCTGGCACCCAGTGCGGCTTAACGATCGAGACAGCAATCACGTAGGAGACATAGAGGCCGGTCAGCACCATCCCAGGGATGAAGGCGCCGGCGTACATGTCGCCGACTGACCGACCCAGTTGGTCAGCCATGATAATTAATACGAGGGAAGGTGGAATGATCTGGGCGAGGGTTCCAGAGGCGGCAATGACGCCGCTGGCAAGCCGTTTGTCGTATCCGTAGCGCAGCATGATGGGCAGCGAAATCAATCCCATCGAGATTACTGAGGCGGCGACGACCCCCGTGGTTGCCGCCAGTAAAGCGCCGACGAAAATGACGGCATAGGCGAGACCGCCGCGTATCGGGCCAAACAATTGCCCAATCGTTTCCAGCAAGTCTTCGGCCATGCCGGAGCGCTCGAGGATGAGCCCCATGAACGTGAAGAACGGTACTGCCAAGAGCGTCTCGTTCGACATCACGCTCATGATGCGGTCGGGCAATGCTTGGAATATCTGCGGACCGAGCAGCCCGAGTTCGATCCCGAGCAGTCCGAAAACGACCCCATTTGCAGCCAGGGCAAAAGCAACCGGGAAACCGAGAAGCAGGAACGCCACCATGGAAGCGAACATGATCGGCGCCATATTCGCGACGATAAACTCGGCCATCATTTAGCTCCCTTTCGCTGTCGGATCGCCCGTGCCAGCTCTTCCTCGGCCGAGACTTCGTTACGCTTGGATGTGGGGTCCGGACAAAGGCCCTTCAGAAACCCGATTCTTTTTATGAGTTCGGAAATCCCTTGCACGATGAGTAGAAGGAAACCGACAGGGACCATCAAGCGAGCAGGCCAGACGATGAGTCCGCCGGCGCTGTTGGACATCTCGCTCGATTCGAAGGCGTGCATGAACACCGGCCACGAAAGGACAAGAATCGCCACCGCCATTGGCATCAGGAAAAAGAGAATGCCGAAAACGTCGATCCACGCTTGAGTGCGCCTTGAGAACCGGCCCGATATCAGATCGATGCGCACATGTTCGTTTCTGAGCAGGGTATAGCCCGAGCAGGAAAGGAAAATCAGGCCGAACAGGTTCCACTGGACCTCGAGAAAAGCGTTGGAACTGAAGTTCAGGGTGTAACGCATCACCGCGTTGCCGGCGCTGATTAGCACGACGATCAGGACCACCCAGAGGGCGATCTTGCCGATTCGTTCGGTCAACGCGTCAATCGCGCGTGACAGCTTAAGGAGGGCGTTCACGGGCATTCCTTCGAGATTGAATCTGTTAATGTTCTTTTGACGTTCGGCGATCGACACTCGTGCCCGGTTGCTGCAAGATTCCGCTTCTTCAGCAGGCGCAGCCCAGATCTGCAGGTGGCGAGGGGGAACGCGCGATTATCCCACAGAAGGCTGGTGACGGTCACGATGAGACCGTTCCCGAAGCTGTGGCGTCAGGGTACCGTTCCCAACGCCTATTGACGTATCGAATTGCGATACATGGAAAAGGAATGACGAGGATTTGCTTGGTCCGTCACGGACAGACGGACTGGAATGTGGCGTTACGTATGCAGGGTCACCGGGATCTGCCGTTGAATCGCGTGGGGGAGGCGCAAGCCCTCGCGGCCGGGCTCGCTTTCGCCGGGACTTCCGCGGCGGCCATTTATAGCAGCGACCTTCAGCGCGCCAGGCGTACCGCGGCTCCGATCGCAGAGGCGCTCGGCTTGCCCGTCGTCCCCCTGGTTGCGTTACGCGAACGCAATTTCGGCCGTTGCGAGGGGATGACGATTGCAGAGATACGAGCCACGTACGCGGCGGATGCCGAAGCGTTTGCCCGGCGAGATCCGGACTATGTTCCGCCCGGCGGAGAAAGTCGGCGACAGTTCCGCGAGCGGGTAATTGCTTGCCTGCAGGAGTTGGTGGACTATCATCCCGAGCAAAATATTGTCGTCGTGACGCACGGCGGGGTACTCGACGCGGTTTACCAATGGATCCACGGATTGCCGCCGGAAACTCCGCGGAACTACGCGATTCCTAATGCAGGCATCAACTGGATTTGCATCGAAGAACGGTCCTGTTCGATCGAGCGGTGGGCCGACGTGACTCACCTAACCCCTGTGGGGAATGGGCCGGAGGAGCCGTAATACCCGTTGCTGCGTGTTACAATTCGCCACTTTTCAATGGCTTGTGAGGCAAACGATGTTTTCGGCTAAAGACACCTTGGCAGTGGTTGATCCGGAACTGTGGCAGGCGATCGAGAAGGAGAATCGTCGCCAGGAAGAGCACATCGAGCTCATCGCCTCGGAGAACTACGTCAGCAAGGCGGTGATGCAGGCGCAAGGGTCGCAGCTGACGAACAAGTATGCCGAAGGTTATCCGGGCAAGCGTTATTACGGCGGTTGCGAGTACGTGGATATCGCAGAACAGATTGCCATTGATCGCTTGAAAAAGCTCTTCGGAGCCGACGCCGCCAACGTCCAGCCGAACTCGGGTTCCCAGGCCAACCAAGCCGTGCTCATGGCGTTCGCTAAGCCGGGCGACACGATCATGGGCATGAGCTTGGCGGAAGGCGGACACCTCACGCACGGCATGCCGCTGAACATGTCGGGGAAATGGTTCAACGTTGTCGCCTACGGGCTCAACGAGAGCGAAGAGATCGACTATGACCGCATGGAAGCGCTCGCGCGCGAACACAAGCCGCGGATCATCATCGCCGGTGCATCGGCCTACTCGTTGCGCATCGATTTCGAACGCTTCGCCAAGGTCGCCAAGGAAGTGGGTGCCATCTTCTGGGTGGACATGGCGCACTACGCCGGACTGATTGCCGCCGGTTGCTATCCGAATCCGGTTCCGTTTGCCGACGTGGTCACCTCAACGACCCACAAGACGTTGCGCGGACCGCGCGGCGGTGTGATCCTGATGAAGGCCGAGCACGAGAAAGCCATCAACTCGGCGATCTTCCCCGGCCTGCAAGGCGGCCCATTGATGCATGTTATTGCCGCCAAAGCGGCTGCGTTCAAGGAAGCGCTCAGCCCAGAATTCGCTGAGTACCAGGAAATGGTCGTTGCCAATGCCCGCGTCATGTCACGCGTGCTCGCCGAACAGCGTGGGTTGCGCATCGTGTCGGGACGCACCGAATCACACGTGTTCCTCGTTGATCTGCGCTCCAAGAACATCACGGGCAAAGAAGCCGAAGCGGTGCTTGGGAAGGCGCATATCACGGTCAACAAAAACGCGATCCCCAACGACCCCGAGAAACCCATGGTCACGTCCGGCATCCGAATCGGAACGCCGGCGATGACGACGCGGGGGTTTACCGAGATCGAGGCCGAAGAGGTTGCCCATCTCATCGCTGATATCCTCGATGCGCCAAGCGATGAGAGCGTCATTGCACGTGTGCGCCAACAAGTAGCGGCGCTGTGCAAGAAGTATCCGGTCTACGGTGCGTGATCGCCGAGCGTCCTCGCTTTTCCCGGAAATCGGGGAGCCGGTGAGGTTCTGAGATGAAATGCCCATTCTGCGGAGCTGCGGAAACGACGGTTGCCGATACGCGGATCAACGACGACGGCGACATCGTTCGACGCCGTCGTCGTTGCCTGAGCTGCGACAAGCGTTTTTCCACCTATGAGCGTGCTGAGATACGCTTGCCGCAGGTTGTTAAGAAAAATGGCTCGCGTGTTGACTTTGACCGCGACAAGCTCGCCGCCAGTCTCTGGCTCGCGCTGCGCAAACGTCCGGTGACGGTGGAAGGCGTGGACGCGGCCCTCGCCCGCATCGAAGAAAAGCTACTGGTGCTTGGCGAGCGCGAGATTCCGTCCGAGAAAATCGGCGAGATGGTCATGCGCGAATTGAAGAAGCTCGACAAGGTCGCTTACGTTCGCTTCGCCTCGGTCTATCGCAATTTCGAAGATGTGGACGAGTTTTCAGATCTCGTCCGTGAAGTTTCGCGGCCGGGCCAGCGCCGGGGCAGGTAGCCTTTCCGATGTTCAGCGCCGCCGACCACGAGCACATGGCGCGCGCCCTGCGCCTTGCCGAACGCGGCTTGTTTACGACCACACCCAATCCCCGCGTGGGCTGCGTCCTCGTCAAGAATGGCACGGTGGTCGGCGAAGGCTGGCACGAAAAAGCCGGCGGGCCACATGCCGAGAGGGTGGCCCTGGCCGAGGCCGGTGAGGCGGCGCGCGGGGCAACCGCCTATGTCACCCTAGAACCCTGTTGTCATCACGGCCGGACGCCGCCGTGTACGGACGCACTTATCGATGCAGGGGTTGCGCGGGTGGTGGCCGCGATGGAGGACCCCAATCCCCAGGTCGCCGGCCAGGGAATGGCGAGGCTCCTGGCCGCCGGGATCGTCGCCGAGTGTGGGTTGCTCAACGGCGAAGCGCGAGAATTGAACCTCGGCTTTGTTTGGCGGATGACGCGCGGCAGGCCCTGGTTACGCACCAAGCTGGCATCGACGCTCGACGGAAAGACCGCCCTCCAGAATGGCGTCAGCCAATGGATCACCGGCCCTGCAGCACGCCAGGACGGGCACCGTTGGCGAGCCCGGGCCTGCGCGATTCTGACGGGGGCGGGCACGGTGCGCAGCGATGACCCGCGTCTGAACGTTCGCGACGTCGGTACGCCGAGGCAGCCTCTCAAGATCGTTATCGACAACCGGCTCGAAATTTCTTCGTCCGCACGTTTGTTCGACGAGGGGCGCGTGCTCGTTGCAACGGCAAATCCAGACGCGGAGAAAGCGGCGCCTCTGCTTGCTCGCGGTGCTGAAGTCGCGTTATTCACCGATGGAAACGGCCGCGTCGATCTGCCGGCCTTGTTGCGCGAACTCGGGCGACGCGGCCTCAATGAAGTCCATGTCGAAGGCGGATATCGGCTGAACGGCGCCTTGCTTGACTCCGGCCTGCTCGACGAACTGCTGCTTTATATGGCTCCGTGCATAGTTGGTGACGCCGCTCGCGGGATGTTTGATCTACCGGCGCTTGGCTCGCTCGACGACAAACGCCCCTTGGTAATTCGAGATGCGCGTCTCGTCGGTTCCGATCTGCGGGTTGTCGCGCGGTTTTCCTGAGCGAGTCACAGAAACTCCGCTTGCATACCGATCGCATGGCAATTGTCTCTGGCTACCAAGTGCCGTCGGTTTGCTCCGTGTAATCCATCGATGGGAGTGTCAATCTTTTCAGATTCGCCGGCAGGCAGGAGTCGCGCAGATTGGACATTCCGGGTCCTTGGCGAACCGAACACTACGCCATTCCATCGTCAGTCCGTTGAGCAACTGCAAGCGCCCGGTGGCCGGTTCTCCAGCACCCGACAGCAGTTTCAAGGCTTCGGCCGCCTGCATTGTTCCGATGATTCCGGTTAGCGGAGCGAAAACGCCCATTACGGCGCAGCGCGTTTCCTCGACGTCTTCTCCCTCGGGAAAAAGACAGTGGTAGCACGGTGTGTCAGGGCGCCGTGGGTCGAATACCGCCAATTGCCCGCTGAAGCGGATGGCGGCGCCGGAAACGAGGGGTTTGCGGTGTTTCACACAAGCGCGGTTTACAGCGTGCCGTGTGGCGAAGTTGTCACAGCAATCGACGACGAGATTGACGCGCCCGACAACCTCGTCGAGCGCGTCATCGGACAACCGTTGGGCGATAGGTTCGACGACAACGTCGGAATTGATACTTCCCAGGGCGGTCTGGGCGGAAAGCACCTTGGCTTGCCCAACGCGTGCCTCGGTGTGCAGGATTTGCCGCTGCAGGTTGGTCAGATCGACGTTGTCACCATCAGCGATAACGAGGCGCCCGACACCCGCGGACGCAAGGTACAAAGCGGCGGGAGAACCAAGGCCTCCGGCCCCCACGACGAGCACTTGCGATTCGATGATCTTTAATTGCCCCTCGATACCCACCTCATTGAGCAGAATGTGGCGGCTGTAACGCACGAGTTGATCGTCGGTCATCTCATCCCGTAAGCGATGGGTCGATTAATTGAATAGCGGGAAACGAAGCGTTCAGCGGCCAAACCCGGCTATTTGTATTCGCGCCATTCCGGCGGCGTATCGTCGTGGTCCCCGTGCGGGTGCCGCTCCCAGGCGTGCGTGTAGGCTTCGTTCTGAGATTTCTTCAGTGGCCGGTCGGGAGCTTCCAGGTTATGCAATTGCGTTTCTTCGATGTAGTAGATGAGCGCGCGCATTAGTTTGCTCATCAACGTCGAGTCGAGGTGGAACCCCTTGTCTTCCAGTGAGACTTCCAGTTCTTCCAGCGAGTGCTCGCGTAAATCATAAGCCACGCCAACCGCGAGGTGGGATACGTCCGGGGTCGCCTCGACATGGTCGATGCGCGAGAGGAAGCTCGCGGCCTCCGGTACCTGACCCGGCGGAAACTTGGAAAACAGAATGTTCCGTTCCTTGCGGATCGGTTCCGGTTTATGTCCAGTTACCGCCGGCCGCTTCACGTCGCGCCCGAGAGGGAAACGCTACGGCTTCGGCTGCATGATCTGCAGCCCCTTGAGGAGATTCAGCGCCTGGCTCAACTGATAGTCGTTCTTCGACGCCAGTTCCCGGCTCGGCAAATCCGCTGATTCGTCCTCGTCTTCTTTGGTGGCGCCGTTCTTCGGTTTGGCGGCTGGCGTTTTGGCCGGTGCCTTGCCGGGTTGGGCGATGTCTTTCGTGCCGTTTTCCAAGTGGTTCTCAAGATCCACTTCCCTCAGACGAGTCGCCGAGGTGCCATTGGCGCGCTCTTCAACCACGATATCAGGAACGATCCCTTTCGCCTGGATCGACCGTCCGGACGGGGTGAAATAGCGTGCCGTCGTGAGTTTGATGGCGGCGCCGCCCGGTAGCGGAAGGACGGTCTGGACAGAGCCCTTACCAAAACTTCCGGTGCCCATGACTACCGCACGCTTATGATCCTGAAGGGCACCAGCCACGATTTCGGATGCTGAGGCCGAGCCGCCATTGATCAGGACGACCATCGGCACCTTGCGTGCCTCTGGCGGCAACGCCTTCATGTAGTCATCCTTGGTTCCGCGGAGATAATCGTCGGGAACCGCGAAATACTGGTGCTTGGCGTCCGGTGTTCGACCATCGGTCGAAGTGACAAGCGTTTGCGGCGGCAGGAAGGCGGCAGAGACGCCGATTGCCGTGTTCAGCAGTCCGCCGGGGTCGTTGCGCAGATCGAGAACGATGCCCTTGAGCGGTCCGGGTTTGTATAGGTCGTTCAGATGCTTGACCACGGACGAGGTCGTATTTTCCTGGAAAGACGTAACTCGCAGGTATCCGTAGCCCGGTTCGACGAGCTTCGACTTGACGCTCTGAACCTTAATGATTTCGCGCGTCAACGTGATTTCAAGCGGCTTGGTCTCGCCCTTGCGCAGGATGGTTAGTTTGATTTGCGTCTTCGGCTTGCCACGCATGCGCTTGACGGCGTCCGACAACGTCATGCCTTTGACCAGCGTTTCATCAAGCTTGAAGATCAGGTCGCCCGACTTTACTCCGGCACGGTCGGCGGGAGTGTCTTCAATCGGCGAGACGACTTTGACGAGGCCGTCTTCCATTCCGACCTCGATACCCAAGCCGCCAAATTCACCTTGCGTTCCTACCTGCAAATCCTTGTACGCGTCTGCATCCAGATAGGAGGAGTGCGGATCGAGATTCGACAGCATGCCACTGATGGCATGCGTGATCAGCTTCTTGTCCTCAACGGGTTCGACGTAGCCCTGCTTGATGGCGTTGAACACCTCGGCGAACGTGCGCAGTTCTTCGACCGGCAGGGTGGCTCGCGTGTCTTTCTGAGCGATCGCCGAAAACTGCAGGCTGATCAGTACGCCGCCTACCAGCCCAACACCGATCAATCCGGCTTGCTTCAACTTACCCATCCACATTACTCCATGACGATGTCACTTAAGGCTAACCCATTTGAGAGGGTCGAGAGGCTGTCCTTGATGACGCAATTCAAAGTATAAACCGGATTCCGTATTGCCACCGCTGTTGCCAACGGAGGCGATCGGGTCGCCTCCGCGCACGCCGTCACCCACCTGTTTCAGCAAGGCGTCATTGTTGCCGTAGACCGACATGTAGCTGCCCCCGTGGTCAACAATCACGAGATTCCCGAAACCGCGCATCCAGTCCGCAAATACCACTCGGCCTCCGGCGACGGCCCGCACTTCGCTCCCCGCTGCGGCGCGGATGAAGAGACCTTTCCATGTGCTGCCTTCCTGTCTCGGCGCTCCGAAACGGTTCGCGACGGTTCCCCGCGCGGGTAGACGCAATTCGCCTTTAAGGCGGGCGAAGTTCCCGGCCGGTGCGGCTTCCGGGATGTTGTCGTTGCGAATCTCCTCGGACGGTTTCCCAGGCGCGGTATTCTTCTGGGCCTGCGGCGATTCCTTCCGCGGCACCGGGCGACTTTGCGCCTTGCGGGTCGCGATGATCTTGTTCAGTTTCTGTATCAGTTGGGACAGCTGTTGCTCGTCGCGCTGCAGGTTGCCGATCTCGCGGCGCTGCTCGGAGATTTTTGCCGAAATGCGTTCGAGAACGGCCTTGCGCTGCTCGCGTTGGGCAACCAGTTTGCCGTGTTGTTCCTTCTGGCGGGCCTCAATTCCGGCCAGCTCTTCGCTACGGTCGCGATAGTCGCTGGCGAGCGTCTTCTTGCGCTGCAGCGTTGTTTCTATCTCGGCGAGCAAGTGCTGGCGTGCGCGCCCCACCGCCTCGAGATAGTAAAGATCGCGGGCCATCTGGCTAGGGTCGTCACCGCTCAGAAGCAACCGCAGCGAGTCCGGTTTTCCCTGCAAGTACTGACGGTAGGCGAGCTTGGCGAGCTGAGCCTGCTGCTCTTCAAGGCGGGTTTCCAGACCGCGTGCTTGTGCTCCCAAGTCCTTCAGCGTCGCTTCGACCTTGTTGCGCTGTGCGGTGAGGTCACTAAGCTCTCGTTGGGTCTCCGATATCTCGCGCTCGACCCCTTTGAGCTGATCGGCGGCGCCGACCCGCTTGGCCTCGGCTTCGGTCATCTCTTTGCGCAACGCCTCGATCTGTCCGCGCAGTTCCTTGAGGTCGCTCTTCTTCTCCGCGACATCACCGGGCGTTGGGGCTGCCGCTTTTTCCTTGGCAGCCCATGTGACGGCGGGTACGCAGAACAAGCCCATCAGGACGAATACGGCGATCCGCACGGTGGGCGCGTAGCGGGGCGATGGGAGCGAGACCAATGCTGTGATGGGGCGGGTGACGATACTACGGAGGAGGTCCATGCGGCGGCGTGGGATGGCGGAGGGTTTGCCCTGCGGCCGCCCCTCGGATCGGCATTTATTCTATAATGAATCCCCACACTTAACGAGTGCCAAGCATCGTGCCGATACAGGCCAGTTTGATCGACAAGCAAGAGCATATCGAACTAGCCGCGCGTGCGCTGAAGTCGATTTCCCACCCCTTGCGGTTGAAGATTCTGTGCGTTGTGGGTGATCAGGAAGCCTGCGTGCAAGAGATTGTCGAGGCCGTCGGTACGTCTCAAAGCAACATTTCGCAGCACTTGGCGATTCTGCGCGAGAAGGGCGTATTGGTAACGCGCAAGGATGCCAACCGGGTGTACTACCGTGTCGGAGATGCGCGCACGCTGCAGTTGATCGGCATGATGCGGGAAGTGTTCTGCGGGAGCTAGCGGTCCTCGCTGTGACCAGCTGCGCTGGTCGCGACTGGAGGAGAGGAGCCGGGCTTACTTGGTTAATAACTGCAATCTCTGGAGTCTCGCTTGGAATTTATTCAGCAAAACCTGCTTCTCGTTGCCGTTGCGATCGTCAGCGGTTCGCTGTTGTTATTCACGAGCCTCCGCCGGCCTGGCGGCGGGAACACTGTGTCGTCCACACAGGCGACGATGCTGATCAACCGTGAAAACGCACTGGTAATCGACATACGCGAGGCCGGCGATTACGCTGCCGGGCACCTGCCTGAGGCACGCAATATTCCGGCGGATCGCATTGAGGAACGGGCGGGTGACTTTGGGAGTGCAAAAGAGGCACCCGTAATCGTCGTCTGCCAGTCAGGTGCCCGCGCCGACGCCGCATGCAAGACACTGCAGAAGCTCGGCTTCACCAAGGTGCATAGCCTTGAGGGCGGGATCAACGCATGGCGTCAGGCCGGCCTGCCGCTCAAGAAAGGAAAGAAGTGAGTACCTATCGCCCCGTGCTGATGTACACGACCGCCGTTTGCCCGTATTGCTTGCGGGCCGAGCAGCTGTTGCGCGCGCGCGGCGTTGCCGACATCGAAAAAGTCCGGGTCGATCTCGATCCGGAACGCCGGGTCGAAATGATGCAGAAGACCTCGCGACGTACGGTACCGCAAATTTTCATTGGCGATACCCACGTGGGCGGTTGTGACGACCTGATCGCACTCGATCAGGCCGGCAAGCTGTTGCCTTTGCTGTCCGGCGATCCCGCCTGACGGTCCTGATTGCCCGTTACTCAATACAACTCATCACAGGATTACCATGACTGAACAAGAAGCCCCGTCTTTTGCCATCGAAAAACTCTACATCAAGGATCTCTCGCTCGAAGTGCCCAACGCACCGGCCATCTTCCTTGAACGTGAGAGTCCCGAAGTCAGCCTGCAATTGCAGACGGCGGCGCAGGGTCTCGGCGACGATGCCTTCGAAGTGACGCTGACGGTGACCGTCACCGCCAAGCTTGGCGAGAAAACCGTCTTCCTCGTCGAGATCGGGCAGTCCGGCATTTTCCGCATCCGCAACGTGCCGCAGGACAATCTCGATCCGCTGTTGTCCATTGCGTGCCCGAACATCCTCTTCCCGTATGCCCGCGAAGTGGTTTCGAACGAGGTCGTGCGCGCCGGTTTCGCACCGGTCGTTCTGCAGCCCGTGAACTTCGAGGCGCTGTACGCCGCCCGCATGCAGGAACAGCAAGAGGCGGCGGGCACTTCGCCGACCGTTCAGTAAGGCTGTACCCGGATAGATCCGGGGCGTCATTATTCCCCCATCCCGGGTCCGATTGTGATGGTCCGGGGCGAGGGACTCCCACCGGACGGGACGTCGAAACCAAGAGGAGTGCTGAAGATGAAGCGGCTATTGATCCTGTCGCTCGTGGCGGCGGCTTATTCCTTGCCAGCCAGTGCCATCGAATACCGCACGGTCGATGCTCCGACGGTTCTTTACGACACGCCCTCGCAACGGGGCACCAAGCTTTTCGTCATCAAGCGCGATACCCCCGTCGAAGTCGTGGTCAATCTTGAAGGCTGGTGCAAGGTCCGCGACGCCGAAGGCGGGTTGGCGTGGATCGAACGCAAGTTTCTCGCGGATCGTCGCTCGGTGATCGTTACAGCGGAGCGTGCGGAAATCCGCCAGAAACCGGAAGAAGGCGCCCCGGTGGCCTTCGAAGCCGAAAAGAACGTCTCGCTCGATTATCTGGAGACGGCATTGGGCGGATGGGTGAAAGTACACCATCAAGACGGGCAGACGGGGTTCGTGCGCGCCAACCAGATCTGGGGCATCTAGGTTTGAATCTAACGATAATCGGCGCCGGAGCGTGGGGCACGGCGCTGGCGATTACCTTTGCACCGCGCCATCGCACCGTGTTGTGGACGCGCGAAGACGACGTTACGCGCACGATGCTTTCTGAGCGCGAAAATCGGCGCTTTTTCCCTGGCTATTCCCTGCCCGAGTCCTTGATCATCGCTGACGATTTCGACTCAGCCATCTCCAGCGCGGATCTCGTCATTCTTGCAACGCCGCTGGTCGGCTTCCGCGCGTCGGTGCGCCGGCTGCGGGCTTCACACCGAGCAAAGCCGGTGTTGTGGGTCTGCAAAGGTTTCGAAGCGGATACCGCCAAGCTACCGCATCAGATCGTGGCCGAAGAACTGGGTCCTGATGCACTCTATGGCGCGCTGACCGGACCAAGCTTTGCGGAAGAAGTGGCCAAGGGGTTGCCGACGGCAGTCACGCTGGCCGCGAACAACGCCGATTTCGCTCGGCGGTCGGCACTCGAACTGCACAGTCCACGGCTACGCATTTACGCCAACGACGATCTGGCCGGCGTCGAGGTGGGCGGCGCGGTGAAGAACGTCATGGCTATCGCAACGGGGATTTGCGATGGCCTTGGTTTCGGGCATAACGCGCGTGCCGCCCTGATGACGCGTGGGTTGGCGGAAATTGCTCGCCTGGGTGTCGCGCTCGGTGGGCAAGCGGCCACATTCATGGGCCTGGCCGGCATGGGCGACCTGGTGCTTACTTGCACAGGCGATCTCTCGCGCAACCGCCGGGTCGGGCTGGCGCTGGCGACGGGCAAGAAACTTCCTGAAATCCTTGCTGACCTGGGACACGTGGCCGAGGGCGTTAGCACCGCCCGCGAAGTTGCCCGGCTGGCGCGCGAACTCGGGATCGATATGCCGATTACGCAAGCCGTCGACGCCATTCTTCACGCCGACGTGCCCGCGTGGGACGCGGTTGACGCCCTGCTTAGTCGCGATCCGAAATCGGAAAACGGGCTGTAGACCCGCCGCTTGCCCAACCGTGTCGTGTTCTCTGACACGGTTCTGGCCGCGGCTCCCGCGCCGGTCAGCTTTACACCCCTCCGTCAAATCCCTGCTGACGCCACGCTTCAAATACGGTGACGGCTACCGCATTCGACAGGTTGAGGCTTCGCTGCCCTTCACGCATTGGCAGTCTTAGGCGGTGCTCATCGTCAAATTCGCCAAAAACCGCTGCCGGCAAGCCGCTCGTCTCGCGTCCGAAAACGAAGACATCGTCGGGATCGAACGTCACCGTGTGGTAATGGCGACCGCCTTTCGTCGTCATTGCGAAACGCCTCCGTCCTGTGAGGGCGGCGAGGCAGGTCTCCCAATCGCGGTGCCGGAAAACGCGGGCAAACTCGTGGTAATCGAGTCCCGCCCGCTTCAGCGAACGATCTTCCCAGCGGAAGCCGAGTGGTTCCACGAGGTGCAGTTCCGTCCCCGTGTTGGCGCACAAGCGGATCACATTGCCGGTGTTCGGTGGAATCTCAGGCTGAAACAGGACAACTGCGACCAATGAGTTCTCCAAAAATGCGGTTTGTTCACCAAGGATCGGCTAAAATCAGCCAATTAGCGTAGTTACTTCAAAAGTTGCTGGAGCTTTCCATGGCGCGGCCGGAAAAGATTCGCCTCGGCGATCTGCTCATCCAACAAGGCCTGCTCACCGAAGAGCAGTTGAAATTCGCACTGGAAGAGCAAAAACGCAGCGGCCGTAAGCTCGGGCGTATTGTCGTCGATAGTTCGTTCGTAACGGAAGAGGCCATTTCCCAGGCCCTTGCCCGCCAGTTGCGGGCGCCCTACGTCGATCTGCGACACTTCAATCCCAAACCGGAACTCATCAACCTGCTGCCCGAGGCACAGGCTCGGCGTTTCCGAGCGGTCGTCCTCGAAGAGATCGACGGCCGCTTGCGCGTCGGGTTCGTCGATCCCACCGACTTGCAGGCCTACGACGACATCTTCCGTCTGCTGCGGCGGGAAATCGATCTCGCCGTCGTGGCCGAGAGCCAGTTGCTTGGCCTCGTCGACCGGGTGTATCGGCGCACGGAGGAGATCAGTGGCCTCGCCAAGGAGCTGACTGAAGACCTGGGCGACGTTCCGGTCGAGTTCGGCGACTTGCTGGGAACTACGACGGGGGCCGAGGAGGCTCCGGTCGTCAAGCTCTTGCAGACCGTGTTTGAGGAAGCCGTGCGTTCGCGTGCCTCGGACATCCACTTTGAGCCGCAGGACCGTTCGCTACGCGTCCGCTTCCGCATCGACGGCGTGCTGCACGTGCAAATGGAGGCCGATTCGAAGATTGCCTCGGCCTTGGCTCTGCGCCTGAAACTGATGTCCGGTCTGGACATTTCGGAGAAACGGCTACCGCAAGACGGGCGGTTCGCGATCAAGGTCCGTAACTCCATGGTAGACGTCCGCATCTCCACGATGCCGACGCAGTTCGGCGAATCGGTCGTGATGCGGCTGCTCAATCAGAACACGGGCCTGCTGTCGCTCGACCGTCTCAACATGCCGCCACGAACGCTTGATCGCCTGCGGCGGGCCGTGGGCCGCCCGAGCGGTATGGTGCTGGTGACCGGGCCGACGGGGAGCGGGAAGACAACCACACTGTACGCGGCGCTCTCCGAGCTAAACACAACCGAAAAGAAGATCATCACGGTCGAGGATCCGGTCGAGTATCGCTTGCCCGGCATCAATCAGGTACAGGTGCATGAGAAGATCGACCTGTCGTTCGAACGCGTGCTGCGTTCCGCCTTACGTCAGGACCCGGACATCGTGCTCGTCGGCGAAATGCGTGACCAAACGACGGCGGAAATCGGGATGCGGGCGGCTATCACCGGCCACATGGTGCTGTCCACCCTGCATACCAACGACGTCATCTCGACGCCGATCCGCCTGCTCGACATGGGCGTGCCCCGTTATATGGTCGCGTTGTCGCTGCAGCTCGTTCTTGCCCAGCGCCTTGTACGCGTGATTTGTGAGAATTGCGCCGAGCCATATGCGCCGCTTCCGCATGAACGCGAATGGCTACGCTATGAACTCGGCGATACTGTCGATCAGCGTCGCTATATGCAGGGTCGCGGTTGTGCCCATTGCGGCGGAACCGGCTACGCGGGCCGTACAGGCGTATATGAAATGCTCGAAATGACCAACGAGGTCGTCGAATCGATCAACAGCGACGATACGGCGGCATTCGTGCAAGTGGCGAGAAAGCAAATGGCGGGGGAGACGCTTCGTCGTGACGCCGTGCGGCTGGTCGTAAAAGGCCGTACCACGATCGAGGAAGCGATGCGCATCAGCAACCAGTTCGAGGATTGACGGGTTGTGAGCGAATTAAGTGGGGGAATGAATGCCGGCGTTCGCCTATAAGGCGCGAGACGGCGGGAGCCGGCTGGTCGAGGGCGTGCTCGAGGGGGCAACGTCGGGTGCCGTCGTGGACGTGCTGCGCGGCCAGGGACTGACGCCTGTCGAGATCAAGGAGGCGCCGGCCAAGACACGCGAGAAGGCGGCGAGCTTCAACGTTACGCTCTTCAAGCAGCGCGTCTCGCACATCGATCTTCTCCTCTTCAGCCGTCAGATGCACACGTTGCTCAAGGCCGGCGTACCGATCATGCGCGCCTTGAGCGGCCTGCAGGACGCGGCGATCAACCCGGAGATGAAACGCGTCATCGGCGAGATCCGGGAGAGCCTCGAAGCCGGTCGCGAACTCTCGCAGGCGATGGCTCGGCATCCGCGCGTCTTTTCCCCCTTCTACCTATCGATGGTGCGCGTCGGCGAGGCGACGGGCCTGCTCGAAGAAATCTTCCTACGTCTGTTCGAACACCTGGAGTTCGAACGGTACATGCGCGAACAAGTAAAGTCGGCGCTCCGTTACCCGATGTTCGTCGTGCTGGCCATGGCCGTAGCCATCGTCGTCGTCAATATCTGGGTCATCCCGGCTTTTGCCAAGGTGTTTGCCGGCTTCGGGGCCGAACTGCCGCTGATGACTCGCGTGCTGCTCGGCTTCTCTAACTTCATGGTGAACTACTGGCCAGCACTGATCGGCATCGTGGCGGTTGCCGTCGGCGCTTTCCGCGCGTGGGTTGGCACTACGCGTGGCCGCTACGACTGGGACCGCATCGCCTTGCGGATTCCGATCGCGGGCAAGATTCTGCACAAGGCAGCCCTCTCGCGTTTTGCACGCAGTTTTTCGCTCGGCATTCGCAGTGGCGTTCCGGTCATGCAGGCACTCTCGAATTCCGCGCAGACGGTGGACAACGCCTACGTTTCCCGGTGCATCGAGGGCATGCGCGAAAATGTCGAGCGCGGCGAGAGCTTGCTCCGGGCGACGATCAGTTCGGGCATCTTCACGCCGGTCGTCCTGCAGATGGTCGCAGTCGGCGAAGAGTCTGGTGCGGTCGACGACATGATGGAAGAAATCGGCGACATGTACCGGCAGGAAGTCGAGTACGAGCTCAAGACATTGAGCCAGCAGATCGAGCCGATTCTGATTGTTTTGCTCGGCATCATGGTGCTGATTCTGGCCCTCGGCATCTTCCTGCCGATGTGGGATTTGGGGAAGGTGGCGATCAAGCGATGACGCCCCACGAGGCCCGTGGACTCGGGTACTATGCGGCCTCGCGATGGCTGCACGGGGCTGTAGCTGGGGTGTTGCTTGTGTTGCTGATGCTCGGTTTGCTCAGGGCGCTTGAAGACGCCAAGGCGCAGGCCGAACGACAGGTGGTTGAATTGACGGTGCGCAACATGCGCACGGGGCTGCAGCTCGCGATGGGTGAAGCGCTGATGCAGCAACGCGAACATGAAATTGCCTCCTGGGTCGGCAGCAATCCGATCCAGTGGCTGGGGACGCCGCCCGCCGGTTACCAAGGCGAGTGTGGCAGGTTCGAAGGTCGAGCGCTGGAACAAGGGGGCTGGTGCTTCGATAAGGGGGAACACCAACTTTATTATCGTCCGCGGAATGCGGGGCTCAGCGATGAGAAGGGTGCTGCGTGCGACCGCTTGAGCTGGCGGGTGGCCCGGAGCGACAAGCGCGGTTCCGACGCGAAAGACGGTAGTTTTGCTGGATTAAGAATCCAGCCTGCTGCTTCTTGTGTTTGGGTGCAGGTGAGGGATTGAAAAACAGGTAAATGAATGGCGTATTCGTGCCGTTATAACAGGTCTGTGTATGCGCGTTTTTTGGAGGGAAGTTCAATGAAGAATAACAGGGGTTTTACTCTTATCGAGTTAATCGTGGTTATTACGATACTCGGCATTCTTGCGGCAATAGCTCTACCGAAGTTCGCGGCAATGCAGGCGGACGCTAGGTTGGCAAAAATGAATGGTGCGCTGGGTTCAGTAAAGGGGGCCGCGGCGATGGCGCACGGTTTGCTTATTGCGCGGGGGTTTAACGCTAACTTTACGGGCACACCTACGCCGAACATCACCATCGAAGGGACCACGGTTGTTTACGCTAACGGTTACCCAGACGCTTCGGTGATTGCGACATTGGCGGGCATCTCTACGCCTGACTACGCGGTGCCGGCGGCAGCTGCCACAACCCAAGAGATTCAACCTGACTCAAGCCATGGGACTTGCTCTTTCATCTATACCGAGGCGGCGGTAGACAACCAGCCAACGTACAACATTACCGGGTTGACCCTGGACAATTGTTCATAGCGTTAGGCGCGATATTCGGGTAATTATTTCTTCCTTCTGGGGGTGGACAAATGAAATCGAAGCAGCAGGGTTTTACGCTTATTGAGTTGGTTGTAGTCATCGTTATTCTTGGGATTCTGGCGGCGACCGCTTTGCCGCGATTTGTTGACCTGACAGGTGATGCGCGGACAGCCGCGGTACAGGGGTTTGCAGGTGCAATAAACGGAGGAAATTCCCTCAATTATTCAACGTATTTGGCGCGCAGAACGGTAACGGATGGGTCCGTTGTTACACCGACCCCCGCCGGCGGGCAAGCGGTTGTTGATACGACAGGTGGGTGTAGTCTTGCGACGGCAAATGCGCTATTGCAGCAGCAGATGCCAGTGACAAATCCTACTTATCAAGTGACAACAGCGGCCGCCGCATTGGCGGTGGGCGCTAATGTCGTTTGCACATTGCGCGCAGGGACTGCTGCAGGCGATCCGACCGCTACATTTACGCTTACCGGGGCCAGATAACTCCTCCAACTGAGGAGGATGGTTTTTCCCCAGGGTGAGCAATAGTGGCAATCCGCGTATCTGAGCGCGCAGTTTCTGTTGGTTTTACGTTGGTCGAGTTAGTCGTCACACTTGTGGTTGTTGGTATTCTGGCGGTGACTGCTCTGCCTCGTTTTGCTAGCCAACCCGAGTTTGACGCGCGTGGATTCTTCGATGCCACCGTTTCGATCCTGCGTTACGCGCAGAAGTCCGCAGTAGCGCAGCGGCGGGAAGTTTGCGTAGTATTTGGCGCGAATCCCGCAGTTGCGCTCTCCGTCGCGAGTGCCTTCGGCGGTGCCTGTAATACACCGGTCACCGGACCAGATGGAGGCACTCCGTACGTGGTTCCGGCTCGTGGCGGCTTTACTGCGCCACCGATTAACTTTAGTTTTCTGCCATCGGGAGAAGCCTCGTTCGGGCAGAACATCACTGTAACAAATCTAGCGGGGCGATCGATCACCGTAGTGGCGGCGACGGGTTATGTGCAAGAGAATTAGCAGGCGGCAGGCTGGGCTGACGCTAATCGAGCTAATTGTCTTCATAATAATTATTAGCGTCGGTCTGGCCGGTATCCTCGTTACTTACGATACGGTAGTGCGACACAGCGCCGATCCAATGGTGCGCAAGCAAGCGCTCGCAATCGCCGAGTCATTGTTGCTTGAAATCGAGCAGCAGCCGTTTACCTGGTGCGATCCGCAGGACGAGAAGGCGGCGACCGCCGTCGGTTCTGGTGATTGCACGACGAGTCAAAGCAGCCTCGCAGGGCCTTCTCCGGCGGGCGAGGCACGCGGAAGCCTGACTAATCCCTTCGACAACGTAGCCGATTACGGCGGTTTGAATGGGGCGGCCACCGATCTGAATGGCAACGGGCTGGCGGGCTACACCGTCGATGTGGCCATCACGGAGGCTGGCGGCGTGGCGCCTTTTGCCGACATGCCGGCCGGCGCGATGCTACGCATTGCGGTGACGGTGATGGGCCGCGGAGAGAACGTCACCCTGGTGGGTTACCGGGCGCGTTACGCCCCCAATGCCGCGGGATAACCCACCATGACGAGAGGACGGCGGCAATCCGGATTTACACTGGTCGAGGCGATTGTCGTCATCGTCATCACGGGCATCGTCGCTGGAACAGTGGCGGTCTTTATCCGACCGGCGATGGACGCCTACACCGATTCGACCCGCCGTGCGGCGCTGACGGACGAAGCCGATACCGCCGCCCGGCGGATCGCCCGCGACCTTCAAGCCGCCTTGCCCAACAGCGTGCGCATTCTCGACGCGGCCGGTACGCAGCTCGTTTTTATCCCGGTGCACGATGCTGGTCGGTATCGTGCGGAGATCGGCGATACGGCGGCCCCCGGTAATCCCCTGGATTTCACCGTTGTCGATACGGCGTTCGACGTATTGGGCCCGCCTGTGACGGTGAACAAGGGGGATAGCCTCGTCGTCTACAACCTCGGCATCCCCGGGGCCGATGCCTACGATTGGCCGCTCACCAACCGACGCGTTGCGCTGACGGGGGGCAACACGGTGACGATCGCTTCTGCGGATGTCCTTCGGTTTCCCTCGCCGGGGCAGCGCTTCCAGATCGTCGGCGCTCCGATCGGATATGAATGTGCTGATGGCACCGTACGGCGATACGTTGCAAACGGTTTCCCGACCACGGGGATGACTTTTGCGGATCTCTTTCCCGGGATCACCCCTGACGTTTTGGTTTCCCATGTCACCGCGTGCAACTTTGCCGATACGGTGGGCGCTTTGCAGCACAACGGGTTGGTTTCAATTCGGCTGACGTTAACGCGAGGCGATGAGTCGGTCACGCTACTGCATCAGGTCAACGTGGATAACGTGCCATGAAGCGGCGTATCGAGCACACGAAAAGGAGGCGATCCGATGGCGGTTTTGCGCTACCCAGCGCGATTTTCCTGCTCGTGATCCTGGCTGGACTGGCCGCATTTCTCGCACGTGTTTCGACGACGCAAAGCGTGACGTCGGCGCAGGACATCCAAGGTACGCGGGCGTATCAGGCGGCGCGCGCAGGAATCGAGTGGGGACTTTACCGGGTACTCGATCCGATCAATGCATCCGCCGTGACACCGGGAGATGCCAAATGGCCGAACATGCCGGATTGCGCTGCCGGGGTTCTGGCAATCGAAGGTTTTACTGTGACCGTTGTCTGCTCTCGGTTTCCTGCCGGAGCCGCCGGAGCCGGGGGGCCGCCCGTCTACTTGGAAAGCGGCAATACGCGTTCGGTGATCGTCTACCGGTTGACGGCCACGGCCGCCGGCCCCGGGAATGTAGGTAGCCCGCATTACGTCGAGCGTGAAATCTCGGCGACGGTGGCAAAGTGCCGGAGCCGCGATGGCGAGGCGCCGGCGTATGCGTGTCCGTGAGGAGCGGGTATGAAAAGCGAACTCCTTAGTAAGTTTGGCCGCTTTCTTGTCAGCTTATCGGCTCAACGTCCGGCACGCGCCAAACGACGGTTTGCCGCCGCTGTGGCCATGGGAGCGATGCTCGTTTTTGCTTTCGCTACCTCATCGGCATTTGCTTTGACCGTTGAGCGGACTCCAACGAATTGCGTAAACGATTCGACGGTCGGGACTCGACCCTGGAATAGCCCTGAGCGTGCTCGGCAGAGTGACAATAGTTACGCCTTTGCTCAATTATTCAGCGGGGCAACAAGCAATTATCTCCGTTGTACTGACTTCGGTTTTTCCATCCTTCCTGTCTGGGCGACGATCAACGGCATCACGGTCAAGGTTGAGCGGTTGTACGCCAGTGGGCAGAACAATCCGAAACCACTTGATTCTGAAGTTCGGTTGATCAAAGCATCCGCCATTGTGGGTTCCAACGGGGCGACATCTACGATCTACACAACCGCGGACGTTGTTGAGGCACACGGTGGCGCGAACTCTCTTTGGGGTACTACCTGGAAGCCTGCAGAGATCAACGGTTCCGCATTCGGAGTGGTGTTCGCGACGCGTGCGCCGATGAACGGGAGCGGGACCCCGACAGTGGGGGTGGATGCTATCAGTATCATGGTTGATTACGTGGTACCGGAGAGGAATTGCGTCTCCGTTGCCTCGGGCAACTGGAGCGCCGCGGCAACATGGAATTGTGGGGACAGCGACGGGCCTCCGATCGCTACGGACAACGCGACGATCAACAACGATACCGTCACGCTCGATACGGATGCGACCGTTGCTTCCCTGACCATCAACTCTGGGGCGCTGCGGCAAGGCGGAATTGCTGCACGCACTCTCGCAGTGACCGGAAACCTGACGAGTTCAGGCGCGGTGGCCGACAATGGGGCCAGCGGCAGCCTGGCGATCTCCGTCGGTGGCGACCTCACCATCAACGGCGCGTCGTTCCTCGCCGATACGTTAACGGTGTCCGCCAACACGACGACCAATGCCGCGCTTACGGTGAACGGCACCTTCAACGTCGGGGGAAACGTCACCAACAATTCGGCGGCGTTTACAGTCGGTTCGCTCGTCTTCACCAAGTCTGGATCGCAGTCGGCAACGTTTTACGGAACCTCGACGACGATAACGGACTTTACAGTCAATACCGGTAGCACGGTAACGAGTAACGCTTCTTCGACACTGAACCTCAAGGGCAACCTGACCAACAACGGAACAATCAGTCTGCCTTCGACATCGTGGATCTTCAACGGAAGCTCGTTGCAACGGGTGACGGGCTCCAGCGATACAACGTTTGCCAACCTGACGCTCAATAACGTCAGCGGTCTCCTTCTCGCCCGCAACGTGACCGTGACGGGCACGCTGACCTTGAGTCGCGGGCTCGTCACCACGGGCTCCTATATCCTTACCGTCGGCGGAAACTGTCCGACCTCGGTCGCGGGCGGAGACAGCGACAGTTTCGTTAATGGCAACCTGCGATTAACGTTCCCGGCGTGGGGCGTGACGTGTACTTATCCCGTCGGTACGGCGACGGCTTACGCACCGATCTCTCTGACCATTCCCTGGTTTAACGGAATTACGGGCGGTACCCTGACCGGCCGTACCGACAACGGTGAGCACCCGCAGGTTGCGACCTCGGGCATTCAGTCGTCGCTCGATGTGAACCGCTATTGGACGCTCGGAGCAAGCGGCGACATGATGTCATCGTTACCAAGTGGCGGAAGCTATTCGGCGACTTTTGCATTCCTCGCTGGGGACGTCGACACAGGGGCCACGATTGCGAAATTCAAGACCGTTCGTTACTCCGGCAGCGTTTGGTCGATCCCAGCGGGATCAGCGACGGAGAACTCGCCGTCAGCGACGGGCGGGACAGCGACTTTCCCGGGAACGACGGCATTCGGTAGTTTCGCGGTTGGCACGATCGCCCCCGTCGTCCGCTTGACGAAGACAGCGAGTGCCGCATCCGCGGTGGTCGGTGACGTCATCACGTTCACTATCTCAGTGAGCAATCCGTCGGCGGATACGCTCTCGAACGTCGTCGTTTCGGACGTTCTTCCGGCTGGGATGAGTTACTCGACGCATGCCGCCACGCTCGGTTCCGTGGCTCAGTCCGGGCAGAACATTGCGTGGACCATTCCCTCGATGGCTTCAGGAGCTACTGCGCAGATGACACTTGCGGTGTCTCTCAACGCTCAGGGTACATTGACAAACACAGTGACATCGCCGGGCGCAAACTCGGCCAGTGCCTCGATTCTCGTCCTCGCCGGAGCGAGAACGCACTTCCGCCTGGACGAACCTGCTGGATCCTGGACGGGATCCGCAGGGGAAATCATCGACAGCGGCGGTACAGCGTTGCATGGGCAACGTCGAACGACAACCAACCCGACCGCGACTAACGCCGTCATCCCGTCGCCCACCATCGATTCTCTCTATCCCTCGGTCGTCGGCGGTTTCTGCAATGCCGGTCGCTTCGACGGAAACGCCGTCATCAGCGTCGCCCGTAATGCGCAGTTCGATTACACCAGCCAGCTCTCTGCATCGGCCTGGATTTACCCAACGGCGCTGCCATCCGAAATGGCGTCGATCCTGTCCAACGACGTCAACTATGAGTTCCACCTCAACTCCAGCGGCAAACTCTATTGGTGGTGGAATTCGTCGACTCTGACGTCAGCGGCGACGATTCCACTCAATACGTGGACGCATATTGCGATCACGTTCAGTTCCGCCAGCGGAGCCGGCCGGCAGAAGATCTACATCAATGGGGTTCCGGACGCGAACACGAACAATTGGACCGGTACGCTCGCCGCCAACTCCTGCCCGTTCTATATCGGAGGGGACATCTCGACGAACTCGAACTGTACCCTGCTGCCGGCGCGGAATTTCCGCGGCATGATCGACGAAGTGAAGCTGTACAAATACGAACTGAGTGCTGCCGAAGTTCAGGCCGATATGAATCTCGGCCGCAATTGCTCGGGCACGTTCGACCATATCCGCATCGAGCACGACGGCGTTGCGTCGGTCTGCGCGCCCGAAACGGTCATCGTGAAGGCATGTTTCAACGAAGATTGCTCCACGCTTTACACTGGGGACGTTACGGTCCGCCTGTCGCCTTCGGGATGGATTGGTGGCGATACTTTTACATTCTCCGGTGGGGTCACGTCGCGACAGCTGAGCTACGCAACGGCCGGTGACGTAACGCTCGGAATGGTGAGCGTTTCCCCTGCACCCGGTAAAACCGCGCCCCGCTGTTTCAAAGGAAGTACCGAAACATGCACCATTAACTTCGCCTCCTCATCGTGTTCCTTCGACGCGGTTGAGCCGGGGGCGGCTCCGCAAACACGGCTTTTCACCAAGCTTGCGGGCGTTCCGTTCAATGTGGATGTCCTTGCGCTTACTTCCCCTTCCACCGTGAACACCGGCTACACGGGAACCGTCAACGTCGATCTCGTCGATGCGTCGTCGTCGGCCTGCCCAACCGGGGCCGGGTTAACGTCAACCAACCCGATTACGTACGCCGCGGGGAACGCCGGACGTAAGACTGTGCAGTTCACCTACGTCAATGCAGCACGCAACGTGCGCGTTCGCGCGAAGGTTGGCTCATCCGCGCCGGCATGCTCGACCGACAGCTTCGCGGTCCGGCCGAGCGGCTTTACCAGCGTCACCTCGAGCGCTTCTGCCGATGGCTCTGGCGTCAGCGCGACGGCGACGCCCGTGGTGAAGACGGAAACCGCATTTACGCTTTCCGCGAATTCGGGTGTTCCGGGATACGATGGAAAGCCGACGGTCAATCCTTCGCTGATCGAATGGCCTGGCGTGCCATCGGGAGGGCGGTCAGCGCCTGGAACGGGCACGCTTGCCGGAAGCTTTTCCAACACAGCGAACGGTGCGTCGGGAAACAACGCCAACGGCAGCTTCACCTACGACGAAGTCGGCTATTTCCGATTCAGGGTGAATGGCGTTTTCGACGACTCGTTCGTCGCCGATTCAGGCGACAAGCTCGGCGGAGATTGCGTCGTAGGCAATTTCTCGAACACTTTGAACGGTCAAGGCAAGTACGGTTGCAATTTCGGCAACACGGTCGAGACGGCGCATTTCGGCCGATTCATCCCGGATCACTTCGATACGGCCGTAACGCAGGGCTGCGACGCCGGTGGTTTCTCCTACTCTGGCCAGCCGTTTCAACTACAAGTCACGGCAAAGAACGGGAGTGGGGGAACGACGCAGAACTACACCGCTGCATTTGCCAAGGTAGTGACTTTGATGGCCCGGAACGAAGGGGATACCGAGAATAATCCTGGCCCTGGAGCTCTTTCTCCGAATACGATTCAGAACACGAAATTCAATGCGGGGGTCGGGAGTGCGCGGCCGAGCTATACCTTTACCAATCGGCAAACGCCCGAGACGAACGTACGTCTTCGCGCTCTGGATACGGACGGTGTTACCTCGTTGCGTACGCTGCCTTCGTCAACGGTCGAGGGAACGACCAAAGTCCGGAGTGGCCGCGTGAGGCTGGGCAACGCGTACGGTTCCGAGCTTCTCGACCTGCCTGTCGTTTTCAGGACCGAGTTCTGGAATGGAAGTGGGTGGGTTCTCAACACGGCTGACAGCTGCACTGGCAACGTGGACCTTGATCCGAATAACGCGGTAAGCGTGGGGCTAACCAACTCACCCGGTACTCTGCCCACCTGCGTTCGCGATAGCCTCCCGGCATTGAGCGGGGGGGCTGCGTGCGCAACAGCTGCGCCAATGCCCCGCCGTTTCCGGGAAGGAGCGACAACGTCCGTGGGCTTCGCCGGCGACTTCAATCTCTGGCTCGCTGCGCCGGGAGCGAACAACTTCGGAACGGCGAAAATCACGGCCACGGTACCGAGTTGGTTTGGACCGGTTCCGGATGCGATGGCGGCTTTCGGTCGCTACAAAACGCCACTGATCTACCGGCGCGAGAACTTCTGATGATTCGTGAAAAAAGGCGTTGTTGCCGGAGCGGTTAATATGTATCGTTCCGCCAAAATATAGATAAGTGGGTCCATGCTTTCCTCTCTTCGTAAATCGCGCAAACCGGGCTGGATGGCCATCCAGTTGCACGGTGCTTCGGTGACGCTCGCGCACGTGGTGCGAACTCGGGACGCGCGGCCGGAAGTGCGGCTACTCGAGAGTTTCGCGCTGGAGAACGGCGAACGCGAGGCACTGCAGAGGTTGCGCGCCCGACGGGATCTGCGTTCTTACGCCTGCACGGCATTGATGCCGGACGGCGAATACGCGGTGACGCAGCTCGACGCGCCACCGGTTCCGGCGGAAGAGCGCAAGGAAGCGTTGCGTTGGTCGTTGAAAGAGGTCGTCCCATACGCCGTCGATACGGCGTGCATCGGCGTACTCGACATCCCGGGCAGGGGCCAATCCTCCGGGCCGGCGTCTACCGTGCTCGTCGTGTCGGCGTCCGAGTCCGCCGTCCTTGCCCGAGTGAAGCCATTCGAGGAAGCCAAAGTTACGCTGGGCGCCGTCGATATTCCCGAGCTTGCGCAGCGCAATGTCGCGGTGTTGCTAGAAGAAGAAAATCGGGGCCTGGTTTTCCTGCGCGTCGACGACGTCGGCACCATGCTGACATTGACCTTCAACGGCGAACTCGTCGCCGTCCGCCGCAGCGATATGACGTCGGTGCAGCTGAGCGCGGTCGACGCCGAACAGCGTGAGCGGGTGCGTGAAAGGCTGGTGCTCGAAGTACAGCGCAGCCTCGACAACTTCGACCGGCAATACAGTCACATTCCGGTTTCGCGTGTCGTTCTGGCTAGCTATCCCCGGGTCGAAGGTCTTGCCGCCGCGCTGGCGGAGAACGTCTATGTACCGATCCAGGAGATGGACCTCTCGTCCGTGATGGATTTCCGCAGCACTCCGGAACTAACCGATCTGCAGTATCAGGCGAAGCACCTTCTCGCCATCGGCGCGGCGTTGCGCACGTCGGAGGGGAACGCGTGAGTCAGCAGATCAACCTGTATGAAGATCGGCTGAGGCCGCGCCGAGAACTTGCAACGTGGCGCAACGTGGGCGGCGCCGCGCTCGTCGTGTTCGTTGTCACCGCGATTGTCGCCGCTTGGACGGGCTTGGAGGCGAAGGGCAAAGCCGAAGCGGCGGCCGTCGTCCAGAAGCAATTGGCTGACGAACAGCAAAAGCTTGCCGAGCTGACCAAGGCCATGGGCGAGCGCAAGGTTTCTCCGGCGGTGGCGGCGGAGCTCGATAGCAGCCGGGTCGCCGTTGGCCTGCGCGAAGAGATACTCAGCGCGCTGGAGACGCGGCCGCTGGCCGTCGAAGGCCGATTTTCCGCGGCGATGGCAGCGTTTGCGCGTCAGGCACAGCCGGATCTTTGGCTGACCGGTTTCGACATATCGGCCGGCGGTGATGAAATCGAAGTACGCGGCCGCATGCTCGATTCGGCAAAGTTGCCGGCCTACGTTCAGGCCCTCGGCCGTGAGCCGGCGTTCCAAGGACGTCGTTTCGCTGCGCTCGAAATGCGCGGCGTCGACCCGGCCGAGCCGAAAACGGCAGCCGATACGGCGAAAGGAGACGGCGTAGCGGCTATTCCAGCGCTGCACTACGTCGAGTTCATCCTGCGTTCGGAGAAAGCCCGCGCAGACGCGGCAAAGAATGACGGGAGAAAACAATGAACGCGCCGTGGAAGCGCCTCGGCGTCTGGTACGACGGCTTGCAACGCCGTGAGCGCGTTTTGATTGCAGTAGCGGTGTTGGGCGGCATTGTTTTTGTTGGTGCGACGGCCTTTATCGAGCCGTCGCTTCGCCGCGTGCATACAGCCGAACGCGAGACAGCGGATGCTACAGCGCAGTTGCAGGCGGCACGAGCCCGAATCGCTGCGTTGAATGCCCCCGACCAGAATCCCGATGCGGTAGCACGAGCGGAGATCGCCCAGTTAAAAACGAGGCTTGCCGGCCTGAATGCCCGGGTGGAAGCCATGGAGACTTCTTTCGTAGCACCGCAGCAAATGCCGCGCGTATTGGAAGATGTCATCGGACGCAGAGGGAATGTTCGCCTGCTCAGTCTCAAGACGCTTCCCGTCGCACCGTTGTTGAACCGGAAAGCACCGGCTCCGGCCGAGGGCGGAGCTGCGCAAGTGGCCACGGCGGGTACGGAGGTGGCGCCTCCCGCGGCGGGCCTCTTCAAGCACGGCGTCGAGATCAAACTCGAAGGGAGCTATCAGGAACTCGTGGCCTATCTCGAGCGGCTCGAACAGTCGCGTTCGAAGTTTCTCTGGGACAGCGTCGCGCTGTCAGCGGAAAAGCATCCAAAGCTGGTCCTGACCCTAACCGTTTTTACCATCAGCATGGACCGCGCATGGCTCGTCATTTGATTCTCGGCTGCATGGCGGCCGCCGTATTCGCCTTGCCGAACGTCTGGGCGCAGACAGGTTCGATGGCCGACCCGACCCGCCCACCGGCGAGCGTTGCAGAGACGGTGGAGTCGGGAGAGAGCGGGGCGCCCGTATTGCAATCGGTCATGATTCCGAAGAAAGGCAGGGCCGCCGCGATAATTAACGGGCAGCATGTGCGGTTGGGCGACAAGTTCGGTGAGAGCCGGCTGGTCAAAGTCAGCGAGCAAGGCGTCGTGCTCGAAGGGCCGGACGGCGCTGAGCGATTGCTGCTCACGCCCGGGGTTGAAAAGACATACGTCAAAGCAAAATCGCCTGCCGCGAAGCGCGGGCAGGGTGGGGGATAAAGCATGAAGTTCAGATCGATTCTTTCGATCGCATTCATCGGGCTGGCGGGATTCGTCGCCGGTTGCGCAACGCATCAGAAAGCACCGGGTGCGACGTTCGACCGCATCGGCGATGAGTTGAAGGGAGCAGTGGCGGCCAAACCAAAGGGGGCCGACGAGGCGTTGAACCAGGCGATGCTGCCGCCATTGCAGCTCGATCTGCCCGATTCAGCGAAGAGCGTTGAGCCCCGTTTCGATCTGGCTGTGAATAATGCGCCAGCGAGCCAAGTGTTCATGGCACTCGTCAGCGGCACGCGCTACAGCATGCTGGTGGCGCCCGAAGTGTCGGGCAACGTAACGGTCAATCTGAAGAGCGTGACCGTGCGCGAGGCGCTGGAGACGCTGCGCGAGCTTTACGGCTACGAGTTCAGGATCCAGGGCACGCGCATCTACATCCAGCCGAATACGCTACAGACTCGAATCTTTCAGATCAATTACCTGGCTGGGAAACGGCAGGGGCAATCGGACGTGCGCGTTACGTCAGGATCGATCACGGCCACGCATACGCAGAGTTCAGGGACCGCAACGGCGGCCAGCACGTCGAATGCCAGCGGCTCGACCGTCACGTCCGGGCCACCGAGCAGCCAGATTTCGACGACGCAGAACAGCGATTTCTGGCAAGACCTGACGACAGCGCTTGCGAGCATTGTCGGCGCTCAGGAGGGGCGCGCCGTGATCGTTAACGCGGGTTCCGGGGTGATCGTCGTGAAGGGCTTTCCGGCCGACATCAGAGCGGTGGAGAACTACCTGCGTGTGACGCAATTGATCGTCGAACGGCAGGTAATGCTTGAAGCGAAAATTCTAGAAGTCTCGCTGAGCGAGGAGTTTCAGGCGGGTGTGAACTGGGCGGCCTTCGGCGGAGCTAATCATCGGTATTCCGTGGGCTCGATCACACCGGGGACAACCTTGCGTACGAACGGGACGATCAGCTCAAGCGACTCCGCAGTTGTTCCAGGCGCCAACGGCGCGGCCGCGGCCACCGCACTTGGCAATGGTTTCTTCGGTCTCGCACTGCAGACGGCCAACTTCGCCGCGCTGCTTGATTTCCTCGAGACGCAGGGCAGCGTGCAAGTGCTTTCGAGTCCGCGTATCGCGACAGTCAATAACCAGAAGGCCGTGCTCAAGGTAGGCACCGACGAGTTCTTCGTTACCAACGTAAGCTCAACCGTTACGTCCTCAGGAACGAGCAACGTGACGACGCCGACGATCACGCTGCAGCCGTTCTTCTCCGGTATCGCCCTCGACGTCACCCCGCAGATCGATGCCGACAACAATATCGTTCTGCACGTGCATCCTTCGATCAGTGTCGTCACCGAGAAGCAGAAAACAATCGACCTGGGTACGCAACTTGGCGTGTTTACGTTGCCGCTCGCCAACAGCACCGTGAACGAGACCGATAGCATCGTGCGCGTGCAAGACGCCAACATCGTGGCGATTGGCGGCTTGATGAAACAGGAACAGTCGTCGGAAGCCAACGGCTTGCCAGGAACGACGCGCTCGTCAGGGTTCGGCCTGCTCTTCGGCTCGCGCAACAGCTACCTGACGAAGCGCGAGCTTGTGATCCTGATCAAGCCGACGATCATCCATAACGAATCGAGCTGGAAGGACGATCTCGTGGATACGCAGATGCGGGTGCAGCAACTCGATCCGCGCCTCGCCCGTCCGCAGCCCGTGCAATGACGCTATCGCGGAGCCGTCGTTGTACCTGAAGCACTTTGGCCTCTCCGAGCTGCCGTTCCGCATTACGCCGGACACGAGCTTCGCGTATTCCGGACAGCATCATCAGGAGGCGTTGAACACCCTCCTGATCGCGCTCGACAATGGCGAGGGCTTCGTGAAGATCAGCGGTGAGGTCGGCACCGGAAAGACGCTCCTTTGCCGTCGCCTCCTACAAACACTGAATGACGACTGGGTTTCGGCCTATCTGCCAAATCCCAGCATCGATCCCGATACCTTGCTCCTTGCGCTTGCCGAGGAATTAAGCATCAAGGACGTCGCCGGCCTCGATCAATACCATCTGATACGTCGCATCAACCTGGCGTTGCTCGATTTCGCGCGCGCCAAGAAGCGGGTCGTCGTCTGTATCGACGAGGCGCAGGCGATGCCGATGGAAACGTTGGAAGCGCTGCGCTTGCTCTCGAACCTGGAAACGGAAAAGCGCAAACTACTGCAGATCGTCCTCTTTGGGCAGCCGGAACTCGACGTCAAGCTCGGGCGGCAGGAGGCGCGGCAGCTTCTGCAACGCATCGCTTTCCATTACCAGTTGCGCGGTGTCGCGAAGAGCGAGATCGCCGATTATGTCGCCCACCGCCTTCGCGTTGCAGGATACCGCGGCGATGGACTATTTACCCCATCAGCGTTGCGGGCCTTGCACCGTTCGAGCGGCGGCGTGCCGCGGCTCATTAATATCCTGGCGCACAAGTCCTTGCTTGCCGTATACGGTGAGGGGCGGCAAATGGTAAAGGTCCGCCATGTTCGTTTGGCACGCAAGGATACTGAGGGCGCGCGCCGTGCCGGGTGGCTCTGGTAGAGCGAGAACGACTAAAGGGGTGGCCATGAGCCTGATCAATCAAATGTTGCAGGATCTCGATGCGCGGAGCGGCACACAAGGGCGGCCGAGTCAGCTACCGAACGACGTGCGCCCTCTGCCTCCGGCGCCGCCGTCGCGTCGGCCTCTTTTGCTTGGCGTCCTGACTGCGCTGCTGGTTGGAGCCGTTGCCGCCTACTGGGTCAGTCAAAACGCTTCCAGTCCATTGCAGACGGTAGCGGCTCCCAAGGCCGAGGCCGAGTTTTCGCCACCCGCACCGCGGGTCGTTGCTGCGCCGGCAACGGCTCCCGCGCCTTCGACTGAGGTTTCCACAGTCAATGTTCCGGAAAAAAAATCCCTCACTGAAGACGCCGGTGCTAAGGAGCTGCCTGCTCAGGCTGTTGAGGCAGCCCCGGTGGCTGACGTGGCTACCGGAAAAGAGGCGTTGCGCGGGATCGATGGAAGCTTGCGTATTTCCGATTTCCGGCCAGCCCCCGTGGTGGAGGCACGAAGCAAATCGGCAGCTCAGGCGGCGCGTGACGATAAGCCCAGCCCGCAGAAAGCGGTGGAGCGCGAACCCAGCGCACGGGTGAGTGGCCAACCGTCGGTCGTCGGCGACGTGCCTATTCCAGACCGTACTTCAGCGCCTATGAAGGCGGCAGTTGAAGAGCCGCGTCGTTCGGCAAAACCGGCTTCGATTGAGAAGACCGACGCGCTCGGGTCGCCTCGCGAGCGCGCCGAGGCGCAATATCGAAAAGCGATCACCGCCGTGAACCAGGGGCGCGTTACCGAAGCCGTGGCCTGCTTGCGCGATGCGCTTGAGCAGGATGCCTATCACGTCGCTTCGCGCCAGCTACTCGTTCGGTTGTTGCTGGAGGCAAAGCGGGCCGATGAGGCGATGCAGATCCTTCAGGACGGATTACAGGGTCAGCCGGCGCAGCTCGGCTGGGCGATGAGCCTTGCTCGCTTGCAGGTCGAGCGCAACGATCTTGGCGGTGCCTGGCAGACGCTGGACCATTCGCTGCCAGCGGCCGGTTCGAGCCCGGATTACCAAGGATTTGCCGGCCATGTGCTGCAACGGCTGGGGCGAAATGCCGAAGCCGCAGAACGGTATACCGTTGCGGCACGGCTGGCACCCCGCGATGGGCGTTGGTGGCTCGGGCTGGGGCTCGCGTACGACGCCGAAGGGCGTGTCAATGAGGCGCGCGAAGCCTTTCAGCGGGCGCGCCAGTCCGGGAGCCTGAGTGCGGATCTAATGGCGCTCGTCGAGCAGAAACTGCGCTGATGCCGGCGCCTCAACGCGGCAGCGCACGCGCCACGGCGAGCGCGGTAACGTGCGCCGCGCCATGCAGTTTGAGCGTGCGCGCGCACTCGTTCAGCGAGGCGCCGGTCGTCATGACGTCATCGACGAGGAGAACGCGTTTCCCTGTGAGGTCCGCGGTGCAATGGAAGGCGCCGCGAATGTTCTTGACGCGTTGACGCCAGTGCAGGTCGGCTTGAGGTGGCGTAGGGCGGATGCGCTGACAGAGTGTGGGGTCGATCGGCCACGCGTGCTGTTTAGCAATAGGCCGGGCAAGTTCCATTGCCTGGTTGAATCCACGTTCGCGCAGTCGCTCCGGATGCAGCGGTAACGGGACAATGACGTCTACCGCGAGCCCTGTCGCAAGTTGCGCGAGAACACGGCCAAAGTACTGGCCCAGCGCCAGCCGATGACCGTATTTGAACGATTGAACCAGCTTGTCGAGAGGGAAGTCATATCGATACGCCGCAAGGGCGGCGTCATGCTCCGGCGGGCGGCGCAAGCAACGACCGCAGGTTTCGCCGTGAGGCGTCGGCAAGGCGCAGCGCGGGCAGCGTTTCTGGGGCAGCTCGGGCAGGTCGGCGACGCAGGCGGGGCACAGCAAATCATCTCGGCTCGTGCTGCCGCACAAGAGGCAGTCCTGTTCCGTGATACCGCCGAGACGTTGGATGAACGCCCATAGGCGTTCGGGCTTCAAGGCCTTGTTTTGAGGTAGAATCGACACCTTCGGACCGCTCCAAACCGGTTCTGTGATTGTGCCTGCGTGGCGACTGCATGTCTCCCTTTTTTCCGGTAGGTTTTGCCCATGAATACGATTTCTCCGACGGTAGCGTTGTCGCCTGACGCAGCCGCTTCCGCTCCGAAAGCCAAATGGACGGTGTCGCAGGTTGAAGCGTTGTACCAGTTACCGCTGATGGATCTGCTTTCCCGCGCTCATCAGGTGCACTGCGAGAACTTTGATCCGAATGAAGTCCAGCGATCGGCGCTTATCTCGATCAAGACCGGTGGTTGTTCCGAAGACTGCAGTTACTGCTCGCAGTCGGCGCGTTACAAGACGCCGACCGAGCGTGAGGCACTGATGCAGGTCGAGGAAGTGTTGGCTGCTGCGAGGGAAGCCAAGGAAAAGGGGGCCACCCGCTTCTGCATGGGGGCCGCGTGGCGAGGCCCGAAGGAAAAGGAACTGGAAGTCGTCACGCGCATGATTCGCGAGGTGAAGTCGCTTGGCATGGAGACGTGTGTGACGCTCGGTATGCTGAAGGACGGCCAAGCCGAGAAGCTTAAGGAAGCGGGCCTCGACTACTACAATCACAACGTTGATACCGACGCCGATTTTTACGACCAGGTAATCACGACGCACAAGCACACGGATCGCTTGGATACGATTTCCAAAGTCCGTGAGGCCGGCATCAAAGTGTGCTCTGGCGGCATCCTCGGCATGGGGGAATCGCGCCGCAACCGCGCGGCGATGGTGGCGCAGTTGGCCAACCTCAATCCGCCTCCGGATTCGGTGCCAATCAACAACCTCGTGCCGATTCCCGGCACGCCGATGGCGGAAAAAGAGAAGCTCGACAACTTTGAATTTCTGCGCACCATCGCCGCCGCGCGCATTGCCATGCCGAAGAGCTATGTGCGCTTGTCGGCCGGGCGCGAGTCGATGACCGACGAGATGCAGGCGCTTTGCTTCTTTGCCGGAGCCAATTCGATCTTCTACTGTGAAAAGCTGCTCACGACTGAGAACCGGGTGAGCAACCGCGATCAGATGCTTTTCGAGAAGCTCGGCTTGCGCGCGGTCTGACGATTCATGAGCGCACCGGGGTCGTTTGTCGATTCGGGCCGGGTGCGCCGCAATTTCGCGCGCGCCGCCCGGACCTACGACGGTGTCGGCGTGCTGCAGCGGGAAGTCGGGAGCCGGATGTTGGAGCGGCTCGACTACGTGAAGATCGATCCTGCTCGGATACTCGACATCGGTTGCGGGACGGGCGCGAGCATGACCGCGCTCAGCGAACGTTACCCAAAAGCGCAGACGGTCGGCGCCGATTTCAGCGAGCCGATGCTGCGTGCGGGGCTTTCCCATCGCGGCCGTTTGCGCTTGATGCTCCCTTTCATTCGAGGCTCTCGCAACCGGTTAGTCGGCGCGAATGCCACGGCTCTGCCTTTCAAGGACGATTCTTTCGGGTTGGCCTGGTCGAACCTGATGCTGCACTGGCTCGACGATCCCGTCCCGGCCTTGCGCGAGATGCATCGCGTGCTCCAAGTTGGCGGGCTGCTCATGTTCTCGACGCTCGGCCCGGATACGCTCAAGGAACTGCGTTCCTGCTTCGCTGACGGCTACGAACATACGCAACGTTTTACCGACATGCACGATTACGGCGACATGCTCGTTGCGTGCGGATTCTCCGACCCGGTCATGGATGTCGAAGTATTAACCGCCACGTATCAGAGTCTCGATGATCTGTTCCGGGATTTGCGCCGAGGCGGTGCAGGCTGCGCGATGCGCCATTCGCGGCACGGGCTGATGGGACGCCAGACATGGCGTTCCGCGTGTGGCGCCTATGAACGCCTGGCGCGAGATGGACGATTGCCGGCTACGTTCGAGGTAGTGTATGGCCACGCCTGGAAAGCACCGGCAACGAAGACGGCAGACGGTCGCTCGATCGTACACTTCGACCCCAAAGGGCGACGGCCCTAGGGACGTGAACGCACTCAATGTAATTCGTCGATTTACTTCTACCTTAACAAACGCAGGAAGACATCATGTTGCAGAAACTAGCGAATTTCCCGGGCATCGCTGGCCCGGTGGTCACGATCATTATGGACGGCTACGGAATCGCCAAATCCGAAGTTGGTAGCGCCATCGCTGCAGCCAAGAAGCCCAATCTGGATCGCCTGTTCGCGAACTATCCGAATGTGACGCTACGCGCTCACGGTACGGCAGTCGGCATGCCGTCCGACGACGACATGGGGAATTCCGAGGTCGGGCACAATGCGATTGGCGCGGGTCAGGTCTACAGCCAAGGCGCGGCGCTCGTCGCCGACGCCATTGCGTCCGGTGCCATTTGGCAGGGTGACGGTTGGAAGCAGATCGTCGCCGGTGCGAAGGCCGGGCGCGGCGTGATTCACTTCATCGGTCTGTTTTCCGACGGTAACGTCCACAGCCACATCGACCACCTGAAGGCAATGGTCGCGCGCGCTAAACAGGAAGGCGTGAAGACCGTGCGCATCCACGCGCTGCTCGATGGCCGCGATGTCCCGGAAACCAGCGCGCTCGACTACATCGAGCCGTTTGAGGCTTTCCTGGTGGGGGTGAATGATGCCGGCTTCGATGCGCGAATCGCCTCCGGCGGCGGTCGCATGCATATCACGATGGACCGTTATGACGCCAACTGGAACATGGTGGATCTCGGCTGGCGTACGCACGTTCTTGGTCAGGGCGACCAGTTCGCGAGCGCCGCTGAAGCAGTCAAGGCCTTGCGCGTGCGCTTCCCCGGCACGATCGACCAGGACCTCCCGCCGTTCGTGATCGCCAAGGACAGCAAGCCGGTCGGGACGATCGAGGACGGCGATTCGGTCGTCCTCTACAACTTCCGCGGCGACCGTGCGCTCGAACTGACACGGGCTTTCGAAGAGATGAACTTCAACAAGTTCGACCGCGTGCGCGTGCCGCGTGTTACGTATGCCGGCATGCTCGAGTATGACGGCGACCTTAAACTGCCGAAGCGCTATCTCGTCAATCCGCCCGAAATTCTGGATACGACGGGGGAATGGTTCTCCAAGGCTGGCATCAAGCAATTCGCCTGCTCGGAAACGCAGAAGTTCGGCCATGTGACATATTTCTGGAACGGCAATCGCTCCGGCAAGTTCGACGGCGAGACGTATCAGGAAGTCCCGAGCGACGTTATTCCTTTCGAGCAGCGTCCGTGGATGAAGTCCGCCGAAATCGCCGACGCGATGATCGAGGCCTTGCGTAGCGGAAATTACAAGACGCTGCGCTGCAACTTCGCCAATGGCGACATGGTGGGCCACACAGGTAACTTCCGCGCGGCCACGATGTCGATCGAGGCGGTCGATCTCGCTCTCAGCCGCATTCTCCCGGTGATCGACGAAATGGGCGGTGTGGCGCTGATTACGGCGGACCACGGCAACGCCGACGAGATGTACGAGATCGACAAGAAGACGAAGCAGCCTGCGCAGAACAAGGATGGTACGTTCAAGGCGAAGACGGCGCACACGCTGAATCCGGTCCCGTTGATTCTCTATGACAACGTCACCGGCGGGAAGTTATCGCTGAAGGCTTTGCCGAAGGCCGGGTTGTCCAACATCGCGGCAACGACCGCTAATCTGCTCGGCTTCGAGAAGCATGCCAAGTGGGACGAGAGCCTACTCGAAATCAAGTAGCACGCACTGAACGCGCCGCGAAGCGTGAAAGAAGAGAGCCCGGCTGTTCCGGGCTCTTTTTCTATCCAAACAAAAAGGGCGAGAATCTTCTCGCCCTCATGCATGACTTGACGGTGCTCTGCAGGACCGTCAACCGGTGATGTACTTCTCCATCTGACCGATGATGAATTCCTGCTTGCTGATTGTTTCCTTGACGACGTCACCGATGGACACGATACCGGCCACGCTGCCGTCTTCACCGAGCACCGGAAGGTGACGGATGTGCTTCTCGGTCATGATGGCCATACATTCTTCGATCGTATTGTTCAGCGTGACGTAGAAGACCTTTCCCGTCATGACTTCGCTGACTTTGGTGTGGCGGGACGCTTTGCCCTGCAGAATGACCTTGCGCGCATAGTCGCGTTCGGAAAACACGCCAGCCAGACGCTTGCCTTCGCACACGAGCAAAGCGCCGACATCCACTTCAGCCATGATCTCCAGCGCACGCAAAACTGTTTGATCAGGCGAGATGGTGGCCAGCCGCTTGTTCTTGCTTTCGATCAACTGCTTTAGCGTTTTCATCTGCTTCCCTCGGGCCGGCAGTACTGTTTTCAGCGCAAGCCGGCGATATAGTCGGAGAGCGCCTTGATTTGTTTGTCGGAGAGTTTGTCCGCAATCGTCCGCATTGTTCTCTCCGGGTCGTTCGACCGTTCCTCGCTGCGGAAGTTCTTCAGCTGCGTCTCGGTGTACTCGGCGTACTGGCCGGCAAGGCGCGGATACTGCGCCGGGATGCCGGCGCCCGCCGGTCCGTGGCATCCGGCGCACGCAGGAACGCCGCGTTCAAAGTCGCCCTTGCGCCACAACGCCCGCCCAGTGGCGACGAGTTTGTCATCGCTGGCCGCCGATGGCTTCACTTTTTGCTGCGAGAAATAGGCAGCGAGGCTTTTCATGTCTTCGACCGACAATGGCGCGGCCATGCCAACCATGATCGGGTTGTTGCGAACCGGTGCTTTGCTATCGGCCGCCTTGAAATCCGACAATTGTTTGAAAAGATAGTCCGCTCCCTGCCCGGCAAGAATCGGGTTCGCCGGAGTCTGGCTATTGCCGTCTGCTCCATGACAAGCGACACAAACCGACTCGGCGATGCTTTTCGCTTTCGCGAGATCGGGCTTGACCTTGGCATCCTCCGCGGCGAAGCTGGAACCGAAGGCAGCGAGAAGCGCCGCAGCGACTATGGTGCGAATCATGAACGGGACTCCTGTGAACGAGAGCGACTCCGGGGAGCGCCTCCCCAAATTTGATATTCTATAGCACTTCAAAGCTGAAGCTCCTTTACCCGAAAGCCCACCGTTTTCATGTCAATTTTCCAGAAGGCCGTCTTTCACACCACCGTCGCCGACTTACGCGATATGCCGATCGACTCGCAATGCGAGGTCGCGTTCGCCGGCCGATCCAATGCCGGCAAATCATCGGCAATCAACGCGCTTGCGAACCACACGCGCTTGGCCTTCGTGTCTAAAACGCCGGGGCGTACACAGCACCTCAATTACTTCACGCTCACCGACGGCAAGTATTTCGTCGATCTGCCCGGTTACGGTTTCGCAAAGGCGCCAGAAGAGATCCGCGAACAATGGGAGTTCCTTCTCGCGCCATACCTAAGTCATCGGGTTCCGCTCGTCGGCCTGATTCTCATCATGGATAGCCGTCATCCCCTGACGGACCTCGACCGTCAAATGCTGAATTGGTTCGCTCCGACGGGGAAACCGATTCACGTTCTGCTTTCCAAGTGCGACAAGCTGACACGTCAAGAACAGGCCGACGTGTTGCGAAATGTGGGCGCGGAAATCGGGAAATTGGGTAGCCAATGCACCGCGCAATTGTTTTCCAGTTTGAAGCGGACCGGTATCCGCGAGGCAGAAGAGACTCTGGCGGGATGGCTGCAAATGGAACTTCAGGACGAGGTGGCCCCTCCGACTGGCCTGCGCACTGAGAAAGCCGCAAGACCGAAAAACCGCAAAGCCCAGGGGTGGAGTGCGCGAACGGCTGCGAACGCCGTTTCCTCACCCAGAAATAAAAAGCCCCCGGCAAAGGGGTAGCCGGGGGCAAAATGCCTTACCTAGATGTAAGGCGCCCGCTCAGGGAGATGAAGCGGGAGACGGCGTGTACCATCTGCAACTAAGAGCAAGTTGGGCCGTGCTAAGTTCCCCGCTACGCGCAGTTTTTTTGAACGAATAACCCTGGAAAGGACGAGGTTTAATGAGCGTCGGCTCCCCCAGTTTTCCGAGCATCCGGATGCGCCGGATGCGCCGCGATGATTTCTCTCGCCGCCTGATGCGCGAGAACGTACTCACTCCTGATAGCCTGATTTATCCCGTGTTTGTGCTCGATGGCGTTGGACGTACGGAGAAGGTTGTTTCAATGCCGGGCGTTGAACGGCAAAGCATCGATGTACTCTTGCAGACGGCGGAACGCGCGCTTCACCTCGGTGTTCCGGCCCTTGCTCTGTTTCCTGTCATCGATGCTCGCCACAAAACCATGTCAGCCGAGGAGGCCTGGAACCCCGAAGGGCTGGTTCCGCGCGCGGTCACCGCGTTGAAAAAAGCGTTTCCCGAACTGGGCGTCATCACCGATGTAGCACTCGATCCTTATACGAGCCACGGACAGGACGGACTGATCAACCCGGACGCCCCTGACGGCTATGTGCTTAACGACGAGACCTTGGAAGCCTTGGCAAAGCAGGCGCTCACTCACGCTGGCGTTGGCGCTGACGTTGTGGCGCCGTCCGACATGATGGATGGGCGTGTAGGGCGCATTCGAGCAGAACTCGATGCGCGAGGTTTCATCCATACACGGATTCTCGCCTATTCGGCGAAATACGCTTCCAGCTTCTACGGGCCATTCCGGGATGCTGTCGGCTCCGCGGGGAATCTTGGCAAAGGAAACAAGTACACGTATCAGATGGATCCGGCTAATTCCGACGAGGCGTTGCGGGAGGTGGCACTTGACCTCGCTGAAGGCGCGGATATGGTGATGATCAAACCTGGCCTGCCTTATCTCGATATTGTTCGCCGCGTAAAAGACGAGTTCAAGGTCCCGACTTACGCGTATCAGGTCAGCGGCGAATACGCGATGCTCAAAGCGGCGTGTGGCAACGGCTGGCTAGACGAACGATCATGTGTGCTGGAAAGTCTCTTGGCATTCAAGCGGGCAGGGGCAGACGGCGTCCTCACGTATTTTGCCCTTGATGCTGCTACTTGGCTCTCCGAGTAGCTTTCACGCTGCTATGGCTACTCCCCCGACTAACATGCCGTCATGCCGAAGGCGGTCTAGCCGCCGCGCCGTATACCGTGAATAGATTGCGGAAAGCCCGTCTGGCGACCGCGCTTGCTGTGCTGGCACTAAGTACGGATTTGCCGGCAGCCGAAATGTATCGTTGGAAGGACCATGACGGACAAACGGTTTACTCGGACAAGCCGCCCACGGGGGCCAAGGTGCAGACCGAGATCGTCCGGACTAACGACACAGGCAACGCGAGAGTGAGCTCTGGGGCCACTGACTGGACCGAGAAGGAACGTGAGTTCCGCCGGCGCCGCATCGAAGAACGTGAGGCGCGCGGCCCCGAAGAAGAGCGAAAGAAGCAGGCATGTGAAGCCGCGCGGCGGCGGAGCGCGGAATTGAAGGCGCCAGAAGGACAGTTGCTCTTCCGCACCGACAAGAACGGCGAACGGGTTTTCATCGGAGACGATGAACGTGCGGCACTCGCTAGCGAGAGTGAAAGAGCCATTGCAGAAAACTGTGGTCGATAAAGTGATCTCAGTGATCTTGCTGCGGACCGGTGTCCGCCGCTGAATGGCCAGCGCGCAATCCGATCCTCGCCATCGTCGGACGCGACGCGAGAGCTACCCTTGGACATCTCCCTCAGGCCGCCCTCGGTCTCCGACCGAGGGCGAACACTGTGCTTTTGCGCGGGTGTTTTGCCGCACAAACGTGGTATGAACCTTCGTTATCGTGCGCTGGTGATGCCCTCAGGGATCGGACCACGAGCAGATGCATTGCGCGCCCAACCCAAAGCCGCGCACTCGACGTGTTTGTGAAAAAGCGCGCCGCCCGCAATGCTCGCCGTCCAAGCCAAGAGAATTCCAAAGAACTGAATGCCCGGCTCGTGCGGGAAAACCTTCTCGAAGACCGCATTGACCACTAGGCAAACGGGAAAATGCACGAGAAACACCGAATACGATATCTGCCCGAGCCAGCCCAGGAAACGCGCATTCAGGCAGGTGGCGATTAACCCCGTGTAGCGGAAGAGGCCGAGTGTTATCGCCGTCGCCAGGGCAATGGCGATGCGTGGCCGGAAATCGATAGCTAATGCCGCGACCGCAACGATCAGCGTCGTGGCAATGGAGAACAACGATATGCGACCCTTTTCAACTGACCAGTAGGTGAGTGCCCCGAGGCCATAAGCGCCAAAAAAGTAGGGCGCCCAGTTATCCCACGATGCATCGCGATTGAAGTAAAAGAGCGATGCGGCTATCAAGCTCAAGACAAACATCTGACGGCAGGCTGGAGCGAGACCGCCCGAGCGCTGCGC
The DNA here is from genome assembly GCF_025770765.1 of Propionivibrio soli. Classification (GTDB taxonomy): domain Bacteria; phylum Pseudomonadota; class Gammaproteobacteria; order Burkholderiales; family Rhodocyclaceae; genus Propionivibrio; species Propionivibrio soli. The sequence continues at coordinate 23,282 of NZ_JANZKY010000005.1, read as the reverse complement.
TAGCCAGAGCAAACCGAGCAGGAGCGCGTACAACTGGAAGTCGATGGCCACGTACCAGACGCCTGCGGAAATCCCGTCGAAACCGAGAACCCCGTGCAATAGCACGATGTGCGCCGCAAACTGGCCGACCGTCGGGACGTCGGGAATCGATTCGTGGGTGATCAAGTGGCGTGCGATAGCGGACGCCGCCAGCGCGAGCACCAAAGCACCGACATACGGAGGGGCCAATTTGAGATAGCGGCGCCACAAGAGGCCGAGTGGCGGCTTGTCGACCAGGGTTCCATCACGTCCGAGCGCTTGAGCGGCAAGGAATCCCCCGATAACGAGGAATACCTGGACCGCCATGCGGGCATACTCGGACAACCAGGAAACGACGGCTGGACCGAGGGACTGGGCGTAGTCCGACATCGGGCCGTAGAAAGCCAAATGGTGAAGAACAATCAACTGCGAGGCGATTCCTTTTGCCGCATCCACAAAGGCCAGTCGAGAACGACCGGCGGTACTTCGACTACTCATGCATTCCTCTGATCTAGGCAGGCCGTGCACAGCAGCGGCCATTGTTTGGCCCACTGGGTGGTGGGCTCGCGGGTGAATCCACTTCTAACGTATTGCTGCCAGCGGCCGATGACATAGCAAAGCAACAAGTTCGCAACGCTGCCAAAGTCCGGATCCCCCGACAATCGATGCTGCGCGGCCGCGATGCGCAGTGCTTGCCTGAGGGCGGCTTCGAGCTTTTCCATCAGTTGATTAATACGCAACTGCAAGCGAGGGTGTTCGTTAACCAGCGCATCACCGATCAGTACCCGAGTCATTCCTTTATTGCGCTGTGCAAAGCCAAGCAGAAGAACTACAACATGCTCAACTTGGCGTAATCCTTGCTGCTCCTCTGACTCAATCTGATTGATGACACCAAACAAACTCGTTTCAATGAACTCAATGAGTCCTTCGAACATTTGTGCCTTGCTGGCGAAATGACGGTAAAGCGCCGCCTCCGAGCAGTTCAAACGGCCCGCGAGCGCCGCTGTAGTGATCTTCTCGCCTTTCGGATCCTCAAGCATCGCGGCCAGCACCTGCAGTATCTGCAGCCTTCTCTCACCCGGCTTCGCCATGTCACCCCCGCCCGACATTAGAAATCAGCAGCCTGGCGGCCAAGATATTGGCGCCGGTAGCGAGGCGTCTGTGGATACTGAGCCTGAAGGGCGCGCCAATGCCTGCTGGACGTACCAAGAAACACGCAGGACATGCGTTTTGTTGCGCTTTGTCCATTGCCAACCAACCGCAGCTGGCATCCCAGCCGACTATCGACTATCGCGGCTGAAATCCATTTGGACGGGAGGGATTATAGCTCGCGCAACCGGCGCGGCAAATCGACGACGGAGGACACCATCACGTCGACGTAAGGCGGCCGCCGCGTACCGGCGGATACCCAGACGGTCTTCATGCCTAGCCGCTTGGCTGTTTTCAAGTTGGCAAGAGTGTCTTCGATCATGATGCAATTCCGGGGGGCGAGCCGCTCGTTACGCAAGAGTTGGAGGAAGCCTGCGGTCGCTGGCTTGGGTTTGAAACGCAAGCGTTCGATTGAGTACACAGCGGCGAAGCAACTACGGATTCCAGTGGTCTCGAGCACTGACTCGGTGTATCGCCGCGGCGCATTGGAGAAAATGATCTTCTTTCCCGGTAATCGGTGCAGCGCCGTTTTCAGCCGGCGCTCGGCGATCACAAGGCTGCCTAAATCCGGGAATTGATGGGTGTGGTGCAAGAAGTGGACCGGATTGGTTCCGTGGTGTCTCATCAGGCCCAGTAGAGTCGCCCCGTAGCGGTTCCAATAGGTTTGCCGCAGCCGCGTGGCTTCGCTTTCTTCAACGTCGAGGTGCTGGCAAATGTACGCCATCATTGCTCGCCCGATACGCGGGAAGATATGGCGGCTGGCGTCGTGAAGCGTATTGTCGAGATCGAACAGCCAGACGCGCTCGCGGGGTGTTGGGATCTCCGCCGAAAAGCAAGACGGCCCGTGCGGGCCGTCGGATGCTGTAGGCGGTTTTCCCCGGATGGAGCGTCGTAACTCCACCGTCAATGGCTTTTGATCATCGTGCCGAAGCCATGGCTGGTGAGAATCTCGAGCAGTAGCGCATGTTCGACGCGACCATCAATGATGTGTACGCTCTTGACGCCGTTGCGGGCAGCGTCCAACGCCGACCCGATCTTCGGCAGCATTCCGCCGTGAAGAGTGCCGTCTGCAACCATCTCGTCGATCCGTTTTGGAGTTACGTCGGTCACCACGGAACCCTCTTTATCGAGGACGCCAGGCGTGTTGGTCAGGAGCACCAGTTTCTCTGCCTTGAGGATCTCGGCGATTTTGCCTGCGACGACGTCCGCATTGATGTTGTATGTTTCTCCATGCTCACCCACACCGATCGGGGCAATCACGGGGATGAATGCGCCAGCTTCGAGGTGGCTGATAAGAGCGGGGTCGATATGAGTAATATCACCGACCATGCCAATGTCGATAAGGTCGTCGTAGTTGTCGCGGTTGTGAAGGAATAGCTTCTTGGCGCGGATCAGGTTTCCGTCTTTGCCCGTGAGGCCCACCGCCTTGCCGCCGCTTTGGTTGATGAGATTGACGACATCCTTGTTGACCTGGCCGCCGAGAACCATCTCTACGATTTCCATCGTTTCTGCGTCGGTGACCCGCATTCCCTGGATAAACTCGCCTTTCTTGCCAACCCGCGTCAGCAGATTCTCAATTTGCGGGCCCCCGCCGTGAACAACGACCACGTTCATGCCAACGAGTTTTAGCAGCACGACGTCTCGTGCGAAGCACTGCTTCAGGCTCTCGTCGACCATCGCGTTGCCGCCAAACTTGACGACGATCGTTTTCCCGTGGAAACGCTTGATGTAGGGCAGCGCTTCGGCAAGCACAGCGGCTTCTTGTGCGGGCGAGACTTGGGGCAGGGTCATGGCTTGGTTCCTCAAAAAGACGGGCTGATTTTACTCGGCACGCCGTTAAATAAAAAGCCGCGAAACCGCTTGCTGACCCCATGCGTGTATATCATTTCTTTTCGTACGGCATACAGCCGATGGAGGTCTTGTGATGGAAGAAAACTCAGTTGCGAAAGAAAGCGTTTGTCCGCGATGCGGGATCGCTTTCGTGTGCGGTGTAGCCGCTGGCCTGGATAGTTGCTGGTGTATGGACCGGCCTATCGCGTTTCCGGTATCCGACCCGGGAAATGAGGGCAAATGCTATTGCCCTGCCTGCCTCGAAGCCCTCGAAGGAGCCTCTACCGGGACCGTTCGGGGAGCATGAGGATGGCATCTCGGTTGGACCAAGAGAAGCAACGGTCAGCCGCATCCCGCCAGGGTAACCAGACATAGTTGACATGTTCTTCCGGCGAAAGATGGATCGCTTGGCCGGCGGATACCTGGAGCGAAAAGACGTGCTCTTCGTTGTGCGTGATTCCGGGCGCGTAGCGATGCCGCCACTCAGGAAAAATCTCAAAGGTGTTGACGAGATGCCAATCCATCAAGACCGTAAGCGGTGCGAGGATGCCTGTTTCTTCTGCGACTTCGCGTGCTGCAGTTTCCGGAAGCGTCTCGTCGGCCTCTTGGCTCCCGGTCACTGACTGCCAGTACCCCGGATGCGAGTTGCGCTCCAATAGCAACACTTGCAAGTCCCGAGTGTGAATGACGACCAGCACAGATACGGGGCGTTTGAACATCTCAGTTTACCCCCGGCAAAGCAGGCAAGCCTTCGGTGCGGGTAGCAGAATCGAGTTCGTAGGCGACTACAAAGGTAGTGCCTTCTCCCTTCCAGAAATCGACCGTCGCGGCAAACACACCGTTCAGTTCGGCAAAGCCATGATGGTCGGCGGACAAAGCATCCGCGTTCATAAGCAAGAGGATATAACTCTTTCCTTCACGCCAGGATAAATCAGTTAGGCAGTCATGCAGCGCGTCGAGGTTATTACCGTACCATTCGGGGAATCGCAGCTGAGTACCGATGCGCTTGAGCACTGCTCTCAACTGCGATGATTGCTCCAAATCCACTTGAAATGCGGTGCAGCCAGTTCTTTCGACGAAACGCCTTACCGTGTCTGAACTCCGCCGGGTGAAGCGGTAGATTCCCTCTTTGATACCGGGCCGATCTTGACGTTGGCTAGGATTGCTCATGGCGTCTCCTGGACCCGCCGGAACGTTCGGTAGTGATCGTCGGTATAGTAGTACTCACCCGACCTCGCCCAGCTATCGGCGCCTTTGCCTGCGACAATGCGCCGAGGGCCGCGGTCTGAGCGTCCAGGAGTGGGGACCGTGTACTCTCGATAATAGCCGCTCGGCTGTAGTGGCAACCGTTTCTCGAAGTTGCCAAAAACACTCCCGTCCTTGCGCGGGTACGGGAACGGTCCCCCGTTTTTAATCACAGCTAAAGTTTGCCTTGCCTCCGCTGGTAGTTGCCGCAAGGCGATAATCGGCAACGCCGCATCGCGCTCAGAAGCTCGGGCAGAGACTTCGGTGGCTACCCCCAGCCACCCGACCAGCGCAAGGACAAGCGCTAGCCGGAACGTGGCCAGGAGGCCGCTCATCGCCGCCTGTTAGGTATTGCTGGCGTTGGCCGGCGTATCGGCTTTCTGACGCAGGCGGATGTGCAGCTCGCGCAATTGCTTTTCATCCACGTCGCTCGGCGCATTCGTGAGCAGGCACTGGGCCCGTTGTGTTTTCGGGAAGGCGATCACGTCTCGGATGGATTCGGCTCCAGTCATCATCGTCACAATGCGATCGAGTCCGAACGCCAGCCCGCCGTGTGGAGGTGCGCCGTATTTCAGCGCGTCGAGCAGGAAGCCGAACTTGATCCGGGCCTCTTCCTCGCCGATGCCGAGGGCTTTGAAAACCTGTTCCTGGACGTCGGCACGGTGGATACGCACCGACCCGCCGCCCAGTTCCCATCCGTTGAGCGCGAGGTCGTAGGCCTTTGCCAGGCACTTGCCTGGATCGGTTTTGAGGAGGGGGATGTGCTCGTCCTTCGGACTGGTGAACGGATGGTGGCAGGCGACCCAGCGCTTGTCCTCGTCGTCGTAATCGAACATCGGGAAATCGACGACCCACAAGGGCTCCCAGGCTTTGCCGTTGAGGAAACCCTTTTCGTGGCCGATCTTGATCCGTAGCGCTCCGAGAGCGTCGTTGACCACCTTCGCCTTATCAGCACAGAAAAAGATGAGGTCACCAGACTTTGCACCCGAACGCTCGACGATGGCCTTCAGCGCCTGTTCGTGCAGATTCTTGACGATAGGCGATTGCAGCCCCGTCTCATTGAGCTGGCTCGCGTCATTGACCTTGATATAAGCCAGTCCCTTTGCCCCATAAATCGCGACGAACTGCGAGTAGGCGTCGATCTCGCCCCGGGTCAGGGCCGCGCCTCCCGGGATGCGAAGTGCGGCGACTCGCCCGCCGTCGCTGTTCGCGGTGTTAGCGAAAACCTTGAAGGCGACGTCTTTGACGACATCCGTGATCTCGGTGAGTTCGAGCGTGACGCGCAGGTCCGGCTTGTCAGAACCGAAACGGTGCATTGCTTCGGTATAGGAAATGCGGGGGAACGGATTGGGCAGGTCAACTCCGATCGCTTCCTTGAAAACGTATCGGATCAGTTCTTCCATGATTCCCGTAATTTCGGTCTCGGTCAGGAAGGATGTCTCGATATCGACCTGGGTAAACTCAGGCTGCCGGTCGGCGCGCAAGTCTTCGTCCCGGAAGCACTTGGTGATTTGATAGTAACGGTCGTATCCAGCGACCATCAGCAGCTGCTTGAACAACTGCGGCGATTGCGGCAGCGCGAAAAACTGGCCGGCATGGACGCGAGATGGAACGAGGTAGTCGCGAGCACCTTCAGGCGTGCTCTTCGTAAGCATCGGTGTTTCGATGTCGATGAAACCGGCGTCGTCAAGAAACCGGCGGAAGGCTCGTGCCGTTTTGTAGCGCAGCAGCATATTCTTCTGCATCTGCGGACGGCGCAGATCGATGACTCTATTCTGCAAACGGACGGTTTCAGACAGATTGTCGTCGTCGAGATTGAAGGGAGGCGTGATCGACGGATTGAGGACTTCGATCTCTCGGCATAGAACCTCGACTTCACCGCTCGGCATGTTCGGATTGACCGTCCCTGCCGGCCTAGCGCGCACCTTTCCGGTGATCCTGAGGCAGTACTCATTGCGAACCGACTCAGCAATGGCGAACATATCAGGGCGGTCCGGGTCGCAAACGATTTGAGCAAGACCTTCCCGGTCGCGAAGGTCAATGAAGATGACGCCCCCGTGGTCTCTGCGACGGTGAGCCCAGCCGCAGAGGGTCACTTCCTGACCGATGGTTTGTGAATTGAGTTGTCCGCAAAAATGAGTTCGCATTCTGTTTCCAGGGATACCGATTATGTTAGAGAGAAGGTTTCGACCGTCGTGCGGGCGGAGCGACCACGCCCATCGAAATGATGTACTTGAGGGCCTCGTCGACGTCCATGTCGAGCTCGATGACTTCGTTCCGCGGCAACATCAGGAAGAACCCTGACGTCGGATTGGGCGTGGTAGGAACATAGACGCTGACATGGTCTTCGAGGTGATTGGCGACATCTCCGCCAGGAACGCCGGTGAGGAATGCGATCGTCCACGAACCTGCCCTTGGATACTGAACGAGCAAGGCCTTGCGGAAAGCATTGCCTGAGGACGAGAAAAGAGTGTCAGAAACCTGTTTGACGCTGTTGTAAATCGAGTTGACAACGGGAATGCGCGCCAGCAGCTTCTCCCACCAGCTCACCAGCCGCTGGCCGATAAAGTTGGCCGTCAGGATACCGGTGGCGAGAATGATCGCCAGGGTGACAACGACTCCCGCACCGGGGATGTCGAAACCGACGACATTGTGTGGATGCATCGAGGCCGGAAGCAGTCGGAGCGACTGGTCCGCCACATCGGCAATCAACAACAGGACCCAGGCGGTGATCGCCAGGGGTACCCAGATCAGAAGGCCTGTAATGAAGTAACGTTTGATCAACTGGCGGCGCACGCCTCTGCTCCCGCGCAGCCTTGGCATTGCGGAGCATTCTCACTCTTCGAAGCCTTCGGAGTGCCCGACCCGCCTTTGAAATCCGTTGCGTACCAGCCGTTGCCTTTCAATTGGAAGCCGGCCGCGGTGATCTGCTTCTGATACGCCTTTGCCCCGCATTCCGGGCAATCAGTAAGAACCGGCGCGTTCAGTTTTTGCAAGTGATCTTTCTCAAAGCCGCAGGAACTGCAGCGATACGCATAGATCGGCATGGTTCACCTTTAGTGCAACAAAGACATGGATTATAACCGAGTGCCGGTCCCTTTTTCCCGAGACCGGCATGCGCAAGATAAGGGCGAACCGCCTTATTTCAACCGATTACATTAGCTGCAAATAGGCTTGTGTAAGCTCGCGTCCCCAGAAAAGAGCAAGCATTCCGGCCGATGCGAGGTATGGGCCGAACGGGATCGGCACATTTCGCCCGTGCTTAGCGAGGACGATCAGCACGATGCCTACCACGGCTCCGACGAGTGACGAAAGGAGGATGGTCAATGGCAGCACCTGCCATCCCAGCCAAGCACCAATGGCCGCCAAGAGCTTGAAATCACCGTAGCCCATCCCTTCCTTGCCGGTGGTGAGCTTGAATAGCCAGTAAACCGACCATAATGCGAGATAGCCTGCCATCGCGCCGATGACGGCAGAACGCAGGTCTACGAACGTTCCTTCAAGGTTGAATAGCAGTCCTCCCCAAAGTAGCGGCAACGTCATTGAGTCGGGGAGTAACTGCGTATCGAAGTCGATGAAACTCAGCGCAAGCAGGAACCAGATAAAAAGCACTGCTCCCGCTGCGGCAGGAGTGGGGCCGAAGTGGCTAGCCGCGAAAGCCGAGAGTGCGGCCGTCGCGCCTTCGATGAGCGGATATCGGAATGAAATCGGCGCTTGGCATGCCGAACATTTTCCGCGCAAGAATACCCAACTGAGGACCGGTATGTTTTCAATCGCCTTTATGAAGTGGCCGCAGGTAGGACAGCGCGAACGCGGCATGGCGAGGGAGAGCGGGGCTTCTTCCGGCAGAGATTCTCCACGCAACTCGGCGCACTGAACCCGCCAGTCGCGCTCCATGATTTTCGGCAGGCGGTGGATGAGCACATTCAGAAAGCTCCCGACAAGGAGCCCGAGAATACCTACGAAGAACGTAAAATATGGCTGCGTAAACAGGCCCAAAGAATCCGAACTCACTAGACGACCGCGCCCAGTTTGAAGATCGGCAGGTACATTGCGATCACCATACCACCGATGAGGACCCCGAGGACCACCATGATGATCGGTTCCATTAGGCTCGATAGTGCTTCAACGGCGTCGTCTACCTCCTGTTCAAAAAAATCCGCAACTTTACCAAGCATGGCGTCCAGCGCTCCGGATTCTTCGCCAATGGCGACCATTTGAACCACCATGTTTGGGAACAGCTCACTGTTTTGCATTGCTGAAGTCAAGCTTGTTCCTGTGCTCACTTCGCCCTGGATTTGCCTTGTCCCTGTCTTGTAAACGTAGTTTCCGGCAGCACCTCCGACCGACTCAAGTGACTCCACGAGCGGCACGCCAGCAGCAAACATTGTGGACAGTGTACGTGCCCATCGTGCCATCACAGCTTTGCGAATGATGTCACCGAAGAGTGGCAATCGGAGAAACAGGCGGTCAATGGCAAACTGCATGGCTTCAGAGCGTTTCCACGTATAAAAGAACGCAAATAGGCCGCCTCCTATTGCTCCGAATATCGCCCACCAATACGCGACAAAGTAATCCGATATGGCGATTACAAGGAGCGTAGGCGCCGGGAGGTCAGCGCCAAAACTGGTGAACACTTGCTTGAAAGCCGGGATAACAAAAATCATGATCACCGCTGTGATTATGAATGCGACGACAATGACGGCTGTTGGATAAAAAAGCGCTGATTTGATCTTTGACTTGATCGCCAGCATTTTTTCTTTGTACGTTGCCAGGCGTTCAAGAAGAGTCTCTAGTATCCCTGCTTGTTCTCCCGCGGCGACTAGGTTGCAGTAGAGCTGGTCGAAGTGAAGAGGAAACTTGCGGAAAGCCTGGGAAAGGGAACTACCTGTTTCGACATCGGCCTTGATGTCGAGGAGGAGTTTCCCTACAGCTGGATTGGCATGTCCCCGGCCAACGATATCGAACGTTTGCAATAGCGGAACCCCTGCTTTCATCATGGTCGCAAGCTGCCGCGTAAAAAGCGCAATATCTTTTTCTGAGACCTTTCCACCCCTTCGGAAGGTCTGTTTGGATATCTTCGTAACGACGACCCCTTGCCGCCGCAACGTCGCGTTGACTACCGCTTCGCTCGTAGCCCGCTGCTCGCCCCGGATAAGTTTCCCAGCCTTGTTCTTGCCGGTCCAAAGAAACGTGTATTCTTTGATCTCTTGGGTGCGTCTTGCCGGTTTCGCCGCCATGGCCATGCATCCCTCCCCGTGTAATTCTCTAGATATTTGTGCTACCGAGAACTTCTTCCAGCGAAGTCAGTCCCTGCTTCACCTTCAAAAGCCCGGAACGGCGCAGATCGTTTACGCCCTCTTTTTGGGCTTGTTGTGCGATGTCTAGCTCAGTGCAGTTTGCCATGATGAGCCGCTGGATTGCTTCCGTTACTGGCATAACTTGGTAAACGCCCACGCGGCCTTTGTATCCCGTTCCTTTGCATCTGTCGCAGCCCCCTGGGCCATAAAGAACCCAACTTCCGTCAAGGTCGGCGTCTCTGAAACCCGCATTGAGCAGAGTCTCGATTGGCGTTTCCAGAGGCTTTTTGCATGAACACAAACGGCGAACGAGGCGCTGCGCCGTAATTAGAAGTACGCTGGAAGCGATGTTGAATGTAGGGATACCCATATTCATGAGACGCGTGAGCGTCGATGGGGCATCGTTGGTGTGCAATGTCGAAAGCACCATATGGCCGGTTTGTGCTGCCTTAATCGCGATCTCGGCAGTTTCCAAGTCCCGAATTTCGCCCACCATGATGATGTCCGGATCTTGGCGCAAAAAGGCCTTTAGTGCGACCGGAAATGTAAGTCCTTGGCGGTCATCGATATTGACCTGATTGATCCCTGGGAGAGCGATTTCGGCCGGGTCTTCGGCTGTAGAAATGTTAATCCCAGGCTTGTTTAAGATGTTGAGGCAAGTGTAAAGAGACACCGTCTTGCCGGAGCCCGTTGGGCCTGTGACGAGGACCATGCCATACGGGCGTTGTACCGCGTCCAAAAGCACGGCTTTCTGCTCAGGTTCATATCCCAGCGCGTCAATTCCCAACGTCGCGCTGCTCGGGTCGAGAATCCGTAAGACGATTTTTTCGCCGTACATGGTGGGAAGCGTGCTCACGCGAAAGTCGATTGCTCGGGTTTTCGAAAGAACCAGGCGCATGCGACCGTCCTGCGGAACGCGCTTCTCCGCAATATTTAGCCGTGAAATGACCTTGATGCGGGAGGCGATCTTCTCTTTGATGACAAGCGGAGGTGCCGCGACTTCGCGCAGCATGCCATCACAGCGGAAGCGAATACGGTAACTCTTCTCGTAGGGTTCGAAATGGATGTCGGAGGCGCCGTCGTTGATGGCGTCCAATAGCATTTTCTGAATGAACTTGACGACAGGGGCATCGTCGACCTCCAGAGAGTTCGCATCATCGCCCTTTTCCGCCGCTTCTTCATCGGTGAATTCGAGGTTGATGTCTTCGTTTGCGAGGTTTTTTAGACTTTCTGCTGCAGATTCCGAAAATTTCGCGACCAGCGGTGCAATCAGCGCTTCATCAACGACGATCGGATCGACGGCCATCCCGGTTTGGAACCGGATTTCGTCCAAGGCCCGAAGATTGGTCGGATCCGCTATCGCGATCGAGAGGCGATTGCCTCGTTTGTGCAACGGAATGACGCGGTGGGCGGCGATCAACTTGCGGTCGATCGCCGTACTCTGCATATGCGCTTCATCGAAGGCGCCCAGATCCAATAGCGGGTAACCGAATGTATCCGCCGCAAAACGGGCGACGTCAGCCGAACTAGCCTTTTTGCTGGTCGCTAACTGTTCGATGAAGGTCGTTTTAGTCGCAGCGGCTTGATTTAATAACGCCTCCGCTTCGGCTTCCTTGATTTTTCCTGCCTGAACGAGCGCCCGAGCGAGTCCGCTGAGTGAGGATTGTTGTGGATTCGCGGCCATAGTTCGTCAAATGATGCTTTTTTGCTCGCAAAACCGCCACGCAGGGGCGGTGTTTAGTATGTCAGGTTGATGATGCATCGACTCCCGCCTTTTGTAAAGGAAAGTGCTCTAGCGCGGCACTATTCCATCTAATACGGCTCTTTGCACTGCGACTGAAGGATTATTCTAGATTCTGCCGAGGAGAACTTCCGATACGAAACGGCTCCCAACATAGGCAAGGAGCAAAACAAGAAATCCAGTCATGGTCCAGCGTAAGGCGATACGTCCTCGCCAACCATACGCATGGCGGCCCACGAGAAGAGCCGCAAAGATCATCCAAGACATAAACGCAAAGAGAGTCTTGTGATCCAATACGAACGCTTTTCCGAAAATTGCTTCTGAAAATCCCAATCCGCTAGCGAGCGTCAGAGTGAGGAGGGTGAACGCCACGGTGATCATGCGAAAAAGCAAGTTCTCCATCGCGAGAACGGGCGGCAGGCTGGCAAGGTTCGAGTCGAACCTTCCCCGATGCAACTTGCGTTCGACGAAGCTCATAAACGCCGCGTGCAGGGCTGACAAAGTGAAGAGGCTGTAAGCCAGCATTGCAGCGAGAAAATGAAACTTGAATCCCCACGCCTCGGCATATGCAATCCAGTGCATTTGTGGAAAAAATGCTGGAAGAACCGAGCAGGTTGCGGCAAGCGGTAGGACCATCGGCTGAAGACCTTCCATCCGGGAGCGGAAACTCTCAAGCCAGTAAATAAGGACGGCAAGCCAAAGCATGAGGGATAATGCAAGGCTGAATGAGAAACGCATACCTCCCCCGCCGAAGAGGCTCCAATAAAGCCCTGCACCTTGCATAACAATAGCGGCGAGAATCGAGAGTCGTTCCCAAGGCCGCATTGCAAGAGGCAATCCCGGCTTTTCATCGGCCCGCCATCGTGTGCGCCAAAAATGCACTCCAAGCGCCGCATACAACAGGCACGAGGCGATCGGTGAAACAAGGTGAAGTAGAATAGCCGGCATCTTCTGAAGTCTACACTAAGCCGGAAACTAAATGCTTGATAACCTGACTCAACGACTTGCGCGCGTCATGAAGACGTTGCGCGGAGAGGCTCGTCTCACCGACGACAACATTGCCGACGCAATGCGCGAAGTGCGGTTGGCACTTCTGGAGGCGGACGTTGCCCTGCCAGCCGTCAAAACGTTCATCAACGCCGTCAAAGAGAAGGCCGTTGGTGAGGAGGTCATCGGTTCGCTGACGCCAGGCCAAGCCTTGATCGGCGTAGTACACCGCGAATTGACCGCGTTAATGGGGGAGGCGCACACCGGCCTCAACCTTGCCACTCAACCGCCGGCGATCGTTCTCATGGCCGGTTTGCAGGGCGCAGGGAAGACTACGACGGTCGGCAAGCTGGCTCGGCTCTTGAAGGAAACCCAGAAAAAGAAAGTACTCGTCGTTTCCTGCGACGTCTATCGGCCGGCGGCGATCGATCAGTTGAAGGCCGTTGCCGAGCAGGCTGGGGTGGACTTTTTCCCATCTTCATCTGGTGATAAACCAGTCGATATCGCGCTAGAGGCGGCAGCGTGGGCCAAACGTCATTATCACGACGTCTTGCTGGTCGACACGGCGGGTCGACTGTCGATCGACGAGGCGATGATGAGGGAGATCGCCGCGCTTCATAAGGCGCTGAATCCGATCGAAACGTTATTCGTCGTCGACGCCATGCTCGGTCAGGATGCTATCAACACGGCGAAAGCGTTTAGCGAAGCCTTGCCTCTCACGGGGGTGATTCTTACCAAGCTCGATGGAGACGCGCGTGGCGGTGCAGCTCTTTCGGTGCGACACGTAACGGGTCGTCCCATCAAGTATGCCGGTGTGGGTGAAAAGCTGTCGGGTATCGAGCCCTTCCATCCGGAGAGAATGGCCTCCCGTATTCTTGGCATGGGCGATGTCTTGTCCTTGATCGAAGAAGCAAAGAAGGGAATCGACGAGCAGCAGGCTGTTGAGTTGGCAAAAAAGCTGAAGTCGGGCAAAGGTTTCGATCTGAACGACTTCAAGGAACAGATAAGTCAGATGCGAAAGATGGGCGGGCTCTCGTCAATGATGGACAAGCTTCCAGCGCAATTCGCTCAACTCGCCGGGCAATTGCCCGCAGGTGGTGAGCAGAAGATGATTAGCCGTGTGGAGGGCATTATCGATTCGATGACGCCGGCCGAACGCAGTCGGCCGGAAATCTTGAAAGCTTCACGCAAGCGCCGTATCGCGATGGGCGCGGGCGTCCAGGTTCAGGAAGTGAACCGGCTGCTTAAGCAGTTCGAACAGACACAGAAGATGATGAAGCAGTTTTCCAAGGGCGGCATGGCGAAGTTCATGCGCGGAATGAAAGGCATGCTGCCAGGAATGAGGTAATCATGGCTTGCTAGAGGCCACCCGCGCCTTGGTCGCGGCGTAAGCCCATTGTCCGTGCCAAGCGGCGCGAACCAGATTCGGGTACTCCGGCTGTCCAAGGCTTCCGTTGTAGCGACCGAGTGCGCGAAATAGATCGCCTTGCTCAATGTCGAGATAATGGCGGAGGATCGTGCATCCGTACCGCAGGTTGGTGCGCAAGTGGAATAGGTTATCTTCTTTGCGACCGATCACTTGCACCCAGAAAGGCATTACCTGCATGAACCCTCGCGCACCGGCAGGGGACACCGCATACTTTTTGAAGCCGCTCTCGACTTGAATCAATCCGAGCACCATCTGCGGGTCAAGTCCTGCGCGTGTCGCTTCGTAGTGAACCGCCCTCAGAAACTCCAGGCGGCTTTCCCGATCAGCAATTCGCCTATCCATGCGACGAGACATTTCGGTCAGCCAGTCAATGGCGTCCATGGCGTCTGAGAAAGAACTACGAGACGGTGCTTGATCCGAAATGGTACGCGATAGCGCCGCCCTGACGCTCTCCGACAGTGGTTCGTACTTTTGGGCGCCGGCGAAGGCAAGTTGCCAAATCAACAGCGCCGAAAATAACATTAAGAGGCGCACAGCCTTTCCTTGATAAAGCCCAGGGCAGACGCTAGAGGTATCATCGTCGCGTCACTGTCGGTTCGGCCCTTGTACTCGAGTTTTCCGTCGGCCAATCCTCGTTCTCCGACCACAATACGGTGTGGGATCCCGATCAGTTCCATTTCAGCGAACATGACCCCTGGGCGTTCGCTCCGGTCGTCCAGCAACACGTCGATTCCGGCAGCGGCAAGCTCTTCGTACAAAGCCTCAGCGGCCGCTTTCACCTGCGAGGATTTGTGGAATCCCATCGGCACGACGGCGACTTGGAATGGGGCGATCGCTACGGGGAAAATGATGCCGCGCTCATCGTGGTTCTGCTCGATTGCCGCGCCGACGATACGTGAAACCCCGATTCCGTAACAGCCCATCTCCATGATCTGACTCTTGCCGCTTTCGTCTAGAAAACTGCAATTGAGCGCTTCCGCGTATTTTCTCCGCAATTGGAAAATGTGCCCGACTTCAATACCCCGGCATAACTCCAACTTCCCCTTTCCATCTGGAGAGGGGTCTCCTGTGACGACGTTCCGCAGATCAGCGATCGTCTTAGGGGTGGGTAAATCACGCTCAAAATTAACGCCCGATAAGTGAAAGTCGACCTCGTTGGCTCCGCAAACGAAGTTCGCCATCGCAGCCACCGAGTGATCGGCAAAAACAGGAATGTCGCGTGCACCAACAGGGCCAATATAGCCGGGTTTGCAACCGAGTGCGGCGACGATCTCCTCGTCCCGCGCAAACCGGAACTCGCCGACAACCTTTTGCGTCTTGATTTCATTGAGATCGTGATCGCCCCGCAAAAGGATCAGCGTGAACTCGCTTCCCTCGTTTTCGGGGGTGGCGCGCATGATTGCAATGGCTTTCACCATCTTGGTGATCGGGATCCCGAGAAACTCGGCTACGTCTTCGCAACGCGTCTTGCCAGGGGTCGCCACTTTCTTCATTGGATCGGAGGCAGATTCCCTTGAACTGCGTGGCGGTAGCGCCTCCGCGAGTTCGACGTTGGCGGCGTAATCCGAGTGGGGGCAGTAAGCTAAAGCGTCTTCCCCGGAGTCCGCAAGTACATGAAACTCATGTGAACCCGTTCCGCCAATCGATCCGGTGTCCGCTGCGACGGCACGGAACTTCAAACCAAGCCGTGAAAAGATTCGCGTGTAGGTGTCGAACATATTCCTGTATTCACGCTGCAAGCCCTCGAAATCGGTGTGGAAGGAGTAGCCGTCCTTCATCAGAAACTCGCGTCCGCGCATGACACCGAAACGCGGGCGAATCTCGTCCCTGAACTTGGTTTGTACCTGATAGAAATGAACGGGAAGCTGACGGTAGCTCTTTATTTCTTTCCGTACGACGTCCGTGATAACTTCTTCGTGCGTTGGCCCGATGACGAAATCGCGCGCATGCCGGTCTTTCAGCCTTAGCAGTTCAGGTCCGTACTTCTCCCACCGCCCCGATTCCTGCCATAACTCGCCAGGCTGGACAGCAGGCATCAGCAGTTCGATAGCCCCAGCGCGATCCATTTCTTCGCGCACAATGTTTTCCACCTTGCGCAGTATCCGAAGCCCCATCGGCATCCAAGTGTAGATGCCTCCTGCGAGCCGTTTGACCAGTCCCGCCCTCAGCATAAGTTTGTGGCTGACGATCTCCGCGTCGGCGGGGGCTTCCTTGAGTGTTGAGATGAAGAACTTGGAGGTTCGCATAGCGATCAGGCTTCTTTTGACAAAACGTGAATTCTACAAGAGTGGCACGATGCGGGCGATGTCTCGGGCAGCGTGCTTTATCGGGGCGAGTTCTTGATGTGGCAAGCTTTGCAAGGGGGGCGAAATATGGTTGAATGTATTCAACTTTTGAATACCGCAGGTTTACGCAATGCTTGACCGTGAAGGCTATCGCCCGAACGTCGGCATCATCCTATGTAACGCGAAAAACGAGGTCTTCTGGGGCAAGCGCATTCGCGAGCACTCATGGCAGTTTCCACAAGGCGGCATCAAGCGGGGGGAAACCCCTGAGCAGGCGATGTACCGGGAACTGCACGAAGAGGTCGGGCTGCGTCCGGAGCATGTTGCCATTCTTGGCCGTACCAAGGACTGGTTGCGTTACGATGTGCCGATCCACTGGGTAAAACGCGAGTGGCGCGGCAGCTACCGCGGCCAAAAGCAGATTTGGTTTTTGCTCAGATTGGTTGGGCGCGACAGCGATGTTTCCCTGCGTGCCTGTGATCATCCCGAGTTCGATGCCTGGCGTTGGAATAACTACTGGGTTTCGCTCGATGCCGTGATCGAATTCAAGCGTGAGGTCTATCAACAGGCGTTGAATGAGCTCGCTCGCTTTCTCGACGCAGACCACCGTCGTTCTCGGCGCGAAGGGATTCCTTGCGGGCGTGCGGCGGAAACCTTGCCGAAAGGGTAAAGGGGCTGATGTTGCGTCTTTGTAAGAGCGGGATTAAACGTTTCCTTCAGTCGGGCTTCCTTTTGCTCGGAATCGTTTCGAGCGCGTGGGCCGCCGAAGGGTTTGACGATGATTTCGACGAAAAACCCTGGGCGGAAATGGAAGTGCAACTGCCTGCCTTTCCAGACAGGTCTAATCTGATTCCGTTCGAAGTTGGAGCGGTGCGCGACACCAAATTTTGGATCGATGGCAATTCTCTATCCGTCGGCGCGGACGGCGTCATTCGATATGCTTTAGTCATTGAGAGTTCCGCAGGCGCTGAAAACATCAGCTATGAAGGCATTCGCTGCGCCACGAGGGAAAAGCGGCTCTACGCGTTTGGTCGGTCCGACAAGACCTGGTCTAAGGCTCGCGATAACCAATGGAAGCCGATTCGAGGTAGTTCTAACAATCACCATGTCGAGCTTTTCTCGAATTACTTCTGCGTCCCCGGGGCGCCCAGTTTAGGAAGTGCCGAAGATGCGCGTCGAGCGTTGCGCTCTGGACGATAGCAGGCCGCCGGTTTGGCCCTGATCGTTTTCCCAGGAGATTTTCGTGGTTGATGCGTTCATCGCCGAATTTGACAAGATCCTACGGACGCTTTTTGTTCGCCAGCGCTCCGTCCGTGCAACGCCCGGGGATAGCGAACTTGCAACGGATCTCTCGGAGCGTGATAAATCGCATGTTGGAGCGCTGATGCGAATCAATCATGTTGGTGAGATTTGTGCCCAGGCCCTCTATCACGGACAAGCAATTGCGTGCCGCGAACCGGAAATTCGCCAAGCATTGGAGAACGCAGCTAAGGAGGAGACCGAGCATCTGGCTTGGACGGAACAGAGACTCGGCGAGGTCGGGGCGAGGAAGAGCTTGCTCAATCCTTTCTGGTATTTGGGTGCCTTCTCGATGGGAGTTGTTGCCGGCCGGCTCGGCTCGGGGTGGAACCTGGGGTTCCTTGCCGAGACAGAGCGTCAGGTCGAAGCCCATCTCGCGGGGCACCTGTCGGCACTTCCTGCGCAAGACAAGCGGTCGCAGGCCATCGTAGGCCAGATGAAAGAAGACGAAAGACGCCACGCAGAAATGGCCGTTCGCTTGGGTGCTCGCGAGCTTCCTCCGCCGGTAAGGCTCGCGATGAAGGTGTCGGCCCGAGTGATGACTTCTACGGCCTACTATCTATAGGATCTGGCGTCCGGCGTGTGCTTTGAGAGGAAATCTGTGCGGTTATGCTTCGACGATCTCGAAGTCGTGTGTAATCGTCGCCGTTTTCCCTAGCATGATTGACGCCGAGCAGTACTTGTCTTTGGATAATTCGATGGCGCGCGCTACAACCTCGGGGCGTAATTGTTTACCGGTCACGCGGTAATGAAAGTGTATCCGCGTGAATACCTTGGGCTCCGTTTCAGCGCGCTCGGCCTTGAGGATTACCTCGCACCCGGTTACGGCATGGCGCCCTTTTTTGAGAATCAGCACGACGTCGAATGCTGTGCATCCCCCGGTTCCGACCAATACCATTTCCATAGGCCGAGGTGCCATGTTTCTTCCTCCGGCCTCTGGGGCGCCGTCCATGGTGACGCAATGGTTGCTCCCGGTTTCAGCCAGAAAAGACATTCCTTCACCGACCCATTTGACTGTACATTCCATAGGTTTCCTTTGCGTAAAAGATTATTGTAGTTTAGTTGTGTCGCCATTTTGGACCTTCGATGCGTGTCGACTTCGCTTGCTGTGTGGGAGCGGTCGAACATGAGGATAGGCATTGATAAATACCGGGGTCAGGGACGCTCAGCGTTGGAAACAGCAATTGACATGAGTCGTTGATTTGAAATAATATGCTCGGCTTTCCGTTATCAGGCATACAAGGACGGCGTTTCAAATGAAGACTTTTTCCGCCAAATCGCATGAGGTGAAGCGCGAGTGGCTCGTGGTGGACGCCACTGACAAGGTGCTCGGCCGCCTCGCCACTGAAATTGCTCGCCGCCTTCGTGGCAAGCACAAACCTGAATTTACGCCTCACGTCGATACCGGCGATTTTATTGTCGTCACGAACGTCGAGAAGCTGCGTGTTACGGGAAATAAGGCCGAAGACAAGATGTACTACCGTCACACGGGCTATCCCGGCGGGATTTATGAAACGAACTTCACGAAGATGCAGCAGCGTTTTCCTGGGCGGGTCCTGGAAAAAGCTGTCAAAGGCATGCTGCCGAAAGGGCCGCTCGGGTATGCGATGCTGAAGAAGATGAAATGCTACGTGGGAAGCGCCCACCCGCACGCTGCTCAGCAGCCGAAAGTTCTGGAACTCTAAGAGGTCGAAATGGCTGAAAATTTCTACTACGGCACCGGTCGCCGCAAAAGTGCCGTCGCGCGTGTATTCATGAGGCGCGGTTCGGGCAACATCGTGGTCAACGGTAAGCCTGTGGACGAGTTTTTCTCGCGAGTCACCGGTCGGATGATCGTTCGCCAGCCGCTCGAGCTGGTGGAGCAGACGGCCGGTTTCGATATCATGGTCAACGTATCAGGCGGAGGTGAGTCCGGACAAGCCGGTGCCGTTCGCCACGGCATCACGCGCGCGCTCATCGAATACGATGCTGCGCTCAAGCCGGCATTATCGAAGGCTGGGTTCGTCGTCCGTGACGCTCGCGAAGTCGAACGGAAGAAGGTTGGCTTGCATAAGGCTCGCCGCCGTAAGCAGTTCTCCAAGCGCTAATCTGGCAATATCCTTGCGAAAAGGAAAGCCGCCCGCGGGCGGCTTTTTTTTTCAAGTATGTCGCTTGATGAAAAACAGCGCGATACCGCTACCAAGCGGTAAGTTGCTACTATACCGATGAGAAATGGTGAAGCGCGGGTCGGCAGAGCATTTTTTGTCACGTTCATCAATACGGAGTAGCGCGCGGGATTGGGGCGCCAGGCGCCTCTGGCGTGCTAGGCGATGCATCATTTCGTTGAGAGTTGCCCACTGCGATGGGTTGTTATCCGTTCGGGATCATTGTCTAGCGTCAAGCGCCGCCCCAAAAGGAGCGTTCATGCGGTTTGTTGCGCAACACGAGGCGTCCTAAGTCCGCCATGTCCGTTACGCGTCCTTCGGTAAAGCTGAAGCGTCTTCGGAGACGGTTTGGTATCAGCGCCCCCAAACTCGCTATTCGCCAACACGTGGCGTGGTATTGGCGCGCCTTGACTGTTGTTGCTGTCCTCTTCGCACTCGTCATATCAGCTGTCTGGATTTTTGACGTTGGGCGCAGAACAGGTGGGTTCCACCGAGATGAATCGGACCGAGAGATCCAGTCCCTGCGGGGGCATCTCGTTGATCTCGATACGGAACTTGCGCGCCTGCGGAGCGTGGTGGGGTCGGGTGAGAGTAACCTGCAAATTGAGCGTGCTACACAAAAGCAGTTATTGCAGCAGGTGAGAGCGCTCGAAATGGAGAATGCCGCCTTAAAGGAAGATCTGGCCTTCTTCGAAGGTCTGATACCCACTTCGGATGCGGCGGGAGAGGGCGGTGGGCTGCGCATCGAACGTTTCCGTATCGAGCCCACAGGAACCCCCGGGGAGTTCCGTTACAGGATGTTGGTTGTAAATAGTGCTTCCCGGCCGCTAAAGGAGCCTAAGCTGTGGCTGCAACTTGTTGTGAAAGTGCGGCAAGACGGCAAAGATGCTATCATCACCGTTCCGGATAAAACGGAATCAAAAAAAGAAAATTTCCGGTTCGAAATCAAGCACTTTCAGCGACTTGAAGGAATCGTTCTCGTCCCAGTGGGGGCGAGTGTTACTGGCGTGGAGGCCCGGGTTCTCCAGGATGAAACGATACGGGCCAAACAATCACTGGCTTTCTAGGGGAATGTCCATGTTTGGAACGAACAAGAAAGGTAACGCTCCGCAGAACAGCATAGACAGTCTTATCGGTTCAGGTACCAGGGTCGAGGGGAACGTTGTTTTCTCCGGCGGTTTGCGTGTGGACGGAGAAGTCCGAGGCAACATAACGAGTGCTGATGGGCAAGATGGGACAGTCGTTATCAGTGAAAAAGCCAGCGTCGAGGGCGCAATTTCGGTTGGCCATGTAGTGATTAATGGGACGGTTATCGGCCCTGTTTTTGCGGGAGTATCGTTGGAACTCTTACCGGCGGCACGAGTCACAGGGGACGTCGAGTATCACCAGATCGAGATTCAGCAGGGGGCGGTGATTCAAG
The DNA here is from genome assembly GCF_025770765.1 of Propionivibrio soli. Classification (GTDB taxonomy): domain Bacteria; phylum Pseudomonadota; class Gammaproteobacteria; order Burkholderiales; family Rhodocyclaceae; genus Propionivibrio; species Propionivibrio soli. Next base: position 2,435 of record NZ_JANZKY010000005.1, on the reverse strand, counting down.
GGCGGCTTGTACACCATGTCAGCGCGAAGACGGTGGAATTGAAGTTGGCCTCGAATAGCTAGCCATCTCTTCGCGGGGTTGGGAAAAGTTAGGTTTTTCGAAGGAAGAGGAATGAATACAGTCGTTGATACGCCATTGCCGTTTGTCTTTACGGACAGTGCGGCGAATAAGGTCAAGGATCTTATTGAGGAGGAAGGGAATCCCGATCTGAAACTACGTGTTTTCGTGACGGGCGGAGGTTGCTCGGGATTTCAATATGGGTTTACATTCGATGAGGTGGCGAACGAGGACGATACGTCGCTGCAGAAGAACGGCGTGACGTTACTCATTGACCCCATGAGTTATCAATACCTCGTCGGTGCGGAAATCGATTACACCGAGGGGCTGGAAGGTTCACAGTTCGTTATTAAGAACCCCAATGCGTCTTCCACGTGCGGTTGTGGATCGTCATTTTCGGCCTAAAATCCTGCGATAGAAGAAAAGCGGCCCGCGATGGCCGCTTTTTTTTATCGTATGCCACCTGCGTTGCGGGTTCTCCGTCAATCTATAGCCGCCATTTGGGTTTGCTTGGCTAGATCAAGCAATGCGCGCAAGGAGCCCGCCGTGGCCTTGAATCTTGCCAGTTGAGACGCGTCAAGCGGGAACGAAGTAGGTAGCGCAATGGTCGCGGGGTTGACTTGCTGAGCATTTACCCGGAATTCATAGTGCAAATGGGGCCCTGTCGCTAACCCTGTACTGCCTACGTAGCCGATCGTGTCCCCTTGCCCAACGCGCGCTCCTTTACGAATTCCTGGAGCAAAACCGTTAAGGTGCCCGTAGGCTGTCGAGTAGGTGCCTTGGTGCTTCAGGACGATGAAGTTGCCATACCCTCCTTGGCGTCCGGCGAATTCCACTACTGCATCCGCGACGGCGCGTACTCGCGTTCCTGTAGGAGCGCCGTAATCGATTCCTTTATGAGCGCGGGAAATTTGCAGCACGGGGTGAAGGCGGGCCCTCGAAAAACCTGAGGTAACGCGCGAAAATTCAAGTGGTGAGCGCAGAAATGCTTTTCGCAAATTCTTCCCGTCGCCTGTGAAATAGCCCGCTTTGCCGTCCGTCGATTGATACCAGAAAGCGCTGAACACCTTTCGATCATTGACAAACTCGGCGCTAAGTATCCGTCCGGTTCGAACGACCTGCCCCCGATTGTAAAAGGCCTGGTACACCAAGGAAAACCGGTCGCCTTTTCGCAAATCCCGATAGAAGTCGATGTCGCCACCAAAAACTTCTGCAAGCTGACTCGCAATCGCGTCCGGAATATCGGCCGCGTCGGTGGCGGCAAAAAGTGAGCTTTCAATTTGGCCCGATTTGACAACAGTTCGCATGTCGAGGTGGAGTACTTCTTCTGACGCTTTGAAGCCTTCGCCGTCGCGCTCGACAACGAGCGTCGCCTCCTTGCCGTTGAGAGGGAAACAAAGCGAGTGAAGCTTTCCGCGCGCGTTCGTTTTTGCCGTGACTGCTTTGCCGGGACTCAGCTGGCGGGATATGGCTTGCGTCGACGGTGTCTTCCGGATGAATTCGTCTGCTTCAGGGTCCTCTATGCCGAGCCGGTTCATCAAACTGGATAAGGTATCCGAGCGCTCAACGCGTTCCTCTCGGAGGAATACCGTGTTTTCGGGCGTGTCTAAAATGGCGATTGGGGTGCTGAGTTGTTCCAGAACGGTGTCAATTTCGACGGCGGGTTGGGGTTCGGAAGGGGCCAGGGCAAACGCAGCGACCGTCCCAACAAGACCAATACTTCCCGCAGTAACAACGGTCCAGCGGTTTTGCTTGGCAAGAAACCGTTTTGACCCGGTGTAGATAGGGGAGATCAGAAGTTTCAAATGATGATTCATGGGAAGGCCTGCGAAAAACTCATGGGAGTTTAGCAAAAGTGTCGTTCGCAAGGAGTGATGGTGAGAACGTAAGGCTTGCTCGATCGCGGCGGTGTTTCCGGCCTATCCGGTCTCTTTGTGTCGTCTTGCGCTCGCTTTCGAGTTTTAGAGAGGCATCCTTCGCGAAAAGTGTTGACGCGATGGTTCTGCCCTGTATAATGCGCATCTTTCGCTGCTGACGCATCGGCGAGAAACGTTAAGAATCAAGGGGTTGTTGTTTTTTCTAACTCCGAGACGTTGAAATAATCTCTGAAATAGAGGTTGACGCAACAAAAAACGTCTGTATAATGCGCACCTTCGCTGCTGACGCAGCGAAAAAAATCGAGCAAAAGCTTGATTTTACGCTCTTTAAAAATGTGATGATTGATAGGTGTGGGTTCTTGTTTTGGGGGTTATGCGCAAGCATGACCTAAAGAGATGAAGAGCTCGCACGATTAGATGCGGATCTGGGAGACTGGATCTGCAGACGTCAAGCGAGAGTTTTAACAGGAATTGAACTGAAGAGTTTGATCCTGGCTCAGA